>JBIOHP010000001.1:0-264394 GCA_044449065.1 Bacteroidota bacterium
ATGCTTAATAAATACACGATAAATCAATTTTAACTCAAAATGTGATGGAAATCACATTTTTCATTATTCTATGTTTTATTTTTTACAAAAGTTGCCCAAAATTTGAAGAAATCAGATATAATATCATATAGTATATAACGTATAAATTTACAAAATGTTCTCCTTTACCATCGAGTTAGATATCGTCAGGTTTTATGCGCTCAAAATGATCTATGAACTCCAAATTTGTTTTTCAACTTGACCAGCCATCCGAGTTTTGCCTAAATGTACCGTAATCAAAAATTCATCATACCGCATTTTTAATCGTTAACTCTACTCTCCCATCCCGTATCGCCTCCGCAATAACAGGATAGATTCTGGCGTATGCCTTGCGGCTATCCGCAAGGAAGTTAGGCGAGCCGGGATGGATGTGCGCGCTATCGCCGACGAGGATGCATCCAGCAGTATCGTCTTTGGTGTTGCCGCAATGGATGAGGATATTCGTAAACCCGGGCACATCTTTTACCCATATCATCGCATGACCGTATTTGGCAGAGAATTTAGGACTCTCCCACAATCCCAGCGTATAGCATCCCGCCGGGATGCGCGTTTCTTCCGCCACCTTGACCGGCTGATACTCATCCTCCAGCGTGTAACATGCAAACCGGTCATCAATATATAACCGCCCTATGGTATCATAGGCAGATGAATAATAACGGTTGAGTAAGAGGTGCATGGGAGGGAGGGGGTTTCAAAAATGAATTCGATTATTTTGTTATTTGACTTATAAATTTTAGTTTATTAAATTTTGTATTATCTTTATCCACAGATTATGTTTAAATCAAATCAAGAAAACATTGTACAATTCACTTTGCCCTATCAGCCTTACGCTTTTAAGGATACTGAGCGAGCTATAGAAATTCCTTGGGGTTTATCCTGCCTCCGATCAGATGAAGTAGTATTGGACGTAGGTTATGCATACGCAGAACCACGCTATATTAATGAAATTACCAATCTACCCTTGAAAGATCTTTATGGTTACGACATCGTTGTGAACGAAGGGATAAGCCCGAAAATAAAAAAATACCAGGGAGACCTGAGAAAAATTGAATGTTTCTCAGATTCATTCTTCGATTCTATCTTGTGTATATCGACGATTGAACACGTAGGTTTTAATAATGATGTTTACTTCAAAGAAGATAAATTTATTAAGAGTTATGATGATGATTTGATAGCAATCGTAGAATTAACAAAAATTTTAAAATCTCATGGGAAATTAATAATTACAGTACCGTTCGGAAAAAGAGTTGATTATGAGTGGTTCATCCAGTATGATAGTAACAGACTTCATCGTCTAATAAATAGATCGAGTTGTTATGTACATCAACTTGATTTCTTCATTTATGAGAATCACGGATGGAGTCTTTGCAAAGAAATAGATTTAGCAGATATTGAATATAAATCTAATGAGGCACCCGCAGCTGCTGGTTTGGCGTGTTTATTATTGAAAAAGAAATGAATGTTTTTCATTTATCGGGTTCCATTCGATACACTTTTTTATGATTTAGCATGCTGATAACAATGCCGATGATTACGGCTGATATTCCAGTTGATATTTCTAAAAGTGCATCCTTGGTCCCAGCGTTCACAATTCCATCAATCGCGAAATAACCGCCGATAATCTTCAATAACCATCGAAATATCATTTGTGTAAGATAGCCTTTGAATTCTTCCATAAATATTCACCTAATAAAATTATAATTTTTAATCCGATGCTAAATGTTAATTAAGACTAAGAACCAACAATATGGATTTGATTTTTATTATGATAGCAATGATGATTTTGTTGGAAAACAAATCGCTGCCGCTAATTATGAACCTTACGAAAGTAAGTTATTCTTAGAAAATCTTAAACCAAATTCAATTTTGTTCGATGTTGGTGCTAATATTGGTTACTATTCACTTCTTGCGTCATCAAAAATATTAGATGGGGAAATTATTTCGTTTGAACCATACCTACCTATCTTTGAGGTACTTAATGAAAATATCAAATTGAATAATATTCGAAATGTCCACACGTACAACACTGCCATCGCAAATTATAAGGGTTCGAGTAAATTATTTTTAGCATCCGACAATCAAGGAGATCATCGACTCTATCATACCCCTGGACGAAATCACGTTGATGTGCCTGTTATATCCATTGACCTATTTATAGCCGAATCTCAAATTGTCCCTACAATCATTAAGATAGATACCCAGGGTTTTGATTATTATGTATTATTAGGTTTAGAAAATCTTCTCCAATCGAGTGGAGAATTGATTATTTTTACGGAATTCTGGATTTATGGCAATATCCAATCGGGGGTCGATTCAATAAGATACTTTGATTTTTTAAGGTATCATTTCTCCGATATTAGATATATAGACGAGTCAACCAATACAAGTTATGAGGTTGATTTCGATTTTATTAAGAATGAATGTCTGAAGTATAATAATTTTAATCATGTTAATTTATTCTGTAAAAAGTTATCTCAATAAAATCTAATTCATGAATTTGCCTTTGACCCACAATAAAATAATCTGAAAGATAATAATTGTTACAATTTGTAGCGTAGCAAATATGGTAATAACCTGTGTTCGAAAAGTTTTAAATTGATCGAAATTGTTTTTCATTTTATTAAACTCAACATCAATTCCGTCATTCCCACCTATACCAAACAAGAACTGGATTATTCTTTTATTTTCTTCGCTGACCCGGTCGATTTTCCCTACCAAGGGTTCAACAACTTCGGAAATAATTTGTTTGATTTCAGTTTTATCAATTTCATTCATTTATTGGATCCTTCTCCATCTTTGGCTAGTGTTGTCATACCATAATATGATTGATTGATCACTAGCAAGTGTAATATCGCTGCCGTTACCCGAAATTATTCTATTTTGAGCTTGGGAGGCAGTATTCTGATTTGACAAAATCAGATTATTTGAGCCGGTGTTTATTATATATAAAAACCTTCCCGGAAATCCATTGTTAAATCCGGAAATTGTTCTCGATATATCTGTATTAAGCCTTAAAATCGAGACTGTCCCAATTGCATAATCATTCTGATTTGAAGCTATTTGGGTCGGGGTCGAATCTCTAATTGCAAATCCTTTTAAAATATCCATTGCGAGATTAGGGGTTGAAGTTCCCAAGCCAAAGTTTCCATTATCGTCTATCCTCACTCTCTCAACCACATTTGTTGTCCCGATTTTAGTCGTCCAGAATCTGATATAAGATCCATTCGACGTAGTTGACCAGTTTTCTGCGGACATAATATCAATTATTCCTTTCGACCCTGTAAATCCTGTCCCAGTGTATCCACTTCCACTAAGCCGGATTAATGTACTGTTCGCACTGGTGGCGGTAGGAGAGTTCGGTATTCCACCAGCTTTTTTCCCTGTGATCGTGGGAAAAACTGAACTTCCCCCATATACTTCATTAATCCAACTAGGAGTCGTTGAAGTTTGCGTATGAAGTATTTGTGATGGTAACACTCCGATACCTAGCATCCCCGTGCTATCAACTACTAATTCTGGGTTTCCGTTTACACCTATGATTGATAATATAGGCTTATGAGTACCAGTGAACGAAAAATTAAAAGCGGAAGTATCTGTAGCCTGCGCTGGACTTGACGTGTTTTTATTATTCGTTGTATCAGTTATGATGAGCATTGATCCTATCGGGCTGTTTCTCAACGTCATCGTCGAGCCCTCAACACCCCCGTCCACCCTCACTCCTCGTTTAATATGCACGCCGTGCTCAACGGTAAGTTCTGAATCGGCGCTGGAAAACGTTTGCAGCGTACCGCCAATATATGCCCGGCGCAGCGCGGCGGTATCGGCGCTGAGTTTTTTAAGGTTGAGAATGTTATTCTGTCTGATCTGTGTTTGAACTAATGATAGACACGCAAAAAAATAAAAAATGATAGAGAAAGTTTTCATAATCGGGCAATTGTTGAAATATTATGGATAGATAGTATTGTTGTTTATCTCCTCTTGGCTTCCCACCGCGGACAGACCGTGTGAAAAGTCATCGCGAGCAGTTTCACCGCGTCGCGATCTCCTCATATCGATGTAAAATGCGAAACTTTGCATCTAGTTTAATCGATGAATCAGGTTTTTTACAAAGTCTGCGGACGGTGGGAATCAGGAGTAAAATTATTGATGTTTATTAATTTGCATTGATGTGAGGAGATTGCCCGCCCCAACGACGGAGTCGGGCAGGCTACGTCCGCCTCCCGTTAATAGATGGCGGGAGGCGGATTCGCAATGACGACGATGAGTGTGTGAGTTCCTAACCCCATTCCCTTTAACTCACCTGCACAGCCGCCCACTCGAACGTGCCGTCCTCATCCGGCGTGATGGTGAATCCCGCCGGTGTTTGATTACTGACAACGTATCCCGTCAATTCACCCGCCGCGTTGTAACAATTACCGAGGATGACATAATCTGCATTCATCGGCACGGTGAATTGAATGAGCGTGCCGGTTGTTGTTACGCTGGTTTTATTTGAATGATGCAGCAGAGCGCGAGTCAGCGCTTGCTGTGCAGCGATTAACGATTGTTGAAAAGCAATTGTCGCTCCGTGCGCTGCCGCCTGTTCCTCCAGCGCCGAAATTCTGTAATCCATTGAATCGGGATCGGTGGAGTTATTCGCGCCGATTTTATGCTCCAGCTCATCGACGATGTAGAGAATATCATCGGGACGAAGCACATGAGACGAATCAGCATCATTTTTCTTCAACCGATCCGGCTGAAGGTTAAGCGTATCGAGCGTATCGGGAAACGTTATTTTCATAATCAGTTCGGGGTCACCATCAGCACGACATCGGTCATATAGGCGGAGTTTGTAATGTTGATGACGGATAATTTTACCTGTGCTTCCACGACAGTATCGGGTGAGCTGATCGAGCTGATATCAATTTGCAGGATTACCTCATGCGTCATAACATCGTAGGAGGTATTAAATCCTGTCGCAGTGACAGCGGTCCCGCCGTAATTCAGCTCAACCCGCCAACCCTTCGAGTTTAATGTCTTCGCATGGGCAATCAGTTTGAGATATTTATCGCCGGGGCGCGGGTGGACAAGGGCGCTGAATTTCACCGTTGGAGTTGCGCTTGTTTCTTCCCACTCCGAGACGATTGCGGCGGAAGATCCCGGCGTCAACGCCGCCAGACGCATATCATTAAATATCATATAGCCGGAACCTGCCGCTGCGCCGGAGGCAAGTTTCGCCGATGTGATAGCGCCATCGGCAATCTTGGCTTCTGTCACGGCGCTATCCTGTATTTTGGCAGTTGCAACTGCGCTATCGGCAAGCTCGTTGGTAGTAACCGCCGACGTTGCAAGCTTGGCGGTTGTAACCGCGTCATCGGCGATTTTTGCTGTTGTAACGCAACCATCAGCGAGTTGAGTCGTGCCGATTCCGGAAGAGTTGACCTTGAGTTTTTTCGTGCCGGAATCCTGCACGAGCGTTAATCCATCCGCGACAGACGATTTGAGATTAGCTGCATCGATGATAGCGTTTTTATGGGTGACATCGGCATTATGTCCTGCGCCGAGCGAGGTATCGAGTTTGATCCAGTTGCCGTTGAGCGCGGTGTTATCCACGTCCTGCGAGCCGGCGCCGGGGTTTTCTTTATCGCTCCATGTGCCGAGATTTAATTTTGTTGTTCCTTTTCTTGCCATTGTTGCTCCGTTGTGTTGTTAAAATTGAAAATCGTAATTATTGACGAAGGAACTGAGTCATGCTGAAGGCGGTTCAGCATCTATTCTCACATTTTATTGGATCCTGAAACAAGTTCAGGATGACTCATTCTTTCTTTTTAGATAGCCCCTACTACACCATTTGACATTTCAGTCGCTTGGGCGAGATTCGAAATCTCGTAACATACATCGATGTGAGGAGATCGCAACTCCCGACCCCCGCCAAAAAGCGGCGGGTAAAGTGGTAGGGATCGCGATGACGGTTGCTACATTATTTATTGTTCCCATTCCGCCGCCACGGACTGCGGGGGAATGCCAGCATGACGCTTCGCGTCAAATGGCGTTGAGTACCAGGTATCTGATAACCACGGAGACAGACCACCCCCTGACCCCCTCCTTGAAAATTGAGGGGAACGAACCCGCAAGATAGATTTACTTGACAGGCGTAATTGCTGTTTATGGCATCAGAATCAATGCCGCCCGGAATAATTGCATCGCATATATTAAGAACAAACACTGGTCGAGCCCGTCCCGTCATAGAGGTATTTGGCGGGACGGGTGAGTTTGTTTGTTCGCAAAAAAGATACAATTATTCAGGCATTGATTCTGGAGCCTTGAGTTTTTCTTTGGTTCTTTCATTTTTTCTCAAGAAAAAAGAAAGAACGACAGATTATTTATATTAGGAGATTGCAACTCCCGACCCCCGCCAAAAAGCGGCGGGTAAAGCGGTCGGGATCGTGATGACGTTTCAACCAAATGTTATATTTATAACCCCACTCCGTAATTCCATCCATACGCCGCGCCGTAACCGGTGAGGGGTTTGGGAAAACTTTGCAGCTCCATCCCTTCGAATGAGAGAATAACTTTCCGGTATCCCGGACTTCGCCCAAACAAACTCACCTGAATATCATCCTTGTAGAAGACGTTGTACTGATACTCCGGCGCATCGTTCCGGGGAATAAGGATGAGGGAGTCATCCGGTCCGATATTTAACTGCTCGATCAGCGCAAGGACAGCGTCGGCGGAAAAATATTTTGAATAATCAAAGGCGCACCGGTACGTCCAGCCGAACTGTTTTGAACTTTTGCGTCCGCGATAAAGATTATGAACAAGTCCGTATGGTGTGTGCGCCTCTGTCATCTCTCCGCATCGCGGAAGATCGGCAATATAACCATCGACGGAAAAGATCGATCCGTTTTGAGGAACCCCGTTGCTCCATCGATCAATAATTATAACGGGAGCGGATTCGACAGTGGTATCGACGGATAAAATTTTTGCATAACTCACGAAATCACCCGTATCAACAACAATTCTCTGATTGGGCGTCAAACCCCGTTCAAGAAAAGCAGAAGTCCACCGTACGGCGCCACCCGTTCCCCCTGTCGTAAGATTTACGCCAATTTTTATGGTGCTTGGATCAGGTTTCTCCAGCACCTGGTATATCCCGTTGATATCCGGTATGCTGCCGGAGTGCCCGGAGATTCTCACCCAATCTCCCTGTTGGAAATCGTTCGGACTTTCCGTGAGAATAACTGCGGGATTTCCAATCTCGGAGCTCGCAATATTCACCGGCGATCCTTCATCCTCCTGAATTGTGGATTCTGTAAACGTCGTATCGCTTGCGCTTTCGTAGATCAGCGATTTGATTGCGATGAGCCGTGGAGTTCCGCTGCCAGCGTAATAATTAATTGACGGATTTCGTTCGCTCATAAGCTTATCAGCTCCAGTTCTGTTTCTTCATTGATTAAATCGATTGCCGCTTTTTTGACGAGAAGGCGGGGATGCAAATCAAGCGCATCACTGAAGGGAAGATTGGCGCTTAATCCAATTTCATCACCCACACGGAAGTTTATTCCTTTCACCTTGCATGAGATCCCGCGAATGGTTGTAAGAAGGTTTTCCCATTGCATCGTTAATTTATCCAGCTCGTTGTCTTTGGTGAAAAATGAAAATACATCGTAAAGATTATACGGGTTTGGCTGCCCGGGGAAATTTGGGGAACAAAAATTCAATTTCGGCAGCGCGTCGAAAATTTTTCCCGAGGGCGTATTTCTTCCTCCTTCAACATCAAGGATGGGCGTTTTCCACTGGTGCGGAAAATATGTTTCATCGTACCCTATCCATGCTGAAATGGCGAGAGGCGATGCTTGCTTCATGACGCGCGAGGTATCGCAACGGGGATAATGTTCCGTCCCATCCCTGTATGACACGGGGAGATTGCCATCGATTTCCGCAAGGAAATAAACATTGGGGAGATCGACCACTCCGGGACCAATTATTTTTTTAACCGTGCCACGGTTTCCCGCGATAGCAATGATAATATTTATTGTAAACGATTTATCGCTCTTTACTTCGGCGACCGCATACGATCCATTCAGGTTTGGCGTGCTTCCAGTATTGGTGAATTTCACCGTATCGCCTTTGGAAAAATAATGCGGGATTGTCGTTGTAACCAGGCACGGCGATCCGGCAGCAACTGAGACGATAGGTATTGCCGGTCCTTCTAATTGCGTGGAGCCCGAGGGCAATGCTTCAGTCCGGTAGAGGTATCTTTTTGTTGTCCCGGGGTATCCCGCGGGTATCGTGAGCCGCACATCCCATGCGCTTACATTTGTAAAGCCGACATCATCCGTGGTTATCTTTGTTGCTGGAACGTTTACCATGAGCGGAACGCTTGGCATTGTCTCCGTGTCATTTATCAGGCAGGTAAGAAAATATTTGAAGCATTTTTCTTTTCCTGTCGGATTTACATGAAGAATGAAATCGGCTCCGGCGGATGAATAGTCGAAACGATCGAAGAGGGGAGACGGCGGCTCCGCGATTGCGATCATCGTATAAATATAATCGTACTTACTTCGATCTAAATAGAGCACGTCAATTTTCGAATCATCGAGAACGCACCCATCTAGGTTGCCCTGATGGCCGGTGGGGGAGAGCCGCCTGTTCATGGTGAACTCTTCGGTCTCCGGATTAATGAAGAACTCGGCGTTATAGTACACGCTCATGGCGGTCAGTAAATCGAATATCGTTGTTGATGGATCGAGATTGGCAAACTTGCCGTTGTTGCCGATTAGTGAATCATCGGTATCTGCATAAAAACGTATCTGCCGGTAGGCGTATTGGTCGGCTATCGTAAAATCGCTGAACATATCGCCCTGAAATAACGGCTGATTTTCCGCATCAACTCTGCCGGAGCTCAGTTCACGCAGAATCAGCTCCTTTACACCCATCGTAATGATTGATTTTTCATCGGGAGTAAAACATAAATTTACTCTTGTTCTTTTCGCTCTATCCCAGAAACGGTGATTCATCGAAAATACATTCAGCTCCACCCATAGCTCTTTTGCGTCAAACCGGATCGATTCGTTATCGATCTCGCCGCGGAACAATGTGCGCATTTCTTCGCTGACGGTGACTTCATATCGCGTTGACGCCGTTCCATACCGGAATATCTCGGTAAAATATCCATCCATGTTCGATGCCCGAAGGGTCAGGTCTTCAACTGTCCGTTCAAACGCATCGCGCTCTAATTCCTGCATGAGGATTATTTTTGAATCCTCGTCGAGGAGCGGGGTTATATCGCGCCGCAGATCGCCCCGGATTCCCAAAGTGATTTTCATATCTTTTTCTTTGAATTAAAAGAATCGAATGCCGGCATTTCCTTCCGCAAAAATTCCTGGCCGCTCAAAGTTCCTTCCAAAATTATCGGCGCTTGAATTTCCAGATTCTGTACGGCGTCGATTAGCCGGATATTTTGATTTCTGAGAGAACGAATCTCCGAGAGCAGCGGATTTAAATTGGATGAAGCAAAATTCAGTCCGGATGCGTTAAAACCTCCGAATAGATCGTTAATAGACGTACCCCTATTTCGCGTTCCGCCAGCGACGTTCATCGCAAAATTCCCGGCAGAAACACCCTCACCAAATAAAGAAAATAATGAAGCGATCCCGCCGATGGATGGAAGGATTGGAGAATTGCTTTCGCCGGAATCGGATAGTTTCAGCATCGACACTATGCGGCTGACAATTTGAACTGCTTTCAATAACGATTCGATAAATTTATCGCCTGAATCTGCAAACGCAAACCGGAGGAGAGAAGAGATCTTGTTGACGTGATCTAATTCCCTGTTTTGGCGGGTCTGTTCGCTTTTTGAAAGGGATTGCTCCGTGTTTTCCCTGATTGAAGCTGAATCTTTTACAGTACCGAGTGACGAATTAAATCTATCGATTGATATTTCGGCGTCGTCAAATGTTTTTTTCAAATCAAGGAGATCCATCTGAGTGAGCCGCACAAACTGATGGAAACGATCGTAGGCAGCCGATGTTTCCGAGAGTGTTCCATTTAGATTTGGAGATAAAGGAGTTTTAGTGTTTGGCATAGTTAATAAAATTTTTGAATTGATTGTGCCGGAAATAATGATGTGATAGAATCACACACATTATTCTAAATTATCTAGAACCATTGAATCGTTCCGATCTGAAACCCTCTGCGCATACCGCAATCGTAGCAGCATCCATCGATATACTTCTTCTGCCGGTAAATCCCGGATGATACCGGCGTGGGTTATATCGCCTTCGCAGAGCAGGTAGAGAATTTCATGATTTGTTAAGGGTTCAACGTCAGTCGTCTCGCTCACGAACCGGAAATTGAGACCTGTTTTAAATTTTCCAAGCCGTTCATCCAGTTCGTGTTGAGTACGAAAAAATCCGCCAGCACCTCCATAATCTCGGAGTTTTTTAAAAGTCCGATAATCGGTTTTCTGCCGTTCATGGGAATTTCGGGGTGAAGAGTTATCCCGTAATATCTCGCCCACCACCAATTCCAAATCTGATGGAATTTCGTTCTGTGATCGGGTTTGAGGATGACAGCAAACAGTTCCTCCAATAATCCCGTGTCATAGATTGAACCGATCACGTCGAAGAGAGTGACATTGCCGGAACTGATCTCCGCGATTTTGGAAATACATTTCTTAACCTGCGCGTCTTCGGCATACGTAAGCTCTTCTTGCCTGAAAAACATCCGTTTGAACCTATAGCGTTTTACTGTTTTCATCCAAATTAGGTTATTATTGATTCGATAAAATTCTTAGAGGATTGCCGATGCAACGCTCGATGCCGTATCTGAAGGAACGCCCGTTGCGCTCAATCCTTCTAAGATTAAGTAAGGTTCGCGCGCGACGACATTATACGCCGAAGGCGTGCGTGTGAACGTCGTTGCCGGCGCAAGAGCATAGATTGTTACCTGAATGGTTCGCTCGGTCGCGGATTTAAATTCAAGGACGGGACCGGGCTTAATTTTGCAGAGGCACATGGAGATTTCCTGCACCATGGTATCGTTACCGGTTTTAACCGAGTAGAACACCTCGTAATATTTTCCATCGGCATTTTTCAGGAAATTGATCTCATCGATCCCGCTTTGTTTCAGCGTCGTTTCCCAGTGAACCTTTCTGGCGCCCGACTTTGCGTCGATGAAATCGCCCCGCTCATCGGAGAGTTCAATGATCGTGTGTTCGTCGGTGAGTTTCGATGATACCAGGTATCCGATATCTGAAAATGTATCGGTGGGGTTCGGCGACAACTCTCGAATCTGGAGGGTTCCGCCTCCTTTGACGTTAATGCGTTTACGGTTTTTTCCTAATGACATTGTAAAACTCCTTTTAATAATTTTTATTGGATTGAAATTCTGTCGTGCGAAAAACTAACTTATAAAATCGTTACGCTCCCGTGCCGTAATAATACATCACAGAGAAATTCACCGTGATATGCCCCCAGTTATTCTGATAATCGAGGACCGGCTCATCGGAAAGGAAACGGATGGATTTGGCTGCGGTTTCGCTGAAAAGCACGCCTGCGTTATCCAAAAGTGCATCTCTGATATCCTCGAGCAAATCATCACACGCATCGCTGAGTATTCCGGCGTCATCCGCGTCGGTTCCTACCTTCACATAGCCGATCACGGAGAACGTGGAAGTAACCTCATATAAATTTTCTTCCTCTGAGGTAATATGGAAAACCTGTTCGCCTTCAATAACGCAAAGTTCCGGGAACGATGAGATTTGCTCGATCCCTTTCAACTTCTTCGTTGCTGCTGCTACATCGTGATGATATCCGTTCGAAACCGTTATGGTTTCGAGGATATCGATTAACTTTTCCTGTATCTCTCTTCGCGCTGATGGCATATAGTGATTGATGGAAGTATTTTGAGTTTAAAAATTCGATTGAATTTCTAAGGTTACGGCATCGGTCTTACAAACGGCGCTAATCTGGCTATGTGTCTATCATCTAATTGGAAGAAGTTTTCCGAAACCCCGCTACTGTGTCCGGATGTAATCGCTCTGCTTGATTGACCGAGCCGGCCCGATCCCTGATTTGATTCCTTAAAGATTTCTGCGACGGCTTCGATGCAAACCTGTATAATCACTCCAGGAATCGATTCGTATCCGGCATGGTAGCAGAGCTTAATATTCTGTGTCCCTTGAGGAAAAAATGATCGATAGAGGTAGATATGCCAGGGTTTTTCCGGTTTGATGATGATGTACTTAATCTCTTCCTCCAATACAACCCAATCATCGAGTGGATCCTCACGGTACATCACATCTTCAGGAACGGTATTCTGGAGCGATACAAGCGGCGCATTGAACACTGCAATCCGCGAAGTGCCATCGCCATCGTGCAGCTCGTCTGCAAAATTCTGAGCGGCAACAGGACCACGGATTGTTCTTTCGATAGTATCTGAGACACGATTGATCCATGTCTGAAGATTGTCATCCTGGGTGGTATCCGAGCCGGAAATCTTGAGATATGATTTCACTGCCGGGAGATCAACAATAGCATTCGTACTGGGCTGAACTGACATATTTTATTTATTGAAATAATGTGAAAGAATTGTTTTTGTTAAATTCCGGATCGTGCAAATTAGTAAAGTCCGATCCCCAACTGGACAATAGAGAGCTGGGTTTATTTTTTATGACATTGTCCGTTGTTGAGAATCGGACCCTACGTATTACTTCAGAATGCGGCTAAGTGCGATTCACTTAAGCGGCATGCGTTTTCACGACTGTAATGTTCGATGGAATCATCACCGTTACTCCCCAGCGGGCGTCAACCATAATTGCATATGATCGCTGTTCGGCAAGATTTATCGAAGCAACCGTCCCTTCACGCAATGTCTGGGATTCGATGTCCTGCCGGTCGCCAAATGCCACCCATTTGAGGTTGCCAAAGATGACGAAGGGCGAATTCGGAGCGTCGGTTGCGGGCATCTGTTCCGTTAATTCGATCGGATAGCCCAGGAGAGTCGCCTCGGAGGCGCCGAACGGATTGACAACAATTGGTCTGCCGTTTGAATCAGTCAACCCTTCGATAAGACTGAGAATCGTGCGATGCATATACCATTTGCCGCCGCCCATCAGCTTGCCGGGAGAGAGCGACCGTTTGATTTTCACCAATTCTTTGTAGGTGATATTGGCGATGCTCTGGTCCGCGAGGATAAACTCATTGGCTTCCGATTTTAGAATCCCGGTGAACGTAGTTCCATTCAAAACTTCCTGGTCTTCCCGCGCGGCAAACTGCTCGCCGAAAAGATTCACGAATTTGTTGTAAAGGGCGACGTTGTTGTCCTGAAAGAGTTCCTTCGACATCACCTGAACGCCTGCGAACGCCTTTGCAGTGAGAACCGGTTTGGCGAACTTTGTTCCTGCTTCGCTCGGCGCAATTTGTTCACCCACCTGGTAAATGGTTGGTTTCGTGGTTACTGTCCGGAGATCGAGTTCGTTTGACGTCATCGGGTAGACGTCGCAGTCTCGACGCGAGATACCATACTGCTCAATCGCAACGAGTAAATCCTGCGCGAATTCAGTCGGGACCAGGTTTCCTCCGTCAACGCCCGATCCTTCTGTTAATGCTCTCACGGTGGCTATATCGCCTTCCGCTTGCGCTTTGAAATAACGGATCATTTTTGTGTGTTTTGGCGCTTCTGTCACCGTCATTTTTCCGCCGTGAATATCCGTTCCCGGATTCACCGGCGGAGCATCCGGTTTATCCAGATTTGCCGCCTTGATAACTTTTTCGCTTGCGGCTTGCGCCTGTTGCTCGAGCAGCGTTGTCAACTCCGTTGCCGACATGATGATGTTTCCTTCTGTGGTTTTTTCCATACTACATTCCTTTTCGTGTTTGAGATTATTAAAATATTTTGCCCTTGATACGGCTAACTTCTCTGAGAGCGATTTCCTCCATCAATGTGGCTGGATCGAACGTCGTGGATTTCCCTAAAGTCTCCACCGCAATTGGATTTTCTAAATTAAACTTGTTCTTTGCGCCGGCTTTCGTGAACATCTTTTCAAGTTCGCGCATCTTATTCAGTAAAAACGTGAGGGAAGCGGCGACTTCATCCTGGGCGCTGAATTTTTGGACAGACGGAATTTCTTTTTTTACCTCGATAAAATCGTGGAAGCCCGGACAGGCGTCGCCGAAACATTTTATCAGAAAATCCGACCGTATCATCCCCTTCTCATAAGCGTCCTGCAAAGCGGCAGGGTTCGCCGGAACGGGAACGGCGCTGTTTTCGATCAACTCCCACTTTATAAAATTAAATCCGGTAAACGCTTTTTCTTCAAACAGTTGTTCATACTCGATAGGGAGGAACCCGATGGAGAACGCGTTGAGATACCCCTCTTTATACAGACGATATACTTCCATCGCTTCCTCGCGGACGTCGAACTGCATTTTCATCCGTACGCCTTTCGCATCGGGTTTCTCCCACAATGATTTCGCGATTGGGGGAATGGTGTAGTTATGAGCCCAAAGCACGACCGGGTTACGCCGGTAATTTTGATTTTTCATTCCCGCCGGTTGTACCGTATCACCGAACCGATCGCGGTCCACCGTGCTGCAGTAAGCAGTGATCGTTCGTTCTGCATCGTTGAATTCTTTATAGCCCACATTGAATGATTTTACAACCCGCGGCTTTTCACCTTTCTTCAGGGCATTCAGTAATGATGTTCGATACTCTTCGCCGTTTTCACTAATCGTGTTGATTGTTCTCAGTTGATCCACAATTTTTCCTCATTTGTATTAAAATGAAAAAGGCGAATTTTACGGTTTATCCCACAATAATTCGCCCTGATTCTTTCAGTGACCTTGTTTATTTTATTAACTAACGTTGCTTACCACTCATGTGGATGGTAAGTTAAACCTCCCCACATTTTCTGTCTCTTTGCGTTCGTAGTTTGAAACCGTACCCTCCCGAAACGAAACCGCAACGCTTCCGAATAATCGCTTGTTGATATATTTTCTCATGTCCTGCAGCACCAGCAGTTCAAATTCAGAGACGAGCGCAGATTTTGTATATTCGACTAATTTTGGAGAACTCATTGGACAATCCTTTTATTTTTTTCTAAAGAAGAGATATCGTTAATCGCGTCTGAAATCGGGAAATTAAGTTGTCGTTAATTGTGACAATGGTTTAAGACCTGCATGAATGAGCGGTTCTTCGCCTCCATGTAAGGGTTTATATCCATCGCGTTCACGAACCTCATTGATGCTGACTTTTCCCATAGCAAGTTCTTTCTCGTCAAGCTCTGCCTGTAAGCGAAGATCACGCGGAACTGTAGAATCATGTTTGATAACAAGAGAGGGATCGAATTTTTCTCTCGCTAAGTCGTTTGTCAATTGCTCATCAATCATCGTCAGGAGCGGATCGATGGTTTCTTTATGGAAATTGTAATCAAGTGTTTCTGCTGTTGCCCTTGCCAGTACGGCTTCTCCGCTCATGAGCTTTGAATCCGGCACACCGAACACCGCCTGTATGATTTTATGGTTGATTCCACGTGATTGCAGGTAATCGAGCTCTTTCTGAGATATGAGTGTGCTGATTTTAGCTCCGCCCTCGAGATAACCCACGCGTCCCGGTTTCATGTTAAACTTCTCGATCCATTGGTCTTCAAAGGCACGCCGGACTTCCTTATGGAGAATTGTTGGAAACTCAACCACTGCTGCTGGAACGGCGTCATTCTTAAAAAATTCACGCTGGTGTTTTCCGATAAAGTCATCGATATCAACCTCGGTAGCCGCCCTCATCACAAGTGAGCTGCCGTAGTAGTAGGGATTCAGCGGGTCGGGATGACGGAGATGAATGATGTCCTTCGCGGCAACTTCAACAGTCTGTCCGGCTCCCCATGTAATGATGTAACTCCGTATAATTCCTTCGTTTATCCGGGGATCGCCGGGCACAATCTTCACAAACTGGGGTGGGATGGGCCACAATTCTCGAGGAATATCGAGTTTATCCTTGGCGATCCACCAATATGAATTCCCGGTTAAATCCAAGTGAGTAATTGTGAGATACCACAAATACCATCGTGTGAAATAGGGATTTGGTTTTCGCATCAATTGGCAAAGGGGATGATCCAGCGGAATATCTTTGTAGGCATCCGGCTCCGTTTCAGCAACAACTCTGAATTTCCCAAGCCGCCCTGCGTTGGCAACTTCCTTTGCGCGGACATTCACGCAGGCAAAAACCAAACTCCTGAAAGCTCGCAGCATTTCCATCGAATTTCCCTGACGGTCGAGCAATCCCATTCTGGAAGCAACTCCGTTATTCGGGCGAAAGATATCGAAACGGGAGCCGGACGGACCGGGAGCTATTGCCCTGGCTATATTTTCACGGAGATTGTTAATGACTGAACTGATGTTCATAAGCTGCTTGGAGATTGTTTATTGTTATTGATTATGTAGTTGTTCTCTGATCAAACATTTATCCCATTTTCAACAAGATTACGAGTGTCGAAATTGATTATGATTACTGAAAAGATATCATCTCAAAATCCCAAAGTGATACTGATCAGAACTTCGCGGTGTCCGCACCCAGTTGGCAATTACCAAGGCATCGCCTTCATCAGTGGATCTGCCGATACGCCGTTTAAGCCTATCTTTGGATTCTACCGTTATTTTCTTTTCTCCTTCCACGGTACATCTGACTGCGGTTAGATCCTGAATCAAGGATTGACGGTTTGGGATTTTAAATCCTGACTCAACATCGAGCACATTCTTGCGTAATTCCCACCACATTTGCGATTTCAAATTGTTGAAATTTTGTTTGTCTTTTCCCTCAACCTGCGAAGCTCCCGCAATGATTCGCTGAACGTTAAACCCCGCTCCGGTTAAATTTCCCCACACTCCGGCGCCGTTGCCGACGGCGTCAACCCCGACCCGGTCGGCGTCTATACTGCATTCAAGGATTTTATTTTTAGCAAGCTCGGCAACCTCATCGACGCGAAGCTTTTTAAATGTTTGAATTTCATAACAAATGCCTTCGCGGAAGAATGCGAATACCGTTTGATCGTCTCCAAGTTCGGCAACATCGATGCCGAGCGATTCTTTGCCGTTTGTCGTTGCCAGTTCTTCATCGGTTGCGATACAATTTTTAAGAGCGGCATACGGGATAATCTGCAGGGGGTCGTCGGAAATCGTCCAATCCCCGTCGATATATTTCCGCTGCTGGTGTTCATCAAAAATTGCCCGCAGGTTTTGGACATATTCCGGCGGCAAATATGGATTATCCTTTGGAAGCGCCGGTATATATTGATGATCCGGTTTTCGAGCATCGATAAAATCTTCCTTAAGCCACGATTGCTCAGGATTAGAGGCGAGAAACCCAAAATAATTTCCCGTCGAGCATTTCCATCGAAGGCGGGAAACGAGAATCTGAAATGCTTGCCGTGGAATCTCGGATGCCTCGTCGATAGCGAACCATCCCAGCTCAAGCGATTTAAGCTTTTCGAATAACGGATCTTTTGATTCATCTGCGTCAAGAAACAATATCTCGCTGTCGTTTGTGAGGGTAACGCGCCCCTCCGTTTTATTGTATTCCCGGATATATTCGGGAGGAATCGTTTGAAAAAAAGTAACCATCGTAGTCCGGCGAAGCGTGGTATAATGTTTTCGGAGGATTGCGCCCCGGTTTCCCGGAATCGTGTACGATTGCCGGAGCGCTTCGACGCAGAGCGCTTTGGACTTTCCTCCACCCATTGCGCCCCCGATAAGCCGGTATTTTGCATTGGAATCATGCAACAAGTTCTGAGATGGAGTGGGAACATAATTAAGAAAATAAGTTTTGTTCAATAGCGTTATTTAATTTCGCGATTTGATAGAACATTAAAATTCTTCAGAAATGGGTGATAGCGAGATTTCATTTGCCAGCTGCACCTCGCTGATATAACCAAGCGCTTCATCGCGGGACATGCCATAATCTGTTGTAAGCATGATAATTGTCCGGCTTATCGTTTCCTCTTCGTTTTGAAATTTAGTTGGAAAAAACCGCCGGCACAATGATTCCTCGTATTTGCGTGAGTTTTCCAAAAATTGCACTTCGTTTAAACAGGTATCGCATATATGCCGGTTGTCGTTTCGCGTATGGAAGTATTCTTCCCAGCACTCGCTGCAAATCCTCATGGACTCCTTGAGACTGACAAATTTTCGCGCGAGTTCAATCGATACTCCATAGAGGCGTGCAAGCCGGAGACAGGCATTTCTCGGATCAAGAGTTTCCCGCAAAGTGCAGTATTCGATGCGTATAGTTGGTATACGACCTGTTATCGTTGTGGATGTAAACATACGTGCTAATGAGATTTATTTACGGAGGACTGTGTGTGTCATTTGGACATATATAATATAAGGACTTTTAGTTAAAAAGTCAATAGGTAGATAAGGTAAATTCAATATTTATTTTTTGAACCGGCGCTATCTCCTTGTTTTTCCGTAAGATGATTCAAAAAAATATTTTCTGAACGAATGGTATATTAAAAATTGTGATGAATATAATTGGCCGGGTTAATTTATTATTGGAGGGAGATTGATTCCGTGGGAGGAAACCAAACTCAGCACGAGGTCGGAACGGCTAACTGATAAGCCATTTCATCGCAAGATCATAACTGATAAAAACTTTCCATTTGTATCCCCGATTTACGCAGACGGTCTCGAAGAATGTGTAATCGGACTTGAGCTCCCGGAAAACTAACGCTACCTTTGTATTTCTGGTAAGACCGATAGAGTTATACAAATTGGGGCGATCAAATATATCCATAAATTTAAATGTAATGTCGGCGTCCCGGTGATCAACGAGTGCCCGGGTACATCCAAATTTGTCAAGTTGTTCCTGCAATTCCCTGACCATTTGTTCTCCTCCCAGAGCAGAATACTCGCCGTGCGTTTCTACAATTACGACAGTCGAGTCAACACTATAGCTAAATGTCCAAGACATAATTCGTCTTTCGTAGAGTGTGAAAAAATGTGAAGAAATGGAATATTACCACAATTAATATATATCTTTATTTTTCATTAAACAATACGTATTGTTTGAAATGACATTAAGTTTCTAAAAATGTATTCTGGGACATTTTGGACTCTCGTGAAGTTCCACGTTATGGCTATCCAGCTATCTAAAATTGGATTATAGTTCCACAATTTTCCTTAATCGAGAAAAGGAAGGTGTTGAACGATGGATAATAAAGTCGTATGCCCATTAAAATCAGTTGGTTAAAATTAGCACTCTCGACCCGACCTTGACAAAATCCCAAAAAATGCTTATGTTTTGATTCAATTTAAATGATTTTTGGCTTCTTCGAGCTTTAAATTATGGAACATGACCTTAACGAACGCGAAAAAGAGATATTAAAATACGTCATTAATGATTTTATCCTGAATGCCACCCCGGTGGCATCGAGGCAAATTGTGAAGGATCATGACCTTGGCTTAAGTCCGGCAACCATTCGGAACACCCTTGCCGACCTTGAAGATATGGGATATGTAACTCATCCTCATACTTCTGCCGGCAGAATTCCCACCGATAAAGGATACCGGTTTTACGTTGATTCCTTGATGGATATTCAACAGCTTAGTAAACAGGAAAAAGGGGGTATCAAGAAAGTTTTTGAGACTGTCTTACAACCGGATGAGCTTTTCCGTCAGACTGCGAAAATTCTCGGGATGATTTCACACCAATTAAGCGTGGTTTCAGCGCCGCATCTAAAAACCAGTATACTTGAACGGATTGAGCTTATTTCTGTCGGTTCAAACAGATTATTAGTGGTACTTACCATCAAATCGGGAATCGTCAAAACGATTACCATGGACATTCAAAGTGAATTGACGCAAGAAAGTCTGACTAACGTAACCAGATTACTCAATCAGCGTCTTGGTGGACTCACCCTGGAAACAATTCGTGAAACCTTTGTCGATCGGGTGAGGGATTTCCAGTATGAGCATCCGGCGCTTATCAATGTGTTTATTCAATCCGCTGATAAAATATTCGACGACGCAGCGGAACGTGAGAAACTTCATATCGGTGGAACACATTTCCTCATCGAACAACCGGAATTCGATAAACCGGAAAACATCCGCACGATGATTGAATTGATTAACAATGAGGGAGTCCTTATTCAAGTCCTCGATAGCTATGAAGCCCTTACGGAAGATAAAGGAGTGGTCGTATCTATCGGCGGAGAACAAGGCGATGAAACGCTAAAAGATTACAGCGTAATTATTTCAACCTATCATGCCGGAAGTGTCAAGGGAAGCATTGCCATCATCGGCCCGAAACGGATGAATTACTCAAAAGTTGTGCCTCTGGTAAATTATATATCAGGAGAAGTTTCTACGATTTTGGGATAACAAGAATATGGATGAAGACAAGAAAAAAGACACATTCAATAGTACTGAGAAACCCCAGGGTACTGAAACGACGGGACCCGAGATTCAACCGTCGCAGGAAACGGTTGACCTGACCCAGGCGAAAATAGCCGAACTGGAACAAAGCGTGAATCAATTAAAGGATCAACTTCTACGCAAGGCGGCAGAATTTGATAATTACAAGAGACGCAGTGAGAACGATATGCTCGCCACAATCCAATATGCAAACGAAGAGCTCCTGGAAGCTCTCTTGCCTGTCATCGATGATTTTGAACGTTCGATGAAAGTGGATAAAGAAAGAAAAGATTTTGACGCCCTTTATACTGGAATTGAATTGATCTATCAAAAATTGATGAAAATATTGGATTCAAAGGGAATGAAAGCGTACGACGTCGTCGGGAAGCCATTCAACACTGATTACCATGATGCCCTGTTGCAGATTCCCCGTAAAGATGTAGCCCCTCATACGGTGGTAGAGGAAGTTGAAAAAGGATATACCCTTTTTGAAAAAGTGCTTCGTCACGCGAAAGTTATCGTCTCGGGTGATCACGAAACAGATACGACGGCTCAAACCGATAACAAAGGTCAGGATAAATAAAATCGTATGACGAAACGCGATTACTATGAAATTCTTGGGGTATCAAAAAACGCCAGCCAGGATGAAATAAAGAAAGCATACCGTAAATTGGCGATGCAATTTCATCCTGACAGGAATCCGGATAAATCGGCTGAAGATCGGTTTAAAGAAGCATCTGAAGCATATGAAGTGCTCGGCGATGAGGCGAAACGCCAAAGATATGATCAATTCGGGCATGAAGGAATCAGACCTGGGGTGGATGTACACGGTTTCCAAAATGTCAACGATATTTTTACAACGTTCAACGATATCTTCGGATCGGGATCGTTTGGCGGTGGCATATTCGATGAAGTGTTCGGTCAGACCGGCGGCCGAGGGCGTGGTAGAGGCCAACAAACAGGTTACCCCGGATCGGATCTAAAGATTCGGTTAAAAATCACACTCGAAGAAATTGCATCCGGCGTTGAAAAAACTCTTAAGGTGAAGCGATACATCCCTTGCGCTACTTGCAATGCCACGGGAGCGTCTGCTGGAAGTTCGAAAACAGTCTGCAATATGTGCCAGGGTAGAGGGGAAGTCCGGCAAGTTTCCAGATCGGTGTTCGGCCAATTCGTAAATATATCCACATGTCCCACCTGTAACGGCGAAGGAAGAATTATTAAAGACAAGTGTCCCGAGTGCGAAGGGGAAGGACGGGTGCAGGGAGAGACAACCCTCAAAGTACAGATTCCCGGCGGAATGGGTGATGGGAATTATCTCTCTATGCGGGGACAGGGGAATGCGGGACAGCGCGGGGGACCTCCGGGTGATCTTATCATTGTTACCGAAGAAGAGCCGCATAAGATATTTACACGTTCCGGCGATGATGTGATGCTTGATGTATTGATCAGTTTTCCTGAAGCCGTTCTCGGTACCGAATTGACGATACCTACGCTCAACGGCAAAGCGAAATTAAAAGTTGATTCCGGCACTCAATCCGGGAAGATTTTGAGGATGCGGGAAAAAGGTATTCAGCATCTTAACGGTTATGGAAAAGGAGATCAATTGGTAAGGGTGAACGTTTATGTTCCCGATAACCTTACCTCAAAAGATAAAGATGTCATGAAGCTACTCTTGCAAAATGACGGTTTCAAACCGAAAGAGGGGGACAAATCAGCGTTAGCCGAGAAGAGTTTCTTCGCAAAGATGAAAGATATATTTTCCTGATTCGTGCAAGCGCCGGGATATTTGAATCATTATGACTTCCATACCCGGCATATTCGATATCATAAGATCACAGTTAATAAATTGTCCCGATGAACATTATAAAGAAGATTCAGCAATCGTTGGGATTTACACAAAATGAAGGAAGGGTAATTTTCTTTCTGGTGGGGACTTTTGTCCTTGGCTGTTGCATTAAATTATATCTTGTATCCAGCCATACAATGAAGAGATACGATTATTCAGTGTCTGATTCCACATTCCAGACCCGGTCGCGTCTGCTTGTTCTCCCGGATAGTGCGCTGAAAAAGCATGTGGACAGTTCACGTTCCAACAAATATCCAAATCCGTTCAACACAAATCTGGATGTTAAAGGAAAAATACATCTCAACACAGCATCAAAAATGGAATTACTCACACTGCCGGGAATCGGCGAGGCAACCGCGGATTTGATTCTCGATTATCGGGAAAAACATGGTCGATTCAATTCGCTTGACGACTTGATAAAAATCCATGGCATTGGACGGAAAAAACTCGATCGTCTTGATCCCTTTCTAACACTCTGAGATCGAGCATGTCGAAAGAACTACGGTCGGGAATTAGTTGCACCGGTAAAGAAGCCACGATGGCTATGCTGGAAATACAGGATGATCTTGTTGAGCTTAAATTCCTCAATGATATAAAATCATCCAATGACAATCCATTCTGGTTCCTCGATATTCTAGATACCGCGGATAAAAAAATGTTAAATAAACTTTCCAAAATATCTGTCGTAGCGTCAAATGAACGGGTTCAACTTCATGCTTTTCCGATTGATAGTCTATTAACACAGGTGGAAAAAAATGAACATGTGGAATGGGAACTATCAAATTATATAACTAATTTCCGCCGGAACGATTATATCACCGATCTGAAGACGATGCGGACAAATGCCCGTGATCAATATCTTGACGTTATGGCGATTAGCATGGAAAAATCATTTGTGTTTGGCTTACAGACCGCCTTGGCAAAGCGAAAACTTAACGTGGGAGTTATCGGTGTGGAATATTTTGCCGCAGAGGAAGCGCTTCTGCATTCTCATCCTGAGGTAAAAAACCGCCAATGCGCAATTGCCGGTATTTCCAAAGATCGTATTGATATTGGAATCCTGATGAACAACCGCCTCGTTCATTACTCTTATAATCCATATCAATCAATTCCGGATGCTATTTTATTCATACGGAAAGTTTTCGATGAATTTGACGCCGCATCCTTGTTTGTTCACGGAGAAGGCGTAACCTTTGATTGGCAGAAAAATCTGCGTAAAGAGTTTGGCGCATCCTATATGTTGTTAAATCCTTTTAGGCGTATACGCATTTCACCGATGGTATCGCAATTCAGCAGGTACCTGGGTTCCGAGTATCGGTTTGCCAGTTCCGTTGGCAGCGCGCTGTGGAATGAATGATGAGAATTATTGCCGGTGAATATCGCGGACGTCGGCTCCAAATGACGCAGGATGCAAGTATTCGTCCGGCGACTGCTAGAGTGAAAGGTTCAATTTTTAATATGCTTCAAAATCGCTTATCGCTCTTTAATGCAAATGTTCTGGATTTGTTTGCTGGAAGCGGCAGTCTCTCATTTGAAGCCCTCAGCAGAGGAGCGAAAAGTGTTGTGCTGGTAGATACAGGACGATCGGCAATAGATGTAATGAATAATAATGTTCAAATGTTACACTGTGAAGACAAATGTACGATCCTTCAGGCCGATGCAATGGAATATATCGCGCATTGCCGTGAAAAGTTCGATCTTATTTTTGCCGATCCCCCTTACCGGTATGAGGATACGTCAAACATCCCGGAACAAGTTTTCGATAAAAACTTGCTGAGGAAGGATGGTTTTCTTATTATTGAACATTCAAAAGATACAGTGTTCGAAGAATCTAAAGCATTTATAAGATCCGTTCAAAAAGAATACGGAGGAACGCTGATAAGTTTCTTCAATCAACCCAATTTGAATACATAAACTATGCGCATAGCCATTTATCCCGGAACATTCGATCCCATTACATACGGCCACATTGATGTTGTAAAACGGGCGTCGGAAATATTTGATAACGTAATCGTTGCGGTTGCCACAAATTCCTCCAAGCAACCCCTCTTCACAACTGAAGAACGGATAAAACTTATTACGAATGTGGTCAAAAAATTCCCCAATGTTTCGGTTGATAGTTTTCAGGGGCTATTGGTGGACTATGGGAAAAAGAAAAAAGCAATCGCGATTGTACGGGGTTTACGAGCGGTATCCGATTTTGAATATGAATTTCAAATGGCATTGACCAACAGAAAACTCGATGGAGATATCACCACCGTGTTTCTCATGCCGCATGAGAGATATACGTATCTCAATTCAACCATAGTTCGGGAAATCGCATTATTCGGAGGAGACATATCCGGATTTGTTCCCCGAGTCATTCAAAAAGCGCTTCAAAAAAAGGCGCGCGAGGTATCGAAATCACGTCCACCACAATAATTATCCATATTTTAGGCGATATCAAAGGAATCAAGCATGCCAACGTATACGTACCACTGTAAAAATTGTGAATATGAATTCGATCACCTCCAAAAGATTTCCGATGACCTTTTAAAGAAATGCCCTTCGTGTGGGAAGGAGACATTAATTCGTCTTATAGGTGGGGGAGCGGGATTGGTATTTAAAGGGAGCGGTTTTTACAACACGGATTATAAAAAATCCTCTTCAAGTGAGAGTTCTTCATCCACTTCCAAACCGGTGAAAAAAGAATCTAAGGACACACCTCAACCTGAAGCCAAGCCAGAGCCAAAAACTCCATCCAAAAAAGATTCCACCTCTGGAAAATCATCCGATTCCAAATAACAAACCTATTGATTGGAAACGATAGGTGGGAATTACAGTACTCCTATTCCTCCAGCGTTGAAATATCCCCTTCGGATAACCCGAGCGCCCTCGCTTTTAATACCCGGCGCATGATTTTACCGGATCGGGTCTTCGGCAGTTTGTCAAGGATGGTAATTTTTTCGGGTTTCGCAATCGGTCCCAAATGTTTCGATACATGATCGATCAATTCATCTATCAAAACCGCTGAGCTGTTAAATCCTGATCGCAGCAAACAATAGGCATGAATCGCCTGACCTTTTATTTCATGTGGAACACCGATGACGGCAGCTTCCGCAACAGCCGGATGACTGACAAGCGCGCTTTCAACCTCGGCGGTTCCCAAACGATAGCCCGAAATTTTAATAACGTCATCAACCCTGCCGATGATCCAGAAATATCCATCCTTATCGCGTTTTGCAGAATCACCGGTCATATATTTACCAGGATATTTAGTCCAGTATTGCTGAACATACCTATCAGGGTCGTTATAAACAGTGCGGAGCATCGCGGGCCAGGGTTTTTTGAGAACGAGATACCCCTCCTCGCCATCGGGCACAACATTTCCCTGCTCGTCAAGTATTTCCGCTTCCTGTCCAAAGAAACATTTTGTGCCCGATCCCGGTTTCAGTGGCAGCGTAGGCGTGGGAGTGATCATAAACATGCCCGTCTCGGTTTGCCACCATGTGTCCATGATGGGACATTTATCTTTCCCGATCACCCGGTGATACCATTTCCATGCTTCGGGATTAATTGGCTCGCCCACGGTTCCGAGTAATCGCAGGGTAGACAAATCATGCCGTTTGGGCCAAGATTCTCCGAAACGCATCAAACCCCGGATAGCCGTCGGGGCGGTATAAAAGACGGTGATGCCATACTTTGCTATCAATGCCCACCAGCGGTCGGGATAGGGAAAGGTCGGAGCGCCTTCGTACATGAATGACGTTACGCCCAACATCAAAGGCGCATACACGATATAGGAATGCCCCGTTACCCACCCTGGATCAGCAGCGCACCACCAACGGTCCATATCGTTTAAATCGAACACATATTTTAGCGTGGAATATGTACCAACCATATAACCGCCGTGGGTATGAACGATCGCTTTGGGCTTGCCGGTTGTACCGGATGTATAGAGAATATAAAGGGGATCTTCCGCATCCATCACTTCAGTCTCACATTTACCATTTGCGATGGGCAGTTTCATAAGTTCATGATAAAAGTAGTCCCTGCCGGGTTCCATCCGTACACCGTGAGCTGTCCGTTGCACGACGATGACAGTTTCAACCGACGGGCACCGTTTAAGCGATTCATCGACGGTTTTTTTTAATTCAACCACCTTGCCATTCATCCAACCGCCGTCTGCCGTAATAACGATTCGAGATTGTGAATCATCAATTCTCCCTTGCAAGGCGTCAACGCTGAACCCCCCATACACAACCGAATGAATTGCGCCTATTTTTGCGCATGCAAGCATTGCGATTACTATTTCCGGAATCCGGGGCATGTAGATTGTTACACGATCCCCCTTGTGGACTCCCATGGATTTAAGAACGTTTGAGAACTGCGACACCTCCCGGTTTATTGCAAAATATGAATAAGTACGCACTTCATTTTGTTCGCCGATCCAGATCAACGCAAGTTTATTTTTCCGTTCAGTCTTTTGATGGCGGTCGAGCGCATTTGCCACAATATTAACCTTCGCTCCCGTAAACCATTTATAGAACGGTTTGTTGCTATCATCCAGCACGCGATCCCACTTCTTATACCAATCGAGCTCTCCGGCTTCTTTAGCCCAGAACCCTTCCAGATCGGACGCAGCCATTTTAGCAAGTTCATCACGATTCTTTAACCGGGATTGGGCAATTACCTCTGGCGAAGGGGAATACAGTTCGTTATTTGTAGATATTTGTTTACTCATAGATGTTCTCCGGATGTAATATGGTGCCCATTATTTGTATTAAAAAATATTGAACGTTTTCTCTCAAATCAGGAGGAATCCTTTAATTATACCTCTTTATCTTGATTGATTCAACGTCAACTGCGATATCGTCGTTCCTCAAGACGCGAAGCAATACCAATAATTTAGTACTTTTTCAAGGATTAAGTATATGAAAAAATTGAATAAGAGCAAAAGGATAAAATAATCAATCCATAAACTGTGATGAATTAGGATTGAGCTATGGTAAGTTATTATGTCGGTTGATGTGTTGAATTAAGAGAATCCTGAGATTATCCTTGAATATTCGTCATCTTCCCTCTTCGCCGTTTGGCAGAAAAGAGCGCGCTTATACCTCTGAATTCGTGCGGGTTTGGGAGATTATTTTTACCCTGTTAATATTGTGGAAGATGCTTTCCCAGCCAGGATTTTACATCTTCCATACATTGGGTACTGAATGGTTTTGTTACAGTCATGATATACACATGTGCTCCATTGGAGACATAATGCATAATTTTATTATATATTGTCCTCGTTGCTTCGTGTGTTTCAATTGCAAAAGAACCTTCCGCAAGTCGAACATATTTATAGTGTTTTAACAGATTAACAACTCCACCGTAATCGACCCCTGGCAATTTTGAATCGAACGTAACCAAATAGACCGCCATATCGAACTCCTTCTCCGCCCTAAGGTGTATCTCCCACCCATGGCATATCATAATTGAGAAAATGGTTATGAGTAATTTTATTATTCCCAACCAACTACTCTCGTAATGTATAGTACACAAAAGAAGAAAAGTGTGATCCACGTCAACGTTTTTCATTTTTCATGAATAACCAAACATCGCTCATTCTGAACTGTAGTTTGCTTCGACATGCGGAAAAATTCCTAATTGATTTTTTGGACTCGAATAAATTAATTTGAAAACGAAATTCAATCAATCTATGGTTTACTCATCGTGTCGAGCGTGAGAATTTCAGAGATATTCTGTGTTCCACTAAAATCCCATGTGGTGTATGTGCATTTTTGATGACCACACTCCCCAAATGCACTATGCTTAATTTGATCTGTAACGCGTTGAAGTTCACCGGATTATTTGGTATTTTTCGTTACGATGCATATGAATGAAATACAGAGTGATCGTTTTAATACAGTACTGACAATTGATCACGATAATGCAAGGGTATGGGAATTGCCGGCAACTATTCCCGGGACACGGAAACATGCCCGATGAAACTTGTCGATGAACTCGGCTGTGCGACCTGCGGCCGGTCATAGAATACCAATTATTATAAAATAGCTAATCATGAAACTATCCCGCCTTGCGCGGCACTTACTTTTGGTAACGCTTTCAATCGTATTTATTGAAGGGAAACCGTACGTCTCCGCACAAGAAGAGTTTATGCCGGTCGCATCGGTCAATCCCCGATTCGAAGAAGCATTGCGTTATTATCATAGCGGTAATTATGCGCAAGCGAGCGCGATATTCAATTCTTTGCTCGATATGCGGCCTCTTCATCAATATACTACCGCTTCCTATGTAATGGCGGCAAAATCGTTTTTTAATATGCGTAACTATGATCGTTCAAGTTCCCTTCTGAAAAATTTCCTCGCTGCTTACCCAAAATCTAAGTATGCGGATAATGCTTTCTACACTCTTGGTTTGTGTTATATCATGGAACATCAGGATGGGGAGGCGGCTCTGGCATTATTGCGTGCGAAAGAAAATTCGCCCGATAGCGTCACGGTTGATCGGTCACAAACCCTTTTGGAATATCTTGCGCAGGGAGATCGTGTTTTAGTGGATTTACAGAATTTTCCCCAGAACGGTGAAACCTTACGTACCAGGGATTATATGACCTATCTGAAGGCGCGGCATTCGTATGCCGAAGGTGATTTTGGAAACGCACGTAAACTGGTTGATGCGCTTCTTGCCTCTAATCCCGGCTCGGATATTGGAAATGATGCGCTTGCGCTTAAAATAAAAATTGGAGACGGGGTACGATTAAAAATTGGTGCGCTGCTTCCCTTATTTCATACCGGCGCGTCACCCGCAAAATCGCTTGCAATGGAAATGCTGGAGGGAATGAAGTACGCTCTTGAGGTGAAGAATCAATCGTTACCGGAAGGATTAAAAATACTTCTCGATGCAAAAGATGTAGCGTCGGATACCGGACTTGCCAAACAAATGCTGAAAGAGTTAGCAGAAGACAACGAAGTAGTCGGGATATTGGGTCCGATGTTCAGCAACATCGCCTTCGAATTAGCAGGCGTCGCCGATGAAGAGAAAATTCCGTTAATATCACCCACCGCCAATGCTCACGGGATTGCGGGAAAAAGTCCATTTATGTTCCAATTAAATCCTGATCTTGAACTTCACGGAAAAGCATTAGCCCGGTACGCAGTCTCAACCCTGGGCTTGAAAACGCTCGCAATTATCGCTCCATCAGATCCGGGCGTGAAACCGCTCGTAGATGAATTTTATAATGAAGCTATTCGTGATGGCGCACGGATCATCACTGTGGAAATTTATTCTAATGCATCAGATGATCTGGAAGACCATTTTCAAAAGCTGCGCAAAGCCGGTTTAGGCGGTGAACCTCGCATCGCGTTCAGTCCTAAAATGCCAAACGAACAAGCAGACAGCTTGCTGACATGCGGTATTCCCCAATCGGGAATCGATTCTTTGAAGAAACTGAAAACAAGTATCAGTGTTTTCAGTCTCCTTGGCGTGTATGGTTTACAAATTGCCGAATCAAAGCATATTCCGATTAGTTATCCCGCAGTGAATGCGCGTGATTTAAATATTGTGCTGGATGGTATCGACGGTCTTTTTGCACCAGTGGCAGATCCTGAAAACATTAATATTCTGCTTTCGCAAATCGCTTATTACAATATCAAGACGCAGATTCTCGGCAGCGCCGAGTGGTACGATATTAATATGCTGGAATCGAATAAACAAACCGCGAAAGGAGTGATCTTTTGCTCTGATACCTATGTGGCGAAAGACAATCCGGATGTTCGTAAATTCGGCAAAGAATATTTTGATAAAACCGGAAAATCACCCTCCCGGTATGCCATGTTTGGTTATGATGCAATGGAACTTCTCATGACCCTCATTGCTAAGGGAAATAATACGAGAGAAAAACTTGATTCCGCGTTAATGCAGGTAGAAGGTTTTCAGGGTCTTCACTCCAATATCCGGATTGATAGTTCAAGGGTGAATTCAGTTCTCAATATATTGCAGTATAAGAACGGTGTTGTAAAAAAAATAGGCGAAGTATCAGAGCGCTAACGAAAGGATTTCCATGGCTACCCTAAGAGACAAACCCCTAGCAGCCGTAACCTATCATTCAAAAATCACCGATTGGCCTAAAAACGAACGACCGCGTGAAAAACTTTTACGCCATGGCGCGGAAAATCTTTCCGAAGCAGAGTTGCTCGCGATTCTTATTCGCACCGGCTCCGGATCTATGACTGCGGTGGATATTGCAAAAAAACTCCTCACCGATTTTGATTCGCTTCCCAATCTCGCCGCCCGAACTCCCCAGGAATTTATGGATGTGCATGGCATAAAATCTGCGAAAGCGATTACGCTTGTAGCTGCGTTCGAACTCGGGCGAAGGGCGGCTTCCAATTATAATGAAGAAAAGATGCAGGTGGTATCGCCCATGGACATTGTGAATCGATATCAATCTTTAATGAGAAATTTGAACGAGGAAAGGTTCAAGGTAATTCTTCTCAATAGTGCGAACCATATCATTGGTGAAAAGGAAATATCGCGGGGCTTGTTAAATTCTTCCTTGGCGCATCCCCGTGAAGTATTCCGTCATGCCATCACGGCTCCTGCGGCAAGCGTTATTCTTCTGCACAATCATCCGAGCGGAAATCCTGAACCCAGTTCGGAAGATATTCAAATCACCAAACAAATTGTTGAAGCAAGCAAGGTCGTTGGCATACCGGTGCACGATCATATCATTATTGCCGGGAACAGCTTCACCAGCTTTGCCGAGAGGGGATTGCTCTGATCATGAATACTTGATGACGAATATAGTATAATCAATCCTTATTGCAATCTTCCTTCCAATTTGATATGATATATCTTTGCGTGGTATATATTGAACTTTTTCTTACTAAAATGAGTTTTACAAATATCTAATTTATAACTCTCAGGCAATTTAACAATTCATGGTTATGAAAAGATCTGAGTTCCAAATCAATATGCAACAATCTTTGGCCGTTGATACATTACCACATTGTTTTATCAGGGCAAATTCCATTAATTTTAAACATTGATCAGGAATTATCTATGAAACATTTCATACTCATTGTTTTATTTCTTCTCGCGCCATCCCTGTCTCAAATACAAGCGCTTCCTCGATACGCATTACTAACCGGATATAGATGCGTTTCCTGTCATATAAATCCGACCGGGGGACAAATGCGTAATGAATATGGATTAACATACAGCATGAATGCGATACCCCTCCGGTCTACTGATGTTGCTCCGCAAAAGACACAAACCGATTCCTCAGGCGATTCATCCGCGGCGCCGGGCGATGCAGAATTCGTTTTTAATCCCAAACTTAATGATAATATCTCCATTGGCGGCGATTACCGCGGACAATTTATCGATGATCTGGGATCGAGGACTACAGCGTTTCAGGAAATGACTGCCACAATATATACTTCGATACAGATCGGCAAAAAAATTAGTCTCTATTACAAGCAAGATTTTCTCAATCCTTCGTACGGAAATCCTAAAAATTCGGATTTTGGCGGTCCGGAAATCTTCGGTCTCATCAAAACGATTCCATCAACATACATTAAAGGCGGTGCTTTTTTACCGGAATATGGATGGCGGGTGGACGACCATACAATTTACACCCGCGGAGGAGATATCGGTTTCATCGGAAGTTTGGGTCAGAATATGGGTTTACTCTTTACCCCAAACTATAAAGATGTTGGAGTTGAAGCTGCCTGGTGGAATGGCGGCTTGACTATTACCGCCAGTTTATTCAATGGAAACGGAGTCAGCAACCAAATATCGTTTTCATATCTAAAAGCGTACGCGGTCAAGCTAGAGTACATGGGAGCTCTTTCAAATGTAAACTACAGGATCGGCGCGTCGGGGTACCGGAATAAAGATTATAAGATGGGTGGATTTCATGCAGGTATCGGTACAGGACCTCTTGTAGTGTTTGGCGAGATGGATTGGACTATCAATCGCTGGAATATATACGATCCGCATAGTCCTGATGTGATTATGGGTATTAACAGCATGGCAGCATTTGCCGAGCTCAATTACCGGGTTGTGCAGGGTTTATGGGGAATAGTACGATATGAGGCGTTCGATCCATTACTCGGCGTTCCGGATGATCCGAATTTCGTTCGAACTCCAGGGGGTCCAAACGGCAATAATGCGATTCAGCGGTTGGTATACGGTGTAGAATTTTTTCCATATAGCTTTGTTGAGATAAGGCCGCAATACCGAATGAATATGGAAACTCCCAGTGTAAGCAACGATCAGGCGCTCGTGCAAATGCATTTTTGGTTTTAACAAACTACGGATTATTTACGGAAGCATTGAGAAATATATAATGAGTAAAATATTTTATACCAAAAGTCGAACGTGGGTCGTTATTGCGGTAATAATTTTTACAGGGGTGATAGTATTTGCTAAACAAGAAACGAAATCGGTCGGGAAAAAAGCAGGTCGGAAAGTTATAAATTCGGCGGTAAAAAAGAAACCATCAGCCGCTCCATCCTATAAGAAGGATGTGTTCCCAATTTTCCAGCGGTACTGCCTTCCCTGCCACACCGAAGATAATATGAATCCGAGTGAATTATATTTAGACTCGTACGACGGATTGATAAAGGGTGGAAAACATGGGGTTCCCGTGATTGCCGGGAAAGCCGATTCCAGTAATCTGATCCGGAAGATAAATTTTAAACCTCCATTTGGCGATCCGATGCCTCTGAAAAGAAAAATACCGTTCCCCGAAGACACATTAAAAATATTAAGGGATTGGATTAACCAGGGTGCAATGAATAATTAACTGAAGGTGTCGAAAGAAAAACAGCGGTTGGTAATATCGTTTCATCAGGTGAGATTTAGACCCGATGGTGCAGCTTATTGAGTTTAAAAAAACTTTCTCTGCTGGTATTTCATACGCCGGTGCTTAAAGGTTTCTATGTGATGTTCATCGTTTTGTTTTCCTATCACACTGATTGTGCCGTCGGCTTCCATGATGGCAGTCTTCACTTCCCGGGCGCTGTCTATTCCATGCTCGCGAATCGCGCGCTCAAGCTCTTCTTCGGTGATTTTTTCCTGAGCCAGATGCGGTTTAATGATATCACCGTTGTGAACCAGCAGGGTGGGGGTTCCCTCAAAGAACCGTTCGGCAATTCCCCAGCGATAGAAAACCAGAGAGAAAAGGTAGTTGATTAACAAGAGTGTTCCCGCAGCTATGATACCGCCCCACAATGTGGTATTATCGCCCACCATTGCGTTTTGAACCGCGTTACTGACTAGGAGAATGAGCACAAAATCCAAAATGGAAAGCTGCCCCACATGCCTCTTGCCGACTATTCGCAATCCCACTAAAATAACGATATAGACGACCGTGCATCGTAGAACGATATTGATTATTTGTTCCATTGGCGTCTAATATAGTATTTCCTGAAATAAGTTAAAAATATCGAAATTATGAAATTGAGAATTTGCGATATTAGGTACAGAAACAGAACTTTATGTCAATATTTGTTGATTATCATCACAACCTATTTTGAGAATTCATTGTTAATATATATATAAGGGATAGAGATAAATAAATCTGATATGTGTCCCAATAGAGTGGAATAAGATTATGTATTATCATATACGCTCGCAGTTTTCAAACGAGGACTACGAATTTGTCAGCACGACGCTTGGAACGACAAGCAGCGCACAAAAAGCCATTGTCTCATTGTCCTATGATCAAACATCTCTTACGGAGATGCTGCATGATCGGCGTATTTTTGAGCGATTATTGAAAACACCTCCATTATTCCTGACTGTTTCTCCGCATTTTTTCTTTTATGTGTTCGCATATAATGCTTTGTCTGCAAAAGGTCTCGCCAATGACGATCTTGCAGATTATATAGCAGGCATCTGTATTGAATTTTCAACGACCGAACACCTTTGGCAGGGAGCATCTGTGGAGGGCGGAATGATCTATATCGTCGATCTTATGAATCTCATGAACGATCTTGATCGTCCACATCAATATTACCTCAGACTCTACATCGGAAATGCCGCGTTGTTTCTCACAGGTTTTTATCCAGACTTTTTATATCGCCGGACAATCAGTAAAGGCGCTCCGCCCATTGCGTATTATGAATCTGTCGGACGTGAACAATTTGGCTCGGCGGCGTTGCAGGTGCCGGAAGCGGAATCTGATTTAACGCCGATTTTGTACACTCTGGCTGAACGTTTCGTGATTGTCCGTACTGCTATAAATCTTTATACAGACGCCTACCTGAATCTGTCAAACACAAAATATTCTCTTGGAAAAATTCAACGGCAAGCTGAAACTCTGGACGACGAAAGTTTCAAACAATCGTTAGGAATGTGAAGAATTGAGGGGAGTGTAAATTAATTCGAACGGTAAATGAAAGCCCCTTAGAGAGGGGCTTTTATTATTAGATATAAACTACTCGTTTGCTGAAACCGTCGCTCTCAAATATTCCCGATTTAACCGTGCGATATGGGTTACAGAGACGCCTTTGGGACATTCCGCTTCGCACGCGTACGTGTTTGTACAACCGCCAAAACCCTCTTTATCCATCTGGGCGACCATAGCGCGCACGCGCTGGATGCGTTCCGGTTTTCCCTGGGGTAATAATGCTAACTGAGAGACTTTTGCCGAAACAAACAACATCGCGGAAGAATTTTTGCATGCCGCTACGCAAGCGCCGCATCCGATGCATGCAGCCGCGTCCATCGCTTCCTCTGCCGCTGGTTTCGGAATGGGCAGCGCGTTTGCATCGGCGCAGCCGCCGGTATGAACGTTCACGTATCCGCCCGCTGCCATAATGCGGTCGAATGCCGAGCGGTCAACCACCAAATCTTTGATCACCGGAAAGGGTTTTGCGCGCCATGGTTCCAATACAATTTCATCGCCATCCTTGAATGATCGCATATGTACCTGGCAGGTAGCGACGCCGTGCAATGGTCCATGCGCCCGCCCATTGATGTACATCCCGCACGAACCGCAAATCCCCTCGCGGCAATCGTGGTCAAAGGCGATAACGTCTTCGCCCTTTTTCGCTAATCCTGTATTCACCGCGTCAAGCATTTCCAGGAACGACATATCGGAAGAGATGTTCGTTGCCTCATAGGTTACAAACTGACCTTTGGAATTTTTATCTTTCTGACGCCAGATTTTCAATTTAAAATTCATAATTCGCTCTGTTTTTCCTGATTGTAGTTACTTGTAACTTCGTTGTGATGGTTTAACGTTCTCGAACGCGAGCATCTCTTTGATAAGTTCGGGCTTATTGCTCACGCCCTTGTATTCCCACGCGGCGACATATGAAAAATGCTCGTCGTCGCGTTTCGCTTCACCATCGGGGGTCTGGTGTTCTTCGCGTAAATGCCCTCCGCAAGATTCCTCGCGATGCAATGCATCGATAGCTAGCAACTCGGCAAGTTCCATGAAATCAGCCACTCTGCCGGCTTTTTCAACTTCAAGATTGAAGTCATCCGATTTTCCGGGAATTTTAACGTCGCGGCAGTATTCAGTGCGGAGTTTAGGAATTTCTTCGATGACCTTTTTCAGTCCTACCGCATTCCGCGCCATTCCGCAATAATCCCACAGCATTTTTCCTAATTTTTTGTGGAATTCATCTACTGTAGTTTTTCCTTGCGCCCCCATCAGCCGCTTCGTACTATCAGCCACTTGTGTTGTAACGGAATTGAATTCCGGATGATCGGTTTTCATCGGCGCAAATTTATTGCTCGCAAGATAATCTCCTATTGTATAAGGGATAACAAAATATCCATCGGCGAGACCTTGCATCAATGCGCTGGCGCCCAAACGGTTCGCGCCGTGATCGGAGAAGTTTGCCTCACCGAGAACGAAAAGTCCCGGGATGGTAGTCATGAGATTATAATCGACCCACAAACCGCCCATTGTATAATGGACGGCGGGATATATCCGCATTGGCTGTTCGTATCCGTCTTCGGCGGTGATTTGCTTATACATATCAAAGAGGTTGCCGTATTTTTCCGCCACCCATGCTTTTCCGTTGCGTTTGATGGCATCGGCGAAATCGAGATTAACCGCGAGGCCGGTGGCACCGACGCCGAATCCTTTATCGCACATTTCTTTTGCGCGGCGCGACGCCACATCGCGGGGCACAAGATTTCCAAATGACGGGTACATCCGTTCGAGATAATAATCGCGTTCCTCTTCCGGAATTTCATTGGGATGGCGTTTGTCGCCTTGCTTTTTCGGAACCCATATCCTGCCGTCATTCCGTAAGCTCTCGCTCATTAATGTGAGTTTGGATTGATGATCGCTCGATACCGGTATGCATGTGGGGTGAATTTGCGTAAAGCAGGGGTTGGCAAATACTGCGCCGCGTTTATACGCCCGCCAGATAGCGGTGGCATTACATGCTTTCGCATTTGTGGAAAGATAAAACACATTACCATACCCGCCGGTTGCGAGAATAACGGCATCAGCGACGTACGATTCCAGCGCGCCATTAACAAGATTGCGTGCAACTATTCCCCGTGCTTGTCCATCAATTACAACGAGATCGAGCATTTCTCTCCGGGCGTAGAATTGCACCGTGCCGGCGTTAATCTGACGGCACAGCGCTGAATAGGCGCCGAGAAGAAGCTGCTGGCCGGTTTGACCGCGTGCATAAAAAGTTCTCGATACCTGTGCGCCGCCGAATGAACGGTTATCGAGCAAGCCGCCGTACTCGCGCGCGAACGGCACGCCCTGCGCAACGCATTGATCAATGATTGAATTGCTCACTTCGGCAAGGCGATAAACATTCGCTTCGCGAGCGCGGTAGTCGCCTCCTTTTACCGTATCATAAAACAACCGCCAGATGCTGTCGCCGTCGTTGGGATAATTTTTCGGAGCGTTGATGCCCCCCTGCGCGGCAATGCTGTGAGCGCGGCGGGGTGATTCATGGTAACACAACGCAGTGACCTTATAGCCCAACTCGCCAAGCGATGCTGCGGCTGATGCGCCTGCCAAACCCGTTCCGACGACAATTATATGATATTTTCTTTTATTCGCCGGATTGACGAGCTTCATGTTAAATTTATGGTTCACCCATTTTTTCTCGATGGGACCTTCAGGAATTTTCGAATTTAATGTCATCAGTTTTTATGCCTTTAATTCTTATTCGGTTGTTCCAATACTTCACGATCGAACGAATATTTCAAAATTATATTGTGCATCTTCCTTGGTTATAAATTCATCAGGAAATAAATCGGCATTGCAGCGAAACCGATCGGGATCAATAACCAGAAAACGACTCCTACCAGCTCGATCATGCCTTCGTATCTTTTTCCCCGGATTCCAAAGGTTTGAAACGCGGATTGGAATCCATGCCGCAGATGAAATCCCAGCAGGAAGAGCGCCGCGAGATAAAACCCATCATAGAGCGGACTTGAAAATTTTTGTCGGACGAGATTAAACATCGATGGGTTTTCAGCGGCAAAAAACCGGGATGAAATCCAAAAGGAATCCATATGCACCACCAGGAACATAAAAATGATGCTTCCTGTCAGAAATGTGATTCGCGAAGATGCAGTGCTGCTTTCCAGCGGATGGGTCACCAGGTACTTTTGGGGGCGTGCGGACCTATTTTTATACCATAGGATTGTCGAGGTCAGGATATGCAAAATAAATCCAAGAAACAGTACAATCTCTAGGGTTCGCACAACCGGATTGGTCGCCATAAATTCTGCATAAACGTTGAACGTTTCGCCGCCGTCATGTTTAAAGAGATAGAGATTAATATAGAGATGTACGACAAGAAATGTGCAAAGAAACAACCCGGTGAAGCCGACTACAAATTTCTTGCCTACTGAGGATTGATAAAAGCTGGCTAATTTACTCATGGGATAACTTACAGTGTTTTCTGAAATAGTATTTGAGAACGCACAGAACTACAATGAACTACCGGAGGGTAACGTAGTACTTATAATTTAAGGAAATGAGAGATAAGATGCAATTAAAAACGCGAGGAGAGGGTGGGGAGGAGTATAACAATAATCCCAATAAGCAGAAATTATTTTTCTGTATTGAGAAGGGGTTCGGGGCACAATAAATCGACGCTCCGTTCGGCTAATTCACGACAGCATCACCGATAAATCGTCGCACGGAGATGAAACTACCAAGCAACCCCAGAAATCCGCCAATAAAGATGATTGCAATGTAAAAGATATATTCGATCTGTATGAAATCCGACAATTCTTTAGAAATAAAAGCTATGAGGAATGAGATGATATAATACAGAATTGCCGATGCGATTACGCCCCCAACCAATCCCTGTAAAATCCCTTCGATGAGAAATGGCGCGCGGACAAATGAGCGTGATGCGCCAACGAGTTTCATTGTCTGAATCGATTTGCGTTTTGCCGAAATCGTGAGCCGTATTGTGTTGGACACTAAAAAGATAGACGAAAATGCAATGAGTATGCCGAACAATAATCCTATCGATGATAATGTCTTGGAGCGGTTTTCCAAGAACTCGAGCATATCCTTACGGTAGATTACGTTATCGATTCCCTGCAGAAATTTAATTTTTTTTGCAATCGCCTCTGCGCGTGCCGGAGTGCGGTATTCTTCTTTAAGATAAATCTTATAGGAGGGAGGAAGAGGATTAAAATCGAGCACACTGTTAATATCTTCCCCGAATTCCTGTTTAAACACTCTTGCCGCTTCTTCTTTCGAGACATAATAGATTTGTTCCACTCCTTCGACAGCACTAATGCCCCTGCGTAATTCTCCAATCCGGATATTGGAAATTGGCTCTTCGAGAAATGCCTCCATTTCCACCTTTGAGCGTAGATTATCGAGGATACGTGATGTATGTACCGAGAGAACATAAAATAATCCCAGCAGCAACAAGGAAACCATTATCGTGAGTATGGAACCGGCGGCGGCAAGTTTCGCCCGCTGGAATCCCAGTATTCCTTCTCGTATCGCGTACGTGAAGCTCATAATCGTATTCTTGTAGAAATCATCTATGAATATAATAATTTTGTGGGATTGTTATTTACCATAGATGAGTTTGCTCATGTAAGATATTCCTTCCATATCGGTAGATCACGAAAAATTGAATTTCAAAAAAAGATTTGTATCCTTGAAAGCTTATTAAAAATTTGATTCATCCCGCCATTGGATTATTTTCCATCCGTCATTTTTTGTTGCGCGGTAAAAGGTGAGATTTGCATATCCATCGATCTGTGTAATATCATTAGGACTGAAGGTGACGGTCAGGTTAAACCCCCTGATGCTGGAATAGGAGGTATCATTGCCGCTCGAAGATATTTCGTTATTCCAGATAAGTGTGAGCGATTGAGCGAACTGAAATAAGGCGTATGATGTGCGCATTTCGTCATTTCTTCCCCACGTCACATCAACACCGCGGTCATAATCCCTGTAGGAAAATGAAAAATTATTTGCAATGATTGAGCCGTAGAGCGTGGTATCCTTGAACGTGTAGGCATTCCGGAAGGTACACAGGACATTTTCAATCGATGTAAGATCGGCGCACGCTTCGGATGCCGGTGTAAGGTCAAGCTTCGGCGCAAACGGATTGATGCATCCCTGCTGGAAAAAGATAATCACGATAAGTGCCGGGATTGAGAAAAATCGTTTCATGAAAACGAAATTGACATCTATTTTTTCCAAATATTTATCATCGTTAGTTCGCGCTAAAAACGGCTTTAATATAACTCCACGTCGAATCGTGCGTAGTTTTCGTATCGATCCAGGCTTGGATATACCATAATCTTCGAGCGTCTGGTTTTAAGTGAAGTTCCATCTTACCCCTGACGAGTTGGGGGATTCCGGGGCGATTGTGGGGATAAAAGAAGGTATAATCCATTGAGTAGACAACTGAATCAGTGCTGGAAAAAATCTGATTCGGCGCGGATGATGGATAGAGGTAAGGAGTACCGTTCACCGGCTTACCGAGATTTTGGAAATACGTCCGTTCATTGGAAAGATTCCATGTCCTGAAAACGCTTTCATACGAACTCACATCCGCCGACGGGGTGAATGAGAATGGTTGGGATGTGCTTGAAGTATCGGCAAAACAGCGCATATAATTATCGGTATTGGATTCATGGATTGCTGCTTCAAGATTGGTGAGCACAACGTCGGGTTGATCGGGAACCTGATAGGTGGAAGTACCTTGTGTCGGTTGTTGCGGTTCTCGTGTTTGAAAAATGTCGCAGCCGTAAATCAGGGACAGAGAGAGGATGCAGATCGAGGCGTGATATCCCCAATTCACACGGCAACTCTTCCTTCGAGTGCGCGGGTGAGAGTCGCCTCGTCGGCAAATTCCAAATTTCCGCCGATGGGAATCCCTCTGGCAATGCGGGTAACATTCACTCCTAGAGGTTTCAATAATCGTGTGAGATAAATCGTGGTCGCTTCGCCTTCGATATTCGGATTCAGGGCAAGGATAATTTCTTCGATGGTTCCATCTATTCGGATGAGTAGTTCCTGGACTTTGAGATCTTCCGGTCCTATGCCATCGAGTGGTGAGAGCGCGCCGCCAAGAATATGATACAAACCGTGAAATTCATTTGTCTTTTCAATCGCTATGACATCATTGGGTTCCTCAACAACACATATAACCGTTCGGTCTCGCTTGGAACTTGCGCAAATGCGGCAAGGATTTTCCTCCGTGAAGTTGTAGCAGGTGGAGCAATATGTGATACGTTCTTTCACATTTTGTAGCGCCTCGGTAAGGTTGTTGACCTCTTCTCTAGGCAATTTCATTATGTACATTGCCAGTCGGTGTGCGGATTTTCTTCCAATTCCGGGAAAATGTGAAAATTCCTCAACAAGTTGCTCTAAAGCATCAGATGTATAAACCATTTGATAAATATCTTAACTAAATCTTTAGCAAGCTGAGATTACATTCCTGGGAAATTCATGCCGGGGATTTTCGGCATCATTCCGGCAGTAATTTTGTTCATTTCCTCCTGAGCCATTTTCTGTGATTCATCAAGAGCTTTATTCACTGCCGCCACCACCAAATCTTCAAGCATTTCGGCGTCCTGCGGATTGATCACTTCCTTTTCGATCTGGATCTTTACCACTTGCTGTTTTCCATTGACAGTGGCTTTAATCATACCACCGCCTGCTTCGGCTGTGGTGGTTTTTTGTTCCAATTCCGCCTGTACACGTGCCATTCGTTCCTGCATCTGTTGTACTTGCTTCATAACTGCTTGCATATTTGGGGCTGGCATAACGGTCTTTCCTTCAAACGTGAAATTTTTAATCTAACTTGTTTATCCAGATTTCATTTACGGAATCTTCAATTAATATATCTCTTTCCCCTTCTAAAATCAATACATCAACTAAAGCTTGTAACTCGTAACTTATTGAAAATGATGGTGGAAACGAGATTGGTCTCAAGAACTTTCCTTGACTTTCTACGTAAAATGAGTTAACTTTTATCAGAAAGATATGAAATTTAGATCAAAATATGGGATTTCGTAGGTGTGATGAAACGTAGCGTGAAGCACGCAACCGGTGAAGATAAGAATAGTCAGGAGGAAATTAAATCCCATGGCAATATCCCTTGTCATATAGCTATCATCATGGATGGAAATGGTCGCTGGGCAAACAAACGCGGTTTACCCAGAATAGCCGGACACAGTGAAGGGGTCGAATCAGTAAGGGATACCGTTGAAGCCTGCGGCCAGTTAGGTGTGAAATATTTAACATTATACGCTTTTTCAACGGAAAATTGGAAACGTCCCAAGGAAGAGGTATCAATGTTGATGCGATTGTTAATGCGCGCTTTGCGTGATGAGACCGATAAATTGTACAAGAATAACGTGAGTGTTCATGCTATCGGCGATATATCAGCTTTGCCCGTTGAAGTACAAACCGAACTAAACGATGCGATCGAAAAAACAAAAACCAACACAGGTTTAAATCTCTTCCTGGCGCTGAGTTACAGTGGTCGATGGGATCTAACGCGTGCAATGAAATCTCTTGCTCTTGATGTGAAAAACGATAAAATAGATATAGGACAAATCGATGATAATTTGATCACTAACTACCTCACAACGAGGGATGTCCCTGATCCCGATCTTCTCATCCGGACAAGCGGGGAATTCCGGATCAGTAATTTTCTTCTCTGGCAGCTCGCATATTCTGAAATTTATATCAGTGAGCAATATTGGCCCGAATTCCGACGGGATGAATTATACAAAGCGATTCGCAATTATCAACAACGGGAACGCAGGTTCGGCCTTGTCAGTGAACAAATTCAATCGAAAACCAAAAAACCAACCTATGTTCAACGTATTTTTAAAAGTGTTACTCGGTAATAGCATCTTGCATCGTTCCTTATTTTTAGTATTTTTAATTTTAGCATTTCTCTCAAGACCATTAGCCCAGAAGAGTTCAGAATCGGTCACCTATAAAATTCTTGGGATTTCTGTGGAGGGAAATAACCCCAAAACCGGCGCAGAATCCGGCGCGATAATCAACAATTCAGGGTTGAAAGTTGGGCAGGAAGTTACTCTTCCGGGGGATCAACTTCGACAGGCGATTCAGCGATTATGGGCGCTTCATATTTTTTCCGATGTGCAGATTCTCATCGATACTAAAGTCGAAAACGGGGTTTATCTTTCCATTAAAGTTGCGGAGTATCCCAGACTGGGCAGTATTGAAGTGAACGGCGCCGACGATGTCAGCAAGGATGACGTACTAAAAAAAGTTAACATTGTGGTTGGTCAGGTGATTACCCCTAATGACATTAAGATTATTGCCGAAAAAATTAGAAATCTTTACAGCGATGAGGGCCACCTGTTAGCAAAAATCGCGCCCGAAACTAAACCCGAAATTGATACCGCGAAAACAAACAAAGTCAGATTGATCGTTAATATCGAAGAAGGTCCATCCGTTCATATTGATCACATTTATTTTAAGGGCAACCAGGCGTTCAAGGAAGATGATTTGAAGGGAGAACTGGATGACACCAAGGAACCCTCGTTCTGGATATTTAGGTGGCATCCGAAGTTAGATAAGAAAAAATTTGCGGCGGATAAGAAAAAAATTGTAAAGTTTTATCACAACCATGGTTATCTCGATGCAGATGTGGTCGGAGATTCGACATGGTATTCAGCGGATAAGAAAAAAATAAATATATTAATAACCGTACAGGAAGGAGGACAATATTCGATCAGGTCTATTTCCTGGGATGGAGCAACCGTCTACAAACCCGAATATTTAACCAGCGTCCTCGCCATCAAACCGGGTGATATCTATAATGAAGAACGTTTTGAACAGAATCTTCGGGGGAATTCTGACCAAACCGATGTCGCATCCCTCTATCTGGATAACGGTTATCTCATGTTCAATCTTGATCCGGAAATCAACCGCGTCGGGAAAGATAGTCTGGATATTATCGTACACGTGTATGAACGTAATAAATTTGTTCTCGGAAAAGTGGATATCAAGGGAAACACCAAAACAAAAGATTATGTAATCAGGAGGGAATTGTACACCAGACCCGGCGATTATTTCAACCGATCTGCGATAATCCGCAGCTTAAGGCAGCTTTCCCAGTTGAATTATTTTAATCCGGAAAAATTAAAACCCGAGCCGCATCCGTTAAATGACAACAAAACGGTCGATCTAACCTACGAGGTGGAAGAAAAATCGAGCGATAATGTGAATGCCTCTGTCGGCTACAGCCAGGCGTATGGCGCAACCGGAGCGCTTGGTTTTACACTCAATAATTTTTCCATCGCTAATCCATTGGAGGGAGGGGCTGGACAAATATTTACATTCCAGTGGCAGTTCGGCGAGGGATCCCGCTACAGAACCTTTACAGTCGGATTTACCGAACCGTGGCTTTATAATACGCCTACCCTGTTGGGGGTAAGTCTATTCGATACACGACAGACTATTATAGCAGATTATCAGCAAACAGGTATCTCGCTCAGGGTCGGCCGTGGTCACCTTAAATGGCTTGACGATCTGATGCGGATTGATTATACGTTGCGGTTTCAGAATAATGATATTCATGACAACTACGGCAATCAATTCTACCGTGTCGGAAGAACAACGCAATATAGTATAAATCAAACAATTTCCCGGAACAGCACAGATAGTCCAATCTTCCCTTCGTCGGGATCATTGGTCTCGTTATCCACGGAAATATCAGGTCCTCCGGTTCTTCCCGGTAATGTGGATTATCATAAGTGGTTGTTCGATGCAGATTGGTTCACGCCGATGTTCGGTACCAGTAAGATGGTGCTCTATACATCCAGTCAGTTCGGATACATCGCAGGTTTCAAATCAGATACTACCATTCCCCCGCTGGAATACTTTTATATGGGCGGTACGGGGTTAACATATGTTCAGACAACCCCGCTCCGTGGGTATGATGATCAATCTGTCGGACCAAGAAACGAATTGGGAATTCTCATCCCTGGTCGCGTGATGGTCAAACACACCGTCGAATTACGCTTTGCAGTTACATTGAATCCAATTCCTATTTATGTTTTGGGATTTGCAGAAGGAGGGAATATTTTTCAGGATTTTAGCCGTGCAGATTTGTTTAATTTGAAGAAGTCGTACGGGTTCGGGGCCCGGTTGTTGATCAATCCCATAGGTATGGTCGGTTTTGATTATGGCTATGGCGCTGATCCTATCTACCCGCGGCTCAATGAACCCTCGGGTTGGCATTTCCATTTCCAATTCGGAAAAGGATTTTAAAGGAATTATTTTTTTATATTACACCATTATTTCACCACTAATGAAGAGGTCTATTGTGATTCGAATAATCAGTTGTCTGTTTTTAATAATTGTCTTCTGCGCGGTTCTCGCCGAAGCTCAAAATGTTAAAATCGGTTATGTAAATTCCGCAAAAATTCTTCAGGAATATCCCGAAGCGCAGGAAGCCCAAAAGAAAATCGACGCCAAAGGTCAGGTGTGGCAAGCAGAACTTGAGACAATGAGCAATACATTGAAATCGAAATATGAAGCGTTTCAACAAAAACAAGCCACCCTCACCGACCAGGCAAAGCGTGATCAGCAACAGGAATTGGTGGAGCTTGAGCAGAAGGGCGTTGAGTTCCGCACCGAAAAATTCGGCAACAGTGGCGCGTTGGCTCAGTTGACTGATTCCTTATTAACGCCGATTAAAAAGAAAGTAATGAAAGTGATTGAAGCCATCGCCAAAAAAGAAGGGCTTCAATTTGTATTTGATCGCAATGAACAAATTTTAGTTCTTCTTTACGGAGAACCCAAATATGATTACACAAATTTAGTTATCGACCGCCTAAAACGCGGCGAGTCCAAGTAACAATTAATCGTTAGGGTTAGTATGAAAAACAATGTGATATTTACAATACTCGTCGTCCTTGCGTTCCTCTTCGGAGCATCGTATGCTTCTGCCCAGAATAAAATTGCCTGGATTAATTCATCCGCTATTATGGATAAATTGCCGGAAGCGCAAGACGCGCAGCATTCAATCGATAATCTGGTTGCCGATTGGCAGGCAGAAATGGCGAAAATGCAAAATACCTGGCAAAAAAAATACGAGGAGTATGATAAGAAGAAATTGATTCTCACAGAACAACTTCGCGCCGAGGCCGAAAAAGAATTGCAGGATCTCGATAAGAAAATAGCCGATTACCGGAACACAAAATTCGGTCAAAATGGAGAGCTATTTCAAAAACAAAATGAATTGATGAAACCGATCCAGAATAAAATCTTTAAAGTCCTTCAAGATATTGCAACCGAAGATAATTGGGATTACATCTTCGATAAAAGCAGCGAGACGTTGTTAATGTATTCCAAAGACAAGTACGATCTTACCGATAAGGTCCTTGAGAGAATGACAAAATTCGGCAAATAATTATTGAAACTCCGCGATATCGCCCGCCTCGTCGAGGGTGAAATCATCGGCGATGAGTTCTTTGAGATTGAACGTCTTTCGAAAATCGAGGAAGCCCAAAAGGGCGATATTACATTTCTCGCAAATCCCAAATACTTGAAGTTCGTTGAAACCACCGGCGCATCCGCGCTGCTTGTTTCAAAATCTACTATGGGCAGCATCAACATCGCCGGACGGAAGGCGCCTCTCACGCTTATCGCTGTTGCTGATTCTTATCGTTCATTTCTTCAACTCATCGAAGTATTTTATCCTCAAGCGAGAGCATTGAAAAAGGAAATCCATCCGACAGCGATCCTTCCTGATTCTGTAAAAGTCGGGTCCGATATCGCCATTGGCGCACGGGTTGTAGTTGGGGAAGGTTGCGTTTTTGGAAACGGAGTTACCGTTCATCCCGGCACTGTTATCCATGATGATGTTTTTATCGGAGATGATTCGATTATTTACTCAAATGTTACGATTCGCGAACAATGTCGTATTGGCAAGCGCGCAATTGTGCATTCCGGCACGGTCATAGGAAGCGATGGATTCGGTTTTGCGCCAAAACCCGACGGATCGTATGAAAAAATTCCTCAGCGGGGAATTGTCGTTATTGAGGATGACGTTGAAATTGGTTCAAATTGTTCGATTGACCGCGCGACGATCGGTGAAACTCGTATTAAACGAGGAGTGAAACTCGATAATTTAATTCAGGTCGCGCATAATGTTGTGATTGGCAAGAACACCGTCATAGCCGCACAATCAGGTATTTCTGGGAGTTCTAAAATCGGAGAACATTGCGCATTCGGTGGACAGGTAGGTATAGCAGGCCACCTTGAAATCCCTCCTCATACGAATATAGCGGCTCAATCTGGAGTTGCCCGCACGATCACGAAACCGGGTAGAACTTGGTTCGGTAGTCCCATCCGGGAAGTCCCAGGCGCGTATCGAATAGAGGCAGGTATCCTGCAGCTTCCTGAATTGATAGCCGAAGTCCGTTCGCTTCGCGCTAAACTGGAACAACTTGAACTTGAGATCAAAAATAATACAACAGCCAAAACTTAAAAGGGACATCCCGCATGCTTGTACAACAACGCACGATTAAACAACCAATCTCTATCTCAGGAATGGGTCTTCATACCGGGGTTGAGACAACAATGACATTTAAACCTGCGCCCACGAATTTTGGGATTCGGTTTCACCGTGTCGATCTACCCGATAAAACGGAAATACCCGCTCTGGTTGATCTTGTCGATAGCGTTGCCCGTGGCACTACATTACGTCTCGGGGAAGTGAAGATTCATACCGTTGAACACGTGCTCGCTGCCATTGTGGGTTTGCAAATTGATAACATCATTATTGAACTGGATAATATCGAACCCCCGATATGCGACGGAAGTTCGGCAGAATTTGTTCATGCGCTCCAAAAAGCCGATTTTGTTATGCAGGATGCTCCAAAAGATTATCTCATTATAGATCAGACTGTACGATATACTAATGAAGAAAAAGGCGTTGATATCGTGGCGCTGCCCAATGACGATTATCGGCTAACAGTGATGATTGATTACCAGAATCCAGCGCTTGGCAGCCAGCATACCGGATTGTTTAACCTGGAAAAAGAATTTGTCGATGAATTTTCCACAGCGCGGACATTTTGTTTCCTTCATGAAGTGGAAGAATTACATTCACGCGGGTTGATTCGCGGCGGTAATCTCAATAATGCGATTGTTATCGTTGATAAAGACCTTACCCCGAAGCAGCTCAAGAGTCTTTTGCAAACTCTTGGGATTAATGAGTCTGTCATTCTTGGGCAGCATGGTACGTTGAATAATAAAGAACTTCGATTTAAAAACGAGCCCGCACGCCATAAGCTTCTCGATCTTGTCGGTGATCTTGCGCTTATTGGGGTGCCTCTTCGTGCGCAGGTTCTTGCGGCAAGACCGGGTCATGCAAGCAACGTCGAATTTGCGAAAAAAATCCGTAAACTCTACCAGCAGAAAAAACTTGTAAAAAAATATCAACACGAAAAAAAGGAGGGCGTCGTTTTCGATATCAACGCCCTTCAGCGAATTCTCCCGCACCGGTTCCCGTTTTTATTAGTTGATAAAATTGTCGATTTTAAACTCGATGAAAAAATTGTCGGCGTGAAAAATGTGTCCATTAACGAATGGTATTTTCAGGGACATTTCCCGGGTAGACCGATTATGCCGGGAGTTCTCATCATCGAAGCGATGGCACAAGCGGGCGGTATCCTGTTATTGAATGGTTTGGAAAATTCTGAGGATAAACTCGCATTGTTTACTTCCATCAATAATGCGAAATTCCGGCGCCAGGTGATTCCGGGCGATCAATTAATAGTCGAAATTACCGTTATTAATCGGCGACCCAAAATTGCCTTATTATCAGGGAAAGCGTATGTTGATGGTGAAATTGCCGCTGAAGCCGAACTAAGCGCAGCGATTGTAGATCGTACCCTGATAAAATCATAAAAAAATATTTTAACTGAAATTTATCATCCACAAAAATAGGTTCAACTTTAATCGAATATTATGAGTACCACTATCGATCCCAGAGCGATCGTCAATCCGAAGGCGCAACTCGGCGAAAACGTAGTTGTTGGTCCTTTTTCAATTATCGAAGAGGATGTTATTATCGGAAGCGGAACCATCATCGCCTCCAATGCGATCATAGCCAATGGCGCCCGCATTGGGAAAGAATGCCGCATTCATCATGGAGCTGTTGTCGGTACCATTCCGCAAGACTTGAAATTTCGTGGTGAACAAAGTTTTCTCGAAATCGGCGATCATACCACCGTTCGTGAATATGTAACCCTCAACCGGGGAACCGGCGATCACGGGAAAACTATGATCGGACATCATTGTTTTATTATGGCATATGTTCATGTCGCGCACGATTGCAACATTGGTAATCACGTTATTCTTGCCAATGCCGTTAATATGGCTGGACATGTGTTTATTGAAGATTATGTTGTTGTTGGAGGCATGGTTCCGATCCATCAGTTCACTCACGTCGGGCGTCATGCCATGATCGGCGGTGGCTTTCGTGTAACTAAAGATGTGCCGCCCTATATTTTGGCAGGACATGAACCCTTATGTTATCAAGGTTTGAATGTCGTCGGCTTGAGGCGGAGAAATTTTTCCAATGAAATCATCGGTAAAATTGAAGAGGCGTACAATATTATCTACGGCGGCGAGTTGAATGTCACCCACGCGCTGGAGAAAATTAAAAGCAATCAACCTGTTCCGGAGGAAATAACACGGATTATCGATTTTATAGAACGGAGCAAACGCGGTATTATTTGGAATCGTAAATGACCTGGCGGTTCCTTAATACCGGATTCCATACTGGTCAATTCAATATGGAATTTGATGAAGCGTTAGTTCATCAGATGCATGAAAATCCTGCTCATCCCATCCTGCGGGTCTATTGTTGGCGCCCGTACGCGATTTCCATAGGATATAACCAGCACGAAAGCGATTTTAACCTTGAAAAACTTACCAACTATAATATCGATATCGTGCGTAGACCCACCGGTGGAAGAGCGATTCTCCATGCCAATGAATTGACCTATAGCGTGGTTATTCCGTTGGAAAAAAAAAGTCCGCGGGAGATGTACCGTTACATTAATGAGGGTTTGTTAGGAGGGTTGAAAATAATCGGAATCAATGCAGGGTTAACTGGAATTGACGATCCTCTCTCTGCGTTATATAAAGATCCGGCGTCGGTTCCATGCTTTGCAAGTTCTGCAAAATCTGAAATTAAATACAAGAACAAAAAATTAGTCGGCAGCGCCCAGCGCCGGTATGGCGATGTAATCCTCCAGCATGGATCATTATTGCTGGGTCCGGAACATCTGAAAATTTCAGAATATCTTGCTCCTCACATTAATGAGCATCGTCGGAGTATAGAGGAAAATCTTTTACAACATACCATTGATGTTCAATCAATTCTGCACAGGTCGATATCATTTGAGGAAACCGCTGATGCGGTGAAGCAGGGTTTCGAAGATGCGCTGGGTATCTCGTTCGAAATTGAACATTTGGCTTCGACAATTGAAGAACCAATTCCTTTATAGAACATAAATGATTGTATCCATATGAAAAACAAAACTAGCTATTCTGCGAAGCCCCGTGTTGTAACGACGAAGACCGTTATCACAATGAAAGAGTCGGGCGAAAAAATTGCCATGTTGACAGGTTACGATTTTTTACTGGCAAAAATACTTGACCAGGTTGGCGTCGATATTATCCTGGTCGGCGATTCGCTCGGTAATGTTGTGCAGGGATATGAAACAACGCTTCCCGTCACCGTGGATGAAATGATTTATCACGCGAAAGCTGTAAAACGGGCAGTTAAAAACGCCCTCATTGTCGTCGATATGCCCTTTATGTCATTTCAAACCAGTGTTGACGATGCTGTGAGGAACGCCGGCAGGATCATGAAGGAAGTTGGAGTCGGAGCTGTAAAACTTGAAGGCGGCGCTTATATTGCTGAGATTGTGAAACATCTTGTGAAGATAGGCATCCCGGTGATGGGGCACCTCGGATTGACTCCGCAAGCGATCAATAAATTCGGGACGTACGAAGTGAGAGCAAAAGAGACAAAAGAAGCCGAAGAATTGCTTGACGATGCAAAGGTTTTGGCGGATGCAGGGGTCTTCGCAATTGTCCTTGAAAAAATTCCGGCAAAACTGGCGCAAAAAGTCACCAAATCCATCCCCGTACCAACAATCGGAATCGGCGCCGGTAATTACTGCGATGGTCAGGTGCTCGTTACGTACGATATGCTTGGGTTAACCGAAGAATTCAAACCGCGATTTGTTCGACGTTATATCGAGTTAGCGGAAATATTACGAAAAGCAGTTCAGGGTTACATCACAGATGTAAAATCCGGAAAATTTCCCGATAAACAAGAAAGTTACTAGCAATTCCACTCGTTAAGTTAAGGGATACTTTTGATAAGGAAAGAAAGCAAGACAAGTAATTGAGTTTATCCTCGCAATATTCAGAAGTCATAACATAACACGCTCGTGAAATCTCCCAAAAAAGAATTAACAATTCTCGTCTCAAACGACGACGGAATTGACGCCCCAGGGATTTACGCCCTTGTGCAGGCAATGAAGAAGTTAGGCGCGGTAACGGTCGTGGCTCCCCATAAACAACAAAGCGCTGTGGGTCATGCTATTACGATGAACCAGCCCCTTCGTGTGAAAAAATATTTCAAGAACGGAAAATTCTTCGGATTTGCAGTTGAGGGAACCCCAGCGGATTGCGTGAAACTTGCCATCCGTTCGATCTTGAAAGCAAAACCGGATATCGTGGTTTCAGGCATCAACCATGGGTCAAACACCGCAACCAATGTGATTTACTCAGGAACTGTTTCAGCTGCCACTGAGGGAACCGTGATGGGAGTTTCTTCGATTGCCATATCCCTAACGACATATGCTGAAGCGGATTTTCGATTTGCTGCTAAATTTGCCGCTAAACTTGTAAAACTAATCCATCTTCGCGGATTACCTGCCGGTGTGTTATTAAATGTGAATGTGCCCCCAATTCCGGAAGAAAAAATAAAAGGCGTCATCGTATCACGGTTGGGTAAAACCCGATGGGATGATTCGTTCGTCGTTCGACGCGATCCGATTGATCAGGAGTATTTTTGGCTAACCGGTAAACTTGAAATTCTTGATACAGCCCTCGATACCGATCACATCGCTGTAATGAATCATTATGTTTCGGTAACTCCCATCCATTACGATCTCACGGACTATCCCATGCTCGATATTTTAAAAAAGTGGGATGTCGAAAAACTTGCTGTACGGAAAAAGAAAAAATAATCCTGGGGGATTCGCGCCTTGACTGGTTCTCATTTGTGAATGGTTTGGGTTCTCAACGCAATCCAGTTCGCTTCTTTCATTGCATTTTATTTACAAGACACATGGAGTAAATCATGGAGGGTAGTGTAAAACACATAATTCTTGGCGCGGGAGGGGCAATCGGGAATGTACTGGCTAAAGAACTTCTCCGTAATAACGAATCTTTTAAACTTGTTTCACGAAGCGGTTATCGTATCGAGGGAGGGGATGCGGCTAAAGTCGACCTGCTGAACTTCAATGATCTATCTCAAACCATCGATAAAGCGTCGATTGTTTATCTTGCCACTGGACTACAATATAAATTAGCTGTGTGGAAAGATCAATGGCCTAAAATTATGGATAATTCGATTAAAGCATGCGAAGCCAAAAATGCTAAATTGATTTTTTTCGATAATGTCTATGTATACGGCAGGGTTGAAGGGACAATGACGGAGAAAACTTCCATTAATCCCTGCAGTAAAAAGGGAGAAATCCGAGCCAGGATTGCAGAATCTTTACATACTGAAATAAAAAAGAAAAATATCGATGCGATTATTGCAAGAGCCGCTGATTTTTATGGTCCTTATACGGAAAAATCGAGTGTTCCACAAATTCTTGTTATCGAAAAATTATCAAAAGGTCATAAAGCAAATTGGCTTGTCAATGCCGATGTGAAGCATTCATACACCTTCACCGGTGATTGCGGAATGGCATTGTATAAATTAGCCACATCGGAGAAGGCTTTTAACCAGGTTTGGCATTTGCCGACTGCACAACCCCCCATCACGGGAAAAGAATTTATTGCCATCGTTGCGCGAACGTTAGGTGTAGAACCCAGGTATATGCTATTAAATAAAATGATGTTGAGAATAGCGGGACTGTTCGATACAACTATTGCAGAATCATATGAAATGTTGTACCAGAGTGAGTTTGATTACGTGTTCGATTCTTCCAAATTCGAGCAACAATTTCAATGCACACCGACTCCATACGAGAAGGGGATTGAAGAGACTGTAAAATTCTACTATAAGAAGTAGTCGGATAGATTAATCCATCGGACCTTCCATTTTCTGATCGATCGTACTTCCCGGTGAAAATTGTGCGTTTGCAACAATCTCCCGGATTGATTATTATTATCAATACTCTTGATAATTGAAGCATCGCCTCTTGATCAAATGTTAAAGGTAACATTAAAACAATTCACGCCTGGACTAAAAACCAAGCTTCAGATTTCCTTCCTTCTCATCGTTTTACTTGCCATCACCGTTACGGGCTGGCAAGCGTTTGTGAACGCCAGAAGCGCATTGGAAACCATAACATTCGACAAGCTGACATCCATCAGGGAAACGAAGGGACGGCAAATAGAAGCATACTTTCAGCAAATCCGGAATCAGGCCCTGACCCTGAGTGAAGACCAAATGATGATTGATGCTTCAGAAAATTTCACCGGAGTATTCAATAAAATCGGCTACAGTGCATTTTGCGATGAAATTCTAACAGCGCTAAAACTTCCCCTTGAAACCAGGAACAACGCAGTCAATGAGTATTCCCAAATGCATCTGAGGATTGATCCGATTCTACGAAACTATCTCCGGCGATTCGGGTACGATGACATCTTTATCGTTGAACCTTCATCGGGAGTAATAGTATATTCCGTGCAAAAGAAAACTGATTTCGGACAATCCCTGCTGGAACATCCCTTTGATAGCACGAATATCGCTGCCGCTTTCAACGATGCTCGGCGTGCTTCTCAACCATATTATGTAAAATTCGTTGATTTTGCCCCGTACCGTTCATCCAGAATGATACCTGCTTCATTTGTCGCCTCGCCGATTTTTGATGGACATAAAATAGTGGGTGTTCTTATTTTTCAGATTTCTATTAATCTTATCAACAGGGTAATGACGTCGGATAATAACTGGAAAGCGGAAGGACTGGAAGAAACAGGCGAAACGTATATCGTCGGTGAAGACTTCAGGATGCGAACCGATTCCCGTTTTTTTATCCAGGAACCCCATGAATATTTTCAGCGCTTATTAAAGATCGGGACAGATAGCTCGATTATTCAAAAGATCAAATCGCAGGCGACTTCAATACTGATCCAGGAAGTACGAACGACAGCTACGATCGAAGCGTTGCAGGGAAAAACGAACACGAAGATCATCGGCGATTATCGGAGTATTCCCGTTTTAAGTTCGTACACCTTATTAAAGATACCTGATGTTCACTGGGTGATTCTTGCCGAGATTGACGTCAGTGAAGCTTTCGGTTCTGTTTTTATTCTGCGGGAACGGTTGATTCTCCTCGGGTTGATTATTTTGTTAATTGCGGCGCTCGTGGTAGAAGTAATATCGCGGACAATTTCTAGTCCGATTCTATCGCTGGCGAAGGCGACTGAAAAATTCGGAAAAGGGGACCTTACGTTCAGGGCAAAAGTTGAATCCGATGATGAGATTGGTTTGCTTGCGCGAACATTTAACCGGATGACGGAAAGTATCATGCAAAATACCGTCCATTTGCAGAGAGAAATTGTTGAACGAAAACGGGCTGAAGATGAAGTAAAATTATCGAGGGAGAGGTTAAGAAACCTATCAGGTCATCTACAAACTGTCCGTGAAGAAGAACGGAAGGGGATTGCACGGGAGATCCATGATGAGTTGGGGCAATCGCTCACAACGTTAAAATTGAATCTTGCTCTTTTGAAGGAGAGATTCGGACCGGATGACCAGGAAAGTCTCCGGAAGGTTTCATCGATGGTTGAACTTATCGATGCTACGATCAAATCCGTCAAGCGAATGATCACCGCCTTACGTCCCCGTTTGCTGGATGATCTTGGGCTTCCTGCTGCGATTGAATGGCAGGTTGGAGAATTTCAGGACAGAACCGGAATTTCGTGCACTCTGTTAATCCACCCGGAACATATCGATCTGGATTCTGACCGTTCAACGGCAATATTCCGAATTTTGCAGGAGACACTTACAAACATACTACGGCATGCCGACGCGAAGAAGGTCAGCGTCAATTTGATTGACAGAGGTGAAACGCTGGAACTTAGTGTCAGCGATGATGGAAGAGGCATTACGGATGAACAGTTAAATGATCCAAGATCTTTCGGCTTGATTGGAATTCGGGAACGTGCCTATTATTGGGGAGGAACTGTCGATATTCAAGGTGTGCAAAATCAAGGTACAAGTATTAAAGTTCGATTACCCATCGAGGAAAGAGTATCATTATGATCAGGATTTTGATTGCCGATGACCATGTGTTGTTTCGTGAAGGGTTAAAACAAATCCTATCTAAACACTCGGATCTTGTTGTGACCGACGAAGTTGGAAATGGAAAAGATGCTCTTGATAAAATTTGGAGCACAGATTATGATGTCGTTCTGCTGGATATCTCAATGCCGGGGCAAACCGGATGGGATATTCTGAGCGAGGCGAAACGCCAAAAACCCAATTTGCCGATCCTCATATTGAGTATGCATCCCGAAGATCAATATGCAATTCGCATGTTGAAAGCCGGGGCATCTGGTTATGTTTCAAAGGAAAGTGTTCCTGATGAACTCATAACAGCTATTCGGAAGGTCGCAGGCGGCGGAAGGTATGTAAGTCTGGCCCTTGCCGAAAAACTCGCTTATGCGTTAAATACGCAATCTGAAAAAATGCCGCATCAATTGCTATCGAACCGCGAATTCCAGGTCATGTGTATGCTTGCCTCCGGCAAATCATTAAAGGAAATTGCGGATGATCTTTCATTGAGTGAAAAAACCATTACCACATATCGTGCGAGAATCCTTGAAAAATTACAAATGCGCAATAATGTGGAATTAACACACTACGCCATTCAGCATAAACTCATCGATTAACTCGCTCATCATTTTGTAGGGTTATCCCTACATTGTTGATCTAAAAATCCCTATCTCAAAATCAGGGTTTGAAGACTATTTTTTAAGTGTAAATTCACGTACAATTACACTAATCATCGTGTCTCAATTCTGCCATACAAAGAACATTGTGTTAATATTTAAAATATATCATGTCTGTGCAGGTGTACACGCTTTTCTAATAATTACATAAGGAAAATTACAATGAATTTCGATACTGGAAATACCGGATTTATGCTGGTCGCAACCAGCTTGGTCATGCTTATGACTCCGGGTCTTGCTTTTTTTTATGGCGGCTTAGTTGGACGGAAAAACGTCTTAGCCATCATGATTCAAAGTTTTGTTTCGATGGGTGTTACCACCGTCATGTGGTTCGCGTTCGGTTACTCGTTGTGCTTCAGTGGAGGTGAAGGCGGAATCATCGGCGATTTACGATATGCATTTTTGAGCGGCGTCGATCTCCGGACCGCATTTACAGGATCAAACAGTATCCCTCTCTGGGTGTTCATCGCATACCAGATGATGTTTGCTCAAATTACTCCCGCACTCATTACTGGTGCGTTCAGCAACCGGGTTCGGTTTGGTCCATATCTTACATTCTTAGTGTTTTGGTTATTTTTTATGTATTTCCCGATGGCTCATATGATCTGGGGAGGCGGCTTGTTGGCAAAATGGGGCGTGCTTGATTTTGCGGGTGGAATTGTCGTTCACGCAATCGCCGGATTCTCGGCGCTAGCGTCGGTCTTCTTCCTGGGGAAGAGACGAATTCAGGATCGCGGTCCGCACAGTATCCCGCTTGTCGCTCTAGGCACCGGATTGCTCTGGTTCGGGTGGTACGGGTTCAATGCGGGAAGTGAATTGCGAGTTGATTCAATTACGGCTCTGGCTTTCATCAATACGGATGTCGCTGCCTCTTTCGCTGCTATCACCTGGCTTGTCCTTGCCTGGATACTCGAAAAAAAACCGAAGTTTGTCGGTCTGCTAACCGGGTCAATTGCCGGGCTTGCGGCTGTGACCCCTGCCGCGGGGTATGTTACCACGACAAGCGCCGTTATTATCGGCATTGTTGCTAGCATTGTGTGTTATTATGCCATCACGCTGAAGAATAAATTGCAATGGGATGATGCCCTCGATGTATGGGGAGTTCATGGCGTCGGGGGATTCCTCGGAGTTATTGCACTTGGTATTTTCGCAAATTTGTCTATGAATCCATCCGGCTCGAACGGGCTTCTTCTCGGAGACAGTACCTTCTTCATGAAAGAAGTGGTTGCAGTTTGCGGAGCGGCTATATATTCATTCCTTTTCACCTATGCAATGCTCTGGATTATCAACAAGGTAACGCCGGTAAGAACGAGCCGCGAAGAGGAAGAAGCCGGGCTTGATGAGTCGCTGCATGGTGAAAAAGCCTATCTCGAAGATGAATCCTTTGTTGCTTAAAACTGCCGCAAAATCACGAGGGTTTGTTATCCTGTTCGTGATTTTTGGATTGATGTTGCCGGGTCGGGTATATTCACAAACTGATTCAAATAGTGCAAAATCTGGCAGAATGCTTGAATCGTTTACAATCAATGGATTTCTGTCTTCGGCTTATGTCTATAATTTCAATAATCCCGATATGATGAAAAATCAATATCGTGTTTTTGATTTTGATGATAATAGCATGAAAATTGACGTCCTTGAGTTATCTCTTGAGAGAAAAGTTGTAAAAATCGGTGAAACCGGCTTTCGCTTCGATATGACAGCCGGTTCATCGGTTCCAAGAATATCCCGTTCTTCCGGATTGGATATTGGCGATCTTGATTTTCACCAGATGTACATGAGTTATATTGCGCCAGTCGGGAACGGGTTAAAACTCGATCTTGGCAAGTTCATTACAAGTATGGGGTACGAGGTGATCGAAGGATATGATGGGTACAATGATAATTATTCTCGCTCATTTCTATTTGGATACGCGATTCCGTTCACTCATACGGGTATCAAAGGATCGTATGCTTTCAGTCAAAACCTTTCAGCAACGCTGATGGTCGTTAATGGATGGGACAACGTAGTCGATAGCAATAAATCGAAAAGTGTGGGGGGACAACTTGGCGTTGTCCCGGTTAACGGTATGAACCTGTATTTTAACTACATGATCGGTCCCGAAAAAACAAATAATAATTCCGATAATCGCAATCTCCTCGATGTGGTCGGAATGTATGTCATCAACGAAAAATTCACCCTCGGGGGGAATGGTGATTATGGAACCGAACAACATTCCGGAATTAATGGCGGCACCGCTGTTTGGGATGGAATAGCCGGCTATATGCGATTGAATCTTTTATCAGAGTTTTCGCTGGTGTTGCGAGGGGAGCAATTTGAGGATCGGGATGGCATTCGTACGGGGCGTGTTCAAAAATTACGGGAACTGACTCTCACACCCGAATATCGCGTTACGGGAGATTTTATTGTGCGCGCTGATTTCCGCTACGATAAATCCGATCAGGTAGTTTTTCAAAAAAACAACGATTGGATTGATAATCAAAGTACAGTCGGCATCAATTTCATTTATAAATTTTAGATGGAATGACAGAACCAGGTAATATTACCTTCTGAAAGATAATTGATCCCTTAAAAGCGAAAATCCCTGCTTCCCTGATGCAAACTTGACTTACATCTTTTTATATTGGAGGCAGGGATTTTTGATTTCTGCGATGAAAACCATCACGAAGTTCATCGTTGATAAATGTATCACAAATTCTTCACCGCTGCTCCACCCATTATCGCGTATCCCTTGATAATGAGTTGTTTCTGCGTGGCTTCCGTCGGCGGAAATGTTTTATTTTCCATACCGCCGAGAATGGGATGCCCATTCATGATGACGTGCCAATCACGAGGGACGGTTATTTCGATCCCTCCCCAGAATATGAAAAGATCAACGACTGCTGTCGTGTTTTTAATTGACGCCTGCCGCAGATCGAGCTTGCAGCCGCCCATGATGGTGGTGATTTCACCACCCTGAAAATCCTGCGATGTGATAGTGCGTTCGCCTCCGCTCATGATATAAAAAAGGCTTACGGTGGAATCCAGTTCTTGTCCAACGCCCTGCTGATCCGATGCTGGTTCTGTATGCCATTTCGATCTTGTGTTGAATAGTAAACTCGCCCCGAGGAGAATAATAACAATGGGCCACCATTGCCAGAAATGAACATGAAAGTAGGTAAGATTGTCGACCGTTAATAATCCTCCAAAGAGCATAATAAGTACGCCGGTGATCAAGCCTGCCGGTCTTTTGGAACGGATAAATTTAATTGCTCCAAAGAGAATAATCAGCAACGGCCAGTATCGGAAATAATCATATGCATCGATTACATTAAGACGGTCGAGTAGGAGCACGACCCCAACGCAGGTAATAAGTAATCCAAAAAAGAATTGCGCCCCTGATCTTGATGAAGTGTAAGCAGCCATAATAATATCCTATCTATGAAAATGGTAAAAAATTGAATCAGATATAGGTTTTTAACGTGGGCCATAATTCTCTTAAAGGAACTTTCAGCCCGCGGCAGACGTAAATGTTCAAATTGTTTTCATAGGGGAGACAATACTCGCTTTTTACAATCCGTGCAATGGTGACGGATTGAAATTTATCCTGTTTATCCCGTAGTTCCCCGCCGAGAATAATAACCAGTTCGCCGGTATAATCTCGCGGTCCCCAAAGCCAGTAGTTATTGTGGCTGCCGATTGAAGGAGGTAGTCCATATTTTTTACCGAATAAATCGATCGCCCCGCACCTGCCGTAATTATCGGCGTAAATAGCGCAGCGGGATTGTTCATCGGGTGTAAGAGTATGATATACTTCGGCGACGGCGGCAGCTTTGTCTTCCCACCCAAACATATCTGCGTAGAATTGTGGTAGTTTATCTAATTCGTGTGCTTCGGAAGTCGTGGGTGATATCCCCAACACATCAGAATAATGAATAAATGTTTCAACCGGCAGAATGGGGAGGGTTACCGGGGCGAGAACTAATCCACCAACAACGAGAATTGCGGCATAAAGAGGTTTAATCCAGGAAACGGTTCGCAATGTCAGCATGCGCTCAAATGCGATGCCTCCTCCAGCGAAGAGCATTCCATAAGCAGGAGAGAGGTATTCCGGTTTACTGTGAAAGTTTCCCAAAAGTATCAGTAATGTCGCAACATATATCCAGCCGATGGCGATGAATTTCTTCCCTTCTTTGATGAAGAAGAAAAAGCCAATACCGGCGAGCCAGAGTGGAAGGGTTAATGGGTTTTGGACTAAAATTTGACCTTCAATAAAGTCGGCTTCTGTCACTGATTGATATTTGATGTTGGTTGCATTACGGATAAATTCCAGATGCGCAAAATCGTGCAGCATATTCCAGATGATGAAAGGTGAAAATATTGCCAGGGCGATTACACCCGCGATATAGGGATACATCGTTTTAAACCAATGTCTCTGGGGTGTGAGTAAAATTCCTGCATATATTCCAAAGGCAAGCCAGAGCACGCTGATTTTATTCAACATTCCCAAGCCAAGGATGCATCCGATGAAAACCCAGTAGACCCAATCACCCGTATTAATTAAGCGGATAACAAGGTATGCTGTCCATACCCAGAAAAATATTTCAAACGCGTTCATTGAATAATATGTATTCATCGCGAGGTTACCGAGTGAGGCAATCGATGCAATGCACGCGATGGATTGTGCAAATCGTTTACCTCCAAGTTCTCTGGTAATTAAACCGACCGTAAAGACTGTGATTGCGCCGAGGATCGCGGGTAATAATCGTAACATAAAAATCGAATCGCCTAAGAGGGCACGGTTTGCATAAAGAATAAAAATGGAGAGCGGCGGTTCATCTACATATCCTGCTGCAAGATGGTCGCTGCACGCAAGATAATACAGCTCATCCCGGAAATACCCATAACCGCCCCATGTGTTCGTAATAAGATGGATGACGAGTTTGAACAACGCAAACCCGATCAGGAGGGTGTAGCCGCCTCCTTTATTTTCGCGTTTAAGAGGATCGTTTACCATAGGATCTGACAAGTCTGTTGGTTACGAGTTGTCGAATGATTCTCTTGAATATACGGAAATGGAAGGAATAAGTTTTGTTGAACTCCAACGCTTATTAGATTGAGGTTTTATTTTGCTTTAATCAGGGTATGGCAGTTAAGAATCCTTATAGGATTCTTACGCTTTGGTTACGTTAACTTTTCGCCAAATAAAATAAACCGGAACACCGATTAACACGATTATCAACCCGGGCCATGTGTAATCCGGCGTGAAAATTAAAAGATCGATACAGATAGCGGCGGCGAGAACTATGTAAAGACTCGGCACAAATGGGTAACCGAATGCCTTATAAGGTCTTTCGGCGTCCGGATGCCTTTTGCGGAGAATAAATATGCCGGCGATGGTGAGGCAGTAAAAAATCAGTACGGCAAAAACCACATAATTGAGGAGATCTCCATACGTCCCCGATAAACACAAAAGACTTGCCCATACACCCTGAGTAACGAGCGCAAATCCTGGAACGGATTTCGTATTCAATTCACCTGCTCTCCGGAAGAAGAGATTATCTTTCGCCATTGCATAATAGACACGGGCTCCGGCAAGGATCAATCCGTTATTGCAGCCGAAGGTTGAGATCATTATCATGATTGCCATGATAACGCCAGCCATATCTCCAAAAATTCTGGATGCGGCAGCAACTCCCACCCTGTCGGATGTTGCAAATTGTATACCCCGACCGATTACACTTGTGGCGTCGGGATTGCCGAACAGTGGGAGGATGGTTATGTACGCAATATTTGCGAGTAAATAAATAATAACGACTATTCCGGTTCCAAAAAGCAAACTGAGAGGGATAGTTTTTTTGGGATTAATGACTTCGCCGGCGGTGAATGTTATGTTATTCCATGCATCGCTTGAGAACAACGATCCGACCGATGCAACTCCCATTGCAGCCGGTAGCATCCAGCCGGAGAGGGATTGAACTGCAACGATTTTCCCCTTCGAGATATGTGTCCAAGAGGCATTCCAGAACTCGGAGAGATTTAATGCTATTACACCATGATTCCGTCCAATAATTAAACCGAGGATGATTAATCCCAGGAGGGCGATCGTTTTGGTAGAGGTGAATATCGCCTGTACAAATTTACCGGCTTTCAATCCTCTTGAGTTGATCCAGGTAAGGACAACGATGCTCGCAATGGCGAAGATTTGCGCTGCCGATATTTTCCGTCCGGCAATCTCGAGCAAGACATGCGATTCTCCGAGGGAGGGGATCAACACAGAGGTAAATTTAGCGAATGCAACGGCTACTGCCGCGATGGTTCCGGTTTGAATAACAAAAAAAAGCGTCCAACCGTAGAGAAAACCAATTAACGGATTGAACGCTTCACGTAAGTATACATATTGACCGCCGGCATGAGGCATCATCCCAGCAAGCTCGCCGTAACTCAATGCTGCAATTACTGTTATAACCCCCGTGATAGCCCAAACAAGAAGCAGGTAACCTACTCCGCCAACTGTTCTTGCAATATCCGCGCTGACGATGAAGATACCCGAACCGATCATCGATCCGATGACAATCATCGTGGAGTCCATCAACCCGAGTTCGCGTTGAAACTCTCTTCCTTCGCCGCTACTCCTTTGCGCAGTTTCAGGCATGATTTTTTAAAATAAAATCAGGGAGCGACCGAATCCATTGAAACGGCGCCCTCCGCTGTGCTTTTTCCAGCTTGACGCATTCTTGCAAGTACACTATGATGCCGTCCGTATGCAAAATAAATTGTCAGACCTATCCCCAGCCAGATGATTAATCGCCACCAGTTTTCAACGGGGAGTGAAAACATGAGCATTAAACAAAATCCAATTCCAAGAATCGGTACGAGCGGGACAAACGGCGCCCGAAATGGTCGTTCAGCTTCAGGATGTGTCACGCGCATGATAAGAACTGCCCCGCATACGATCACAAATGCGAGGAGCGTGCCGATGTTGACCAGCTCAGCAAGAATACGAAGTGGAAGAAACGCTGCCATGGAGCCGACAAAGCACCCAGTAAGTATGGTGGATTTCCACGGTGTACGGAATTTCTCATGAACGGCTCCAAAAAAGCTTTTTGGTACCAGACCGTCGCGAGCCATAGCAAGCATCACGCGTGGTTGACTTAACATCATCACGAGGAGGACTGAAGTAATTCCGGTTAATGCGCCCAGTGAAACAAAAAATTGTATCCATGGGAGTCCGACTTGCTTGAATGCATCCGAAACGGGTGCGTCGATGTTGATTTTATTATACGGAACCATTCCGGTCAATACACCGGCGACCAAAATATAGAGAACTGTGCAAATCAAAAGGGAAGAGATGATTCCAATCGGTACGTCGCGGCGGGGATTTTTCGCTTCTTCGGCATGGGTTGAAACCGAATCGAAGCCGATATACGCAAAAAAGATTGTAGCTGCTCCCGCAACCATTCCTAAGGGTTCTCCTCCTAAACCCGTTTGGCCAAACAGTGTGTGTCCAAAAAAACTAATTCCGGTAAAACCGTACGGGAAAAACGGGTGCCAATTTGCGGGGTTGATATAGAAAGCACCGACACCAATAACAAGGAATACAATTGCCAGTTTTATGCCAACGATGGTTGCGTTAAACCGGGCGCTTTCTTTTATGCCTTTTACAAGGATGCCCGTGATGATAATAGTGATGATGATGGCGGGGAGGTCAAAATACGATCCGGTGAGATGCAGCAACCCCGTATCCGGATTATAATCGAACGGAGCCCCTTGAATTGCCCCAGGGAGATGGATATCAAAAATTCCGAAAAAATCCTGGAAATATTTTGACCATCCATGAGCAACAGTGGCGGAACCGACAGCGTATTCGAGAATAAGATCCCACCCGATGATCCATGCAAATAGCTCGCCCATGGTGGCGTAGGCGTAGGTGTACGCTGAACCGGCGATTGGCACCATTGACGCAAATTCCGCATAGCAAAGCGCCGCAAACACACAAGCAATTCCTGCGACAACGAACGAGAGAATGAGTGCAGGACCTGCTTTATCATGCGCCGCAACTCCTGTGAGGACGAAAATGCCCGTGCCGATAATCGCACCGACACCAAGACTGGACAACGTTACCGGACCGAGAACACGCCGTAAACGGTTCTCACCTTTCATCTCATCGAGGCAGAGGCTGAGCGGTTTCCTTGCGAATAGATGACTCGCCATTCGTTATATCTCCATTATAAAATGATGGTTAATTTGATTTTTTAACATTAAAAAATGTAAATAAAAAAAACGATAGTATCAATCAGATTTAAAAATCAATCCGCAAGAATAAATTTTGCCGTAAACCCTGCAACGACAGCGTATTGTACGATACGGGCATAGCTCAGATTCCATGATTTTAGTTTCGACCACCCTAACGCAAGCAAATACATTGCTGCCGTGAGTACAACATAGAGAAATAGACAATATCCGTACGATAGCGTCTCGCCGAATATGCTGATATAGCTCCATGAAAAACTGTTCCCATAGACTACGAGTAAGTGCACAGTATACACCAGCAGGGATTCTCTTCCGAAAATAGTAACTAATGAAACCTGATATGAGGGCGTTGGAACTGCGGCTCCTCTTGTTTTATTTTCTCCATACCAGAGTAAATAACATAGGATCACCACTAAACCCAACCGTAAAAAAACAAATTGTGGGCTATTCCAGAAGGAAGTTCCATGGTAGAATGTTATCGGTGCAAACGCAATAATAATCGAGGCAACACCCACTGCGCATGCAATTAGGGCCGTTTTCCAAAATATAGAATGTTGATCTGTGGATGAAGTTCGTAGAAACCCATAGCCCAGTAAATATCCTCCTAGTACGAAACTTGCCCAGGGAAACATGGTAAATTGGGAAAGATATTTTACCGAAATATATCCACGCAACCAGATGGGCGCTGAGGGTAGTTCTATTTGGTTAACAAGTGGTGAGATGAAAATGATGATTAATGTGGCTACTAATGAAACCGAGAAGAGATAAAATTCTTTTCTTAAAAGGATAGAACCGAGAAGTAATAATAGTAAAGTGACTCCAATAACCTGTAATATATCCACCATGAAAAACGATGTCCATAATGTCGCATTGGAATGCTGGGAGAGTTGTTTTAATGAAAATGTCGGTAAATGAAGAGCATATCCCACCATAAGAATGAATAATAATCTTAAGAGATAGGCGCGCGCGGGAGTTCTAAATCGAGTGAAGTCGTTCCATTTCCGATGGGAGGAGATGGCGAACGCAAATCCGGCACAGAAAAGGAACGTCGGTGCGACTAACCCGTTGATGAAGGTAATAATGGCAAAAAGGGGTTCGTGTTTAAGGTCATTGCGTAATAGAGCATTAATGATATGTGTTTCTATCATCACCACAACAGCCCATCCCCTAAGGCGGTCGATGAAGAGAAAGCGTTGATGGGGAAGGACTGTGCTTGTACTCAAAAAGAGAGGTCAGGAGTTCGGATTATTTCTTAGTCACCGCTTCTTTAATCGCCGCTTCAAGGACCTCCAGTTCAACCGGTTTGACAAAATATTGAGCGGCGCCCAGAGTAAGACCGTATTTCTCGGCAAGTTCGTCTTTCATTCCCGTAAGGAAAAAAAATGGAGTATCCTTATATTGAACGATTTTTTTGACACGTTGATAAAATTCAAACCCATTCATTGGCTGCATCCGTAAATCTGCGATTATTACCTCGGGAGTATGTTTTTCTAGAAGGGCGAGTCCTTCTGAACCGTTTTGAGCCGTGAGGACTTTATATCCCTTTTCATCCAGCCCCAGCCGAATCGCTTCAAGGAATTCAATCTCATCATCAACAAGTAGTATGATTGGTTCTTTCATAAGTATAGAGAGATAATGATTTTTTTTACTAAAATCAAGCTCCTTGTATAATACTTCGATTTTTGAATATTGTCAAATATTTTAATTAGTAGTATTAACAATTATTAATATCTCGATATCAGAGTCGTTACGGTGATCACAAATATTACTTTAACCTACCCTCATTAACATGAAGTGAGGTATGATAATTTGGTTTTCATAAAATTCTACCTTATCTTTCATAATTCCTCCCGGGAAAATCTAATTTCTTTAGATGAAAATGGTTTCTTGAATTGTGGTGGTTGTTTGACTAATCGAACTCTTGAATTTAAGTTCATTAAACATCGATTTCCCGGCGAAATGTATTATATCGATAATTACAGATGTCAATCCCTTGAGAATTAACGAATATCTTTAAAATCCGGTTTACACTTTTCTCGAAGATTATAGCTGCCTTCATTGTGATCATTCTCTTTATGATCTCGGCGAATTTGTATGTTCTTTTTCAATTGAAGAATGCTCTCTCCTCGAAAACATCAGAACTCAGCCTTTACCCGCTAAAAATACTTATGATCCGTCAACTCGACAGCACGTTTGCGATGGAGATGAAAGCTGCCAGGGAATTCGCGGTGACTAAAAAGCCGGCTGCATATGATCTTTACTCTAATTTTAAGGGGCAATTCCACCGCGAAATCGATTCTTTGGCAGAAATAACTGAGCGTCAGGATGTCCGGACAGCGATTGATTCGCTATCGCAGCTGCATGGCGCATGTGTGATTGTCGTGGAAACGAGTTTACACAGGGGAACCGTCGATTCTGCAAACTTTCAGTCTATGCTCACCACCATGAGAAAGTCATTAACGCAATTACAGGAACAGTATAGTTTTTCATTGAGTAAAGCGGTCAGGACGTTTAAAACGGGCGTAGAAAACGCTATCGAGGGATCGCTATTTATTCTCATCTTATCCTTCATTGTCGGATTGGCAATTGCATTTATCCTGGCGCTGAATGTTACACGGCCCATACGGGCTCTCAAGAGCGGAACTGAGAAGGTGGCAGAAGGTAAATTCGAAAATGTACAGGTAACTACCCGCGATGAGATCGCCGATTTGACCACGGCCTTCAACAGCATGAGCGATAAATTACGACAACTTGATGAGATGAGAATGAGTATGATGTCGGAAATTTCTCATGAGATGCGGACGCCGCTGCAAGTTATCAAAGCCGCAACCTATACTATTTCGCATCCGCGCGATGGATCTATTCTCAATCAACGACAGACCGATGCATTAGGAATGATCCATCAAGCGACCAACCGTATTTCCAGTTTCGTGAACCTCTTCCTTGATGTTGCGAAATTGGAAGCAGGATTGATGAAATTTAATTTTGAGGGTGTGGATGTTTGCTCCCTCCTCCAGCCGATAGTTTCGGAAGCTCAACTAATTGGTCAAACAAGAGGCATCACCGTCGAAATGAATACCGCCGCCGTACCTACTCTTATGATTGATAAGGAACGGATGGGGATGGTTTTTACGAACCTGTTATCAAACGCCTTAAAATATACTCCGGATAAAGGGAAGATCACTGTTTGTCTTTCTACGATATTTCCGGAAAATGGAGCAAGCGCTACGGGGGATAGGAGTATCAGAATAGATTTCCAGGATACCGGCGTCGGCATTCCACCCGATGACCTCAATAAGTTGTTTAATAAATTTTATCAGGCAAAAAATACGCCATTGGTGAAAGAAAAAGGATCGGGCCTGGGATTAGCGCTCGTAAAACATGTTGTTGAAGCGCATGGCGGCAGGGTGACTGTCAGCAGTACTGTGGGGATTGGTTCAACGTTCAGTCTGATTTTACCGGTATCAAAGGTGATTCCTTCAGTCGAAATGATTCCGACATAACGCTATGAATATCCGTCCTTCAATAAAGAAGTTAACGGATGACGTTGAAATTTATGCAGCGCGTAAATTTATTTTCAGGAGGGAGATTGAAACATTATTCGAAATCAGCGAAGAGCAAAATCTCCGGCAAATTCTCAACGACGTCCTGTTTTACGCAAAATTTGTAACCAACGCATCTGCTCTCCTTTCAAGACAAGGCATGAAACAAGGTGAAACAGATAAACTGGAAATCGAATTCAAATCGAATCTTGAAAAAGTAATGAATCTGGTGAAAACAATTGTGAAGGATGCGCCTGAAGATATGAGACTCCCCATATCGCAAAAGTTTTTTCTCCTAAACTCTGAGGGATTGACAAATTTTCTGAAGGTTCTGCATGAACTTACATGGTTCAAAAATTATTTTATCGATCATAAAGAAATCTATTAAATCGTTATTGCCAATGTAAAATTATGGCCAATAAAGTTTCACACATAGCATTGTTGTTTATTGTGGTTGGGATCGTCACCTGGTTAGGCAGTTTTAATATCAGGGCGTTAATGAGTATCAATCTTCTTCAGTTTGGCACTCTTGAATTTCAGCCAAACATTCATCCTTATGTGGAACGGGTTGTTTTTGCCCTGATCGCTCAAGGTTCCCTGATCGCAGATATTGGATATATTACAGTGTGGATTGCCGGTCTGTTTTATCTCAGGTTTTCACATTTTCGCTTGAAAGAACACGGCTGGCTGGTGATGAGCGCTGTTCTCTTTTATGTGTTTACCCCCGCTGAAATTTATGTGATGGTACTCGATTTTAAAATGTGGTTGCTCGATAATGCCGGATCGAACGACCTTGTCGAATTCAGAAAATTATTCATTCATCGGCTTGGAGCACTCTCCGGCGTTCCGATTATTGCATGGTTATGTTATTACACAATTATTGTTCTTTTCGTTTTCAAACCGATGCAAAAGCCATCTCCTGTCTCTTCACCGACAGGATTAAATTGAGCCCTATTTTTACATATTCATGAATTACCTTCGCACCATTGAAGAACTAGAAGAAATCGTTCGACAGCTCGGGATCCAGATTCGTTATGAAAAAGGGGATTTTGACGGTGGTTACTGTATCCTGAAAGATCAAAAGGTTCTTGTTGTCAATAAGCGGCTTCACGATATGAGGAAAGCGTCGATTCTTGCCCAGGCGTTATTTGAAATCGGGATTGATTCAATTTTTGTCAAACCGGCTCTCCGCGAATTTATTGAAGATGAAGCGGCGAAAGCGGCGAAAGGGAAGTGATAGATTTTCTCTGTAATAATATTTGAATGTTGGACTTCAGTTTAATAATGATATGCCTATGCCGATACGCGCAGTTATATTTGATTTAGATAATACACTCATCGACTTTATGGCGATGAAGAAACAAGCGGTGGATGCTGCCATCAGCGCTATGATCGATGCTGGACTCGCTCTGACGCCGGAACAGGTTCGATCGCGGATCGACGCCATCTACAAAGAACGCGGAATAGAATTTCAAAACGTGTTCGACCAATTGTTGTATGATGTGTTCAAGAAGGTCGATTTTAAAATACTTTCGGCGGGCATTGTTGCATACCGAAGAGCGCGTGAGGCGGCATTGGTGCCATATCCTCATGTTTTCATGGTTTTAACCGAGTTGATGAAACGAGGTTTTAAGCTCGGGGTCGTTTCCGACGCCCCGGCGCGCGAGGCATGGCTTCGTCTTTGTTATCTCAACATGCATCACTTATTCGATGCGGTGGTAACTTTTGATGACACAGGCGAACGAAAGCCGCTCCCCGGACCTTTTCTTAAAGCTCTGGAAGAACTGGGTGTGAAACCGGGCGAGGCGATCATGATCGGCGACTGGGCTGAACGGGATATGATCGGCGCGGCAAAGGTTGGCATGAAAACTGTCTTCGCACGTTATGGGGATACATTCGGAACAACCTTGACACATGCCGATTATGAAATTGCAGATATAACTGAACTGCTCGATATAGTAGATCATCATAAGTAAAAAGTTTCATGCTATGATTGAGGGTATTGGGGTTGATGTTGTAGAAATAGATCGTATTAAAGAAGTCATCAGGATTTGGGGTGATCGATTCCTGAATAAGACGTTTACCGAAACCGAGCTTGAATATGCACAATCAAAAATGAATCCGGTGCCCCACTTCGCGGCGAGATTTGCCGTAAAAGAAGCGGTTGCTAAAGCTCTCACGACAGGATGGAGTGGTGGTTTTAGATGGAAAGATGTTGAAGTGCAGAACGATGATTCCGGCAAACCATCGGTCATCCTTCACGGTAAAATGAAAGAGTTGTTAAAAGAGAGCAGAATCGTAATTTCACTTTCACATTCCGATACCGTTGTGGTTGCTTTTGCGATGATAGAATCGGCGGAATAATGATGCATTCGAGAGATCAGGGATTGAAGCCATAATTGATTTTCATCAAAAAAATCTCTATAATCGACTGATAATAATCTAATTTAATAACACCGAAACGGACAGTATATGAAACAACAGGGTATTAAAAAACTATATTACTCGATCAGCGAAGTAAGCAAAATATCGAGTCTTGAGCAATATGTGTTACGATACTGGGAAACCGAATTTGAACAGCTCAAACCCTCTAAAAATCGGGCGGGTAACCGTATCTATACAAACCGTGATATTAAAACAATTCTCTACATCAAGAAACTTCTCCGCGAGGAACGCTACACCATCGAAGGCGCGAAACAGGTATTGCAGTCCTACATTCCGGAGAGCGAAACCGGTGAGCAATTGGAGCTTCTTGCCGATACAAGCGCTCCTGCTATCGAAATGGATGCGCTTGATAAAGCGCTGCTTCCTCCGCCAAAAGACTCGGAGAATCGCCTTCAGCGCGATCTTATCGATATGAAAAAATTCCTGGAAGAATTACAGATTCGATTGACGTAATCGACATTTGTTGGAATCGAGAGAGGCGTTCGACCCAATTTAATTTTTCATAATCACTCACTATCATTCGGGTCAAGATGACATCATCATGTCGTCTCCATTTTTACCGGTTTGCCGGGACTTTTCATTTCCAACTTCTTAAAAACTCCTTGTAGAATCTCACGCTTCCTATTAATAGCACTCCTCCCATCGCAAGATAGGGGATGGTGAGGTAGACTTTCGGGAGCGGTGAATTCCGCAGCGTGATTCCGGTAGAGACCATAATTAAAATCATAATATAGCCACGAGGAGCGATGAATAAATGTAAAGGGGCAAGATCCGGCAATTGGTTAATACGATTTACATTTCTTTGAACAATTTTTGTAAATCCCCAAAAATATCCCGATCCGGCAATAAGGATCGCTGTCGATTCAAGAGGTAATCCGGTGTTAAACGGAAGCAGGGTTAGCCAATCAATTGCTTTTCCGCAAAGAATTAATCCTGCGCAAGTCCAGACAATTCCCGAACAAAAAAATAACCACCGGCGGGGTACCAAGGGAGTTGTTATCATTTATAAGTAATAATATTCAATTTTTGGGTTATTATTAAAGTACGAAATTCTCATTTATTGGACAAAAACGTTAAAATATGTTATCAAAATAAAGACATAAAAATTTTGCATTATAGATTTTTATCTTCTTCAACCCTCCGGTAGATAAAGACCGCCGGAGGGTATCTATTTTTTGGAGCGCAGGACTAAATTATTTAGCAATCGATTTCATCTGGGTTGCAATCTATGAACGGTTCTACAAATCTTAAATCCAATCATTCATATTTGCATTTATGGGCTAAAATTACTAAAATGCTCTATTCTTAATTGAATTTTACATCAATAACTGAGATTCGGCACACACCGGCGCTCCTCATCTTTTGATGATGTTTTTTATAACATATGAATGAAGGATATACTATGAATCAATCCGTCCTTGATCGATTATTACGCTATGTGAAGATCGACACCCAATCGAGTGAAGAATCAGACACTTATCCAAGCACAGCCAAGCAATTTGATCTATTGAATCTACTCGTGAAAGAGATGAAGGAACTCGGTTTGCAGGACGTTGAGATTGATAAATACGGCTATGTGATGGGAACACTCCCGTCCAATCTTCCTCCCAATGATAAGGCGGCAGCAAGAACTCCTATACTCGGGTTTATTGCGCATGTCGATACATCCCCCTCAACGTCGGGTGAAAATGTGAAACCCCAGGTGATAACATACAAGGGAGGAGATATTACGCTTCAGGGGGATCCATCGGTTGTTCTAAAAGTTTCGGAAAATGCAGAATTAAAAAATAATATCGGGAAAACAATCGTTACCACCGATGGTACAACGCTGCTCGGAGCTGATGATAAGGCCGGAATAGCGATCATCATGACCGCGATGCAAACGCTCATTAATAATCCTAAAATTCCCCACGGTAAAATTCGCATCGGATTTACGCCTGATGAAGAAGTTGGCGCCGGCACGAAATATTTTGACATAAAAAAATTCGGAGCCGAGTTCGCATATACTATTGACGGCGATACACCCGGTGAATTGAATAAAGAAACTTTCAGCGCCGATTCGGCAGTGATCACTGTGTTCGGGAGAAATATTCATCCAGGGACTGCGAAGGGGATCATGGTCAATTCTATTCGCGCGATCGCCGACATTATTGCGCGACTGCCGAAGGACATGGCGCCGGAAACCACAGAAGGATACGAGCCGTACATCCATCCTCATCTCCTCGAAGGCGAAGAAGCAAAAACTGTATTACGGCTTCTTTTAAGAGATTTTAAAACGGAGGGCTTAACGGTGTTGAAACAACGGCTTGAAAAAATCATCGCAGAGGTTCAACCCCTTCATCCGAAAGCGCGGATTGAACTGGAAATTATCGAATCGTACCGGAACATGCGCAGCGGGTGCGAAAAAGATGTTCGTGTGCTCGATTGTATGGCGGAAGCTGCAAAACGCTCGGGTCTTGAACCAAAATGGGTGCCCATCCGCGGCGGTACAGACGGATCGAAACTCACCGCGATGGGAATTCCAACTCCCAACATCTTCACCGGCGGTCAGAATTATCATGGGAAGACCGAATGGGTATCGGTTTATGGAATGGAAAAATCTGTCGAGACTGTCGCCAACCTCGTTCAAGTATGGGTTGAAAAGAGCAGGGTATAAAACCTATCGACAGGACGCCATTATATTTCCCCCCTATATTAATGTAAATACTTAGTGTATTCCTTCACCCTAACTAACGAGAGATCATCATAATCGAACACAAAAGGAGTATTCCATGGAATCATCGACCACATCAAACGGTCTTCCGGAAAATGCATACAAAGAGTTAAAAGAGGGGGAAACATACCGACCCATCATGGATCCGGTACAATCCTACCCGGAGGTAACAGGATGGTCAGTCGGGTGGGGTTTAATTATGGCGGTGCTTTTTTCCGCCGCCGCCGCCTACTCGGGATTGAAAATTGGTCAGGTATTTGAAGCTGCCATCCCTATCGCAATCCTGGCGGTAGGTGTCTCTACTGCATTTGGTAAAAAGAATGCACTCGGACAAAATATCATTATTCAATCGATTGGCGGAGCTTCAGGCGTTATTGTTGCCGGAGCTATATTTACAATACCCGCGCTGTATATTCTCGATCTTCCCGCAAGTTTTTTTCAAATGTTTCTCGCCTCCGTTTTTGGAGGGTTTCTTGGCATTTTATTTCTCATCCCATTCCGGAAATATTTCGTCAAGGATATGCACGCAAAATTGCCTTTTCCTGAAGCCACCGCAACCACAGAAATATTAGTGGCGGGCGAGAAAGGCGGTTCTCAAGCGATTGTACTTGTTGTGAGCGGACTTATCGGCGGGTTGTTTGATTTTATTTTCAATGCGTTTGGCGCGTGGTCGGAGGTTATTACATCACGGATGATCAACGTCGGCGCGGCTCTTGCCGACAAGGTTAAGATGGTCGCGAAGGTTAATGTATCTGCTATGGTATTCGGTCTGGGATATATCGTAGGATTGCGATATTCCGCTATAATAGCCGCCGGTTCGTTCTTGTCATGGTTCGTGTTGGTACCGTTGTTTTTTGAAGTCGGGCACACTCTCACTATTCCCCTTGGCGCTACCGCAACCAAACTTATCGCAAACATGAGCCCCGAAGAAATATTCCGGAATTACGTTCGGCAAATCGGTATTGGCGGAATCGCAATGGCGGGGATCGTTGGAATTATCCGTTCTTCGAAAATAATCGCAGGGGCGTTCAAATTGGCATACAGTGAAATATTCCTCCGCAAGGGAGGATCTGAAGAGAATAGCATCCGCTGGCAAACCGATATTAAAATGATGTTCGTTGTGCTTGGAATCGTGTTAACCAGTTTGATGATCTTTGTCTTTTTCTACGCTGGAGTTGTTTTTAATATAACTCACGCGCTTGTCGGCATGTTGATTGTCATTATTATTTCTTTTTTATTCACAACGGTGGCAGCCAATGCTACCGCAATCGTTGGAACAAACCCCGTGTCTGGAATGACTCTCATGACGCTAATCTTATCGTCCTTCATCCTTGTCCAGATCGGCTTATCCGGTGCGTCGGGAATGGTGAGCGCGTTGATCATTGGCGGTGTAGTTTGCACAGCATTATCTGTTGCCGGTGGATTTATTACCGACCTAAAGGTCGGATATTGGTTAGGGTCGACGCCGAAGAAACAGGAAACATGGAAATTTGTAGGTGTGCTTGTATCTGCGGCAACGGTTGGTGGAGTCATCCTAATCCTGAATAAAGCATACGGTTTTAAAGGCGAAGGCGCGATGGTTGCTCCGCAGGCAAATGCCATGGCAGCCGTGATTCAACCCCTTATGTCCAATACACCGGCCCCATGGATTTTATATTTGGTTGGAGCTGTTATTGCTCTCATTCTGGTGATGATTAAAATACCGCCTCTCGCTTTTGCTCTCGGAATGTATATCCCGCAGGAATTAAATACACCGTTGGTCTTCGGCGGATTAGTCGCATGGTGGGTAACATCACGCTCAAAGAATGAAAAATTAAATAATGCGCGATTTTCTAGAGGTACTTTAATTGCCTCAGGATTTATCGCGGGAGGTTCGTTATTTGGAGTGGTGGTTGCCTTTCTGAAATTCGCAGGTTTCAACTGGTACCAGCAGGCATGGGCTGAATCTCAGGCAGGAGAGATTACCGGTTTGATTATGTTTCTCCTGTTAATAGGGTACTCACTGTGGGATACAATGAGAGCGAAAGAGGAAGATTGAGTTGACGATAGGTATTAATGTTAAGTGTGACAAAGCCGTTCTCGAATTGGAGAACGGCTTTTCTATTTTTGAAGAAAATCCTACCCGACTAATACCTTTCACGTTATTACAAGGTTCGGATTCGCCGATTCTCTTTCTATTGGTAGGATCTGAATTTAAACCATTGTGTTACCCATGTTTCGACAGGATGTTCATTTAAAATAGCAGGCGCAAATTCCCATTGTTTAGCCGCATCAATTGCAAATTTGTTAAGGAGCGGATCATCGGATTTGATGATGATTGCTTTACGGACTAACCCCGTTTTATCAACGAGCATTTTTAGCCAAACGCTGTTATGCCCGGGCTTGATGACGGGCAGATCATGCGGATATCTTGGAAGTATTTTTCTGAGAGCGACAGCCGGTTTATCGACGGAGAAATAATCGGGCGGATCGGCAACATCTATTATGGCTGACGCGTTTTTTTCATGGTTTTGTCGCTTGTTTTGCAGCGATGATTGTTCCTGTGGAATTACTAAAAACGTTATAACGAACATGTTCACTGGAACAAATTTTAACAGCCGATATGAGGGCGAAAGACTTAAAAACATACTGTATCGTACTATAGAATAATTTCAATAGTATCGTGGGATGGATTATTTCAAATTTAACTCATTGCGGGAATCATTTCATGCTCACCGGGTATTATAAACAATAAGCGCCTTTATTTCGAGGAAGTGAATTTTGAAATTACCATTCCTCCGACGAACGCGCGTCCGGTAAAATCTATCAGTTCCGCAAAGGTAAAGGCAGGACTGAAACCATACCAATTCCACATAGGGAGACTTTTCGCCATAAATCCCGCCAAGCCGATCCAAAGACATACAATCACACGACTCCAGTATGTCTTTTCACTCAACTTTACAAGGATAAGCGTCATAAAAAATGCAGTAAGCATGTCTGTAAATATCTGAGTGATATATAATCCCGGTGTTGAAGCTGGTCCTAATCGAATTGAGGCAAACATGAATGGACCTTGCATCATTCTATCCATGGACGCTTGCGTTGCCGCTTTATATTGTTCATCGGACATCCCAACAGAACGAACCGGATTATTCGGCATGAAATATACGCCAGGATTGGGAGCATTAGCGACTATTGCCTGGGTCACCGCTTCCTCATTTGTGAATCGCAGCAACGAATTATTATATAGGGGAAGGGCAACATGTGAAACCGCTCCCCAGAAAAATATGGCAAGTCCTCCCAGAACAGAAGCGAGAACGATTTTCTTCATTGACATATGAAATACTTTCTGAATAGTTTATACGAGAATATTTAATATATAGATATTTCCGTTTATTATCGCAATAACAGCATTTTTTTCATTTCGGTATATTTTTCCGTGCTAATGCGATACATATACACTCCGCTCGCAAAATTACTGAAATCGACAGCAATACTATATGAGCCGGCGTCATATTCTTTATGTGTAATAGTTTTAACTTCTTTACCGAGTATATCGTAAATGACCAGGTTCACCGTACTGCGGACCGGAATATCGAAGCTAATGGTTGTAGCGGGATTGAACGGATTAGGATAGTTTTGTTTTAGAGCAAATTGCGTGGGAATTTCTTGCACACCCGATATCTTTAGCCGGATAATGTTTTCTCCATTGTATACTAAAACCATTCCTGTAGAGGTCAGATTCTGAGAACGTACTACATTATTCCCTGAGAGCTCCTCGATCGTAATTGTTCGACCGCCGGTCGATGGGATATTTCCGGTTATCTGTAAAGGATACACAGCCGATTGGATATATATCGGATATGTTGTGATACTCTGTAAATCTTTTGGATAGAGTTCAATCATTCGTTGACTTACAAAGCGGGCGTCGAATACATCTTTTGGTGGAATCGGCGGCAGTTCATATAAAGCCATGTCGAGGTTGTTATCCGGTGTTTCTGTCAGATATAATGTTCTGCTCCTTTGAAGCCTATCTGATATCGTCACCGCACAGTTGGCGTTATCGAGAAGAGTTGAAGATTTAGGTTCTGCCCTTGGTCCAAGAACTATGGAACCATTACCCGATGCTTTTACCCAATATCCTTCTCCGGGAGTGAGAATTGAGGTTTTATTATACCCAGTATTGGAATATCCGAAAACGAAGCTGCTAACTATCCCCCCGAAAGGAGCAGCAATTTCATGGTCAACTGAACCGATAAGATTCCATCCCGCCGTTACAGGGATAACTGTATTTTGGAGGGAGGCGCCATTGATTTGGAATGATGCAGCGCCCGAGGATTTTATCCAGTATCCCTCTCCATACTTTAACGAGTCGATCCGGGAATATCCTTTATTGTATTCAAATGCGGTACCGCTCACGTACATTGAAAATATCGACGCCGGTGTATGGTCGTATCTGTAAACGGGAATAGAGACAAGATTCCATCCGGTGCGTACGGAGACTGTTGGGGAGGTAAAATTTGTTGTGATTTGATAAATACTATCCGGTCCGGGCCAATCAGTTAGCGGACTAAGATTAGCGCGTAAATCTCCGCTTAACCCTGAGGCATGACGGGCTATATCGTAATAGCGATAATCTCCTCCAATGTCATCCTTGAGTCCAATGGAGGCGCCTTCGGGAACCGCAGGGTTTCCGCCCGGTACCATCGGACCGTAACAATATTCTATTACATTTGTGGTTTCATAAAGTTTTACCTGAAAATTAATGGTGATGCTCGTTTGGTTAGGATCAAAATACGACGGCATGTTTTTCCATTGTGCGATAAAAATTCTATTAGGCGTTACTCCCTGCGTCGTATACGTAATTACACCGCCGTTAAAGGTGCTGAGATCTGTCCACCAGGGACCGAGGGCTTTCGTGGGATGATCCGTAGTGCCAAGTGCTGCGAGAAAATATCCCCCCAACTGCTGCTGAGTTGACAAGCCATGGAGACTTCCGGGTGTTCCGGTACCTAATTCCATCCATCCGTTAGTACTAATCTGGACTGAATCGTATAAAAATCCATCATATTTAATTGAAAATGGAAGTCCGATACGCATTTGAACATCGTCTCCGTACGGACCCGGCGAGCCGCCTGAAATTTCTGTATATGCTGAATATAATTTATTCACTCTGAAATTTCGAATCGTGGGAGCTGCAATGATTGTCAGAGAACCCGCAAGCGTATCGTTGGTGCTATTTTGATCTAACGCGAGAGAGATTGCCTGCAGTGTGTATGTTCCCGTATCAGGTGGGACGAATGAGCCGTCAAATGTAATCTGGCGTGTTTCACCGAGCCCCAACCCGGAAATCCGCTTAATATTTGAGTAAACTTCTGTGGTGTTGCTGAGAATGCGATACTCGACATTGAACGAATCAGACTGGGCGTTTGCACTGAGATTGCGGAACGACGCTCGGATCGGTGTGTAGATAGCGCCGACAGTATCCATCAAGCCGTTCGTGGGATAGATTAACACGCTGGTTTTATAATCAAAATAATTCGCCGGCATTTCGCCTAACAATCTTCTTTCCCAAACCCCATTACCATGTGTCGCAATACGGAGCGCACGGTTTGCCGGCGAGATTGTTAGATCTGCCGCTATCACTGCATCGGGAAGACCCTCGCTGAACGATGACCAGCTTCCGCCTCCGGTTGTGGAAACATACACGCCGAGATCATTACCCACATACACATTACTGGAATGGATCGGATCAATCGCAATCGCGCTGGTGGGAACATCCGGTAAGCTGCCGGTGATATCGGTCCACGCCGAACCTGCATTGGTCGATTTAAATACATGTCCCGTTCCAAATCCACCCATTGCAAGATAGACCACTTGTGCATTTGATGGATCGACCATCAAATCCATCGGATAGCGATTGGGAATAATACCGGTGATATCGGTCCACGAGGTGCCTCCGTTGGCAGTTCGATAAATATGCGATCTTGTGTGTACAGGGGCAGTCCCGATATATACCGTATCCTGGCTTGTTGGCGCGACAGCCATGGGCAGAGTGGGATTACCGTCAAAATTTCTACCGACGCTTGGTTTGTACCAATTGCTTCCACCGTTGATAGATTTATAAACCGTTGTATCTCCAAAATAAATCACTTGGGGGTTGGACGGAGCCAAGCCGATTGGAGAATTCCAGCTTCCTATACCCTCAACATTATTGAAACCCCAAACTGCCTGAAAAGACGCACCTCTATCAAGTGATCTGAAAAAAGTTTCACCGAATCTGTTGATCGCATACATAATATTATCGTTTTGCGGATTGATTGCAGTCCAGCCAACCTCGTCGGTAACGCTGCCGTGATCCCAATTCATTGTGCCAAGATATCGATACCCCGGAATATGATCCTGGGATTGTCCTATCGCTATGGAGGAATCTGAAGAAGAACACGAAAATCCATTATAGAATTGTCCGGATTGAATCCCATATCCGATATTTACGTATGAGCTGCCGAAATCAGTTGAACGGTATATTCCATCGTCGTTGGCAGCGTAAAGAATATTTGGGTTATGCGGATCGATGGTGTAACCATGATTATCAGCGTAACCTGAAGAGACATAATTAAATGTTGCGCCGCCGTCAATTGATTTACTCAGTAAGACCGAGTTATGTACGATAATATTTGAATTCGTAGGATGAACGGCGACGTAATGGGAGTACCATCCCTGCACTTGAAAGATTGGATATGAAACATAATCACTGAGTTTCACCCAAGAGTCGCCGAAATCAGTTGATTGCCATAATGAGCCGACGCCTGTAGTGCTATCAGCAATACTTGCATAGATCATACTGGGATTTGACACATACATTGCCAGCAGTGTTTTACCGGTGTATGTCGGAACTCCAACAATCGGATTCCAATTAATCCCATTATTTATAGATTTATATAATCCGGTTCCAGGACTATTCAAATCGCCGAACGAAGCAACTATTTTAGTTGTATCGGTTGGATTAATAATCATATCTTCAGCAAGAATGATCGGCTTTATCATGACCCAGTTGATTCCATCATCAACTGACCGGTATAGTCCTTCTGTCGTTGCTGCCCAGATCGTATGGCGATTGAGCGGATTAAACTTCAGCATTTCAATTCCGCGCTGTTGGTTGTACGACCAGTCGAGACTCTTTGTCCATGTCGATCCTCCATCGACCGTTTTGAGAATTCCAATACCATAACTACCGCGCATTGTTCTTAGAGTAAGCCCGCCATTTGAGGTTTGATAACCATATACCTCGCCTGTACCGATATAAATCGTATTCGAATCAGTCGGATCAATGATGATTGAGCTGATACCGAGCGCAGGGTAGCCAAGTTTTACTTGTTGCCAATCTCCCTGTGATCCTGCCGTATAAGATCGCCATAAGCCACCGCTTGCGGTTCCCACGAAAATGGTGTTCGAGTTTAAAGGATTGACTGCAACGCAGAGTGTTCGCCCCTGAAGATTCAGCGGGCCGATCGGATCCCAGACGCTGCCCGCCGTGTAAATTTGAGGCAATTGATTCACTTTCATTTTTGCAAGTTGAAATGCTTTATAATATTTGTCTGGGGGGATATCGTTATCAGGGTATGCGCGCGACTTAGTCCAAAATTCGAGCGCTTCAATCGACTCATTTTTGCCTGACGTCATTTCCTCTTGAGCTTCTCTTCTATATTGACGATTGGTGAGGAAGAAGCTCAAAAATGTTCCAATAAAACAAAGAATGCAGATGGTAGAAAGTAGAATTTTACGCATGAGAGTATTCCAGGAGTTAATTGCACATTATAGTGAATGGTATAAATTACCTCGAATTTATTTTAGAATCAAGAGTCTTTCCTTCTCTGATATTTCGGGTAGAAGGATGCCGCCTTCAGGGCAATTCGTTCAGTTCCCCGGGCTTGATATTTGTAGTTAAGTCATTTATATTTCACGGTAATCCAACAATTTAAATAAGATTATTGCGAGGGCATTATGTTACATTTTCTTAACCATTACCGATACTTTATTATTCATGTAGCTATTCTCAGTATCGCGTTTATAATTTTATCTTGCAGCACTGTTCCTTTAACCGGAAGGAAACAGCTTAGTTTGATCCCAAGTTCTCAGATGTTGTCGCTGAGTACTCAACAGTATGGTGATTTTCTTAAGTCTAACAAAATCAGCGCTAGCCCGAAATCTGTAGCGATGGTTAACACAGTGGGAAGAAAAATACAAACTGCGGTTGAAACGTATATGGCGCAAAATAATATGTCCGACCGGCTGAATGGATACAAGTGGGAATTTAATCTCGTTGAGAGCGATCAAGTTAATGCATGGTGCATGCCGGGAGGAAAAGTTGTGGTGTACACCGGCATTTTACCGATAACAAAAGATGAAAAGGGTCTGGCGGTAGTGCTTGGTCATGAAATCGCCCACGCTATCGCAGATCACGGAAATGAAAGAATGAGCCAGGGCTTGATTACACAGTTCGGAGGCGTGGCACTTTCAGAATTAATTAAAGACAAACCTGATGAGACTAAAAACCTCTGGATGAGCGCATTCGGCGTAGGCGCCCAATACGGCGCTATGCTCCCCTTCAGCCGGGTTCAGGAGAGTGAAGCAGATCATCTTGGATTAATTTTTATGGCGATGGCAGGGTATGATCCAAACAACGCACTGGAATTTTGGAATCGCATGGCGCAGCAATCTGCCGGGAAAGCTCCGCCGGAATTCTTAAGCGATCATCCATCGGATGCTTCAAGGATCGATAAAATCAAGGAAGAATTACCCGAGGCAATGAGGTATTACCAGGGAGGTCATTAACATCTGAACTAAACTTCTGGTAATCTGCAGGATAATGAAAGCCCTGATTTTTACATATAAAGGGCATATTTTAGAATCTGGCCTATGGTGAATATTTAAATCAAATAGACAAGATTTCAAGAATACAGTGATGCCCCTGAATGAACCATCATCTGTACTGAGGAGGGGTAATATTTCCTTTTCAAAATTATTGACTTTTTTACACTTTATTGGTAAATTATCAAATTAAATAGCCGTCGCGTCTCCACCAGATAGATCTTGATAAAAAGGATTTAATCATGAAGAATGTTATAAGTTTTACCATTTTGATCGTTTGTATAAGTGTCGTTACCTCTGTCATATCTTTTTCGCAAAATAATTGGACAAAACTAAGCACCGTTGCCCCCAACACAGCGATTAACGAACTCGCGGTTAATTCGCTGGGGCAAATTTATGCCGCCACAAACGGCAAAGGATTGCAGCGGTCAACCGATGGCGGTAATACATGGGCGCGACTTGATTCCGGCAGCATGCGCACGTACTACTATTCAGTTTATATTAATAATGACACGAATATTTTTGCAGGCAGCTACACGGGCGTCGGGTATCGATCGCGGGATTTTGGCGCCACATGGAAGAAATTCTATCTTGGTGATTCGACAACTCTTGTGACTGCGTTCGCAGTAGATAAGCGCGGGAAGATCTATGGTGGAACATGCGGCAGCGGATTATTCACTTCAAACGATAACGGAACTACATGGGATACCATTCCTGCCCCTGATTATCCAACTCCTCCAATTTATCCCTATATCACATCGATCATTATCGATCAACGTGAAAACGTTTTGGCAGGAACCTATGGCGGCGGAATGTATAGATCAAAAGACCAGGGAAATTCCTGGACGAGAGATTTCAATCATGAATATTTACGCGTGAATTCCCTTGCCGCAGGCGCTAACAACAGAATATTTGCCGGCACAGATTTGGGCGTCTTATACGATTCGCTTGGGCGTGATACGGTGTGGGATTCTACGAAAACACGTATCATAAAAATTGATACCGCTCGAACCGAATTGCTTCAAGATTCATCAGGACTATTTTACTGGACGGATCCCGTTTTTCATGTTAATTTGCTCCTCAACGTATTTTCTGTAGTAGGTACCCCCGGTGGTCATCTTTATGGAGCTACTTTTGGACATGGCGTATTCCGATCAAATGATAATGGAAATCATTGGCAGCGGTGGTCCACCGGTATTACCGATAGCACTGTGAACACTCTCGTCATGGATGATTCAGGTTATATTTATGCCGGCACTACCTCCGGCGGTTTTTATAAATCCACGAGCAGGGATACTACCATGGTAGCTCCGGTCCAAACACATCAACAAATTCTTAGACCTGCCCTGGCAGTGTTAGAACAGAATTATCCCAATCCCTTTAATCCTTCAACGGTAATACCATTTACGCTTCATCAGAACAGCTATACAACGTTGATTATTTACGACATCCTTGGAAAAGAAGTTGTGAGACTTGTCGACGGAATGGTGAATGCCGGAAAACACGAGATAAAGTGGGATGCTACTTCGATGCCAAGCGGCGTATATTTTTACCGCTTTCAAACTACCTCCGTTGTTAAAACCGGAAAATTGTTGCTGATAAAATAATCGCGGGCAATGCTGCCCGGAATAAAAATTCTGTAACACGAAAAACCCCGGTGAATATGATCCTGGGTTTTTTTATTGAAATAGTCGCTGATCGGTTTGTTAATCCGAAATTTTATCCAACGCTTCTTTGGTTGCCTGAAGTAATGCCTCGGCGCCAACAGGGGAGCCGGTGGCGTTCTTCATCCAGATATCGGGCGCGACACGGCCCTCTATCGCCATCCTTTCAAATTCCGGACCTATTGCTCCTGCCTTCTTCATCTGCTCTTCAATTTGAAACGCAATTAAATGTCCGATAGGGTAATCCGGGAGATACAACTGATCGTTAATCATGTGCGAGTAAATCCCCAGTAACACGACGTCGTTGACCTTGAAGACCGGTTGATAATATTTATTCCAAATGTCCTTCGATATCTGGATAGTCGCGTTTTTCAATTGGGCGGGAGTCGCATTCGGATGATCATACATCCAATGCCAAACACTCATATCGACAAGCGCTACGCCGCATATCTCATAAGCTCCCCAAAAATCATTTATAACTTTCATCGCTTCGCTTTTTGCGTCGGGAGTGGCGAGCCCGAGCAATTCTATATCATGTCCCTGGAACACAAATGCCAGAGCTTCCGTGAAGGCGGTATTGGGGACGCCCTGAAGCAGCGTGTGATCAATATAATTAAGGGAAAATGTTTGTTCAACATTATGCCCCATTTCATGAACCGCGATATTATATCCCTTATAGTTCATGCCTCCTTTTTCCACCCGCGTGCGTAAATGGGCTTTTTCCGACCGCATGCTTGCGCTCGAAGCGTGACCTGAACCGCGTGCGGGATCCACCGCGATGTTATCGGCAATTTGTTTCGCTTTTTCTGGGCTGAAGCCCAATTTCATCAATAAGTTCGGGATATCCTTTTTATAAGCATTCGCGGTGGGATATTTCTGCGATACAACTGAATCCAATTGGGCTTCCGTATAACTGCCGCGCTGCATAAAGCCGTTATACCATATATCGAACGGTTCCAATTTGCGTTGTAATCTCTTTTCAATGACGGCTGCAATCGACGAAACAAGCGGCGATGAAAGCACCTGTTCAAGCATCGCTTTCACACGGGGTTCGGGGATTTCGCGATCTTCATCGAATCGCCGGTCGATGAGTGTGGGAGCGGTTGGCGAATAAGGGTCGGCTTTTTTAAATGCGATAAATTTATTCAAAAGCATAGCATATCGCGTATCGGGTTCTGGTGCATTCGTGATGGGCAATAAGGAAGGGGGCACATCTCCATCTTTTACGGATGAATTTTTTACCTCGTTCGTATACGGGTTCCAATCTATGTTGGGATTGTCGATCACAACCACGGGAATAGTCTGTGTGACTATACGTTCCATAACTTTTTGAATCATTTTTTGTTTATCGATGCCGCCTTGCGGGTCATTATAATCCGCTTTGATTTCATCCCGGAGATTCCAATGGGTGAGGAGCCGGAGTTTTGCCGGAAAGATACGTTCGCCCTTCTCATTCAAAAGATGATGCATCCAGATATTATAACCCGCGATATATTTTTCGGATTCGGACGCTTTTTCTGAGATATCGAGCGATATTTCTGCCGGTATGCGTATGGAAAATCGTTGAGCAAGGCGCGCCTCAGCCCATGCTCGCCGTGTCCAATGTTCGCCATCGGTCAATCGCTGATCAAGGGTTGTGAGAGGGAAATTTAGAAGAATGACGAATGCTATTTTGTTTCCAAAGAAATCATCATTGATATGCGCTGACGGATCATACCCGGCGAAAATATCGTCCAATGGCAGCATAGGTCCAAGATCGAGATCCGCCTGCCAGCTAAATGCTCTTCCCATTTCGGTCATATGTCCATCAAGTTGCTCAAATAGAAATTCAAACCGGTTGAACATGGTATCCAGGGTGGGTTGATCGCCGGCGAAATTTGTTCTAACGAAATCTTCGTAAATATCAACACTGCCGTCTTCTCTTCGCCAAAAGTCACTAACTTGTTGCAACCCTTTTTCAATCCTGGTTCTCTGTGATTCGCCATATTTTGTGATAAGTTCATTTTCCAGTTTTTCCTGAGATTTTCTTATCCAGGAAACCGGATTTTGTTGAGCTTCAATGAACGAACAGGCGAAGATGAGTGTTAGTAGTATGGTAAGCGTTTCTAAAATAATTTTATTCATCGTACAATCCTTTTAAGGTTCAGGAGATAATATTTTCAACGAAGATTGGAATCTATATCTTCGGGTAGCGGAATAAATGTAATTGAAATTAGGAGGGTTTCCAAATTTAGGTTACAACCGGTCTCATTGGGCCCTCTAATTGATCGAAAACTCCTTATCACCCTATTTACGGGCAATAATTAGATAGCCCTCCATGTATTTTTTATTTTCAAAGATATCCTTCATCGCTTCAGTATATTCTTTGCGTTCACTCCGGAGCCGGTTATGTATCATTCCGGATAACAATCCTATAATTGAAAACAATCTGGAGAGCCATTCCTGCCAATGTTTTCGCTCTCTCGTTTCTAAGGTAACCATGCTATCGATTGACTCGAAACGGAGCAATTCGAACCCGTTGATTTTCAAGAGTTCGCTCCAATCATTCCAGGTTTTATATTTTCCGGTAGATTGAATGATTCCAAACTTGCTCTTACAGATCGTATTTATTTTCGCTATCTCTTCATAAATTATTTCTGGTAACCAGAGCGTTTCATTCATAACAACTTTACCGCCCGGTTTTAAAATTCTGTATATTTCCCTAAGCAGTTCCACAATGACAGAATCTTCCTGGATAGCAAGGACAGACTCCACGTAAATTTTATCAAATGAATCGTCCTCAAAATTGAGACGGTCAATTGAGGGCATCAGACTGAGAGCGATTTTGGTAGTAACACCGCAGAATTGCAGCCGCGATCTTGCCTTTTCAAGCATCGTTGATGATGTTTCCACTCCAAATAGCTCAATGAAGGGATATCGTGATATTATTTTAACCAAGGTTGCGCCTGTTCCAAATCCAATTTCAAGAACTTTCTCCCCGGGGTGTAAATCCAACTTTTGGAGCAAATGTTCCGTGCCCCGCTCGCCGTGGGCGTGTAAATAGCTTCCATTGATATCCTGATAATAATCCAAGATGGAATTTCGATTTTTCATCCCTTACTGTAATCCCTATGGATGGGTATTAAGTCGCGTCAGGATTTTAATTTACCCAACGTCTTATTCCGTAAGATGGATTTTATCTCTTCCCGGTTTTCAATCCTCCGGAGATTAATTTTATGCTTCCGATTATCGTGAGTTGTCAGTGTTATCAATCTATCCCCTATAGTAATAGCGACAATGTCCTTCCAACGCATTCGAAATTTAAAGAAAGGCGAATTCCTGAAAGTAAATCCCTCATCATCCTGCACAAGCTGATGGAGATTTCTCATTTGATGATGAAATATACCCATGAGAATGGTCGCCAAAGCAATAATGACGTAAAACAGCGCAGGTTGGAAAAATTTATTCGGATGATAATGATTGATACCCTCAAGGAGGAGAATGAAACCAGCAACAATATCTACATAATTTACAATAGAATGTTTCCTCTTGTGAGAATATTTCAATTCATACACGATTAATATTGTAGCTGAAAGTCCGATAATAATATTCAGCCAGGGAAGCGAAATATGTTCGGTTCTTCCACCGGTTAACTCGTCTACGCCGGTGAAGAGCAGTAATACTCCAGGGATGAGATGATTTAACATCCGGGCACGTTGCTGCCGTTTTGTGGGTTTCAGGAATAATATTTGTTGGTTCACAATCGATCGGGGTCAGCAGAATTTAATAGTTAATTCTTTTTTTATTTTTCACACATTAGTGGTATTGTCTAATTTTTCTTTTTCCGGCAGATCCAAAGTGCGCCCGCGGAATTGATCCACGGATTTAAAGCAGTGAGAATAGAATTAACAAATTCTCCCAATCCGTTAAGCTCCCACTTGTTCGAGCGATGCCTGAATAGAGGGTAGTCTACATAGAGACCAATATTCATCGGAGGTTTAAATTCGTCGGGAGCATGGACAAATATCTCAAAACCCGATTCTTCCAGCAGGATTTGAAATTCTTGCCGTGTGTACCGGTATTCTTCAAATGCATATTGTACCCGCCCCCGCTTTTTGATCCAGCGTTTTAATCCTTTAAGCGGATTAGCGATAAGTCTTCGGCTCAGATTATTAATCGGGACGGTAACGAAAAATAATCCATCATCTGTCAGTAGCCGGTAGGTTTCTCTGAACGCTTTCTGGGGACCTTCTTCAAAATGTTCCACAACCCCAAGAGATATTATCGCATGGAATGATTTTTCCGGATAGGCAGTATGCAGGATATTTTCTGCGTAGATTGGCGCCTGCGGGTCGTATGCTTTTACAATGCGAAGGGCTTCCGATGCAAGGTCGATCCCAATAATATCATATCCAAGCGAGCGAAGGTAAAAAACCCATCTTCCCAAACCGCAGCCCGCCTCTAAAATTTTCCCCTTGCGCGGCAGGTATTTTAGAAAATATGGCTCAATTAATTGATGGGGACATAATGCAATACTTTCTTTTACCGTATCTCCACTCCACGATTGACCATGAGTATCTAGAGCTTCAACTCTCTCAGTGGGAAATAGTAACTTATGGGGAGTTCGTATTTTACTCACCGGGGGTGAGATCCTTTCCATTTCGATTCCTATTTGTATTCTTTTTGGATTTATTGGAAGGTAATAATAGGAATTCTCTGCCATATTAACAAATGATATCTCTTGTTACTCTTCAGGTTTATAAGAGAAATAAAAAATAAACAGAATTGACCGCTGGAATCAGTTACTTCTTCTTATCCTCGGGCTGTAAGAATGTCCCATTTTCCAAATCTTCGAATGCCTTGCGGAGTTGATCCTGTGTGTTCATCACAATTGGTCCGTACCATGCTACCGGTTCCTGTAATGGTTTCCCTGAAATGAGAAGGAATCGGATTCCGTTCTCTCCGGCTTGCACAGTGACCTCCTCGCCGTTGTCGAATAGTATCAATGAGCGGTTCCTAGCTTCAACTGGCGGCGAAGTATCCAGCCATCCAACGCTCTCAGTAGGCACCGCCAAAGGCGCAGACGCGTTGCAAAATTTTCCGCCGCCCTCAAACACGTAAGCAAACGCTTGATTCATCATCGCAACTGGCACGGTTTTCTTTTTACCCGGTGGAACAAATACATCAAGATACGTTGGGTTCGCTGCGATGTTATCGACTGGTCCCGATGTTCCCCAAAAATTTCCGGAGATGATGTAGACTTTTGTTCCGTCGTCCTCTGTGATGGCAGGCATATCTTTTGCTTTAATTTCTTGATATCGCGGGGGAGTCATCTTGAGCGAGGAGGGCAGATTTGCCCATAGCTGGAACCCATGCATCCGGCCTTTCGTATCACCCTTCGGCATTTCCTGATGGATGATACCGCTGCCCGCGGTCATCCACTGTACGTCGCCGGCAGAAATTGCGCCGCGATTGCCGATGCTATCGCCATGTTCAACCGTTCCCGCCAGGACGTATGTAATTGTTTCAATTCCGCGATGGGGATGCCAGGGGAAACCGGCAAGGTAATCTTGCGGGATGTCATTTCTAAAATCATCCAGGAGGAGAAACGGATCGAAATCAGAAGTATTACCGAAACCAAACGCCCGCCGCAGATGAACACCTGCGCCCTCGATTGTTGGTTTGGCTTGAATGATTCGCTTTATTGGTCGTAGAGACATAATTGCTCCATCAATGTTTAATTGGTCTTAGTTCTTCGTGAATTGGGATTATGTCTATTTAACAATATGGATGCAAAAAAGATTGCAATAGTATATTTCAAAGCACTCATTGCAGTGCAACCGATATAATAACGGTTAAATACTCGGTTTAGCGATATGTAAAGAAAGAATTGTTTAGCCACAAATAAAAAAGGAATATCATTTTCGATATTCCTTTATTAGTCGGAACGGCGGGATTTGAACCCGCGACCCCTTGCACCCCAAGCAAGTGCGCTAGCCGGGCTGCGCTACGTTCCGATACAGTATTCTTCTAATCAATGCTTTGAAATATACTCAATTACTTTTAGTAAGGCAAAAATTGGGAAAATTCGGCGCCCCTGTTTTAACTTGAATATCGCTAATTCTTTTTTATCATTATATACAGTATAAATTAGCGTGATAACGCTTTTCTGAGCGTAAATGTTTTAGACCACGCTCCCACATGGAAAGTGATTATCAAGTGTTCCTTAATTCATTTTATATGACCCTGCTTCCATCTGTAGACCAACCCAGTGCTCCGATGGAATGACGGTCTTACCAATACTCGATGTCCCGCGTTATATATCACGGTGGGGCAAGATCCATTAAACTCTCTTACACATCCGTTAGTGGATCGGATGAGGGACTGTGGAGGACAGAACATGGGCTGCCCTCCTCTTTTATCTATAATGAGTTTATTCATCATAATCACAGTGACTATGATTACGAGCTTACACCACCCTCCCCCAAAAAGCTTTTCGGGACAGGTTCAATCCCCATCTTCAAAAAAGGAGGGAACATGATCGGGCAGAGGGGAGTTCTTCCGGAACTTTTACCAGTTATTGATTGGAACTTATCATATAAACATTCGTATATTTTAAGCGAGTTTTATTCCTGATTCATGAATCAATATCTCACAACCGCTAAAAACCAAAAGGAACGTTGTATGATAAAATCCCTGCTTATTATTGTTTTATTCTCCAGTACCCTCGTTTTCACCCAGCAAAGGGACTCCGTTTACGAAGCGGCAAAACACAACGCATGGAACGCTTATCAAACCAAAGATTATTCCCGCGCGATTTCTCTTTACAAAAAAGCGTTAACCTTTCCCGATGCGCGAGAGTATCCTTGGCAGTATTACTATACAATAAGCGAGTGCTACGCGCTCGCGGGCGACGCCGATAATGCGTTCGAACAATTGGAGAAGTCTATCATGAACGGCAATACCGACAGCCATCTGATCGATAAGGACCCGGATTTATTATCGTTGAAGAAACAATATCCCGCCCGCTTCTCTGCGGTACTCACCAAAGCAGATGAGGCATTTCACACAGCAAGGATCAACGAAAGCCCGATAGCCATTACATTGTTTGATAATTACGTCGGTCCGTCAAATCCTACAAATTACCTATGGGACGGTTTTCATCATCCCAAAATGGATTCCCTTCGTCGAAAGTATGCTCTCGCCGGGATCATTAAAAATGGAACGAATGAATTCCAAAAAATGAAGCTCATGCTTCATTGGGTATCCAACAGATTCGAACACAGCAGCAATAACCCATGTAAAGGGAGCGATGCGCTTTCCATTCTTGCCGACGCCGAGAAAGGTGCGCAGCTTCGCTGCGTAGAATACGGTCGCCTCTTTGCAAACTGCATGGACGCGCTCGGCTATCCGGCTAGGACTGTCGGACTTACAAAATTCGGGACGGGTTTCGGAACGCCGCTCGGTCATGTTGGCGCCGAGGTGTGGAGCAATCAATTTCAGAAATGGATTTTTTTCGATGGGCAGAACGACGCCTGGTGGGAGGCAGGCGGCATCCCGCTCAGCGCGGATGAATGCCGGCAGCATTATATTCACGGCGATGATTCCGGGATTGTATTTGTTGGGCAGAATAAGGGGTATGATTATGGCAAAATAAAATCAGATTGGTTCCCCTATTTCTACCATGTCGATCTGAGCAATAACTTTGCGTTCTTCGACTCGTCAATCATCAGAAATAAACGATATTTTGAGTTTACCACCGATGAGACTATTCCAGAGCTCTTTTCACAGGGAATGCCTCAAAATATTTCGCTTTCATCGGATCGCGAGTTTCTTTATCCCCGGTTGAACCAGACCACAATTCACTTGCTCCACACCAACCTGAGTTCACCTTCGGATACGCTTAACGTGATCATGACTCATTCAATGTCGTGGTTCGATAAATTTATGGTTCGGATAAATGGGGGCGAGTGGAAAATATCCGAAGACCAATTTCAATGGCTTCTTGCCAAGGGTGAAAACACCATCGAAGCAAAAGCTGTCAATACGGCTGGAATAGAAGGAAGGATCAGCCGGATTCAGTTAAGGAATAATATAGCTGCAAAATTATGATGTTGTACAAATCTTCAACTCTCCACGTTGAAAGTCGCAAGGCACCGGCTATCTCAAAGACCACTCTCCCGCTAAACATTGAGTGGAGTGGCTCAATCCCCGTACCCAAACCACCCCTTGGTCCCTTCCCCGCCAGAATGACATTGTCGGGCTGGCTTGAAAATGGAGGGGAAACTGGTCTGCAAGATAGAGTTACCGGACAGGCGTTTTTGAAGTTTCAGGATGCTCCGCGTCAAATGGCGAAGAGCGCCACATATGCATAAAGGTTCGAGTAACCAACGCGAGACGGATTTCACTCTTAGAAAATTCTCAGCACTTCACCTGCAACGTCTCCTTTAATGATATAATCGCTGACGATCTTTACCGCTTCTCGCTGACCGGGCCAGACGAGACGTTTCTGAGTCTCATCGAGTGAAACCCACTCGTACTTATCGTGCTCGCTTGATAATTTTGGGATGCTGCCCGGAGGCGCCTGCGCTGCGAAGAAGGTAATAAAGTTAATTGTATCATCGATATTGTTATAAAATGAATTCACTTTCGGTACCACCCATAAAGCCGTGGGCGTAAGGCCTGTTTCTTCGGTGATTTCTCGTTTCGCGGTGTCGGTGGCTTTTTCGTTTGGTTCGATATTCGCGGTGATAATTTGCCAGATACCGGGATAGATATTTACGTTTTTTGTCCGGTGCATCAACAGGTATTGAACACGGTCGTTTTCAAATTTGAAGATGCAGATTTCAATATATTGCGCGTTTAGTTTTGGCATAGAGGTTGTGCTCGATTATTTTAGAAAATATTTATCTCATTCCCATGTTCCTGCGTGGGAATGCGGGTTCGACGCTCTGCGTCAATGTGTTATATGGCGCAGAGCGCCACCAATGTCATTCCCACGGAGACCGTGTGAAAAGTCACTAAGTGTAGTAGCCGATCACCAGATCGGCGCATCAAATATAATTAGTTCGCCGGTCGGTGACCGGCTACTACATTAAACAAACATTTTTCACACACTCTGGGACCGTGAGAACGAGTATTTAAGACTGGACGCCCACAAGGGGCATCCCTACAACATTAACATCCTCACTTCCTTGGTAGTCAGATATCGCCAGTCGCCAGGTCGTAAATTACCGAGGGCGAGGTTTCCGATTTTAACCCGGTGGAGTTCTAAAACTTTGTAACATTTTATTTCACACATACGACGTACCTGCCGGTTTTTTCCTTCGAAGATTGTCATCTTAAGCCAGTGTTCGGGTGTGTGAGGCGCAATTTTGATAATCGCCGGTAGAAGCCGTTCTTCGTCAAGCATCATCCCGTGTTCCATCTCGCGTTTATGATCGTCAAGAAGAGGTTTATTCAGTCTCACACAGTAAGTCTTCGCAACTTTGGAACCGGGCGCGGTCAGTTGATCGCCCCATTGGGTATCGTTCGTGAACAATAATAATCCCGATGTATCTTTATCCAATCTACCGACGGGAAAGACCCATTCATCAATTCCCTTGAGCATATCATAAACTGTTTTTCTATGTAATTCATCGCTTCGGGTTGTGACGTATCCAACCGGTTTATTCATCAATATATAGGTTTTTTCCTGTTTGAAAACCTGTTTACCATCGACAGAAATTTTTACTTTTTCAGGAATGCACCAGAAATTCGATGCTGCAATTTTGCCATTAACAGTCACATGTCCGCTGGCGATTAACTTCTCCGCTTCGGAGCGGGAACAGAATCCTAATTTTGAGAGCGCGCGTGCGAGGGTTACGTTTCCACGATGTGAGGATTTCATAGAAAAACTTTGATGGCAATGATGATAATAATCAGCATAGCTGCAAAAACAAGAGAGAGTTTCTCGAAATATTTATCGATAAAGTTTTTAACAGGCGGACCGAAGTAGTATAACAACCCGCCGACGAGCATAAATCTAAGCAAGCGTCCTATTGCGCCGCCAATTGTTAAAGTAAGCAGATCGATTGTTCTATTGAATCCCGCCGCCATGGTAAAAACAATGTAAGGAATCGGAGTGAACCCCGAAAAGATGAGCGCGATAATCCCGTGTTGATGATATTCGGCAAGGATCGGTTCAACATGATGAAGCATGCCAAGAGATGAAAGGATGGGTCTGCCAATGAATTCAAATCCTGCAAAGCCGATATAATATCCCAAATATGCCCCGAAGAATGAACCTGAGGCGGTAACGAAGGCATAGCGTAATGATTTTTTCGGTGAGGCAACCCCCAGCGCGACGAGTAATACATCGGGAGGAAGAGGGAAAACCGCCGCCTCAATAAATGCAATAATGAATAGCGCCCAGAGCGCATATGGCTTTTGGGCAAAACTTTCCACCCAATTTTTAATATCTTGTAATAACTTTCTTGCGTATCGGAACAAATTTTTCTCGGTAAAAATTATTTCTGTAAATTTAGAGTACATAATATAGAAAACGCCGTTAGAACAAACAATTTTGTATATTTACATGGTCGATTATGAAATTCTATAGGAACTAAAATTTAGGTTAGATGCAATCAACCATTTGGTGGTACCCTCTAATTTTTGTTGTGGGATTTTTTGCCGGCTTGATCGATGCAATCGCCGGCGGAGGTGGATTAATTACATTGCCTGTGCTACTCGGATTCGGAATTCCGCCGCAGGCGGCATTGGGCACAAATAAGTTGCAATCCTGTTTTGGCTCATTCACAGCTGCTTCCTATCATGTGCAGCAGGGAGTGGTCAATCTGAAACAGGCGGCGCCGGGGATTATCTTCACTTTTATTGGCGCGGCTGCAGGGACAGTATTGGTTCAACGGGTGGATAATTCGCTCCTTCAATCAATCATTCCCTTTATGTTAATCGGAATCGCGATCTATTTTTTATTTTCACCCCGGATCGGAGACCTCGAATCGCATCCGCGAATGGTTCCGTTTATTTTTTACTTTACGTTCGGATTCGCGCTCGGTTTTTATGATGGTTTTTTCGGGCCCGGCGTCGGATCGTTCTGGGTAGTTGCTTTTGTGGGAATGCTTGGCTACACGCTTACTACTGCCACCGGGTACACGAAGGTGATGAACTTCGTCAGCAATATTTGCGCTTTTCTTATCTTTTTGATAAAGGGAAATATACTGTTCACCATAGGACTTGTGATGGCATCGGGGCAGGTTGTGGGAGCGAGATTGGGATCGGGTTTTGTTCTGGAGAATGGAGCAAGATTTATACGCCCGATATACCTGATTATTGTGCTACTAACAATGATTAAATTGTTTTATCAACATTATTCGTTGCCATAATAGTACCCTATATCTGTGAACTCATTTCAATTTTACTTACATAAGATTAAAGGAGAATAGTATGAAATATTTAATTAAAATGATTACAGCTATATGTCTGCTGCTGATTATCGAGACATCCTTCGGTTATGCGCAGAATTATGATACCGTTCAAATCCGATCGATTAAAATCACCGATAACGTCTATATGCTCACCGGGGCAGGTGGCAATATGGGATATTGCGCAGGAGATGACGGGGGATTTCTCGTGGACGGGGAGTTCGCTCCATTGACAGAAAAAATAAAATCAGCAGCCATGGCAATCAATCCGAAGCCGATACGATATCTATTTAATACACACGTTCACGGCGATCATGTCGGGGGCAATGAAAATTTTGCCAAAAGCGGAACAGTTATCGTTGCACACGATAATATAAGGTCGCGAATGAGCACGGATCAATTTATTGAGCTTTTCAATCGCAAAGTGCCTGCGTATCCTCCATTAGCGCTGCCGACCATTACCTATTCCGATGAGATGACGTTTCATATGAACGGCGAGGATGTTCATATTATTCATATGCCTAACGCCCACACCGACGGCGATGGCATAGTCCACTTTGTGAAGGCGAATGTAATCAATACGGGAGATTTATTTTTTAACGGAATATACCCCATCATCGATCTTTCAAGCGGCGGATCGATAGACGGTATGATTGCCGCAGTTGATAAAATCCTTTCAATAACAAACAATACCACTAATATTATCCCCGGTCATGGTCCGCTGACAAACCCGGATCGATTGCGAGAATATAGAACAATGCTCGCGGGTGTGAAGGACCATGTTCAAGCACTCATCAAAGATGGGAAATCACTTGGAGAGACTATTGCAGCTCACCCCTCGAAGGACTACGATAGTGGATGGGGTAACGGATTTATGAAACCGGATAAATTCGTTGAGATAGTATATAAAAGTTTGACTAAAAAATAAGTATATTATTCAGTTCATAACGATTTTTCACATCGAAGTGTTCTGAACTACACAATAACAAAACAACGGGAAAAACATGAAAAATATATTAATCCTTGCTATATTCCTTATTCTGGTACTCTGGTTCGGGTGCAAAACGAAAACTGGCAGAACAGAATCAAATTCCGGTTCTGGCGGAGCGGGATCAATCGCGCTTTCAATCGATAAACCTCCGGCAAAGATTGTTCAATTAGTGGCAACTATATCGAGACCGGAATTTCCGACAAAATCAATCAAACTTTTTATCACAGATTCCTTGCAGGAGGCAACCGGCAATTTTCAGAACATCAGAAGCGGTCTATGGCATCTGGAAGTTGACGGGCTGGACTCCAATAATATCGCACGGTGCAGCGGCTATGCGGATGTTCAGGCAGCGGATGGAGAAGTAACCCGAACAGACATCACCCTTATACCGAATCAGGGAAATATCGATATTCACGTGAAATGGTGAGAAACATCTGGAGGAGTCAGTGCAGCTCTTGGAGGGAATATTTGACACTGCACATTATGAAATAGTTAATGCTTTGATCTTAAATCAAAAACTTCGTAATTTGTCGTATCTTAATTGACAAGTGTTTTCCCGTCGATCGAAAGGTAATTATATGAAATACATTTTATCCATCACGTTGGTAACAATCATTCTCACCGGATATAGTTGCCGGATGTCGCCTGCATCATCGGAACCGCCACCTGTGGCACAAACAACCGGGACAATCACTCTTTCATTCGCGAAAGCGCCCGCCGATATCGTTCAGAACGTTGCAACCTTATCACGACCCGACCTGCCGAGTCAAACTATGAAACTCGCCAGTGGCGATTCCGGAAGCACTGCGAGCGGAAGTTTTCAAAATATCAGGATCGGGACATGGCATCTTGAAGTGGATGCACTTGATGACAGCAATAACGCACGCTATAGCGGTCAAACTGATGTACAGGTGTTCGGCGGTCTCACAACAAGGGTCGATCTCACATTGCTCAATAATACCGGCAACCTCGATATCCATGTAACGTGGGGATGGGTTGATACTACAACTTTTAATAGAGATTTGATGATGTATCTCCCGTTTAATGGAACAACTGAAGATGTTAGCGGATTTGGTAATTCCGGTTTTTCCCAAAATCCGGTATATACCGCCGACCGTCTCGGTCGCCCGAACAGCGCGTATCTCTTTGATGGATTCAGTAACTTTATTACGGTTCAAAATAGTCCTTCCCTCAATCCCACCAATCAGCTTACAATAACGATGTGGCTTCGTGTGGATCAAATACAGAATAATTACATGCCGTTGTTCGTAAAGGGCGGACCGGTCGTGGGTTACTATATGAATAGAGAGTATGCAGCGCTGTTAAAACAAAACTACTATGAATGGTATCCTGAATGGAAATCAGCGGGTGATAGTTCAGGCGAGCACGAACTTCAAAACAATCTCAGACCCACTGATCTCAGTTTTCCTGTCGGTGAATGGGAATTTTTTGCATTCATAGTAGATCGCGTGAATCATCAGATGCTAATATACACGAATGGCGATCTGACCTACCAAACCTACGATTCATATTCAACGTTTAATGTGAATTCATACCCGCTTGTGATCGGCGCGACTCCTGAAAATGTTCCCCAAACCAGTCCCTTCAAGGGGGCTATGGACAACTTCCGTATTTATCGCCGGGTGTTAAGCGGAATGGAAATTCAATCGTTATATCATTCAAGCCAATAATTGAATGTTGTTATAATTGGCATAGGGAGAATAGAAAAGAACTGCATAGGGAGGAATAATCTTATTAACTCCTCCGCTTATTACGGTTTTTCGCCGCTGATAAAGTTGTTATCCTCGGCGTGATGTTTCACAACACGCGCCTGGGTAATAAAGATCACGTCTTCGGCAATGTTTGTGGCAAGATCGGCGATACGTTCGAGATTTTTGCTCACTCTGATAATATCCATCCCCTCTTCGATGAGATTTTGATCAAGCTTCATTCGTTCGAGGACCCTCTGTGCCATCGTTCGGTTCAGTTCATCGATGACATCATCCTTTTGGAGAACGGATTGTCCGAGAGCTGAATCGTTGTGGATAAATCCGTCAATCGCATTTTTTAGCATCGTTTGGGCAATCTCAGCCATACGCGGAATTTCGAGTAACAATTCCTTATCGGGCGTCGCCGCCAAATTCAAATCGGATTCAGCGATATTTACCGCATGGTCGCCGATGCGTTCGAGATCATGAGTTATGCGGGTAGCAGCGAGGATAAATCGCAAATCCGTCGCTACCGGTTGTTGCAGCGCGAGAAGATCGATAATCGCATTATCTATTTCAATTTCAAGGGCGTTGACCCGTTGATCTCCTTCGATTACTTTGATTGCCAATTGCCGGTCGCTTTCAAGGAGTGAACAAGTAGATTCATCTACAGCAACCTCAACCATACTCGCCATTTTAATTATGGTTGTTTTAAGTTTGTCAATATCTGTTTGAAAATGCCGTTCCATTATTCCGTATTAATTTATTATTTTCTGTTCCATGATAAGTTTAACACCAAGATAGGGAATTATCTATAACTAATCAACCGAATCTGCCGGTTATATATTCTTCGGTTTGTTTCTTTTGCGGTTTCGTAAAAATTCTATTCGTCTGATCGTATTCAATCAGCTCTCCGAGATAGAAAAATGCAGTGTAATCGCTCACCCGCGCGGCTTGCTGCATATTATGAGTAACAATTGCGATGGTATATTGTGATTTCAATTCGTAGATGAGTTCCTCAATCTTAGCTGTGGAAATCGGATCCAGGGCGCTTGCAGGCTCGTCCATGAGAATCACCTCGGGATCGACGGCTAAAGACCGCGCGATGCATAACCGCTGCTGTTGTCCTCCGGAAATGCTCATACCGGATTTATTCAAAGAATCCTTAACCTCGTCCCATAAAGCGGCGCGTCGGAGACTACGTTCGACAATTTCCGCTAATTCTTTTTTGTTACCGATCCCGTTTAATTTTAATCCGGCGGCGACGTTTTCGAAAATAGACATTGTGGGAAAGGGATTGGGTTTTTGAAATACCATTCCCACCCGACGTCGCAAAACAACCGGATCGTAATCGAAAATATTTTCTCCATCTAAATGGATGGTTCCTTCCATTGTACCGTTCGCCACCTCATGCATTCGGTTCAGACATCGCAAAAAGGTAGATTTACCGCATCCCGAGGGGCCTATTATTGCGACGACACGATGTGTGGGGATATCGAGCGATATATTGTTAAGCGCTTTTGTTTTGCCGAAATATGCGTTGATATTTTTTGTAATGATTTTTAACGAATAACTTTCCACTTGTTTAAAAGAAGTGGGTTCCATGATTTCATTATTATCGGAAGTCGCCGGAGGTGGAGTTTCCATTATTTCGCTAACCCTGTTCATATTTTCTTCTTGTAACAATTCTGAATGCCACATTTATGATTAATATTAATGTGATTAATACAAAGCCCGCGGCCCAGGCTTGTTTATTCCAATCTTCAAAAGGAGCTTTAGCATAGTCAAAAATAAATACTGTCAGTGAGGCGATGGGCTGGTTAAGCGATGTTGACCAAAATCGATTTCCCAGCGCCGTAAATAAGAGGGGGGCGGTTTCACCTGCCGCGCGGGCGATTCCCAATAAAACGCCGGTAGTTATTCCCTTTAGCGCGCTTGGCAGGATGACTCGCATTGTCGTTTTCCAACGTGAGACTCCCAGTGAATACGCTGCCTCGCGTGTCGTGTGAGGAACTAACCGCATCATCTCTTCGGTTGTTCGCGTAATAGTCGGGATCATTAATAGGCCAAGCGCAACTCCCCCTGCAAGCGCGGAAAAATGTTTCATCGGAAGAACAATCAAGGTATACGCGACTACCCCCACGACAATCGACGGGACTCCGCTCAACACATCCGACATGAAGCGCACCGCATTACCAAACATATTATTGCCATATTCCGCAAGATAGATGCCTGAAAAGATCCCAACCGGCAAACCGAGAAGACTGCCCAGTCCGATAAGAATCCCTGTTCCGACTAACGCGTTAGCCATACCGCCGCCTGTTTCCCCTACCGGTTTAGGCATGTGGGTAAAAAAATCGAGATTCAGAGCGCTAAACCCTTTAGATAACGTATAAAAAAATATTAAAAACATCGGTATTATGACGATCACCGCGCTCAGGATCGAGAGTGAACTCATTACAACGGTTTTTGACTTTCTCCAATAATACCGTTTGGAATTTAGACTATTCATGTCGTTTTGAATTTTTTTGTTGTGCTCCAAATAATGAGCCGGGCAAGAGCGTTCAGAATAATGGTTACTCCAAAGAGAATGAGCGCAATTTCTGTGAGCGAGCTAATATACATATCGGACGTGGCTTCGGTAAACTCATTCGCGATGACGCTTGCCATTGAATAAGCAGGGTTGAATAATGACAATGAAATATCCGGTCGATTACCAATCACCATCGTCACAGCCATGGTTTCGCCCACGGCTCTTCCCAAACCCAGTAAAGCCGCGCCGAAGATCCCGGATTTTGCGGCGGATAACACAATTTTTGTCGTTTCCCATTTTGTGGCTCCCAATGCGAGGGAAGCTTCGCGCAGAGTGTTGGGAATAGCTTTTAATACATCGCGGGAAATTGAAATTATGATTGGAAGAATCATGATTGCTAACACCAATCCCGCCGCAAGCATCCCAAACCCGTACGGCGCGCCCTTGAATAGCGGGATAAACCCCAGCGATTTGCTCAACCACGGTTCCACGCTGAGACGGATCCATGGAACTAAAACGAATACTGCCCAGAGACCATAAACGATGCTGGGAATTGCAGCCAGAAGTTCAACTATGAAACCAATCGGGAGTGCCAGCCATCGCGGGGCAAGTTCGGCGAGAAGAACTGCTACGCCAATGCCCAGCGGTATGGCAATTGCGAGGGCAAGCAGAGATGAAACAACGGTACCATAAATGAAGGGAAGCGCTCCATATTCATCTTGCACCGGATCCCAGGTAGTGCCGATGAGAAATTTCCAGCCGAATTTCACGATAGATTCATGCGATCCCCTATACATCTCATACGCCATGAGGAAGACAAGGGAAAAAACGAAGAACGCGAAAAGTAATGTGAAGTGTTTAAAAATGAAATCGCCATAATTCTTTTTTGATTTAAGATTGGGGGGCACAGAAATACGCAAGGGTGAAGAATTTGGTCGCGATTCTTCACCCTGTTGCCGGCTCACTAATTCACCCGATTGCTTGATCGGTACCTGCAATGCGTATTATTGTGTAATTGAGTTTATCTTTTTTGTGCACATTTTAACAACTTCTTTTGGAAGCGGGGCATAATAGAGATCTGTGGCATATGATTGACCATCTGCCATTGCCCATTTTAAAAAATTCACTATTGCTTGTGCTTTGCTTTTATCTTTCATATCCTTGTAAATTAACAGCCACGTGAAACCTGAGATGGGATATGAGTTTTTTCCATCGGCATTGGTGAGCGATACCCGTAGGTCTTCGGGAAGCTGTTTTGCCATACCGGCCGCAGCGGCGGACACAGATTTGAAGTCCGCTTCTACGAAATTTCCTACTTTATTTTGCAGCACTGCATACGGAAGATTATTTTTTACAGCGTAGGCAAGCTCCACATACCCAATCGAACCATCAGATTGTTTAACAATTCCGGCAACGCCTTCGTTTCCTTTACCGCCTAATCCGGCGGGCCAATTAACGGACGTGCCTTTGCCAACTTTTGTTTCCCAGTCTTTGCTGACTTTCGTAAGATAGTCGGTGAAGATATTTGTTGTGCCGCTGCCATCTGAACGGTGAGCGACAATGATCGGCTTATCAGGGAGCGTTAATCCGGAATTAATTCCCGCAATTTTCGCATCATTCCAATTAGTCACCACACCAAGGAAAATGCCAGCGAGAACATCCGGCGTTAATTTTAATCCTTTTTCAATACCGGCGACATTATAGGTAACAACCACAGCGCCCATGGTTGTCGGGATATGGAGGATTTCAGATCCCTGTTTATCCTTAGCGTCTTTGAGTTGTTGTTCGGTCATGGGGGCGTCGGATGCGCCAAAATCTACCGTGCCTTCGATGACCTGCTTGATGCCGCCGCCGCTGCCGATGGATTGGTAATTAAATTCGATTCCGTTTTTTTGATGATAAACATCAAACCATTTGGAGTACAATACGTACGGAAAGGTAGCGCCCGCTCCGTTCAGCTTCATCTGTGCAGGAGCGTTGCCCGCTGCTGCTGTAAGAAGCAGTATCCCAAATATGATGAATGTAATTGTTTTCATAAAGTTCCTTTTAAAATTCAGTGATTCGTTTGTTTATTTATTCTACTCAAATGGTTAGAGGAAGATGTAGTAGAAGGTCACTCGACCGGTTACAGAAGCGTTTGGAGTCGTTCCCGTTGGAGGAGCTTCGTAGGACTCGTATTGAATGTTTGGAATAATTGATACGTTCTTATCCGGCTTCCATGAAACACCGCCAATGATGTAATTGCGGCTGTCGCCCTTTGACCAACTATTTGTATTCGGATCGTAATAATCATATCGCGCAACAATAGCAAGATCCGGCTGCAGATTATAGGTGCCCCACACCGATATGCCCATTGAGGTCAGACCGGTTTGAGTGGGAGTGTGCGGCGTTGTTGTTGTGTCGCTATATTTGTATTGGTTTGCCCATGTCTGATTGTACGCTTCCACACCGAAAGAATATTGATCCTTAAGATTATAACCAACGAAGATTGAACCGGTGAGCAGTCCGTTCGATAACGTGGCTGGCGGTAGGGCGGTGCTGGTTATATCGTTCGTGTTAGCCATTGCACGGTAATCGCCGTTCAAGTCAATCTGCCAGTTATCAACGGGTTTTACCTGAATGTTAAGGGAGTAGCGGTGAAATTTTGACGAAACCGGTGAATTACCATCGCCATTAGAGATCATCGCCCAGTAATTAAACATACCATCGTCCGTAATTTTTCCCCGGAGAGCAAGACCAAAATCTCGCGAGGGGATGATACCGCGTAAATCCATGATTGTTTTTTCTAATGAACGGTAGCCCCAGGCTCCCTCGGAAATATCATAGGCAGTAGTTGGCTGAATACCGAAAATTAAATCACTGTTACTGAAAACATTTTTCCACTTCAAGTAGGCGTCTTTAACAAATACGGTTATTTTACCGCCATATTGACTCGCTGTGATTGTAGTATCTTTACCTTTACCACCCGATTTGACGGCTAAAGCCGATGTACCGCTGGTGAGTGCGCTTTGATCCGCTTCAAGGCGGAATCTGGATGTGAATAAATTCGAGATATCATTATCATAGGTAATATATATTCTTCGGAACTGAAAGCCCTGCATATCGGCAGGACCGGTTAATGCAGTTTTTGTGGGTGTATTTTTTCCAGTTGCAAATGATGTATCGCGTGCAAAATTATAGAAGAAATCCCCAAACATATAACCGCTGATTTTTCCTGCAGGGGCATTATCTTGTGCCACGCTCAAACTGCATGCGCACAATAAGCTAATAAGAACGCTGTAGAATAATTTACTCATTAATGACTCCTTTAAATGATGAATAATGTGGTTTGTAATTGATGGAATTTTCTGACGCCTAATATAATTTCATTAGTTACGACCCTAAGATAGCGTTTATATATTATTAACAGGTTAAGATCGTATTATGAAATTGTTAAGGTTTGATAATTCAGACGCGGAAATTTACCCAAGTTTGTCTGATTTGGCAGATGTTCATGTTTTATCTCCAATTTTTTATAGTATTTTTACGCTTTTCAGCCCCCATTTTACAACTTCTTCATTTACTCTATGGAGGTGTTTTACCATATTATGGCTGAACAATTGATGGATAATCGGTGCCTACATTATCGTTCACCGTTGCACTTTCCAACAATCTTGAGTGTATTTGAAGAATAATTACAACAAGACAGATTCCGGAAAAATTATATGTTTTTAAAAAATCTCTTAACCGCAATTATCATTACTGTACTGCTTACCGCATTAACGGGATTGGTGTATCCTCTCATTGTGACAGGAATCGCACAGGTCGTTTTTCCACAACAGGCAAATGGCAGCCTGATTAAAAAATCTGGAAAAATTATAGGTTCTGAACTAATCGGCCAACCGTTCAGCGATGCGAAATATTTCTGGAGCCGTCAATCGGCGACGAGTCCGTTTCCATATAATGCTGCTTCGTCGTATGCCACGAACTATGGACCGCTCAATCCGGCATTGTTCGACGAAGTGACGAAAAGGATACACGATCTGAAAGCGGTCGATTCGACGAATACCCAACCTCTGCCCGTCGATTTGGTAACTTCTTCCGCCAGCGGTCTTGATCCGCATATTAGCATTGCTTCGGCTCTCTACCAGCTTCCACGCGTCGCGCGCTCGCGCGGCATGAACGAGCAAAGCGTACGCGCAATGATAGATCGTTTCACGCAGGGAAGAACATTCGGGCTCCTCGGCGAACCCAGGGTAAACGTTTTAAAACTGAATTTGGCGTTAGATGGAATTGAATCAAACTAAAGGAAAATAATAATGGACATTTTCTACATCGGGGTTCTTGCGGTATTTTCATTGGTCACATGGGGACTCATAAAATTGTGCGAAGTTCTCGGAGAAAATTCTTCAGGAAGAAAATCATGAACTGGATTTATTTGATATCGGGTTTTATTGCCCTTTGCCTCTTTGTATATCTCTTCATCGCGTTACTGAGACCGGAGAAATTCGAATGACACTCATTGGCGTTTTTCAGATTCTTGCGTTATTGGCAAGTATGGTGCTCATTGCCAAACCGCTCGGTTCATATATGGCTCGCGTGTTCCAGCGCGAAAAGATATTTCTCGATCCGGTTCTTGGTCCACTTGAACGGCTTATTTACCGCCTTTCCCGGATTGATCCTGATCAAGAAATGGACTGGAAGGATAATGCCGTCGCGATGCTCCTCTTTAGTCTGGCGGGACTCCTTTTTCTTTATTTGCTGCAGCGAGTACAACAATTTCTTCCGTTTAACCCGCAGAGTTTCGGTGCAGTCGCTCCCGATTCCGCATTCAATACCGCGGTGAGTTTCACGACTAATACAAACTGGCAGGGTTACAGTGGCGAAACGACAATGAGTTACCTAACGCAAATGCTCGGTATGACTGTCCATAACTTCGTCTCAGCAGCGACCGGGATGGCAGTTCTCGCTCTTTTTATCAGGGGCATAGCCCGTCACTCGGCGAAAACCCTCGGAAATTTTTGGGTCGATCTTACCCGCAGCACCCTCTACATTCTACTGCCTCTCGCTGTTATAGTTGCGCTCGTGATCGTTTCGCAAGGCACAGTGCAGAATTTTTCTTCGTATGTTTCTGGGTCGTTTCTTCAGTCAACAGCGGATACGAGCGGCACAAAAGTGACTGAACAGGTAATTGCAATGGGTCCGGTCGCGTCACAAGTAGCGATCAAGCATCTGGGGACAAATGGCGGTGGATTTTTCAACGCGAATACGGCGCATCCCTTCGAGAGTCCGAATCCATTCACTGATTTCTTTCTGCTATTGTCGGAGGTTGTGATCGCGGCGTCGCTGTGCTACACGTTTGGCAAGATGGTGGGGGATACACGCCAGGGGTGGGCGCTTCTTGCTGCAATGCTGATCATTCTTGTCGCAGGTATTTTTTCGGCGTATGGCGCCGAAGCGGCGAGTAATCCCAATCTTGTTTCTCTCGGTATAGACCAGCACTCCACATCGATCAATCCCGGCGGCAACATGGAAGGGAAAGAAGTCCGGTTTGGGATAGCACCTTCCGCGTTGTTTGCGACAATCACAACTGCGACCTCATGCGGCGCAGTGAATTCGATGCATGATTCCTTTATGCCGTTGGGGGGGATGATCGCGTTGATTATGATGCATCTTGGTGAAGTTGTTCTTGGCGGAGTAGGTTCGGGTCTCTATGGAATGCTCATCTTTGTCATCGTGGCGGTGTTTGTGGCTGGATTACTTGTCGGTCGCACGCCGGAATATCTCGGACACAAGATTGAAGCATATGATATGAAAATGGCGTCGCTTCTTATTCTCATTATGCCGATTATTGTGCTCTTCTTGACGGCATTGGCAGTCGTAACTGCGGATGGCAGGGCCGGAATTTCAAATCCCGGTCCGCATGGCTTCAGCGAGATTCTTTATTGCTTCACGTCCCAAACAAACAATAACGGAAGCGCCTTTGCTGGAATAAATGCCAATACGCCGTTTTACAATCTTGCAGGTGGAATTGCAATGCTAATTGGTCGTTTCTGGCTTGCGGTCCCGACTCTTGCCCTCGCTGGATCGCTCGGGAAGAAAAAACTCGTCCCGGCAGGGGAAGGAACGCTGCCGACCCACACACCGCTCTTCATCTTTTGGTTGATTTCGGTTGTCCTCATCGTTGGTGCGCTCAATTTCTTACCGGCTCTTGCTTTAGGTCCAATCGTCGAACACTTTATGTTGTTTCATTAAAAGGATTTTTTTGGGATGAAATTAGAAACCTCCGTTCATAAAAAAGCGCTGGGCTTAACTGCTGAGATGTACCGCCGTGCGTTCATAGATTCTCTCGTAAAATTGAATCCGAAATCGATGATGCGCAACCCGGTGATGTTTGTCGTCGAAGTGGGAAGCGTTTTAACAACGGCGTTATGGATTCAAGCCCTCTCAGGAAATGGTGAAGCGCCGGCATGGTATATTGGTTTTGTCTCACTGTGGTTATGGTTCACCGTTCTTTTTGCAAATTTCTCCGAGGCGATTGCCGAAGGGCGCGGCAAAGCCCAGGCGGATGCGTTGCGGCGGGCGCGGAAGGACGTCTCTGCAAAACGATTACGCGAGCCGCGCTACGGTTCCGCTTTTGATATGGTGCCTTCTTCAAGTTTAAAAAAAGGAGATGTATTCCTTGTAGAGGCGGGCGCAATGATTCCGGGCGATGGCGAAGTCATTGAAGGGGTTGCTTCGGTTGATGAGAGCGCTATCACCGGTGAAAGCGCGCCCGTCATACGTGAATCGGGCGGCGATCGCAGCGCTGTCACCGGAGGGACGAAAGTACTATCGGATTGGCTGGTTATCCGTTTGACTGTGGAACCCGGCGGCGGATTTCTCGATAGAATGATAAAGCTTATCGAGGGCTCAAAGCGCCAAAAAACACCGAATGAAATTGCGTTAAATATTTTGCTAGCTGCATTCACAATAATTTTTCTCGTTGTGTGCGTAACTTTGCTTCCATTCTCACTCTTTAGTGTAAGCGTAGCGGGGCAGGGGTTGCCGGTTACTGTTACCGTATTGGTTGCGCTTCTTGTATGTTTGATCCCGACAACAATCGGTGGTCTATTATCCGCGATCGGTATCGCAGGTATGGATAGGATGATCCGGCACAACGTTATTGCAACATCCGGTCGGGCGATTGAAGCCGCAGGAGATGTGGATGTTCTCTTGCTGGATAAGACCGGTACGATTACACTCGGGAATCGAATGGCAACCGAATTTACTCCGGCGCAGGGCATCACCAAAGAACGTCTCGCCGATGCGGCGCAGCTTTCTTCACTCGCCGATGAAACCCCGGAAGGACGTTCAATCGTTGTCCTTGCTAAGGAAAAATACGGATTGCGAGGGCGGGAAGTTCATGAAATATCTGCACACTTCGTTCCTTTCACAGCACAGACTCGAATGAGCGGGGTTGACATTCGGGAAGATGGCGCCGCCTTAAACAGAATCATCCGGAAGGGAGCTGCAGATGCAATAAGAACGTACATCGAACAACAGGGCGGGATATTCCCTGCCGGTATACAGTCGGCTGTTCAAGAAATTGGCAGGAGCGGAGGAACTCCGTTGGTTGTTGTCGAGAATAAGGACGTTTTGGGAGTAATCCATCTCAAGGATATCGTGAAGGGTGGAATTAAAGAGCGGTTTGCTCATCTTCGGCGGATGGGAATTAAAACGATCATGATTACCGGCGATAACCGCCTTACGGCCACAGCAATCGCAGCGGAAGCGGGAGTCGATGATTTCCTTGCGGAAGCAAAACCGGAAGACAAATTGAAATTGATTCGCGATTATCAGAAAGGTGGACGTCTTGTCGCAATGACCGGAGATGGAACCAACGACGCGCCCGCTCTTGCCCAGGCGGACGTAGCAGTTGCAATGAATACGGGTACGCAATCTGCCCGCGAAGCGGCAAATATGATCGATCTTGACAGCAATCCGACAAAACTTATGGAAATCGTGGAGATCGGCAAGCAGCTATTAATGACCCGCGGCACGCTTACAACATTCAGCATCGCAAACGACGTCGCAAAATATTTCGCGATCATCCCGGCGGCATTTGCCACGACTTATCCGGCGTTAAACGCTCTCAATATCATGCGGCTCGCATCTCCTGAAAGCGCAATTCTTTCCGCGGTAATTTTTAATGCGCTTATCATCGTTGCGCTCATCCCCCTTGCGCTAAAGGGGGTGAAATATCGCGCCGTGAGTGCGGTGCAATTGCTGCGGACTCATCTATTCATTTATGGCGTCGGAGGGATTATCGCGCCATTTGTCGGCATTAAATTAATCGACATGATTCTTCATGGAGTAGGAGTTATCTGAAATGGACGAATCTCAACTTGCCCGACAACGGGATTTATATTGGATGTTTTCTGTCGTTTTAACGGTTATCATTCTCGTCCTTCTTGTGTTTATTGAGGGACATCATGCTGTAGATCCTGGAAGATCCGTTTGGGAAAATTTTAGTTTCGACGATGCAACTCACATCGCAGCATTAAAGATTGATAGTGTAAAAAATTTAAAACAAAATTCTCATTAATTATCATCCATACAATCAAATGCAAAATATTTTACTTACAGCAATTATTATATTCAGCTTCTTAGCCTCAACAGCATTGTCAAAAGAGACCACGAACTCTGTGAGTCTCAATAGTACATTAGATTCTACCTCAACATCGGGAGATACTACGTCTGCTGCCGCGAACGAACCGTTTGCATGGGGCGATTTTACATGGCTGCAGGGCAATAGTCGGCTTCATAAGCAGGTTCTCGATTCCAAATATTTCACCGGTGACATGACGATGGATATGAACTACAATTTCAACTTCCACCATCCGATAGATCACACGAATTCTGGTTCAACCGCGACCTTCCGATCCGATGAATTAAACGTCTCATATATAGAAGCGGGAGGTGACTTTCACGATCCCGAGAGTGGTGCGCGCGGGAGACTCATGCTAGAATTTGGATCCCGGTCTACTGGAGTCCCGCGCAACGATGCCACTCCGTTGCGGGGACAGTTTGACTTATACACTGCCCTCCGTTTTGTAACTGAAGGATATGTGGGTATGCATCTTAACGACATGCACGGGGTTAATATAGATGTCGGAATTTTCAAATCCTATGTGGGGCTGATGGGATATAATAACTTTGAAAACTGGAACTATCAGAATTCATTCACGTCGGATAATACTCCATGGTTCTTCACAGGTGTCCGCGTTCAAACATTTCCTACAGACAGATTGAAATTGGAATATTGGATCATCAACGGGTGGCAGACATATGGGATGTTCAATGAGCAACCGGGCTTCGGTTTTCAGACGATCTATCGCCCTCAAGAATCGGTCTCGATTCTTGCAAGCGCCTATACCGGTTGGGATACTCCGGTTACACCCGGACGGATTCGATTTCACAGCGATAACAGTTTCCTCTTACGTTATCGAAAACAACCCGGTAGTTTTATCCCGAAGGCTGCCTTTTCTATAACCGGAGATATTGGGTTCGAAAATGGCAGCGGTGTCGTTCCTTTCGGCGGTGATTCCGCAACTCCTGCGCAAAACTTCCTTAGTTGGATGTTCTATCATCGTCTTTGGCTTGGTTCGGACGAGCATTTCGCCTGGACATTTGGGGGCGGTCAACTGCACAATCCCGGACGGTATTTGGCGCTTCTTCCCACCGGGGCAGGAGTTCTTTCGCAAAATCCAGGAGATCAGTTTGACGCGTGGGATTTTTCAACCGGGATGCAATTTATGCCCAATGAACATGTAACATGGGGCCTCGAATTCGTCCATCGCCAAGCATCTGTTCCGTATTTTGCCGGACCCGGAGGACTTACTTCGCCGAATGGTTGGAATCCACCCATAGGCAACCCGACGGGTTTCGTCGCTGATCTTGTAACAAGCGAAAACCGAATCATCGGTTCGCTTATAGTACGTTTTTGACCCTTACGATGGATGAATTTACAATGGGAAGCATTATGTAATGGGTACGTATCGCGAATATCTCTCAAATCGGTGGAAATCACGCCTCAATCGGTTTAATTATCACTCAACATCTTCGCCTTCATGCGAAGAACGGGATTTCCAATTCGCTCGTTTTGGTTTGATAATTGCAGCGGTATTACTAGGTTTATTGGGTATTTCTGAAATAGTATTTTTTGGTATGATGCTATGGTACTTGATCCGATGAATTGAATAAAAATTCAAGGAAATTTCTATGGAGGTGAATTTTGAGCATATCGAAATAATGTGAATGAAAGTGATTGAAGGAGTTCGTATATTGATAGGAATAATAGAAATCCATACGTATTTAACAAACTTTTTCAATGAATTTCATTCTAAGTATTGATACGGGAATAACCCGGGTAGTTAATTTCATGCTTGTCGTCCTTTTCATTTTCATGCTGGGTCTTGCCGTCATCCAGGTGATTCTCCGATACTTTTTTAACAGCGGGATATTGTGGGGAGATATCGTAGCGCGTAATCTTGTTCTCTGGGTGGGGATGCTTGGAGCGATTCTGGCAACACGGGAGAATAAACATTTCCACATCGATGTGCTGACGCGTTTTCTTAAGAATCGTCATCAGGTCTGGTTCAAGAGTTTCTCAGATTTATTTTCTGCGGTGATATGTTATTTTCTGGGGCAGGCGAGTATTACATTTCTTGCACTCGATACAGAGACACGAACCTTCTTTAATCTTCCGATCATCGTTATCGAAATTATTATTCCAATCGGTTTCTACCTGATGATGCTGCAATTTATTGTACACATGGTTTTAAATTTTAGCGCGAAGGTTCCACCGGATTCAGCATCCATTCAAACAGGGCCTTGAGCGATGACTGGATATGTAATCGTAGGAATTATTCTTGTCATTCTTTCTATTGCCGGAACTCCACTGTTCACCATAACAGCCGCCATTGCGCTCCTTGCATTTCACGCGGTCGGGATAGATACGGCAGCTATCATTATCGAATTATCCCGGCTTGCTGATTTTCCAGGTTTGATAGCGATTCCGTTATTTACATTTGCCGGGTATATTCTCGCCGAAAGCCAGGCCCCGCGCAGATTAATGAATCTCGTTCAAGCGGTACTCGGTTGGATTCCGGGAGGGATGGCAGTGGTAGCGTTATGCACAACTGCCGTATTTACCGCATTCACCGGCGCTTCTGGTGTTACTATTATAGCATTGGGAGGATTACTGTATCCAGCGCTCCTTAACGAAGGATATCCGGAGAATTTTTCTCTTGGACTCATCACCACATCCGGTAGTTTGGGTTTGTTATTTCCGCCCTCGCTGCCGATTATCTTATACGCTCTTGTGGCAAAAGTAAGTCTCGACGCTCTTTTTATCGCCGGGGTATTGCCGGGGATGCTTCTTATTGGGATTCTCTCAGTGTATAGCATTCGCGTGGGAGTTCGCGCAAAAGTAGTTCGTACGGCGTTTTCAGGCGCAAATGTTTGGCATTCATTCAAAGACGCCGCATGGGAATTACCCTTGCCTGTGTTGATACTTGGGGGAATATACGGCGGCGCATTTACAGCAACGGAAGCTGCCGCGATAACTGCTTTTTATGCGTTCATCGTTGAGGTGTTTATTCGCAGAGACCTGAAGCTTTTCAAAGACGTACCACGCATAATTAGAGGTAGCATGGTGTTAGTTGGCGCGATTCTTATTATGCTTGGGGCAGCAATGGGATTGACGAATTATCTTATTGATCAGGAAATTCCGCAAACGCTTTTCAATATCATCAACCAGTACGTCCACAATAAATACACTTTTTTAATAATCTTGAATGCGATCCTCCTGGGCATTAATATGCTGGAGGTGTTTTCAGCTATCATCATCATCGTCCCTATCATGCTGCCTATCGCGATGAAATATGAGATCGATCCGATTCATATGGGAGTCATGTTTCTGCTAAATCTTGAAATCGGGTATATGATTCCGCCGTTATCCTTGAATTGCTTTCTGACAAGCTCGCGTTTCAATAAACCGTTAACGCAAGTATTCCGCTCCGTAGTGCCGTTTCTTGCACTCTTGCTTGCAGTCTTGATGATAATAACCTATGTGCCTGATCTGAGTCTCATATTCTCGGGTTGGTGGAGAAAAGTGTGAGTCTTTTACGGAACCAAATTGAATTAATTATCTGTAACCTGATATAGCATGTCCTCCGAAATTGATAACCGCCCTGATCCTGATGCTATTCTTCAGGCGTTGAAGAAGGAAGAGGAGAGAGCGCAAAAAGCAAAGCTGAAGATTTTCTTCGGTATGTGTGCCGGTGTGGGAAAGACGTACGATATGCTCAAAGCAGCCCATGAAGCAAAGTCGAAGGGTATCGATATTGTTATCGGCTATGTTGAAACGCATAAACGGGCGGAAACCGAGGCGCTGCTTGATGGGCTTGCAATTATTCCGAGAAAAAAAACCGAATACCGGGGAGCTGTATTGGAAGAGATGGATCTCAACGCAATACTTGCACGAAAGCCGCAGCTTGTTCTTGTGGATGAATTAGCCCATACGAATGCCCCCGGTAGCCGCCATACCAAGCGATATCAGGATGTTCAGGAACTTTTAGAAAATGGAATCGATGTTTACACGACCCTGAACGTGCAGCATCTCGAAAGCCGGGCGGATACCGTTGCCCAGATCACCGGCTCAATGATTCGTGAAACGGTGCCCGATTCAATATTCGATCAGGCAAATGAAATTGAAATTATAGACATTCCTCCGGAAGAGTTATTGAAACGTTTGAGCGATGGGAAAGTATACGCCCCGGAACGTTCTCAGCAAGCCATTCAAAATTTCTTCAAGAAAGGTAACCTCACTGCCTTACGCGAGATGGCGCTGCGGCTCACCGCAGAACGTGTTGACCATCAACTGCGCGATTTCATGCAGACTGAACGGATTTCTGGTCCGTGGAAATCGGGTTCGCGGATTATCGTAGGTATTAGTGCCAGTCCTCAAAGCGCATCTCTTATCCGCTGGGCGAGGCGAATGGCATATACTATGGATGCAACTTGGGTCGCAGTCTACGTTGAACGATCGGTTTCGCTTTCTGAAATGGGTAAAATTCAACTTGGTAAAAACATAAAACTTGCACGGGAGCTTGGCGCGGAAATATTTACGACCGCAGATGAAGATATTGCGCAGGCGCTTCTGCGGGTTGCCAATCAACAAAATGCCACGCAAATTCTCATTGGTAAATCTCAATCTTCCGTTAGAATCCGAAAGAATCTTATCGACCGTTTGATTGAGAAGAGCGGGAATCTGGATATTTATATTGTCGGCGGTAATGCCGAATCGGAAGGACGTTCTAAACGATTTTATCTTCCCGAAATTCAATCAGGGTTACTGCAATACCTCATCGCAGGAGCCATCATTTCTGCGGTTGCGCTTATTTGTTTTCCTGCAACACAATTTTTTGGCTATCAGACCGTTTCATTGATCCTGTTGCTTGTAGTGGCATTACTGCCGCTTAGATTCGGAAGCGGCCCGGTGTTATTAGCTGCGGCATTAAGCGCGTTATTGTGGGATTATTTATTCATCCCTCCAAGATTTACATTCGTTGTTGCCCAGGGGCAGGATATCCTCATGCTTATCACATATTTTGCGATTGCCGCGGTGACAGGCACCCTGACTGCACGCGTCCGTGCACGAGAGAAAGCTGTGCGGCAGCGGGAAGAACGTGCGATTGCACTCTACACGCTCACGAAAGATCTCTCGAATGCATCCAAGCAGGATGATGTTGCGCTGGCAGCGGTTTCCAATATAAAAAAATTCTTCGATGCGGAAGCATCTGTCTTTCTCAGTGAAACAGACGGGGATATTTTCACCAAAGCCCATCCCGCGAGCAGCTACGAAGTCGATCAGAAAGAATTCAGCGTCGCCTCATGGGTGTACTGGAATGAAAAGAAAGCCGGTAAATCAACCGATACGCTTCCATTCGCAACCGCAACCTACTTTCCGATGTCGGGACCACGGTATCCCCTGGGAGTTGTTGGAGTGAGATTAAAACCGAAACACCAGTTTACCATAGACCAGGAAGCACTGCTGCAAAACTTCCTCACCCAGATTGCCTCTGCACTCGAGCGGGAACAGCTCAACGAAATTGCGAAGAAATCAATTACCTTCGTCGAATCGGAGCGCTTATATAAAACACTTTTTAATTCCGTATCGCACGAATTGCGTACTCCGGTCGCGGCGATCCTCACGGCATCCGAAGCATTGCTCGAGGGATTGCAGGGGAGCCAGATCGGTATCCAGCGCGATCTTGTCAATGAAATTCATACTGCCACCGGCCGGTTGAATCGCCTTATCGGTAATCTTCTCGATATGACGCGGCTCGATTCCGGCAGGATAACTCCCATGGTCGATTGGTGCGACCTTCACGACCTCATCAATTCCGCAGTGAATAAACTTGAACACGAACTTTCCCAGCATAGTGTTATCATCGATATTCCTCCCGAGTTTCCATTAATTAAATTGGATTTTGGATTGATAGAACAATCGATCGCAAATGTTCTTTTGAATGGAGCAACATACACTCCCAGCGGGTCTGAAATCCACATTCGTTGTTCTATGGAGGGGGACGATTGTTTGATTATCATTTCGGATAATGGCCCGGGATTTCCACAAGAATCTTTACCGAGAGTGTTCGAAAAATTTTACCGCGTTCCAGGGACTTCATCAGGCGGTTCAGGTTTGGGTTTATCGATAGCGAAGGGTTTCGTTGAAGCTCACAAAGGATCAATAAAGGTTGAAAACCGGATTCAGGGCGGGGCGCAATTCACTATTCGGCTTCCTGCTCTATCTGTCTCTCAACAGATCAAACCGCAATGACCAATCAGCCGCATATCCTGGTTATCGATGATGAAATTCAAATCCGTCGGTTGTTAAAAATCACCCTCGAAGCTGAGGGATTTAAAGTGAGTATGGCGTCAAGCGGTGCTGAAGGTCTTCAGCAGGCAGTGATGGCAAGACCCGAAATTATTATACTGGATTTGGGGCTTCCGGATATGGACGGAATTGAGGTCTTGAAAAAATTACGGGAGTGGGCAACGCTGCCGATTCTTATTCTTTCGGTCAGATCAAGCGAACAAACCATCATCGCCGCTCTCGATGCGGGAGCAAACGATTATTTGACAAAACCGTTTCGTTCGGGCGAGCTTCTGGCGCGTGTACGCGCTGCGATACGGCACCATTTGCCGATGGAACAAGGAGAGATATTTCATGCGGGCTCCCTCAGTGTGGATTTCTCGGCAAGGGTTGTGAAAAAGTTCAATGAGGTTATCAAACTGACGCCAACGGAATATTCATTGCTCACGCTGTTTATCAGAAATGCCGGGAAAGTCTTAACGCATCGATTTATCGTACAACAGGTATGGGGACCATCGTTTGAAGAAGAATCGCAGTATTCACGCATTTATGTTGGTCAATTGCGGAAAAAATTGGAAGACGATCCGGCAAAACCGAAGGTTTTTCAAACCGAATCCGGCATCGGTTACCGAATGGTGGTGGAGGAGAATTAAAGAATAGCCAATTTATGAGTGACCAGGGTACGCGTTAACCCTTCAGTGTAAATTGAAAAACGCTGCCCTTGCCCGGCTCACTTTGAACCTCAATTTTGCTTCCATGCGCTTCCAGGATATGCTTCACGATCGCTAATCCCAGTCCCGTGCCCCCGGCTTCGCGCGATCGCTCCTTATCAACACGGTAGAATCGTTCAAAGATTCTCGGGATATGTTCGGCGGGTATTCCTACTCCCGCATCCGAGACGGAAATTGTGATTCCTTTATCACCCTGTTCGTACGAAACCTTGACATGTCCGTCCGGCTTATTATACTTAATCGCATTATCGATCAAATTGATCATCACTTGTTTGAGCCGTTCTTTATCACCCACGACTTCGCGAGCGGGCGTTGTACCATCGAATTCCAGCATAATATTTCTTTCCCTGGCGAGATGCGACATTTCTTCTACTACCTGGGAAAGCAGCTCTCGTACCGGAAAGTACCGGAAACTTAGTTTCATGTCGCCGGATTCGATACGGGAGATTTCTATCAAATCACTCAGCAATGCATTTAAACGCTTTGTATTTTCCAGGGCGCGGTTAACGAAATCTTTGCTTACCTCTTTATCCTCTAAGGCGCCTCCCGAAAGTGTTTCGAGAATACCTTGAATGGCGAAGATGGGAGTGCGAAGTTCATGTGAAACGTTGCCGAGAAATTCGGTGCGGACCCTTTCGAGTTTTTTCAGCTTGGTGATATCTTCGTTGAGCTTATCGACCATGCTGTTAAGACTGAGGGCAAGCTTGCCGAATTCGCCTCCCGATGAGAGCGGTATTCGCCGTCCAAGATCGCCCGAACGTATTTGTTCAGCGATAAACGCCATATCTTTAATCGGTCTTGCCATTCGCGTCGAGAGATAGATGCTTATTCCAGTGACTACAACAAGCAGGATGATGCTGGTAAGGAGTATTTTGGAGCGAATATCACTCATGACCGCATTAATTTGTGTCAGGGGAACGCTTACCCGTATAAACGCCGCTTCATGGAAATGATTTGTCGGCGGAAATGGGGTAATTATTTTTTTTGCTATGTATAACATTTCTAGATCGATCGTTGCGCTGCGGCGCGAAGCTAAACCATATTCTTCTTGAATCGATTGTTGCACTTCCGGTCGTTGAAGATGATTTTCCATGTTACGTATTTTGTCAGGGGGAAGGTCGGATTCAAATATAACGGCGCCGTTCGTATCGATCATCGTGAGGTGGACATTTGCCGCTTTCGCGTACTGTTGGAGATGGTTGTAATTTGCGGAGTTGTTCTCTGTGAAATCTCTGATGATAAATTCCGCCTGTTGAATCTGGGTTTTCATTTCTTCAATCAGGCGCGTGCGGTAATAATTCTCCAGTGAAATTGTTGAAAAGATCGAGGTTGCGAGTATGATACCAATCGACAAGGAAAGCATGAGAAGCGTTAACTTGAACTGAATTTTCATTGTTATTCTCTCAGTCGATATCCTACCCCTTTTATTGTTTCAATAAGATCGGTGTGGTCGCCTAATTTCTCACGTATCTTACGGATATGGACGTCGATGGTTCTATCCACAACGTGCACATCGGATCCCCACACGGCGTTCAGAAGGGTATCTCGATTTATAACTTCGCCGGCATGCTGCGCGAGGTAGAGGAGAACCTCGTATTCTTTTTTCGGAAAAAATACTTCTTTTTTGTTAATAATAATAATATGCTGGCGGGGATCTATTTCAAGCGGTCCGATTTTAATTGTTTGTTCTATAACTTCTTTTACCTCAAATTTGCGCAGAACATTTTTAATTCGCGCGAGGAGTTTTGGGATACTGATCGGTTTTAGAATAAAATCTTCGGCGCCAAGCTCCAAGCCAAGGACTTCGTCAACCTCGGTGCCTTTTGCAGTGAGAAAGATCACGGGGATGTGCGCTGTCCTGGGATTTTTTTTCAATTGTTTGATAGCTTCCCATCCGTCGTACTCGGGCATCATCACATCAAGAAGAATAAGATTGGGTTTTTGCTGAGCCAGTTCAAGCGCTTGTTTGCCGTTCAGCGCCGCAAGAACAGTGTACCCTTCCTTGTGGAGATTGTATTTAATTATTTCCAGGATATCTTTATCGTCGTCAACAGCAAGAATTGTTTTTGGCATAAGTCCGTTGTGATGGTGTAATGAATGCATCATAATGTAAAATAATTCTTGATAAAATGCTTCTATAAGAAAAAATATTATTCAAATTTACTCTCCAGATTTACTCTTAAAGGGAGTAGGATGCCTCATTTGGTTTTATTAACAATTTCATAATAGTTCCCTCATTCTGAGATAATATATCAATAGTATATTAGTCCGGTGATTATGGAAAGGAGTTACTGTGATAGAGCTTGAAAACAAGGGGTATTATCCTCTAAATCATTTTTACATCGATATTTACGTTCCTTCCCATCCCGGCGTGTATGCGCTCTCTCTTCGATTGACAAATGGAGCGCACGATACATTTTATAGCGGTCAATCGGATAATTTGTACCGAATTCTACGGGCATTTGCCAGAAAAGATCCCATGATCGCTCCGGAATTCGTTATCGAACACCTCGAAAATCATAAGTGTTATTTTACATACTTTGTCATCCAGGAGAAGGATCATAGAAACGAAATTGAAAAGATGCTGAAATTTACCACCGATCCGGTGGCGAAATTGAAATTAACTGCTTGTACTTAGAACACGATTTTCCTCCACAAATCCCACCTAACACACCAGAAGAAAAACAGATTCCCTTTTCATTATGAAAAGGGAATTTTTTTTGTCCCTGTCAGAATTATGATTACTCTTTTAAAATTTTGAGAACCAGGACACTATCGGTGTAAGCTATCGCTGGAGGTTTGCTGTTGCGGAGTCGATGTTTTTGCTGGAGCGGGTTTCGAAAATAAGAGCACGAATTTTACGAGGATCAAGAGTAGGAGCGCGATGAGATAAATCCTCAAAAAGAAGAGCGCAATTTTAACAGGGCGGGTCATCTGGATGCGGGGCATGAACTGACTCCTTACACTGTCGCCCGGGTCACGAGACCCTTCATAATATCGTTATAATGGATAACGCCAAGAATATGATCCAGTTCGTCAACCACCGGTATCATCCGGTAATGATACTTTGCAAACATTTCAGCCAGATCTTCCCGCAAATCGTCTGATTGAATACTCACAACAGGGGAAGCCATAATTGTGCCCAGCGTGGTGTCGTGGTTCGTCAATATCAGATCACGGATATCGACAACACCGATCAATTGAAGATTATCGCCCACAATATAAATGTACGTAATGCTGGAATTTTCCCTCTGCGACGCTCGGATATCTTCCAGCACCGTTCCGATTTTTGTTTCTTTGGTGAAGGTTACAAAATCCGAAGACATCAACGCGCTTGCAGCGATCTCCTGGTCGTGCAGGATCGAATCGATTTTTTTCGCATCATCTGCCGGTAGGATATTCATCATTGCTGTCATCTGATCGTGCGGAAGCACCGAAAAAAGCGCAGCAAGCTGTGGAATAGACATTTCCGATAAGATTGTCCGCGCCTTTTCCTTTCTGAGGTTGGCGATAAGCTGCCGCTGGGCGCGTGGTTCCGCTTCAATCAACGCCTCGGCTGCTTTTTCAGAATCGAGGGACGAGAATACCGCCTGCTGTTCATTTCCGGTTAGCTCTTCCAGCACATCCGCTAGATCTTCGCCCGGTAATTCTTTGATATGTTTTCTCGTAATCGAAAGGGAGAGCGAGTCCGGAACGCCGGTGTCTTCCAGTGAGAACGGTTGAACATACTTCCACGGGATAAACTGATTTTTAATCCAGGTCAATCGAGCTAATCCCCACTTTCGGAAAAATCCATTAAAGGAAATATCGACATGCGCGATCAACATCTTTCCGATCGATGCGATAAGGTGGACGTCGTTTACTACTTCCGTTCGTCTTCCGTCGATGTCGTAAATTGTTTTTCCCATGAGGTGTTCATTCAGCAGTATCCAGCCCTTCTGATCGACGAAGGAAGGATAAGGCGCGTCACTTTCCGTAGGTTGCACGAAGATAGCGTCGTCTTCGATTTTGACAACTTTCTCCCACGGAATAAATTCATTCGGTTTCCCCCAGCCGTGATCGACGAAGATGCCGACAGCTTCCGGAAAGGGTTCTACCATTCTAAATACCAGGTCGGTGAGTTTGCCAAGACGGTTTTTTACCTTCCCGGAACAAATAGGCCGTTTGATCAATTCAGTGAAAAAGTAAAACTGAAAATCTTTCGCTCCGCCCTGACTCTCCGGCGGACGTCCTGTACTGTTCGTGGTCGATAGCGGCATAATATTCTCTTTTATATATGGCTGAATAAGTCAGGGAATAAAACCGATATTCCAAAGATTGTAGATACGATAATAATAAATATCGTAATTGTCCAGTTGGCGGTATTCTGCCACTTTGTATTCACATGATCGCCCATCAGCGGTTTATCGTTCAATAAAAGAATGAGAAATGTCAGCGCCGCAGGGAGCAGTGTAACAGCAACGACCTGAACAAACATTGTAATCTCAATCAACGGGGCATTGGGTATCATGACAATTGCACCTGCCGATAGGAGCGTGAATAAATACACAGCATAAAACCAGGGAGCGTCTTTCACGCTTTTGTTCAATGAGTGCGCCCATCCGAACACCTCTCCAACCGCCCATGATGTCGAGAGCGATATGCACAAAGCGCCCAAAAAGCCCGCATCGAAAAGACCGATGGCAAATAATCGTTCAGCCCACTCCCCGTGCCCGTGGGGAAGGAGAGGCACCAATGCTTCCGCCGTGCTCTTGGCGTCTTCAACTACCACCGGAGGATGATGATAATACATAGCGGCGCCGGTGGCGATAATAATAAATACCGCTACGACGCCGGTGAGGAACGATCCTGCAAATGTATCGATCTTGCCGAACTTAATATCGTGGATATCCATTCCCTTATCCACGACGGCGCTTTGCTGGAAAAATATCTGCCAGGGAGTGATGGTGGTTCCGATATTCGCCATGACGATAAAAATCAAATCGGTGGTTAGGCCAGCGGGAAATTCCGGATTGTAAAATCCTTCCCAAACTTTCGACCATCCTCCCGGGACGTTGCCCGTTTTCATTGCCCAGAGGGCGGCAGGGATATACACCAAATTAAAAATGCAAAAAAACAGCGTTATTTTTTCAAACGTCCAGTATTCGCCGCTCATTACCACCGCCATCAAAATAACCGTGACCACAAGAAATGTGATGAGTGGCGGAATGCCGAAAATGCTCATCGCCGCAGTCATGCCGATATACTCGGTAACAAGAGTTAACCAGTTAACGACGGCGAGATCAAAAATAGAGAACCATCCCCAAAACGGACCGAACGCGTCAAAGATTGCCTCGGCATGACCGCGTTTGGTTACAGCGCCGAGGCGAACCGTCATCTCCTGCACATAATACGCCATGGGAACGAGGATGAAGAATACCCACAGAAGGTTAAAGCCGTATTTCGATCCGGTGACCGCATAAGTAGATATTCCACCCGCGTCGTTATCCGCGACCATGGTGATGATACCTGGTCCCAGCACCGCGAGGAGAATCAGAAGTCGGCGGCGGTATCTCCCGACGACATGAAATGTTTTACTGATCCAGTACATTGGTAATGTCGGTTGAAAGATAGCGTTCGATACTAATGATTTGGATGCTTATTCCTGAAAGGAGACTATTAATCTTCTTCGGCATTATCTTCTATACGAAATTTTATTCAAAAAGTTGGCGGGATTTATCGATAAACGCATCCTGAGCGGTTTAAATAATTACTGTCTTATTTATTAGTTTGTTTACAAACCTGCTATTTGAGAATATCATATTTTCTGTTTTTTATATCTGGTTCCCATGCTCTCAGACCGTGTGAAAACTGCGATTCGTCGTTTAAACTAGATTCAAAGTTTCGCATTTTGCATCAATATAAGGAGATCGCGACGCGGTGAAGCTGTTCGCGATGACTTTTCACACAATCTGTCTGCGTGGGCACCCGTATCAGGACGCTCTGCGTCCTTACGCTTTCGACGCGGAGCGTCGAAGTGATACGTTACGACACTGAGCGTGGTGACGAGTCAGTGAGAACTTCCGTTGCTATCGGCACGGTCTCCGGTTTTATGGCCAAGTATTCTTCTCAAGGTAATTAAATTTGGGTATTTTATCAATAGAAATTATCATTTTTCTTGAAAATTAAAGTTGAGGGTGGAGCTCTTCACCGATCAACTATACGATGCTTCGATCTGCGAGCTCGCTTGTTGGAGTATTTTAATATTAACCTACAATCATTCTTAAAATCATCGTTTGCCTTTGCGTTCAATTCTATATATATTAGAATCACTTTTACCAGTTCTTATTTACTAATCCGGAAGAGAATCCCGATGAAAACCTTATCATGTTTCTTCATTTTTCTATTATTTATGCGTGTAAATGCATCATCCCAAATTAACATCAAGTTTGAGCAATACAAACTTGATAACGGTCTCACTGTTGTATTGCATGAAGATCACTCCGCTCCCGTCGCGGCAGTTGTAGTGATGTATCATGTGGGATCGAAAAACGAGAAAGTCCATCGCACGGGTTTCGCCCATCTGTTTGAGCACATGATGTTCAAAGGATCGGAGCACGTGAAGGATGGCGAACATTTCAAGCTCCTGCAGGAGATCGGAGCGAATATCAACGGCTTCACCCAGGAGGACGGCACGACATACTTCGAGGTCGTTCCGAGCAATTACACGGAGCTTGGTCTTTATCTCGAATCGGATCGCATGGGCTACCTGCTCGGCGCAGTGAACCAGCAAACACTCGATAACCAGCGTGATGTGGTGAAAAACGAGCGCCGCCAAAGTTATGATAACCAGCCATACGGCACTGCAAGCGAAAAAATCGCAAAAGCCATGTATCCCTCAACGCATCCTTATAGCTGGCCCGTGATAGGATATATGGAAGACCTCAGCGCCGCGTCGTTGGAAGATGTGAAAGATTTTTTCCGTACCTATTATGCGCCAAACAATGCCATCCTCGTATTAGCAGGCGATCTGAATCCCGAAGAAGCCAAAACGCTCGTTCAAAAATATTTTGGCGGCATTCCCCGCGGAAAAGATATTGAACGACCGAAAGCCGTTCCGGTAAGCTTAGCTGAAACGAAAATGGAAACATTTGAGGATAAGGTGCAGCTTCCCCGTCTCTATATTTCATGGCATTCAGCGCAAAATTATACGCGTGAAGACGCCGTGCTTGATGTTCTGGGGCATATCCTGGGTTCCGGCAAAACTTCCCGGTTGTACAAATCGATGATCTATGAAAAACAGATCGCTCAATCGGCGTTTGCCAATGAAAGCGGAAATGAGATTGCCGGAACATTCGATATTACCGTAACTTCAAAGCCTGGACATGATCTGAACGAAATGTTAACGAACGTCGATTCAATCATGAATGATCTCTTTGCCAAAGGTGTAACACAGGAAGAGATCGACGCCGCGTTGACGGCTTCGGAGGTGCAGATTATCAACAGCGCCTCTACAGAATTTGGCAAAGCGAGCGCAATGGCAAGATTTTACAGCATGACAGGCGATCCGGGGTATATCAATCACCAAATGGATATTTATAAAGACATCAAACCCGAAGAAGTGCTCACAGTTGCAAAAAAATATCTTAAGGAAAATCGCTTTATGCTGAGTATCGTACCGAAGGGTAAAACCGAATTAGCTGTTCAACAAGGGAAGTGAGGAGAATATGACCATGAAAACATTATTGCAGAAAATATCAATCATTTTATTGGTTTTACAGGTTATGACTACAGTAACATTATCAGCAGACGATCTCGATAGGACAAAACGCCCCGCTGGAAAACCGGCTCCGGTAGTTCAACTTCCAGCCATACAAAAAGCTAAACTGAAAAACGGCTTAAATGTTTGGCTGGTCGAGCTGCACAAACTTCCCTACGTTTCGTTCGCTTTGCAGGTTCAAGCCGGATCAGATCAGGAACCTGTAGCGACGCCCGGTCTTGCCTCGTTGACCGCTTCTATGCTTAACGAAGGAACGAAAACGCGCGATGCGTTGAAGATTGCAGACGATCTGGAAAAAATAGGCGCATCGGTGAATTCCAATGCCAATATTGATTTCTCCTTTATTACACTTGGAACTCTTCCGAGGAATCTTGATCCGGCGATCGAGATCTTCTGCGACGTCATTACCCATCCGGCGTTTTCACAGAAAGACCTGGATAGATTACGGAAACAACGCCTCACGCAGCTTATACAACAAAAAGATTCGCCTGTCGCGATTGCGAATAACTCCTATAGCTATATCCTCTATTCCGATCAGCATCCCTATGGTAATAATTCCATCGGAACCGAATCATCCTTGAAAGCTTTTAAACCGGAAGATTTAAAAGCATTTTATGATGGGTATTACCGGCCGAATAACGCGACAATGATTGTGGTGGGTGACGCGAAATTGGACGACATAACCGCTAAATTGGAAAAAGGATTGGCAGACTGGCAGGGCGGCGATGTGAAATTGAATTCGGTTCCGCCACCGCAGTTAGTGGATAAAATGCGCGTGTATCTGATCGATAAACCGGGCGCTGCGCAATCTGAAATTCGCATCGGTAACCCATCTTTATCGCGAACCACACCGGATTATTTTGCCGTTCAACTTATGAACCAGATGCTTGGCGGGCAATTTACCAGCCGCATCAATCTTAATCTTCGTGAAAAGCACGGGTACACGTACGGCGCCAGATCGGTATTTCAAATGCAAAAAGGCGTTGGTCCGTTCACAGCTTCGAGCGGAGTGATAACAGAGAAAACCGATAGTTCCGTGATAGAATTTCTTAACGAACTGAACGCCATGCATGATAAAGGTTTGACGGCTGATGAACTTGAATACGCAAAAAAAGGAATGACCGGCAGCTTTGCGCTAAGTTTTGAAACGCCCGCGCAGGTAGCCAGAGCGCTTGCGAATATAGTCACGTACAACCTTCCCGAAGATTATTATCAGAAATATTTGCAAAACATCGAATCGGTTAAGCTTGATGAGGTGCAGAATGTTGCAAAAAAATATCTCGATACGTCAAAAATGGCTATAGTCATTGTCGGTGATCTTTCCAAGATCAGAGAAGGTATCCTAAAATTGAACCTTGGTGAAATTGTTAATTGTGATGTTTCCGGCAAACCGTTAAAGAAGTTATAACCTAAAATACCGTTCTTTTGCCGAATAGGTCGTGTGTAATATGGTGTGCCCATGCTTAGGTGTGGGCACATTTGTTTTATGGGAGCTCGGCATATTTCCAGTGTTATGAATTTTGGAAAGGTATTGAAACCCCCTCGCCTTCGGCGATCCCCCTTTCACAATGGGGATTATAATAAAATGAAATACTCCAATTCAGTTCCGAGAAAGTCCCCTTGCCAGCCGGACAATGTCTTTCTGGCGGGTCAAAGGGGGTTGGGGGTTTTGAGTCTCTCTTCCAAAATGGTTACATTATTTGCGACGCTACTGTATTAAACGTGATAAATTATCATTAACGTTATTTTCGGGTTGATGGATCATCCCTTTCAGAACATAAAAGAAAAAATATTCGGGAAGCCGCCTTCCTCGCGTATCGATCTGTCCGAGGAATTTCTCAAGTCCATGACGCTTATCGTGGGATTGGATCAACTCCTCGACAATTTTACCGCAAAACTGCGGGAAATATTACATGCCGCAAGTGTTTATGTGGTCCTGTATGAACCGATCACCATCCGGTATATCGGCAAAAAAGCGAAGGGAGGTCGGCTCGAGTTATTGCGCGAGCTTAATTTTTCACCGGCAGATAATCTTATCCGGTGGTTAACCGTCAACAGAACGGTGCTTGATTTCAGGGATGATGTGGAGGTGGTTGAATATTTAAGTTCTCCTGAGCGTGAATTAATGAAAAAATGTGGGATCATTCTCAGCGTTCCGCTCATCGTATTAAATCGCCTGACGGGTGCGATCTTTCTCAGCGCAAAATCCGACGGGGGCGGATACCAGGCAGCGGAAGTTGAAATGCTTTCACATATCACAAGCCAAAGCGCTCTCGCGATAGAACATGCAATCATGTATCAATTTCAGGAAGAGCGGTTGAAAAAGATTTTTCACGCGGATAAACTCTCAACGGTCGGCGAGCTTGCTGCCGGCGCGGCACATGAGATCAGAAATCCCTTAACCTCGATCCGCAGCACCATCCAGTATATCCAAAAAGATATTCCGACCGATAAACAGCCTCTGATAGCAGGGATCATAGGGGAAGTTGACCGCATCGATTCGGTTATTAAGGGATTGTTGTCGTTCAGCAAAACGACCGAACTAAACATGGTCGATCTGGATATTATGGATCTCCTGAATCAAACGTTAATGCTGCTGGACTCGGAAGTGCGGAACCATTCGGTTGAAGTTTTTAAAAATTACCCGGAGAATAGTTTGTGGCTAAATGGGGATAGTTCACAATTGAAGCAATTATTCCTTAATCTTCTCCTGAATAGTATCCAGGCAATGTCCGATGGGGGAGGAATCACCATCACCGTTTCCAGCCGCCGATCACACGTTAATGGATTGCTGGAGCGGGAAATGGTTCAGATCGAAATAGCGGATACCGGCAAGGGAATTCCGGAAAATGATCTTGCGAAGGTATTCGATCCGTTCTTTACGACAAAGGAAAACGGAACCGGCTTGGGTTTATCCATTGCATTTGGAATAGTGAACCGGCACGGCGGAGAGATAACGATCACCAGCAAAACGGACGAAATAAATCACGGGACGATTGTTACCGTGTTGATACCTAAATTATTATCGCCTTCGTCGCATTTCACCTCCTGAAGATCAATGGCGGTCAATTTTTTATCGACATCATACTAAAAGAAAATGAAAAACTCACATACAGGTAAGATTCTTATAGTCGACGATGAGGATAAGATACGAAACATCCTTGCCGTTATCTTGCGGGACGCCGGCTATGTAATAGAGACCGCAAAGGACGGTTTTGAAGCGCTTGAAAAGTCCGGTTCATTCAAACCCGATTTGCTGATTGTCGATCTCCAGATGCCGCGAATGGACGGCATTGAAACCGTTACAAGAATCAAGGAGCGCTTTCCATCCGTTGTAGCAATTATCCTCACGGCGCACGGGTCCATTCATTCCGCTGTTCAGGCGATCAAACAGGGAATATATGACTACATTACAAAACCGTTTGATAATGACCAGCTTATTCTTGTGGTGAGACGCGCTCTCGACCTGCATCGGTTGACCCTGGAGGTTGCAGAGCTGAAGAACCAATTGCAAAAAAACTTTACCGTAGATCATATCGTCGGCGACAGCGCGGTGATGAAAGAAGTTAAACAAAATATCCTGCGGATCGCCGAGACGGATGCTACTGTTTTAATAGAAGGAGAGAGCGGAACGGGTAAAGAATTAGCGGCGAGGGCTATCCACTTCGAAAGTAAGCGGCGTGAGAAACCGATCGTGATTATCGATTGCGCTGCCGTTCCGGCAAATCTAATCGAGAGCGAATTTTTCGGTTATCAGAAGGGCGCGTTTACCGATGCGCGGGAGCAGCGCGCCGGAAAATTTGAAGAAGCGGACGGGGGAACGATCTTCCTCGATGAGATCGGTGAATTGCCCCTTGAAGCGCAATCAAGACTGTTACGGGTAATTCAGGAACGTGAATTTTCACGCATAGGAAGCGCGACGCCCATTAAAATTGACGTTCGTATTATCGCGGCGACAAATAAAAATCTGCCCCAGCAGGTTGCCGATGGAAAGTTCCGCGAAGACCTTTTTTATCGCTTGAATGTGCTCAAACTCTTCATTCCACCATTGCGACTCCATAGCGATGACATTCCAACTTACGCGCAACATTTCCTGATCAAACACCGGAATATGTTCTATAAAAAAGTGGAATCCTTGTCCCCTGAAGCCCTCGATATTCTCACAGCGTACGAGTGGAGAGGGAATATTCGCGAGCTGGAAAACACCATACAGCGGGCGCTGCTCAATGCCACGGGAGTCCGGCTGGAGGTTAGTGATTTCGATTTCAAACGTGAGAATGAAGGATTGAGATTTCCAAAATACGATCCCACGGGAGGATTGGAGACGTTCATGAATCTGTTGGTAGAACGGGCGGAACGTGAATTAATTATTAAAACACTGACGGAGACACGATGGAATAGAACGGAAGCCGCCGAAAAATTAAAAGTCAGCCGCAAAACATTATTTAATAAAATGCGTCAATATGGTTTGGGCGATGATGACACCAAAGAGGATGCAGTATGACGCATTGAAGAAATCTGATATCCTAAAGCAGGATTGAGTACAGTGTTACCCATCGTTGAGTAATCTTATTCCCATGCATTTTATGCACCAGCATTAATCATATAACTTTTCGATAAAAATCTATCGGCACAAGACTTGCATGATGTCGTTGAGTTATTCATTACCCCAAGGATTCTATGCTCGGAACTATAATTAAAAAAGAAATACTCGAAAACATACTCAGTTTTCGATTTGTCCTATTCCTTCTTATCTGCGCCATTCTTATTCCCCTTGCTATGTATGTTAACGATGTGGGTTATCAGAAAAATCTCAGGGATTATGATGAGCAGTTACGGCTCGCAAACCAGGATGCTTCAACGCTTCAGATGGGTGATCTTATGGGGGGCAGGGTTCATCTTAAAGGATTCCGTCATCCATCCGCACTATCGGTCATTGCCCAGGGATTGGAAAATATCCTCCCTCGGTATTACGAATTCAATCAGGATGGCTACAAACAAGGCGATGCTTCCGTCGCCGAACAATCAACGCTATCAGCCCAGGGAAAGCTCGATTTTTCTTTCATCATACAGATCATCATCAGTCTTATTGTGATGTTGTTTGCATCGGATGTCATTTCGGGTGAGAAAGAATTGGGTACCCTACGTGTGACCTTATCAAACAGTTTACCAAGAGATATTCTCTTGTTGGGCAAACTTATCGGTGGGTATCTTTCGGTGTGGATACCGTTCACAATCGCATTTATTGTCGGCGCATTGATGCTCGTCATCAGATCGTTCCCTGTGTTTGCGCCGGAAATTGGGATGAAATTCGTTTTGATATTTTTCCTCTCCTCGATATTTATATTCGCGTATTTTGTTATCGGAATGATGGTATCCGCAAGTTCGATACGATCAAGGACTGCATTGGTGGCAATATTGCTCGGCTGGGCATTTTTACAACTGATCGTTCCCAAGGCAAGCGATATGATCGCGTCTGCCATTTATCCGGTAAGAACGGAAACCGCAATTTCTCTGCAAACATCTCTCCTTACGAACTCTCTTGAAACCGAGAAAGCAAAAGAAAAAGGGAGGGAGTATGTTGCCATTATGGGAGGTATGGAAGCGATGAACAATCAGCAGCAGGATTCACCGCAGCAGGCACGGTGGAACGAAGTTGAAAAACAAATCGACCAGAAGTATGCCGATGAAAAAGCGCGGAGGATGGCGGAAATAACGGAAGGTCATGCCCGGGAGAAAAAAGTTCAGGAATCCATCGCGCTCGGATTATCGCTGATCTCACCCAGTGCCGCATTCTATCACATCATCACAGATATGTGCGGAACGGGCGAACTGGCAAAATCGAAATACATCGATGCGGTGAAGCAGCATCAGAATAGTTTAGAATCGGCGGTTTTCTCTTCGGTCAAACGGACGATGATGACGACGCCCGACGGAAAAACGATGATGAGATTTTCAGCGCAGCCCGTTGACTTTAAAACGCTCCCGAATTTCAGCATTCCGGGCATTACCGCGGGAGAAATATTCAAAGATAACCTGGCAAATATGTTGTCGATAGTTTTTTGGATGATTGTCCCATTCGGGATCGCCTATGTTCGATTTTTAAAATATGATGTGAGATGAATTTTGATTTATATCACAATTTACTTGTCTCATCTATAGACTGTGTGAAAATTCCGATGCGCCGTTCGAACCAGAGGCAAGTTTTTGCAACTTGCATTGATGTTAGGAGATTGCGACGCGGTGAAGCTGCTCGCAACATACGATGACTTTTCACACAGTCTGCAACAGTAAAAGACCGATAGATTTTAAATGGATAGATTGAAGATTATCATAAAAAAAGAAATTCTTGATGCTTTTTTCAGCTATCGTTTCATTATAGCATCGTTATTGTGTCTGGTGCTGATTCCACTGGGGATCTATGTCAACCTGCAGGAATATAAACAGCGGTTGGCGGACTACCAGGAGGCAATGCATCTTTACCAGCAACGAGCTGAGGGAACAATCGACCTCGATTTCGCTGCAGAGGGTTACCGTCCACCCTCGGTGTTAAGTATTTTCTCTGTGGGACTTGAATATTACCTGCCAAACAAGATTACCACCTCCCCGGGTGGGGTGTTTCATGCAAGTAATGAACAGGGTATCAATAATCCACAATCGCTCCTCTTCGGCAAGGTCGATTTGCTCTTCAACGTTACCTTTGTTATCTCATTGCTGGCGCTGATTTTCTCATTCAGCACCATTACGGGTGAAAAAGAAGGGGGCACCTTAAGGATGATGCTGGCAAATCCTGTCCCGCGCTGGAAAATACTTATTGGCAAAATAATAGGGAATTATCTGGTGTTGCTTGTCCCATTTATCATATCGATTATTATATCGCTGATGGTGCTCAATATATCGGGCAGCGTCGATATTTATTCAAGGGGAATATTAGCGCCATTTCTTGTCATCCTGATCGCGACGTTGTTGTTTATACTGGTGATGTTCAATCTTGGGATTTTAGCATCGACGCTAACGCATCGCTCGATTACTTCAATTGTTACACTCCTTTTCATATGGACAATATTTGTCCTCACATTACCCAAAATCAGCACCATGATAGCTGAAATAATATATCCGGTTAAGTCTCAGCAAGTTCTCGATCTCGAAAAAATGCTCGTTCGGCAGGACCTTGAGAAAGAACTTGATCACAAGAAACGCGCGCTATTCGATGAAGTTGAAACTCAACTCGGCATGCAGGACATAGGTGCCAGCGTCGGGACGGGCAGCCCAGAAGAAAAGGCGGTCCATACTAAATTTGACGAGCTGAAAAAACCCATGGAAAACGAATACAACCAGCGAATTGATAATGAAGTTAATAAACTTCAGCAGGAATACGTGAATAGACGTAATGTTCAGCAATTGATCGGGATGAACCTCTCCCGGATATCGCCTGCAAGCAGCTACAATTATCTTATATCGGAAATTTCTTCAACCGGCGTGTTAGAAATGAATAATGTGCTCAAACACGCGCAACGTTTTCAGGATGAAGTTAAGGAAAATATCTATGATAAATTCATAATTAAGTCGTATGGCGGCTTAAATGGAGGAACAGCAACTATGATAGACTGGGCGAAGGGATTCAATCCGCATAAAGCGCAAGTCCCTAATTTGGCATATCACCAAACCGATCTCGGCGATGCGATGAGGGCGGAATGGGTGGATATTCTCCTCCTATTTCTCTTCAATATTATATTTTTTTCAGCCGGGGTTGTGATTTTCAACCGGTATGACGTCCGGTGAGAAGAATTAAAAAGTTTAATAAAATGAATCTGCATTTTCAACAACAAACGGAGATACTAAACTCATGATAAAGGCAATTGATCTCACAAAACGGTATGAAGACGGCTATCTTGCACTCGATCATCTTAACCTGAACATACAACCGGGCCAAATTTATTCGCTCCTCGGCGCGAATGGCGCAGGGAAAACCACAACAATTAATCTTTTCTTTAATTTCATCGAACCGACTAGCGGTACCGCGGTGATAAACGGAATAGATTGTACAAAAGATCCTCTGGCTGCTAAAAAGCATGCCGCGTATGTCTCAGAGAATGTTATGCTCTATGGCAATTTTACGGCGCGTCAGAATCTGGATTTCTTCACAAAACTTGCCGGCAGAAAAGATTTGAAGAAAGAAGATTATCACATGGTGATGCGGGAAGTCGGATTGCCCGAACGGGCTTTTGAACAGCGCGTGAAGACGTTTTCCAAAGGTATGCGCCAGAAGTTGGGTATCGCCATCGCAATTTTAAAACAAGCTTCTGCATTATTGCTTGATGAACCGACGTCCGGTCTCGACCCTAAAGCGGGATCCGAGTTTATCCAGCTTCTTCTGAAACTCCGCGATCAGGGAAAAGCTATCCTCATGTCCACCCACGATGTATTTCGGGCGAAAGAAATATCGGATACTGTTGGGATCATGAAAGAGGGCGTTCTCATCATGGAAAAAACGAAATCAGATATACAGTACGAAGACCTTGAAAAATTATATCTGAAATATATGGAAGTGAGTTGAATCTTCGAAGTGAATACGCAGCATCCTTAAATACTTAAACTGCAATGTTTTAATGTTGAATTATGATCTGGACGATAGCCCAAAAAGAATTTCTTGAAAAGATTCTCGATTTTCGCGTCATCATCTCTTTTGTCATTGCCATTGGGTTGACTATAATTGCAACCATCGTTGCTGGCGGCGACTATAACATAAAAAAAATAGAATATGATAAGGAGTCGGCGCAATCGCAATCGCTTCTTAATAATGTGAAAGTCTACTCACAATATCATCCTGTTGTCTATTATCGACCAAGCCCGTTGAGCGTATTTTCAAAAGGCATCGATATCCCAACTCCGATTACAGTGCCTATTTCGATTGATGAAGTGCCCTTGTATCAACCCAGAACTGCCGGGTCGAATCCCATGATGACGATCTTTGATACTCTGGATATAACAATGGTTGTCCAGGTCCTGTTCAGCTTGCTCGTCATTTTGTTGACGTTTGATTCATTTTCAGGGGAGAGAGAGCAAGGTACGCTCCGTCTGGCGCTCTCCAATCCCGTGGCGCGGATGAATCTTCTCTACGGTAAATTTATTGGAACAATTATGATTTTGGGAGTGGTTGTTTTTCTTACATATTTAATTACCCTCCTGTCACTCCGATTCTCCATGGGTTTCATTCTGACGCCGGAATATTTTATAAGAATATTTGGAATGGCGTTTACCACGCTTATCTATCTTGGGCTTTTTGCGGCGCTTGGAATTTATTGTTCCATCAAATTACGATCCTCATCCACATCGCTTGCGTTATTGTTGTTCATCTGGTTTTTCTTAACGCTCCTCCAACCCAATTTAAACATTTATATCGCATCGGAATTAGAGAGTAAACAGTGGATATTTTCTATTCGCTCTGCGTTGAACAATTATACCTGCGATGCACAAAGCGATCTTGAACGCCTCCAAAAAGACAATCGAAATATTCTACATGATAATTCAAAACAAAAATATTCCGAGGGATCGCTGATGATTAGCTCTACAGGATCAGAGCCGATCGTCATGTTTACCGCGGTGGGAGACGCAGATTACGATATCCTTAATTATACGATGCAACAGGTGCGGTTGTACAGGGGGCTGGGCAGCTGTGCCGATAAGCAATATGATTTAGCGAAGAATTTATATATAGATCACCTCGATAAGCAAGTCGGGTGGAAAAGGTCTCTTGATTATCTATCACCCGCAGGTATATTTGCTCACTCTATTGCAATCTTATCTCGAACGGATATCGATAACATCGACGAATTTTTCAGTGAAGCCCAAAAATTCCGAAACCAGTATGTAAGTTATCTGGATGGGAAAGGTGTGTTCACAAAAGACCCGCAATTGTTTTTTACACGTCTATCGAAGGATCAGATTGACCCGATGGCAACACAAGCCCGGTTTGCCGGATACAAGAAGGATCCGAAGCTTATACCAATGATCAGTGAACAATCCTCGCTCAATATGAAGGACGCTCCCACGTTCAGACCGGAGGAATCGGAAACCGCAACGGATGTATTAAAAGCAGCACAAACTTTATGGCCTATTTTATTTTGCTTCGTGATCGTTTTCTTCCTCTCAGGGAGAAGTATCAAAACGTATGATCCACGATAACTGGAGAGATATCCCATGAGTGTATTATTATTCATCAACGAAGTTAAACGTCATCTCCTCAGTTTACGTTTTGTCATGGCGTTGGTTTTTATCCTGACCGTCTATATCGGTTCGAGTTTGGTTTTTTGCAAGAAATATCTGAACGAAAAGGAGAAAGATATCGGCAATCTGAAGAACCGGCAGGCGGAATATCAAAATGCGACCGGAGGCGCTCAAGGTCTCTACAATAATGTCTATACTCTGGTAAAGTTTCAGGAACTTTCAAGTTTCTTCGGAACCGGCAACGAGGGGAGAATTCCGAAAGCTATGATCATTATGCCTTCCGCTGCCCAGGCTCAGGAGGCGTCGGGCGGGATGATTGTGGGTCAGGGGGGACGAAATTTCAAACTGGAAAATTACGCGGATTTCGATCTCACGTTTATTGTCGGAGTTGTTCTCAGCTTCCTTGCCCTCGTTTTCAGCTTTGACGCCATATCCGGCGACCGCGAGGAAGGGACGCTGAAATTGCAGGTTTCCAATCCGGTTCAACGGGTTCAAATTTTTCTGGCAAAATATGCCGCCATCGTTTTTCTCCTTCTTGTCATGGTGTTTATCGGTTCCCTGTTGAGTATTATCATCTTTCAGATATTCATCGGTCAGAATGTTTTATTCTTATTTCCTGTCGAGTCGATATTCAGTATTCTTCTGTCGATGGTATATCTGTCAATGTTTGTTCTCCTCGGATTGTGGATATCCGCGAGCGTGTCGAAATCTACAACAAGCCTGGCTATCATCCTTCTCATATGGATCGTACTGGTTGTTCTCAGCCCGTATATCGGCGCGTTGATTGCACATCGGTATTATCCGGTTAAATCGCAGCAGGAACAAGAGGAAAAATTCCAGGCGCTTATTCAGTCCGGTTCACAGCATATGCCCAAAGAACTCACTAATTATTATCATGGTACCGGTACCGAAAGCGAATGGCCTGCTGTAGAACAATATTACATAAAACAGGATGAATCGTTTGAAAAACTTACGGTGGATCGGTTTCAGGAACTGATGAACCAGGCAATTAAAGCCGAGGCGCTGAATTTTTTCTCACCCTACGGCGCATTCAGGCAGGCGATGCAGCGGATCGCAAATACCGGATTGCCGTATGAGGAAAAGTTTTATTGGGTGGGAAGACAATATCGCAGCGACCTGGCTCATTTTATTCTTTCACGCGATAATATTGACCGGACAAGCAAACATCATCCTGCGCCGGATCCCAGGATTTGTTCTCTTTCGTCCCAGCCAATCGACCCGCCAACCGTGCCCCGGTTTCAGCCGCCGGTTCGGAAAATACATATCGATGATATTCAGGATGCTCTGCCTGCGGTCGGATACCTGCTGATTCTGAACCTTGTGTTCTTCATGCTCACCCAGTTCACGGTAGAAAATATGGACGTCAGATGATCTCTATCGCGAAAAAAGAAATACTTGAACATCTGACATCAGAGCGGTTCTACATCCTGACTGGATTGCTTATAGTGTTAATGGCGTTGAGTCTTATTGTGTCTTATGGCGATTATCAATTAAGAGCGGAGCATTATGCACTGAATCATCCGCAGCCAAATTCTTCTAATATTATGATCCCGCCGACTGCGTTATCGATTTTTGCCAAAGGGGTCGACTCAAATATCGGCCGGCTTTATTATATCACAGAACGGGGAATCGAAGGGGAAGATACCGAGCAGACAATCAACCGGCTTTTTGCGTTGTTTACGGTTCCCGATATGTTGTTTATCATCAAGGTGATGCTATCGCTTATCGCGCTGCTTATCTCGTTCGACGGCATCACCGGAGAAAAAGAAAGCGGGACGCTAAAACTCGCTCTCTCCAGCGGTTCAAACCGGAGCTCAATTCTGTTTGGCAAAATTCTGGGGAAATTTCTACTGGTGTTTGTTCCGTTTGCTGTGTTATTTTTAATTTCAGCGGTGATTGTGTCGGTCCTACCCGATGTGCAGCGGACGGGCGATTACTGGTACCGTATCATCTATTTTCTATTTGCATCAACGATCTATATCTTTATTTTTACGGGGCTCGGAATATTTCTCTCATCTCTGGTGCACCGGAGTTCCACATCGCTCGTGCTATGCCTGACGGTTTGGATATTCTTCATTTTTCTTATTCCCCAGATGGGAATCACACTTGGCAGAGCGATGATAGACGTTCCGACAGGAGAACGGGTTGAAATGCAAAGCCGGTTAGCATCTATTCGCGCCATTTATGAACGGATTCAGCAGGATAAAGAAAATACGATGAATGGCTGGAAAAAATTAGTGAACGACATCCAAACAACCAACAGCGAGATGCTTGATACGTACAGACCAAAATTGAACCACCTGATTCGGGTTACCACAAATATTGCACGATGCTCTCCGGCAGGCGCTCTCACATTTATCGTTACCGATGGGGCAAATACCGGGGTTTACGAAGAGATGAGATATAAAGACGGGGTATCCATGTTTGCCGGCAGGAATTTCGAACTCATCAATAATATCAAAAAGGGAACGATGGAGAATTTTCAGTACGAACGGGCGCCGCTTGGCGAAGTTATTTCCCGTTCAGTGTCGACCGATATTATTCTTCTTTTCGTGTTCAGTTTCGGTTTCATCATCTGTTCGATGATCAGTTTCAGCCGGTACGATCCAAGATAAAGGAAAGGCGAACGATGCTTCGAATTATTATTGAAAAAGAAATACTCGATAACCTGATGAACATTCGGTTCATCGCGGCGTCTATTATCTCGACTGTATTAATCATCGCGGCTGTGATGATTCACACAAACGGCTACAAGAATGAACTTGCTGATTATAACGGCAGGCAGATAGCGCAGGAGGATTTCATCCAGCATTACGGCCATCTCAACCGGTTCGGATGGATGGCGCAGCCGGTGAGGGGTCCTTCACGTTTTGCGTTCTTTGTTCGGGGCATTGACCGCGAAGCGGAGCAATTAAATTTTGTGAGCAATCCGCTGCCGGCTCTTTTTTCAGAAATCGATCTGGTCGGTATCGTAACGATCATCATGAGTTTGATGGCAATTCTCTTTTCATATAACGCGATTAGCGGAGAACGTGAAGCGGGTTTATTGAAACTGATGCTTTCAACGCATATTTCCCGGAGCACAATAGTTCTGGGAAAATTTATCGGAGGGAGCATCACAATTCTCATTCCATTTACGGTTGGGGTACTTGCCGGGTTGGTATATGTTATTGTAAATCCATCGATCCAAATTCAAGGCGTCGATGCCGGTGTTTTCGCACTTCTTCTGCTTGCTTCGTTTCTGTACATCTCGGCGTTCTATGGATTGGGGCTTTATTTCTCCGCTCGTTCTCATTCATCAAACACGGCAGTATTAAAATCGTTATTCGCATGGGTGATCTTTGTGCTCATGCTGCCGAATATCAGTCCGTTTCTCGCTGCGCAGTTATACCACATTCCATCCAAAACTACAATCGATCAGGCGACATGGACTCTTCAGGGGGAAGAGCGCGATAAAATAATCAATCAACGCACCAAAGAATTACAGCAGATGCGCTATGCGGATATCGCGAAGAATATTACGGGCGCCTTTGATGGGAGCAATGAAAATTCCGTAAAAGTGAAAGCGGAGACTGATCCGGCCTTTAAACTTCGTTACAATCAATACCGGAAAGATTGGATGGCGATGGTGGATGAAGTAAATGCGAAGCAGAAGGAAAAAGCGGACGCTATTAGAAAAGAATTCATCGTGAAATCGAAATTTCAGGAAAAATTAGCAGGAATGCTCGCATCCGTATCGCCGCTGCCGAATTTTGTATTCATTGCTACCGATTTAACCGACACCGGAATACAGGACGACGCAGATTGGAAGACGCAATCCGAGCAATATTTTACTGACATGAACCCGAAATTGATGGCGATTTATAATAAAGCGGTGGAAAAAAATCCCGCGCTCACCGTGAATGATTTTCTTGATCTGCGTGAATTTCCGCGTTTCCAGCGCCAGCCCATAAAGCTTTCGGACAAAATAGATTCCACTCTTCCGCATTTCGGAGTGCTGGCTTTTTTTAATCTCCTCTTTCTCGCGGGAGCGTTTGTGAGTTTTCTCAGATATGATGCGAGATAAACAGGAATTATATGAATACCACTGCCAATAAAGATTACATGAAATTCAAAACACATATCGTAATTATTTTTTCTCTTCTTTTGCTGGTTCAATATGTCTCAGCGCAGATGCTCTATAATCCGAATGATGAACGCTTCAAATCTCTCTATCTTGAAAAAGTCCAGACGGATTATAAATTCCAGAAGGATGAATTTAACCGGCAGAAGATGCTTCATGATAAGGGACTTATATCCGACAGGGATTTCAGCGCATCGGAGGCAAACTTTAAAGCGGCGAAGATTACCTACCAGCAGGCAATTCTCTCCCTCGCTTTCGAGCAGCCGCATATAACGATTGAACGGGGCATCAAATATCAATCGAAGGATGGAAAGAAACGCGTTCACCTGCGGCTGATCAACACGACCGGCGGAATGATGGAGGGGGAGAAGATCGACATGGAAGATTTAGCCGGTATCCACACCGACCAGATATCCAACGTCTATGTTTCGCTGCTCGATGATAAGAACGCCATCATTTGCCAGCCGTACGAAGCAAAAATTTTGACGATGCCCTACAATAAACCGGTAGAAGTGGACTTTCTTCTCTTGCAAGACCTTGATAACGTTACTGTGAAATGCATTTACGGCGATAAAACCGAGCAGAAGACGATCTTCCTCCAAAAAGACGAGACAGCCAATAAAGTTCTCATTACTTCAGGACAATTTTCTCAGGAAGCAGATTTAGGCACACGGGCTAACTACGATCTCACGTTAGAGCTTTTTTCCAGCATAGATAATTCTTATAAACTCGATGTGTTGAATCTGCCCAAAGAGTTAACGTTCGATTTCTTTGAAACGCCAAGCAACGCGCGGCTCTCGCAAGTGAAGTTTTCGCAGGATATTAATACTCGAAAATTATCCCTCGCCATTTACCTGCCAGACCGATCCGACAGCAATGTATTTATTATCGATAAGCCGTTGAGTTTTTACGCCGTTGCCATTCCGCAAGCGGAGGTGGAGAACATCGCAAATAAAGATAAAATGTACACCAGCGCAGATTTTGCGTCGATGAATGTAAGTTACATCCGGCTCGAACTCATCCCGCGCGGCGTCGGTAAAATTGAAGTGAGGGCAACTAATTTTTACCAGGAAATAAAACCGGGCGAGAAAGTTCAGATGAATCTCAGCATCTATAACGATGGAACCCGGCGTCTGGATAATATCAAGGTTACTGCCGATGTTCCGGTGAACTGGGTTTCTACCGTTACGCCTGATTTAATTAAAACGCTGATGCTGGGGAAGGAAGAAGCGGTATCTGTCACTATTACGCCTCCCTCGGATGTAAGCATCGGCGATTACGAGTCCACGATAAAAAATGAAGCGTTTGCGAGCAACAGGAAAGTTGAATCGGAGGATAAAAAAATCCGCATCCATGTTTCATCGAGCGCAAACGTTTTCGGAACGACGATGCTGATCTTGTTGCTCATCGGCGTCGTGGTTGGCGTGGTAATATTTGGGGTAAGGTTGAGCCGGAAGTGATTGCTTTCGGCGTTGCCACCGGAAGTTGAAAGTCATCGCGATCCCGACAGCAGTCGGGAGTAGCGATCTCCTCACATCCATGCCTAATGAAAAAATCTGAATATGGTATGACTTTTCACCTCCTTCTCTATCCGAAATATGGAAATAATAATATACCATCCAGCTCCACTGAACACGTAAAATGCCTATTTTCGCTAAATTAACTACATTTCAGATCACCCCTTGACAAAAACTCAAAATTATCCTATATTTTTAGATGAGAATTAAACAATTTTTTATCAATATTTTTTTAACGAAAGGATAAGGAGGGTATAAGTCTTCAGTGCTACGTACAGAACAGAGTTAAGCGGTAGATTAAGCAGCAAGGTGCTCATCCTGAACCAGAATTACGAGCCGATGAGTATCTGCAATGTGAAAAAAGCTGTGATTCTTTTATGGCTCGGAAAAGCGGAATTGATCGAAGCCCACCACGGTAAACGGGTCAGGTCGGTTTCAACATCCATGCCGTTTCCCAGCATTGTGCGGTTGAGCGTTTACATCCACATCCCGTACAAGAAAATTATCCTATCAAGAAAAAATATTCTCCGGCGAGATGGGCACCGCTGCCAGTATTGCGGCAAAACCGACGTCGGCTTAACGGTTGATCATGTGATACCAAAATCCCGGAAGGGCGAAGACACGTGGGAAAATCTTGTAACCGCCTGCGTTGAGTGCAATAACAGGAAAGGCGATCGTCTTCCCGAGGATGCCCACATGAAGCTGCACCGTCGTCCGATGAAACCCAACCATGTCTCATTCATCAGGCATTTTGTCGGCACCGTAGATGAGCGGTGGAAGCCGTATTTGTTTATGAATTAAATTGATACAATCTTCCGGAGATTGGTGTATTGCGATCAATCAATCATGACCTCTCTTCCGGAACTTAGAATTTTTATTAGGTTCTTTCTTCTCGAAGAGGCAGAAGAAAGAACTTTTTAATTTTTAGACATTTTATTGTTATATTCTATCCTGATTTACCTGCCATTATAAGTATTATGGTGCTTGCAACATATTGAAAATGTGTCTAATGAGAGTGAGGGTGATTCAGCTTGAGTTATTCAACAAAGGAACCTTGTACAACAATGCGCCAGCTTTGTTGAGTTTATCAGAGGTTGTCCCCAAAAGAACAGCGTAGAGTCCATTCCCCGAATGGACATCTTCAAATCAATTTCGTTTGAAGAAATATTTGTCCGATCAGGGGATCGGACGCTACATATCCGAACTTTTTGGACAACACTTGTACAATGGATTGTGATTCTTAAAGAGAAATTGAATACAAAATTAAAGGATACTAAATAATTGACTAATAAAAAAAGAATTTTAAGCGGAATGCGTCCCACCGGCAAGCTCCATCTCGGTCATCTGGTCGGCGCGCTGGAAAACTGGGTATCGCTTCAGGAACAATATCAAAATTATCACCTCATCGCTGATTGGCATGTGCTTACAACGAATCTCGATAGCTCGGAGATTTATCAAAATTCCATCGATATGCTGAAGGCATGGCTCGCGGCGGGCATTGATCCGGAAAAAAGCCCGGTCTTCCGTCAATCGCAGATTAAAGAACATACCGAACTGCATCTTCTGCTCTCCATGCTGATTACCACCGCGCGGCTTGAGCGAAATCCTACAGTAAAAGACCAGGTGCGCGATTTACATATAGAGAATATCACCTACGGGCATCTCGGTTATCCCGTTCTGCAATCCGCCGATATCCTGCTGTACAAGGGTGAGCTTGTTCCGGTCGGTGAAGATCAGGTTCCGCATGTCGAGATTACGCGGGAGATTGCCCGCAGGTTCAACGCACAGTACGGCAACGTGTTCCCGGAGCCGGAACCAAAACTTACGCAATTTGCTCGCCTACCCGGGCTCGACGGCAGCATGAAAATGAGCAAATCGGCAGGGAATACTATTCTCCTCACAGATTCTCCTGAAGAAATTTCTGCTAAACTCCGCACGGCAGTCACTGATCCGCAAAAAATCAGGCGGAACGATCCCGGCAGACCGGATATTTGTCTCGTATTCACCTATCACAAAAAATTCAATCCATCCGAAGTGCCGGAAATACGCAAGGGTTGCGAAAGCGGCGTGCTCGGCTGCGTCGATTGCAAGCTCAACGCGTCAAAAAAAATCAGTGATTACCTTGCGCCGTTCCGTGAGAAACATGCGTATTATGAATCCCACACCGATAAAGTCCTCGAAATTCTCCGTGAGGGCGAAGCAAAAGCCAAAATCGTCGCCTCTGAAACGATGCGGCAGGTTCATGAGGTTATGAAGATAGGGTGAGAGCGCCTGTGCCGGAAAAGCCCACCCCGGATAAACAATGTGTGATGTTCGAGAAATTTGAAACCCCTCCCTAAGAGTCCGCCCTGCGGGTCGGACAGGGAGGGGTAACACAATTCTTGGTTTATAAAAAAATGTTTCAATATCTAAAATGCGGGTCGATAACAGTACCCCATCCCGATAGCAATCGGGAGCGGGGTCTCGATGTTTTTTATCGAGGGGGCGGGCGCTGGCTTCTTACTCACGATTAGCATAAAAAAAATCGCTTGACAGTTCCCTAAACTTTTATTAAATTGGCGTTATCAACTTTGAAGCCGTTCCCTGCCTTCTTTCCTATTCTATGGGAAATCCTTCACTGTTGATGCGTTTCTATAACTGATATAATGCTGCAGATGTGAACGATTTTCCGATCCTATTTTAATTAAATATTAAAAATTTTATACCGAACAGAGCGACCTTTATCCCGACTGAGAAGCGCTTAATTCGATAGAATACTGCTACAAATATTTAGCCACACTTCCGGTGAGGTTTTTTAAAATGGCAACCGGAAGAGAACACGAATATATCATCATAGAAAGAACCATCTTATGAAATATTATTCTGCGGTTAAATCGATCATTCACCTCACCTTTTGCTTGCTGATAATTCTATTAGTGAAGGCAGATGCTTTCCCTCGTGATTCCGGTAATTACCATAAAGGATACTCGATCTCGGATTCAATCCATGTTGATGCAAAATGGAATTTACTGTCGCTCCCAGCGGGTGTTTTGGGTGGAACAAAAAACACTTTATTTCCAACTGCAAGATCAAAAGCTTTCATCTATCAGGGTGGTTACAAAGAAATGGACACGTTGGAAAATGGAGTAGGGTTTTGGTTAAAATTCGATTCGTCGGAATTTATCCCCATCACTGGCAATACATTATTCAGGGATACGATTGATGTTCGGGCGGGCTGGAATATTAGTGGATCACTAACGATACCGGTTGCGGTGAATACGATACAAAGTGATCCACCCGGCATGATAATTTCACAATTTTATGGTTATACACCGGGAGACGGATATCACCAAACGGATACGATACAACCAGGCAAAGGATATTGGGTTAAGGTTAATCAAGATGGAAAAATATTTTTAACTGTTGCCAATATTACATGTCCCGGCACTCCAATCGTAACTTATTCGGATAAAATATACCACACAGTCCAGATAGGAAACCGATGCTGGCTAAAAGAAAATCTTGATGTCGGTACAAGGATAGATGGCAGCCAAGAACAAACCAATAACAGTACAATCGAAAAGTATTGTTACAATAACGATACAAATAATTGTAACATATACGGTGGATTATACCAATGGAATGAAGCGATGCAGTATAACACAACGGAAGGCACACAAGGTATTTGCCCTAACGGTTGGCATGTACCAACCTTGGCTGAATACCAAACATTAGCGGCGACAGTAAACAATGATGGCAATGGATTAAAAGCCGTGGGGCAGGGTACATATAGAGGAGCCGGAACAAACACCAGCGGATTTTCTGGGTTGCTGGCGGGCACTAGCGATTTCAGTGGTGGCTTCTTCAGTCTCGGTTACGACTCGAACATTTGGAGTTCTACGGGGTATAATGCACCGAACGCATACTAGCTGTACCTAACCGACATAGATGAGAGGGTCCTCGTGCTCTGGGACGTCAAGACTAACGGTCGTAGTGTCCGTTGCCTAAAGAATTAGCACTGTAATATTAGTAAATGGAGTGCAATGCATTTCACAGGGTTAACCCCGTGAAATAAATCTAAATGTAATAATATATTGCAACTCAAGGAAAGGGATGAGACTTTGAGGATGTCACAATCTGTGACATCCTTGAAGTATTTAAAGGCGGTGTGCACATTTAAGCGTTTTGAAAGAGAATTTCAAGCATAAAATACCAGAAATACCAAAAGAGTTTAGCGAATAATCATTGTATCTCTACCGTGACGAAAAATATTATTGTAATACCTGAAGAACGAATTGGAAATATGATTCTCCTGATACGCGGGCAGAAAGTAATGTTGAGTCACGAGCTTGCTAAGCTCTATGGCGTTGAAACCCGTGTTTTGAATCAATCTGTGAAACGCAATAGTTCTCGTTTCCCCGAAGATTTTATGTTCCAGCTAAGCAATCCCGAAGCTGAATGGCTGGTATCACAAAATGTGATACCACATCGGAAACATCTTGGGGGTACGCTGCCATACGCCTTTACCGAACAAGGGATTGCAATGCTTTCGAGCGTTTTGAACAGCGAGCGCGCAATTCAAATGAATATTGCCATCATGAGAGCATTCGTCAAGCTGCGGGAAATGATTTCTACCAATAAGGAATTTGCCCTGAAACTTGCAGAATTAGAACGAAAAATGATACTGCACGATGCAGATATCCAGAATATCTTTGAAGCAATCCGCCGTCTTATGCTGCCGCCGGAGAAATCGAAAAAACAGATCGGCTTTAAAGTTGAGGAACCTTTCGTTCCATACAAAGTAAAAAGAAAAAAACGTTGACGCGGAGCGTAAACGTTCTACATAAAACTTTTCAACCGAGCTGGAGCTCGGTTGTACAACCTTAACCCACCCCGGTTAAACGATATTCGATGCTCGATAAATGCTTTGCCCGTCCGCCCGACCAGACAACGGTCGGGACAGGCTCAACGCCCGTCCTGCGGGTCGGACAGGGAGGGGTAACGCAGTTCCAATAATTCAGGTGAATTATCGTTAATGTAATATCGTATGCACCTTCTAATCGCCTGAGAATAAATGACGCCCGGAATATTTTCATCGAATACAATTGATCGGGAAACATTGTTTGATCCCGTACCGTCAACGATGGACTTGACGGGACGGGAGAGTTTGTTTCCCGCCCTAAGAGATGAAAATATTCAGTCATTTATTCTCCAGCGAAAGTTTTCTTTGCTTCTTTCTTTCCAAAAAGAAAGAATAAGAAAAAGGTTGATTTATTGTATTAATTGAATCGGCGTATAGCATCATGAATGCAAGCATTTTCAACCGAGCTGGCGCTCGGTTGTACATTGAGTGCTTTACTCATCTGCAACCTAATTGCTGTTCCCATCGTATTACAGTGTAAACCATCTCATCTTGAATGCGACAGAACGACACAGTTGTAGTTGATCATATTGGGTTGCACGCGAAGATATGTAATTTCCGTGACAAATTTGCACATATCTGGAATCAACTACCTACCACTTTTCCGGTATTTAATAAAACCTACTCTCCCGTCGAGCAGGCGATTCACGAGCAAAAATTATATAATGCGCTTGAGCATGCCCAATCCGAATCATTTGAATTTAATTCTATCACAGATATCGACCCTGGCAAAATTGATGCAATAAAATCGAAGATCAGATTATCAATCCATGAATTTTTACAATCTTCTCCATTATGTCGAAACGATGGATTCATCGATAAGTGCTGCGATTCGGGATTTGATTTTATTAAAATGGCGAAGCGGTTTGATCCATTGCTGACCGGAGAAGAAATTTATCAGGCGTTACGAAACGTATGGATCATCAACAGCGTGCAGTTATATCTCGGCAAACCAATCATCGTTACCCTATCAGCGTTTGCGTACAGTATGCTCTATCCTTACACTGATGACTATCTGGATGATCCCGCAGTTACACCAGCGGAAAAAATGAAATTTATTGCAACAGTTCGGTGCATGTTATCCGGTGTAGATGTAAAGGTCTTCAATAGCAACTTGAAGAAAATTCGCAATCTTATAACCATGATCGAACAGGAATATCCCCGTGAACACTATCCGCAGGTGTATGAGAGTTTGCTGGAAATACATCGTGCGCAGGGAAGAAGTCTTCAGGAGCATCAGGGAAATTATCATGTCGCAGAAACGGATATTCTCGATATCAGCATCGATAAAGGCGGCACATCGGTTGTGGCTGACGCCTGTCTTGTTAGTGGTTATCTTGATGATGATGTTTTAGAATTCATGTTCGGTCTGGGTGTTGTTCTCCAATTCATCGATGATTACCAGGATGTGGAGCAGGACATCGAACATGGTCATAATACAATCTTTACAACTGCACGCGAATCAGGAAATCTTGAACATGCGACAAACAAATTGTTGCATTTCACAGAATGGCTATCCTGTGGTGGAAGAATTTTCCCATTAGATGAGGGGGTTGCATTATCGGATTTAAGTCTTCTTAGCTGCAGAATCTTGATTTTTGAAGCTCTTTCACACCGGAGGGATCGACTTAGTGAATCGTATGTTAATGCGCTCGAACCGTATTCACCACTAAGATTTGATTGTTTATCAAATCTAAGACAACAGATAGAACAGAATATGACGGAGCGTAAGAGTAACAATGATTCAATAATGCCTACAAGCGATATATTGAAATTTGAACATATGGTAATGGGATTATAAAGGGCTAAAATCCAATCGCAATTCTAATATTATCATACGGTTACACAGTAATTCAACAACCTCGTCCCTGGTCACCGGGTTGAAGATTCTCCTGAAATCACTCTGATCTCCTGTAAATTCTTACATCTTTTCCTTAATTAATTCCTTTAAATCCTTGACATTAAGTTGCGATTTATCTATTTTTTGTGTTAATTCAAAGATAAGAGCAAAATAAGAAGCATAAACTATTGTATCGCGTAAAACTTAACACATTTGAGGGTCCTCTTGATCTCCTCCTCTTTTTTATAAAGAGGGATGAGCTTGATATCTATGATATACCCATATCAAAAATTACCAAGGAATTTCTCGAGTACCTCCATTTGTTAGTAGAATTAGACCTCGAAGTCGCGGGCGATTTTATCGTCATGGCTGCTGAGTTGATGCAGATCAAAGTGAAGATGCTTCTGCCGCGCGCCCCGGGAGAGGATGAGGAAGAAGATCCCAGGGCTGAGTTGGTGCGGCGGCTGCTTGAGTATAAACGTTTCAAAGAAGCGAGCTTGAATTTATCGATGCTGGAAGATGAGCAGCGCAAGTTGTATTATCGCCAGGGATTTCATTCGGACGCCGTTGTGGTGACGCTTGAGGATCAGGAAGAGAGTCTGAAAGATATCACCATGTACAACCTGATAACGGCATTTAAAAAAGTGTTGGAAAGCGTGCCGAAGAAAATCTATCATGACGTATCCCTTATGAACGTTACGATCGATGAACAGATGAGCTACATCGCCGATGTATTCAGACTGCGGGACGAAATTTCGTTCATCGAGCTTGTTTCGCATATGGCGGAGAAAATTCGCATTGTTGTCACCGTGATCGCAATGCTGGAAATGATGAAGGGCAAAATTATCGGATTGCGCCCGGCGGCATACGAAGACGATTTCATTATTTATAAAACACGGAGCCAGATCAATTAATGGAACAGACACCGATTTCTGAAAGCAAACGACACATCATCGAAGCGCTTCTCTTCGCATCGGATGAACCTCTTACAACGCGGCAGATTATCGATATCATGCGCTCTTCGGAGGATGGCGGTCCGCGTTTACGCTTGAACGAAGACGACGTATTAGGCATCATCCGCGAACTGAACGCAGAATATGTTCAAGCGGGAAGATCGTTCAGGATTGTTCACGCTGCCGGAGGATTTCAATACGCAACGATGCCCGATTTTGCGGTGTGGCTTGGAAGATTAGCGAAAGATAAAGCAAAACGAAAACTCACGCAGGCGGCATTGGAAACCCTCGCCGTAATCGCGTATAAACAACCTGTTACCAAACCAGAGGTTGAAGCTATCCGCGGCGTGAATGCGGATTATGCGATTCAGAAATTACTCGAACGCGGTATGGTAACTATAGTTGGCAGGGCGGCAACGCCCGGCAGGCCTCTTCTGTACGGCACGACATCCGATTTCCTGAAACATTTCGGTATCAACGACCTTGCGGAGCTTCCGAAACCGCGCGAAATCGAAGAGATTCTTGCCGACCAGACCGACGATATGGAAAAAGAAATTCTCAAACGCATGGGCAAGACCGATGAGGAAATTGAAGAAGCTCTGGGTCAGACAGTTGTCGATGAGGCGGGGAAACTGAGCCAGGTGCCTCTTGATCTTCCAAACGATCCGCCGGTGGATGCTCCCGCGCCGGATAAGAATAACGGCAACGGCGAAGCGCCGAATCAATAAAATATCAATCGCCGATTGCCTGATCGGCGAACCATTGAAGGTATCACTACGGGCATTTCAGAGGTTTGTTTCCTCGGTTTAATTATTCCTATTTCAATACCGGCATATAACCATGAATACCAATCGATATAAAAAACCAAGACCAAAGCGCAATCCTAAAACTCACCGGGTTACAGCTCCAAAAGGTGAAAACACCGGTGGGGAAAAACAGGAAAATCTTGTTCGTGTAAATAAATATTTGTCCAACGCCGGTTTTTGTTCCCGCCGCAAGGCAGATGAACTTATTGCCGCCGGTAGAGTGAAGATCAACGGAAAGGTGATAACAAATCTGGGGGTGAAAATAGATCCGCGCAAAGATGAAGTATTCATCAACGAACAACAGATTGTAAATCTTGACCGCCTGGTTTATATCGTCTTCAACAAACCCAAAGACTGCATCACAACAACGAGCGATGAATTCGGCAGGAGCACCATCATGGATTATATCCAAATCCGGGAGCGTGTTTATCCCATCGGCCGGCTGGATAGAAACACAACCGGCGTTTTGTTGCTCACGAACGACGGCGAATTTGCAAATCTCCTGATGCATCCTGCCCATGAAGTGAACAAAGCCTACAAGGTAACCCTCGATAAATCGCTGGAACCTGAACATGCCGAAAAATTCCGGAAGGGTATTCGCCTCTTCGATGGCAAAACCGCCCCGGCAGAAATATTGAATCTAGGAAAAGGTTTTCAACGCACCGAAATCGGCGTGGTGATTCATGAAGGGAGAAACCGGCAGATTCACAGGATGTTTGAAGCGCTCGGATACATGGTTGAAAAATTAGAGCGTGTCTCCTATGGCGGCCTCACCACCGATGGATTAAAACGCGGCGAGTGGCGCTACCTGACTAAAGGAGAAGTGAATACGCTTAAGACCAATTATGGATCTTAAGTGATGATTGAAAGAAAGGAATAAAAGTTAAACTGATTTGAATATTATTGCTTTTTATTTGAGATATTTAACTTGTTAAGGATGAGTAAAGTTAGTATAATGTTTCGGAGAAATAGTATCCATGTTCAATTTCCTGACAAGCATTATTCTGAGCGATTAATATAGAATTTTAGAAGAATGGATTGATAATTTAAGATGAAGAAGATTAGTGAGAAACAAAAAAGAAAGCCATTGAAGAAAAACATCCCCAAAGTCGCTCACATACGGGAAACAAATGTGGAATATATTCCTTCCGTTAAAGAAAATAAAATTGGGAGTGGAATTTTATTTACAGGTGATTGTACTAACATTCTCAATCACCAACCCCATCAATTGTACGATTTATCCTTTTTGGATCCTCCGTTCAATCAAAACAAAGAATACTCTGAGCATGAAGATAATATGCCTGAGGAAGAATTTTGGAATTGGATGTCGATGGTTTCAAATGCCATTTTTAAATATTCATCCCAGGGTTCCGCGATATACTTCATGCAGCGGGAAAAAAATACCGAGCACGTACTTCGTTGTTTGAGAGAAACGGGTTGGACATTTCAAAATCTCATCATCTGGAAGAAAAAAACATCTGCTGTCCCTGGAATGGCACGGTTCGGAAAGCACTATCAAATCATAGCTTTCGCTACTAAAGGAGAGAAACCCCGCATTTTCAACCGGCTAAGAATTGATCCACCCCTACCTATAGGTTATAAATACGGAAGAGAAAACGGAATGTTCACAACCGACGTATGGGATGATATTCGAGAGCTGACATCCGGATATTTCGCCGGAGATGAACCCCTTCGTGATAAGGACGGGCAGCGATTACATAAACAACAAGCGCCGGTAGAATTGCTTCTCAGAATTATTCTTTCTTCTACGAATCCCGGCGATGTCGTATTCGATCCGTTTGCAGGAACCGGAACAACTTTTATTGTGGGAAATCAATTAAAGCGCCGTTCGGTGATAATTGAATTGGACCCTAAAAATGTCAATGCCATTCAGAAACGTTATGCTCAGCATAGATCTACTGATGATGTTCATCAATATTACTCTCTTTATAAATATACGCCCCGGATACAGGAAATATGGGGAAGTGATGAAGGCGCATTCGTAGATTCATTGAACCAACCAGGTCAACAGTTGCGACTCATAAAATTGTGATTTTTCCTACCATCTCCTCGGCACATTTTTAACAGTACGTAACGTATCACGGGCAATGAGAAGTTCTTCGTTCGTTGGGATAACGAAGGTTTTGAGTTTCGCATCGGGAGTTGAAATCTCGCCCTCTTTTGATCCGGTCATACTGAAATTCTTCTGTTTATCAATTGTCAAACCAAGAAATTCCAATCCTTTGCAGATTCTCTCGCGGATATCGGGACTGTTTTCGCCGATACCACCCGTGAACACGATAGCGTCTGCGCCGTTCATTTCTGCAAGGTAAGCGCCAATATATTTTTTCGCGCGGTTGCAGAATATTTCCACTGCAAGGTGCGCGCGCCTGTCATTTTTCTCCCGTTCTTCGTCCAATAGCTCGCGCATATCGTTCGTCAAACCGGAAAGTCCCAGCAAACCCGATTGTTTGTTGAGCATGGTATCAATCTCCCGGACGGTCATACCTTCTTTATTGCGGATAAATTCGATCAGCGACGGATCGAGATCGCCCCCGCGTGTTCCCATCACCAGACCTTCCAGCGGGGTAAAACCCATCGAAGTATCGAGTGAATCGCCATTCTTAATCGCGCAGGCGGAACAGCCGTTGCCAAGATGAAGTGTAATAATGTTTGTATGTTCGCGTTCAATTCCCATGATCTGGCGGTACCGATATGCCACATACCGGTGAGACGTGCCGTGGAATCCATATCTGCGGATGCGATGACGACGATAAAGTTGATAGGGGATAGCATAGAGGTACGATGTTTCCGGCATAGTTGAGTGGAACGCAGTGTCGAAAACGGCTACCTGTGGCACCACGACCCCCAATAGATCGCGCACCGCCATAATACCCTTCAGATTGGCGGGATTGTGCAGGGGCGCCAGTTCGATGTTATCTTCTATCTGTCCGATGACCTCCTCTGACAGCAGGACGGATTTTGTGAATTTTTCCCCGCCATGAACGACACGGTGTCCGACGGCGTGAATATCTCCGATGGAGTTGATATGATTAATTTTTGATTCGGGAGAGATGATCCATTTAAAAAGATAATCGATAGCCGCTTTATGATCGCGCAGAGGCGCGGTTTCGCGCACCTTGGGTTGACCTTCAACCTGTAATGTGATTAGCGCCTGACCAACGACTCGCTCGATAAGTCCTCCGGCGAGGCGTCTATCGGCGTCTTTTTCTATGAGGTCGAGATCGGTTTCAATAATTTGGAATTTAACGGATGATGAGCCGCAATTTAATACGAGGATATTCATAGTCGGTGTCGAATAATATTTCTAAGAAGTGTTCTTGATGTATACTAATATAAGAATAATTTTGGAGCGTTGCATAAGATTGATGTAAAATATTCGGCGAGGGAACCTAAATCTGTAAATTTTAAATGTAGTTTTTATAAGGAAATACGAGTAGAGGATTATGCACAGGATAAACTGAATAGCGGTGTGGTCTAATGTGTAGAAATTCAGAATGCCAAGGTAACATTTGAATGCTGCGATTGTATTCGAAACCCCGTAGTTGTTTCTAGAAAAAATGTCGCGGGTTGCAATAAAATATATTCACTCATTATTATATGTTTTGTCAATAATGCATTCGGATGTTATTTCGTTGAGTAACATGTAATAATCCCAACCGTATAATAAATTGAAGATTGCTTTTGATGTTCCATTATTATCTTTGTATATTTCACTTCATTTAAATTGAAGATCGTATGACTCATTTATATAGATCGGAAACAGAGAAAAAAATAGCGGGAATCTGCGGCGGAATTGCGGAGATTCAGGATGTGGATCCAACGATGGTCCGGCTCATTATCATCACGTTGGCATTAATTACTGGTATATTTCCGCTGATTCTTGCTTACCTTGCAGCATGGTGGATAGTGCCTCTCAAGAGTCGGTGGTCGACTTCGTTGTGAAAACGTTCCTGAAAATACTCTTTGCTCCCATTTGGATTCCGCTAAAACTCCTTTGGTTTACATCAAAGGTTATTGCTTTTTTATTTCTTGTTACAATAATATCCACTCTTATCTATTTCTTTTTTTTCTTTCATTAAGGGCGGATTGAACAGATCATCGATACACTCGGCAAACCCGGTAATTTCTCTCTGACACATAACGTCATTCGGGTTGTGCAATTCCCAAGGTATAGTATTTCACCCATCAACAACTTGAAAAGGTACATATGAACTATTCTAAATATATCCTGCTGCCGGTTTTGGTCCTTCTTGTGAGTTGTTTAACGTACCCACAGGAAACTATATATAACCGTTTCTTCACCGATAACACTATGCGTGTCGATTATTATCACACAGGAACAAAAGGGACTGAAACGATTGCCTTGAATCAGGTCTACCGGGAAGGGGCTTGGCCCGGAAGTAAAATTAATCTACTCGATACCATGAACTACGGCGAATATATTTTCCGCATCTATGATATCGGCACGGGTGCGATGATTTATTCCCGTGGGTTCTCTTCGGTATTCAACGAATGGCAGAGTACCGATGAATCAATGAATGGTATCATGCGGACATTCCACGAGACAGTGCGCTTTCCCTATCCCATATCCAAAATTCAACTGACAATTTCACGCCGCGATAAACAGATGATCTTTCATGAAGTGTTTTCAACGGTTATAGATCCGAATGCTCCCGACCAGGTGCATCAGGAGAGCCATGCCTATAATTTTAAAGTTGATTCAATCTTGAAAAATGGTCCATCGGAGAAAAAAGTCGACCTCCTCGTTCTTGGCGACGGGTACGCGAAAGAAGATATGGAGAAATTCCGGAAAGATGTTAAACACTTTACGGATGTATTATTTGGCACGAGTCCGTTCAAGGAACGCAAGGAAGATTTTAACGTCTGGGCGATAGAAGTAATCTCACCGGAATCGGGAATCGATAAGCCCGATAAGGGTATCTGGAAAAATAATATCCTCGGCGCGCGGTATTATACGTTCGGCTCGGCACGGTATATTCTCACGGAAGAGAACAAAGTAATGCGCGATATCGCTTCGGCTGCGCCGTACGAATTCATCAATATCCTGGTGAACGATAACCGGTACGGCGGGGGAGGTATTTACAATCTTTATAATACCTGTTACACGCAGACGGACACAAGGGGCATGGAGTGGCAAATGGATTATGTGTATGTTCACGAGTTCGGACATTCGTTCGGCGGATTGGGTGATGAATATTATACCTCCCAGGTTTCCTATAACGATTTTTACATGAAGGGCGTTGAACCGTGGGAGCCAAACATTACCACGTTATCGGATAAAAATAATTTCAAATGGAAAAATTTTGTCAGTGAGGGCGTGCCTCTTCCCACACCGTGGGAAAAAGCACAATATGACAGCATCGAGAAACTGCGCGGGAAACTCGACCGCCTCGCCTCCGATTATTATGAAAAACGCGAACCGTTGTATCAGGCAGAACAGGCGTTGATTAAGAATACTGCTTACGCTGGTAAAGTTGGCGCGTTTGAAGGAGCCGGTTACGTGTCGGAAGGGTTGTATCGACCTTCAGCTGATTGCCGGATGTTCTCGCTAAGTCTGGTGGGCTTTGATCCGGTCTGTACCGCCGCAATTAACCGAATGATTGATTTCTATTCGCGGTAGCGACTATTACGCTCGACAAATTCGATTTGATAAATTAAATCAACGTACGGTAAATATAATCCTGGATGAACATGAAACTCTTCGTTTTTAGCTTGTTGATAATATTCCTCCCCGCGGTCGTATATTCCCAATCCCTTTCCTCGCAATGGGTCACACCGTATGAATCGAGTGGTTATAAAAAAACACCGCGTTACGATGAGACAATGCAGTACTGCCGTAAACTTGCCAAGGCGTCGCCGTGGGTGCATATCGGCTCGTTTGGCACAAGTCCTGAGGGAAGAGATATGCCGCTTATCATCGTTTCTAAAGACAAAATATTTACCGCCGCTAAAGCCCAAAAGAGCGGGAAGGCAATTGTGTTGATTCAGAACGGTATTCACGCCGGCGAGATTGACGGCAAGGATGCCTCGTTAATGCTCATCCGGGATATTGCGGTTACCAAAACAAAAGCATCGCTTCTGGATCATGTGATTCTTCTGGTTATCCCTTTTTATAACGTTGATGGACACGAACGATTCAGCCCGTATAATCGCATCAATCAAAACGGTCCGGAGGAAATGGGCTGGAGAGTTACCGCCCAGAATCTGAATCTTAATCGCGATTATATGAAAGCGGACGCGCCGGAAACACAAGCATGGCTAAAGCTCTATATGGCGTGGCTGCCCGATTTTCTGGTAGATTGCCATGTCACCGACGGCGCGGATTTTCAATATGTTGTTACCTATACCGTTGAAACTCACGAAAACCTTGCAGCACCTGTCAGGTCATGGGTGAAGAACAATTATATTCCCTCCGTAACAGCAAAGATGGAAGCCATGAGTATGCCAATCGTGCCATATGTAAATTTGCGGGACAATAAGGATCTTTCGAAAGGATTGGATGGTGGTGCGGCGCCTCCTCGGTTTTCAACCTCGTACGCGGCTCTGCAAAACCGACCTGCTCTGCTTGTTGAAACCCATATGCTGAAAGATTATAAAACCCGGGTTGATGGAACGTATAAAATTCTAACCGCGACGCTTGAAATTCTGAACCGTGATTTTAAAATTCTCCGATCGGCGATTCTTGACGCGGATAAATTAACTGTGGAGAAGTTGGATAATCCATTTCCACTCTCTTTTAACCAGGTGGATGCTCCGAACGAAACAATTCACTTTCTTGGGTATAAAGCCAAAATTGAAAAAAGCGATATCTCGGGGGCCGATAAAGTTGTCTGGACTCACGATCCGCTTAATATAGATATTCCGCGATTTGATAGCGTGAAGGTTGCTGTCTCGGTTACTCCGCCAGTAGCATACCTTATCCCGCCGCAATGGGACGAGGTTATCCGGAGATTACAATTGCACGGAGTGATCTTTCTGAAATTGAAACAGCCCGTTGAACTGGAAGTTGAGATGTACAAATTTTCAAAACCTAAATGGCAGCAGAATCCCTACGAGGGACATCATCCTGTAACGTATTCGGTGAATGCCTCTACTGAAAAACGAACAATTCCCGCCAGAACAATGATTGCTAGAACGAATCAACGGGCTGCGCGGGTTTTGATTAATGCGCTTGAGCCGCAAGCTCCGGATGCTTTTGTGGCGTGGGGATTTTTTGACGCAATCTTTGAACAAAAAGAATATGCCGAAGGATATGTGCTGGAACAATTAGCGCCCCAGATGCTGATGAAAGATTCATTGCTGAAAATTGAATTTGAGAAGAAACTTCAAGCGGACACGGCATTTGCCCACTCGCCATACGCGCGGTTAAATTTCTTTTATCAACGCTCGCCATATTGGGATAAAAACCTGAATGTCTATCCAGTGGCGAGATTGATGAAGGATACTACATTACCGGTGCAGTAAAGTGTTAGGATAAAGGGCAGAAATGCCTTGCTGTGAGAGGAGGTATTTTAACAACTGCGCTTGAAGGATATTGTTTCAGCATCAATTATTTGATGCCGGGATACCTATCCTACCTCGCCTTCTGAAAAATCGCGTTATATGATTCACCGGCATATGAAAAATACGGCAAATGAAATTTTCGGAAGAACTTTTCAAATTTAACTTCCGCGGCTGTGAGGAATTCTTCTGAACAGATGTTCAATTTACGCAGAATACGGAATTCGCAGCCGAATGTCATTGAATCCACATGCTTAAATCCGAACTCCACCATCAAACGTCGAAATTTCCATGGATTGTAAATTCTGTACCGATATCCCGAGTGGTCGAGCACCCAGGGTGAGTTCATGGAAACGCCAGATTGCAATTCGTCATCACCATTTTTTTCCATCTTCAATAATGAGCCAAATTTTTTACGAAAGACATAATCGATATTTGAAAGGGACATCATATTTTCAATATTGATGAGAACGTAGCCGCCGGGTTTCAACACCCGTGATATCTCATGAATCGCTTTCACGTCGGAGGTGAGGTAACCTAAAACGCCGACACAGAGAACAAGGTCGAATTTTTCATTCGAGAATGGAATCTGTTCAATATCGCCAACAGCAAAGCGTATGCGGAAATAATTTTCGGTAGCCCTCAAGCGTTCTTCGCTAATCTGGCACATCGCGGGGGAAATATCCACGCCGAATGTTTCAAAACCCAAATTGCTTAAACCCTCCGTGTATTTTCCCGCGCCGCAACCGATATCGAGGGCGGTGCCTTGTTGGTTTTGTAACAGGCGAGCAAGCATCGAGAATGTATATTCTTTTCTTCGCTCCACGGCACGGTTGAATCGGTCACACTGATCGGCGTAGATCTCGCCCTGCCACTTTGCGCTGCGATCAAAATATTTTCGAACCGTTTCTTTTTGTTCTAATGCCAGGGACACGTTAATCTTCGATCATTGGTTTATAAAAAGCCGCATGAATATTTTTTTTAATCAGATTGAATAATGTTCGTGAGTAAGGCGCGGACACGATGGTTGATTGTCGTTGTGAAACTCTTGAATGAAATCACAACACTCAGACAACAACTCAACGAGAATTTCGATTCCCTCAAATCGAATATAATTAAATTAAAATCTCAAGACAAGCGACAAATAGACCGATGAGGGATTTGTACGGGAAAATATCAAGAGATGGGGATATCTGTTGACGTTTTAAGTAAGAAAAACCTTCATTATTGGAGATGGTTTTGCATTGTAACGCCCATAGATTAATTATAATTAGAATATTTTAATAAAATCACTATGATTTCTCTGTCTATTCATGATACTCCCTGCTAGATAAAACTCAGGCGGTGATATGTCTTGACATGGTTATTCCGTTGATCGTAATGAATTGAGTGACGGTTGAGTGAATAACGGATCAACATGTCTCGTCAGTGGATCGTGTTTGTGATTGTCGAATAGATGACTGTGAAAATTCAAATAGAATTCGGGTGAAATCCGTTTAAGATTCACTTCATTTGAATGTTGAAATATTTAACTGAGAAGACCCCCACTTCACCTAGGAAATTGTTGATTATTCCTTGATTCTTTTCCCCATTTTTGCTATTATTAATAGATATTGTTCATTTTACTATTTTTTAATTATTGTGGATCTTAAAGCGAATCACCCCAATGATGTAGCGCATGAGGATGATTTAAACGAGTTGATGCTTCGCAGGCGGGAGGAGTTGGATCAAATTCGACAAAAAGGGATAAATCCCTATCCGTATGCATTCGCCCAAACGCAATTCTCCGCTGAAATCATTAAAAATTTCAAGGATGATGCATCAAGAGTATCAATAGCCGTCGCCGGAAGAATTATGTCCATCCGGCGTATGGGAAAGGCGTCATTTTGCCATATTCAGGATTCCCAAGGGAAAATTCAGATATATCTGAGGAAAGACGACCTGGGGGAGATATATGATATTTTCCAGCTTCTTGATATAGGTGATATCATCGGCGTTGAAGGATATGTTTTCAAAACCAAACTGGGTGAAATTTCCGTCCATGCTACAAAATTTGAATTGCTCGCAAAATCTCTTCGTCCTCTTCCCGTAGTAAAAGAAAAAGTTGATGAGAGCGGGAACAAACACATTTACGATCCCTTCGCCGATAAAGAATTACGGTATCGTCAGCGCTATGTCGACCTGGTTGTCAGCGATGGGGTAAAGGATGTGTTTATTAAACGTACGAAAATCATCAAATCAATCAGGAATTTTTTTGATGATCGCGGTTACCTCGAAGTTGAGACCCCCATTCTCCAGCCCATGTACGGCGGAGCGTTTGCCCGTCCCTTTCTTACCCATCACAACACTCTTGATACTGATCTGTATCTGCGTATTGCCGATGAGTTATATTTAAAACGCCTGATTGTCGGCGGGTTTGACGGAGTATATGAATTCTCAAAAGATTTTCGCAACGAAGGCATGGATCGGACGCATAATCCCGAATTCACCATGCTGGAATTGTATGTTGCCTACAAAGATTATCTCTGGATGATGAATCTGGTCGAAGAAATGATCAGCCGAGTGGCGCTGGAAGTGAATGGAACGACGAAGTGGGCAATAGGGGATTGTACGATAGATTTTAAAGCGCCATGGAAACGTATCTCAATGTTTGATGCAATTAAAGAATTCACCGGTAAAGATTTACAGGGTTTGAGCGAAATCGCAACGAAAACCGCAGCTAAAGAATTGCATGTAGACGTTGAACCGGGAATGGCAGTCGGCACAATTATAGATGAAATATTTAGTGAAAAGGTTGAGCCCAATTTGATTCAACCGACATTTATTACCGACCATCCCGTTGAGATGTCGCCGCTGGCAAAAAAGCATCGTTCGAAACCCGGCCTTGTGGAGCGTTTCGAGGTGATCGTCAACGGCACCGAAATATGCAATGCCTTCAGCGAGTTGAACGATCCGCTCGATCAGCGGATGCGATTTGAAGAACAGATGAAACTGAAAGCGAAAGGCGACGCCGAAGCGCAGCTTCTCGACGAAGATTTTCTCCGTGCGTTGGAATACGGAATGCCCCCAACCGCAGGATTGGGCGTCGGCATCGATCGGTTAGTCATGCTTTTTACAAATCAACATTCCATACGCGATGTGATCTTTTTTCCTCAGATGAAACGCGAATAGATTATGCAGCCATCTCCGTTGATTAGATTCAATATTTTACTTTTAGCGATATTTCTGACGATCTCTCTTGGTGTCGCCGGAACGCAAGGCATCCTGGAGGGGAAAGTCACCGATAAAGATAATAAGGATCCTCTGGTGGGGGTAAATGTCGTCATTGTAGGGACGTCGTTCGGCGCCGCAACGGATGCTGATGGAAGGTTTGCGATTAACAATTTGGAAGCAGGGGTATATACCGTGCGGTTTTCTCAGGTCGGCTATGCGTCAATCCTTTATAAAAATGTGACCATCAGACCTGACCTACGCACGACATTGACTATCGAGATGATGCAATCTGCCGTTCAATTTAAAGAAATTGAAGTAACTGCCGAGCGTCCAATGATCGAGAAAGACGTCACGAGCACAAACTATTCACTCGGGACTTCCCAGATTGAGAAGCTGCCAATCCAAAATGTGCAGGATTTAGTCACGATGTTTCCCAGTGTTACACAAGAAGGGAATGTTCGCGGTGGAAAAACCACAGAGGTTGTTTATCTCATCGATGGCTTGCCGTTGCAAGATGTCGTCTCGGGGGGATTTGGAAGTTCTCTTCCTAAAAGTTCAATTACAGAATTCTCCGTCCAAACCGGCGGATTTGAATCAGAATACGGCAATGCACTCTCCGGCGTTGTGAATATCATAACCCGCCGGGGCAGCGATCAATTCAACAGCGTTGTAAGGGTTGAACGGGATAATTGGCTCGGTCAGGGTTGGGATGATCAGATTAATAGATACACTGAAACAGAATTGACGCTCGCTGGACCGATAGTTCCGGAAAAACTCCATTTTTTTACAGCGAACACCTTGTCATTATCCGATACGAGATTTTGGCAGGATTTAGATCGGTTTTTTGCGTCTCCCATCCAGCGGGAATTCAGCGGAATTTCTAAAATTGATTACACGGTGAATTCAAAGATGCGATTGACCGCACAATCAATATATTCGTTGAAAAATTGGCGGGATTATGAATGGAGCTGGAGATTCAATCTAAACGGTTTACCAAAAGAAAGTAAGAATTCATACCGCACTTCCCTTATTCTTTCTCACACACTTTCGGATATAGTGCACTATACATTAAATTTTTCCGATTCATATCTCATCTCAAGAATCGGAGACTCGAAAGATAATATTGATCTAACTCCCTATCAATACGATTTTTTCCTGCAGTATGTAACGACGGGAAATCTTGCCTGGTGGGCGGAAACTAAACAAAATATTTTTACGACAAAAGGTGATTTGGTCGTTCAACCCAATCCCCTTAATCTTCTTAAGTTCGGTTTCGAGTTGAATATGTACAATATCTCGTCCGATGTGATAAAATTCGAACCTCAGACAACCTACTTCGGAAAAGTGCTGACTGATGCGCCGCTGCTTAATTATAGCACCACGTATAATTATCTCCCGCGTTCCGGATCTCTTTATATGCAGGAAAAATTACTTGTTGAGCGTGACGGCGCTACGGTGAACCTGGGATTCCGTTGGGATTTTCTCGATCCCCGCAGCGAAAGACCAATTGTTGAATATCTGCCCTTGAACGGGGATTCTACGAATCTCCAGGCAACAACCACCTCGACTGTCAAAGCTACGTTGAAACAACAATTAAGCCCTCGTATGGGTCTTTCATTTCCCCTGACGTGGAATACGTTGCTCATAATGAACTATGGTCATTATTTCCAATTTCCATTATTCGATTATCTGTATTCAGGCACGACTCCCCAGCAGTTACGTTCCGGAGTCAACGTCTTGGTTGGCAACCCCGACCTGAAACCTGAACGCACTCACGCCTGGGAAATTGGCGTGAAATACGGTCTCGACGAAAAGAACCTTATAACGCTTACATACTTTAATAAAGAATTCATCGATCAAATCGATTCGAAAACATTTCTTTCGGGGAATCCCCGTGTGGGAGGTGATTTCGGATTTGCCGAGTATGTGAACAATGCTTTTGCCAGCGCGGAAGGGTTGGAGCTTGTGTACACACGGCATCGCAGCGAGAATCTTTCGGGCTCCCTCTCGTACACGCTCATGAAAACCGAAGGGGTAAGCGACTATGTGAATCAGGGAATAAATCTTGCCCAGTGGGGATACCCCGTCGCTCACACGCCCTACCCGTTGAGCTGGGACCAACGACATTCCATCAAACTTGAAATTGATGCGAAATTGCCGTTTGATTTTTCGGGGAATCTGATCTGGAGTTATGCCACCGGAAAACCATATACATATTATCCGACGAGTAACGGATTTACCCCGTTGGATTCAACGAGACCGTTTATTCCAAACAATGCGCGTTTGCCTGCGACGAGTTTTGTTAATTTAAAATTTTCACGGAAAATTGCTTTCAGCGGTTCAACATCTCTCCTGTTTTATGGCAACGTCACTAATTTGTTTAATGTAATGAATTCCCGCTGGGCGGATTCCAACGGTCTCATCGGAGGTCAGCTTGGAGATCCCTCGGCGTATTACGAACCGCGGAGATTTTTAATTGGAGTGAGATATGAAATGCAGTAATTCAATCGGATCTTTTGTGCTACACGCGCTTCTGATCATCTTTTTTGCCTTGGTGGCATTACGATGCCATGAATCGCTCCCGACGTATGTGTTTCCCAGCAATGTCATCGGTATTCAAGTATTACAGATCAATCAGGTAAGCGATCAGACTCTGCCGCCTCAACATCAGCTAATTCATATACGGCTGACAGGTCAGAACATTTATGACGTCGTATTTCAGGATTCGATAGATTTGAAAGGCACACTGAGAATTTGGATGGAACAAAATCCTACACTGTACCGAACCTACACGCTCACCTATGCTAATTTAAAAGAAAAATATCTTGTTCATGACGGGAAGATGACATTATTGCCCGGCCAAAAATTTACGATGGATTTTGTTTGGAATCTTAGGACCGACGACGGCATCTTTGTCGGGGACAAGATGAACATGGTTCGGGGAACGTTACGAAATTGTGGTCCTAATATAATTTGCACCGATCCGTATAATTTTATCGTTGAATCTTCATTGAATGTCTATGATCGTCTTGGAGTTCTTACCGCTGATCCGATATCGTTTCAGCTTATTGTAAAGATTTGTAATATATGCGGATTGCCTCCATGTCCGTCGCCTTCAGGAGACCCATGCGATCCCTAAAAAACTCGTCTCAAATTATTTGAGAAACCCAGTACCTAAATATTTTAGCGTATCTCGCAGCGGATTAAATGCTTGAAAGAATATTTCTCTATATTCCGCAGGTAAGATTAAATAACTATAGAAACCTTCTTGGCGGACTCACCCCCGAAGATTAGTATCATTATTCCAACGCTTCAGGAAGAGAAGTATCTTTCCCGGACTCTTGAACCATTTTCGAAAAGTCTCAAAGAACGTTTTAACCTCGATATCATTGTCAGTGATGGCGGGAGTTCAGATTGTACAGTTACAATTGCGCGTACCAGAGTTGATCAGGTAATTGAATATAAGGGGACGCAACGTCAAACGATTTCAATGGGAAGAAATATCGGCGCAAACCATGCCGGCGGCGATATACTACTGTTTCTTAATGCGGATACTATCATAGAACAACCGGAACGCTTTTTTCGTATGATTGGAGAGATAATGAAGAAACCCTCGGTTGTCGCGGCAACTTGCAAGGTGAATATTTATCCCGAGGAAGAACTTTTCTCAGATAAAATATTCCATGAATTCTTTAATTATTACTTTTGGTTATTAAATATTATCGGTATTGGAATGGGACGCGGAGAATGTCAAATTGTCCGCCGGACAGCATTTTTCTCTATCAATGGCTACAATGAATCAATGGCAGCCGGAGAAGATTTTAATCTTTTTATCAGGTTGAGAAGATTGGGGAAAATTGCTTTCATGCGTTCGTTAATTGTTCGGGAATCCCCCCGTAGATTTCGAAAATTCGGCTATAAAAAGATAATCTTCCAGTGGCTCGTAAACTCAATATCCGTTCTCTTGAGAGGAAAATCAATTTCCGATCATTGGGAACCGATCCGATAATAACATGATATGCCGAAATATCGACAAAAATGACCATATTTGACTTTTATCCTAATTTTAGATATACTTTACGATGAATATAAAGAAAGATTGAATACGATGAAGACAAGATTTTCTATTTTAAGCGTTTTTCTATTATGCCTACTCGCGCTAGTGGTTGGGACCTTAGGAACTTTGGCTCTAGTAGTAGGAATGCAGCTTAATGTTTTTGCTGGTGATAACATCTATGAACAGCTTACAAAAATCAAAGATGTTCTTAGTATAGCCCAAAAAGACTATGTAGATAGCGTTGATACCGGTACATTGGTTGAAAACGCGATAACCGGCATGTTGAGTCATCTCGATCCCCATTCTGTATATATTCCTGCATCACAATTGACGAAGATAAATGAGGAGTTTCAGGGGAATTTCGAGGGTATCGGTGTCGAATTTGACGTCATTAATGATACTATCCTTATCGTTTCTCCTGTGCCGGGCGGTCCCAGCATGGCGCTCGGGATCAAAGCAGGTGACAGGATTGTGAAAATTAATGATTCCACAGCTGTTGGAATTAAACGGGATGATGTACCCAAAAAATTACGAGGTCCGAAAGGTACACACGTTAAGGTCGGTATATTCCGGGCAGGCGAAAAAGACTTGATAGATTATGATATCGTCAGAGACAAAATACCAATCTTCAGCGTTGACGTCTCCTTTATGATTAATGAAACCGATGGTTATGTTTCAATCAACCGGTTTGCAGCGACAACACAGAATGAATTTATCGCGGCTGTAACGAAATTGAAAGCTGCCGGCATGAAAAATCTGATCATCGATCTTCGCGGTAATCCCGGCGGTCTGCTCGATCAAGCCTACAAAATGGCGGATGAGTTATTGCCTGCCGGAAAGAAGGTCGTTTACACAAAAGGGAGAAGACCCGAATTCAATGAAGAATATGTTAGCAGCGGTGGGGGACATCTGACGAATGTGCCGATAATTGTTTTGATCGATCATGGGTCGGCTTCGGCAAGCGAAATTGTATCGGGTGCGGTGCAGGATTGGGATCGTGGTTTGATCGTTGGCGTCACCTCGTTTGGTAAGGGATTGGTACAGCGGCAATTTGACCTTCCCGATAAATCGGCGTTTCGATTAACGATTGCAAAATATTATACTCCTTCCGGTCGATGCATTCAACGCCCCTATGGCAGCGATATCGAGTCGTATGAACGTGCCGCGTTTGAGAAGAAGGAAACTGAAGGCGAAAACGTAACGCACCAGGAAGAACTTACCGGGTTAAATGTTGAACATCCGAAGGGTGATTCAACACACCCCCTCTTTAAAACTGCCGGGGGAAGATCGGTGTATGGCGGCGGAGGTATAACTCCCGATTATATCGTGAAAGCCGACACGCTGACGAAATATACCGCAAATTTATTGAGGAAAAATCTTCTTCTTGACGTCGTCACAACCTATATGGAAACGCACAAATCCGATTTACAGAATCAGTATGGTTCCGATATTCAAAAATTTGTATCTAACTATTCGGTGGATGACGAGTTAGTGAAGAAATTAACTGATTTGGCTGCCAAAAAAGACGTGAAAATGGTCGAGGACGATTATAAAAAAGATCTTCCATTTATAAAGACATATTTAAAGGCTTATATCGCCCGCACTCTCTGGAGCACAGAAGGGTGGCGCAGAGTATTCACTGTCATGGACGCTCAAATTCAAAAAGCGTTGACTCTATTGCCTGAAGCAGGAAAACTCGCGGGTCTTTAACGGACATTGTATTAACGATCACATATTGTGATTACTATCATCGTTTATCCTGCGACATTCTTTATGTTTGAGCATGATTATGCCTTCATACAAGTGCACAAGAGTACCTTTTGCATATTTCCGCACGATTGATTGAATGATCCATCCATATCAGGGAAAAACGCCCCAACTCCATTCAACGGTATTCGCTGTCCAGAGCGCTGAAATTATCGGGGACGTTATTATTGACAAAGAATCGAGCATTTGGTATAATGCAGTCATTCGAGGTGATGTTAATTATATCAGAATAGGACAACGAACGAATATTCAGGACGGATGTATTCTCCACGTGCAGCACGATACGTATCCCCTTATCATTGGATCCGATGTAACCATCGGGCATGGAGCGATTCTCCATGCTTGTACGGTTCAGAACAAATGTCTTATCGGTATGGGTGCAATCATTCTCGATAATGCTACTATTAGTTCCTATGCTATGATTGCAGCGGGCGCTCTTGTGCGGAATAACACCATTGTACCGGAAGGCGTTCTCGCGGCTGGAGTTCCCGCGAAAGTTGTCCGCGATCTCACCGTCGAAGAACGAAATACGATTGATGAATCTGCAAAAAATTATGTGGAATATGTTAAACGATATCGTCAACATTCTGCGTAACGGATAATTATGCGACTCACTTTTTGGGGAACACGCGGTTCAATTGCAACTCCGGGAAAGGAAACTACCCGGTATGGGGGAAATACACCCTGCACCGAGGTTCGGCTCCGGAATAATGATTTGATAATACTGGATGCGGGCACCGGCATACGGAATTTAGGTGAGCAGCTTCTCCAGGATGGGAACCCGATAAAAGCGTACCTGTTAATCTCTCATCCGCATTGGGATCATATCCAGGGATTTCCGTTTTTCAGGCCTGCGTTGATTGCGGGAAACGAATTTACCATCGTTGGCGCCGAATCGGAAAAACTGAACTTGCAGAATATGATCACCGATCAGATGAACAAGATCTACTTTCCGCTCCAGATGAACGATCTCCGGGCAAAACTCAATTTCCAGCGGGTAACTGAAGAGAATGAAATAAACGTCTTCGGAGCAAAGATCCAAATATTGTATGTAAACCATCCATCATTTGCTCTCGGATATCGCATTAATGAGAATGGCAAATCAATTGTTTACATCAGCGATAATGAACCGTTTGATCCGGAACTGGCTTCGAGATTTCACAATGTAGATCGCAAGATCGTGGAAAAATATATGCAATCGGATGGCGATCCAAACCAGAGAATCTACGACTTCGTTAGAGGCGCCGATATTCTGATTCATGATTCGACGTATACGCCTGATGAATATAATGAGCGGCAAGGGTGGGGTCATTCTCATTACCTGTTTACACTGAAGATTGCCGCCGTCGGAAAAGTCAAGAAACTTATCTTGTTTCATCACGATCCATCGCATACTGATGATGATGTCGACGCTATATATTCTCAGTGCAAGGCAGAAATGAAAAAAAATCATTATACGTTTGAATGTGTCGCCGCAACCGAAGGAATGGTGCTGGAAACGTAATCAGGTTAGAAATTCCAAAAGTAATATTGCATCGCATAGCGATTTTAAAAAGACAGATTTTACCAGGGATTCAATAAGGAGATTGATTTTTTGAAGCATATTCGCCGATTGGTTATCTTAGAGATGATAAAATATAATCGGGGAATTTGGTGATGTATCCCAATTAAAAAATATAATTGAATATGCCGTTTGAATTTAAAGCTCAGGATTTCCAAAAAGTGGGGAAAATATTAGGAGTACGTCCTAAACGACTTGGCAATAACATCCGTTATGAGCTCGAGAATAAAGAGAACCATCGTAAGATCGCCCTCGAGATCTATCCGAATATACCGATCGGATCCCGGAAGGGAAACGTTATATCGGTTTACACGTCCAATGCTCATCTCCAATTGCATTTCTGTTCGGGGTATGTGGTCAGTAAAATGCTGGATGAAGTGACTTTCATTGGTGAACACGGCGGTAAATTGACCGGGTTGATCGTTGAAAAGGAGGGTGGATGTTCATTATACGCCAATGTAGATCGTGAAATGTTATCGGGAGATTTTACACAATTAGGACCGGAAGTTATGCTTTCCGGTATAGCGCTTTCTCTGACTGAATCTCTTCTACCCGAAAAAAAAAATCGCAGTAGACGTTCGTCACGATGAAAATAGTGCGTATTTTCAATAACCACCCAAAATATCGCCGCCGACATGAAGAAACGATTCTCGTGGTTAAACGTGTTCTTACAAAAGAGACTCGTTTTTCAGCCGAGATTAATGTGATTTTTACGAATGACAAACAAATGGTTAAATTGAACGCTTCATACCTTCATCATAACTATCCGACCGACGTAATCAGTTTTTCTCTTCCGGATCCCGGACAATCAGCGATTACGGGAGAAATATATATTAACATCGATCAGGCGCAGCGACAATCAAAGATGTATCAGGTAAAATTATCGAACGAGTTAGCCCGCTTGACGATTCATGGAGTTCTGCATCTGCTTGGATACAATGATGCGACAATGCGCGGTAAGAAAACGATGACGAGCTTGGAAAATAGATATTTGCAATAATTCTGAATTAAACTTATGTACGAAAAGATAGTCGAAATATTGATTTATGTACTGAACGAGGTTCGGAAAACCAATAAACCACTCGGCGAGATTGATATTTCGCAGCTGGAAAATAAAGGTTACACCGATGCAGAAATCAGCACGGCATTTAGCTGGTTGTTCGACCGCCTGCGATCCGGTACGGAGAGTAAACCAAATTTTGTCGATCAAACCAGGGGATCGTTTAGAGTGCTTCATCACGCCGAACAGCATGTCATTAGTTCACAGGCGTTTGGATTTCTTCTGCAGCTTCAACAATTGGAAATTATCACTGATTCGGAACTTGAAATAATTATTGAACGTGCGATGTTAAGTGGATACGACCGGTTAAATACAGTGGATATTCACGATATCGTTGCTTCTGTCTTATTCGATACCGATAATGCACGCGGACAGGCAATTTTGAATTCAAACGACACGATACATTGAAATACATTACGGAAAAATGACTAAATCTCTTATTATAGTAGAATCACCGGCTAAAGCAAAAACCATTAATAAATATCTCGGGAAAAATTACATCGTCCAGGCATCAGTTGGGCATATAAAAAATCTGCCCAAAAGTAAGTTGGGTGTCGATCTCGAATCAAATTATAATCCCACATTTGAAGTTATTAGCGGCAAAGAAGAAATCATTAAAAATTTACGCGAAACTGCTGCGAGCGCTCACGAAGTATTTATAGCGACCGACCCGGACCGTGAGGGTGAAGCGATTGCCGCAGATATTGCAGAGGAAATTGCCGACGTGAATAAAAATATTCACCGTGTCCTTTTTCATGAAATAACAGAACATGGAATTACCGATGCGATGAAACATCCTAAGAAAATCGATGATCACCTGGTCGCCTCTCAGCGCGCCCGCCGGGTCATGGATCGGATTGTCGGTTATAAAATTAGCCCGTTCGTTTGGAAAACGATGTTCTACGGCTTGTCGGCTGGAAGGGTGCAATCGGTGGCGCTCCGTCTTATTTGTGAACGTGAATTGGAAGTTCAGGAATTCAAAGCCACGGAATATTGGTCGATTATTGGTGATTTTAAAACGGATCAAGGGGGAACATTCTCCGCAAAACTATTTAGAATTGGGGAGCAGGAACTCTTCGTTCCGGCAAAGGAAACGATTGCCGAAATTAAACATAAACATAAAACGGATGATTACATATTTATTCCTTCGGAAGCGGAAGCGCTCGCGCACAGCGAAGAAATAAAACGGCAATCATTTGAGGTGGAAGATCTCCAGCTTCGTGAATCGCGCAGAAATCCGCTTCCTCCGTTCATCACAAGCACCTTACAACAGGAAGCCTCCCGGAAACTCCGGATATCTGCATCCAAGACAATGAAATTGGCTCAAAAATTGTATGAAGGTATCGAAATTGGCGAGGATGGCTTGGTGGGATTAATTACATATATGCGAACTGATTCAACGCGGTTAAGCGATGATGCGGTTAAATCTGTTCGCGAGTATCTTTATTCAAACTATGGCGCAGAATATGTCCCGGGACATCCGAACGTTTATCGGAAAAAGAAATCTCAGGATGCTCACGAAGCAATTCGTCCCACATCAATTAAATATACCCCGGCGGCGGTAAAAAAGTATTTGGGGAAGGATAAAGAAAAGAATTTATTTAAACTCTATGAGCTCATCTGGAATCGTTTTGTCGCCTGCCAGATGGAAGCTGCAATTATGGAGACCAGAACGGTTATTGTGAAAGGCGGCAGGTATAAATTCCGCGCATCCGCGTCGCAATATACTTTTAGGGGTTTCCTCCAGGTTTATGACGATTCAGTCGATCTTGAGGGCAACAAAATTTCGGACGAAAACGACAACGAAGAGACGCTGAAACAGTTTCCGGAAAATCTCGCAGCCGGAAATCACCTTAATTTACTTTCTCTTATTCATAACCGTCACGAAACTAAACCACCGCCGCGGTATTCGGAAAGTAGTTTGGTGAAAGCACTCGAAGCATTGAGAATCGGAAGACCGAGCACCTATGCGTCTATTGTGGCTACTATCATTGACCGAAAATATGTTGAGGAGAAGGAGCGGCGGTTATACGCCTTATCGCTCGGTATGCAGGTGAACAAACTGCTGGTTAAAAATTTTCCGGAAATCGTGAATGTAAAATTTACTGCGGGAATGGAAGACGAGTTGGATACCATCGCTTCCGGCAAACGGAATTATAAAACTGTCATGGATGATTTTTATCTTCCCTTCAGCACCTCGCTGGAAAAAGCCCTTAAGAATACATCGGCTATCAAAAAATCCACACAGGAAGAAACATCGGAAAAATGTGATCTTTGCGGAAAGCCGATGATTATTAAGTGGGGAAGGAACGGGAGATTTATGGCTTGCGTCGGTTATCCGGCATGCAAGAACAGCAAACCGTTGCCCGAAGATCAGGAAAAGCATCAACACCTTGCCGGCATGAAATGCGAACTCTGCGGCGGTGATATGATTGTGAGATCGAGTAAATTCGGAACATTTATGGGGTGTTCAAATTATCCCACATGCAAGAATATAAAACCGATCTCGATGGGTATCAAATGTCCGAAATGCGCCACTGGCGATGTAATTGAGCGAAAAACAAAACGAAAGCGCAATTTTTACGGGTGTTCACGGTATCCTGAGTGCGATTTTGCCTCATGGGATAAACCCGTAAATCAACAGTGCGATACTTGCGGATCAGCTTATCTTGTTGTAAAATACTCTGTGAAGCGCGGCGAATTCTTAAAATGTCCGTCCTGTAAAGCAGAGATTATGAAGGAAGAAGTAGCTGCAGCGAGTTAAAAGGGTATGATAGATCATATAAAAAATTTTCTTATTTATCTGCGTATTGAGAGGAATTATTCGCCTCATACGATTTCGTCGTATGAGGATGATCTCCTCCAGTTGAATGATTTCCTTAAACGGCATTTTACCAGTGAACAAATTGATCCAGCCGCTATAGATAATATTACTCTCCGGCTTTTTCTCGGCGATCTGCGTGAGAATGGTCTCGAGGTGAAAAGCATTGCCCGGAAGCTTGCAGCAACAAGATCATTTTTTAAATATCTTGAGAAGAAAGGGATTCTTACTCAAAATGCGGCGTTAAATGTTATATCGCCAAAGCTTCCAAAGAAATTACCTTCGTTCCTCGATGAATCGGCGATAGAAAAGATGATGATGCTTCCAGATTTGAAAACAGAAGAGGGATTACGCGACCGCGCCATCCTTGAGATACTCTACGGCGCTGGCATCCGCCTGGCGGAGCTCATCAATCTTTCCCCGCACGATGTAGATTTTAGAAATAATACAATTCGGGTTCTTGGCAAGGGGCGCAAGGAGCGGATAATTCCACTCGGTTCACGAGCCAAAGAAGCCGTGCGCGCATATCGTCAGTCCGCTACAAAACCAAGCGACGAAGCATTATTTCTTTCATCACGAGGAGGTAAATTATACCCGAAAGGGGTTTACAGGATTATACAAAAATATATCGGGTTGGTTTCGGAAATAGAGAAGAAAAGTCCGCACGTCCTTCGGCACACTTTTGCAACGCATTTATTGAATCGCGGGGCTGATCTTCAGGCAGTCAAAGAATTGCTCGGACATGAAAGTCTCTCCACGACCCAATTATATACACATGTTACACTTGATCGATTAAAACATATATACCGTCAGGCGCACCCAAAAGCATGATTGAATCAGAAAGGAATACATTATGGATGTACATATTACTGCGCGTCGTTTTAAGGCACACAAAGAAATCCGGGATTATGCGCTGGAATCCATACAGCGGCTGGATAAATTTTATGATGGGATACTCCGCAGCGACGTCATCTTAAGCTACGAGCGGACTATGAACAGCGTGAAGACTGCCGAGGTAAATGTCCACATCCAGGGGAACACCCTGAATGCGAAAGAAAAATCCGAGGATTTTATACTTTCCCTCGATAGGGCAATCGATAAACTCATTAAACAGCTCGATAAAGTTAAAACAAAAACCAGAGTTCGGAAAAGAAAATTACAAAATATCAATGAACGATTCGAAGAATAATTCTCGGTAAAACGGAATGAAATTTGAAAAAGTTAAAGAAATAAAAAAACGCAGTATTACTGTTGGCTTTCTGTATGACGCCAACAAAGAGAGATTGAAACTTACTCCCCTAACCGGTGATAGCGGTTTCGTAAAGGAAATCGTCGATAAAAATATTCACCGGCCCGGATTGGCGCTGGCGGGATATGTGCAGCTTTTTACATTTAACCGCGTTCAGATTTTCGGAAATACCGAAATGCGGTACCTGCTGCAATTAAAAGAAAGTGACCGTTTAAAATCTCTAAAGAGGATATTTGAATTTGATCTTCCCTGCATTATCGTGACAGGTGATAATGCGGTCGATAAAAATTTTTTAGATTTGGCAACCGAGCATCATGTTGCGGTTTTTCAGTCGCCTCATGAAACAACGAAACTTGTTTATTTCTTAAGCGACTTTCTGGATGATCAGTTCTCTCCTCAGAGCGTCGTTCATGGTTCTTTCGTCGACGTCTATGGCGTGGGAGTATTGCTGATTGGGAGATCTGCTATTGGTAAGAGCGAAATCGCCCTCGATCTGCTTGAGCGCGGTCACCGGCTGGTTGCTGATGATGTGGTCACTATCACACGAAAAGGTGAAGGGATCCTAATGGGCGCTGGAACCGATTTGGTTAAACATTTTATGGAAATTCGGGGGTTGGGTCTTATCGACGTCCGGAGCATGTTCGGTATACGGGCGATCCGATATCAAAAACGCGTGGAGGTGGTTGTGGAGTTGATGGAATGGCGGCCTGATGAAGAATATACCAGAACCGGCTTGGATGATGAAAATATCAACATTTTGGATGTAAATATCCCACGGGTGAAGCTCCCCATCTTCCCGGGGAAGAATGTAACCGTTATCTGTGAAGTGATCGCGCTCAACTACCTCCTGAAGCATTATGGCTATGACGCCGCAAGGGAATTTTCAAAACGCCTCGAATCCGTCATTTCGTTGAAAAGTAAGCAGATTGAGACCCGTGCTATCGACTATTTTGAACATGATTTTGAGTAGAATAATTTTTATTAATGTAGCCGTTATCACTAAATTTTCCTTGACAAATAGTCCATTTTTCATTAACTTTCTCACCATATAATTGTTATTGTAAATGTTCGATAATAAACGGAAAATTATAAATTCAGAAAACGCTAATGGGAAAACGTAAAATTTATTATTATTCCGATGATCATGTTGGCCTGAGAGAATTAAAATGGCTGCGGCTGAAGATGACCGGTGTGGTCTTTCTTTCCGTTGTTGCCATCATCGCAGTTCTTCTCGGCGGTGTATATTTTTATCGTGACTCTTTGGGTCTTGGTTATCGTCAAATTACAAGTCTAAAACATGAGAATGAAATGCTGAACCTGCAAATGGCGGGAATGCTTTCTCAGATGAAAAATCTTCAATCGTCTATTAATGAGATCAGCGATGAAGGCAATCATCTCCGGCTTCTCGTCGATTTACCCGAAATTGACGATGGGGCGAAACAAGCCGGCTCGGGCGGAGCCGTCGTCAACGCCACGGTACCTCTTGCTTCGAACAGTATTACTGAGCTCATAAAGTCTGCGAATTCGACGATCGATAAACTCACGAGTGAAGTTGAAATTCAAAAACAAAATTATGAGGAAGTAGCGAAAAAACATGAATATAATAAAGGGTATTTCGCGTCGCTTCCTGCATTAAAACCGATGGACGGTTTTTATTCCACCTCAAGCTTCGGTATGAGGATTCACCCAGTTTTAGGAATTTGGAAAAATCACCAGGGACTTGATATCGTTAACGATGTCGGAACACCGGTATTCGCTTCGGGAGACGGCGTTGTTGGTTTTGCCGGTCAGAGCGGAGGGGGATACGGTACGATGATCGTTATCAACCATGGTTACGGTTATGAAACCGTTTACGCGCATCTCTCTAAAACTGTGGCGAGAGAAGGGCAGCACGTAAAACGCGGTGATCTCATTGCAAAGAGCGGTCGAACCGGCCTGGTGAGCGGTCCCCATCTTCACTACGAGGTGAGATATAAAGGTGTAATTCAAAATCCGGTGAATTATTTCCTGGATGATATTAAACCACAAGAGTTTAAAGCACACGTAGCTTCAAAATAATTTTTTATCCTGCTGCTGTTAATTATGGTTTTGGAAAGTTTGATTCTGTCGTATTTGTCATGCAGGATGAAAGGAGTGTGATGGGTGTATGATCTGGACAATGGAACTCGCTTCATACCTTGATGATGCTCCCTGGCCGGCGACCAAAGAAGAACTTGTTGATTATGCAATCCGGACAGGTGCACCGGTAGAGGTGATCGAAAATCTTCAGGAACTGGAAGATTCAGATGAGCCATTTGAGAGCATGGAAGATATCTGGCCCGATTATCCGACCGAAGCGGATTTCTTTTTCGGCGACGAGAGTGAATATTAAGCGCTATACACCCGGCTCCCGTCAATTATTTATGATTTCCTAAATCTCTTGATTATATTAATTTTCGAATTGAAAACCCATCGAGTTTCCAACCTGATGGGTTTTCTTTTTTAATGCCCTCCGCGGCTATTCTTAACCAATAGATCAATGTTGAAAACAACCTTTAGGGATATGAAATTGGTGTGTGGAGCGCTTTTTCTCCTCTACATCTGTTTTTTTTCTCTCTCCCGCGCCCAGGAGCTTCAAAATAATGATACTAACCCTCTGGAGGTCGTGAAAATCAGGTTCCTCGGCAACGTATCTTTTAGTGATGATATTCTTCAGAATATTATAGAATCAAAAGAATCTCCCAATAGTTTTTCCAAATTTCTTTACCACATCTCCGCGAATAAATTGGGATCGAAACCCGAATATTACGATGATGCGGTATTTCATTCAGATGCGCTGCGCCTTGAATCATTTTATCGAGATGAAGGATATTATTCCGTCATCATTTCTCCGGAATCCAGAATAGACACTGCCAAAAATCAAACAACGTTGCTTTTTCTTATTACTGAAAATGCCCGGTCGCTGGTGGATAGCGTGGAATACAAAGGGATTAACGATTTGGAACAAGGTCTAAAAGATGATATCTACCGCGATCCGGTGATTAAAAAATTCCGTCCCTATCAAAAAGCTCTTGCTGACGAAGAGATCAAACGGGTATTAGGAATTCTGCACAATTACGGATATCCAAGCGCCCGCCTTGATGCGCAGAACTCAGGCGCGTATCATTATTTATCAAGTAATAATTTTTTTCTGCAATTTACCTTCATGCATGGAAGGTGGCGGCAATTTGGCGATGTGAATATTAAGATCGATCCACCCAGACCGGATATCGAAGATTATATGATTACCCGGCATCTCGACTTTATCAAGGGCGATACCTACAGCGAGCAACGACGCGTTGCCAGCCAGCGAAATTTGAACCGGCTTGATCTTTTCGAAGGCGTCCGGATCAGCCAGCCGGCTATCAGTGATACGGGACCTACCGAGATTCCACTACAAATCTTGGCGAGACCAAGAGACCGTCATGAGCTTTCCCCGGAGCTCAGCGTATCGGATGAAAATAATGCCTTTAATCTAGGTCTGGGCGTGGGGTATACCAATAGAAATTTTCTGGGTGACGGCAGAACCGGAAACATTGACGCGAAGATCCGGGCGCAATCCCTTACCTCATGGAATTATCACCAGGTCTTCTTCGGCAACGGTTTGAAAGATACCAGTGTCGTTGGCGCGCTGGAATTACAATTTCAAATCCTTCAACCATACTTATTTTCAAAAAACATGACCGGTTCGTGGACGACAAGTCTTCTTGCTGAAAAACAACAACCCTATATCCTTTCGATTGTAAGAAACCGGATAGGGGTAAGCAACAGGTTTGCCGAGTTAACGTACGGATTATTCGATTGGACGCTGGAGCGTGTCAGTCCGGAATTTCTCTCATCAGATACAATCGGAACTGCCGCGGAGTTGGCGAGCAGGAGAGAAGAAGATCAACCACAGTTTAATTCCATTTTAACGGCGACATTACAGCGGGATAAAACGAATGATATCTTTTCGCCTTCATCCGGCTTCTTTAATAGCATCACCATAGAAGAATCGGGAATTTTGCCGGAGCTTCTACCGACGTTGCGGAAGAATCTTCCCTTTACTCAATATTACAAAGTCGTGCTGTTCGGCAGGTGGTATAAAGCTCTCTCAGCCGATACAGGCAGGATTTTTGCTCTCAAGTTGAAGTCGGGTTATCAGAGTAAATACGGTGAGAGCCGCGCGGCGGATATTAATATCCCGTTGAATCGGCGTTTCTTTGGCGGCGGCAGCGGCAGTCTACGCGGCTGGCGCGCGCGGGAACTTGGAGCTATGCAGGATCAATCTCTTGTCCAGTTCGGTGGTAACTTCATGTTTGAAGGAAGCGCAGAAATGCGGATTAATCACTTTAAAGGCATGGGGAAATGGGGTTTCATCCGCTGGGACAATATTTGGGGCGTCTATTTTTTTGATTGGGGTAATGTTTGGAGCGACGCGGGAGATTTTCGTGTAAGCCAGATTGCAATGGCAGCAGGTTTGGGATTCCGCTACGATACATTTTTTGGTCCCTTCCGCATCGATTATGGCTTTAAAGTGTACGATCCGGCGGCGGAAGAGGGAAGGAAAACAATTTTCCAAAATCGCTTCTTTGCGGATACCTTTAATCATGGTGTAATTCAATTCGGAATCGGTCACGCTTTTTAAGAAAACGATATGTCCTGGGATTCTATCATAAGTCAAGCTCGTATAAAGAAAATGCTTCAATCGGCGATTGAGCGCAACCATCTTGCTCACGCATATTTATTTTATGGATCCGAAGGCGTGGGTCAGGAAGCGATGGCGCTTGAGCTTGCAAAGGTTCTCAACTGCTCATCGCAGTCGTCGGAGGCGTGTGATGACTGCCCCGATTGCCGGAAGAATGCCATTTTACAACACCCGGACACACAATTGATTTTCCCGCTTCCGCTTGGGAAAAACGAAATAGCAGGAGACCCGCCTTTGGCAAAACTCCCACCGGCTGATATTGAAATTGTGCGGGAACAAGTTTCGATGAAAGCTCACAATCCGTATCATACGATTATTGTTCCTAAGGCAACTTCGATTAAGCTAAATAGTATCCGAGAAATCCGGAGGTCTGCGGCCCTGAGCAGATTCATCGGCAGGAAGAAGGTTTACATTATCTTTCAGGCAGAGAAAATGAATGATGAGTCGTCCAATGCGCTCTTGAAAACTTTGGAAGAACCGCTTGCCGATACGATCATCATACTGACCACCGACAACGCAGATCAACTTTTGCCTACAATTGTCTCGCGATGTCAGCGATTACGTTTCGATCCGCTATCCGATTCGGTGATCAGCGAGGCCTTGATTACCCACCACAACCTCGATGCCGCTACGGCAGAGCTCCTGTCTGAAATATCGATGGGAAACTATGCTCTCGCTGTTGAGCTTAAAGACACCGATATCACCGAATATCGCAACGAAGTTGTGGATTTCCTCCGGACGATTTTGTACCGCTCGCGTGAAGATATCTACAAATCACTTGAAGAATTTTCCACAAATACCGACCGAAAAGAGGTCGAACGTTCATTGATTATGTTGCAGGCGTGGTTTCATGACGCTATGACGATGCAGCAAGGTGAGGGAACGCGTAAACATCTTGAGGAAAATTCAGCGCTGAAAAAGTTTATTCAAATTCATCCCCAAATAGATTATGCTCGTGTGCATCAGGCAGTGAGCGAGGCGGTTTCATACGTGAATAAAAATTTGTATATTCCATTAATTCTTACGGTACTTTCCTTTAAACTGCGTACCATAATTTTATCTCGGTAGAATAATTAAGAACATCAACCGATTTACGGAAAAGGATCATAGTAGTTGAAAAAAGAGTTTAAACGAATATTAGTGACCGCCGCGCTTCCGTATGCAAATGGCAGGATACATCTTGGCCACCTTGCCGGAGCATATCTACCCGCCGATATTTATGTGCGGTATCAGCGATCGATGAAGGGCGATGTGGTCTTTATCTGCGGTTCTGATGAGCACGGCGTGCCGATCACGATCACCGCGGATCAGCAAAAAATAACGCCGCAGCAGGTGGTGGATCATTATCACGCCCTCAATAAAGAATCATTCGATAAATTCGGGATGAGCTTTGATATCTACTCCCGCACCTCCCTGCCGATTCACCATGAGACGGCGAAGGAGTTTTTTCTTGCTCTCCATAAAGCGGGCGTTCTCAAGGAAAAGAAGGAAAAACAATTATTCGACGCCAAAGCCAACATGTTCCTGCCCGATCGGTATGTGGAGGGAACATGTCCCGTCTGTAAAAACCCCGAAGCCCGCGGCGATCAATGTGAACGTTGTGGAACATTTTTAAGTCCGATGGAACTCCTCGAACCCAAAAGTAAAATATCCGGTGATACACCCACGGTACGGGAAACGAGCCATTGGTATTTTCCATTGGGCGCATATCAGAAACGGCTTGAAGCGTATATCAAGGACTGCAATAAGCGGGAACGGTGGAAGGATAATGTCTTAGCGTACTGCAACTCGTGGTTTAAGGATGGGTTAACCGACCGGGCTGTTACGCGCGATTTGAATTGGGGTGTGAAAGTTCCTCTCCAGGGATACAGCGATAAAGTGCTCTACGTCTGGTTTGACGCTGTGTTAGGATACATATCAGGCACGAAAGAATTGGGTAAAAATTTGGGACAGCCGGATTTGTGGAGAAAATATTGGTTGAGCGATGATACGAAATACGTCGCATTTATCGGTAAAGATAATGTTGTGTTCCATTGTATTGTCTTCCCGGCAATGCTCATGGGTTGGAATGACACTGAGAAAGACCATTATATTCTACCCGAAAATGTTCCGGCAAATGAATTTCTGAATTTTGAGAGTCAGAAATTTTCAAAAAGCAGGGGATGGGGAGTCGATCTCGATGAATTCCTCCAGATGTTTCCTGCGGATACCCTCCGCTACACATTGACCATGAACTTACCGGAACTACGCGACGCCGATTTTACCTGGAAAGATTTTCAGGCGCGGACAAATAATGAACTTGCAGATATTCTGGGGAATTTCGTCAATCGTACGTTAACATTTGCCCACCGGAATTTCAAGGGCGCTGTGCCACCCCGCGGTACACTATCACCGCTGGATAATGAACTTATTTCATTGCTCCGGCAAGCGACTGAGAAGGCGGGTCAATCGATCGATTGCTACCATATTCGCGACGCCGCTCTTGAGATTATGAATCTCACACGGTTTGCAAATAAATATTTCAATGACAGCGAACCATGGAAATCATTGAAAGATAATCGTGAAAAATGCGCAACGACCATCAATATCTGTTTGCAAACGGTTCGTTCGCTCTCGATACTGATGGAACCAATTATACCGTTTACTGCAGGGAAGATGTGGAAGATCCTTAATTTGCCGCAGTCACCATCCGTGGCAGGGTGGCAAAGTGCAGGAGAACTGCGTTTACCGGATGACCACGTATTAGGTCAACCGGAAATACTCTTCACAAAAATAGAGGACGAGGTTATCCAGCAGAAGATTCAGGGATTGAACGGGGAACCCCCTAAGGAACCGGCAACTCAAACCGGTGACCAACGATCAAGAATTACCATTGAAGATTTCAAAAAAGTTGAATTGAGAGTCGCAAAAGTAATCTCTGTTGAAAAGGTTCCGAAATCTGAGAAACTGTTAAAAATTCAGATAACCCTCGGAGGAGAAGAACGCCAAATTATCGCGGGAATCGCTCAACACTATCAACCCGAAGATCTTATCGGAAAAAAGGTTGTCGTCGTTGCTAATCTTCAACCGGCAAAACTCATGGGTCTGGAATCGAACGGGATGCTGCTTGCCGCTTCCGATACAAATGGAAATCTCACTGTTTTAACCGTTGCGAAAGATATTATCGAGGGGAGCGGGATAAAATAATCAGAGGTGTTCATCCAAAATCTTTATTCGGTTTTACCGGTTATGGAGATTCTCTTATTTATAAATTCATGTATCAAATTATCCTACTTAAATCCTGAATTATCATTGACTTAAGGGCGATAGGTTACAAATAAAACAAATTTATTTTAGAAAACCATTGACTTTTAGCGAAAATATCATTAATGTTTTTGAATTCTAATTATTGTTGAAATTAGGATTTATTTAAAGTTACATATCATCGTTCTACTAAATCACTACATCCACTAACACTAACCCAAGGAGGGTTTATGAGAGAATCAATGCTCCGGTATTTTGGAGTTGTAGCTTTAACCGTTTTACTTGTTCTTGTCCTGTCCCTGACATGGACGGGTTGCGGAGAAAGAAGTGATGTTGCAAGTAATCCTCAGATTTCACAACAGTCGACTGTTCTCGATAAGGACAATCCAATTGTGAAAGCTGTGATCGACGTCCAGGATCGTCATACATCGGAAATAATGCAGAATTCAAACGTTGTGGGTACCGCAACGGGTTTGCTTCCCGATGGTCGATTAGGTGTATATATATATGTGAAGGAAGCTCCTTCAACAAAAGGTAAAACTATCGATGCTATGCCTGTGAGTCTTGAAGGCGTTCCCGTGTACGTCGAAGTTACAGGTGCTTTCAAAGCTTTAAAATCTACTGCGGTAAGTCATACAGCGAAACAAACTCCACCAATTCAGCTCGGCACATCCGGCGGCTGGAGATATGATCTTGCCAATGGATATTGCTGCGGCGGTACGTTAGGTTCTTTGGTAAAAATCGGAACGACTCAGTATATCCTGAGTAATTATCACGTGTTCCGTGCAGATATTGTCCCCGGCGGTAATGGTAGAGTAGCCACCAATGGCGATCCCATCATTCAACCAGGATTAGTCGACGTGTCCTGCAATGCAGCAAACGCGCAAAACGTCGGCACATTGGCTGGCACAGCAAGTCTCCCCGGCTCAAACGTTGATTGCGCAATTGCTCAGGTTATTTCAGGAATGGTCAGCACAACCGGCTCCATCCTTGAAGTAGGCACCATATCTGCAACAACACAAGCTGCCTCCATCGGTATGGCGGTTAAGAAGAGCGGCAGAACCAGCGGGTTGACCCGAACGACAGTTCAGGCAATCAACGGAACTGTTTCCATTCAATATGAAAATGAGTGCGCAGGCGGTATTGCATTCACAAAAACTTTCACAAGCCAAGTTGTTCTCAAAGGCGGAAGATTCATCCAGAGCGGTGATTCAGGATCATTGCTGGTTCAGGATGTTACCACAAATCCAAAAGCCGTCGGTCTTTGTTTTGCGGGTAGTTCCCAAAATGGTATTGCCAATCCGATCAGCCAGGTTTTATCATTCCTTGGCGCGACAATGGTTGGTCAATAATAGAACTCATTTAATCGTTAGTTAAATTTAAAAGCTGCCCTTTATCGATAAGGGGCAGCTTTTTTTCTTGATATACTGAAGAACACCATTCGCTGCTTCAACATGGACATAAGATAAAAAATATGCATCACGCCATGTATATCAAGGTAGTTCTCATCTCTTTAATTTTAGGATTTATATCATTTGAAATATTGCCAGGTTGCGAGTTGAAAGAAACAAAAAACACGTCCCGGTCGGAAACTCCTGATTTACGGGGCATTAATAATGTGATGGACAAGCACACCAAAGAATGGTTAGCTACTCCGGGAGTCGTGGGGTGCTACGTTACGCAACGGGATAATGGTGAGCCCTACATCGTTATCATGACGTCAAAAGACACGGCTGATATTCGGAAAACTATACCGGAAAAGGTCGAGGGGTACCCTGTTGAAATTGAAGAATCCGGCGAGATTAAACCGCTGAAAAATTGAGCATGGGATTTTAGAGCCTGAGTGGTCCGTCATTGCGATCCCGACCGCAGTCGGGAGTAGCAATCTCCTTATATCAAGGCAAATCGCGAAGAATCAAATCTTGATTGCCGAAGTAATGAGGTTTCACATATTCTGTTTACTGAGCATTCGCATGGAGAATGCATTGCTTGGAAGGCATTGCTATTCGAATAATTATCCAAGCGTTTACCAGCTTACGTGATGTAAAGTATCGGCAGCGTGCAAATCCACATGATCGATATAATTCATCTCTTCACTCCATACATCGATGGGATTTAAATCATCCGTCAATATGGGGGCATGGCTGATGTTTGGTTCAAATTGATTATCCCAGCCGTGGACTTTCCAATAATTATTGCTGAACCGGTAATCGGGATCGTTGTATTTACGCTCGATCTCCCGTTCCGGCTTGAACACACGATCCGCAGCAAGGAGAACCACATTGCCTAATTTCGAGGGGGGCTCGGTTATCGGAAAAGCCACGACGTGCTCAAACGATTGATGCAACGTAGCCGCTGCGGCTCGTATAATAATATCATGCCATCCGAGCGAGAGCACATTTACGGCAAGAATACCCTTATCGTTGAGATGGGATTTGAACAATTGAAAAACTTCCGTGGTGATAAGATGGAAGGGAATAGAACTGCTCCCGAACGCGTCGAGCAAAATGACGTCATATTTTTCCTTCGAGGTAATCAGAAATTGACGTCCATCCATCCTGTAGAGATTTGAAGACCCGTCCCGGTAATTAAAATATTTCCGCGCAAGATTAATTACGACCGGATCAATCTCCACCGCGTCAACTTTCCATCCTTCTTCAACATAGTTTTTCACCATCGATCCGGCTCCCAATCCAATCAGCAGCATTTTGCCCGGTTGTTTATAAAAATATTTAGGCAGATCCATCAGCGAAACGTAGGGAAAATTCGACGTCAGCGTGTTCAGCTCAACCGACGCGTGCTGCGCTCCGTCGATCAGCATTACCCGGTGTTCCGGCGCGTCGACTACGCGTATTTCAGCATAGGAGCTTTGTTCTACCGCCATCAGCCCGCTATCCGCTCTGGGCATGTCGCCCGGAGGTTTTCCGATCCCTGCAATGGAGACAAAAAGAAATGGAAGCAGAACCAAAACCGTCTTGGATTTTTTCTGAAGAATGTATCCCACGAAGGCGAGGATAATCAGTATCGCTCCGACGAGGAGCGTTAACCTGGTTACCCCTACATAGGGTATCAGAAACGAACCCGTTGCCAATGCAGAAATTACACTGGCGAATGTTGAGAGCGCATAGAGATATCCGGCTGTCTGACCGACCTTCTCCAGATTTGAGGTTTTCAGTTTTATGGCATACGGACTGATCATTCCTAACAGCACTAACGGCGGAAGGAAGAACAGGAGCGAGGCGATCACAACGGCAGGGCGTAATCCCAAAGGTTCAATAATCGAGAGAACAGGATGTTTCATCCATGGAATAAGCGTAATCCAGATACCGGCAATACCCACGATGAGATTTAATCGCTGATACGATGGATATTTATCCGCCCATTTTCCTCCAAGCGAATAACCGATACTTAACGAGAGGAGCGTTACAGCGATAAGAACCGACCAGAGGAATAGACTTACCCCGTAGAAGGGACCGAGGATACGGGTGCCCAAAAGCTCCAACGCTAAGACGGCAGCGCCGCCTGCCACAACAACACAATAGAGATACAAATCTTTCACGTGCAGGATTCCTATTTGTGAAACTTCGATGAAAAGTACCTTAATATACGCTTTTATTTTTATTCTCTCCACTATAAAAAAATATTTTCTCCATTGCTCCTTAGCGCATCGACTTCTCGAATCCTTTGAGTATGTGTAAATAAAATAATGGTTTTCGTTTGCACTTCCCCTGTCACTTTTTTATCTTAGATACCTGATATGATAAAATTACTAGATTAAGCCGGCATTGACGTCTATTCATTTCTGCAGTTCAGATTCCTGGGGCGGTTTAGAATTATATGCCGCCACCCTGATGATCGAACTCAACAAGGCGGGGGTTAATGTTATTGCCGTCACCAAACCTAACTCGAAGATCCATCAATTCCTTTCAGCGCGGGGGATACAATGCGAATTTCTCCCCGGTTATGGCAAAATCGATATTGGGGCTGTGAAAACAGTCCAATTGCTTATAAAACGATATAAAGTTCAGGTGGTGCATGTCCATTTTCATAGCGATGTATGGATCGCATCAATCGCAGTGCGGAAGGACAGGCGGACAAAATTGTATCTCAGTATTTACATGGGAGTCGGTAAAAAAAGAGACATTTTTCATCGGTGGATTTACAGCAGGGTAGATGGTATTTTCAGCTCTTCGTTGGATTTGAACTCCCGGTTGCATACACTTTATCCTGTGAACAAAGAAAAAATTCATTACCTTCCTTACGGCAGAATAGTGGACGATTACGTTATTGACTCAACAAAACGCGAGGAGATCCGGACACGTCATCGCATTAATCCGGATGATCTTGTTGCCGGCACAATGGTCCGGATCGATACTGGCAAAGGTGTAATTGATTTTATCAAAAGCTTTATGTATCTCAGCGAGGCAGATAGAACGAAACTTAAATTTCTCATCGTCGGTGAACCCACCAGAAAAGCTACTCAAGTTACGGGAGAATCGCCGTTCGAATCGCACAGTGAAAACTATTACCGGGAGATGATTGATTACGTTAACAGGAATAATCTTTCGGAAAAAATAATCTTTACCGGATACCAGGATGATACGATCGGTTATCTCAGCGCTATGGATATATTTGTATTCCCGAGTAGAGATGAACTTTACTCTCTGGTAGTGCTCGACGCAATGTGCATGCATCTGCCGGTCGTTGCTGCACGCGCCGGAGGAAATTTAAAGCAAATCACCGATGGCGTCAATGGAATGTTATTTAATGTCGCCGATAGCAGCGATCTAGCGGCGAAATTAACATGCTATATCGCCTCTCCGGTGCTCAGGCAAGAACATGGCAATGCCGCCCGCAGATTCGTTGAAAAAGAACACTCCATGAAACAAATTGTTAATCGTTTGATGCTGTTTTATGGATGAGCAAAGATTTTCCTTCGCAAAAAAGGGATGATTGAACAAGAAATTCATCCAAATACGAATCATTAATTAACATTTTTGATATATTATACAATGCCGGAAAAGATAATGGAAAAACCTATCCACCTGAGCACACCGTATGTTGATTCGCGGGTATATGATTACATCAGAGAAGTAATCGATTCCGGAAAACTTGCCGGTGATGGTCCCATGTGTAAAAAAGTCGAGAAACAAATATCCTCGCTCTATGGTTTGAACCATGTCTTGCTCACCACATCGTGCACGCATGGACTGGAAATGGCGATGATGATTCTCGATCTCAAGCCGGGTGATGAAGTGATCACTCCCAGTTTTACGTTTGTATCGGCAGCGAATGCCATTATCAGGGGAGGTGGGAAACCGGTCTTCTGCGAAATCAATGACCAAACATTGACGATGGATGTGAATGATTTTGAAAAAAGAATTACACCCCGTACGAAAGCCATCATTGTCGTTCATTACGCCGGAGTCGCCGCCGAAATGGATGAAATTACAGCAGTAGCCCGGAAGCATAATCTTATTGTCGTCGAGGATGCGGCTCAGGGCGTTGGTGCAAAATACAGGGGAAAATTTCTCGGTGGAATAGGCGAGATCGGAGCGTACAGCTTCCATGATACAAAAAATGTTGTCAGTGGAGAAGGCGGCGCTTTCGTAACGGCGAATGAAGCTTATGCTCGCCGCGCGGAGATCGTGAGAGAGAAGGGAACCAACAGGGCGAATTTCATCCGGGGTGAGGTTGATAAGTACACATGGGTAGATCATGGCAGCAGTTTTATCATCTCAGATATCCTTGCCGCTGTTCTAAAATTCCAATTTGATATAATCGGGGAAATTCAGGGAAAACGGAAATATATTTATTCGCTTTATAATGAAGGTCTAAAAGATTTGCAGCGTGCGGAAAAAATCCGCTTGCCGGTGATACCTCCACATTGTGAATCAAATTACCACATTTATTACATCTTGCTGAAGAGTGAGAATGAGCGTAACCGGGTGATGAAAGAACTCCGGGGTTATGGAATCAATGCGACATTTCATTACATCCCGTTGCATTCTGCTCCTTACGCAATTAAGAATTTGAACACTCGAGACGTGAAATTGCCAATCACCGATAGGATTTCCGGAACACTCCTTCGTTTACCGCTCCACCCCGGTTTGAAGGATGAACAGGTGCACTATGTCATCGACAAAATACATGAGGTTGTAAAGTAGAGCAGCGGTATTATCAAAATCCATTATCACAGGATATGTTTATAGATTCGCACGCCCATTTATTTTTCAAGGATTATCAGCACGATCTCGATGAGGTTATCAAGCGTGCGCGTGATGAAGGAATAGAATACATCATTAATCCGGGCACCGATTTAGAAACAAGCAGAAAAGCAATCGCTCTTGCGGAAAAATACGACATGGTTTACTCCTGTGTCGGTTTCCATCCCCATGACGCTTCCAAGGCAGATGACAAATCGCTTGAAGAAATTGAAAAATTAAGCTATCACCCGAAAGTAGTCGCTATCGGAGAAATCGGTTTGGATTATCATTACGATTTCTCCCCGCGCGAGATACAACGGAAAGTGTTCGCCGCGCAAATAGAGATAGCCGGCAGAAGAAATTTACCGATTGTGATTCATTCCCGCGAATCGGAAGAAGACGTTCTTTCGGTGACAGAATCGATGATGAAAGCGAATCCGACGTGGAGGAGCCGTGATGAGAATAAATTACCGCGCGGGGTTTTCCATTGCTTCCCCGGCGATGTTGCGATGGCTCGGAAAGTAATTGATTGGAATTTCTATATCTCAATCCCGGGTCCCATAACGTTCACACATAAAACAAAACCGAACACTATGGCTGAGGTGGTAAAAGAAATTCCCCTTGAAGATATTTTATTGGAAACCGATAGCCCCTACCTTACGCCGGTTCCCTTGAGAGGCAAAAGAAATGAACCGGCGAATATACCACTCATCGCAAAAAAAATTGCAGATATTCGGCAAGTAGATATCCAAACAGTCGGTAAAATTTCATCGGAAAATGTGAAAAAATTATTTGGGATTACTTAATTAAAAACGAATGGATAAACCATTCGCCAGCTCCTTAAACCACATGGAGAAATCGACGTGAAACCTATCATAAGCACGATGCTTTTAATTTTCTTATTCCAAATCTCGCTCTATGCCCAAAACGGCATGTCTAACTCCGGAAATAATAAAACCCCTGCCGAATATCCCGATAAAATAAGAGATATACTCACAATGCAAGATCGACGGCTCCCGTTTGAAAGCAAACTTATCGGTTTACTCGATGATTCTAGCGCTACGGTGCGTGAAAAAGCTCTCCTTTGTTTTGCGAATCTGCAGGATACCAATGCCATCCCGCTCCTTGTGGATAGAATAAATAACGAAGCGGCTGTTTTTGCCATAGGACAGACGGGTGGCCTTCTTTCGATGAAAAACCGGGCTTCATTAGAACATGATTTGATCTGGGAACGGTTTGATAGGATTACGGACGTGAAAGTACAGAACCGCTTGATTGAGGAGATTGGTAAATTCGGCACAGAGCAGGCGTTAATAGACCTATACCAACGATTTAGCGGTGATGATAAAAAAGATTTCCAGACCGGATTTACGATGAGTATCGCGCGCTTCGCAATCCGGGGCGTAGTAACTGATGATGCAACGCGCTACGTGGTGAATCTTGTCAGGGATATTGATAAAGCCCCGTGGCAAGCTGTGTATGCTCTTCAACGGATTGGAAAACATCCGGTTATCGACGTGAATATTCAGATCATTCAACCCCTCTTCAGACATTCCGATCCGTTGGTGAGAATGTATTTTGCGACACTCTTGGGAAAATTGAAAGATCCGACGGTTGCCATCGAGCCGCTCGGCAAGTTAGCTGAATTTGATCCCGATTGGCGGGTGCAGGTTACTGCCATAAAAGCGCTGGGCAATTTCGATCTGCGAAATCAGGATCAGGTTATTGCAGGTTTCAATAAATTGCTGTTCAACGATAATTTATACATTCCCATTATCACGATTCAAACCGTTGGGAATCTTGCATTGCAGCAAAATGATTCTCCCGACATGAAAAAATTATTCGATTTTTTAAAACGATTTTCTCTCAACGACGGTCATGGTTATGTATGGCAGGTTCAGGTAGAGGCGTCATTGGCATTGGCAAAACTGATAGGAAGGGAAGCGGTTCAGTATATCAATTTGAAGGATGTTGAAAACAAGCAGGCAGAGGGAAGACTCCTCACGGCGCTTGGAACAACCGGCTCGGAGGATGCGCTCAATATCCTCATTTCATACGTTGATAAAAATGATCCCCTGTCATCACGCTCGGCTCTGGAAGGGTTGCAGGAATTAGTAAGAGCAAATCCCCGTAACCAGGTAATCATCACAAAAACTATAGATGCCGCTATCAGGGGATTGAGTAGCGGAGATGTGGCGATCGTTACTACCGGCGCATCGATCCTGGGTGATTCTCTCTGTGCCAAACAGAGTTCAATCGATCCGTTGCTTGATGTGATGGAAAAACTTCGCGTTCCTGACGACATAGAAGCGATTCAGGAAGTATGCGCGAGTCTGGGAAAGCTCAAAGACCGCCGGGCGGTTCAATCGCTGGAAAAAATTTTGAATCAACCCGATCGTTCAGTAAAGCTTGCAGCACTCGACGCGTTGAAATCGATTACCGGAAAGGTTTATACTACCGATATGAGGGTGGAGCCCTTATACACCGATTTCGATTTCCGATATTTAGAATTATTCCCCGGACATATTCAATTAAAGATGGAAACCGCCCGCGGCGATGTGATAATGGAACTTAATCAGGATGCGGCGCCTTTTACGATATTAAGTTTTTTAAAACTCGTGCAGCAGCGAGGGTTCTATCGCGGCAGGACATTTCATCGCATCGTTCCGAATTTTGTTGTCCAGGGCGGCGATCCCCGCGGGGACGGGTGGGGAGGACCCGGACATACGCTCCGATCAGAAATCTCAATGCTTCATTACGACGAAGGAACAATTGGAATGGCAAGCTCGGGGAAAGATACCGAGGGGTCTCAATTCTTTATTACTCAATCTCCCCAACCCCACCTCGACGGTAGATATACGATAATCGGAAAAGTTATCTCCGGTATGGATGTTGTCAATAAACTACAAGTGGATGACCGGATTTATGATATTAAAATAATGCAGTAAAGTGGAAGGTAACAAAAAGTATTTGTGAGATTTGAATTGTTCGGTGAGATGTAGTTGTTTTCCTGGTCGGTCTAAAAAAAAGTCCCGTCTCCGGTGGTTGAGCAGTGGGGAGGCGACACCACTCAACGGGGGGGACCGGGGACGGGCACATTTGATTTAAATGACTTCTCTCAAATATCTCTCTTCGTTTTTATACGAGGTTGTACTTAAAGTATGGTTATATATCGGGAGAGAAAATTTCCTCTCTAATCTAAAAATTTATTAATTGAAACACAACTTTATTGCCGGAAGATAACGGGTTTCCGGACTTGTGTAGTTTTACCCACCACGACGGTATAAAAATATGTTCCCAGGGGGAGTTTTACACCCTTATCATCCGTTCCATCCCATGACGCAATAAAATCCCCCTCATCGCTATCGTGCTTGACGAGCGTTCGCACGATATCTCCTGTTCCATTAAAGATGTTTATTTCCACGTACGCCTTCTTAGGAAGCGAATAGGGAATATCGGAACTAATATGATCGGGCAGCGGCTGGACGGGTTCTGGTTGAACTACCGGTGGTTCAGCAGTGGCGGCAGGCTTTGAGGTCTCCTGGAGCGACCGGGTATTTTCTGTTGTATTCTGGGTTTGCGGTGGTGTGTCATTCCGTTCCGCCGATTGGCGGAGCGCTGTCGGTTCAACCGATTTTAACTTTCCATGGGAGATGGTATACATCGTAATTGCGTCAAGCGCAGTTTGTTGTCCGGCGAAGATGAGTTCATTGATATTATCGCCGTCGACGTCCGCAATCTTCAAACTCGATGGAAATATTTTGAAAAAGGGTTCGCTGTGCCATTTCATTTCGCCGGTCACGCCATCAAGAATAATGATGCGGTTTCCTCCGCCTTTTTCTGTTACAAGCCAAACAATCTCATTGTTCGGTTCCTTATCAAGCTTACCCACGATTACCATATCGCTGCCGGTCACTTTGCCGGAAAGCGTATGAAGTTCTTTTACTTCCCATTGTGCGAAACACTGATTCGCGGATTGAACGAATAAGAAAAGACCAACAGACCAAACAAACCGTAGAAAAAATTTATTATCTATTTTCCTCATAAATTATTAATTAGTGTCAGGGTAATATTTCTACCTTACTCTGGAATCACGAGTATAAGTAATTTCCTTTGGCAATAGCAGTGTGATTAACGTGTCACGATCAATCTACGAATATTTTATGATTGTGTCAATATTTTGACTTTATTTCATGTTTTTGATCACCGAATCCTCCCAAAACGATAGAAAATCGGCACAATAGTGTAACAATCAAATGCTGTTACGGCTATACCTCTGTTATCGAGACTCTATTTGTAATCTTTCACGCGTATAGGAAAAAACTCAACTCCTACTGACCCCGAATAGCTTCTGTGTACTGCTGCGTGTGAGCGGGATCGATCTTCACCAATTGATCAAGGATGGTAGCGTCAGGATAACCCTTGAACGTCTCCGCAATCTCGTCATGTTTTGTATCGAAAAAAGAAGTGATGAGCAAACTTTTCTGATTAATTTTAACGCGGAGATCGGCAATCATCTTTAGGGCTGATAGCACATGCTTTTTACCCAGGTCTGGTTTTTGTGCCAGATAATCGAGTCCATGAAAATGATATTTGTAAATTGCTGTGAGGTAATCGGCATATTTTGAATTCAGCAGTTCATCGATAAATTGGCCCCGGGAATACGCTCCCTGTGTTGTGATATCCCATCCTTTCGGGGGACCAGGTGATGATTTTGCTCTGTTGAAGATCTCCATCGCTTTGCTGAAGTAAGGAGTGCCCTCGTCGAATTTATACGTATCAATATCATAACCTACGATGATGTTGGCATAAAAATCGAGAAAGCTGGTCAGGGCGTCAAATCGGAAATCGTCATGCTGGAGTTGCTGGTATCGCGTGTAATCAAACTCCCATTGATCGTCAATAAGCCGGACTAGTGCCGTGTTTTTTTGCGCCCTATTGATCGGACGCAAGCTGCCGAAGAATGCCGAGGCAACATAATGGTGCGAGTTTTGTGAATTTTGTCCCTGAAAAGAAACCGTAATTTCCACATGTATTTTGGCGTCGCCGTAGTTTTCTTTCGTGTATTTTTGGCTATTCAAATATTGGGTAATTTGTTGTGCGAAATCTGCAACATTATCGCGAGCATCGGAGGAGAGTTGTTGTACATTTTGAAGTGTAACTGTGCAATCTAATTCCTGGGAGAAGATTCGCCCCCCGTATAATAATTGAATTAGGCATATAATAAAAATATATCTCTTCATGTTCACCTCAGGTTTTTCTTTAATATATCCATTTTAATCGATTATTTCAAGTAGAACTGGGCGTCTGGCGAAATAGGGTAACCATCAGATAGTCGAAATATGCGTACAATGTTCCATTGTGTTAAACACTCTTTAATAACACTAAAAATCTTCATAAGTTTAAAGTTAAAGCGGATAAAGGTAGAACTGGGTCGTGGAAATTGATAGATTGAAAAGGATGAGGTCGCCTATCCGTTGCGTCTTCAGCATGAGTTTTGTATTTTATACAATTGTCAATGGAAAATAATTCCCAAAATAGCACAATATTGGTTGGAATGAGCGGAGGAGTTGATTCCTCTGTTGCCGCGGCTCTTACCCTTGCGCAAGGTTTCAATGTCATCGGGGTAACTATGAAAACTTACAATTTCGATGAAGTCGGTGGTAATATGGGTAATGAAGCAAGTTGCTGTGGTCTGGATGCATTCAACGACGCCCGTATGGTTGCTGTGAAATTAGGCATTCCCCATTATATTGTGGATTTCACCGAGGCGTTTGGAAAAGAGGTTATTGATAATTTTGTTAAAGAATATTTACAGGGTAGAACACCTAACCCGTGCATTATCTGTAATCGTAAGATAAAATGGGGAGAATTGCTGAAAAAAGCCGATGACCTTAATGCCAGTCAAATTGCAACCGGTCATTATGCGCGAATTCGGTTCGATGAAAACCGGAATCGATATATTTTGCTTCGATCTTTGATTCTGGAAAAGGATCAATCGTACGCGCTATGGGGGTTAAGCCAGTATGCGCTTAGCAGGACGCTGTTTCCATTGGGAGAGATGAAGAAAACTGAGGTGCGAGCGATTGCAGCTACGTTGGGATTAAAGACGGCGGATAAGGAAGAGAGTTTTGAAATTTGCTTTATCGCGGATAACGACTACCGGAGATTCATTAAAGAGAGAATTCCCGATTTTGATAAACGGATTAGTGCGGGTGAACTCGTCCGCGAAGGTAAGGTGGTCGGCAGACATCAAGGATACCCGTTTTATACAATCGGACAGCGCAGCGGTATCGGCGCTCATGGGGAACGTGTGTATGTAACGGAGATCGATCCGGAGAATAATGCCGTCACAATCGGTAATGATAAGGATTTATTACGAACCAGATTAGTTGCTCGAGAAGTGAATCTTATCAGCGTTGAAGAAATTTCGGATGGGCTGGATGTTCAGGCGATGGTTCGTTATAAAGACACTCCCGCTCCTGCCCGTGTGTATCGGCATGAAAGAGATAAAATTCGTGTGGAATTCCAAGAGCCAAAACGTGCGATCACCCCCGGACAGTCCATTGTACTCTTTGACGGGGATGTGCTGGTTGGAGGTGGAGTTATTGAGAGCGTGGAAAAATAACTTTCCTCTCTAAATTTGAAATAACAGTCGGGGATCCTATTCAGACAAAGAAATCAAAATTATATCATAAATTTATTCCATGAAAACGAATTCTGAAAAACTCAAAAACCTGCAGAAACTGAAAGAACACGCACTGCTCGGAGGAGGAAAAGCGCGTATTGACGATCAGCACAAGAAGGGTAAACTCACCGCGCGTGAACGCTTGTCGATTTTGCTCGACTCCGACAGTTTCGATGAAATAGATGCGCTGGTTCAACACCGGTCGATTGACTTTGGATTGGAGCATCAAAAAATCCTCGGCGACGGCGTCATCACCGGTTCCGGGACGATTGATGGTCGGTTGGTTTTTGTGTTCAGCCAGGATTTTACGGTGTTCGGCGGTTCGCTCTCAGAGACGCACGCCGAAAAAATTTGTAAGATAATGGATATGGCGATGAAGGTTGGAGCGCCGGTGATCGGCTTGAACGATTCAGGCGGCGCGCGAATACAAGAGGGTGTTGTCAGTCTGGGTGGGTACGCAGATATTTTCTTGCGGAATACCCTCGCTTCGGGTGTTATCCCGCAGATATCCGCAGTTATGGGTCCGTGTGCCGGAGGCGCCGTCTATTCTCCCGCAATCACCGATTTTATATTGATGGTAAAAGAGACAAGTTATATGTTTGTGACCGGACCTTCGGTTGTGAAAACGGTGACTCATGAAGAGGTGACGTTTGAAGATCTGGGCGGCGCCATCACGCATGCGACGAAATCGGGCGTCGCTCATTTTGCCTGTGAGAATGAAGTAGAATGTCTTCAGGCAATTCGCAAATTAATCAGCTATATGCCCTCAAACAACATGGATGATCCTCCATTTGAGGCGCCAAAGGACGAAATCGGGAGAATGGAAGAGTCTTTGAATTCCATCATCCCGGATAATCCTAATAAACCATATGATATGAAAAATGTTATCCAGCTTGTCATGGATGACGGGGATTTTTTGGAAGTTCACAGCACATACGCTGCAAATATCATCGTAGGATTTGCGCGATTGGGCGGGTATCCTGTTGGCATCGTGGCGAATCAACCTGCGGTGCTTGCGGGTGTGCTGGATATCGATTCCGGATTGAAAGGCGCGCGCTTCATCAGGTTTTGCGATGCATTTAATATCCCTCTAATCGTCTTTGAGGACGTGCCCGGATTTTTACCCGGCACCGATCAGGAATGGAGGGGTATTATTAAACATGGCGCAAAACTATTGTACGCCTTTTGTGAAGCGACTGTCCCCAAAATTACTGTCATTACCCGCAAAGCGTACGGTGGGGCGTATGACGTTATGAATTCAAAACATATCCGGGGTGATTTCAATTATGCCTGGCCCTCGGCTGAAATTGCCGTGATGGGCGCAAAGGGCGCAGTGGAAATTATTTTCCGGAAAGAAATTGAAAAAGCTTCAAATCCGGAAAAAGCGCTTAGCGAGAAAGTCGATCAATATCAGGAAAAATTTGCCAATCCGTATATCGCGGCAGCCAGGGGTTATATTGATGATGTTATAGAACCAAAAACTACGAGACTGCGATTGATAAAATCCCTTCAAATTCTTGAAAACAAAGTCGATCTCAATCCCAAGAAAAAACACGGTAATATACCCCTATAGCAGCTTTCTAACAATTGTAAATTGTTCAAAATTTATTCTGGACAAAATTATCCTTTAGGCAGGAGTCCAGTTGTAAATTGGCTTTTATCCCATTATTTAACCATTCCACTCAAATTTTTGTGATAAGAAATACCTCATTTCGGGTGATTTTAGGCACAAACCTTAAATTCTTACTTGACTTTTTTGCTGGAATGATATATATTTCAATAAGTTAGTAAAATATCCTATTTTAAATAAAATTTAAATTTGAGAAATTTCAGTTACTACATCATAGCGTTACTTTTTTTAGTAGGTTGTTCGTCTCAGAAAGTGGCTCAAAATGCCGAACAGACGGCTCCCCTAAAACCAGTAGTGGCAACTCCAATAATTTCTAAGGACACGCTATCCAAAGCAGCAATTTCAACTGCGGATTTTGATAGTTCTTTTATCAATGATTCCACGTATGACACGTTTCTTACTCATTACCTGGAAGCGGCGCGCGAGCATTATATTTCGGCCCTGGATGCCCGTTCCACTGGTGATACAACAAAAAGCGGAAACGAATTTGAACGGGCTATTGCCGATTTAAATGAACTGTCCAATTTTCCTGGAATCGATACCAGTCAGGATTTCACCGACCTCAGCCGCAGTGTTCTGGAAGATTACGAAAAATATATCGCAACGATCGATAGCTTAGGACCTGAAACATCCATTTTCGCATTGAGGGAAAAACTCAATCAAATGAGCGAAGGAGACTCTTCGGCGGATCTTGATATTCCGAAAGAAATTATCTCGACCTCAACAATCCCGCTTGTAATCAACGGATTGGTAGAACAAAATATTGAATTTTTCCGGACCCGTTTCCATGCTCACTTCGAACAATGGTTATACAGAGCCGGAAAATATTTTCCGCGGATGAGGCAAATATTTAAAGAAGAGGGCGCTCCCCAGGAAATGATTTATCTCTGCATGATTGAAAGTGGAATTAATCCTGTCGCTAAATCATGGGCAAAAGCTGTCGGCATGTGGCAGTTTATGAAAGGAACGGGATCCTTATACGGTCTGAAGAACAACTTCTGGTACGATGAACGATGCGATTTTGAAAAATCGGCGCGAGCCGCCGCTCGTCATCTGAACGACCTTTATAAAATATATGGTGATTGGTATTTAGTTCTCGCAGCATATAATTCCGGCGGGGGAAGAGTGGATCGTGCAATCCGGAGAAGCGGTACCAGAGACTTCTGGAAAATGCGGAATCACCTGCCGAAACAAACCCGCAATTATGTCCCTGAATATATAGCTGCGACAGTAATGGCTATGAATCCGGAACATTATGGGTTTAAAGTGACGCCGGCAGACTCACTCCGATTCGATAAAGTAACGGTGAACGATTGTGTCGATCTTTCGGTGGTTGCCGATTGCGCTGAAACCGATGCGACAACCATTCGCGACCTTAATCCCTCGATCTTACGATGGTGCACGCCGCCGGGATCGAAAGAGTTTACACTTCGCCTTCCCGAGGGCAAAGCGGATATATTCAATGCTAATTATGCCAATTTACCGGACGATAAAAAACATAACCAAATTACGCACACGGTAAAGCGAAGGGAATCGCTTGCGGCAATAGCTAATAAATACGGCATCACGTCAAGAGTGTTAGCAGAAGCGAATCACCTCCGTCCGCGAAGCCGGGTAGCTGCCGGAACCGTGCTCATGATCCCTGTCCCCTCGAGTTCAAAAATTTATGATCATGATGTGATAAAGGAAGCTTCATCGAAAAAAACGTTTGCATCAAGAAGGAATAAACGATCCGTTGATGGCATAACCGGCAAGGAAAAAATTGTCCACCAAATTATTAAGGGAAATACTCTCGGATTGATTGCAAAACAATACGGTGTTCGCGTGAGTGATTTGAGAATCTGGAACGATATTCCCTATGGCAAGACGATAAAAGCCGGCGAGGAATTGACTATCTGGGTCTCTTCTTCATCTCCGGATAAAGTTACAGCTCAAACACAGCAAGCAGGTTTTGTGGCATTACCCGGTCAGGTAATCGCTGCTAAAGAAACACCGCCGGCTGCTATCGGCAATTCTACAAAAAGGCAAACCATCCGGATCCGTTATGGCGATAGTCTCAAAAAAATCGCGAAACGCTACAGCGTCTCAATTGCCGATATTAAAAACTGGAATAATTTAGATGATGAAAATCTTCTCGCGGGTCGGAAACTGGTTATCCATCTTCGCACTGCGAAAAAAGATTCCTCAGCAGTTCTGATTGCGGCAAAGAAAGATTCATCGAATGCCGCATTGTTGAAATCGTATACGGTTAAAAAAGGAGACACGCTTTTTGCCATCGCAGCGCTCTTTGGCGTCTCGGTCGGCGATTTGCGCGTTTGGAATAACATACGCGGCAACAGGATAAAGATCGGTCAGGAGATTAAAATTAACTCCTGATGCTGTTCGCCGCTTCTTCAAAATCATCATTTCAATAGTTGCTCAGCAAAGATCGCAATACCGGAACTCCCGGATTCCCGGTTTTTGTACGAACTATTGATTTTCACAGCTTGAATAAGTACATTGACGTATGTTTTTAAGAAAATCTGTTGAATTTTTTCAAACGGATAGATTCTCATGCCTCGACTGTGAGATTTTTCCTTTTTATTCTGAGCTCGCCTGCACCATCACATAAATATCGTTCGTCAACACAAACTATCGGGCGACTTTTGACAAATTTGAACATCACCGGAGGGGTGCTAGAGTGGTTGAATAGGCTGGTCTCGAAAACCAGTGTAGGGCTTGCTCTACCGAGAGTTCGAATCTCTCCCCCTCCGCTTCATCGAAACTCATTTATTAATTTCTTAGGTATGGTTGATATGAGAAAATTCGGGATCGTTGTATTATTCCTGTTTTTAATTATTTCACAATCGTTCTCGCAAGGCGTCATGACACGGGAAAAATTAATTGAACTTGCGCGATCGGGCGGATTGGGTAAGTTCTCACCTTCTGATATCCGGGATAAATTAAAAGAGTTGGGCATTAGTGAAGATGAAGCGATTAAGTTGGCTAAAGACCGCGGAATTGATCTTAACAAATACCTGACTGCATCTCCGACCGATACAACAAAATTGTTGCAGCAGACTGTTCCCCAGATGATTACACCGCAGATGACGGCGCCCATTTTGATCGCTCCTCCCCCTACCCCTACGCCTACGGTACCGATTGATACCACGAAGAAATTACTCCCGGATACTACCCGTGTTCCCAAAGGGTTCCTCGGCCTGGATTATTATGGATACAACATCTTTAAAAAAATTCCCACTGCGTTCGAACCGAATGAGGTGGGACCCGTTGATCCGGGCTATCTTGTCGCTCCGGGCGATGTGCTGCTTTTATCCGTATGGGGTCAGGCAGAATTTCAATACGAGCTGGAAATTGATAAAGAAGGCAGGGTATTCATTCCCAATGCCGGACAGGTATTCGTGTCCGGTATTGCTCTCAATAACCTGCAGGATCGGTTAAAAAACCAGCTATCAAAATATTATTCCGGTTTGGCGGCAAAACCGCCCACCGTCTTTCTCGATGTTACGATTGCAAAACTCCGTCCTTTGCGTGTCTTTGTGATGGGTGAGCTTGATCAACCTGGTGGATATACCATCAGTAGTTATGCGACCGTGTTCAATGCGTTATACGCAGTCGGCGGTCCGATTGAGAAGGGAAGCTTGCGCTCGATCAAAGTTTCGCGCGATAATAAAGAAATCGCTACGGTGGATCTCTATGATTATTTATTGAACGGAAGCCAGACAAGCGATATCCGGCTGCAGAACAACGATATTATTTTCATCCCGCCCAGGGGGAAAACAGCTTCCATCCGCGGCGAAGTGTTACGACCCGCCTATTATGAATTAAAAGGCGATGAGGATCTCGCCACACTTGTTAAATATGCCGGTGGATTACTGCCGACTGCGTATATTGAGAAAGCGCAGATAGATCGGATTAAACCATTCGAACAACGTAAAGGAGGAATCGTCGATCACGAAGTGCTCGATGTTCCTCTTACGAGTGTCATAAAAAAAGAGGGTCCAAAAATTTCTATGTTCGATGGCGATGACGTGGAAATTCTTTCAATCCTTGAAGAAAAGAAAAATTTTGTAACGATCGATGGACCCGTATGGAGGCCCGGCCGGTATGAACTTACCACGGCATCAACGCTAAAAAATCTCATTACTATCGCCGAAGGATTGCAGCCGAAAACATATTTACCCGTTGGACATCTCGTTCGTGAAAATGCCGATCTCATTTCCAGAAGGATAATACCGTTTAATCTGGGTGGTATACTTGACGGAACAATGCCGGATATAAATCTTTCACCGCGGGATTCGGTGTTCATCTATTCTAAAGAAGTTGTGGAGATTACCGATAAATATGTCTCCGTGTTCGGAGAGATAAAAAAACCCGGGAAATATCCATTACGCGAAAATATGACGCTTGCCGATTTAATCTTAGTTGCAGGCGGGTATACACAGGAAGCTTATCTTCTTCAGGCGGAAGTTTCGCGCGTCAGGCCCGAAGGGATGAAAGGTGATACATCATCCATTCTTCTGCACCCGCTCTTACCGCGTGAATTTTCAATGGTTGCCAGTCAACGTTTTTCCGATAGTACCAGGGAATTCGCCGTAAGCGATTTTATCCTCGAACACAGAGATGAAGTTTCTGTTTTTCCAAATCCTGAATACAAAGAGCAACAGAACGTTACTATTAGCGGTGATATCATGTATCCCGGAACGTACGCGATTTCGACCAAAGGCGAGCGTCTTTCAGAAATGTTGCAACGCGCCGGGGGACCCACCAGGACGAGTTATTTCGGTGGAGCAGAATACGTCAGGAACGGAAAACGATTTTTAGTCGATTTTAATGAAGCATTTTATAAGAAAAATATTCAGCACGATGTCACGGTGATCGGCGGGGATACAATTACAATTCCCACAAGTCCTCATACGGTCTTTGTTAATGGCGAGGTAAATAATGCCGGTATGCTCTCGTTCATCAAAGGAAAACCGGTTAATGATTATATCGATCGTGCCGGCGGCGTCACCGATAGCTCCAACTATGCGGTTCTCATAAAACCCACCGGAGAGACGCAACGGGTGAATTTCGGGTTCCTTCGCGATAATCCCGAGGTGCCTGAAGGATCGACAATAACGGTTACGAAGGTTCCGCCGCCACCTCCTCCGGGCAACGGGTTTGATCTCTCAGCCACTATCAAGGACACCTTCGCCATTCTATCAAGTGCCGCCACGGTTATCTTCCTAATCTACCAGGTCACCAAATGATCACCGACGACGAGCAAGGCATGCCTCCGCCGGAAGATAGTTCGGCCGCGAATAATCAAAACTTATTTCGTACGCTCAATATCATTTGGATACATAGGTTTAAAATTCTTCGCATAGTTTTGATCGGCGGAGTGCTTCTCTCAGGTATAATGCTGTTGATTCATAACACATACCAGGCTCACGCCACCGTGATGCCCGATATCACGACGATGAGTTTGGCGGATAAGTTGGGCAGTTTACAGGAAATGGCAAGCGCAGCCGGTTTGAATATTGGACAAACATCGCCCACGGAGCTCTATCCCGATATCATTATGAGCGAAACAGTCCTCAAAAAAATTATTTACGATAAATACCAGACGGAAAAATTCGACACAACCGTGAACCTTATCGATTTTTTCCAGATAGACGAGAAAACTGAAAATTTGCGCTACGAAAAATGTCTGACGAAATTGCAAAAATCAGTCATTAGCGTTTCTCTCGACAAAAAAACATTTATGGTGGAGGTTGATATTGAAACCAAAGAACCAAAATTATCCGCGGATATAGCCAATAATATCCTGGATGAACTGGATATTTTTCAACGGAATTTCCGCAAAACGAACGCAACGGAACAGAGAAAATTTTTAGAGCAACGTCTCGATGAAGTCAGTAGAGATATGGCGAAAGCCGAAGACAATCTTAAAAATTTCCGGGAAACCAACCGCCGGGTTGAACAGTCTGCGCAATTACTTCTTGAACAGGATCGGTTAACACGAGAGGTCGAATTGAATACGGCTCTTTTCATCGAGCTTAAGAAACAATATGAAATGGTGAAATTAGATGAGATAAAGAACACCCCCGTTGTCCTCGTGCTTGATACAGCCCGCGTGCCCGCAGAAAAGAGCGGACCGCACCGAACCGTGACTGTGCTGGCAGGGATGGTACTTCTGTTCCTCTTTGCCTCTGCGTGGTATTCAACGAAAGATTATTTTACTTCCAACGGGAATGCCCCGAACGTGCAACAGGCAAAACTTTTCTGGAGCAGGATGAAATCGGAAGGATTGTTTGGACGCCGGAGGAAATCATAATCGGCGTTCGCGGGATATTTCCGTTCGATGTTTTTCAGGAAGAACACAATTGAATGGCATTAGAAGAAGAGACCATACATGCCCGCGTAAATACTGGGATGAGATGGCTGTTATTCACTTCGGTGATTTCACTCGTTTCAGGATTTGGCACTAATGTCATTCTCGGGCGCATCGCGCCTGAACTGTTAGGATACTACGGCTACCTTTCACTGACCGTATCGGTTCTCTCAACGTTTTTTATCTTCGGCGGGGCAAATGTTATCGTTAATTACCTGCCGAGGACGGATAGCGGCAATAAGGTATCGTTTATCTTCACATATGCTTTCTTTGTCGTTCTTGCGGCTCTTACATTTTTAATCATCGCCTATCTTTTCCCATCGCTCCTGAGGATCATCTATGGAGACAGGTATCAGTTGAGCGATACCCTGGTGGTCATTACATTCCTGCCGATGGTTATTGTGCAGACAATTATGTGGGCGGTACTCCAGGCGGATATGGAATTCAAAGGGTTGGCGATCTCCCAGCAAATTATCTCGTGGTTGAACGTGGTGATGTTTGCATTCATATTCTCCGGAATCGTTCATACCGGCTTGTCCATATCGAATGAACACATTGTCTACATTGTATTTCTCGGCTCAAACGTTATTTCCATCCTGATAGGTCTGTATCGCTTCTTCCATATTTACAAATCTTCATGGCAGTTTCCAAAATTTTATGTTCCGAAGGGATTTTGGCGGTTCACGGTCACATTTCATCTCGGGACGCTGCTGGCTTTTGTGATATTATACGCTGATCAACTTGTGATCTTCCGGTTCTCTGGCTTTAAAGAATTAGGATTCTATAGGGCTGCCGTGGTGCTCGCTCAATTCTCCGTCTGGGCGCCGCAGGTTATAGATCGTTCTGTTTATTCAACGTTTTGTAATTTGATCTCGAATAAAAAGTCCATTCTTGAGCCATATCTAAAGTTTTGCCGGATCAACGTGTTAGCGAGCAGCGCGATAGGGATGGTGCTGATTTTATTCTCGCGGGAAATACTCTACCTTTTCGGGAAACAATTTTCAGATACCGCCTATCTCTTTCTCATCATCTTAACGATGGCGAAACTATTGACCGCGCCGATCAATATGGTGAGCGGGGCGTTACTGACCGCCATGCAAAAAGTGAATGTTACCCTTATCGGTAATGCTACCGGCGCCGCCATAGCTCTTATCCTCTATCATTTTCTCACGAGCCGTTTTGGCGTGATAGGAGTTGTCTATGGCTATTTTCTGGTAAATGTCTATTTGTTGGTTTATGTTTCTATAGCAAGCTGGTATTATTCGCGTATTCCTTTTCCAGCAAAGATATACCTGTTTATGCTTCTCATCATCGGCACGAGTTTGCTGGGATGGTATATGTTTAGCGATTTAAGCTTGCAGAATATTTTTATCAAATGCGGATTGGCGGCGGGGAGCATTTTCGTTATTCTCAAATTAAATATTATGCAGGGCGAGGATGTGCGCGAGGTTATCGGCACGTTTCTTCCGCTGAAATATTTTCGCGTAGGGACGTCTGCATGAGTTTGACCACAGAGAAAATTCCGCTCGTATCTGTTCTTCTCCCGACTTACAATCGTTCACATCTGGTGTGCCGTGCTATCGATTCCGCGTTGAATCAAACATATCCCCGGATCGAGATTATTGTGGTAGACGACGGTTCAACGGATGCGACCCGTGAAGTATTAACCAAATATGGAGACCGGATTCGTTATCATCATCAGCAAAATGCCGGATTAAGTACCTCTCGAAACACAGCCATCAAACACAGCCGCGGGGATTTCCTTGCATTGCTGGATGACGACGACGAGTGGCGCCCGTCAAAAATTCAGAAGCAGGTAGAGCGATTTTTGTCTAATCCTGAACTTGGTTTTACCTATACGCGTGGAGTAAGATTACGTCCCGATGGATCAACCGAGGATGCTATAACGGCGAATAAATTACCTAAAAATGACCTGGTATCATTGTTTCGTTACCAGAACACCATCCCAGCGTCGAGTGTGATGATCCGCCATTCGGTGCTGGAAAAAACGGGCGTCTTTAATTCCAAACTGTTGTCGATAGAGGATTATGATCTCTGGCTCCGGATCGCCGCGGGGGCGCCGTTCGACTGCATCGAAGAAGACCTCACGATTTTACATGTCGGGCATCCGCGCCTCACGTCTAATCATCTCCGGATGTTTACGACTTTAGTGGAAGTTATCAAATCGAACGGGGAAAATAATGCAATATTGAAACCGTACCTGAACGGACGCCTTGCATGGATTTATCTTTTTTACGGACGAACTTTTTTGCAGCTTGAAGACGTTGAACTTGCTCGAACAAATCTAAGAATGGCGATACGCTACAGGTTTTGGGATTTGAAGCCATATTTTTTTTACCTGTTATCATTTCTCGGCAAGCATAATCGCACGGCACTCCGTAAATTGAAAAATAATCCCGGTACAACAACACTGATCAATCCCGGAAACTGATGATGCTGAGTTTCCTGCGACATATAAACCGATTTGGGCTTGCTGCCGGCATGAATCTCTATATTCAACGGCAAAAGAAAACCGGGGAATGTTTGCTTCGATTACCGGGAGTTCTACACCCCATAAATTTGCGATGCAACACAACAGATATCCCGACGTTCGATCAGGTATTCTGGCACAGGGAGTATGAATTCAATCTTGGATTCGAACCGAAGGTTATTATCGATTGCGGAGCGAATATCGGCCTCGCGTCGGTCTTCTTTAAAAATAAGTATCCCAAGGCAAAGATTATTGCTGTGGAGCCGGAGGGTTCGAACGCCAACCTCCTGAATCGCAATACAAAGCCCTATAACGATATCCAATGTATCACTGCGGGGATATGGAATAAACCCGCGCATCTTTCCGTTAGTGATGAACAGGGTTTGGGTCATTGGGGGTACACCGTAAAAGAAGTTCCGGAGGGGACTCCCGCAGCGATCAAGGCGGTTACAATCGATACTATTATGCGAGAATTTAATCTCACGGAGATCGATCTCTTAAAAATCGACATCGAGGGATCGGAGAAAGAACTGTTCGATAGCAACTACGAATCATGGCTCCCCAAAACAAAGGTCATCATGATCGAGCTTCACGACCGGATGCGAAAAGGATGCAGCAAAGCATTATTTACCGCTGTGATGAAATATGATTTTTCGGTGAGAAGCTTCGGAGAAAATATCATCTGCATGAAGTACGACGTCCTCACAGCATTGAGCGGGCGCTGAATGAACAAATTTTCAATACTGCATCTGATTTTGATTGGTTTGCTGGGGTGCGCATTCTATGGTCTTCTTGTCGGGTTTAGCTTCGACGTCATCGCTATTCTTTGTTTTCTTATTGTGGTGGTTGTTTCAATCTTCGATATGCGTTTTCTTCTGCTCGGCTGGTTCTTAATGGCTCCCTATTTCCATATGACTGGAAAAGAGAACCAGGTCAATGTTGCCCAAAACCTGACCCATGTATTTTTTGTGCCGGGTCTTGTTCTTGCGTATGGCTTGCTCCTGCCGAAAAAGAATTTTTTAATACTTAAACGGGACGGCTGGTACATCTTATTTTTGGTATATCTTGTTATCTCAGGATTATTAAGCACGGCGGATCATTACGCGAATATGCGGACAATCTTTGTCGTGTATGCGATTCCGTTCATGTTATTTCTCTCGATTCAATCGATTACGCTAAACGATTCGTTCTTTAAATATTTAACCGCCATCGCCACATTCCATCTTTTCGCCATGACGCTGATTGCCTGGTTTGAATTTCAAACCGGCAAAAGCATGTTTATGAGCGCGATGGACTGGCAGGATCTGGGAAATTTAGGAAATGCGAGAGCCGCGGGTCCGTTCAGCAGCCCGATTATCCTTGGCGTGTTTATCCTTTTTCTTCTCATGATTTTTCTTGCCGCATATCTGCGGAAAGAAATTTCGTTCGGTTATTTCTCCGTGTGTTTGAGCATCGCAATGTTTGCTATCTTTCTTACGTTCACTCGGTCGGTGTGGTTAGGATTCATTGCCGCGATTTTATTCGTGATCACGAGAATGCAATCGAGCCGCTGGATAAAATTTGTTTTATTGATTGGGTTTATCCTCGCGATCACCATCGCAACTATCGTGCTGTTGAATAACCCCGATTTATCAGACCGGCTCCTTGCGAACACCGGCTTAATCCGGCTTGTCGTCGCCTACTCGTCGATCATAATGTTTCTGAGCGCGCCGGTGTTTGGTATCGGTTATGGTACATTTGATTTAAGAATCAGCAGTTTTATCGAGAATATCTTCTCCATCAAAATGTCGGGGTTAACTACCTCCCATGTTACGGTCTTAACTATTCTTGCCGAACTTGGAGTCGTTGGCATGGCGCTCTTCCTCTCATTCTTTTATCGGAACTTCATCCGGCGCGGCTACTCGCTCAGGGATATCCAGAATAGAAATGAAAAAATCATCCTTGTGTGCAATTATGGATTTGTGATCGCGTTTATTGTTAATGCCTTCCTGATCGATATGCGGTTTTTCTCGATGGGATATTCCCTCTTGTTTTTTTCGCTGGGGATAATTATCAACGTCTCGCGAACAAACCTCACGGTGACCAAATGAAGGTTGTGATGATATCGCCCTATCCCCGGTCGAACGTGAAAGCCGGCGGGTGGGAAGCCGCTTCCCATGCGTTGATTCAGGGGATGGTGAAATTTATTCCCGGTCTTGAAATGCATGTATTCGATTTGCGGCGTTCCGATAAACGTGAAAAAATCAAAATTGGAACTTCGTTATTTGTTTACCGATATCCTATGTGCGAACGATTTCAGATGGTACGAAGGGGTTATCCCGAACGATTTTATATTCAACGGGAAATCAAAAATCTCAAACCGGACATCATACACAGCCAAAATCTCGGAATAAACGGCTTGATAGCAACAAGCGTGTCTCATAAGACGGTTGTTACAATCCACGGAATCGCTAACATTGAGAATCCAATAATTTATGAGAAAGGGTTACCCCACCGGAAAAAGATTAGTTCTTCATTTCTTCAGATGCACGATAGAACGACACTTCAAAGAGCAAAAATTATCCATCATGTAAGCCAATTTTCCGAAAAGTATTATCAAGAAATTGCAGGAACAAAAAGTGTCGTCATACCAAACACCGTTAATTCAATTTTTGACTCAAATGGAGCTTGCCATAATAGGGAGAAAACAATACTCATCATTGGACATATTTCGCGTGTAAAAAATAGCATTCAGGCGATTGAATGGTTAGAACACGTGAAAGAATTCCTGAAGGACTACACGATTGTGATGGCTGGGGGGTTTCAATGCGATGATGCTTACAAGGAAGAATATCTACTGAAGGTGAAAAATTCCCCATTAAACAAGCAGCTTCAGTTTACCAATGCTTTAACTGATGAAGAACTCGTTGTGCACTATAGGCGAGCGAGATTAATCATAAGTTTTTCCCGGCAGGATAATAATCCTCTTGCGTTGATTCAAGCGCTTGCGATGTCCGTGCCGATTTTAGCTCCGAGAGTAGGGGGGATCCCGGAAATTGTATCGGAAAATTCAAACGGTTATCTTTATGATCGTGATAACGAGAATGATTTTTCAGGAAAGCTTCATAACATTCTTGAAGAAAGCACGAACGAAAGATTACGCAGCAATTGCTACGATTATTTCAAACAACACTACGCAGAGGAGTTGATAGTATCAAAGATGTATCAATTGTATCAGCGGGTATGTCAATAAATATATAGTGAAAAACCAGCGGCTTACTTTCTCTGCCTGAATTTCGTTATCCAATGTGATAAACCTACTCCGCAGAACACAAGATAAAAAGGTATTGCCGGAAGAGAAAATCTTGCTAACCCTCCGGCGCCGGTAAGAATAACGAAGTAGAAAATTATAGATAAATAAAATAAAAATAACAATCTATTATCATTGAATTTCAAAACATAGAGTCCTGTAAATAGGCAAAGATATGTGAACAAGAGATACAGGGCTATTACAACTCCTATGAAAATCTCGCCTCCTGATTTTTGCTTCAATCCTAAAAGGATCATCTCAAAAACATTTGGATGGGCTTTGATATCGAGATGTTCATCAGGAGAGCTGAGCTGGAGCATCTCCGCCGCGGTAGCGGAAGCAAGATTGGTAAACGTTTGAACCATGCCAAGGCAATAATATTTGATGAATGTTGATTTATTTTCACTGATGTAATGATAAGCAACTTGCTGCCAGTATATTGATTTTTGATAATCATTTTCCGTATAGGGATTAAGCCGGTTGACTATCATTAATGAATCCGCTTCTTTCAAGAGCTGCGCTTTTACGGTATCAGCGGGAAGTTTTCGTTTGTTCATCTCGAACGGGGTGACGTTTAACACTAAAAGATTATATGCCCCTGATGTTGAGAATACAAGCGATCCTGAGATGCGGTAATTTCTAATAAGCCACGGCGAAATCGTGAAAAGAAAAACCACGATGAACATAAGTGAATATCCAAGGGCATGCACAAATTGGCTTTTGAACTTATAGAGCAAAAAGGCGAGAACAAGTATCGGCAAATACACTGCAATTGGTCGCAGTAATGCCGCAGCGCCGCAGAAGATTGCAGAAAAAATAATATGAGAAATATGTTCTTTGTTGATATTATTTATTAAGATTTTTGTGGAGAAATACATCAGGACAACAAGTACGCATCCGAACAGAACATCGGTTAATAAGGCGTTGGAAAACATTATGAGAAACGGATTCACAGCAAAAAACAAAGCAGCATATTTTGCAGCGTTCTCTGGAACCAACGTCCTCAGTGTAAAATAGAATAAGATACAAGCGCCTGTACTCAGGAAGATTTGGATAACCAGAACGATCCATGGGTGTACGCCGAATACATAATAGATAATGCTCAAGAAAAGCGGATAGATCGGCACATGGTGGAGACTTGATGGTTCGTATCGGTTAACCGCGAAGTGATGGAATTGAAGTATTGTGGTTGCAATTTTATGATATCCGAGCGCGTCGGAATGAAGAATGATGGCATTTTCCACTTCCGACTGCCAGGGCGCGAGGAAGATGAAAAATAAAAACCTCGTTATGAGAGATGTAACGATTAATATCAATAAGAATCTTGACATGATATTGAGTTTTAAATTTTTATAGATCAAACCTTTTCAAAATGATTTGTTTTACGCATAAATATACATAATTTAAACATTAATATGCCATATTTAATCACGGGTTCAGCAGGTTTTATCGGATTTCACACCGCCAAGTCCCTTCTTGATAAAGGTGAAACAGTCGTCGGGATTGATAATCTCAATGATTATTATTCCCCAAAACTGAAGCTCGCCCGTAATGCCATTCTCCTGCAATCTAAAAATTATTCGTTCAATGAACTTAATATCTGTGATCATGACAAACTAAAAAAGCTTCATGATCGATATAAATTTCAGAAAATCATTCATCTTGCTGCTCAGGCAGGTATCCGCTATTCATTGGAAGCGCCGTTTTCCTACGCCGAATCCAACCTCCAGGGGTTTCTCTCAATACTCGAACTTGCCCGGTACGGGAAGATTGAACAATTGATCTATGCTTCGTCTTCATCCGTCTATGGCGCAAATGCCAAATTGCCGTTTTCCGTTTCCGACCCGGTTTCTACGCCGATATCATTTTACGGCGCGACAAAAATTGCCAACGAAGCGATGGCGTATTCGTACCACCATTTGTTTCATATCCCGATGATCGGCTTGCGGTTTTTCACCGTCTACGGTCCCTGGGGCAGACCGGATATGGCATATTATAAATTCGCTACCGCCATTCATCAGGAAAAGCCAATCGATGTGTATAATGAAGGGAAAATGAATCGTTCCTTCACCTACATCACGGACGTAGTGGATGGTATACTCGCATGCACTCAATTGAAACGTGAATTTGAAATCCTGAATATCGGGAATAATGAATCGGTGCCCTTATTGTCGTTTATCCAGTGTTTGGAAAAGAATTTAGGCAAGAAGGCAAAATTACAATTTCTGCCGGCGCAACCGGGAGATATGCAATCGACCGCAGCAGATATTGCATATACAACTAAATTACTCGGTTATAAACCGAAGATCTCGATAGAAAAAGGACTCAGTGAATTTGTATCCTGGTTTATGGAATACTTTAAGGCCTCGAAATGAAGGTATTGATGTTCATCGACAGCTTGCGCTCAGGCGGGAAGGAGAGGCGGCTGGTTGAATTATTGAAAGGGCTGCGTCAACGGGATACGATACAAATCGAAGTTGCGATCATGTCCGAAGAAATCACTTATCAGGATTTTTTTACGCTCAATATACCCATATACTATCTTCTCCGGGATAAAAAAAAAGACCCGAAGATATTTTCGAGATTGTTCTCTCTTTGTAAAGATGTAAAACCGGATATTATACACGTGTGGGATTCGATGACCGCTGTTTATGCAATTCCTGTCTGCAAGCTCCGGGGAATTAAACTCATCAATTCCATGATAACCGATGCACCCCGGCTTAAAATCTTCAGCAGGGGATGGGTACGATCTAAACTTTCTTTCCCTTTCTCCGATATGATACTTGCTAACTCACAGGCAGGATTGAGATCATACAACGCTCCTTCGGGAAAGAGCAATTTTATTCACAACGGTTTTGATTTCAACCGCGTCAAAAAGATTTGCGAACCCGGAGAGATCAGGGCAAAGTTTCACATTGAAACCGAACACGTAGTCGTCATGGTTGCGACATTCAGCCCATATAAAGATTATGAATCGTATATAATGGTCGCAAAAGAGATTGTGGATAAACGATCCGATGTCACATTCTTAACCCTCGGTGATGGACCGATGTTACAATCGTTTTCCTCCCAACTGAATACAAAATATCAAAGCCGGATAAAATTATTAGGCAGACAATCGGATGTGGAGTCGATTGTTTCCGCATCAACAATCGGAGTTTTATTGACGAATACAGAGGAGCACGGTGAGGGCATATCCAATTCCATCATGGAATATATGGCATTTCAAAAACCCGTCATAGCAACCGATAGCGGTGGTACGCGGGAAATTGTGGAAGACGGTATTACCGGCTTTATCATCGGCCAGAGGGATCGCGGCTCTTTTCGTACGAACCTGGAATTGTTACTCGAAAATCCTGCCAAAGCCCGCGAAATGGGCTTAGCCGGCAGGAAGAGAATCGAAGATGAATTCTCCCTTAGTAAAATGGTGGATTCCTTTTATCATGAATATGAAAAGCTCTGCCGGAAATAATTCGACTCTCAAGTTTTTAAAATCGACATAACACTATGAAAGTATTACTCCTTACAAACATGTATCCCACGGCGAAACGGGTATTCTACGGGATATTTGTGAAAGAGTACGTTGATTCTTTATTGCGGGCAGGAGTGGCAGTCGATGTGTTTTTTACCGATGCAAGCGAAGCGCGTTTAAAATATTTTTCCGATATCCTTCGATTGAAGGATACACTGAAGAACGGTACATACGATATCATCCATTCCCAGCACACATTTTGTATTCACCAGCTTATTCTCGCCGGACAGACGGGTAAACACCGTCCCATAGTATTAACCCTTCACGAAGCGGAGATATTATTGCCCGGAAATGTCTCGTACTTCTCACTGGATATCGCCGGTAATCTGGTCTATTCAAAACGGTTAAAGCGGTGGGCGATGAACGCCGTGGATTGTCTCGTTTCGGTTGAGGAATCTCTTCCCGAAGCCGCATCATACAAAAAGAAATACGATGTGATCGCGCCCGGAATTAATCTGGACGTATTTCAACCGATGGACAAGAACGAATGCCGGAAAAAGTTGAATCTCCCCCTGGATGAAACTGTTCTTCTTTTTCCCGCTGATCCGAACCGGAGTGTTCACAAGGGTTACGCGCTATTTCAGGAGGCATTGAATTCTTTAAAGAAACAGCCGCGGGTTGTACTCGGAGGGAAAATTCCTCACGATGAGATGGCGGTGTACATGAATGCATCCGATGTTGTAGTTCAAGCGTCCAACTTCGAGGCGTCTCCAATGGTAATCAAAGAAGCGATGGCGTGCAATATCCCGGTCGTTTCGACCGATGTGGGGGATACGAAATTACTCTTCGGGAACACTGAAGGGTATTTCCTATCGGAGAGAGTCGCTTCAGATTTTACAAAACAATTAGAGAAGGCAATTGCTTATGGGAAGAGAACGGCGGGAAGAGAACGCATTCTGCAATTAAAGTTGTCCTTGGACGATGTGGCAAATAAATATATCAATCTGTACCAACGTCTGTTACATGAAGCATCGGTCAGGAGTGCTCACTGAATGAAAAAACGAATATGCATGGTCCGGCACGGATACCTTCCGCAGGATCCACGGGTTCGGAAAGAAGCGCTCGCCCTGGTTGAAGCGGGTCATGAAGTTGTCATCGTCTGTTCGCGCGATGCCGGTGAGTGTTCAAAAGAATCCTGGAAAGATATAGAAATTCACCGGCTGTCGATTCAGCATATACGCAAAGGAATATTCCGCTATCTTTATGAATATACCGCATTCTTCCTCCTCGCGTTTTTCAAAGTCACGAGACTGCATCATAAGAAGAAATTTCAGGTAATACAGGTCAATACGATGCCGGATTTTTTGGTATTTGTGGGACTCATACCGCGCATCGACGGAGCGAAAATTATTATTGATATGCATGAATTAATGCCGGAGTTTTTCGCGTCAAAATTCCATTTTTCTTCGTCTAAAATCATCATTGATATCATAAGGATTGTTGAGAAGATTTCGATGAAATTTGCAGATGAAATAATAGCTCCTTCGGAATTACGAAAAAAGCTTATCGTTTCCAGACCGGTGAATCCCGAAAAAATTACCGTTGTGTATAATTCACCCGACGAAGAAGTGTTTGATTATAAAAGAGTTAATCATCCGTCCGATACCGAAGAAATTATAGATATTATTGCTCACGGCACCATCATCAAACTGTACGGGTTTCAAGTTTTGATAAAAGCTTTACCTCATGTTATCACGAGGTACCCCGCCTTAAAAGTCGCAGTTATAGGAAGTGGAGAGTACCTTGATGAATTGAAAGCGATGGCTGCGGGACTGCACATGGAAAATAACGTGAACTTTCCCGGGCGTTTGCCGTTGGAATCGCTTCCGGCGATCATCAAAAAATCAAAAATATGTGTTATATCGATTCTCAGGGATGAATTTACTGATTATGCAGCTCCCAATAAACTCTTTGAATACATAGCTATGCGATCTCCCGTAGTTTGCACCGATCTCAAGGGTATCCGTGAATACGTGGATGATAGCCAGGTGCTGTATTTTCAATCCGGAAATGAGAACGATTTGGCGGAAAAAATTGTTTTTCTCTTGACGAACGCTGTTAAAAGATTGGAATTAACCGAAAACGCCTGGATTTCATATCAAAAATACCGGTGGAATAAAAATAAAATCGTTTATCAAAATCTAATAGCAAACAGTTTATCCTGAATTGGACAGAATCGTCGTAGAATTTTCTGTACTTATTACAAAATATGTTTATCTTAATCAAAACACAGCTCAAATTACTTGGCGTAATTATTTTCTTCATTCTGTTTTCGTTTGATTGCGCAGCACAACAAGAGTTTACCCCGGGTGAATTCAGATCGCCAAAACAAGCGGGGGTGGGTAATGCAGTGCTCTTCTATACTTACCGTCACAACATCCCGGACTCGATACACATTGCCGACGCGTTAAATCCATATGTGGGGTATTGGAAGGACGGAGCTTTTCAGGATTGGTATTTTGATACCTTCGTATTTACGACAATTTTTCACCCTGGTCTGAAAGGTTTTCCTTTCGATATGACGTATGATGGCTGGATGAAATATTCTGAGTTGGTCTTTGACCGGTATTACGAACCTTTAAAAGAACATTGGCGCGATACATCCGAAGGATTAGTCCCGTTATTGGAAAAGAAAGTTGAAGAAGTTGGAGCGGAATTAAAAGACGATGCAACAAAGCGCGGTGTGATATTTATGATTCCCTATAATGAGATCGGTCATGAACATATCCCTCCTTCATTTTTTAACAAAAAACTGAACGTCACCTACGATCTCAAAACAACCGACGGCACGTTTGATCTTATTAAATGGTATATCGATTATATGGTAGAAAAATGGAATACTCTCAATCCCAAACGACTTGTGTTGAAGGGATTCTACTGGGCGCATGAGGGGATTCCGCCTGATTCCATTAAAGAAGTAGAAACGGTGGCGAGAGTATCAGATTATCTCCACAATAAAAATCTAAGCTTTTATTTCTCTCCTTATATCAGGATGGGCACCATACCGCCCTCGGTTGACGCAACAGATGAAACATTACGCCGTTTTGATTGTGTTTGGGTTCAACCGGGATTTTGGTCGCCGGGTTACTATTCCCCTAAAAATACGCTGGCGGATTCGGTGCGGTTAAAAGCTGCCGCAGATCTGGCGACAAGGATGAATTTTGGGATAAATATGGAGTGGCACGGTAATGAAAATTCAACATATTTTAGGTATATTAGCTATGGCTATCAATCGGGCTTTGTACAGGCAAGCCATTTATTTTATGAGGAAAATGGAAAAGTATGGGTATCGGCAAATTCTTCTATTTCTGGTCTCCGCAGACAATATGATGATACCTACCAGTTTATTAAATATTCAAGATAACGGGATGTTTAAGAACCACATGGAGTTCTATCCCTGCGATACCAGCTTCTGGATTCTTTCCTCAAGGGTTTGCTGAATCCGAATTATTCATTTTACTATTTTTCAAATTCCGGGCATCATTCAAGGCGACCTATGCGCAGGTTTATAACTATTCTGGCGCTCTGTGTATTTTGTCTCATTCACAATAGTTGGGCAAAATCCAACAGGGTATTATACATTCTCAGCGATCCAGCTTCAACGACGGTCTCGAAGCAAGAATTTTTCCTGGTGAGCAGGTTTTATGGTTTACCCGTAGATATTTCAATTGCTTCAAATTTTCCAACCGACTCGACTGCATTCAATGATGTGAATGGGCAAAAATATCCTTGCGTTGCCGTGAGCGAGGTTATTTTAGAAAAATTATCCCCGCCGCAAGTTGCAAACATTAAAGCTTATGTAAATAACGGTGGGTCGGTATTTATCACGGATGTTTCGGATTCCGTTGTAATGGACGTTGAACCCGCGTTACAATCTCTCACCGATGGATACGTTCTCGGCGCTCAACGCCGGGTTCAATCAGAGAAGATATTAATATTTTCAACGATGAATCCTCAGCTTACGGATGTTTTTACCGGCTTGCGATTAACGTATCCAACCAATCCTGATACTACTTATGATCAAGCTCTGGTTTATAATCCCGGTTCCGGTCTTGTTCCAATTATTTCCTCGGTTGATTCTTCAGGTCAAACATTCGATTTTTTTATCTCGTATCCCGCCGGTGCAGGCAATGTGTATATCAGCAGCGCCAATCAACGCCACCGGTTTCACAAACTCTACACGTATTATGATGTTCGATTTGGCCCGGAAATTTTGCCCTCGATGATCGTTCTTAAAATGTTATATGGCGAGTACGCATGGCATTCTTCGGATCGATTCGCGAATTTTACAATAGATGACCCGGCGCTTGCGAATAAACCGGGGTTGACGTTTTCCGATTACCTGAATAATGTGAAAGCTCACAGATACCACACAACCTTTGCCTATATACCTCAAAGTTATGTCTCCGGATATAATGAGCCGGCTGTTGAGCAATTATTCCAAACAAATACAGATTACTTCTCGATCGTCGAACATGGCGATTTTCACGTTCCTCAATATGAATTTTTTGCCTATACAAGTTCTGACTCGGCGAATGTTTGTCAGTCTGCAGGATATTGTGGAAATCCACCCGTACCATTTGCCGAGCATGAACGGCTCTTGGTTGATGGATTAACAAAAATATCCCTTATGGAAAAGAACCTGGGTTTACACCGGAATAGAGTTATGGTTTTTCCGGCCGGTTCACCGCCGGTTCCAACTCTTGGATTGCTCGATAAATACGATTTCAATGCGACTATGAACGGGCAACAATATCCGCTTTTGATAACGAATGATACAGTTTGGAATTCCGATATTCTGCCGGTAAATATTGATTATGAAGCGTTTCCCTATTATGACCGTGAGTATGTTATTGAACCCTATGATAGTATTCATATTAGATCGCATTTTGAATATGGTATATTTAATTTGTTTATCGGCAAGCCCGCCTTATACTTTGGACATGTTGTAGGATTACCACCCAATTCAACCGGTTTCAATTTATTCGCGGATTCGTTAAATAGATTGGCAATCCATCCTAACTGGAAAGGTTGCGATTACATTGCTTCCCATATTTATACCACCAAAACGAATGAGGATGGATCGGACAGCGTGATCTTTTATGGAAATGACGTTGTTTTAACAAATCCTACACCCGTTACTAAAATGATTTATGCGCAAAAAACGGTAGGGACATTTGCAGCCATTCGCTCAGTGCTGATCGACAATTTGCCTGTTCCTTTTACTACTGTAAATGGAATTTTGAATTTAAATCTTTCTATCAATTCGAATTCTTCCCGTGAAATAACTATAGTGCATTCCCAGGGCTCGCTGGATTTTGCAATTTCTCCCGCCGACGTCAAACCGGATCCGCTGGGATTGAAGATCATGGTTCATAATTTCGGCGATTCTGCCGGAGTATGCAGCGCAGTGCTGATGGATAGCAGCAATGGCGAGGTCATCGGGGTAAATTCCGGCATTGTTAACGGACATGATTCGAGTATCGTCTTGATTCAATCGATGCCGGTTTCTTTTAATAACAAATGGATAATTTTGAATCCACTCAATATTGGTCCTGAAACAAATCTTTCGAATAATTCAGTTAATTTATCCTTCCTCCCAAATGATAGCGATATTGTTGTCGATGATTTCACATATCCCAATTCGCCATTTAATCATGCGTGGTGGACCACGACCCCCTCGGTAAGCGGGGGTCTGCGAACGGTATTTGACCCTGTTTTAAACGAAAATGTCTTGGAAGTTATCACTAATAATGGAACCCAATATGAAGTTCAAAAGGGGAACATCGTTCTTCCACGCAACAGTTTTTCGGTTGATTTGAAAGCGAATGCAAATTTCCAATTTTATGTCGAGTGTTTGGATTCTGCTTCGAATATTTTTTATGTTCATTACACACCCGATTCTCACAGTCCAAACCAAAACTTGCCTTATCTTCATATGCATATTGGTTCAACCTTTATGGATGGAAATTGGCATACCTTGACAAGGAATATCGACACTGATATCGATTCAGTTTCTTGGCCCCATGGAATAGCCAGAATTGTCGGTTTTCTCATTAGTGGACAAATTAGTATCGGACCAATAACTGTTCTTCAGGATTTGCAAACAACGTACAGCTCCTGTAGAATTCAAGTAAATAAGAGTTGGAATCTCGTTTCATTGCCTCTCAAATCCCCCAATCCAATCTATACCGCCATATTTCCAACCGCCGTATCTTATGCTTTCATGTATGATCAAGGATATTCGATGAAAGATTCCCTTGAAAACGGTATCGGCTATTGGTTAAAATTTAAGGATACACAAATTGTTAAACTCTCCGGTTCGTTTGTGAATTTTGATACAATTCAAATTCATAATGGATGGAATTTAATCGGAAATATATCAGTGGCTATCCCATCTGCAAGTACTTCCGCTATAAATACCTCGCAATTAACTCCGTATTATGGTTATAATTTTGGATATATTAAAGCCGATACACTTTATCCCGGCAAAGGTTACTGGGTAAAGTTCAATTCAAAAGGTAAGTTGGTTTTCATTAGCCACTGAATGCCGTAATCTGATTTTTAATCAGAATATGGTACCAAATAAACAATGACATAAACTCAGTAAAATCAAGCCATAATTGGCTCTTTACTGAAATTTAAGTTGAACCTTCCGCTGTAACCACGTTATTCTTTAAGATAAAATTTTTCCATAATGTTGCATTCCAAAAAAATATTGATTATCTTTAACGCATTATATTAAAAAAGATTAATAGTCTTTAATTGAAATGGAAATTCCCTTATTAGATTTACAGGCGCAGTATCATACGATTAAAAACGATATAGATAATGCTATCCACAAGATTTTGGATAATTCCCATTACATTCTTGGAGAAGCTGTATCAGATTTTGAAGTGGAATTTGCCAAAAGCCACGAATGCAAGCATTGTATTGGAGTTGGATCGGGGACTGATGCGCTTCATCTTGCATTATGGGTAGAGGGAATTGGACGAGGCGATGAAGTAATCACTGTTCCATTCACATTTATTGCAACTGTTGAGGCGATTTCACTTGTTGGAGCAAAACCAGTATTCGTTGATATAGATCCTTCAACTTACACACTCAATCCATTAAACCTAAAGCAGGCAATTACATCAAAGACTAAAGCCGTGATTGTAGTGCATTTATATGGACAGACTGCTGAAATGGATGCAATTGCAGAGATTTGTAAAAAACACAATTTATTATTGATAGAAGATGCGGCTCAAGCTCACCTGGCGAAGTACAAAACCCATTTTGTCGGTCATTTTGGCGCGACCACCTGCTTCAGCTTTTATCCAGGGAAAAACCTGGGGGCTTATGGTGAGGCGGGGGCTGTATTAACGAATGATCCCATCCGGGCTGAAAAAATCCGACAGCTACGCGATCATGGACAAACCCGCAAGTATGAACATAAGACCTGGGGACATAATTATCGAATGGATGGATTCCAAGGCGCTGTTCTGGGAGTGAAATTGAAACATTTACAACAGTGGACGGATCGTAAAAGAGAAATTTCGGATTATTATAGGAAGCATTTATCAAACATCCGTGATCTTGTCATTCCGTATGAACGTCCAAATTCATATCATGTTTATCATCAATTTATAATCCGTTCAACACGGAGAGATGACCTTCAAAAATATCTTAATTCACAGGGAATCGCAACAGGTCTTCATTATCCAATTTCTTTACATATGCAGCCGGCATATTTGCATCTTGGATATATAAAAGGGGATTTTCCCGTAAGTGAGCAGGTTGCATCAGAATGTTTATCTTTACCGATTTATCCTGAAATGACTGAAAATCAGTTGATTTTCATCATTCAGCATGTTCAAAATTTTTTTAGTAAATCTTAATACGATTCAACGTGCGTAAAATCACAAATTAGAGAATGTGATATGCATTTAAGTCCTTTATTTTCAATAGGTTCATATGGTACATTTATTGACCCTCTTGAATTCTGATAATTCATTGATTATATTGTAAGCCAATGAACGACGGGAAATCCCTTAATTCACGTTCGACACACGACCCAAAAACGGAATGAGTAACTCAAAATATAAGATATTTCTAATTTTTTACGATTGGATAAGCATTTCCTTAGCATTTCTTGTATCTTTTTATTTACATCGAACTGTGATGGGACAACCCTTTTTACCTGATTTTCCATTTTTCCCTCCGGAAATTCTGGCATTTATGGCATTCACCGTGGTGGGTTTGATTATATTCCAATATAATAATCTTTATAATTTGGATGTTGTTCTTTCTACTGTTAACCAGAGTCTTAGGTTATTAGAATCGCTTTTCTATTTTGTTATTCTATTTTCCGTCCTTTCTTTTTTTGCGAAATCAGCCATGATCATTAACAGCAGGATGGTCATTCTTCTTTTTATTCCGATCAGCATGTGTTTATTGATCGTTGAACGGACGGTTATATTTCAGTGGATAGTGAGATTTTTTGTAAAGTTGAATCTGTATCAACGTCGTGTTGTTATCCTGGGTGCCGGTAAAGTCGGGAAGCTCCTCGCGGCAAATCTTTCATGGGATAATCCGTACGGTATTCAAATCGTCGGATTTGTCGATAACGGATACCAACTCGGCACACCGATATTTCACGGCTCGAGAATCATCGGCTCTATCGACGAGATTGAAAATATTGCAGTCGAGCGTGAAATCGACGAGATTGTATTATGCGTTGAATCGATTGACTCAGAACAACTGGTGGAACTGCTCGAACGTTGTATGCAAACCGGCGCACAGGTGAAAATTGCTTCACCGCTTTATGATGTTGTTGAGACTTTTCGATTTATCGAGCGTTACGGCGAAATACCTGTTGTCGGGTTAGCTCAGAATTCCATGAAAAATATTCAGGATTTCGGCAAACGAATTTTTGATGTGGTTTTCTCGACCATCGGCATCATATTTTTATCCCCTGTGTATTTTCTGACCGCTGTATGCATCAAACTCGATTCCGCCGGTCCCGTTTTTTACACACAAATGAGGATTGGAAAAAATGGGAAACAATTTAAATTTTTCAAGTTTCGATCTATGGTCGTTGGCAGCGATCAAGATGAAAGCAGAAAAGAAAAGGTTGCGCGACTTATCCGCGGGGAACCGCACGATACTTCCGATGGTATGAAAATCGTCGATGAATCGAAAATTACCGGTGTGGGAAGATTCATTCGCAAAACAAGTATCGATGAATTACCCCAACTCTTCAATGTGATCAAGGGAGATATGAGTCTGGTCGGTCCGCGCCCATGTCTGCCATACGAATGGGAACATTATGAAGATTGGCAAAAAAAGAGATTAGCGACTACCCCGGGATGTACCGGAATATGGCAGGTAAGCGGCAGAAATACTATAAGTTTCAACGATATGGTCATAATGGATTTCTACTATATTCAAAATGCCTCCTTCTTTCTTGATTTGCAGTTAATTCTGAAAACTATTCCCGTGATGGTTTTTGGAAAGGGAGGGAAATAAGAACATGGACGAAAGACTAACATGAAAATTGCTATCGTAGGAATGGGTTATTGGGGTCCAAACCTGATACGAAACTTTTTGAACACTGAAGGGGTGACGGAAGTCAGTTGTTTCGACCTTGATCCCGAACGTGTCGTAAAAACTAAAAAACGCTTTACCAATATTAAAGTTCATAATTCCTTAGAGGATATTTTAAAATCGGATGTGGATGCTATGGTTCTCGCAACGCCTGTTTCAACGCACTATCCACTGGCGAAAGCAGCGCTGGAACATGGGAAGCACGTCCTGGTTGAAAAACCTCTCGCCACCAAAGCATCAGATTGCGAAGATTTGATATGTGCAGCTTCAAAGAACGATCGTGTTTTAATGGTAGATCATACCTTCATTTTTACCGGAGCCGTCCGGAAAATAAAGGAAATGGTCAATGATGGAATGATCGGCAATCTATTTTATTTCGATTCAATTCGAATCAACCTCGGATTATTTCAGCACGACGTGAATGTTATCTGGGATTTAGCCCCGCACGATTTATCAATCATGAACCATCTTATCGACCGAAAACCCACATCGGTTTCTGCCACTGGTGTTAATCATATTAATGGAAAAGAAGACGTCGCGTATCTGACCGTCCAATTTGATACCGGTCTGATGGCGCATTTTCATGTGAACTGGCTTGCACCTGTAAAAATAAGACGTATTCTCATTGGCGGCAGCAAAAAAATGATCGTCTACGACGATATGCAGCCGAGCGAAAAGGTTAGGGTATATGACAAGGGCGTGCAGATGACAACGAGAGAAGGCATCTATAATACCCTCGTCCAATACCGTACCGGCGACATGTTCGCGCCGAGGATTGAAGAATCGGAAGCGCTGAGCGAGGTTGCGAAAGAATTCGTAGGTTCTATTAACGAACATCGTCAACCCCTTTCCAACGGTGAATCCGGATTAAATATTGTTCGCTTGCTGGAAGCCGCGCAGCAATCAATTAAATCAAACGGGCAAGTAATTAAACTTAATTAATCCCGATTATTTTTCGATGGGACGCGGTATTTCACTGCTGGATATTCCCTCGATTAAGTTATACGTAAGAAGCATCAACCCAATTCCTCTGTTTAATGTTTGAAAGGAAGACTGTCCGGGTTTCCTTGTGCTCGCCTAAGTATGTTCGATGCCGGATTTATTCACTTGGATATATCCTAAAATAATATCATCTTCCTTTTGCCATAAATTCACCTAAACTAATTTTATGATACGTCGCCTTATAGTAATGGGTAAAAATAACATCGCAGTCGAGTGTTTGACATACCTGTTAACCAGACACGATACTGAAATCGTCCTCGTCATCAGTCATCCCGATGATTCCGGCGAGGATGGATGGCAGCGTTCCCTGACTAAAGCTGCGAAAGATTCCCGTTTGCCGCTTTATCAACCAACGAAAGTTAATTCCGCCGAATCGATTACGTATATCAAAAGCTTTCAGCCCGAGTTTATTTTTTCTTTTCAATATGCGCAGATCATCAAACGCGAATTCATAGATATCCCTACACGGGGTTGTGTCAATCTACATTTCGGTCCGTTGCCACGGTACAGGGGAGTTTCCACTATCGCTTGGGCGATGATAAACTGTGAAAAAGAAACCGGGGTTACTCTCCATTATATGGATCCGGGTATCGATACGGGAGATATCATCACGCAACGGATATTCCCGATAGACGATAAAGATAATGCTCGCGATATTTATGAACGATGTGTGGAACAAGGAGCAGCGCTTTTTAAAGATTCGCTCGATAGTATTTATGCCGGCAAGAACAAACGGATTCCGCAAAACAATGCTCATGCAATATACTATCCGAAAAATTCGATAGATTTCAGTCAGCGTGATATCATTTGGAACAACAGCACACGGCAATTATTTAATTGGATCCGTGCAATGATTTTTCCCCCGTTTCAATACCCGCGATGCAAGGTCCGCGATAAACAATTCGAGGTCACAAAAATTTCGTGCGATTACCGGAAGAACAACTTTGAAAAACCCGGAACTATTGTTTCCATGGAACCATCGGTGTATGTTGCAACTAACGATAGTTTTCTTATATTGGATGAAATTATGATCGATGGTAAACATCTTGCTCCGCCGGATTTTGTCCCGCAGCTCGGTCTCCGGGTTGGCGATGTTATCGGAACGTAGCGGTCGCCGTGGATTTCGAGTATCCAATGTTGCATGTATAAATAACTATTCATTTCATAAAATTCATCCAAAAGATAAATGAAAATTAGTGTTATTGGGACAGGGTATGTCGGCTTAGTAGCCGGAACATGCCTGGCGGAAAGCGGCAACGACGTTATGTGTGTCGATATCGATCGCGCAAAAGTCCGTATGCTCCAGCGCGGAGTGGCGACGATTTACGAACCCGGTCTAACGGAAATGATGACCGTTAATATCCGCGAGGAACGGCTCAAGTTTACAACAAATTTAGAGAACGCCGTAACGCGGAGTGAAATTATATTTCTTGCTCTGCCAACCCCCCAGTCGGAAGACGGTTCTGCCGACCTGCGCCACGTTCTTGAAGCGTCTAAACAAATCGGAAAATATTTTAATGGTTATAAAGTTATCGTCAATAAAAGCACGGTGCCGGTAGGAACCGCCGATCGGGTTAGGGATATTGTTAAGAACGAAACTGATGTTGAGTTCGACGTCGTCTCTAATCCGGAGTTTTTGAAGGAGGGAAACGCTATCAACGATTTCATGAAACCTGATCGCATCGTTATTGGATCGTCAAGCGACCGGGCAACTGAAATTATGCGGCAGATTTATGCGCCGTTTGTGCGAACCGGCAATCCGATCATCATCATGGATGTGAGGAGTTCCGAACTTACGAAATATGCGGCAAATTCTTTTTTAGCCGCGAAAATTTCCTTTATGAATGAAATTGCAAACTTGTGCGAGCGGGTGGGGGCAAACGCAGATTTTGTCCGGAAAGGAATCGGCTCCGATCCGCGCATCGGGTCGCAATTTCTTTTTCCGGGCGTAGGGTACGGCGGATCATGTTTTCCCAAAGACGTCGCCGCGCTTGAAAAAACCTCGAAAGATTTCCGGTATGATTTCAGAATTTTAAATGCAGTCCAAAGAGTTAATGAAAATCAACCGAACCTTTTTATCAATAAAATTGAAAAATATTTTAAGGGCAAACTCAAGGGAAAATTGATCGCTGTTTGGGGATTGGCCTTCAAGCCGAAAACAGATGATTTGCGCGAAGCCCCTTCAATCAAAATAATCGAAGGGCTGCTGAAAAAAGGGGCGAAGGTGCACGTCCACGATCCCATCGCTCTTCACGAGGCGAAGAAACGGCTCGGTGATCGGGTTGTTTATCATACGAGCAATTATGGCGCGTTAAAGGGCGTATCAGCGCTCGTTGTGGTGACAGAGTGGAATGAATTCCGGACGCCAGATTTCAACAGGATGAAATCTTTGATGAAAGAAAAGGTAATCTTCGATGGCAGGAATATCTACGACCCGAAGATTTTTAAAGCATTGGGCTTTGAGTATTTCAGCGTCGGCCGGTGAGGGAAAAATGAAAAATAAGAAAATTGTCAGCGTCGTAACCGGAGGATCCGGATTTCTTGGATCACATCTCTGCGATCGGCTTCTCGCGGAAGGTCATCATGTTATTTGCATCGATAATCTTATCACCGGCAATATCGACAACATCTCACATTTGTTCGGGAACAACCGATTTCAATATTTTAATCATGATGTTACCAATTACCTGTTCATTGAGGGCGTCGTCAATAATGTACTGCATTTCGCCTCGCCGGCAAGCCCAATCGATTATATAAAGCTTCCCATCCAGACCTTGAAAGTCGGTTCCCTCGGTACGCATAAAGCGCTCGGTCTGGCAAAAGCGAAAGGGGCGAGATTTTTATTAGCTTCGACTTCAGAAGTTTATGGCGATCCGCTTATCCATCCCCAGCCGGAATCATATTGGGGAAATGTGAATCCCATCGGTGTAAGAGGCGTCTATGACGAAGCAAAACGTTTTGCAGAAGCATTGACCATGGCGTATCATCGGTATCACGGCGTGGATACGCGCATTGTCCGTATTTTCAATACCTATGGCCCTAAGATGCGGCTGGATGATGGAAGAGCAATTCCCGCGTTCATGTCGCAAGCATTAAAAGGGAAACCGGTCACCGTGTTCGGCGATGGAAAACAGACACGAAGCGTCTGTTATGTCGATGATCTCATCGATGGAATATATCGTCTCTTGCGATCCAAGATAACCGATCCGGTAAATATCGGCAATCCTGATGAAATATCGGTGCTGGGTTTGGCGAAGGAAATTGTCAAACTCGCTGGGGGCAAAAGCAAAGTGGTCTTCAATCCTCTCCCTGAAGACGACCCGAAAGTGCGTCAACCGGATATTACAATAGCGCGTAAAGGACTCGGATGGAAACCGAAGATTTCCCGCAATGAAGGGTTGAAAATTACTATGGAATATTTCCAAAAGAAACTTGCTGCGGGTTAAATGGTGCATCATAACAACTTAATGAGGTGCCACAGCTTAATTTTCAATATCGTTGTTATATTCCTCTTCCTTTTCTTTACGGTACAACTTCAGGCGGGAGAGTACAAACACTTCCATTCCGATCTCAGCTTATCCGATAATTATTCCGGTAAAATTTCATTCACGAATCTCTCGACCTTCGATTCAACAAGCTCACCCGTAATCGAAAATGCGCCGAAGGTCAATTATGGACGGTTGGTCGTTCTTGGAGGATTGATGGGGGGAGCGATAGCAACAATTCACATCTACCAGCAAAACGGGTGGTGGCAGAATAACAGAGCGCCGTTTCATTTTCAAGAAGACCTCGTGTATGGATTACACGTTGATAAAATCGGCCATTTTTATGGCGCAATGATTCTGACATATTTTATCAGACATACGGTGGAAACTGCCGATGTTTCCGAATCTAAATCTCTTCTCATCGGATCAGCCGGGGCGTTATTATTTCAAACGTACGTCGAAGTGGAGGACGGGTTTTCAACATGGGGCTTTGATAGAGTGGATTTTGCTTCCGATGTTGGGGGAGCATTATGGCCCATTCTCCAGCATTCATATCCTTCGCTGACCAACTATGAATTAAAGTTCAGTTATATCCCTTCAGATTTGCTCAATCGTCCGGGAGGATCGGGATTTAAAGGGCAAAAACATCTTATCATCGATGATTATGAGGGACAGACCTTTTGGCTCAGCATGAAAGTGAAAAACATTCTCCCCGAATCTGCGGTATACTATTGGCCCTCATTTCTTTGTCTATCTGTCGGTTATGGCGCGAGGGACATCGCCGGTATCAATGCATCGCCTTATAGGGTTTATTATCTCTCCCTTGATTATGATTTCACCAAAATAATTCCGGATTCAACGCCATTGTTAAAACATCTGGGAGAGGTGCTGAATTTTATTCATTTTCCGGCTCCCGCCGTCAGGATTTCTCCATCAACAATATGGTATGGCTTGTATTTCTAAACTTATGAAAACTTTATTACACCTTCTTTGCTCAGTAATATTATTAACGGTTTTCGTGACCTGGATTTCCACCGCCCAGGTAGAAAATGTTCCCGCATCACATCCTGTGTATACGTTTCTAAAGAGGATGGACGTCAAGGGAATAATCGAACGGTACCGCGACGCCATTTTGCCCATGTCGCGAAAAGAGGTTGGGGAGTTCCTCACCGCCATCGATAAGAACAGGACGGAGCTTACGGAAACAGAACAGAGCTGGCTCGACCGCTACCTGCTGGAATTCCGGTTCGACATTCATGGAACGACAGATGGCGCGAATTCATTGATCGCCTCCGAAATTCCCGGCGTGTCCAACGGGTTTGGCAACATCTTTTCGGGCAACAATCAGTATCTCTATGCGTACCATGATTCCGATCTTACAATGTTCGTCAACGGCTTGCTGGCATTCAATGCGCGGCGCATCAATGGAGATGTGCTTGGCGACGCCCATGCCGAGTTTATACAAGGCGGAGGAAGAATTCGGGGGACTCTTGGCAGCCATTTTGGATATTATGTTCAAGGCACGAATGCCCAGTTCTGGGGGAGCCGGGATCTTCTCCTGCGGGATACGCTGTTAAGCCAGGCACAAACGCTGCGGGATAACACCGCCCAAAATTTCGACATGGCAGAAGGGTACGCGCGCTATGACGGAGGAATTATCTCGGCAGAGCTTGGAATGGAACGCGTCCTGTGGGGAAACGGCTATGACCAAAAAATGCTCATCTCCGATAACATTCGCACATTCCCCATGATTCGCACCGACATACAGTTTAAGTCGCTGAAGTATACCTTCATGCATGGCTGGCTGCTCGGACGACCGTTACCCTGGACATTATTTGTCTCCGCCGATTCTGCCGCGAAGATCAAGGGTCCATACATTGCGGATAAGTACACAGCCGCCCACCGCATCGAGTTTTCTTTTCCCCGCCAGTTCGATATCGGATTTCAGGAGATGATTATTTACGCAAATCGGCCGTTCGACCTGGGCTATCTCAATCCATTTATCCTCCTTGAATCTGTCCAGCGCGCGCGAGGATCCCGCGATCACGATTTATGGGCGTTGGATTTGCGAACCCATTTCATCCCCGGTCTTCAATTCACGGGAACGCTTGTTGTCAACGATGTTCATTTTCAGGATTTTTTCCTGAACCGATGGTACAACAGGAATGCGTACCAGCTCGGCTTTTTTCTCACGGATCCTATCGGCTTGCCAAACACGAGCTTAATGGCTGAATGGACTCATATTAATCCTTATACCTACTCGCACGAGTATTCCATTGAAGAAAATTACACGAGTTACGGGGCGATCATTGGACCGCGCATAGGACCGAACTCGGAATCATGGTTTGTGCGAGGCGATCTCGTCCCATCGCCAAACCTGACGCTATCCGTAAGCGGCACGCTTGTTCGCCACGGCGACAACATCCTTGACGCCAAGGGAAACCTCGTCAAGGACGTCGGCGGAGATATCTGGCAGCCGCATCTCCCGACCGACCCCATCGAAACCGTCTTCCTTGACGGCAATTTAGTAACGACGAAACGGCTTCAGTTCTTCGGCAACTACGAGATTGTTCATCACGTATGGCTCGGCGGATGGTTCGAGTGGGAGCGGATCGATAGCGCGGCGACAAACAAGGTGAATCTCAATAAGACATTCGGGGCAGAGATACGGATGGAGATTTAGCCCCGCAGTTTCCTATCTGCACTGCCTGCCATAAGTGATCTGGCGAAATGATCTTCATAAGAACGATTCCGCCTCTTAAATTGTAATTCATTCTGAACTTTTTCCTCCCTTATTTGGTTTTATAATATTAATTTCATAATATTTTAGGCAATTCATATCAAAAATCATCTAACAAAACTTCAAATTATAGGGATAATGGAGTAATTTATGGCATTAAAACTTGGTGACAAAGCGCCGGATTTTACACTCACCGACGCAGACAGAAATAAACGATCATTAAAAGAATTTGCAGGAAAAAAGACCATTCTTGCTTTCTTCCCGGGGGCGTTCACAGGCGTTTGCACAAAAGAAATGTGCGCGCTTAGAGATTCATTGAGCGCATTTAACAGCATGGATGCGCAGGTGGTAGCCATCAGTGTTGACTCACCATTTGCAAACAAAGGATTTTCCATCGCGAACCAGCTAACATTTCCGGTGCTCAGCGATTATACAAAAGATGTGAGTCGAAAATACGCCGGACTTGTTCAAAATTTTGCCGGGCTTGAGGGATATGCCGCATCCAACCGGGCTGTATTTATTCTTGATAAATCGGGTACCGTTCAATATGCCTGGATCGGGGAAAACCCGGGAATCGAACCGCCCTATGACGAAATCAAAAAAGCGTTATCGTCTATTAAGTAAAACGATAATATTATGATTAAAGTTGGAGAGAAAGCGCCCAACTTTTCTTTGCCTGATGCTAACGGCACAATTGTATCGTTAAAACAATTCAAAGGAAAGAAGCTCGTTCTTTACTTTTATCCTAAAGACCTCACTCCCGGTTGCACAACCGAAGCGTGTTCGTTCAGGGATAATATTGAAGATATACGCGCCAAAGGCGCGGAAGTCATCGGCGTCAGCGCCGATCCGGTAAAGCTGCACCAAAAATTTGCCGAAAAGTATGAGCTAAACTTTCCTCTCCTCAGCGATGAATCGAAAGAAATGTTGAAGGAGTACGGCGTCTGGAAACAAAAATCCTTCATGGGGAAGAAATTTATGGGTATTGTGCGTACAACCGTTATCATCGATGAGCGGGGTATCATAAAACACATCTTTCCGAAAGTGAAGGTAAGTGGTCACACTAAAGAAGTTCTACAATTCTTATAATTTAAAATCAACAATTTAAAGGGGTAAATAATTATGATTACCACAAAAAATCTTCTGGTTGAATTCATAGGAACTTTCACTCTTATTTTTGTCGGCATCGCGTCTATAGTGGTGAATGCTGGATTAGTAGGGGTAGCGCTTGCGCACGGACTTGCCATTGCGGTGATGGTTTCGGCAATGGGGTATGTTTCGGGCGGTTTTTTTAATCCTGCCGTCGTCGTTGGCGGTCTGGTTGGGGGAAAAATATCGCTGATCGATAGCATAGCGTATATCATTACGGAACTCATCGGTGGCGCGGCAGGCGCTTTTGCGGTGAAAGTGATATTTCCTGCGGCAATGGTTGACGCTGTCAAGTTAGGCACGCCGATGTTGGCATCGGGCGTTGAATTTCTTCCCGGCATTTTAATGGAATTAATTATGACCTTCTTCCTCGTGATTGTTGTCTATGGCACGGCAATCGATCCCCGTGGACCGAAGCCAGTTGCCGGGTTGATCATCGGACTGACGATTACCCTTGATATTATTGTTGGGGGACCGATTACGGGTGGTTCGATGAATCCAGCCCGGACATTTGGTCCCGCTATCGTTGGCGGTTACTGGACAGATCATATTGTGTACTGGATAGGTCCGCTGGCTGGCGCTATATTGGCGGCTCTCTGCTACACAAAAATTATTGGAAAAGATGCAGAAAAATAATTTTACTATCAGTGAATAAGAATGATTTATCTAACTCGAAAAGAATATTTTTGCGCTTCGCACCGGCTGTTTAATCCAAAGTTTTCCGACGCGGAGAATCTTAAAATTTACGGTAAATGCGCCTATCCCAATGGCCATGGGCATAATTATGAACTTGAGGTGACCGTGGCAGGCGAGCCGGATCCGGAAACCGGCATGATTCTCGACCTGAAAAAAATATCAGATATAATAAAGGCAGAAATTATCGATAAAGTCGATCACAGGCACCTCAATTTCGATATAGACTTCCTGGATGGTATTATCCCGACCGCCGAAAATCTTGCGACAGTCTTTTGGAGATTGCTTGCTCCCAAAATATACGGCGGTAAATTATACTCCGTGAAAGTTTCAGAAACTACAAACAATTTTGCAGAATACCGTGGCTAACAAACAACAAATTCCTAAGAACAATAATAAATCGCTTGAAGATGCGATACGGGTTATTATCCGCGAGATCGGCGAAGACCCCAATCGTGAGGGACTGCTAAAAACTCCTCAACGTGTGGCTAAGGCATGGGAATTTCTTTCCCGCGGTTATGAAGGCGACGTGATGAAAGTCCTCAACGACGCCATCTTCAGTGAAAAATATAGTGAGATGGTGATTGTGAAGGATATTGATTTTTTCAGCATGTGCGAGCACCATCTGCTGCCATTTTATGGTAAAGCGCATATCGCCTATATCCCCGATGGAAAAATTATCGGGTTAAGTAAAATCCCGCGTATCGTGGAAATATTCAGCAGGCGTTTGCAGGTTCAGGAGCGCATGACGCAGCAAATTGCCGAGACATTGTATGACGGCTTAAAACCAGACGGCGTTGGCGTCATCATCGAAGCAAGGCATTTATGCATGATGATGCGCGGCGTGGAAAAACAAAACTCGGTTGCAACAACCAGCGCGATGTTTGGCTCATTCCGCGAGGATGAACGAACCCGGAACGAGTTCCTGAAACTCACCATCAATAAATTACCATAAAAGTGATGAAGCGGCTAAGAAGTGAGCTGACCCCAAAACGACCTGTTGTTTGGGTTACCGGCGCTTCGAAAGGTATTGGTCGCGCGATTGCCATGGAATTTGCCTCCATCGGCTGCCAAGTTTGCCTGAGCGGCAGATCGCGAACATTATTAAACTCCGCAGTGAAGGAAATTATTAAACTTGGCGGCAAGGCGATTTCCGTCCCGTGCGATATTTCCGATTTAAAATCAGTGAAAGCTGCTCATGCGACAATAATAAAAAAGGCCGGCGATATTGATGTGTTAGTTAATAATGCCGGTATAACGACCTTTAAGCCATTCGTCAAAACCCCGCCGCAGGAATTCGAAAAGATTATCAAGATAAATCTTCTCGGACACATTTACTGCACAAAAGCCGTTCTTCCATCGATGCTCAGGAATAAATCCGGTTTTATTTTCAATATCATTTCGTATGCGGCAATAAAAACATTCGGAGATTCATCTGCATATACCGCAGCCAAGGCAGGGATGTTCGGATTAGGAAAAGTGCTGAGGGAAGAATTACGCGAACATAATGTTAAAGTGATAAACGTGTTGCCGGGCGCTGTCGAAACTAAAATGTGGCCCGCAGGAGTAAGGAGGAAGTACGCCGGAAGAATGATGAAACCGGAGAGTCTCGCGGAAGTGATCGTGAATATTTTCCGCATGCCGCCCGACGTCGTTACCGACGAAATTGTACTGCGACCTCAGATGGGAGACTTAAAATGAATGAGAAAGGATTTGTGATATGAGCCTGAACGGCAAAGCATCAATCGTTACCGGAGCTGGAAGAGGTATCGGTAGAGCTATCGCTCTTATCCTTGCAAAAAATGGATCGGATGTGGTGCTCTCTTCGCGAACTCAATCCGAACTGGATACAGTGGCGGCGCAGATACGGAGTATTGGAAGAAAAGCAATCACGGTTCAATCAGATGTTTCCCGTCCCGAAGATGTACATCGGATTGTCGATGCGGCAATTGTGAATTTCGGTAAAATTGATATTCTCGTTAATAACGCTGGCATCGGGACATTCTCTTCGGTCGCAGATATGAAGATTGAAGATTTTGATCGCATGTTTGCCGTGAACGTCCGGGGGATATTCCTTTGCACGAAAACGGTGCTCCCCACGATGATAAAACAGAACAGGGGAAACATCATCAATATATCTTCCTTAGCCGGTAGAAATTCGTTTAAAGGCGGCGCCGGGTATTCTGCCACGAAATGGGCGTTGATCGGCTTTAGCCGTTCATTAATGCTCGAGGTTCGTCAGCACAACATCCGAGTTATAACTCTCTGTCCCGGTTCGGTGGATACATCCTTTAGCCCTGTTGATTCTTCCGCTAAGAATGCCGACCGTATTCCGAAAGCCGATGATATCGCACAGGTTGTTCTTGATGCGTTAATGATGCCCGAAAATGTGATGGTAAGCGAGATCGATATTCGTCCGACCAACCCCAATTGGTAAATTATTTATTTATCCCCGGATTAATTGAATGATGGACATCTACGATATCATCATTATCGGCGGTGGTCCAGCGGGGTTATTCGCTTCTTACTCAGCGGGCATGCATTCGATAGAAACGGAGATCATCGATATATTGCCGGAATTAGGTGGTCAATTAACGTCGCTTTATCCTGAAAAATATATCTATGACATTCCCGGATTTCCTAAAATTCTCGCGAAAGAGTATGCCGGCTACCTGATCAACCAGGCAACCCAGAATGACCCGGCTATCAGTTTAGGAAAAAGAATTACACGTATGGAAAAAACACAAACTGATAAAGGAAAGCTCTTCAAGTTAGCTGCCGATGACGGGGAAATACATCACGGACGAACGATTTTATTGACCTCGGGATTGAGCGAAACGCTTCCCAAAAAACTTGATCTGCCGGATATTGCACGATTTGAAAATAAAGGAATTTTGTATTTTGTCAAAAACCTTAAGGAACTTGCTGGAAAACAATTATTGATTGTCGGTGGCGGAGATTCTGCATTAGATTGGGCTTTAAATTTGAATGGCATCGCGGCTGAAATAACCATCATTCATCGCAGGAACGCATTCCGGGGGCAGGAGAAGAGCGTTGAAAAACTTCAGGCAACACCAACCATAATGAAACTATCCCATGAACTCCGCGAAATCCAGGGAGACCGGCAGATCGAATCCGCGGTTATATTCAATAATGAAACTCAGCGGGAAGAAATATTGTCTATCGATAATATTTTATTCTGTCTCGGATTTTATACCCTGCCGGGTCCGTTGAAGGATTGGGGATTAAAAATGGATAAAAACGATATCACCGTGAATCAAAAAATGGAAACAAATATAACCGGTATCTATGCTGCTGGCGATATCGCCTATTATGCGGGTAAGGTTAAAATGATCGTCACCGGATTAGGAGAAGCGACGGTAGCGGTGAATTCAATCCGGGAATATCTTCGCAAGCATTGAATCGATTAACGGTCAGTTGGATTTCGCTTTCGCCTCGTTCTGAAGTCCCTCAAGGCACTTGCGGCAAAAATATAATAATTTGTAATCGCCGACCTGCCGTAAAATAAGCTTACTTTTGTCGAATCGTTCACGGCAGAGAGAACATTTTTCAGTATTCAGATCTTCAGCGGCGTTTGGAGGTCTAAAAACTAATTTGTAGCCAAAATATACCACAATCCCGATTGTGACAAGAAAGCAAACTGCGAGAACAGTTACGATCATCTTATAATTTTATACTCACCGCTACGCCATCGCGAAGCGGGATGATGGTTGTAAAAAATTGCCGTGATGCGTAGACGAGTCGGTTGTAAGTGAGGATCCCGGCGATATTTGCGTCGGGATGGGGGGTGAGAATTCTGCCGCTCCACAGCGCATTATCGCTGATGAGGAGACCCCCCTTACGTAATCGAGAGTGCGCTTTCTTAAACACCTTAGGGTATTCCCGTTTGGAAACATCGTTGAAAATAATATCGAATGAGCCGTCTAAGGAATCGATCACATTTAAGGCATTCCCTGCAACAAGAAATTCGATTTTATCGGCGATTTTGCCTTTACGGAAATATGTCTTCGCCCGTTCCGCATTCGCAGGATTGCTATCTGTGCAATAGATTTTGCAATCCGGTTCGGTTCCTTTCGCAAACCAGTACGCCGAGTACCCGAACCCTGATCCTAATTCCAATATCCGTTTCGCTCCGATTGCACGCGCTTGGAGATAAAGAAATCTTCCGACTAACGGTCCTACGATGGGAAAATTATTTTCCTTCGCGTACATTTCCATTTCCTGCAACACATGATCCCGTTCCGGCGTTACGTTGTGCAGATATTCATTTATTTCAGAATTTAGTATATCCATCACGATCAGAAATATAGGAAGATTGAAATGAATTGCAAATTATAATAACAATTTTTCGCTCCAAATCCAGAATAATTAGATGGATGTACTAAAATTGATTTTCGTCAATTTCTGGAGTATATTTTAAGATGTATTTACCAACTGCCGCATGACAGCGAGAAACCGAACAAACTTTCTATGATGTATTCCATAGTTCGTAAATTCATATTGATCTTGCTTTTGTTAATCTCATCATGCATTATGGTGTGTGCGCAGGATACCACTATTATTCGTCATGTTCATGGCAAATCGCTTCATCTTCGTATTGATAAGCGAACGGGAAGTATCATCAGAATTACCGGGTTTGATGCGAACCTATCGGAGTATGAACTCACGCTGGATAAATTCACAGATACGAATGCTGCAGATCAAATTGGTAAAATGTTTGTCATGGATTATAGCAAGATATTTCAACTATCCATGAAAGATATTTCAAAAAAAGAAATATTTCTGGATGAGAACGGATGGCGCTATTCATACGCGCAGCTCTTTCAGAATATCCCGGTAGAAGGGTCAGATATCAGTTTTAGGATAGATAAGAACGGCGGCTTTAGAGATATCACCTCCAGAATTTATCCTGTAACGTCATGTGATACCGTGCCTCTGGTTTCGCTCGATAGCTGTAGAGTTATTCTCAAAAAATATCTTACATTTGAAAACTATCAAATATCTCCGGGCGGTGATCTCGTCGTTTTACCGATGGATGAGAGTTCGGGGAACAAATATTTTCTCGCATGGAAAATTATCGTGCTCACGACCGATCCGAAAAATTTGAAACTGACATACTATGCCAGCGCAAGGGGCGGCGCGATCCTCAAAAAATCGGGTGGAGCGAGTTCATTATAAAGCACAACGCATAATCCTTTTCATTAACCGATACCAGAAAAACGCCAATGATGACTCATGACGAAGCGCTTCATCTCTTAAAAGAATACACAAAAAACGACGCACTCCTCAAACACATGTTCGCGGTAGAAGCGGCGATGCGCGCGTATGCAAAAAAATACGGCGCGGACGAACAGGTCTGGGGTATTACGGGATTATTGCACGATTTTGACTATGAAATGTATCCTACTGCGCCGGATCATCCATTGAAAGGATCCAAAATTCTGGAAGAGAAAGGTTATTCGGAAGAGATACGTAGTGCGATTTTGGGGCATGCGCCCTATACTGGTGTTCCACGCGATTCACAGATGGCGAAAGTATTGTATGCTGTCGATGAACTGTGCGGCTTCATAATGGCGTGCTCTCTTGTCCGTCCGAATAAAATAGCCGATCTGGAAGTATCTTCTGTGAAGAAGAAACTCAAAGACAAGGCATTCGCCCGGAATGTGAACCGGGAGGATATTACGCTGGGCTGCCAGGAGTTGGGAGTAAATCCCGATGAGCACATCGCTTTCGTTATTGCGGCAATGAAATCGATTTCTGGCGAGTTAGGGCTATAACAGGATAAGATTAAACGACGGTAGTGGCATTCGGCTGGGGCCTTATGATCCCTCTTAAAAGAAATCCATTGTAAATCCCGCGCCGATCGTTTCAATTCGTTCGTCGTAATATTCGCCATAGAATTGAGGTCCTGAATAAAATATGAGATAAATCACCGGTCCCTTTCCATACCATTCCCCAAATTTTACACCGGTTTGGAGTTCATTCGCGCCGACATGCTTTAAAACACCCGCAAGTGTAAATTGGTACGCCGCGAAGATATTGGTAGGATGATCGAGGATGGAGGGTAGTACATCTCCCCGTGAATATTCCATCCCGGTAAAATATTCAAAGCGTTCTAATTGCGCGGGTCTTACGAGCGTCGCGTACGATATGCCTCCGTAATATTTAAATATTCCGCCCGTTTGAAAAAGATCCTCCGCGAGGACGAGCTCGCCGAAATCGCGTGTAAACGGGACAGGCGATTTGTTATCGAACCAACCGCCTTCATTAAAATCATAATGGCCATCTACGAAATGACCGCTTTGATGTAGTAATCTTAAACGCGCTGAGAGACGTGAATTATCATATGTTTTTGAAGCGGAAAAATTCCCACCGAAAAGTCCATCTAATGCGTCGATTTGGAGACGTAAACCCTCGCTTCGCTTCGATAGGGCATACGCGAGAAAATCGATCCCAACGGTGTATTTTATTTTCTCAGCGTCATTTTCATATCCCAGAATATCGATAGAATTCCCAATATCCACTCTTAAATCGGACACGGTTAAAAATTTCAATAGACCCACCCTCGCTTCCCTAAAATTCGCCTTTATCGGCGCCAGATGAAGTCCAGGAGGTAAAAAATTAATATGGTATACTGAATCTGGTATCTGCGATAAACATTGAAAGGGAAATGGCAAAAGCATCGCGAGTATAACAATGGTGCGGAAATATCGTAGCATTTCGTTTTCTAATGTTAGTAGTAAGTGATATTTTGGAAATATATTCTTTGTGATAAGGGATAGGGAACACTATTTTGCCAATTTATTATCCCTTGAGAAAAAATAATATACGAAAAAACCGGATGCGAGAAAAGAGAAAAAATGCAGATCCGTCATTATGATTGAGAATCTGCAACAGCCATGTGTGCTTATGTAGGTAATTATTTTTGTTTTTGCCCCTATCTTTTCATAAATTAAACATTCTAAATTATTCAGCATAACCGGGGTTTTGTGAACTATTATTTTTGAAGTCTCAAATTTAACGTTTCATTTCCAAAGCTCAGCTATTGTTCAGGAGATTATCTATGTATCGTTTGGCATTGAGTATTGCATGCATACTCTTATTTTTATCGACATCATTTGCACAGGATTCAACAGACGAAGAACTTCCACCGCCAAGCCATTCAGCGGCTAAATTTGGCGGGGCTATAGGGTTTGCCCCCTCATTCTTAAATATGGATCTGAATTCCATGAATGAAGTTCTTCGTAATGCCAACTCGGCGGAATTATCGGACGGACCGATGTTCATGACCGGAGGTCAGGTGTACGGCTATATCCTCTTCGTTCAAAATCTCCGCGGAGGAATCATGTGGGGATCTGGATCTAAATCATCCCTGGTGACTGCGAACGGCATTACGAGAGATGTGGGACTTCATATAGGTTTTACGGGGGCGACAATTGAATATGTCATTCCACTTCATTCACGCCTGGATATTTCGATCGGAACAATGATCGGAGTGGGAGGGATGGACCTTACTATGCGCAGGGATAATAATACGCAAACAAGACAGTGGATCGACCTCTGGAATGAATTCGGTACCAAGGATTCAGCATCGGAATTTACGCGCCAACTCACCGGAACGTTTTTCATGTACGAACCGATGGCGAACGTTGAATATGCCGCTCTACGCTGGTTAGGATTAAGAGTCGGTGTTGGATACCTGGGAATGTCGGGCAATAGCTGGAAACTTGACGATAAGTACGATGTCCTCAATGTACCTACGGCGATCAATGGCAAAGGTTTCTCGATTAATGCCGGTGTATTTATCGGGACTTTTATTTTTTAAAATTCCCGATAAAAATCCTCTCAGAGCTCAGAGATTGTCTTCCTTAAACTGTACGCTCTTCCATTTTTCAAAAAGGGACTTCAGCTTATTCCGCTGATATTTACCCGTTGATGTTACAGGGATGTCGTTCCCGAACAGGATTTTCTTCGGACATTTCTGATAGGTGAAATACTTCCGGCAATACCTGATAACGTCTTTTTCTGTGAGCGGGATATTATCCCTCACCTGGATATATGCGCCAACCTCTTCGCCGTACCAATCATTCTCAAAACCAACTGCGAGTCCCGCCTTTACGCCGGGCATATTCATCAACACTTCATCTATTTCGAACGGCGAGATATTCACTCCACCCCGGATAATCAATTCTTTGATTCTGCCGCTGATAAAAAAGAATTTTCTCCCTTTAGAATCTTTCTTGTAAAAACCTTCATCTCCGCTTCGGAACCACCCAAATGAAAACGCTTTAGCATTTGCGTCAGGATTGGAAAAATATTCTTTCATCACGTTATGACCCCGGATTACGATTTCTCCCTTACTACCCTCGTGGAGTGAATTTCCGTTTTCATCATGAATATCCATCTCATTTGTCGGGATAGGCACACCAATTGAAGGATAACCGAAATCACCAAGCCACTGACGGTGTTCATCGTCTGATAGATCGCGTGGGAGGAAGCAGGAATAGCAAGTCGTCTCCGAGAGCCCGTATCCATGGATAATGGGAATATGGAAACGGTCTTCAAACCTCAGCGCAAGTTCCACAGTCAGTGGACCGGCACCGCAGATGATATGCCGTAACTCATGCAGATCATACGGAGAGAGATCGGGATTTTGATGGAGAAGAAACTGCAATAACGTTGGCACCACGCTCACGACCGATACATGTTCATGTGCCATGCGCTCGAAAAATTTATCCGGATGGAATTTCTGATTGAGAACGACGCTTCCACCAAAATAGAGCGGCGACAGCAGCGTGACAACGGCGCCATTTACGTGATGGATTGGCAGCACGCACATCATCCGCTGATTATCGGTCATCCTGTGCCATTCCGCGATAGCTTTGGCGTCGATGAGGAGATTATAATGCGTGAGCACGACTCCTTTGGGAAATCCGGTTGTTCCTGATGTATACACAATCAGCGCTTCATCTTCGAGAGAGGGGACATCAATTACGGGCAGCGCATCGTTTTGTAAATTTATTTCAGTCCAAAAATTGAGAAGATTGCGGTGATTGGTGTTTTCCGAATTTGGATCTGTAACATTCACCACAGTATGTACATCAGGCGAATCTTGAATGATGGGTCTAAGCTGGTCAAGAAATATATCTCTGGCGAACACGAGCTTTGTGCAAGAATTCTGTAGGATATAACTGATTCTCTTATCATCTTCTCCAACATTGATCGGCACTACAACGGCGCCAATGGTAAATGCTGCGAAGTATTGGATCACCGTATCGGTATGATTGAACGCAACCGTTGCTATCCGGTCGCCGCGACTAATCCCTTGAGAGAGGAGAAAGTTAGCTGTCTTATTAACTAACTCATAAAAAACTTGGTATGAATATTCATGCCTGCCGGTTTCATCAGAATAATATATAATGAAGGTCTTCTCGCCATAACGCTTTACCTGTTTGGTGAGAAGATCGCCGAGGTTCCCGTAGGGAACAAGATAATTGGAGATTTGCGCATCGCCTGTTTTATGCGCATCGGCAATGAGCGCCTCCAGATTACTTGTATCCATTGGATATCTTAAAATAATGAGTTAAGAAGAAATTATTAAATGTTATCTCTTAAAGTTTATTTTTGCTCACTCCAGCTCTTCCAGTAATCCTTCCATTCAACACTTTCGCCGGCCGGTAATACATGAATGGGGTTTAAACCATCGAGCATAACGGCATATTCATCCGTGTGAGTTTTCGTGCCCTGATTGGCAAGCGCTTTTGGGTGTGGCCCATGGTGAATACCGCGTGGATGGAGCGTCACCATTCCTGCCTTTATATTATCCCTGCTGAAAAAATTCCCCTCGTGATAGAAAATAAATTCATCATAATCGGTGTTGCGATGGAAGAACGGAACCTTCAGCGCTTGGGGATCTTCTTCGAGCGGGCGGGGGAGGAAACTGCACACGACGGCGTCTTTTGTTACAAATGTGGTGTGCGCGCTTGGGGGAAGATGCACACGGGGGCTCATAATCGGCCGTATATCGCGCATATTGAGCTTCCATACCGTGAGGTCACCTTTCCACCCCACAACGTCGATTGGGTTAAATGGATAGAATACTGATGAAAATTCGCCGTCCACCTTAATCCGGATTTCCCATTCATTCTTATCATCCAAGATCGGCTTTGGTTCGGGCGTCTCTATCACGCCGGGATCGTATAACGCATGCTGACCAATGAGTCCTTTATCGGGCTGTTCAAATTCTGTTTTGGATTCCATGATGAGAAAAAAATTATCCTTCGTTTTCGGGATGATCCGGTAGGTCACTGCGCGTGGTACGTTAAGATAATCTCCTTTCTCAAAATTCAAAGGACCGAAATCGGTTTCAATGATTCCTTCGCCGCGATGGACGAAGATGAGTTCATCACCATCGGCATTACGGAAATAAAACGGCATCGGTTCAGATCGCCGCGATACATATAAAACTATATCGTTGTTTCCCAGAAATGCAACCGGGCTGCCCTTAGGATCATGTTGATCCGTAGGTGCGAGTTTATTGCAATCGATACAATGGGGTCGTAGTTTGCCCTCAAACCGTATCCAGCTTGTCGGGGGATGTGTGTGATACAGATGGGCTGACTTGCCGTAAAATCCCTTCCTGCCGTGTTCTTCTTCAAATGTGCCGTTCGGTAATCCGACATGCGCCTGATCGGTAGTTTTTCCTTTTTTCAATGGGTACATTGATAACGCTCCTCAAGTATTGTGAGATGATGGTATGTAGGTGTAATAATTTTCAATTGTTAAAATCTCTTGTGGATTTATTTTGTATAGCAAAGCGCCAGCTTTGCCTACAACAATGATGTTAATGTCCTTGTACAACAAAGCTCCAGCTTTGTCGCGTATGGATGTACTGCTGCTGTATCGGAATTGTTGTATTTGGGCCAATTTCATGATATTTCATTTACAACCTTGTCTCATTTACCGGAAAAAATCGAATACGTTTAAATCCAGACCCCCTGCAATGCAAAATACGCATCTCGTCCCCCTTGATAATGGGTACGAACGCAAATCCCGGTCCATGATCTTATAAATTTCCTCTCAGCGCCTGCTCGCGTTCAATCGATTCGAAGAGCGCTTTAAAATTTCCCTTTCCAAAACTCTTGCTGCCCTTGCGTTGGATGCACTCGATAAACAACGTCGGGCGGTCTTCAACGGGCTTGGAAAAAATCTGAAGCATATATCCCTCGTCATCCCGGTCCACAAGAATGCCGAGAGTTTCTAATTCATCAATCGGTTCATCGATGGCGCCTACTCTCGCCTCAAGTTCTTTGTAATATGTCGAGGGAACGTGGAGAAACTCAACGCCGCGTGCTGTAAGCTTACCAACCGTATCGATGATATCGTCGGTCGCCATTGCGATATGCTGCACACCGGGCGATTGGTAATATTCAAGGTATTCTTCAATCTGTGATTTCTTTTTCCCCGCCGCCGGTTCGTTGATGGGGAATTTGATCCGGTCGTTGCTGTTCGCCATTACTTTCGACATGAGGGCTGAATACTCCGTCGAAATATCTGCATCATCGAAATGCTTGAAGAGACGGAATCCCATAACATCCTGGTAAAACTTCACCCACGTATTCATCTTGCCGAGTTCCACATTGCCGACACAGTGATCGACATATTTCAATCCCGTTGATTTTGCAATTTTATCTAACGGCATTGCCTTAAAGCCGGGGAGGAAGGGACCGCGGTAGTTTTTCCGTTCGATAAACGAGTGGATGGTATTCCCGAACGTCGCGATAGCCGATTTTTTTATTTCACCGAAATTGTCTTTGAGAATAGTTGGCTCCATTATTCCCTTGGCGCCGCGCTTGGTGGTCTCACGGTATGCCGATTCGGCGTCGTCGACCCAGAGGGCGATATCTCTCACACCGTCGCCATGTAATTTGATATGATCGGCGATGGGACTATCCGGCTGGAGGGGAGTAGTCAGCACCAAACGGATTTTATCCTGCCTGAGCACATAAGAAGCGCGATCACGAAGCCCTGTTTCCAATCCGGCGTACGCTACCAGCGCAAACCCAAACGCCGCTCGATAATAATACGCGCTCTGTTTGGCGTTTCCGACATAGAACTCAATATAATCCGTACCATTAATCGGGAGAAAATCCTTCTCCACGGTGGTTTCGCTTTTAGTTTCAGTTAAAGTAGGCATAAATTTCCCCTTTCAATAATTTACGATCAAAATGATGGCAATTTTCCCAATATTTCAGTGTTTAAAAGTACAAAAAAATGAATAATAGGCAATAATCCAAAACCTGATTATTTAACGCAAAATTGGTCTTCTAAATTCCCGTCTAATTTTAATATAATTTTTAGTTAAAGGGTACAGCTCCCGTTTCGGTATTCCCAGCGCTACCTATTGCCCTTCTTCTGATTTCTCTTTATATTTTACGGACAGCATTTAAATCATACATGTGTCAAGATTGAGTATCTCTTAAGATTCGTAAACCTCTAATGGATCGGATTAAAAATGGATAATCATACCGGGTTAAAGAAGGCGACAAACCACCGGCGCATTGGGATATATTTGTTCTATGCCATTCTCCTGATTTCCTCCTGCCAGGCCTGCATTGCAAACGATAAAAACAGATTCAATTTCTCAAAATATGGACAAGCAAGACCTTCGAATATCACCGTATCATGGACTAAACAAATTCTTCAGGGATACAATTTTAGAATATGGATGGCAAATGATCTTGTTATGGGTGAAAAAGCATTCGATTCTGCTAATCCTCCGCCCGTCTGCGGTTCGACCGGAATTGGGTGTGAGTATCCTGTTGGTTCTTGCATAGAACATTTGTTTGGCGCCGGTCCATGGATCGGGGGTTTAATCAACGGCACGCGTTACGTTACCGAAAGTTATAACGGCGATGCGGAGGATTCAGAAACGCTGCCGCAAGAATCGGATACATTGCGGGACAGATTTTGGGTAACCTCCATATCCGACTCGCTATACGATCCGAACAGGCCCGGGTATTACAAATACGCGATGAACAGAAGGGGATATGACGATGACGGGGATGGAAAAATTGATGAAGATGAGCTCGACGGTCTGGATAATGACCACGACTGGGTTCGCGCCACCGACGATATCGGCGCCGACGGAATACCGGATACGCTCGAGGTGGGATGCAAAGGCGTTTATAACCCCATCACCAATCCTGATCCGGCTTATGATAATTATGATCCTCTAAGCTACGATTCGTGTCACCCGAATCCAAACGGCACTTATCCGTTAAAAAATAATAAAGATAAATATACCGAAAAGAACGGAATTCCCGATCATGGCGAACCCCATGTTGACGAGGATTATGGAGCCGTCAGCGACCACGATGTGTATGTTTCTTCGACCGATACTGCAGCATCGGGTAATCCTGCGCGGCATCGCAAAATGGGCATTAAGATTTTTCAGAAATCGTATGCCTGGAAAGAAAAATTTGGGGATGCAATTCTTCCCATGGATTATTATTTCATCAATGTCGGTCAAAATATTATTACAAATGTTTTTGTCGCTTTTTTTTGTGATATGAATGTTGGACCGGTTAATGTTTCCGATTATTATAATCATAACTATCCCGCCTATTATCCCGACATACACACTGGATACATAGTTAATGCAATAGATCACGGCTCAACTCCTCTCGGACTAACAATTCTTCAAACACCAAGACGTCTGGACTCGTTAATATTTAATTGGCAATGGTTTGATGTTACAACAGCGCCCGGTCCCGGTACGGATGATTCGATTCTCTACGCCTGGATGTCGGGAGAGAAAGGATATATCCGTAGTCAATTCACTTCCACGTCCGATTCAAGATTCTTATTGCCAGTCGGACCTTTTGCAACGATGTATCCCGGGGATACTCTCAAAATATCTGTGGCTTATGTTTCCGGGGATTGTATCGATCAATGTCCGAATAGTATGAGAGCAAATGCATTTAAAGCGATGCAAGTTTATCGACGCGGGTACACAAATCCGGGCGGATTAATTCCACCTTCTCCGAGGTTAAAACTATCTGAAGGGTTTAACAATGTAGTGGCGCAGTGGGGTACGCATCTTGGCGGGATTAATCCGCAGCAAGTTTGGGATGATTCCAATAAACTCGTAGAATCATTTCCGGATACAAGCTGGAGAAGAATCCATCCCCCGTTAGGTCACATTAAAGGTGGTAGGATTTTTGAGGGTTATCGATTGTACAAAAGCGACGATCCCGCCGGTGCGCTGAACAGTTTCAAATTATTGCGGGAGTATGATGTTAAGGGGGATACCTTTGGCGCTAATACTGGTTTGGATTCTGTTTTTAGCGATTCAAATATTGTTTATGGCAAAACGTATTGGTACGCCGTTACATCATTTAAAATTCCGGAGATCACTTACGTATTTTGGCCGGATACTACTAGCCCAACTGGAGTCGACTCTGCAAAGATTTATACTGGATATGAGGAATCCGACATCTCTGAAAATAGAACACGGATAACGATAACAAATATTAACGATAAAAGTAATATCCCTCAAAATTATGTCCTATATCCTTCATATCCCAACCCGTTCAATCCAACAACGACAATTTCGTACGGTTTGCCAAAAACTACTGATGTTACGATCAAAATTTATGATATTCTTGGAAAGGACATCCGTACGCTCGTAAATAGCACCCAGCAGGGCGGGAGTTACCATGTTATATGGAATGGAACGAATGATAATGGCGTTGCCGTAGCAAGCGGCATCTATACCTGCCGGCTGATTGCAAACAACGGGTTAGGGTCGTTTACTCAAACAACCAAGCTGATTTTATTGAAATAATGAACGAAAAAAGTCCGTTAGAATTGATCGCACCCAATAATTATCTGGATTTGCATATCGGCTAAAAGAGTATTAAATTATGCATGGACATTTGACTTTGTGTATTTGTATCAGAAAATAGATTGAATTGTAAGGCGCCCGGCGGGATTCTCACAATAATATCTTTTAAGAGATAATCTCTTTGATGGTGAAAGGAATACTCTCATGAGAACCATTTCCAAATCATTCGTCGTCGTATCACTCTTCTTCTTAGTGCTGCTGCTCGGTATATTCTCTCCACCCAATCTTTCTGCGCAATGGATTCAACAAAATAGCGGCGCCACAGCAGCGTTTCATGGTGTAGCGGTGGTCGATTCTCTCACTGCGATTGTAGTCGGGTCAGGCGGCGCTATCCTTAAGACCACAGATGGAGGAAATCATTGGCTTGCAAAACCAAGCGGCACGATCAAGCTCCTCAATGCAATTGCCATGCTCGGTACGTTCGGCTATGCCGCGGGCGATCACATCATTTGCCGCACCACTGATGGAGGCGAAACATGGGCCGATTCCACCGTTGACGATAATTATACTGCTATTTCGATGGGCATTGGGTGGGGCACAGAAATATGGATAGGAAGCCAGTACGGTGAAGTGTTGTATTCCCTGGATGCCGGAACCAATTGGAGCGATACTACTTTTACGTATGGTTCGGTCGTGGCTATTCAGGCAACCCGCGGAGTTTATAATGGCGGCGGCGCAATCGCTGTCACTCATGATAGTACCTACTATACGATCAATGACGGCGCCTCATGGTACGGATTTTCGAACATAATGCTTCAATTTGACTACCTGTATGGAGGCGATCTGCGCAACGACTTGCAATATCTTTGCGGCGAGGGCGGGGACCTCTCTCTTTTCCCGGAAGTTTTCCGAAAACACCGCGCCGATACTTCATGGGCTCGGTTAAAGACGGATTTACCCGGGGGGAGCACTCCGTGGGCGATAAAGGCGTTCAACAATTCGCCCATTGTCTATACCTGCGGCATTCACGGTGTGCTGTATAAATCGCTGGATAGCGGAGAGCACTGGACCGATTATTCGTTTGTAACTAAGCGATCGTTGTTTGGCATAGAATTTTGGGATACGAACCATGGATATGTCGTAGGCGATAGCGGGACGATTCTCATCACGTCAAACGGCGGAGTGACCTCCGTAAATTCAAGTAACGTAACTCTTCCGGGTGAGGTCAAATTATTTCCCAATTACCCGAACCCGTTTAACCCGACAACCAGAATCAAGTACGTTCTTCCCTCCCAATCGCAGGTACGCTTAATTATATATAACGTGTTAGGGCAAGCCGTCAAAATTATCACAAATGGAAATCAACAAGCCGGCTACCAGGAAGCGGAGTGGAATGCATCCGATGTTTCATCCGGCGTTTACTTCTACCGCCTCGAGGCGACAAGCATAAACGACCCGGCAAAACATTTTTCGCAGGCACGCAAATTGTTGCTCATAAAATAATGCTTGCTTGATTGATGAACCGTACGTTGATAGGCAACAATCCGAATATCAAGTAAGCGTCATTTAATTCACAGGTAAACCTCATCGTTGAAAGGAACTCTTTTATGGAAGTGCATCCAAACTATCTGGCAGTATTTGTTGCAGCATTGGCAAGTTACATCATTGCTACAATCTGGTACGGTTTCATCTTTAGCGCACTTTGGAAAAAACTCACCGGCATAACTGAAATGAAGCCGGTTCCCGTGAACATGGTCATCGTCTTCATCGGATCGTTCGTGATGAGTTATGTTCTCCTCCACTCGATTGTTTTTGGAAATGCTTATGTGAAGATGAGCGGGATTCCCGGCGGCTTAATGGGCGGGTTCTTTAACTGGTTGGGATTTATTGCACCGGTAACCATGACCAATGTGATATACGAAAAGAGACCGTGGAAACTCTGGCTGCTTGATAATTCTTTCTGGCTTATTTCATTGCTGGTCATGGGAGCGATTCTTTCTGTTTGGCAGTAACGGGAATAAAAGAAATAAATTCCTCGTTTCGGAGATTATATCTTAAAAAGCTACATCCTTAATAAAATCGGGCTTGCCCGCCCATGTGTGGGAGCGGGGCTTTCTTATTGTAATATTTTAGAATTAACTATCCTCCTCATTAAAAGGATGTTCTCCGCCGTCGGGTCCGTAATAGATAACCCACGCGACAAGTTCGCCGGAAAAGTCTTCGAAGTGATGTTCAACTCCAGCAGGAACAAAAAGGATATCCCCCGGCACAAACGAAATGCGCGATCCATCGATAAAAAAATTCCCTTTACCTTTTACGACAATATATAATTCATCCTGTATATGCTGCGTTTGATGGTCGGGGGAATTTAGCGTATACAATTTTATCTCAAGCGATCCATGCTGGAAGAGACTAAGTGATCGTCCGCCGATCAGGTTGGAAACTTTACGATAAGCATCCATCAGGTGGATGTTAGCTTGACTTGCGAGTGGACTCATACATTATAGCTTTCAATAAGCATCCATCAGGTGGATGTTAGCTTGACTTGCGAGTGGACTCATACATTATAGCTTTCAACGAGTGGACTCATACATTATAGCTTTCAATGAACTTTAAAACATATAATTATATAAACAATTCATTCATGTTAATAATTCCCTTAAAATCGTGCGTTTTAGGCGGTTTTGACGTTTACGGGAACCGCACTATAAGAATTCGGCGGATTGATAACGAAAAGATAACCACTGCTCAAGGGGATGCTATTCATCTGTACAGAGTTGCGAGTCGAATAGGCGGTGTGCTCTTAAAAGCTGCTTTGAAACTTGACAATATCCTCAAAAATATTTAATTTTCGATAATACCAATCAACTTTCAGGAAACATATATTTGGGAAAACTATATGTTGCTAAGATATTTGTTCATTTCGTTTATTTCAATTTTTATACTGGTTAATTTATCATGCAAGGATAGTTCAGTAGCGCCGTCAGCCCCGCCATTACAACTCTATCCTGCAACAAAGGCGTCATTGCATGGCTTCTGGAAGAATTCCGCCGGAAACTCGTATACTTCATATTTTAGGTATGATTCTGCTACTGCCCGTCTCGAATTCAAGGAAGCCGATAGTCTGAACTATCGTCATGAATGGTGGATCAATAATTTTAATCCGGCAGACCGCAGCAACCTTATCTGGTTCTATTTTTCAAAGTACAATGATTCCCTATACCAATCCTCCGATTCTCTCCTCACCAAATATACACGGTACATAAGAGCCACCCCACCAGATGATTTTGATCATTGGGTGGAATCGCTCACTTTGTCTGATTCTTTTCCGGCTCCAGGTATATTATGGGCGTCCCCCCACCACGGATTATCATCGTTAATATTTCATAATTCATCATGGTACGCAGTGTTCTTTCGGTCGAGCTTAATTGAGCATTTAGATCTTAATGGGCAGGTTCTTGATTCGATGCTAATTCCCGGGGCGTTCGCCCTAGATTTTTCACCGGGATTACTATGGGTGGTATCGCACAACGAGTCAGATATTTGTTTTGTTGAGAAGAGAAATGCCGCTGATACGACCTTGATCGAAAGATATAATACTCTCGCAATTTCCGGATCGTATGTAACTCAAATAGCTGTCGGAGATAGCGTACTGTTTCTGTATTCAATTATTGGTCACAATATTGTGGTATATGATTTCCATGGTAATTATTTGCGCACGCTACCCACCGGTGAACTAGTCCAATTGATAATGTTTAATCAACATAAATTGTATGCCGGGAAAATCGGAATAAGGTATAAAAAATCATTCGGTTACAAAACGCCATCAACGAAACAGGACTCTTATGACACTTGGGGTGATATGCATGCGCCATTTTTTGAACTTGATCAATCAACCGGAATCGCTTTGCATTCCTATTATCCGGTTTGGAAATCAAACAGTATTGTTGCTGACATTTTAATCGAAAAGGAAGGACATTTTGTGTTTGGATTTGTACCCGATAGTACTTTAATCTTATACGAGGGATCTTTCTAAAAATGAGATTACCATTAACAAGTATCATTATGACTCACACCCCCGAACAAAATCTAGAAAAGTTAGGTATAATACTCCCGGACGCCTCACAACCGATAGCCACCTATGTAAACTGTGTGAGAGTTGGTAATCTGTTATTCATGAGCGGCAAGGGACCCTTAAAACCCGACGACACGTATATTAAAGGCAAACTTGGGAAAGACCTCAGCATCGAGCAAGGATATGAGGCGGCACGTCTTGCAGCCCTATGCCATCTCGCTGTCCTAAAATCGGAATTGGGAAATTTAAAACGAGTAAAAAAGATCGTGAAAGTATTCGGGATGGTCAATTGCACCGATGATTTTACCGAGCAGCCCAAAGTTATTAACGGCTATAGCGATTTAATGGTCGCTGTTTTTGAAGATAAAGGTAGACACGCCCGCAGCGCAGTCGGGATAAATGCCCTGCCGATGAATATCGCGGTTGAGGTGGAGGTTATTGTGGAGGTGGAAATTTGAATAATTAGTTTATCGAGTTATTGGTAACATCTCAGTACGACCGACAAAGGAAATCATTGTAACATAATATTGAGCGACACTATCAACATGCTTAACGCAATATTTAGAAATGTGATTCCATTGTCGACTTCCTCCGTTTAGCCATGTCGGTTGTATCGATTTTAATGTTCTGCACAACGGTTGCCTGTTCGGCTATTAGTTCAATGATTGGATTGTCAGTAAGCTTCCCCTGCCAGTAATTGTTAGCCGCTTCTTCCATTTTGCTTAATAAACCGTATTCTCTTTCTGCGATTCCGAGCCAATTCCAATCAGCGCGATGAAATCGTTTGGTTAGATCTATCTCAACCTCGTAAAGATAGCCATTCCCTCGCCTCGCTATCAAATTGAGAGCATCACTTTTCTCTTCGTAAAGATATGCAGCGTTTTTTCGTATAAGACAAGTATCTGGCCGTGTTTTCTCAAATATATCTTCGACCAATTTCTTTTTCTCATCTTGACAGTTAAAGAAATAATCGCTTGGAGGGACATTCTCGCCCGGCGAAAGCTTATTATGGTGAACACGAAATGCACCGGCAAAGTCTATTCTTAGTAAGCCACAAAAGTATGATATAGGAAATTCATTTGGAGAAGTAATGCTTTTTACCTTTATGTCGTGTGGAGCGATATCCCTGTTAAATAACTCTATTCCTCGGGACCAATCCTCGTTCCCCGGATTTTTCGTGGTAAATATCAATAACCAGCGTTTACCTCCAGGAATTCCTTTAAGTTTTTCAACATCGAATAGAATCCCGTTTTTACGGTCACCAAAATATCCCGTGGCGTTCCATGTATTTTGCTTCTGTTTACCAATGAGCCAATGTTTAAGTTCAATGCGATGGGTTATTTGATCGATGGAAATTTCCAAATCAATCTTCCTTCCATTAAAGTCAACCTCACGATTCAGATAATCGATTTTATATCCGAATGACGGGCTGGAAAGAAGTGTTAGTAATTCTCCTTTGAACCATCCTTCGCATTGAAAAGCAAGCTCGGAAAATGTTTTGAGCCGATCACTTAGCCCTTCGAAATGTGAACAAATTAAGGGTAATAATTTTTCCATGCAAATTTCTCTCCATATTGTTTGGGATGGATACTCTTTGGCTTGTTTATGGTCCAGAAATTACTTTGTTAAAATGTTTATGATCCTAATCGTGGTTTCTGACACCGAATAAAAAAATCAAACAACTCCCTCCCCTTCACACCAACATCTTCGCCAAAACAATTTTAAGTTTCTCAATGAGGATTTTATTCTGTTCCATCGTCCCAACGGTGATGCGGATGCAGTTTGGCAATCCGAACGCGGTGAGTGGGCGAACGATTATGCCTAATTTGAGCAACTCGTTAAAGATGTGCTGAACTTCGTCCGCGCTTTCTCTCACCACCATGATAAAATTGGCGCTGGATGGGACGGTGTGCATATCGAGCGCGTTCAAAGCGTCGGTAAGATAACTCATTCCCTCTGTATTAACTTCGAGGGAACGCTTCAGAAAATCTGTATCGGTTAAAGCCGCCATGCCTGCCGCCTGCGCGAGTGTGCTCGGCTCAAACGGCAATTTCACCTTCAACAGGTTGCCGATAAGCTCTTCATGCGCAAATCCATAACCGATTCTCACCCCCGCCAATCCGTACGCTTTCGAGAATGTCCTCAGCGTAATCACATTATCATAGCGGTAGTTCATCGAGTCGGGGTATTCCGGATTATCTTTGGCGTATTCAAAATATGCTTCATCGAGGATAATTAACACCCGTTCCGGTACCGATTTGTAAAACTCATCGAATTCTTTCCGTGTAAATATTGATCCGGTGGGATTATTGGGATTTGCCAGGTAGATGATTTTTGTATACTCGTTTATTTTTTTCGCGATTGCGGGGAGATCATAATGCCAGTCCCGGTACGGTACTGTGGTGTATTTTACCCCGCGCGATTTAGCTAATACCTGGAAGCCGATAAACGCCGATTCGGTCGTCAATACTTCGTCATCATCGCAGAGGAAAGCGCGGATGATGTTGGACATGATCCCTTCCGAGCCGCTGCCGGTGATAACATTGCCTATTTTCAGCTTGAATTTTCCCGCAAGCACAACCCTAAGGTCATAGCCACCGGTTGGGTAGAGATGCAGATCGTTGAAATGCTTCACCATTTCGGCGAGGGCTTTCGGCGAAGGTCCTAACGGGTTTTCGTTCGACGCCAATTTAATGACGTACGTCAACCCAAACTCGCGTTTTACTTCATCGATCGGCTTTCCCGCTTTATATGGTTGTAATGATGCAATATATTGTGGTACGAGAGGCATTGTAATGTTCAGATTTGTTTGTTCATGATACAGTGTCATGAAAAAGATAGTGAATGAACGGTTGAAAATCAATCCGGTGGGGATTAATCGGATATTAATATTCCCACGGCGAGTCACCCTGAACTTGTTTCAGGGTCTAAAAGTAAATAGATTCCGAAACAAGTTCGGGATGGCTCATTCTTACTCAATGGGTGACTCCCCCCTGAAAGTAAATTGATTTTTTGGCAGAAGTTAGTTACTATTGAGAATACTACACTTGAAAGGAAACTTCTCATGGATATTATTCAGAAAATACAAATCAATGCCGATCCATCGACCATATATCTTGCTCTTACTTCACAAAAAGGGATAGAAAACTGGTGGGCGAAGAATTGCGTTGTTGGATTGAAGGTAGGCGGCATTTCCAAGATGGTTTTTACAAAGGAAGGCAAGAAGATTGATATGCACTTCCGCATCGACGAGTTGCATACCGATAAAAAAGTCGTGTGGACATGCCTCCACAACACCAATCCCGCCTGGTTGAATACGCATATCAGTTTTGAGATCATGAATCATCATAAGCCATTTGAATTGATGTTTAAACATTCGAAATTTCCCGATGGCTATAAAAGCGATATGGAAAACCAAAGCTGGGGACATTTCCTTAACTCGTTAAAAAAATACTGCGAGACCGGCGCCGGCGAAGCGTGGGGGTAATAAATTTAGGTAATAAAGTGTCGTCAGAGAGATGATGTTTACCGATTACGTTACCCCACCTGACAGGGAGGGGTCTCGATTCTTTGCATAGAGGGGGTGGGCGGAGTCTTTAACCCTCACCCCATAAGGATGTTTAGTTTGACATACTGCATTATAACCCTCTCCCGGCGCGGGAGAGGGAGAACCTGGTCTCGCTTAACGCAAACACTTGCGGGGGTGAGGGTCAAATACGATTTTGCACTCAACCAATCTACTTTCTTCGGATGACCCTGTACACAATCTTGTTACGGATGGGGCCTCGATGCTTTGCATCGAGGGGGTGGGTGGATGGCGTAGCAACAATTAGACTATTTATATATCCGCAACTGAATATTTTCCTTCGCAGATTATGTGTACCGTCATTGCGAACCTGACCGCAGTCGGGTGTCGCAATCTCCTTACTGCTATATTTGTCTGAGCTATATCATCTCTAAGATATGTTCCCATTTATTCCGCATGATCATTTTTATCAGAGGGCGGGGATTTCCAATTGTTTGTTGGTAAACCAAAATTTTAAAGTTCTATCTTTTCGTATAAATTCTGATAGGAAAGTGGTGAGGAGATCGCGACGTCCGCCTCCCGCGAAAGAGATGGCGGCAGGCGGACTCGCGATGACGGCATCCCATTACCTATACACACTCACCGTTAAATACGACGCTCGCTTCGTCGAGTGATATACTCTCTGCACGGTTTTCTGAAAATCGGAATCTTTCGCGTGATAGATATCAAGAAACTTTCCCGGGTTCCGGTCGATCATGGGGAACCATGTGCTTTGCACTTGCACCATAATCCGGTGACCTTTCTTAAAATCGTGGAAAATATCCTGCAAGGGATATTCAAACGTTGTCGGTTTGTTTGGCGGTATCGGTTCGGGGTTTTCGATGCTGTTTCTGAATTTCCCCCGCAAAACATCGCCGCGAACGAGCATTTCGTACCCGCCTAATTGAACGTTGGGCATGTGACTGCTTGTATCTTTCATCGTATCTGGGAAAACGTCAATCACCTTTACAACCCAATCGCAATCTGTGCCGGATGTAGAACCCACAATATGAGCCGTTATTGGTCCGGCAATAGTCATATCATTCTTTAAGATGTCTGATTGGTATACCAGCACATCGGGCCTTCGGGCGACGAATCGTTGGTCTTCCACCATAAATGCCGCATTATACCAATGGCGGATTTCATTAGTGTAGGGAACGGGTTTATCGGGATTGCTCACATACTCATCGTATTCATTTTCGTCGGCTTTTGGCTGATCGAATGAAACGGCACCTTTACCCCCGAGAAATAATTTTTTCGATTCAAGATTTTGAGGGGGCCATTGATCGAATTTCATCCACCGGTCGGCGCCGGTTTCAAACACTACTGCAGCAGGTAAGTTTGGGTTTGCTTTTCCGCGAAGATAATAATCAAAGTATGGCACCTCAAGACTTTCTGCATAAAAGTTTGATACATTCATTCCGAATTTAATCGGACCGAGCGAATCGACGTCATTTCGCAGCCACCATCCATGCCCCCAGGGTCCCATTACCAGCGTGTGATTCCCGTTTGGGTTATCTTTTGTAATCTCGGCGGATAAATGGAGCGCCCCGAATAAATTTTCGGTGTCAAACCAGCCACCCACAACCATGGTGGCGGGAGTGAGGTTTTTTACATGAGGCAAAACATCCCGTTGCTGCCAGAACGCATCCCATTTCGGATGATTGCTAAACTCGTTCCAGAATGCCACGCTGTCGTGATAATATTTCGGATTGATATTGGATAACGCGCCGAGGTTCATAAAAAATTGATATCCATCGCTCGTTCCAAAAGTGAACCCATGAGAATCATGCTCTGTCGGCTTGGGGCGCTGCCAGCCGAAGTTTGAGTAAAAATCAAAAAAATGTGGGAGGAGAAATGCGCCGTTATGGATCCAGTCGTCTCCTTTCATCCACTCCGAAACCGGCGCCTGTGGCGATGTCGCTTTAACGGCAGGGTGGGCGCCAATTGTCGCCATCGTTGTATAAAAGCCCGGATAGGACGACCCTTTCACGCCCACTTTTCCGTTATTGTGCGGTATATTCTTAATCAGCCAATCGATAGTATCGTAGGCATCGGATGATTCATCGATGTCGTTATTGCTTTTCTTTACCGGTATGTAAGGACGAACGTCGACAAATGTTCCTTCGGACATATATCTGCCACGGACGTCCTGATAGACCATGATATAATTGCGTAGAAAGTAATACCGCGAGAGATTACTCAAGCTTTTGTAATAATTATCCTTCCCATATGGACCTATACTGTAGGGAGTTCTTGTGAACATGATTGGGTGGAGTTCGCTTGTATCTTTAGGAACATACACAATGGTATACAGTTTTACCCCATCGCGCATAGGGATTTGATACTCATATTTCGTGAAACCTTCGCTGATTAGCAGTGAATCCGGTTTTCCAGACTGCCCGGTCATCCGACAACAGGGAAATATGACCATGACAACAAGAAGAGTGTACATCAGTATTTTACTCATCGGTCGAATCCTATAATTGGTTTTCTGGTGAAAATAAAACTTGTGTAATATAATCGAAAAAATTAGGAATGCAATATTTGTTGTTTCTATCCATAAAAATTCCCCTCGGGAGACAGGGTATGTGTTTACCAGGATGTCATGGACCAAGAGTCTGTCCGAGAACTCGTAGTAGCGGGTCACCAGACCCGCGCAATTGCCCAATCGGATTTAAAATAGCCGCCGATCTGGTGATCGGCTACTACAAAACATGGTTCTCGGACACACTCCCAATCCATGACATCCAATTTCAGTTTAACGGTCATGATGTGGTTTATGACCACCGAGGTACCCTCACTTGATTAATAATTTTTCGTTTGACATACTGCATTATAACCCTCTCCCCGCGGGGAGAGGGCTGAGATGCATTATCATAAAACAATCACTCAATACGGGTGAGGGTCAAAGCAGACATTAAATTATTTCAATCTGAATTTTAATACTATAACTTGTCGGATCAGAATCCCCTCTGTTAGAGGGGTGGCTCCCGATCACAGCCGGGAGACGGGGTGGGTGTTTATCCAAACAAATACCTGATCCTAACCTTTGCTTTAATTCCAATCTCAATACAGAGCAAAGCTGGTGCTTTGCTGTACAACTCCAATCAGTTTCGGGTTCATGGTGTTGACCATACTCGCCAAAGAAAAATATAGGTAAAACAATGTTAGGCAACTATATTTGTTGTTTCTCTCCCTAAAAATCACTACAATTTCTTCATGATTCTCTATGGAATGAAGGAAAATAGTTAAATTCTACCTGAACCCTCTGATTCGTTTAATGCATTCCAGGCCCGTATCTGATTACTGCGCTGCCGCGGTATTGATGGTATTGCTTACTCAACCGCTTTATTCTCAGGAATCAAAACGGATCACAGCGGCTAATCTTCATAGGGAAACGTTTTCGCTTTCGTCCCTTGATTCTACCATCAGGTTGGGGCATCAATTTATCATCGAGGGTTCTGATTCAGTATGGTTGGATTCAATTGTAATCCGCCGGGGATTCGATTACTTGATCGATCTCCGCTATGGCACTATTCAATTCCGAAAAGACACCCTACAGGCGCGTTTTACAAAGCATGGTAGTAAACACACCGTTGAAATTCTTTATCGTTTCTTTCCATTTACTTTTCAAGATGAATATAAACGCCATGAGGTGGTAATTCATAAAGATACTGTCACCGGCAAAGTGGAAAAAATCGCTAAACCGTTCGCGCCATTTACAATCAACGATATTTTCGGTTCCAATATCCAGAAGAGCGGCAGCATCGTGCGCGGTTTTTCAATGGGCACGAACCGCGATCTTACGCTAAGTTCCGGGTTTCACATGCAAATGTCGGGAAAAATTTCTAATAATATCGACATCGTGGCTGCACTTACCGATGAAAATATTCCAATCCAACCGGAGGGAACAACACAAAATTTAAATGAAGTCGATAAGGTCTTCGTCCAGATTCGGAGCGCAAATCTCGGGGCTACGCTTGGTGATTTTAATCTGGGTTTAACCGGCAATGAATTTGGAACATTCAATCGAAAACTGCAAGGGGCGGAAGGCACCGCTCATTATTCCACCGATCTTACAGACGGCAACGTTTTACTTTCCGCAGCGACCTCGCGGGGAAAATACACCACTAACGATATCCCCGGGCTCGATGCAGTGCAAGGTCCTTACACTTTGTTGGGGAAGAATAACCAGCGTAACATCATCGTTATTGCAGGCACGGAAAAGGTCTATGTCGATGGCGAGCTCATGGTACGGGGCGAAATTAACGATTACACAATTGATTATTCGAATGCCCAAATTACGTTCACTTCAAAACGGATGATTAACCGCGCATCGCGCATCACCGTTGATTTCCAATACACCGATCAGCAATATACGCGTAATCTTTTTGCTGCGAAGACCGAGAATAGTTTCTTCAACAATCGGGTCAATTTTCACGCGACCTATATTACCGAAAGCGATGATCAGAACTCTCCTATTAATGTAACGTTGAGCGATACCGATAAAGCTGTACTGACAGCGGCAGGAAACAATCAAGCGCTTGCCTCGCGATCAGGTGTGGATTCCCTGGGGGCTGGCTTAGGCCAGTATATCAAAGTTGATACTACCATTATCATTCCCGATTCAACCGCACCGCGGCACCTGAGTATCTATCGTTATGAGCCGGAGGATACCTTGCACGCTATCTACTCGGTAACATTTTCCTTCCTGGGCGCGGGGGCTGGCGATTATATAAGGATAACGCCGGGACAATTTCAGTTTGTTGGAATCCGGGCAGGGAGCTACGCCCCAATACGATTATTGCCCTTGCCGGAATCTCATTCAATTACCGATTTTGATGGATCTGCACAGATTACCGACGCATTAAAAGTAAACGGAGAAGTTGCCGTTTCAAACTATAATCAAAATAAGTTTTCAAGTATTGACGAGGCAAATAATTCCGGCTCAGCGGTAAACGTCGGAATACAATATGCGCCGGAAAAAATCCGTTTTGGTACTACCGATCTGGGTTCATTGAAATTAGATATTAAGAATCGCTATTTAGCAAAAAACTTCAATCCTATAGATCGAATTGATCCGATTGAGTTTAATAGGTTATGGAATATTCAGGATAACACGCCCGCCGATGAAAATCTCTTTCAGGCAAATTTAAGTTATCAACCCGTTACCTTTGTAAATCTGACCGGAAGCGGAGGACAGGTCAAGAAGGGAGACTATTCTACCTCCAATCGTTACATCTTCGGCGCCAAATTAATAAAAGATGAAATCCCAAGTGCGGATTATACCGTAGATTTTCTCAATTCGAGAAACGATCTCATACAGGCCACCACCCAATGGATCCGGGACGGGGGAAGCGTTGAATATAAAAACAAAACTATTATACCCGGTCTTGGTTATTCGCATGAATACCGGTCGGAGAGTGCCGCCGGTTTGGATACGACATACGGTGGAAGTTTTCGGTTCCGTGAGATCACTCCACGATTAACGCTTCAGAACATTTCCGGGATGACTCTTAAAACGGATTTCGGTTACCGGGTGGATGATTCTCTCTTTAACAATACTTTAACGAGAGCGTCTCAAATAATTACACAGCATTATGAATTGCAATTACCTTCAAGCGAATCATTCACTTCTTCGTTAAATGTTACCGTACGTGACAGAAAATTCACGAATGATTTTATCACAAGAAATAATGTCGATAGCAAGACGACCCTTCTCCGTTCTCAAACAAGATTCAATCCTTTCAGCCGGGGAATTGAATCTGAGTGGTTCTATGAGGCGTCCGCGGAACGATCAGCAAAGAATATCCGCATCTTTCAACAGGTGCCCAAAGGGACCGGTAATTATATCTATGCGGGCGATCTGAACCATAACCATATCGTCGATGAGCCGGATTTTCAACAGTCGCTATACGACGGCGATTATATAGCGGTTATTGTTCCATCCGATCAATATATTCCGGTCACTGACTTAAAAGTGAGTTCGCGCATAAGGTTAAACGGTTCAAAATTTTTTTCGAAGGATAGATGGTATACAACGGCTTTCTCATCTCTATCAAGCGAATCGTACCTGAGGGTGTCGGAAAAAAGTTCTAATCCCACGACGAGGGACGTGTATTTTTTACATCTTGGCACATTTCTCAATGACCAGACGACATTGGACGGGAGTAATCTTATCACCGAGGATTTATACGTTCTTGAGAATAATTCAGCATTTTCGATGCGACTGCATTATGACCAAACGAACGGTTTTACACAATATTCGCTTCAAAATGAACGAGTTTATAATCATGAACAAAGCATACGTTTGCGCTGGCATTTAGTGGAAGAAATATCAAACCAGATCGATGTGATTCAAAAAATTGATAACCTCTCATCCACTCAATTGAGCAACAGGGTGAGGGGTATCGCTTCAAGTAGTCTCTCAAGTGATTGGTCGTATCGTCCTGTTCAAAAAGTCGAACTTGGATTTAAATTTGGTGTGGGAAGAGCAATAAATTTTGATACAACCACCGCAAATCTCAACGATCAGTCTGTGCGATTGAATTATTCTATTGAGACCAAAGGACAAGCGCGGGTGGAGTTTTCACGCGAAGAGGTTTTGATGACGAATCCCGGACTATTGTTCCCCTATGAACTGACCGGTGGAAAGGTTGTGGGCAAAACATGGCTTTGGAGGTTCGGCTTCGACTATCGCATCACCGATTTTCTTCAATCATCGGTTAATTACGAAGGTCGGAGCGAAAATAATAGCGTGCCAATTCACACAGGCAGAGCCGAGGTGAGAGCATTTTTTTAAAATATATCTTTTGGTTTCACGTCGTTTCACGAGCAGCAAAAAATATTTAAAAAAATATTATTTTTGTGAAATTTTCTCTTGCTTTTCAAAATCTTTCTCATTATAATGAACCTCACCAAGCACGATACCATTTCAGGTAAGAGTAAGAATAAAAAAGAATTTCACGCAGTAGTTTTGACACAAGTAATAGGGACGTGGAAATTATTCCAGCGAGATAATCGGGGTCGCGGATAAATAGTCCAAGCACGTATTGCAAATCATAATATTAGTATAAATAAAAAAAATATGCATGAATATATTGCAACCCTGGAACCCGCACGAGTTGCAACAGCTATGAGGAAAGTTAAGAGTCAGGGAATTGATCGTAAAGGTTCTATCCTAACTAATCGCATCGCAACAAAAGTTTACTGTACATCATTCGAATCGAGAATTGGCAAGATTTACGTCGCGTCTTCCGATCGTGGCGTTTGTAAAATAAGTGTTCCCAAAGAAACACACAAAGATTTTTTTAACTGGTTGAATGATCATTTTAATACTGATGCGGTTGTCGATAATCGTTCAAAAAATAAAGATATCATTGATCAATTAAATAGGTATTTTAACGGTAAATTGGTAAAGTTTACCTCCCCTGTCGACCTCATCGGCACGGAGTTTCAGCTTCGCGTGTGGAAAGAATTAACGAAAATTAGTTACGGTTCTACCGCAACCTATAAGCAAATCGCAAAACGCTTATCGATGCCGGGCGCTACGCAAGCAATCGGTAAAGCGAATTGCGCTAACCCCCTGCCGATCATCATACCCTGTCACAGGGTGCTTGGCGCGAAGGGTTCGCTCGTCGGATATTCCTGCGGCATTAAGACCAAAGAATTTCTCCTCCGCCTCGAAGGCGCAATTATCTTGTAGGAAGATAATTCCGTTAATCTTCGTTCTCCAACCCAGAGCAGGGATATGAGGACTGCGTTGATTTCGCTCGGATTGATGCTTTGATTGATCACTCCGGATTATCAAATTCTCCTGTCGACCTGCCTCGAACGATATTTCCAAACAAGAATGTAATCGGATCGTCAGGAAAATATTGTTAATGGATAATATTTTCCCCGTTGACGATTTTTCCTTGGAGGAGTGGAAAATATTTTTTATTTTTATTTATTTCGATGTGAATTGTACGCATGACATTTCTTAGTCAATTAAATCCCGTTCAGAAGGAAGCCGCCAAAACGGTTGAAGGACCCGTGATGATTGTTGCCGGCGCCGGCAGCGGTAAGACGCGTCTCTTGACGTACCGCATAGCGTATCTCATTTCCATCGGCGTTCCAGCATATCAAATTTTATCGCTCACGTTTACCAACAAAGCTGCCAACGAAATGAAAGAACGCATCACCTCGCTCGTGGGTTCGAAAAGTTCCTCGATCTGGATGGGTACATTTCATTCCATGTTCGCTCGAATCCTGAGGAAAGAATGTTCCAAGATCGGTTACGAAAGCAACTTCACGATCTACGATAGCGCGGATAGTTTAACAGCGATAAAAAATATCATGGAATCTATCGGCATATCCACCCAGCGTTTCAATCCAAATGCGATTCGCTCGAAGATCAGCGCAGCGAAGAATGCTCTGGTAACTCCCGGTGAATATCTGAATCAGTCCTCAGACCTGTTCGAAGAAAAAACCTCCGAAGTATATGCAGAATACCGGAAAGTTCTAAAGAAGAACAACGCCATGGATTTCGACGACCTCCTCCTGAAACCCATAGAGCTCTTTGAACATCATAAAGCGATTCTCGAACAGTACCAGGATCGTTTCCGCTTCATCCTCGTCGACGAGTACCAGGACACGAATAAGGCGCAGTATAAGTTAATTCAGCACCTCGCTTCCAGGTATAAGAATATTTGCGTCGTTGGCGATGACGCGCAAAGTATTTATGCCTTCCGCGGCGCGGATATTCAAAACATCCTCGATTTTGAGAAGGATTTTCCCGCGGCAAAAGTGTTTCACCTTGAACAAAATTATCGTTCCACCGGAAATATTCTTGCCGCTGCCGATAGGGTTATTAAAAATAATATTCACCAGATTCAAAAGAATCTGTGGACGGAAAATCCTGCAGGAGAGTTGATTTCCCTGATTGAATGTGAAGACGACCGGGATGAGGGAATGCGAATTGTCTCCCGTATATCCGATGATTGCCATCGTTTTAAAATTGACCTTAAAGATTTTGCCATTCTCTATCGTACAAACGCCCAGTCCCGTTCGCTCGAGGATGCTCTGAGGAAAAACAATATCCCGTATACCATCGTTGGAGGGATAGAGTTCTATCAACGGAAAGAAATTAAAGATGTCCTCGCGTATTTGCGCGTACTCGTCAACCCGGTAGATAATGAGAGTTTCCTCCGCATCGTCAATTATCCAAACAGGGGAATAGGCGATGTAAATCTCGGCAGGCTGGTTGAATTTTCCGGTAAGCGGGAAATGACCCTGCTTGAAGCCGCCGGTAAAGCCGCAGAAATAACCGAGCTTACCGAATCCGCGCGGCGGGGGTTGAAGCAAGTGGCGTCGTTATTTAATAAATATATGAATTTAAAAGAATCTCTTTCGGCGAGCGAGTTATCCCGATCTCTCGTGGATGAAATTGGAATTCTCGCCATGTTTAAATCTGAAGCGACACGCGAAGCATTGGGGCGTTGGGAGAACGTACAGGAATTGCTCTCCGCAATCTCGGAAGCAGCCGATACCAATCCGGAATTTACTCTTGAAAAGTTTCTCGAAGATGTCGCGCTCGTTTCCGATATCGATCAATGGAGCGACGAGCAAAATGCCGTAACGCTAATGACCCTCCATAGCGCTAAAGGATTGGAATTTCCAGTCGTATTTATTACCGGGCTTGAAGAAGGTCTCTTTCCTTTTTATAACACGGAAATTGATAAAAAAGAACTTGAGGAAGAGCGCCGGCTCTATTATGTCGGCATCACACGAGCAAAGAGGAAATTATACCTCAGTTACGCCCGCTCGCGGTACCGGTTCGGTGATTTGACGTATCCTTCGCCTTCACGATTTATTGATGAGATAGGGGAGGAGTTCGTTGAAACTCCCGCGCGCCACCGGCAGGAACGAACGGTGATTCATGATCATGTTGCTGCGAAAACAAAAACGCGCGCCCGGCAGAAGGATACAACCTCTTCGTATTTTACAGATGAGTCTCCCGATTATGAGAATGAATCGGATATCTCCCGCGAATTGAAGGTGGGTATATTCGTTGAACATGAATTATTCGGAAAGGGGAGAATTTTAAGTCTGACCGGCAGCGGCGAAGCAAGCAAGGCGGTGGTTGAATTTCCTAACATCGGCAGAAAAAACCTGCTCTTAAAATATGCCAACCTAAAATTATTATGAAGAATTCTCTTACCGGATTTTTCAGATCCCTTGGCGAATCGATCAAGTATTATCTGAAAGGAATATTCCACCGATTCATGGATGATGATATTATTCTCTATGGCTCGGCGATCGCGTTTAATGCCATCATGTGCCTCATCCCCTTGTTGCTTCTTCTCTCAGCGCTGATCGGTATGTTTCTGAATTCATCCACCCAAACTTTTCAACGGATCAACGAGCTTCTGAATACGGCATTTCCCGATCAACCGTATGCCAATAAAATTAAATTGACCATCCAGGGAATCGTGTATGGGATTATGGTGCACAGGAAATCCTTCGGCTGGATCAGTTTACTACTCCTGGTATGGACGGCAACGTTTATGTTTGATGGGCTGAGAACTGTGTTGAACAGAATTTTTAAAGTTCAGCCGCGAAAACATTTCTTCCTGAGGAATCTCGAAAATATCATTTCTGTGATTGTGATTATGGTTCTGTTCCTGATAGCCAACGCGTTTTTTTGGTTGTCCGGCGTGCTGGGATCGTTCATCGATAAGTCGCCCGACTTGAAAGAGATGTTTGCTAATAAATTACCCCATTCATTTCCTATTCTTATTACCGGCATTCTGGTGGTTGGGATATTTTATATCGTATATCAATTCATTCCTGATAAGAGGATACCGGTTAAATCGGCTTTAGCTGCGACATTTTCTGCAACAGGACTCTGGCTTGTTTCCGGTAAAGCGTTTGAGATCTATCTTGTAAAAATCGCAACCTTTAATCAATTATACGGCACGTATACTTTTATCCTTGTATTTTTGCTGTGGATTCAATATTCATCGATCATTTATATAATTGGAGCGATTATCGGGCAATTACACCGGGAGCGGAGGGAATTTCCTCAGATTGTAGTCCCTTCTAACGAACAAAATTTAACCGAAATGAATCCTAAAGAAGGATAAAGCCGACCTGCGTTATTCGTTAATGACATAATAACATGCATAAGTGTGCATAAATTTGACTCTGGAATAAATAGTTGGTAGATTGCGGATAAGATACTTCCTTAAACAAAGGTGTAGGTGAACGAATGGAAAACATGGTAAAAATTGCGACATTGCCCAATGATGTGGAAGCTCATCTTGCACAGGCAACCCTTTCTGCCGCACGAATCGAATCATTCTTAAAGATTGATGATGTAGGCGGTATGTTTCCCTTCCTCGAGACCACGGAAGGGATTGAGCTACTCGTCGCTCCCGAGGATGTGGAAGAAGCAACGAACCTGTTAACTAAAGAATCTCATCCGTCAGAAGATTTGGCAGTGTAATTTCCCGCTCCGAGAGACGATGTAAAACGTCATCGCGAGTCCGCCCGTATTACCCGCAGTCTTTTTGGCGGGAGGCGGACGTCGCCTGCCCGACTGCGTCGTTCCGGCGGGCGATCTCCTCATATCACTGAAAAATGCGGAAGTTCTAAACTCGTCTGAGTGATTACGTGGAGTTTTTATTTCGTTCCAAACCATCCAGATAATTATGAATCATCACCGGTAAAAATCCTTCTCCATCAAGTTAAAACGCGAAATTACTTGCTTCTCTCGATTCCTTTCCCTATTTTGCCTAAACATTTTTTTAACCAAAACAGAGACTAACAGTGCAACTCCACCAGTTATTCAGAAGAAAAAATCTTGATGACATATTAAAAGACGCTGAGGCAAACGAGAACAAGTTAAAGCGCGCTCTGGGCGCGTTCGATGTGACGATGTTAGGCATCGGGGCGATCATCGGCGCGGGAATCTTTGCCACCGTAGGGACTGCTGCGGCTGGCGATGCGGCGCGGCTCGGAGCCGGTCCGGCATTGATTCTCTCTTTTGTTCTCACCGCTATCGCATGCGGGTTTGCCGCGTTGTGCTACGCGGAGTTTGCCGCAATGGTGCCGATCTCCGGCAGCGCGTATACCTATTCGTATGCCACCCTTGGCGAGTTAATCGCATGGATCATCGGGTGGGACCTTATCATCGAATATGCCGTGGGAAATGTTGCCGTGGCGATTAGCTGGGCAAATTATTTTAAAACATTTGTCGCGGGCTTTGGCGTCAATATCCCCGATTGGCTTACCACCGATTACCGCACCGCAGCCCGTATTCCAGGTTTGTTTGAATCTGCGCCGCATATTTTAGGTATCCCCATCGTTTTTAATATTCTCGCTATTTCTATCGTCGCGGCAATAACGGTCGTCCTTGTGATTGGCATCCGGGAGAGCGCTACGATGAATACGAGCATGGTGATGTTGAAGCTTGTCGTCCTCGCGTTCTTTATTTTTATCGGATTTAAATTTGTCCATCCCGAAAACTGGAAACCATTCGCGCCGAACGGCTGGGCGGGTGTTCAGGCGGGCGCGGCGGTGGTATTTTTCGCGTATATCGGATTCGACGCGGTTTCAACCGTAGCGGAAGAAGTGAAGAACCCCAAACGCGATCTTCCTATCGGCATTATCGGTTCGCTGATTATTTGCACGGTGGTGTATATCATCGTCGCTGCTGTGTTTACCGGCATCATCCCGTTTGAGACATTACGTCACATGCTTGCCACGCAACAGGCGGAGCCGCTCACGCTCGCGCTGCAATACGCCAATATCGGAAAATGGTCAACGGTCGCAATCGGTATTGTAGCGTTCGGCTCGGTTATCGCCCATACCGCCGTGCTGTTAGTATTCCAGATGGGACAGCCAAGGATTTTCTTCTCGATGGCGCGCGATGGTTTGCTTCCAAAGTCGTTTGCCAAAGTGCATCCCAAATACCAAACACCGTATGTTACGACGATTATGACCGGGGTGGCGGTTGGCGTCTGCTCCATGTTCACCAGCATCGATGAGATGGTCGATCTGACGAATATCGGCACGTTGTTCGCGTTTATTCTCGTCTGTCTCGGCATTATCATTCTACGTAAGCGCGAGCCGGATCGCCCCCGCGGCTTTAAAACGCCGTGGGTGCCCGTTATACCGATTCTCGGCATTATCTCGTGCATGTACCTCGCTCTCGGCCTCCCCTGGATAACCTGGGTGCGGTTTGGCGGGTGGCTGGTGATTGGCATGGTGGTGTATTTTATGTACGGGTATAAGAGGAGCGGTCTGCACCAGAGGGTGTAAAGTATTTTCCCCTCCCTGACCGTCCGGTAGGACGGGCGGCAAGGGAGGGGATTGAGCCTGTCCCGCAGTGATTTTCTTCGGGAGGGTGGACCTTCGGTTCCCTCCACGTCAGACTTTTTGAAACGTCATCGCGAACCCGCCATAGGCGGGTGTCGCGATCTCCTCACATCGATATTTCTCGTTCTTTCTTTTTTCTTGAGAAAAAATGAAAGAACCAAAGAAAAACTCAAGGCTGCAGAACCAATGCCTGAATAATTGCGTCTTTTTTGCGAACAAACGAACTCGTCCCGACTTCGTCGTGACTCAGACAACGTTTGTTCTTTATTTATGCGACGCAATTATTCTGGGCGGCATTGGTTCTGAGGCCGTAAACCGTTCACGACTGGGTGGAAGTAGCGACCTGTACGGTTTTCTAAATATGTGTGAAGATACTAAAGGAGGTATTTTCGTTTCGATTCTTTGTATTGGGATTGGTTTTGTAGGGACACCCCTTGTGGGTGTCCATTTTATTATAACAAGGCGCCAACCCCTAGCAGGTTGTTGAAAAACGCATAAATATTTTCTTTTGAGTGTCGGAAATAGGTGATGATGTATTATATTTGAAGAACGAATAATATTAACCATCAGACGAGCCAAGAAAATGCGCGGACCAGAAATCAAACAAACA
>JBIOHP010000002.1:0-254870 GCA_044449065.1 Bacteroidota bacterium
ATTTTAACTAAAAGTCCTTATATTATATATAGTGAGTATACTGTAATATCATTATTACCGGAAATACGTTTCAATTGCTAAAATCGGTATCTTGACGGAAATACTCAACACCCCGACAAATCGGGGTCGTTGTATAGTGATCCCGTCGTGACATGGCGTGGTGCTCTAAATAAAGTGGTACAAAACAGGTACAAAAGTGGTACAGAACTGGTACAAAACTGGTACATTTCTGGTACAACAGTGGTACAGTAATGGTACGGGATTACATGCGAATCGTCAAAATACTTTTATGAAGGACGTTTTATAAAAAAGAAAGAAAAAGTGTACCAGATTTGTACCAGTTATCTTATTTAAGCGGGGATAACGTTTTGTGTAGACGTTGAGCTGAAGTGGTACATCCCGTCGAACAAAGTGAGACGGGAGTCGGATTTTGTTCCTAAGGAACCCCATTGGGGAACCGACAATCTGCGGTTTACAAAACCACATCAGATGATTTACAAATTTAAAGTAGGAGAGAACTTGAGCTGAAGGTCGGATTTGAACCGACGACCTGCGGTTTACGAAACCGCTGCTCTACCAGCTGAGCTACTTCAGCAATTATTAATCTTTTAAAAAAACGTTCAGCTGAAGTGGTACATCCCGTCATACGAAGTGTGGCGGGAGTCGGATTTGTCCCCAAGGGTGCCCTTCAAGCAACCGTCGTCCCGATGCTTCGGGTTCCGCTTTAAAAAACAAAAGCGGAATTCTCAAAATCACATGCATTCGCTAACGCTCATGCGTGATTTTGGAATTTACGAAATTCGCCGCGGCGAACTCTACCAGCTGAGCTACTTCAGCATTTTAAAAATTGCACACTAAAAATACGAAAGAATTGTGATTAATTCAACCCACGATGTGATAAATCGACAAAAAGATATCAAGCCATCGAGGAGTATTCGAGAGTAAAATGAAAAGTAGTGTGGAAAGTAGTATATAAAAAAATAACTCCGGTTCTAAATGGAGGGTAAAGAACCGGAGGTATTGCGGGGATACCCATGATCCCTTTTATTTTATCTTTTACTATTACAAATCATTATTTTGAAAACGATTTGCAGTTCAAATTGAGTGAAGGCAATTTAATCTTTAATCCATATCCACTAATCCCGCCTTCATTACAGCTAACTCAATTTAGGTGAACACTTTAATATAATAATTTTAAGTAATTTGTCAAGGAAAATCTTTAATTTCTTTTATAGCATACTGTCGTATTCAATAATTGTGCCATTTGATTTCGTGGTGAATACTAATAATTCAAAAATATTTACGATAAAAAGATATGAATGCCACCCTAACCAAACACTAAATATTGTTAAAAATGAGTTAAATTGAAGGTTTTTCGCCGTAAAACACCGTAGGGAAAAAATCTCCCGGTTTTTCTACGACTGTGCTACCCTTCATCCATTCTTTTTCGGGTAAAACGGTTCTGAGAGTCCACTCCCGCGCAAATTCTCCTGCTTTTTCACTATCGATCATCTCGATAGTCTCCCAGGGGCAGTATTTGACGCAAAGCTTGCAACCGATACAAATGTCCAGATCGATCTCAACTGTTTTCTTATGCACGCCATAATCGGGCCCTGCGATGACATAAATGCAATCAACCGGACAGAATTCGAGGCAAACTTCACAACCGGTGCAACCAGATTGCGCAACGACTGCAAGTTCTTTTGGCCGTTTTTTTCTTGCCTGTGCAGGTGGTTTAGGAGGAGCCGTTGTTACAGGATTTTCTGCCATAATGTTCATGATATTAATGATTTTAAATAAATTAACAAAATATTATTAATACACACAAATATTTCGATATTGAATTTCTATATCGATCAACATACATTTGGATAAATAAAATCCCCATCTCGTTTCCGCGATGGGGATAATCTCATTAGGCAAATCAAAATTGTTATTTACCGCAATCTCCGGGTGCCGCGCCAAGGGCGTTCAAACCCTTAACAGCATCCGCGTACCTCGGATCGCCTTTGCCGCAATTTGCGATCACCTTGCAATAATATCGTTTTGCGTCGTCGCGAAGATTGCTGAGTGTATACGCTTGGGCAGTCCATAAAAGCGTCTGGCAATTTGCAGGATCAATGGCCAAGGCCTTTTTAAGATTTTCGAGCGAAGCGGGATATTTCTTATCAAGCAGAAGGTAAAACCCTTCAGTCCGGTAACCCTCTTCCGCGGCTTTTTTATATTTATCTTTATCCTCGGTATCATCGATTAATCCGAGCATTCTCCGATATGCGCTTCTGCCCAGGGCAGTTGAGTCCATTTGGAGATAACATTCGGCTAACGATTGCCATGCCGGGATGTATTCGGGTCTGGCGTCGATGCTTGAAAGAATATGCGTTCGTGCGTCTTCCCAGTTTTTTAACTGCATGAGCGAAACCGCTGCATTATAGTGGCAGGCAAACTTAAAATTGGATCCGGTATCCACGGCAAGCTTCTTTTCAAACATAGAAACGGCTTTCTCCCACTGTTTTGCTTTCATGTACAGGGAACCTAATTCATAAGCCACTTCGCCTTTGAACGAACTATCCTCCTGGATGCCGCGTTCATACGCTGCAATGGCTTTGTCGCTTTGCCCAAGATAACTGAGTAATTTTCCCCGTTCAATCCATTCATGGGGTTTCAATTTTAGTGTATCCGCACCCTGTTGCTCCAAGATTTGAGAAGCATTAGTCGAATCCTTCATAAGGCCGTATGAAGTTGCCAGCCAGCGAAGCAATTCCGATTGAGAGGGATCATCGAATGTGATCGGTCTTGCGACATCGATAAATTCTTTGTAGTGTTTGGTTTGATAAAGCGCCCTGGCAAATTCGATACGCAATGAATCTTTGGGATTACGATCATACACAACTTTTAAATATTGCGCGGCTTTCTCAAGCTGTTCGGCGCGATAGTAAAGATGCCCCACATTACGATACGCATCGGTATCGGTCGTATCAAGTGAAATTACCCAGCGAAATTCAGCTATCGCCTGGGGATATGCGCGGAGTTTTAATTGAGCGTAGGCTAACTTTCTATGAAGTCCCGCGTTGGATGAATCCATAGAAGCAGCCGTTTGATATTGCTGAATAGCCGCAGATTGGATCCCCTGTTTTGCATAAGCATCACCGATTAATTCATAGATTTTCGCATTTGTAGAATCAAGTTCGCGTGCCTGGATTAAAATTGTTACTGCCTGATCGGCAGAATCCGCGCCGAGATATGCCACGCCCAGATTTATAAAGCACACGGTGTTTTTCTTGTCTTTTCGAACACCCTCTTTAAGATAATTGATAGCTGAAAGGTAATCGCGTTTGGCAAGAGCGTCTTTCCCCAACTGGCAGGGATCATCGGCAACTGCGACCGCATGGAGTATTAAATTGCAAAGAATGAAGGTAAAGAGAACTTTCATAGTTGATTTCACTGTTGATATCCCTTCTTATTGATTTCGACTAAACGAATGGGCATCGTCGCAGGGACGAGTCCGCTGTTCAACACAATTTTTTGTCCGGGAGCGCTTGTAACAAATGCCACAAAGCCCGCACCCACGCTGTAGATGTCCGCTTTTGAATACATGTACACTTCTACGGCAAGCGGATAGTACTTTTGATAAATATATGCCTGATGGGGAGAAAAATATTGACCTTTAATCTCGAGCGAGTCGGGAGCTGCAGGGTCGCTAAGTTCAAGAACACGAACTTTATCCTGATAATATTTCAGCCAGTTCACGCCGGCAAATCCGATTGAGTTCCTATGCTCCATGACATAACGGAACATTTCCGGGGATTCCGATGCAATGTGCGACGGGGGAGCAAGTTTCTGTCCATTTGACAACTTTACATCAAGAACTTCAAATGTTCCTGAATTTTGATCGGGCAGGCATACTGCGATTGGTAAACGCTCAGTTCCCCAACCGAAGAGATTCCAGGTCGTGATTAAACCTCTTAAAACACTATCTATTTGGGTCGTGCGCATCTGTGAAGTTTTGTTTTCCACATTCACGATCACCGCAATGCCGCTAATTGCAACTTTATATTCACCGAACACCAGGTTTGATCGTTTCGCAACCGCACGTTCTTCATCGTTCATCGGCCGTGCCGATACAATAACTCTAGTGCTGTCGATATTAAAAAACTTTACCATTGCCTCACGTGATTGAGCGGTATCAAAATGAATCTTTGCCTGCGGGTAGAGCGATTCAAACGTATCTTTTTCCTGGGAAAAAAGAGGGGCGATGGCTTCATCAACGATGATATTGACTTTGCCTTTTGTTGTTGTTTCTTTTCGTTCATCATTACAGCCGAGGGCAAAGATGCCGCTAAGCATGAACACGAACAATAAAACGAGGTATCTCTTAGAGCTCATCCTGATCGTACCTTTCGGCAAATCGTCTCGCCTGCTGCTGTTTCATCCAGGTAGTCGCTCCACGGAATAATCCATAGAGTATAAACATGACGCCAAGAATTATTCTGATATTATCGGGGATGTAGGAAGGCATTAATATACCAATGAGTACGGCTATCCCGGCGGTGGTGAGAAGAACCGAGATTGTATATCCAACAATATTCAGGATTGTAGTTGCATTCACCGTTGTGTTACTCCCGCAATTGTTCTCTGAGCAACGAGCGAGAATCTAACATTAATTTTTATTAATTTCATTATATCATGCTCTTAACTTTTAAACGAACAGATCATAGATAGGTTCCACCGTTCCACTCTTTGAGCAGGGTTGATAAGATTTGGATAGACGATGGAAAATGTTGAGGGAAAGAAAAGTAATTTTCCTTCTATGAGGATAGAGACAATTCATATATGATACGTTACGTTGTAATTTCATAGAACCGGAACGGATATATATTTCCCGCTCTTCACGATAAAAAAACCGCAGGGATTATACCCTGCGGTCACTAATTCACTACTACCGGTTTATTTATTTAATTTAAAGCGAAATGGAATACTCGCCCATACGGCGACCGGACCGCTGTTCATGATTGCCGGGGTAAACACAAATTGCATCGCGGCAGCTACCGCTGCGTCATTGAAGATATCGGCGTCGCTCTTTTGAATGAGAGCTTTTTTAGCTTTTCCTTCTTTATCCACGAGCACTTTTACCCACACGGTTCCTTCAACACCGGCTCGGCGGGCGATTTCCGGGTAAACCGGTTGTACGGTTTTCACCGGTACGGGCATCTTTTCCACCGGCACAAAATCAGGAGGATCTTCATCCTGAATCTTGATATCCTGTTCAACGTTCACACCGGAATTACCGGGACCTGTTTCCACGGCAGGCGCCTGAACGGCCGACATCTCAGTTTGCGTCGCTATTGTTTGTTCAGGGCTAACCTCCGCATCGGGAACCGGTACGGGAATACCAACCGTAGGTTTTGCCACGGGCACCGAGACCTGCACCTGAGGTGCGGCGTCGGTATTCGTGATCGAAGGTGGAGGTCCCAATTCGCTGTATTTCATAATGCGAACATTGATGACAGGATCTTCATCCTGATTAAGATATTGAACGAGATAATATCCGCCGATCGCACTGAGATGCAATCCCACGGCTAACGATAAACCGACGGTTGCATATTTTTGATACAGACCTCGCAATTCCCTCATTCCGTATGTTACGGTTGATTGAACTGTTGCTGCTACTGCACTAGCTGTCATATGATTATCTCCTTTCTACGACGATACTTTTTCAAGAATTTTTAAATCTTCAGGAAGCATCGGCGCAAGACTGAAGCGCGTAATGTTCGCTAAATTAAGCTCATCCATTATATCGACCATCATGTGGTACTTCCCTTTGCGGTCGATCTTTATTAATGTCACTAATTTCGGATTATCCTGATTTTTTTGACCGAGCGTCTTTCGAAGATCAGCAAATGCCACCTTTTCAGGCGGGTCCTTGCCGATAAACCAATAAATATCGCCGTTTTCCTTTACCATGACCGTCATAAGATTGCTCATGGCAATTTCAACCTTTGTTTTGTTATCCGGAGGAAGATTAATCTCCATGGTTTGAGGACGGTTCATTGTCGTTGTCAACATAAAAAATGTTAACAACAGGAATGCCACGTCCACCATGGGAGTCATGTCAATGCGGATATTAACGCGACGTTTTTTTCTCCCCTTCTTCTTTTTATCATGTCCGCGCGGTGCACCACCACCGCCACCAACATCAGCCATAATTAAACTCCTTTAGTTTTTTTCTAAATCAGTCACGAGGTTAAATCGTGTGATATTTGTTTTCTGCAGAATATCCATGACGTCTTCCGCCAGTCCGTAATCAGCTTCCTTATCACCTTTAACCACGGTGCGTAATTTTGGATTTGCGCTGCGAGCCTTCATAAGTAAATTACCGAGGATTTTCACGTCGACTTCAATTTCAGCCCTAAGCTGGTTTTCCTCGCCGAATACCCTGGCGCGCATCTTCTGCGAATCCAATCCGAGGAAGATACGGTTATCCTTGCTGATCGTCACGATCATCACATCCGATTCGGGCAATTTAAATTGCGAGTGAGATTTCGGCAATACGATGGTAACTTCCTCCGGTGGACGAAATTGAGTCGTCAACATAAAAAATGTCAACAGGAGGAATGCCACGTCCACCATCGGCGTCATATCGACCCGAATATTTATTCTTGGTTTCTTAAATTTTGGCATAGGGGTAACCCCTTCAGATTACTTGGTTTTTGTCGTTAAAGTCTGAATGACGTCGTAGCTGGCTTCATCGATCATATACGTGAAATTGTCCACTTTATTGACAAAGAAATTGTAAGCCACGATACCAACGATAGCGGCAAAAAGGCCCAAAGCGGTGTTAATAAGCGCCTCGGAGATACCGATGGAAAGCTGGATGGCATCAGGTGAACCGCCCTGCTGGGCAAGAGCGCGGAAAGCTCGTATCATACCGATAACCGTTCCAAGAAGTCCGAACATCGTCGCAATAGAGGCGATGGTGGACATCGCGATCAAATTCTTTTCGAGGATGGGCATTTCAAGCGAAGTAGCTTCCTCAATAGAGCGTTGAACTTCAGCCATCTGTTTAGTGGCTTCCAGACCTTGTGCGCTCTTACCGAGTGTCTGGTAACGTTCCAAGCCGGTCCGGATGATATTTGCAAGCGAACCACGCTGTTGATCGCATGCGGCTATCGCGGCGTCTATATCATTGCTCTGTAAACTTCGCTGGACGTTTTTTAAGAATGTTGGTAATGAGCCCCTCCCCTGTGCTTTACGGAGAGAAAGTGCGCGTTCAACGACAAAGGTTACAACCATAATAGATAACGTGATCAAAATTGGCACAATGACACCGCCGGTATAAACCTGACCCATTAAATTTGAGGGCTTTTCGCGGTTGGGACCGTCGTTAAAATTACCCGGATTACCAAGAACAAACATATATATGAGGATCGAGATTGCCAGAGAAGCTACGACAAGCACCACGACAAATGTTGACTGTTTCATTCTATTGACTCCTTATGAAAGTATATATTGATAGATTATTTCGATAAATTTTGTTTGACGAAGCTATCGATGGCTTCATCGAGCGATTCATAGACGTCGAAGATATCAATGAGCTTGGTTACTACAAAAAGATTGTGAACATTGCTGTTCAGTCCGGTAAGCTTCACAACACCGCCGCTTTTAGAATATGTTGTATGCGCCGAGATGATGGCGCCTATTCCGGAACTGTTCATATAATTCACTTTGCTGAGATTGACCACTAAACATTTATTGCCTTGTTCGATGAAATCCGTCACGGTTTCCCGAAACCGATCGGTATCCTGATCACCGACCAGCGAACCTTTTATTTCGATAACTCCAACTTTGCCGTTTACTTCAGTGTGAGTTTTTACAGACATAGTTCCACCAAATTAATGAATATTTTTGTGCGGTTTAAAATGATTAAATGATGATTTAATAACTTATCGCTAAGTAATCTAATCCAATTATAGTGCCAAAGGAACTAAATTATTGATTATGCCGTTTTTAACCGATTTTTCAGATTTTTTAAAAATTTTTGCCTCTTTATTGATTTTTTCGTCATTGCAGAAAGCGATACTTATTTTAAGATACTGAACCATTTTTATTAAGAGATTGAAATTTAAGAAGTTACGGGTATTGCATTTTGCAACGAATTTGTTAATTTGGTCCCCTAAAAATCGCAAAATGGAGTTGGAATGCATAAATAATTTACTTGGCGAGAAGGTAACGTTGATATAATTACAATATAACCTGAACTATTAGGAAAGTGGAAAATTTACCTCTTCACTGAAAACCTCCAACTATTTCTCATATCTAAACTACCCTAATAACTTAATACCATCTCTAAACTGATTGTTCCTATTATACTACTATCCATTTATCTTATAATCCGTACTTCTTCCGTTTCCTCCATAACGTCGCCGGATCGATGTCGAGGATATGTGACGCCTCCTCAAGATCCTTAGAAATTTTCAGTACGCGTGCAATATGCTGTCGTTCGATCTCCTCAAGTGAAAGGAGATTACTCATAGATTCTTCCATATTTTGAAATTCGGATGGCAAATGATGTGTAAGGATCGGACCGCTTTTTGCCAATAGGACGGCTCGCTCAATCACATTTTCCAATTCACGCACGTTCCCACGCCAGGGATATCCTGTCATTAACTTGAGCGTTTCAGGTGAAATTTCGATTTGCATATTATCTTTTGAAAATATCTTCACAAAATGATACGTCAAAAGGAGAATATCTTCAGGCCGCTCGCGCAATGGGGGAAGAGTGATTCTTACTGCATTAAGCCGGTAATACAAATCTTCACGGAAGCTCCCTTGCTCCAGGGACTCGGATATTTTTTTATTGGTTGCGGCAACAACCCGGACATCCACCTTGCGCACGAGGTTCTCGCCTACCCGTTCAAATTCCCTGCTCTGAAGAAAGCGTAAAAGCTTCACCTGGATGGCTGGTGTGATCTCACCGATCTCGTCCAGAAACATCGTTCCCCCGTTCGCGGCTTCAAATTTTCCTTCGCGGTCACGCAGCGCTCCGGTGAATGCTCCTTTTGTATGTCCGAACAATTCACTTTCCAGCAGACTTTCGGCAAGCGCCGCGCAATTTACTTTCACAAACGGTTTATCTTTTCTATTGCTGCAGTCGTGGATATACTGACCAACAAGTTCTTTCCCTGTGCCGCTTTCTCCTTCAATCAACACTGTAAGATTGCTGTCAGCGACCTGGTGGGCGAGCTCGAGCTGCTGCAGCATGTTCGTATTGCGTGTGATAATTTCCGATGGGGGAATATCCGCCAACCGCCGTCGTAATGCATGCACCTCCTTTTGAAGCCGATGATGCTCAAAAACTTTTTCCGTGAAAACTTGAAGCTCTTTCAGGTCAAACGGTTTTTGAAGAAAATCGAATGCCCCTTCCTTGATCGCCTCAACCGCGCTATCGATTGAGCCATGGGCGGTAATTATCACGGATGTAGTTAACGGGGATTTTTGTCTGATCTCTTTTAAAACTTGCATGCCGTCAAGAGGGGTCATCATGAGATCGATAAATGCGACATCATATTCCGTTTCAACGACAGATTCCAGAGCGTCTAAAGGATTCGAAAAACCTCGCACGGCAAACCCGTTTGCTTTCAGTCCAAGAGTCAACGTCTTGAGAATATTCGGTTCATCATCGATGATGATGATACTGCCTCGTGTATTCACAGGGAACCCTCCTGACCAAGGGGAAGACGAACGGAAAATGTGCTGCCCTTTTGGAGTTCACTCACCACCCAAATTTTACCGCCGTACATTTCCACAATATCTTTGGCAATCGAAAGTCCCAATCCCACGCTGCCCGGCGTAGCATCGAGAGTGCGTTTCACCTGAACAAATTTATCGAAAATTTTATCGAGGTATTCGGCGGGGATACCCTCACCGGTATCTGCAACCGTCAACAAGATGCTGCGGTTATCGCTGCAGGCGGCGACTTCCACCTTTCCACCCCCCAGCGTGTGTCGGAGCGCATTGTTCACAAGATTCGAGATGACCCAGGAGAGATGTTGTTCATCACTGAACAGCATCGGGAGTTTCGGATCGATCTTCATAATCAGTTCAACACCCTTTTCCTGAAATTGCAGTTGCATCGGTTTAATGGTTGATTCAATTACCCTTTTCAGATCTACCTGTTCTTCCCGCCTGATGAGCTCTCGTGATTCAAGCTTGGAAAGTTGCAGCAGTTCCCGTACAAGTTTTGTCAATCTGTCACAATCCTGTTTAAATGATTCAAGCAGTTCATGCTGGGGAATCGTCAACGGTCCCAACATCTGTTGACGGAGAATATCGACACCGATGTTAATGGAGGTCAAAGGCGTGCGGAATTCGTGGGAAATGGTTGCCATGAAGTCAGATTTCGCCTTGTCCAACTCCCTATATTGAGTGACATCTTGGAGGACAAGCACAATACCATCTTTACGTCCATGGCGCGAGAGGATAAAAGATATTTGCGGCCTGAAATAAACTTTCTTTTCGTTCTCCACAAATTGAAGAAAAGGATGTGTACTCGTTGAAAATTTATCCGGAGTTCGGAAAATTCCGGTTAACCGTTCATCGGTTGTAATTTCTTCTATCGTTTTGCCCACCGCGTCGTGATTCTTGATTCCCAGAAGCTTTTCAGCCGAAGGATTAATTAATTGAACAATCGCCTGCGCGTCGCAAACGATAATCGCGTCAGAAATGTTACCGACTATTGTTTCAGATTTTTGTTTTTCAAGCAGGATCTTTTGAATGTTTAATGCTTCATACATCCGCAAACGTTCCGTCATCTTGTTGAACTCGCGGCTAAGCTCGCCGATTTCATCTGTGGTTTGCACCTCTGTCTTGAGGTCCAACCTCCCGCGCCCGATCTGGTGTACCGTCTCAGTTAATTTTTCCGCAGGAGCGATAATCCGCCTTGTGAATTGCGTCATTGTGATAATACTTAAACCTATAGCAAGGAGAGAGCCGGAGATAATTGCAAGTATCGATTCGTTTGCAATCTTTTTGGTCTGGTTATTCAATTGAAGCATTTGTTTCTGGTTTTCCTCCACGAGCCAGAAACAATTATCGGATAGCCGCTCGAGAAATGGTGAAATATTATTATAATGAAACGCCTTCGCCCCATCGAAGTTTTTTGCGGTCACAAGAGACTTTAGTGAATCCATCAGCATGATGAAGCCCTCGTAGGTAACGCCGATGTTCTCGATAATGAGACTATCTTCGGGAATGGTGTGATATTTATGCGCTTGTTTGAACGACTCCCTAAAATCCTCATCAGCTTTGGTGTATTCGATCCGCCCATTTAGGATATCTCTATTGAGAAGCGATGAAATTGCGTGGTGATGGCTCTCGATTGCTCTTGCCATATTTTCAACAGCAATGACATCCTGGTAATTTTCCCCCTGGAGCATATCCAAGGATTTGGTTAATCTGCCGAAGTTCATAATTGTCCAAACGGCAACGGAAGTATTAATCAGCACTAGAACAACATATCCGAAACCGATTTTAAAACGAAGACTTCTGAAAAAGGGTATGTGAGTAATCGAAGCCATATGCTACCAATATATTCAGAAATCAATGGAAATTCAACAAGTATACAAATTGCTCGTTTTCTGGTCAATCCAGTTATCTCATTCTCAAGGAACTTTGAGTTTTGGGGAATTTCTTGGTTTTATTATGTAGTTTTTTCTCCATAGCCAGACTAGTAAAGAAGCAGATGGGGAATTAGCCACAAGGCGGTCGCGGGTTTTGGGATAGCAGAGAAACGCAAATTATTCTGATGACGAGGCCAGTACAGGTGACATCAATTACTATACCCCGCGAGGTTTATTGGTTGAAAGGGCATTTCAGGAGAACGTGATAAGGGAGGTATCACAATTATTGCCGGAAGAAATCCAGCCCGTTATCTACTGGGCATGATAGATTCACCGTCATCGAAAGTTATTCCGATTGCAAAGACTCGCTACCAATGCATTGATCCAACTAACGTAATCGGTAAAAAGTAAAACCCGAAAGAATTGCCTTTCGGTTACGACCGCATCAGTTCTTTGAGTCTACGTTCAATCTGATCGATATCGATCGGTTTTTGAAGGATACCGAACACGCCGATCTTACGCGCTTTCTCATAGATCTGGTTATCCTTATAACCGCTGATAAAGAGGAACGGTATCGATGAGGTTTTGGGGGAGGTTTTCACCTGTTTGAACATTTCCAATCCATCAACCCGCGGCATGACGATATCGGAAATAATCGCGTCCGGTTGAAACGATACAAGTTTATCCAACCCTTCTTGTCCGTCATTGGCGACAACGACCTCATATCCATCGCCTCGTAAAAGATTTGCGAGTAACTCGGAAAAACCGGTTTCATCCTCGACAAGTAAAATTTTTTTAACGCGTTTATCTGTAATCACTTTTCATTCAATAATAATTTGATGATAAAAAACCTAGTGAATTATGCGCCTCATCCACACCTAATGTATTCTAATCTCATTGAAGAGTCAATAAGATAAGAATTTTTTTATAAAAATTCATCACCATGCCGTTCCGGATCGAAGGATGGCAACAATGACATACCCTATAATGAGACACAGGATAATGATTATACGAAGGCGGTTTTCTTTATTCATGCCTTAAATTTAACCATTTTTGACAAATATGCAACTTTCCCTGTTGAAGATTTGCGTTTCTACGAGTTCGTTCAGATTGAAAAACCTACGTTGAGGATGCTGTTAAATGGAAGGAATAAAATGAAGTGGGCAATTTTCCCGGCGAATCCTTTGAGATTAGAATTCGCCAGGGTACTGCCAAGCGCGATTTACCTTCCCCCTTTTCTACCTCCGATAAGTTTCCGAATGATAATATCTGCATTTGAAGTTTCCAGGGTTATCGTCTCCCCTCCCCCGTTAAGAATATAGGTAGCAGTTATTTCACCCTCGTCTTCATCCGTATGGTAATTCTCCGATTTAAAATCCGACTTGATGCGGTATTCATCTTCGTTGTTCCACCTGCCGTTAAATCGGATGCGGGCGTTTATTGTAGCTTTTGCATCTTCCGGAAGATATATCTTCACTTCCCCCGCTGCGGTAGAAAGTTTGGATTTGCCATTCCCGCTTGGTATCAATTCCGCTTCCACGTCGCCGCCGGCAGTTTTTGCCGTTACTGAACCGGTGATATTTTCCAGGCGCAAATTTCCGCCTGCTGTTTTCGCGCTCACGATCCCGGTCGCCGACGAGATTTCGATATCACCACCGGCAGTTGAGAGTGTTGCCCTGCCCCCGATCTTCCCAACCACAATAGTTCCGCCGGAAGTGGAAACATTTGCTTCGCCGCCTACATCCCCGATTCTGATGTCCCCGCCTGCAGTCCGGGCGTCTAATGTTTTCCCCACGTTCGCGATACGGATATCTCCCCCTGAAGTAGAAACATCGCACTTCCCATCCACTTTTCCCACCACAATATTTCCACCGGAAGTCCCCAATCGCAAATCGCCCCGGATATCGTCGGTAGTGATATTTCCGCCTGAAGTTTTCATATCGATAGTCCCACCCAACGCGCCGAGTTTGATATTTCCGGCAGAAGTCCTGCCCATAATATCGCCGTTTAAGCCGGATTGAATATTAATATTTCCTTCCGAGGTCTCGATATCCAGATCGAATTCATCAGGAACATTGACCTCATACCGAATCTCGCAGGATGAACAGGATGATTGATTATCAATTCGCAAGGTATTTCCATGCATATCCATATTTAAATCCTCGAAATCATCCTCATCCTCACTCGTTGCCTTAACCGCTACCTCGTTCTTATCCCACGGGATAATCCGAACATCACCCGCCTCAACGGACATCCTCAACGTTCCGCCCTTTTGAACTTTGAAGGAATTAGTTTTTACCACCGGTTTCTGATCATCATCCTCACGTGCGGTGAGTATTGATGAAAATGCTATCATCAACACTATGGTCCAAAATAAGTCATGGAATAGACAGATTTTATTTGTTTTCATTGTTTGACCTCTCCAAGAGCTTCCTTCGCTCTGATTCTTATATAGTTATTATCATCGGATTTCATACGCTGCTTTAGGACGTCGAGAATATCCTGATCGAGCGGTTTACCTTCAACCCTTGCCGAATCGAGAATATTGATGACAGCAATACGGATTCCAGGATTAATATCATGTACTAAAACACTTATCAGTGTTTTCTTAATCTCGTCATCGACAGTAAATTTTTGCAACGCTTTAAGAGCTTCCTTTCTCACGGCTGGATTCTCATCAGATTTGAGCGCTTTGATCAATGCGTTTTTTATTACTTGATCCTGAACCACGCGCGTTTGATTTGATTGAAGCCCGATCGCATTCACCGAACGGAGCCGCACACCAGGATTGTCATCATTCAAGAGCGCATACGTTAAAACCTTCTGCACCCGTTCATCATTAACATTCCCCTTGATATGTACCGGCGTCACTGCATCAAAGGTAAATTCGACTTCACCCGTTTCCCTGGGATTATTCAAAAATCGCACATTGCTGATTTTCGCATTCCCCTGGTCTAGAGAAGCGTTGGATATTTGTCCTGGGGCTTCTATCCTTTTCGATTGAATTTCCGGTGGTATTATAATTCGACCGAGAAATATTCCCACAGCAATAAACGCGACGCCACCAAGCGCAAAGGCAAATTTTGGAAAGAATAAGCCGCCAATAAATTCATTGAGGGAACTCCAGCGTTCCCGTCGTTTCTTTTCAAGTCGAAGCGCTGCCCTGAGTTCAAGGCGGGCTTCTCGTAAAAGCTGGTCGTCCGGTTCCACGGCTGGTGAACGACTCAATAACTTATTCATTCGGTCGAGTTTTGCGTGTTCATCGCGGCACTCATCGCATGTTTCGAGATGTTTCTTGAGCATTTCCCGCTCATCCGTATCCAACTCGTCGTACTGAGATAGTTGCACCCATTCTTTAAACTGATCGTGTTTCATTTCATTTTCTTTCTTCTTGTGTTCTTCCCTGATCTATTGTGTCGATTTTCAGTTAATATAAATCCTTCAATTGTTCACGCATGCGTTGAGTGGCGGTAAAAAGATATTTTTTTACCGTACCCTCGGCGCAATCCATCATTGAGGCAATTTCCCGCAGCTTATATCCCTGGTAATACCGCAAAGTAAACACCATTTTTTGCTGCGGCGATAATGATTCGAGCGCTTGATGAATGGAATTGGATATCTCCGCATCCAGCATCTGTTGATCAGCGGAAGCGCTTTCGTCCATGATCGATTGACTCATTGAATGCGTTTCCCCATCATCGCCATCCGTTTCCTCATCGATGGATGCGTGATGATGTTTTTTTTTCTTCGCTTTATGAGTCAGGCATACATTCGTGGTGACCCGGTAGAGCCATGTTGAAAACTCCGAAAGCCCCTTAAATTTAGGAAGCCCGCGGTACACCTTGAGCAAGACTTCCTGATAGATATCCTTGGCGTCCTCAGCCGTACGGACGTAACCCGCAGCAATTGAAAGTACCTGTTTATCATATCGGTACACAAGCTGCTCAAAAGCCGAAATATCTCCGCCTTGCGCTTGTTGAATCAGTAACTTTTCATCATTTAAGGGCATATTTTTGAATATTTTTCGTAAGCTTACACTAATTTAGACTTAATTGGGTAAAAAAGGTTGTAGCTGAATTTAATAATAATGTGCAGAAACGCAATATTCAGACGGAAGTAGCGAATATCAGGTTTTTGCTTCCCTCACTCATTCTCATTATCTTAAAACACCATTTAGTCCATCATAGAAAGGATCCTCCTCAATGTTCCGGATATACCGTTTTTTAACAATTTCAATCGTTCTAATTTTCAGTATTATCCCTGCAATCGCGCAGGATGAAGACCCGTATGAATTTCCTTATTACCACCCTGCTGTGTTTCACGCTAAGTCCTCTGAGGACAGTCTCGCATCAAAAGAGACGAAAAAAGAAACCAAGTGGGATATAACGGCAAAGCACGGACCCGCGCAAGATATCGAATTCGATACCGATGAAGGAACCTGGATTTCCGTAGACGTCAGCCCGAACGGAAAGGAAATCGTCTTCGACCTCCTGGGAGATATTTACATTATGCCGATCACAGGGGGGAATGCAAAACTTCTCCGCGGAGGATCGGCTTATGAAGTTCAGCCGCGGTTCAGCCCCGATGGGAGAAAAATCTCATTCACCAGCGATCGCGATGGCACTGACAATATCTGGATCATGGATATAGACGGGAACAACCTTAAGCAGATAACAAAAGAAAACGAACGCCAGACAAACAATGGCGTTTGGTCGCCGGATGGATCATACATTGTTGCCAAAAAACATTACCGAAATACCCGGTCGCTGGGAGCTGGCGAAATGTGGATGTATTATATCGGGGGCGGCGGCGGACTTGAATTAACAAAGAGACGCAACTGGGAACAGGACGCCGGCGAGCCGTGCATATCACCCGATGGCAGATATCTTTATTACAGCGAAGATGTTAGCGCAGGCGGAGGATTTCAATACAACAAAGATCCTAATGGAGTGATCTATGTGATTCAACGATTGGATATGCAAACGGGAAAAAGTGAATCATTCATCAACGGCGCCGGCGGGTCCATCCGACCACAGGTGTCTCCGGACGGAAAAACGATTGCGTTTGTCCGCCGTGTAAGGTTGAAAACGGTTCTCTTTACATATGATATCGAATCTGGAAAAGAAACTCCCATTTATGATAATCTCAACCGTGATGCCCAGGAAACGTGGGCATTGTTCGGCGTTCACCCGGGTTTTAGCTGGACTCCAGATGGCAAATATATCGTGATCTCTGCAAAAGGTCATATCTGGAAAATCGACGTTCAATCGAAGGAAGCGGTTGAAATTCCATTCACTGCACATGTAAAACAAACGATAGCAGACGCAGTACGTTTTCCACAGGAAGTAGCGCCGGAGAAATTTGATGTGAAGATGCTCCGCTATGTCACTGTTTCACCGGATCAAAAACAGGTTATTTATACAGCGCTCGGAAAACTCTATACCAAATCTCTTCCCGATGGCGAACCAAAACGCATCACCGACGACGAGAATGATTTAGAAATCTTCCCCTCCTTCTCCCACGACGGTAAGTGGATAACCTATGCGACATGGAACGATGAAGCTTTCGGAGCAATCTGTAAAGTTTCGGCACATGGAGGATCTCCGCTTAAACTTACTTCAAAAAAAGGACATTATATTGAGCCCAGCTTTTCAACTGACGACAAGAAAATTGCCTACCATAAAATCGGCGGAGACAATTTGCGCGGAACTATCTACAGCCGCGAAACAGGAATTTTCTGGATTCCCGCCGATGGCGGTTCGGCCACGCTCGTAACAGAAGAAGGATCATCTCCGTTATTCAACAAAAGCGGAGACCGGATTTTCCTCATTTCAAACGAAGGAGAGAATACAGCCCTCATCAGTGTCGGATTGAACGGGCAGCAGCGACGAGTTCATATGATGTCTGAAAACTCGCAGGAACTTGTTCCCTCACCCGATGAAAAATGGATTGCGCTGGTGGAACGGTATAACGCTTACATCGCTGTGTTTCCCAAAACAGGCGCCCCCGTGACCATTAGCAATACAGAATCCGATTATCCGATAAAACGAATCACCCGCGATGCAGGCACCTATACCAACTGGTCAGCCGATAGTAGAAAACTTTATTGGTCGCTGGGTCCGGAATTATATTCCCGCGAACTTACCAACACATTCAATTGGATCGCAGGCGCCAAGGACAGCGTTCAGGATAAACCCGATACAACCGGTTTGTATATCGGATTTTCGCATGCTACGGATAATCCAACCGGATTGATCGCGCTTGTTGGAGCGACGGTTATTTCGATGAAGGGCGATGAAGTTATCCCTAACGCCACCATCCTTGTTAATAGGAACCGAATAAAGAGTATCGGGGTATCTACTGAGGTTACTATTCCGGAGGGGGTAAAGCGAATCGACGTCAGTGGCAAATACATCATGCCCGGGTTGATAGATGTACATGCCCATATCCCAACCGGCAGCAGCGGTATAACGCCCCAAACCCATTGGCCCTATTATGTAAATGTAGCATACGGTGTTACAACTGCTCACGATCCATCATCCAATACAGAGATGGTGTTTTCAAACTCGGAAATGTTGAAAGCCGGGCTGCTTCTGGGTCCGCGCCTTTATTCAACGGGAACCATTCTCTACGGCGCTGAGGGTTCGTTTAAGGCGATTGTAAATAATTTTGACGATGCCATGTCGCATTTACGCCGAATGAAAGCGGTCGGCGCATTTACGGTAAAAAGTTACAACCAACCGCGCCGGGAGCAGCGTCAGGAAATCATTGAGGCAGCCCGCGCACTAAAAATGATGGTGGTGCCGGAAGGCGGGTCAACATTTTTCTGGAATATGAATATGGTTCTTGACGGACATACAGGAATTGAACATTCTTTGCCTGTTTCTCCGCTCTACAAAGATGCAATCACTTTGTTATCAAAAAGCAAAACAGCATACACCCCCACCCTCATCGTCAGTTACGGTGGGTTGTTCGGAGAAAATTATTGGTACCAAGAAACCAAAGTTTGGGAAAATCAACGGTTGCTTACATTTACCCCGCGGGAGATAATCGACCCGCGGTCGCGAAGGCGAATGATGGCAAACGAGGATGATTTCAACCACATCGATAATTCCAAATCGGTGAAAAAGGCATACGATGCGGGCGTTAAAGTTCAACTTGGCGCGCACGGTCAATTGCAGGGCCTTGGAGCGCATTGGGAACTCTGGATGCTTGCGCAGGGCGGCATGACCCCTCTCGAGGCAATCCGGTGCGGCACTCTTTATGGCGCGCAATATATCGGTCTCGATAACGATATCGGTTCGCTGGAAACTGGCAAACTTGCCGATCTCATCGTGATGGATAAAAACCCGCTCGATGATATCCGGAATTCCGAATCTATCCGTTATGTCATGCTCAATGGAAGATTATATGACGCCGCCACGATGAATGAAATCGGCAATCATCCTCATGAACGGCATAAGTTTTATTGGGAACAGTAATTTTTTATACCATCGTTTACTATCAACAATATCGATTATTTAATATTTTAAACTCTCAACGAGGTTACAATGAAATATTTTGGAACAACCATAGTTATTTTAACGGTCATATTTCAAATTTCTATGTATGCACAGCAGCTTTCAACGCAAGAATTAGAATCAAAAATAAAACGGTTTGCGCCGACAGAAATCACTGCAGATATATCAAAACTTTCGACCGGAGATCAAAAAGCGCTTAGTAAGCTGTTTGAAGCCGCAAAGTATATCGATCAAATTTACACTCAACAGGTTTGGAGGGGGAACGAAGCCCTGCGAGCTGAATTAGAAAGCGATACAAGTACCGAGGGAAAAATACGGCTGCATTATTATAACATCAATATGTCCCCCTGGTCGAATATCGACGGCAACGAACCGTTTATTGAGGGGGTTCCGAAAGTTCGTCCGCCGATGGCAAATTTCTATCCGGAAAACATGACAAAAGAAGAATTTAATAAGTGGCTTAAAACGTTATCGAAAGAAGACCAAAAAAGGGCGACGGGATATTTTACTGTTATTCGGCGTGATCAAAAAGGGAAATTAATAATCATTCCTTATTTCGAAGAATATCTGACACCCCTCAGCAGAGCATCGATTACTCTCAACCAGGCAGCAAGATTAACTGATAATCAAAGTTTAAGTTTATTTTTAAGACAACGAGCACAGGCATTCGTTAAAGGAGATTACTACGCAAGCGATGTTGCCTGGATGGAACTCGATAGCCCCATTGATGTCACTATCGGACCATACGAAGTATATATAGACGATTTATTCAATTACAAAGCTTCGTTCGAGGCATATATCGGCTTGCGCGACGATGCTGAATCTGCAAAACTCGCAAAGTTTTCAAAATATCTCCAGGAGATTGAAAATAATCTTCCAATCGATAAAAAATACCGGAATCCGAAACTCGGCACGCTCTCCCCGATCCGCGTCATCGATGAAGTAATGATCGGCGGAGAAGCCCGCGCTGGCGTTCAAACCGCAGCATACAATTTACCAAACGATGAACGGATCACGAAAGAAAAAGGGAGCAAAAAAGTGATGTTGAAAAATGTCCAGGAGGCAAAATTCAATAAAGTTCTTGTTCCCATCGCGGGACTTGTGCTTGACCCGTCAGGTAAAGATAAACTTTCGTTCGAGCTATTTTTCACCCATATTTTGACTCATGAAATGATGCACGGCCTTGGTCCACACTCAATCACGGTGAAAGGAAAGCAAACAACGGTTCGACAATCGATGAAGGAACTCAGCTCCGCTCTCGAAGAAGCCAAAGCTGACATCTCCGGGTTGTTTATGCTGCAATATCTTATGGACAAAGGAATCATTGAAAATTCCTCCGATAAGCTCTATGCAACTTATCTGGCAAGCATATTTCGTTCAGTTCGCTTCGGGATAAAGGAAGCGCACGGCAAAGGGACAGCGCTCCAATTCAATTATCTTGAGGATGAAGGCGCCATTGCATTTAATAAAGAGAAGGGTACATTTTCGGTTACGGACAAAATGAAGGAAGCTGTAAAAAAATTAACAGGCGAAATCATGACTATTCAAGCAACGGGAAATTACGACAACGCTAAGAAATTGCTCGATACCTACGGCGTTCTCAGACCTGAAGTAAAGAACGCGCTTGATAAATTGGGAGATATCCCGGTGGATATTGAACCCATTTTTCCCCTCGCATCGCAATTGAAACCGGTTGAAATGTATCCGGGGCAATAAGCTTAAATCACTTGAAATAATCAGGGGCGAAATAAGTTTAAATACCGCCGGAATGGATTATCGGGATTATCTGTTCATTATTTCTCAGACTTCAAATAGCTAATTAATGATCCGTATAAAATATTATATTATCTATATCATCAGGAAAATTTCATGAATAAAATACGCCCATTTACCATCATTCTGTTGTTATTCACCACCATATTTTGGCAATCTCCGAAAATCGCATCGGCAAACGATAATTCTAAAAAGGATAAACCATCCGGTGATTACAAACCAGTAAGTTTAAAAGCCCTCAAAGCCCGAAGCATCGGGCCGGCGGTGATGGGCGGCCGCGTTTCTGCCATCGCATACGATCCCGATGATATTTATACGTTCTATGTCGGACTCGGCACAGGCGGTGTAATGAAAACCAATAATAATGGAGCATCGTTCGATGGAGTATTCGAGAAAGAAGCTGTAGCTGCCATCGGGGCTATTTCTGTCTGCTCCACGAATTCAAAATATGTATGGGTGGGCACCGGAGAGGCGAACGATAGAAACAGTTCAAGCTGGGGTAATGGCGTTTACCTATCAACCGACGGCGGGGGAAGCTGGAATAACGTAGGTTTAAAAAATTCTAAAACCATTGCCCGCATTGCAGTACACCCAACAGATTCGAACACGGTGTGGGTTGCGGCTATGGGCGATCTCTGGACACCTAACTCCGAGCGTGGTCTCTTTAAAACCACAGACGCCGGCAAGACATGGAATGCAGTTCTGACTGCGGAATCGAAATACAGCTCGATCGTTGGTTGCGGCGATGTTACCGTCGACCCCTTGCATCCGGAAAATATTTATGCAGCATTATACGCACGCCAGCGCACGCCATGGTCGTTTACGTCCGGACCCGATTTAACTGACGGTAAAAATATTGGCGGGATTTTTAAAAGCACCGATGGGGGCGCGCACTGGAAAAAAATTACCAACGGACTGCCCTCAAGAACCGGCAGAATCGGACTGGATATATACAAAAAAAATCCGGCAATCATTTATGCTGTTGTTGAAAGCGACGAAGGCGGCACAACAAATATCGACGATGTTCATAGTAAAATGGGCGGTGTATTCCGATCCGAAGACAGCGGGGAAACATGGACTCGTGTAAATTCCCTAAATCCCCGTCCCTTCTACTTCAGTCAAATTCGTGTTGACCCAACAGATGATCAAAAGGTTTATATTCTTGGATACACTCTTCATGTTTCAGTAGATGGCGGCAAGTCGTTTCGGGAAGAATATTTCGAAAAAAGTCATCCTGATTGTCACGCCCTCGCCATAGATCCCCGATACCCGAAACGTCTTCTCATCGGGACGGACGGTGGAATTTATCAATCTTTCAACGCAGGAAAAAACTGGGATCATCTCAGCAGGATAGCGGCAGGAGAGTTTTACCGTATCACAACGGATATGAGCTCTCCCTATCGCATCGCAGGTGGACTTCAGGATAATCTGAATTGGGTAGGTCCGAGCGCCACGAACACAAAAGACGGAATTCTGAACAGTGATTGGATTAACATTGGCGGAGGGGACGGGTTCTATTGTGTATTTGATCCTGAAGATTCCAATATCGTCTACGCGGAATCACAGGAAGGGTATGTACACCGATTCAATTTATCCAGTGGTGCGGTAAAAGGATTACGCCCCGAACCGGCTGAAGGACAACCCCGATTTCGTTTTCACTGGAATTCACCACTTATCGCCAGCCGACATGAAAAAGGCGCTATGTATCTCGCGGGAAACCGGATTTTCAAGTTGACAAATAAAGGTGAACGGTTTTCAGTCATTAGTCCCGATCTTTCAACGCAGGATCCTCAGAAAATAAATACTGTGGGAAGCGGAGCTGAAAATTACGGGGTTGTTTTTTCACTCGCAGAATCACCTCTCAAACCCGGACTGCTCTGGGCTGGAACGGATGACGGAAAACTCTGGATTACCTCCGATGATGGGAAAACATGGGAAGACCTGACTAAAAATATACCAAAATCGGTGAGGGGACAATGGATCAGCCGAATAGAGGCGGGCTGGCACGATTCAAGTGTTGCCTTCATGGCAATTGACGCCCATCGATCGGGAAATTACAATCCTTACGCTTTCATGACAACAAACGGCGGCGAAAGCTGGGAAAATATTACTAGTGACCTTCCCGCCGATGGTCCGGTGAAAGTTATCCGTGAAGATAGTAATAACCCTGATCTTTTATTTGCAGGAACCGAATTCGGATTATTCGTCAGTCAGGATCGTGGATTACATTGGATAAAATTTGGCGACCTCCCTACGGTTGCAGTCGATGACATCCTTATTCAACCCCGCGATCGTGATCTTCTCATTGCTACTCACGGCAGAAGTCTTTACATCATCGATAACATAAAATCCCTTGAGGAGATGACGCCCGAAATCCAACAAAAGGATGCATACTTTTTCACGTTGCGTCACGCACTCGGGACAAACCATCTTCCCGGTTTCGGTGATTGGGCAGGAACCATAGGAGTTTTTCACGGCGCTAATCCTCCGGATGGAGCTATCCTCGATTACTATATAAAAGAATATACAGGCGACCCTGCAAAAATAACCGTTAATAATTCCGCAGGACAAACAATGGCAAATCTCACACTTCCGGCAAATCCCGGAATGAATCGTTCCACGTGGGATCTGAAAATGACCAAAGATTTACTGAATGATTATGGCGGCGAGGGTCAAAAGTTTGTCAAAGCAGGAGAGTACACATTGAACTTCTCTTACGGTAAATATAAACAGTCGCAAAAATTGCAAATTGATATAGCGCCGGGAATAGAGACGAGATAATTCATTTAATGATCCAAAAATTCCCAACATCTTCATAACATTGTTCGTTTGTTACGATAAATCTGTCACTATTTAGCGAAAAAAATCACCATGGATAAACGCCTCAAAATCCTTGTATTTATTGTTGCCTTCTCGTTATTTTCTATCCATGCCGCCATGCCTGACGAGGGGATGTATCCATTGAGTGAAATTCACAAGTTGAATCTTAAATCTCATGGATTGAAAATTACCCCGAATGATATTTATAACCCTGGACACGTCGGGTTAATCGATGCAATTGTCCAGATCGGTGGATGCACAGGTTCGTTTGTTTCCAACCAGGGATTGATTATAACCAACCATCATTGCGCGTTCGGCGCGGTACAGACTGCAAGCACACCTGAACACGACCTCGTGACAAATGGATTTTTGGCAAAAACCAAAGGGGAGGAAATTCAGGCAAAGGGATTTACGGTTCGAATAAACGATTCGTATCAGGACGTCTCCGCGTTGGTGCTTTCTTCTATCTCTGAAAACATGAATCCCGGAGATCGTACGAGAACGATTGATTTACGATCGAAAGAAATAATTACGGATATCGAAAATCAGTACCCCGGTAAACGGGCAGAAGTCGCCGAAATGTTTGCAGGAAAATCGTACATGTTGTTCATTTATACATTTCTGAAGGATGTTCGGGTTGTGTATGTCCCTCCCCGTTCAATCGGTGAATTTGGAGGGGAAAATGACAATTGGGTTTGGCCCCGTCATACAGGGGATTTCTCATTCCTCCGCGCCTACACTGCTCCCGATGGAAGTCCCGCTGAATACTCGCCGTCGAATATCCCCTTTCACCCCAAGAAATTTTTAAAAGTCGCGCCGCAAGGGGTTGATGAAAACGACGCTGTCTTCCTTCTCGGATATCCGGGTCGAACCTACCGGCATCGACCGTGGCAATATATCTCCTTTGAAAACGAAGTACGGATGCCGTATGTGAAGGATCTTTATCAATGGGAGATTGGCATAATAGATAGTCTTGGAAATAATGACCGGGCAGTATCCCTGAAACTCGACAGTCGCCGTAAGGGACTCGCCAACACCATGAAGAATTACAGCGGCAAATTGGAAGGATTGAAGCGATTACCCATCATCCAAAAGCGACAAGACGAAGAAGATGCTCTTCAATCATTTGTACAAGCCGACACCAATCGTAAATCACTTTACGGCGACCTGTTTTCCGGGTTTGAAGGGATTTATCAAGATCTCTGGTCGAAGGCGTATTATGAGTTGACCATGGATTATCTCCTTTCCAGTTCATCCCTGCTAAATTATGGCATGACCATTGTTCAGGCTTCGAATGAATTAAAGAAACCAGACGTTCTGCGCGATTCTCCCTACATGGATCGAAATTTTTCGAGAACAAGGGACAATATTAAATTAGGATTGCAAAATTATTATGAACCAATCGATAAAATATTCTTTAAGGAAATGATCCAGCGGGCTCTTCGTCTTCCCAAGTATGAGAGATTTGCATATTTTGATGGAATATTTTCGTCAGACACAAGCGCATCTGCCATAGATACCTATATAGCATCACTCTATAGTAAAACGAAACTATCCGATACAGCATTTACCATATCTGCCTTATCCGCATCGCCCGAGGAGATGGAATCAATCCACGATCCCTTTATCGACCTGGCAAGATTATTATACCCAACATATAAATCTTTGAAAGATAAACGGCAGGAACGCGATGGTACATTATCAAAATTAAACGCGCAGTTCATTGATTTAAAAACGGAATATCTAAAAAAAGATTTTATCCCAGACGCCAATAGTACTCTCCGGCTCACCTTCGGCCATATACGGGGATACTCGCCTGTAGACGCAATATATGCGACTCCTATTACCACGCTGCGCGGAATAATAGAAAAAACAACGGGAATCGAACCATTTAACACGCCGGCGAAAATGGTTCTTCTCTACCGGAATAAAAATTTCGGCAAATACAAAAATAAAAAATTAAAAGATGTTCCCGTGGCGCTTCTTTATGATCTCGATACTTCAGGCGGCAATTCCGGCAGTCCACTGTTGAACGCGCTGGGAGAACTTGTGGGCGTGAATTTCGATCGCACCTATGAAGCCACAATTAACGATTACGCATGGAGCGAAGATTACAGCCGTTCTATTGCAGTTGATATCCGTTACGTATTATGGGTGCTGGATAAATATGCCAATGCTGATAATGTGTTGGAAGAATTAGGAGTGGGGAAAAGCTCATAAGAATAACAGTGATCAGGATCTAACCGCGGCAGTCCTTGCGCCGCCATAAGTGGTATATTCAAAGAGAAATCAATAGCGATGAAACTCACTGCGGCATACATTCTTATTTTAGGTTTATTCGGCAGCATTTATTTCGGATGTAAGAACCGGACACAGGAATTCCCCGCATTAACCGCGCAGGATAGTGTCAGGATAATTCAAGAAATAATGGATCACCGTACCGAGATAAATACTTTTTTCCAAGACGATCCCAATTCACCGTTCAGAAAAGATAGCGATGCGCATTTTGATAGTATAAAATGGTTCGCTCCTAACTTGAAATATTATTTCCGTTCCCAACTTTATAAATATTCGAATCCCCAAACTGTTGTCGTGTTTGGCACGAAGGGCGAGAAACGAAATGAACTGAGATATGGATATTTCAAGCTAATTTATAATGACAATGAGTACCGCTTAAACGTTTACAAAACACTTCCGTCTGAAGAAGAACCGTCACCTGAACCTAACTATCTATCGGTTTGGTTCACCGATGCGACAACCGGCAACCAGACGTACGGTGTAGGTCGATACATTGAGGTTGGCGAGGAACAAACAAATCCGGATGCTGTGTACATCATCGATCTGAACAATGCATTTAATCCTTACTGCGCGTATAGCTCAATCTATTCCTGCGCGATACCACGAAAAGAAGATCATCTTGATTTTCCGGTAATAGCGGGCGAATTGAAATATCATCCATAACCAATCAGAATTCGATGCTCCTTCCTTGGATATTATCGAATTTCGAAGTACATTTTAAGACAAAAATTAGCATAACCCTACTATTACATGCAATTACGAAAATTATACCGAACAGTTGAAACAATTGCGTCAAAGAAATTTCCGTCCGACGAGGAATTATTAACGCACGCGCTTTTGGAGATCGTTAATCTTGAAGAGATAAAGATCAAAGGCGGCAGAATTTGGAAATTTGATACCCGCACCGGAAGCTATGTTCTCCTTCACCAAATCGGCGAAATAGAACATATTAAACAGAATTATCGGCTCCGTGTGAAAGATAATCCTATTTTTTTAGAGCTTCCCCGGCTCCGGACTATCCTTGCCAGCGAACAGGATCAGTATTTGCGGCGAAGGGGTATCTTTAAATTCACCGCAACGGGAGTTGGCGAGAAAATACATTGGCGCGGAAAAACCCTGTTCAAGTATGTTCTGGCGTTCAACGCCGATCAGCTTGATGGCGATATTATGGCAACGTTCAATATTATCAGTTCCGCCCTTACCTCGGCGCTGCGAACGCGCAAGATCGAAGAAAAAGCTCAGGTGTTAGAACGCGATCTGGATAAAGCGCGGGAGATCCAGAAAAGCATCCTTCCCCAGCATGAATTGCGCTATCACTCGTATGAAATATATGGCGTTTCACTTGCTGATAGAATTGTCGGGGGAGATTTTTTTGATTATCTCAAATCCGAAGAGGATAATGACCGTGTCGGTATTGTGATCGGCGATGCAACCAGCAAAGGCGTCTCCGCCGCCGTTGAAGCTCTCTATGTTTCTGGCGCATTGCGGATGGGTTTTGAGTTCCAAACTAAAATCAGCTCGCTTCTTGGACGTGTGAATAAATTAGTGAATAAAGCTTTTTCCGATGAATACTTTGTTTCATTGTTTTATTGTGAATTGATCAACGATAAAAACGGCCTCGTGATTTTCGCGAATTGTGGTCATAATAACCCCATTCTCTTTCGACTAAATGATTCGACCTGTGAATTGCTGGAAACTACCGGGCAGGTGCTCGGTCCTTTTCCGGAGGCGACTTTCAAAACCGAAAATTTCCTCATGAAACAAGGAGATATCTTGTTGCTCTATACCGACGGCGTAACGGAGGCGCGGGACGAAGCAGGAAATTTCTTCGGTGAAAATCGCCTCAACGATCTCCTGATTAATTATAAAGATTTAAGCTCCAGAGATATTGCCCTCCAGATATTGCAAGAAGTCCAGGTCTTTAGCGCGGGAGCAGATTATTCTGATGATAAAACATTGGTAGTCATAAAACGTACCGGAGTATAAGGAAAAATAAAACATGGACGAACAAAAACTTATCGGAAAAGTATTTTCTGTAAGCAACAGCGGTATCTCCGTCATCTTGAATGAAGACGTCGTGATAAAACCAATGGTCTATGGCGCTGCCAATCGCGTCGGCCAGGTGGGTACGTTTGTCGTTATGCCCGAATACGAACGATCGATCATCGGCACTGTGTTTTCCGCAAGAGACACCCGATTATCCGGCGAAGACGGCGGAGGAAACCGCATCCTCGAAATAAAGGCGTTAGGAACGCTTCAAACCGGACGATTCGAACGGGGACTTTCCGCATTACCGGTCATCGGCAGTTCGGTCTATTCAACGGACGATGACGACCTGAGAGCTATCTTTGCCACATTCCGTGGATCGAATTTCTCCCTGGGTAATTTATCGATGTTTGCGGAGGAACGACTCTATATCGATCCCAATAAATTCTTTTCAAAGCACGTCGCATTGTTTGGATCAACGGGCTGTGGAAAATCCACTACCGTTGCTTCTATTATCCAAAAAGTACATCATCTCCCGAATAATCATGTCATCATGCTCGATCTGCACGGCGAATATCTGAATGCCTTCAAAGACACCGGGAACCTGATCAATATTACTGAACTCGAGCTTCCGTACTGGTTGATGAATTTTGAAGAACTCGTCGAAACGTTCATCGACCCTAACGAACCGACCGCCAATAACCAGATGATGATTTTGAAGGATGCAGTGCTCGATTCTAAAAAAGGGAAAAATTTGGCATTAAAAGAATTTATTAATATTGATACACCGGTATACTTTGATTTTCTCGACGTCGCAGTCCGGATGAAATCACTCGATTCTGAACGGACGCTGGGCGGGAAAGAAGGTCCCTTCTACGGACAGTTTACTCGATTCCTTGTCCGGCTCGACAGCAAGCTGAACGATAAGCGGTATGAATTTCTCTTCAAACCAAAAACCTACCGTTCATCCGATAAATTCAGCGAGTTGCTCACAAAACTATTCGGTTTGGATACCGGGAAGAGAATAACAATAGTCGATTTGAGCCGCGTCCCATTCGATGTTCTCAATGTGCTCATTTCTCTTCTCGGCAGGGTGATCTATGATTTCAATCTCTGGAATAAAGCCCGGAGAGATTTCCCGATCCTTATTGTTTTCGAAGAAGCGCACAACTATCTCTCGAATCTCTCCACCAGCACAGCGGCGAGAAAAACTGTTGAACGGATCGCTAAAGAAGGTAGAAAATACGGCGTGAGCTGCATGATTGTGAGCCAGCGGCCCGCTGAAGTATCTGAAACTATTGTCTCGCAATGCAATAACTTTGTCGCAATGCGATTGTTAAATCCCAACGATCAGAATTATGTGCGAAAATTAGTCCCGGATTCCCAGGCAGATTTTATCGACGTTTTACCGACGCTCCGTCAGGGGGAAGCGTTCATTCTTGGCGATTCTGTCGCGTTGCCGGTACGGGTACAGATCGATTTGCCCGTGCCTCAACCCGGCGGCGGCGATATCCGTTTCTATGATAAGTGGATGAAAAGCGACGATCCCACAGACGTGAAGGAAGTCGTTGACAACTGGTGGAAACAAATCAGAACGTTCTAGGTTTTTCTTCCACTCCACCAGAATTATATTAAAGAAAAAGGGATCGTCCCAAAAGAATGACTATGTCATCCCGAACTTGTTTCGGGATCTTCACGTTGATGAAATCAGATGCTGAACCAAGTTCAGCATGACTCATTAAGGCGAAGAAAGTTCTTTCTGGACAATCCCTTTTTAAATTAAAATAAAGCTACAACAGAGTGTAGTAGAATTTACTTCTCCAACACCGGGGCTTTTCCCAACACATCATCAATCGTCATATTCTGAATCGTCCCAAGATTCAACGCCTTGATGCCTGATTCAATTTTGGATCGATCTCCCACTATCACAATGGCAACTCTTTCGGGATCGATGTATTTTTTCGCGACACGGTTGACATCGTCTTTTGTAATTGCGAATACATTTTTAACATAATCGTTAAAATACGTATCGGGCAGGTTATAATTCACAAGATCTTCGAGCTGGCTGGAGATTTGGCCGACAGCTTGAAAACCATTTGGATATTGGAGCGCAAGATAATTTTTTGCGCGCGTTAATTCATCGTCCGAGACAGGAGTCAGGATGCCGTGCAGCTCTTTAAAAAATTCAATCAACGAGCTATCGGTCACCGCGGTCTGGACTGAAGCCCGGGCGCTGAACGAACCGGGGAACGGCGGATAGGTGAAACCGGACCCGGCTCCGTACGTGTACCCGTGCGTTTCCCGAAGGTTATGATTGAGCCGCGAGCTAAATGAACCGCCGAGAATTGTGTTCATCACTTCGATTGCGAAATAATCGGGGTTCGAGCGCTCAACCCCCACCCTGCCGATACGGATAACCGATTGCGCGGCTCCGGGTTTATCGATAAGATACACGGTTCGCGAGGCAACCTGCGCGGCAGTTGGAACCACCGGCTGCTGAATGTCATCTCCCTTATCCCACGATCCAAATACTTTTTCAAGCAGTGGAATGATTTTATCCGCGGTGACATCGCCTACCACGATGATGGTGGCATTATTCGGATGAAAATATTTTTGATGAAAATTTTGTAAATCCGTTGTTGTCACCGACCGGATAGATTTTTCATCGCCGCTTCCCATCTGCCCGTATGGATGATCTTTTCCAAAGATAATTTGTGAAAATGCGGTGGTTGAAATTCCCGTAGGTTCATCGTGCATCTGCCCGAGGCGAGTTAACCGCTCTTTGCGCTGGCGTTCAAGCTCTTCGGATGTAAACGTGGGACGCAATGCAACATCCGCGAAAAGAGCGAGCGCATCTTCTAATTTGGATAACGGCGTATGTAAACTCACTCCGGAAACATGCCAGCTTCCATACGTATAAATTCGCGCGCCAAGAAAATCAATCGCATCTGCAAGCTCGAGCGCGTTCCGCGAACCCGCGCCCTGCATCATCATGGTGGCAGTCAGGTTTGCGAGACCTAATTTATCCGCGGGATTCATCACCGACCCCGTTTTTACCACAAGCTCCACCTGCACCAGCGGAACCTGATGTTTTTCCATCAACACCACTGCAAGATTGTTGGAAAGTTTCAAATGTTGAATTGCCGGAAGCGTGAGCGATGGCGTTGGACCTAATTCCGGAGGTTTAGACCGATCCGGCGCCTGTCCCAGAATTATTGACGTGAAAACGAATGCGCCAATAATGAGATACGCGGTGAAAATACCTAATTTCTTCATGCTATTCGGAAAAATATTCGGATAAGCATTATTCTGTGAATTTTGAGAAAAGTTCATCATAACTTATTTTCCCTCCTTCTTTGGCTGCGCGGCAAGTTCTGTTTTCCCCTGCGGCACAACGCTTAACACGACGCATCCATCAGGTTTCAGATACGTTTGCGCAGCCGCCTGAATGTCGTTCGGTGCGAGGGCTTTATATCGCGCCAGGTCCTCGTTGAGATAATCAGGGTTTCCGGTTTCGGTAAAATATTCATTCAAAAGATCGGCTTTACCGCCGAACCCGCCTACTCGTTCGAGCCGGTCGTATACGCTTGCCTCCATACCATTCACAGCCCGCTGCAACTCCCGCAGTGCAGGCGGATCATTTTTAATTTTATTAATTTCCTCCCAGACGAGATTTTCAATCTCAGAGAGGTTGTGACCGCTGCGGGCAGTAACCTGGATGATAAATTCGGATCCGAGACCGCGGGAGTCCTGATACGCATTTACATCCTGAGCGATCTGCATATCATAGACAAGTCGTTTATACAGGCGTGAATTTTTTCCTCCGGTCAGGATTGATGATAGCAGATCAAGCTCGGCGTCGCCCGGCGTAAACCGCGGAGGCGAGAGGAACGCGATATATAATCGCGGCAATTGAACTTTATCTTCGATTACCAATCTCTTCGATTCAGTCAATAACGCTGAAGGAATAGCGGGCGGCGGCACCGCGTTCCGTTTCGGCACGTCGGAAAACCATTTTTTCACAAGCTCTTTTGTCTTCACCGGATCAATATCGCCTGCGATGGCAAGACTCGCGTTTGCAGGCGAATAGTATTTCGTGAAGAAATCAACGACATCCTGATAGCTTGCCGCCGAAAGATCTTCCATCGAGCCGATGACGGGCCAATGATAGGGATGATCTCCCTGGAAGAGATTCTCTTCAATATTCAACGACGCCATTCCGTAGGGACGGTTTTCGTACGATTGACGGCGTTCATTTTTCACCACATCGCGCTGTTGGTCCACTCGGGCGGGGGTCATGGAATCGAGAAGAAATCCCATCCTATCCGATTCAAGGAAGAGAGCAAGTTCCAGCGCGTTGCTCGGAACGTTTTCCCAGTAGTTAGTCCTGTCGTTGGTTGTGGAGCCGTTGTTATCGCCGCCGGCTGCCTCGAGCCATTCGTCGAATTTTCCCGGCGGGACATGACCCGATCCTTCGAACATGATATGCTCAAAGAGATGGGCAAAACCCGTGCGCCCGGGTTTCTCGCGGCCGGAGCCAACGTGATACCACACGTTAACCGATACGGTGGGTGTGGAATGATCTTCATGCAGAATCACCTGAAGACCATTGGGAAGCTGAAAGCGTTCGTACGGAATGCTCAACTGAGCGACCGCGAACGATGAGATGAGAAATAGAAAACTCAGTTTCAATATACGGTGTATTTTCATAGAATTTCCAAAATTTTGGGGAGTAGATTGGTTTTGATTAAAGAACGAATACAAAATACACAGAAAAAATGTCATGTTCAAGAATGAGTGGAGCCATTTAAGAAACTGTGCGAAACGTCATCGCGAGTTCCGCAACAGCGGAACGTCGCGATCTCCTCATATCGATGTAAAATACGAAACTTTGAATATAGTTTAAACGACAAATCGAATTTTTCCCACGGTCGGTCTCCGGGGAAATAAAGTTTTCGGCGCTCCACGCCTGTCCGCCATTTGATGCGGAGCGTCATTCCCGCAATCCACCGCCGGAGCGGTGGAACGAAAGAAAAATACTGGTACAAAGCTGGTACAATTATTTTTAATTTATAACGGCAAGGCGTTATTGAATTGAAATCAAAAATTTCACTGATTTTCTGTACCGGAACTGTACCAGTTTTGTACCAGAAATGTACCAGTTCTGTACCACTTTTGTACCAGTTTTGTACCGGTAGTGTACCAGTTTTTTCCGCGTTCCCCCTCCGCCGCGGCGGACGGGGGATTGAATCGTTTGGCGCGCTGCGCCTCTTTACCGTTCGACGCAGAGCGTCATGCCCGCATTCCACCACCGGAGCGGTGGAACGAGAGATGGCGTTGACCAGCCCACCCCTCGATCCCCTCCCTTAACGCCCGTCCCGCTACTAAAATCAGCGCACCAGATCATCGAATAGAACAGATTGGCGGGACGTGCAGGGCGGGGAACGGTTACCGAGTAGCATCGTCGTTGCAGTATCGTTTTCTAAGTCTTATCATTGGAAATCGTCACCCCCTCCCTGTCCGACCGGCAGGGCGGACTGTTAGGGAGGGGCAGAAATATTTCTGGTAATTAATACAATATATCCGGGGTGGGCACTCCCAACACACTACAAAACGCGGAATCATCGATATAGGGCTTGATATGTCCCCTCACCAATACTAATGATATTACGATATACTCACTATATATAATATAAGGACTTTTAGTTAAAATAGCAAGGGAAATATTTACAAAATTCGACTCTCGACCCTCACCCCGGCAAGATTTTCAAATACCCAGATAAAACTCGTCCCTCTCCCCGGCGCGGGAGAGGGTGTACCGATCTCTCACGGAACGAAAAACTATCCCGGGTGAGGGTTGGTTCGTTCCACCGGAAAACGGACACCAATATATTAAATATAACCTTATTCCCACGTGTTCATTTCTTGCCAAAACTTTATCCGATTTGTATTAAACCAGCAAATAATAATATAATAAATAACAAAAACATAGCAGTTTTGTCCCGGTTTTGGGAGGCAATGTGATCTTCCATTAAATTACGAGTCAGAGAATTTGCCAGTACCATAGTATGATGCTGGCGGTTTTGTGTTATGTAAAGTGACTTTTCTCGATTGCAGGCGGTATTATGCATAAACGCCTATTGACAGCGCAAATAAAATACAGATAGCTGACTGGCGTTGCATTGATATGATATAAAAGATAAACCCACGAGTCAGAGAATTTGCCAGTTGCGGATATAATGCTGAAATGCTTTCATAAGTAGAGCAAAGCGCCAGCTTTGCTCAGTAGAGAGACGCCCACTCCCGGTGAACAGAATCGGGACGGGTAAAGCAACCCGCCCACCCCTGATAAACGACGCGCGAAAATAGAAATACTTTGAATCCCCTCCCTTAAAGTCCACCCTGCCTGCTCAAAAAGTCAGGGCGGATAGGGAGGGGTAAGTTACTTCCAGGTTAGAAAGAAAATATTAACACATTGACGATCTGAACCTCTGTAACAGGTCACCCCTCCAGAAAGGGAGGGGCCCGGAGATTTTCGAGCATCGAACATCGTTGGTCGGGGGTGGGCTGTTCCCTTGCCGTGCTGCCTGCGATATTTGTATCCGATAACTTGACTAAGTTTTAGCTTTGAATAGCCGCGTGTTCAGTTACAAAATATAATTCAAATAAATTTTGATTTATTGTTGTTCGAGCCAATGCCATACAAGCCCACCCCCGACCCGCTATGGCTGGTCGACCCCGCCCTTCCAGGCGGGGTTCACTCCATTAACCCCCACTGCGTATCAAAAACCGGCGCAGAGCCCGCTGACGACACGTAACCGCGGAGAGCGTGGTCATGAGCAAAACCGCCGCGACGGTGGGATGAAGTTAAATTTGAGAATTTGCCAGTTACAGACAGAATGCTGGGATGTTCTGTATGTAGAGCAAAGCTCCAGCTTTGCTCAGGAGAGAGACGCCCACTCCCGATGAACTGATTCGGGACGGGAAAAGCAACCCGCCCAACCCTGATAAACGACGCGCGAAAATTGAAATACTTTGAATCCCCTCCCTTAAAGTCCGCCCTGCCTGCTCAAAAAGTCAGGGTGGACAGGGAGGGGTAAGTTACCGCCATGTTAGAAATAAAATATTAAAACATTGACGATGCCAGTGGACAACCGTTCCCATTCCCGACAACAGTCGGGAGAGGGAACGACCCGCAATGGTGGGTCGGGGGTGGCTGAGAAGTTAAAGTTTTAGCATTCCTCAGCAGCACGTTTATTGGGGTGTTTGACTTGTTCCAACGCTCCTCAGTTTGAATGAAAACTCCAGAAACACGGGTAGGCGCAGGCTTCAGCCTGCGGTTTTAGCATTGACACGCAACCTGAAGGTTGCGGCTACCGGACTTTATTGACTTCTCACACAGCCTGTCCTTGGTTGGAAAACGAGAAAAAAAATCCTACAAGCCCGTCTGACAATTTGGACAGTGCAGACGCGTCCAAACCGCCGAAGCTGTCCGACAGGGTTGACCCCTACGGCGTATTAAATCCCGGCGCGGAGGCGACTGACAACACGTAACCACGGAGACCTTGTTCTTGAGCGAAGCCGCGGCGACGGGGTGATAGAGTTAAATTTGAGAATTTGCCAGTTGCGGATATATTGCTGGGATGCTTTCGTATGTAGAGCAAAGCGCCAGCTTTGCTCAGGAGAGATAAGCCCACCCCCGATGAACAGAATCGGGACGGGAAAAGCAACCCGCCCACCCCTGATAAACGACGCGCGAAAATAGAAATACTTTGAATCCCCTCCCTTAAAGTCCGTCCTGCCTGCTCAAAAAGTCAGGACGGACAGGGAGGGGTAAGTTACTTCCAGGTTAGAAATAAAATATTAAAACATTGATGATGCCAGTGGACAACCGTTCCCATTCCCGACAACAGTCGGGAGAGGGGACGGCCCGCAATGGTGGGTCGGGGGTGGGCGAGAAGTTGAAGCTTTAGCTTTGCTCAGCAACACGTTTATTGAGGTGTTTGATGCGTTTCAACGCTCCTCGGTTGAAAAGCGATAATAATCCTAAAAGCCCGTCTGACAATTTGGACAGTGCAGACGCGCCCCAACCGCCGGAAATGTCCGGGAGTGTTGACCCCCACGGTGTATCAAAAAACCGGCGCAGAGGTGGTTGATAACGGAAACCGTGGTCATGAGCGAAGCTGCCGCGACGGGGTGATGGAGTTTATTTTGAGAATTTGCCAGTTGCGGATATATTGCTGGGAGAGATTGAACCGGACGTAGGGGCGTTCAATTGAACGCCCCTACATTGGCATTTTATTATCCTACCCACCAAACAAGGTGGGATGGAATAATAAATCCTAAAAGCCCGTCTGACAATTTGGACAGTGCAGACGCGTCCCAACCGCCGGAGCTATCCGAGAATGTTGACCCCTACTGCGTATCAAAAACCGGCGCAGAGGCGGCTGCCAACACGTAACCACGGAGACCGTGGTCATGAGCGATGCTATCGCGACGGTGGGGTTGGTGATATCATTGAAATTGAACCATATTGATATTTCTAAGGTAGTTATTTAGCCTGTTTTGTATCGTATTCTTCGAGTTTGGTATAAAATTTTTTTAACCACCAATCCCTACACCATGCAGAGAAACCGAGTAAATGATTTCGAAAGTATTTTGCCGTTTCATATGTTTCACTCATGTCTGTACTTGATACTTCAATGCAAAGACCATCTTTGAGTTCACCACCCCGATGAATTATGCCATTTCTCTGCTCCTGAAGAGATTGAAAAATTTTAAAAAATGTTTTATAGTCATTGTCCGAAAGTGCTTGCTGAAACGGAAGCTTGCCGTAGATGTCCCCGAAGAATTCGTTCGCAACCGAGAGATTTGAGAATGATATTTCCTTCATAGTTTTCAACTGTTTATCAGAATTAAAATTCTTCCAATTGTCCCAGTCACGTGAGTCTCTACGCGACTGGACCCAGTGTTTGAGAGTCGGCAACCTATCGAAATCACCTTTGAAATAGCTAACAAAAAAATATGCTGAATTTGTGTAATGATGGAGAAGGCATACCTCAACGGCCGTACAAAGGAAAACTTTTTGAGCATACCCAAATGCAAATGTTAATGGTTCAAGCAAGGATTCCTCTTGACCTTTCAACTTGGGCTCTTGAGTTGTCAGTGCTGACATCTTGTTCGCTTTCAAAGCTTCGAAAGAAGGTTGAAAAAACATACTTCTATCCAACATAACCAAGAAGGTTCTATCCATGTGGTCATATACTACAGGAACCTCCGTCAGAACTCGAATAATTCTGTCAAGGTTCTCGGGACTCTTAACAATGATCCTTCGTTTCATTCTATATATAGACGGATAATGAAAAGATGGGTTTTACAAGAATACCCGAAAAATGCAACATATCACGGTCGATCAATTTTGGGTGAAGATATGCCTTTGAGGGAGCATTCTAATTGGGGTACAACAGAGCAATGCCGTTGTTGGTGCTATTATGAAAAACTTGCGATAACACAACCAGATTCATTCGAAAATTATTATCGATTAGGGGAAATACGGCCTGCTGGGCTTCTGCCATTTATAATGTTTTGCCTAACCATTCCATCTTCCGTGATTCGCTTTGCAAGCTCGTCGCTAAACGAATTAATAATGGTATTAAAGTTTGCGTAAGCATTGCCGCCCGTATGTGAACTGGCTATCCAGGCAATTGATCCCGATGAAACATCGTATAATTTTGCCTGATATTCAGCCCACGGTTTTGACAATGTATATCCTCCGTCAACGGTAGTCGTAGATTTCTCCTTATAATCGGCTTGATTACCACTTACTGAAATTCGACCTGTAGTAGTAGTTGTTGAACCGGTTGGCGGCACATAAATATCTTGCACCCCACTTTCACCAACATCGATAGAAATATATGCATCAATATGATTATCAATTAATAATTTAATTTTCTCATCATTCGTGAGACTCCTTGTCGGCGGGAATAAAAGAAAACCCTCGATGGCATCAACATCGATATTTTTAAAAGATTCGACTACGCGTGTTTCCAGTTTCTGACGTAACTGAAGATCGGAAGTGTTAGCAATAACAAGAATACGTTCGAAAGTGGTAGAATGATATGCTGGATCTATAAAAGAAGCCATATTGGTAGATGCACATCCACTCAATTCAATTAAGAGATAAAAATACGTGATTAGAATTAGTGTCTTCTTAAGATATTTTCTCTTGTTATGTACCATAGGGTTAATGAACACAATTATCGAGAAGTCGAAAGTTTATAAATCTTATTTATTGATATGATCTCGTTAATGGATCAACTGAAATTGTAGGTAATTCCTGAATCAGATGCAAATCGTTATTTCCTCACTCACCCAGTTTCATATTTCTGGTTAGAGTTCGCAACCAATCTTTCTTTTTCCATTCTCCCATAACCTTCCATATCCACCATATTTTCAACACTTTCGGAAACCTTATCTCATCAAATACTGTTCATTTAAGTGCTTATCTGCTCTATCCATAAAGGAATAGCAATCATTTTTTGAATTATTCACACTAATTTATTATCATGAAATCACAGGTTGACCTGAATACAATTGATATTTCAATGAATTTGCCCGACCAGAAGCTGCACCTCCATCTCCCTGAATTCGACTACTACGATCTCTATAAGCCAGAAAAATTAGCGAAACTCACCAAGATTTTCTTTGATGAGATTTCCGTAAAAAACCCCAGTCTCATTCAAAGTTTTTTTAAGTACCGCGATCAAAAAGGGGATGGCTTCAGCCCAACCGAGACCTCCTCCCTCCTGGTGAAAATGGCGCCCTACCTGAGCTCGTTTATCGCCCGGATTTTCGGAGTTGAAGACGAGTTAAAAAAGATCAAGCTCACCATCGATAAAGAGCGCGTTATTTTTGAGTTCAAACGCGAGTTTTTCACGCGGCGCGTCCTGAAAAAAATTAAACGCGAACAAAGCGAATCGTTCGATATCGCCATGCTCGACCGGCAGGTTAATGCTATTAAAAAGGGGTTCGTGGGTATACCCGATGAGGACGCCGAATTGGAAACCGCTGCGATGGTTGTCGAGCTGCTCCAGGAAGAAAAGCCGTTCAGAGGCGTCGATCCCCGGGTTGCCGCCGAATATTTCCGGACAATGGCGAAACGCCTGCAAACGGAACCGCTTCTCAAGGATATCCTCCCGGTTGGAAAAGATATCAACGCGTTGAAGAAATTCGCGGGCGATCTTATCGGCATATTCGAGCACTGGATTGCGGCGCATTACTACCGCCGCACCCCATCGATGAAAGGATGGGTAACGTTCAGGCAGCCGGAGAAAGTGGAATTCGATCATCTCGTGCATTCTATTGTCACGGATGCTCCAGTTCCGCGGATGAACATCGGTCCCGCCGAGACGTACCGGCACCGCGACGGGTTCGATCTCACCGATCAGCGCTTCTCCCGCCGCGAATCGATGAGCGAAATCGATTATTGCATCATCTGCCATGAGCGCGATAAAGATTCCTGCTCGAAGGGATTTTCGGATCCTTTAGGATTCAAAAAAAATCCGCTTGGGTATGAATTAGCCGGCTGCCCGCTCGATCAGAAAATTTCGGAATCGCATTTGTTGATGAGCAACGGCGATCCGCTGGCGGCGCTATCGGTCATCACCATCGATAACCCGATGTGCCCGGGCACGGGACACCGCATCTGCAATGATTGCATGAAAGCGTGCATCTACCAGAAGCAGGAGCCGGTGAATATCCCGCAGGTTGAAACGCGCGCGCTCACAGAAATATTGGCGCTGCCGTGGGGATTTGAGATTTACTCGCTTCTCACGCGCTGGAACCCGCTGAAAATTGACCGTCCCTATGCCCTGCCGTACAACGGGAAAAAAATCCTCATCGTCGGGATGGGTCCCGCCGGCTATACGCTTTCGCATTATCTGCTGAACGAGGGATTCGGCGTGGTCGGCGTCGATGGATTAAAGATAGAACCGCTTCCTGCTGAGTGGGTTGGAAGCGAACAAATGCTTTTCCAGCCAATCAAAGATATATCGACCGTGCAGCAAAAACTAAGCGAACGAATTCTCCTCGGGTTCGGTGGAGTTTCGGAATACGGCATCACGGTGCGATGGGACAAAAATTTCCTCACGATCATCTACATCAACCTGCTGCGCCGCGAGCGTTTTAGAATGTACGACGGCGTCCGGTTCGGCGGCACCCTCACAATCGATGACGCCTGGGAGATGGGATTCGACCATGTCTGCATCGCCTCCGGCGCAGGCAAACCGACAATCGTCACCATGAAAAATAATCTTATCCGCGGAATCCGGAAAGCGAGCGATTTTCTTATGGCGCTTCAGCTCACCGGAGCCGGAAGGAAAGATTCCATCGCGAATCTCCAGGTTCAATTGCCCGCCATTGTCATCGGCGGCGGTTTGACGGCTATCGATACGGCGACAGAATTGATGGCGTATTATCCGGTGCAGGTTACAAAAGTAAAACAACGCTACGATGAACTCTGTTTGCTCCAGGGAAAAGATGCCGTAGATAAAATGCTTGATCCGGAAGAGACGGTCATCCTCAACCGTTTTCTGGAACACGCAGCAGAAATTGAATTAGAACGGAAACGCGCTTTTCAGGAGGAAGAGCAGCCCAACTTCATCCCTCTATTACGAAAATGGGGCGGCGTGCATATTTATTACCGCAAATCCATAAACGATTCCCCCGCCTACCGGCTCAACCATGAAGAAGTTATTAAGAGCTTGGAGGAAGGCATATCGTTCGTTGAGAACATGAATCCGGTTGAGGCAGTCACGGACACGTATGGCGCCGTGAAGGAACTCATATTCAAGGAGATGAAAAAAACCGATCAGGGCAAGTGGATCACTGGCGATAATGTTTATCACGTTCCGGCTAAAACGGTGATGATCGCTGCCGGCACGGTGCCGAATATTATGTATGAAAAGGAATATCCGAACACATTTCAGCTTGACGAACGGGAAGAATTCTTCAAAAGCTACACTGTACAGGGGGACGATACTCCCGAACTCGCAGAAACGGAATCGAACGAAGTGGGCTTCTTCACGTCGTATGAAAAAGGCGGGAAATTCGTTTCGTATTACGGCGATAATCATCCGGTGTTCGAAGGCAACGTTGTGAAGGCGATGGCTTCGGCAAAGTATGGCTACAAAAAAGTGGCGGAATTATTCACGGACAACAAAGGGCTTTACCCACCTGCCGCGGAAAACTGTAATGATACATGGAGCATCCTCATCGGGCGGATGGATGAGGATTTCAAGCCGCGTGTCGTCCGCGTTGACCGCCTGACGCCGACAATTGTTGAAGCGGTGATCCACGCGCCGCAGGCAGCGCGGAAATTTCATCCGGGCCAGTTTTATCGCCTTCAAATCTATGAACACGATTCTCCCCATCTCGATCATACGCTTCTGATGATGGAAGGTATCGCATTAACCGGGGCATGGGTTGATAAAGAAAAAGGGCTGTTGAGTTTGATCGTGCTTGAAATGGGCGCCAGCTCGCGCCTCGTCCGCTACCTCAAACCCGGTCAGCGCGTCGTTGTGATGGGACCGACGGGCACGCCAACGGAAATATCAAAAAATGAAACGGTTATTTTGCTCGGCGGGGGGCTCGGGAACGCCGTGCTGTTCTCCATCGCGAAAGAATTTAAAAATAATAACAACAAGGTCGTCTATTTTGCCGGGTACAAGAAGAGTGAGGATTTGTTCAAGCGCGAAGAAATTGAGGCATATACCGATGTGGTCGTATACAGCGTCGATTCGGGAAATCCGATCGCCGTGAATAGACCGCAGGATAAATCATATGTGGGAAATATTATTCAAACGATGCTTGCATACGCCAAAGGCGAGCTAGGGTCGGCTCCCATCCCGTTAAACGAAGCCACGCGGATCATTGCAATCGGTTCCGACCGGATGATGGCGGCTGTTACCGCGGCGAGGCATACGATATTGAAACCGTACCTTAATGATAAGCATGTCGGCATCGCCTCTATTAATTCGTCCATGCAGTGCATGATGAAAGCGATTTGCGCCCAGTGCGTGCAGCGGCACATTAATATCGAAACTAACAAGGAAGAATTTATTTTTAGCTGCGTGAACCAGGATCAATGCATGGATGAAGTCGATTTTGGCAATCTTCACGCCCGCCTGAAGGTCAACAGTCTGATGGAAAAACTATCGGATAAATGGGTTGAGCATTTAGTGGAAAAATACAATTTGCAGGGAGTGTAGGTTAGAATGGTGTTTGATAGAGCAGTGGTGAGGAGATCACGACTCCCGACTGTTGTCGGGATCGTGATGACGACTATTCCCATTCACTTGAAGTGAAGTATAATGTTTCGGTTTGTCCATGACCCTCGGTCTACCGTCATTGCGAAGCGTTTTTTGCTGTCGCAATCTCCTTACCACTATACTCGCCAAAGCTATACCAACTGGTCATACAAATCATTCCAGTAAGGGTTCATCTCAGAGATAAATTTCTTTTTCCTTTCTCTGGACATTTTCTTTATCTGTTTTTCCCTTTCAATTGCGCCGATAGCGCTGCCACCAGGTTCATAATAAACGAGTTTGCTTAGGTTATAGCGCTTTGAAAAACCTGCAAAGAGTTTTTCTCTATGCTCATATATTCGCCGAGCAAGATTTTGGTAACTCCGGTGTATAAAACAGTATGGTATCTATTTGTTATGATATATACGCTGAAAGATTTTCCCATATCACCTCAAGAAAATTGATAGAGCAGTGGTGAGGAGATCACGACGTCCGCCTCCCGCCAAAAAGACGGCGGGTATAGCGGGCGGACTCGTGATGACTGCCTATAGAGTTTATCTTACTGAATCAAATTCCTCGATAACGAAATAACGAGCCAGAAGTAAGCTATCCGTTATCGAAGGAGCAGCATCTTTTTCACATCGGTGAAGGATGCGTTATTTTGCATGGCAGAAATTTTGTAGAAATAAACTCCGCTCGCTATTCCGGAACCGTCAAAAGTGGCGGAATGAACTCCCGCTGTATAGCTGCGGTCATTAATGAGCGTCGCGATTACTTCGCCCAAAATATTGTAAATTTTCAATGTCACTTGCGATTTTTCTTTGACACTGAAGGTGATGGTACTAACCGGATTAAACGGATTGGGGTAATTTTGGTCCAGGGAAAAAGAACTTGCCGTAAAAGGTTTCTTTTCTTTGACAGGTGTTGTAAAAGAACTCCGGTATATGCCTTTCGATTGACCACCCCCGCTATACAAATACCCTGAAGAATCCAAAGCGAGGCATCTGACTGTACTATCCTGCAATCCCGCATTTATCGCATGCCAGCTAAGTCCATCATCTAGTGAACGATAAATGCCATGGTCGCCGGTCCCTGCATAAATCGCTCCTTTCGGATCGGCAATGATGCTTGTGAAGTAGGGATACGCATTAGGAGAAAATCCCGTGCTTGCCGCGCTCCAGTGATCGCCATAATCGGTTGAACGGTAGATCCCCCCGTCCCCATTTAATGGATCAATCCCAATAATAACGGCTCCCCCGCTCGTGAACGCAAATCCCCTGACCATTGGCAGCGTAGAAGGCAATCCTGTCGTTAAGCGTATCCAGCTCGCACCATTATCCGACGACCGGTAAATCCTTCCGTATGTATCGTAGACCGAAATCGCAACGAAAATTCTGCCTGCTGGATCGATATTCAAGGCGGTGATAGTTGTATCTGCAAATCTCACCAGGTTCCAATTATCGCCGTTGTTCGAAGAGTGGTGAAGACCCCCTGCTGGTGAACTCCCGTTAACAAAAGCTCCGAGGTAAACATCGCCATTTGGATGAAAAGTTATAAACTGAACTATTGAATTTGTCGGGGGCGGCAACCCGTTGTAAATCGGAGTCCATGTTTCGGCGTGGTCTATGGAACGAAAGATTCCCCCAAGGGTAGCGCTAAAAAGATCACCCTTATTATTTGTTGCTAAATACAACGGCGAATATAATGCTAAACCGACTTGCTCCCAGCTCGCGCCCCGGTCTACAGCGCGGTACACACCGCCCCAATCCGCCGCGGCATAAACTTGGTCATGATCGGCTATCAATGAATATGCCGTCGAGAGAAAATAACCCGGATGCGCCTGTTTCCAGCTCGCACCTCCATCAGTTGAACGAAAAATTCCGGTGAGCATTGTTGCAGCGAAAATCGTGCTTCCGCTTGAATCAAACGCAACTGAAGATATGGACCGGTCGATCAATTTGTTCGGTGTCCAGGTCATTCCCTCATCAGTGGATTGATAGATACCTTTATTCGTCTCCGCATAAAGCAATCCGACTTGAATCGAGGCAAGATTAGTCGAGGATGTCTGTAAGGATTCCGCAAATACCCAATGAGCGCCGTTATCAGTGGAACGGAATATGAGAGACAAACTAAAATTGCCATGCATTGAAGCTGCAATTAGAGTACCTGCCGGAGTTATTGCAATTGAGGATATAAGAGAATCCGGCAAATCATTTTGTATAGACGACCAATGATCGCCGTTATCGGTTGAAGCAAAGACGCCTTTGCCGAACGCTGCTGTCACCAGATAATTTCCAGCCGAAGTAATGCTTGTAAATAAGCAAACGGGTAATCCGGTGTCAACGATTGTCCAGCTTCTTCCTCCGTCGTTCGAACGATAAATCGATCCATAATAATTTGTATTATCCGAAGCTCCGACATAGATATGATCATTATCGGCGATATACAATGAATGAATAATCGAATTTGCCGGAAGACCGGAGTCTGCATTAACCCAAGTATTTCCCTGGTCGGAAGAAAGAATTAACTTATCGGCTACCGCAAGCAACGAGCCGTTAGGCAAGGCGCTCATCTGAGTTATCGGTCTTGGAAGAGAGAGTTTGACCCACGTTTGCCCATCGTCAGTCGACCGGTAATTTGCTCCGGGTGCGGGTCCCAAAGCCAAAGCCCCGGTATAAACGACGCCGCCCGGCGCCACCGTAATTGAAGCAAACGCACCGACGTACGGTCCGTTAGTTGCGCTCCAAAAATTTCCCTGCGCGAAGCTCATATTTAACATGATGAAAAAGCATCCCAGAAGAAGAATTGCCATGAAACGATTTGAAAATCTAGGCATAGGAAAAACCTTTCAGTCTGTTAGAATTTGAATGTCTTATTATAACCCTACTCACATCATTGATCTGAATGTTTCTACACTATCAAGGTGCACAGAGTGTGTATAAATTCTATTTCATTTCTCGAACCAGATTTAGATCTTCTCAATACGCCTCTAAGTGAGGAGATTGCCCCGTCCGCCTCCCGTTAAAAAGATGGCGGGAGGCGGACTCGCAATGACATTTTACATAGTCTGCGCTGCTCCGAAAAAGTTTTATAAAAGCTTTTTACGGTCTGGTTACGGTGATATAATCTACGCTCATGGCGCGAGAATTCTCGTTCGGTCCAATTAATATTTCGAGTAATACTTTTGTCGGCACTCTATCGGTAATTAACGCAGCCGATGTCAAGGTGAGTCCATCATTATAATGCAGAGAATATACGTTGGCAACTTTCTTTAGAGTCACCTTTCCGGAAATTGTATTAAATATACCGGCATTTTGAACAGCGCCCTGAGTGAACATTTGCAAATTAAACGTGCAATTTGTTACGCCGCATACTTTTCGCCATTCCAATCCTGCAATCGGGAAATTATTATCGTCGGCGATGTAGACGAGGATATTTCCGCCGGCGCTCATCCCCTTCAGAAGTGCATCCGTGGAAATAAGATACGCATTGAGAGTAAAATCTTCATACCGAAGATCAATCGGAGCACTTAAGGGCTTCGACGCCCTCGGACCGTAATACGTGGTGTCGGGCGAACCAAAGTTAATCGCAAAGACCGCTCCCTGATTGACGCCGAAACTGGCGTTGGTATCGCTTCCCTGAGTATAGGTCCACCCGGTGAAGGAATCAAATTGATCGTTAAAAAGGGTCCCGGCGGGGTAAACGTGGACGGAAAGACTGTCCGAAACTTTCCAATTTTTAATGTCGGTCACCGTAACGTTAATCGTAAAAACACCTGCAACAGAGGGAGCTTTGTAATTCACTACTGAACCGGAGCCGATAATAGTTCCGCCCGATGCGCTGTAATCGTACGTAACAGGAAAGTATCCTGGGTCGATTACGTACACTGTTACGCTCGCCGTGCTGTCTTCGGCTATCGAAGGAGGATTGCACACCATCGAATTAATGTACAGAAAGTGCACATGAGATAACGCTATATTGGCTGTTGCGGTATTACCATTGGATATTGTTACCGGGAAGCCGTTCGATCCATTGTATCCGCCCTTTGCAGCATAGACTGTATAATCCCCGTCTGTGAGATTATCAATCAGATATTTTCCGGTTGAATCACTGGCGGCAGTTTTGGTGGGAGGATTGGTAAAGATCTGAGCATTGGTGAGTAGCGCACCGGATATCGAATCGGTGATCGTCCCTGAAATTGATCCTAATTTTATGGCAGGAATAGGATTACTCTCCTCTTTTTTACAACTTAACACAAGCAAACCACAGCACCACAATATGACGATTTGTTTTAGCATGTTCATAAATATATTCTATCTCGATTTTTGACGTAGCGCATCAGCTTCTCTCCGGTACCTCATTAGGATTTTTTTAGATTAGAAGATTCCCACGAAATTCAACTTCTCGAATTTACATGTATTAAAATAAGTTGTGCCACGACGCGCACCGGTGACACCGCCATGGATTGTTACGAAGATAGTATCATTCGTTAAAAGACGTAACGTATCAAGGCATGAATAATACCGCCAGAGCGAATCAGTTATCACCAGCGAACAGACCGGAGCCGAATTGATCCCGTTTGGACGATGATGATAGAGATAAATTCCGCCGCCAGAACCGGTTTTCTTTCCAAAAACAGAAATGCGAAAAATGTATCTGCCATTCATCCAGGAAAGCGGCACATAAATGGAATTCCCGGGCCATGGGGATGGCGCCTGTGAATGGAGTATTATTGAATGACCCGCACCCCCCGCCGGAAGATCGGTAGAATATCCTACTATCGAACTATCCGAGAGTTTCCATCCCCTGAGTGTGGGAACGCCTCCCATTTCAAAATAAGGATTTGGGAGCAGATTGCCCCAGAGGGAGGGACCCGTTGGATTGTTTTTGCAACTGAGATCTAAAATCAGGATGATGACGAAAAGTAAAAAGAATTTTTTCATGGCAATAATCCTTTTAACACACGCAAAAAATAAACGCGTCTACCTTCCCCACGCATAGTCGAGAAGATGATCATTCTGAGTTTCTTTACATCAGATTTACATAGCTCTCTCACCGATGAGGGGGAGTACAGCATATCGTGTAAAAGAAAAAAATGTGGGAGTATTTTTTAATCGCCGATAGAAAAATGTACGTAATATTCATCGGAATGTCAATAGTTGCAAGAGGAATTGGGGGTATAGAAGAACTTCCCCGGCTGAACATCTCCATGCCTCAACAAGTTACCGTCTGTGGGGTAATTTCTTTGCAATTCCGCCTCATTTTATTTACTTTATCATACCCAGAATTATGGCAAGAAAATCCGATTATAGCGATCCGCAGGCGTTGGATAATGAGATTGATTTAGACCGGTCTCTCCGTCCGCTTCAATTCCAGGAATTCGTCGGGCAGCAGAAAATTGTCAGCAACCTGATGGTCTTTATCGAGGCGGCTAAAAAACGATCCGAGAGTCTCGATCATGTCCTCCTTACCGGACCCCCGGGATTAGGAAAAACCACGCTCGGACACATCATCGCCAGAGAGATGCAGGTTCAGATGAAGATCACATCCGGTCCCGCCATCGATAAACCGTACAATCTGGCAGGAGTGCTCACCAGTCTCAGCGCAAACGACGTTTTATTTATCGATGAAATCCACCGGCTCAATCCGATTGTGGAGGAATACCTGTACTCCGCTATGGAGGATTTTAAAATTGATATTGTAATCGATAGCGGGCCGAATGCGAGAAGCGTTCAACTCGAGTTACCAAGATTCACGCTTGTTGGGGCGACAACGCGGGCTGGTTTGCTTTCCGCGCCGCTTCGTTCTCGCTTTGGCGTTGTTAATCGTTTGGATTATTATCAGCCGTCCGAACTTCAACAGATCATCAACCGATCTTCAAGTATTTTAAATGTAAAAATCGAAGCGCCCGGCTGCGCAGAACTTGCCAGCAGATCGCGCGGAACGCCGCGTATCGCGAACCGGCTGCTCAAACGCTGCAGGGATTTCGCGCAAGCAGAAGCAAGACTCTCCCAATACAACGGGATTATCACCAAAGAAGTGGCGGATTACGCACTGAAGGCGCTCGAAGTTGACGAGCATGGTCTCGACGATATGGATAAACGAATTCTCCTCACCATCATCGAAAAATATAACGGCGGTCCCGTCGGCGTTAACACCATTGCCGTGGCAGTGGGCGAGGAACCGGGCACTATCGAAGAAGTGTACGAGCCATTTTTAATTCAGGAGGGTTTCTTGAAACGCACATCGCGCGGGCGCGAAACAACTGACCTTGCCTATAAACATTTTAAGTTAACTGCTAACAAGGGAAAAACGGATCAAACGACGATTTCGTTTGATAAGTGATACCCTTAATCCATACTTACGAAACTTCGAGATAATCCCACTCCTTCTCCAGACTCTATGAAAAGTCCAGTTTATCGTGCAGGCGAGTTTCGAACGTTCACAAAATACATCGATATAAGGAGATTGCGATGTCCGCCACCCGCCAAAATGACGGCGGGTAAAGCGGGCGGACTCGCAATGACTCACCGCACAGGCGGTACGGTCTGGAAGTCGAAATACTTAATAAACATTTTCTTACAACATGAATCAATATAAACCTAAACGGACATACATGGGTCAGCTTCCCAACGGCTCGGACCTTCATGATGAGCTGACTAAAATTGTGCAACGCGAAAACTTCCACCTCGGGCGAATCCAGGGCATCGGCGCCACGACTCATGCGAAAATTGCCTATTACGATCAGAACATCAAACAGTATCTTCCGATGGAATTTCCCGGCGGCATGGAAATTCTCAATCTCAACGGCAACATCAGCATGCGGGATGGAACACCGTTTGTGCATGTCCACATCCTGCTCGGAGACCGCGAAGGAAAAATATTCGGCGGGCATCTTCTCCCCGGAACGAAACTCTTTGCCTGCGAGGTTTTTATTGAAGAATATGAAGGCGAGGAACTTGTTCGCACAAAAGATGAAAAGACCGGTTTATTTTTATGGGAAAAGGGAGTGCTGTCTTAACCCATCCTCAATGTTGGGTCGTCCATAAAGAACATCTTCTCCATCATCGAGTCATGCTGAACTTGGTTCAGCATCTGTATTTGCTAATCTTTGGATCCTGAAACAAGTTCAGGATGACTCCCACTAAAAGAACTCATTTGAAATCCAATAATAAAATTTCCCACTTGACTAAAGAGATAATGCCGGAATCACTCCGCAAACTCCCCCGCTCATTTTATCTCCGCTCAACGTTAACCGTTGCGAAAGATTTATTAGGCAGGTACATCGTCAGAAAAGCAAGGGGTATCACACTCATCGGCAAGATTGTTGAGGTTGAAGCGTATCTCGGTGAAAAAGATCCCGCCAGCCATACATACCGCGGTAGAACAAAACGCAACGAGGTGATGTTCAAGGAGGGAGGTCATCTGTATGTCTATTTCACGTATGGCATGCATTTCTGCGCAAATATTGTGACCGAAGAAGAAGGCATCGGTCATGCAGTGCTGCTACGGGCGCTTGAGCCGGTTCAAGGGATCGAGATCATGCGAAAAAACCGTGGATTTGAAGAGTCAGATAAAAATGATAAAAATCTTACCAACGGTCCGGCGAAATTGTGCCAGGCGTTAGGAATTGCCCGCGCTCAAAACGGCGTTGATCTGATCGGGGATACAATTATTCTTGCGGAAGGGATTCAAACAAAATCTTCTCAGATCCTTTCCTCCACCCGCATCGGTATTAACGAGGGAAAAGATAAAAAATGGCGGTTTTATTTGAAGGGAAATGGGTGGGTATCGAGATCGGGTTGAACCAAACGATAATCTGTATTTATTTTATCATCAACCCAACTCTCTTTTCAAATATTGTCCCGTATACGATTTATCGCAAGCAATAATTTTTTCAGGTGTGCCTTCGGCGACGATATAACCGCCCTCGTCACCGCCTTCAGGACCGAGATCGATGATCCAATCGGCGGTTTTTATTACATCCATATTGTGTTCGATCACAACTACGGTATTTCCTTTATCAACAAGTTTGTTCAAAACGGATAAGAGCATCCGGATATCCTCAAAATGCAATCCGGTGGTCGGTTCATCGAGGATATAGAGCGTCTTGCCGGTGGAAAGCTTCGAAAGTTCAGTCGATAATTTAACGCGCTGCGCTTCGCCGCCGGAAACCGTGGTCGCCTGCTGACCCAGCCGGATATATCCCAAACCCACATCGAAGAGCGTCTCTAATTTTCTCTGGATGCGGGGAATCTCGCTGAAAAAGCCGAGCGCTTCTTCCACGGTCATCTCCAGAACATCGGAAATGGATTTATCCTTGAAAAGCACCTCAAGCGTCGGGCGGTTGTACCGCTTGCCCCTGCACACTTCGCATAACACATAGACGTTGGGGAGAAAATTCATTTCAATTTTCCTGACTCCATCCCCTTCGCATTCTTCGCATCTCCCTCCCTCCACGTTAAAGCTGAACCTTCCCGGCTGGTAACCCCGGATTTTCGCTTCGGGAAGCTGCGCGTACAAATCGCGGATGTGCGTGAACAAGCCGGTATACGTCGCCGGGTTGGAGCGCGGCGTTCTGCCGATGGGCGATTGATCGATATCGATCACTTTATCGATGTGCTCCAATCCTTCTATCGATTTAAACGGAAGAGGAACGTCCTTGGCTTTATAAAATTTCCGGGCTAAAATCCGGTAAAATGTATCCGTAATCAACGTCGATTTGCCCGATCCACTCACGCCGGTAACCACGACAAATTTACCCAGGGGCACAGTAAGATTGATAGATTTTAGATTGTGTCCCTTGCATTTTTTTACCCGTAGAACGTAACCGTTTCCTTTCCGGCGATGTTTGGGAACAAGGATAGATTTTTCTCCTGCAAGGTATAAAGCAGTATAAGATTTTTTATCATTCCCGTTAGTTCCGGACGGTGTATCTCCATTATTTTTCAACGAAACCTGACCGTTCCCAACCGTTGCCAATTCCAACGGTGTTCCACTCGAAACAACATGCCCGCCGTGCTCGCCCGCGCCGGGTCCGAGGTCGATAACATAATCAGCGCTGCGAATCATTTCTTTGTCATGTTCAACGACGATAACGCTGTTGCCCAAATCGCGGAGCTGTTTCAGCGATCCGATAAGTTTGATATTATCGCGCTGGTGCAACCCGATGCTGGGTTCATCCAGAATATAGAGCACGCCGACCAACTGCGAACCGATTTGGGTCGCGAGCCGAATCCGCTGCGCTTCGCCGCCCGATAACGATCTGGCTGATCTATCAAGCGTCAAATATTCCAATCCAACATTTAGGAGAAAAGACAATCTGCCGGTGATTTCCTTTATTATCTGGTGCGCGATTTCCTGCTGGCGCTGCGATAACCGGAGTTCGGTAAAAAATTGCCATGCTTTTTGAATGGAATATTTCACTACCTGATCGATGGTGTAGGATTCCTTCGTTTTCATATCGCGAAGACGCACTGCCAGGCTTTCTTTCCGCAACCGTCCTCCTTTGCATTCCGAGCATGGCGTCGCGGTCATAAACGCCTCCACCCATTCGCGGATTCTCCCCGAAGGCGATTCATCATAATAATGCTTTAGGGCGCCGATAATTCCGTCGAACCTGTGCTTGTACGTAACCGTTCTCCCACTTGCATAGGTATAGAGGATATCGAATTTTTCATCCCCCGCGCCGTAGAGCAGCACTTGCCGGGATTTTTCGGATAAATTTTTCAGCGGCGCGTCAAAATCGATTTTATATTTTTTTGCAACGGCTTTCACCTGGCTCCACAACCATGTGCTGCGCGGCTTGCCGAGTGCGGCAATGCCCTCTTCATTGATCGTTAACGCATCATCCGGAATAATGAGTTGTTCATCGAAATCTTTAATCTCACCCAAACCTGTGCACGTTGGGCACGCGCCATACGGCGAGTTGAACGAAAATGAATTCGGCGCCGGCTCTTCGTAACTGATGCCGCATGTCGCGCACGATAAATGCTGGCTGAACAATTGATCATCTGTACCGTCATTCACGATCACTACACCCGTTCCAACATTCAGCGCCGTTTCGATGGAATCGGCAATACGCGAGCGCATCTCAGGCGAGACAATCAGCCGGTCGACTACAATTTCGATATTATGGATTTTGTACCGGTCAGCCTGCATGCCTTTGTATAATTCCTTCACGTTGCCATCCACTCGTACGCGGAGGAAGCCGTCCTTGGTAATATCCTCAAATAATTCCCGGTAGTGGCCTTTTCTGCCTCGCACAACCGGTCCGAGCACCTGGATTTTCGTCTCCGGTTTGTATGCCATCACCGCGTCGATGATCTGGTCAACCGTTTGCCGCTGAACCTGCTTGCCGCAGTTATAACAGAATTGCGTGCCCACGCGGGCATAGAGCAGACGGAGATAATCATAAATTTCCGTAACTGTGCCTACCGTTGAGCGGGGATTGTGAGAGATGGTTTTCTGCTCGATGGAAATTGCGGGACTTAATCCCTCAATATAATCCACATCGGGGCGTTCCATTAATCCTAAAAACTGGCGGGCGTAGGAGGAGAGACTTTCCACATACCGACGCTGCCCTTCGGCGTAGATGGTATCAAACGCAAGACTGGATTTTCCGGAACCCGAAAGTCCCGTGATAACAATGAGCTTCTCGCGCGGCATCTCAACATCGATGTTCTTGAGATTATGAACCCGCGCGCCTTTTACAATCAGCTTTTCCTGTTCCACTCTGTATGTGCTTCTTTTCCCGTAATAAAAATATTTCTCTAATTTAAATTAGAAAAGAATGGGAAGAAAAGCAATAAATTTATCGTTATCCTACTATAGCGAAGAAAAGAATCGGAGGAGTATTTTTTAAGAGTTGTAACTGAAACGCGAGTATAATAGTTTGAAAATACCGCCCATGAATTCCCCTGAATAAATGTCACCCTATACGGAATTCTACCCCAACCTCTGGCGTTTGTGCAAATATTCGAATAATGCGACATCAAATGGCGTGGCGGTATCAAGAAGAACATAATCAATATTATTCTCCCTGCACTGTTTTTTGTACGAATCCAGAAAACTTTTCATTTCCGCCCGGTACGATTTCTGGATATGCCAGGGCTGGGTGGTCAGTTCCTCGCCCGTTTCCATATCTTTGAAGATTGCATCGCTGCCGAACGCAAAGCTGCGTTCGAGCGGATCGAGAACCTGCATCACAATCAACTCATTTTTCTTATGCCGGAAATGCTTGAACGCGCTAAGCACTTCCTTCGGATCGTCAAATAAGTCGCTGATAATGATGACTAAACCCCTGCGTTTAATTCTTTCCGCAATTTCATGAAGAGAATTGGCGGTGTGCGTTACCGTTCCCGGTTGTATCGTTTCCAACTGGCGGAGGATTTCTTTTAAATAGGTTTTGGTCGCGTGGGGAGGCATGTAGGCGCGAATCGATTCATCGAAGAGCGTCAGCCCGACTGCATCGCGCTGCTGCACCATCAAATGAGCGAGGGCGGCAGTGATGTACGAGCCATATTCAAGCTTCGTCATCCTCTTCTCCGAAGAAAACGCCATCGAGCGGCTGGTATCGAGGATGATGTACGATTTCAGGTTTGTTTCTTCTTCGTACTGCTTGATATAATAGCGGTCGGTCTTGCCGTAAATCTTCCAATCGACATGCTTTATCTCATCACCGGGCATATACTGGCGGTGTTCCGCAAATTCGACGCTGAACCCGTGAAAGGGGCTTTTGTGCAGCCCGGTTATAAATCCCTCAACGACCAGCCGCGCGACCAGTTCCATGTTGGATAGCTTGGCTACAACATCCGGTTGTAAGTATCTGCGATATATGCCTGTTGTCTCAGCCATTACCTGGCATTTTTCTTGTCCGCGTTTGCCTGCTCGTCCGCCTTCGGGAGAATCTCGTTATGAAGAACTGCAGTGGGATCTTTCCCCAGATTTTCCAACTCGAATTGCGCGGATTTTGCCAGTTCATGCTCGGGATATTTTCCCAAAAAGGTTTGATAGGCGATTCGTGCGCTATCAATATTATGCAGCTCATTGTTATACAGAAACCCGATCAGGAACAATGCAGAAGGGGCATCTTTGCTTGTAGGAAATTGATAGAAGAATGTGCGGTACGCTGCCACTGCTTTATTCGCGTCGTGGATATCGTTATTGTAGATCAACGCGATTCTGTACTGGGCTTCCTCGGCGTGTTTACCGGTGTTGAATCGCGAGACGATCTCCTGGTACCGGTCAATCGCCGTCTGGAAATCCTTCTGTCCTTCCGCAGTTTGCGCCTCTGTATATAATTGTTCTTCAGTTTTTCGCGAACAAGACGAAAAAACCACAATAACACACAGTATGAGCCAAAAATATTTCACTGATGTTTTCCTTAATAAATTGTTAGAAGTGAGCGATGATATCTTTGTTTACATCCTAATAGATCATAAGGTACGAATTTTAGAGAAATAATGAAAGTATGCCTGTTGAAATGAAATCGCTCCGCACTTTTTGCCAAATGTGATGAATAATTATTCCACCTGTTATGCTTGGAATACTCAGCAAAGCCGGCGGTTTGCTGTACAAGGTTTTCGTTTTGAGCCTCGTTCGATAAAATAACGGGACAGATTAAAAATTACGAGATACTATTATAATCTTACCATTTCAGCCACAAAGAAACCATCCGTGTTAATTTTATGGGGCAATAACTTTAGGTACGGTACATTCGCAGAAATTCCAAACGTTTGTGCAGTATCAAACAACGGCATCATTGAAAAATCGGAATGCGATTGGAGAAATTTTTGGATCACATCCTCATTTTCTTCCCTGAACAACGAGCAGGTGGCGTAGAGCAATCTGCCTCCCTTTTTCACAAATCGCGCGTTGAAATCCAGTATCTCCGATTGCATTTGCGCATAATGAGAAACAAGCGATTCGGTTAATGTCCATTTTAATCCGGGATTGCGCCGGAGGGTTCCGCTACCGCTGCACGGCGCATCGATGAGCACAAGATCGGCAGAGTTAAAAAAGTTTTCGGGGATGATAGTTTCTTTTAAGAGAACCTGAATAATTTGAATTCCAGCCCTCGCCGCCCGTGCTTGTAATTCAAAAAGCCGCTTGTCATAAATATCGATAGCGATTATTTCGCCTTCATTCGCCATCAATCCGGCGAGATGAAGCGCCTTGCCGCCTGTCCCGGCGCAACCGTCAATCACTACTTGCCCGGGTTGCACGCCGCACAAGAACGAAACGAGCTGACTCCCTTCATCCTGAATTTCAAACCATCCATCGGCAAACGCCTTCGAAGCAGATTTATTGAACCGCTTCTTCGTTATTAAACCAACAGGAGAATAGGGCGTGGAATCGGTTTCGATACCCTCTCGGCGCAACCTCTCCCGGCATTCATCATGCGAACATTTTAACGTGTTCACCCTCAGCGTCGTATTTGCAGGCGAGTTGAGAGCGGTGAGGAGATTTTCAAGATCATCGCCATACTCACCCTTAAACCGTTCCACCATCCAATCCAGATATGAATATTGAACGCCAAGACGTGTAACTACATCATTCGGCAGGAAAGCTAAATCCGCATGAGCCGTCGTCCAGCGAATGTAGTGGGTGAAATCAACGGCTGGAAAGACCATATTCCATCTGCCGCCAATGATGGTATTAAGATTTTCTTCCGTTTCATGATCGATGACAATCAGGTAAGCGGCAAGGAGCGGGATGTAGCGCTGAACCGGCGTATTGAGAATTTCGTTCGAGGGATTTTCAAGGAGGTATTGTTCCAGAAGCGCTTCAAGGAGGCGGCGGTTCCTGAGAATTCCGAACACGACAGCAACAATATATCTCCGGTCGTGCGATCCTAAATATTTTCTTCCGCGGTGGAAGTTTGTAATGACATTATCGGCGGGAGAAGAATTCTTATCAATCAGCTCGCAGAGTTCAATGATATGACCGACGAGAGAGGTATAGTTCATACGGCGATGAACGGAATGCTCATGGCGCCATTCATATACGCCCGCGCCATGCGCGATGTATTAAACGCAACGGCGATTTCTCCCTTCGTATTCATCGCGATGACCCCGCCGAATCCATCGACTTTCTTTTGCAGCATTTGAATGCCGGTCTGCGCGGCGCTTTCAACATCGCCTTGTTTTTGTTCCATAAGATCGATGACGGTCTTCGCCATCACTATTTTTATCATCGCCTCTCCCCATCCGGTTGTCGAGACGCCTCCTATCGAGTTATCCGCGTATGTGCCGCAGCCAATGAGAGGCGAATCACCAACCCTGCCGGGATATTTATTGAATGTACCGCCCGTGGAGGTTCCGGCGCATATCGTCCCATCGCGATCCATCGCGACACAGCCCACTGTATCGCCTGCTTTGTCATCCATCCGGAACGCATCTTTCGTTGAAAAATCCTTTTTCCCCTGAGATTGTTTCCACCGGTCAACTTCACGCGTGATAAGCAATTCATCGACGCTGCACAGCCGGATGCCGTGTTCAAGAGCGAACCGTTCCGCCCCGTTACCGACCAGCAGGATGTGCTCGCTCTCTTCCATGATCTTCCGCGCGAGCGTAATCGGGTTGCGGATGTTGTGAACGCAAGCCACCGCGCCGCACCGGAACGTCTTGCCGTTCATGATGCTGGCGTCCAATTCCACCTGTCCAGCTGCGTTGAGATGGGAGCCCAAACCGGCGTCGAAGGTGTCGTCGTCCTCGAGAATGCGGACTACCTGTTCCACCGCATCGATGGAACTCCCTCCTTTTTTCAGGACTTCCCAGCCGTAATTGAGGGCATTCGTTACACCGTTACGATGCGCCTCGACAAGGTCATCTGGAATATTCCACGCACCGCCATGGACTACGAGAGACAGCATACTTATATTATGAAATTATTATTTTAATGTGATAAAATAATACAAAATTTGCAAGGGATTAACAAGAAGCGATTCTAAAGATAGGGTACTGGTTATCGGGTCGTCCAAAATTAAATTTTGCCTGCTTGCAGAGCCATGCTGAAGAGTCTGTGTGAAAACTCCAATTCAAATGTCAATCAGGATATGAAGATTCACAATTCGCATCGATATAAGGAGATCGCCCGCCCGAACGACGCAGTCGGGCAGGCGACGCGGTGAAACTGCTCGCGATGACTTTTCACACAGACTCTGAACCTGGTTCAACATCTGAATTTGCTGATCTTTGGATCCTGAAACAAGTTCAGGATGACTCCTTCTTTTTTTGGACGACCCTCGCTACGCGAACGTAAAAAATATCTTGTTATGATTTTACTTCTGCCTCGGCGATCTTATTCAAATGGATTAAGCCGCGCGCATCCAATCCAACCTGTATTGTTTCTCCCTCGACGATTTCACCTGCGAGGATTTTTTCGGATAGAACGTTCACAACATACGTCTGAATCACTCTTTTAAGCGGTCGCGCACCATAAATCGGATCAAATCCTAATTTTGCAAGCCATTCCTGCGCTTCCTGAGTAACATCGAGTCCGATATTTTTCTCCGCCATCATTTGCCGCACATGTTTCAGCTGCAAATTGACAATCTGTCCAATTTCCTCCAGGGTAAGGGGTTTAAACACAATAATCTCATCAATCCGGTTGAGGAATTCGGGTCGGATTGTCTGCCGAAGCATTTCAAATAATTTTACCCGCAGGGAACCCATCATCTCCTCACGGTTTTCCTCGGTCATGCTTTCAATATTTTCTTGAATCAGGTGCGAGCCGAAATTGGACGTCATAATAACGATGGTGTTTTTAAAATTCACCGTTCGTCCCTTGCTGTCGGTCAGCCGTCCTTCATCAAGTAGCTGGAGAAGAATATTGAACACCTCGGGATGGGCTTTCTCGATTTCATCGAGCAACACAACCGAAAATGGTTTGCGGCGGATTGCTTCGGTAAGCTGACCACCCTCCTCGTATCCCACATAGCCCGGGGGCGCGCCGATCAGGCGCGAAACGGAAAATTTTTCCATATACTCGCTCATATCGATCCGCACGAGGGCGTTTTCATCGTTGAAGAGAAATTCTGCAAGAGCGCGCGCCAATTCAGTCTTCCCGACTCCCGTGCTCCCAAGAAAGATAAATGAACCAATCGGTTTTTTCTGATCCTGCAATCCTGCGCGGCTTCTTCGCACGGCGTCGGCGACGGCATGAACCGCTTCTGTTTGATTCACCAACCGATCATGGATACGATCTTCAAGGTGCAGTAATTTTATACGTTCGCTTTCAAGCATACGGTTCACAGGGATGCCGGTCCATTTCGCCACGATTTCAGCAATGTCCTCCGCATCCACTTCCTCTTTCAACATTTTTCTATCGCGCTGTACCTCCGCTAATTTCTTCGACGCATTTTTAAGATTCTGTTCCAGGTTTGCAATGATGCCATACCGCAATTCGGCAACCCTTGCAAGGTCTCCCTCGCGTTCCTTCTGATCTGCTTCCGTTCGCGCGGATTCAATATCCCCTTTCATTTTGCGGATCGCCTGGATGTTATCCTTCTCCACCTGCCAGTGAGCCCGGAGTTCCGATCGGGTCTGATTCAAATCAGCGAGGTCTTTTTCAATAATGCCCTGACGCGTTTTGCTCTCAGGATCACGTTCACGTTTTACCGCTTCACGTTCAATTTCGAGCTGCTTAATGCGCCGTTCCACATCATCAAGCTCCTCGGGCATTGAATCGATCTCAATCCGGAGTTTTGACGCCGCTTCATCGACCAGATCAATGGCTTTATCAGGTAAAAAGCGGTCGGAAATATATCTATCCCCCAATTGCGCCGCCGCCACGATGGCTCCATCGGTAATACGCACGCCATGATGCACTTCGTACCGTTCTTTCAAACCGCGGAGAATTGAGATTGTATCTTCCACTGTCGGCTCGTTCACAAGAACCGGTTGAAACCGGCGTTCCAGGGCAGGATCTTTTTCGATGTATTTTCGATATTCATCGATTGTTGTAGCGCCGATCGCGCGAAGATCGCCGCGTGCCAGAGCAGGTTTGAGCATGTTCGCAGCATCGACCGCGCCCTGCGCGGCACCCGCTCCGACTAATGTATGGAGCTCGTCGATAAAAAGAATTATCTCGCCGTTCGAATCTGTGACTTCTTTGAGCACTGCTTTCAACCGCTCTTCGAATTGACCGCGGAAACTTGTGCCGGCTACTAATGTTCCCATATCAAGGGCAATGATTCGCTTCGATTTCAAATTTTCGGGCACGTCCCCCTGCATAATCCTGTGGGCGATCCCTTCCGCGATGGCAGTCTTTCCAACGCCGGGTTCGCCGATAAGGACGGGGTTATTCTTTGTCCGACGTGATAGCACTTGAAGGACACGGCGGATTTCATCTTCCCTGCCGATGACGGGATCGAGTTTTCCTTTATGGGCAAGTTCAATTAAATCCCTTCCGAACTTTTCGAGGGATTGGTATTTATCTTCAGGGTTTTGGTCTGTGACGCGCTGGCTTCCGCGAACATCTTTCAACGCCGCATAAATGTTTTCATGGGTTACGCCCTGATCTTTTAAAAATTGCGCGGCTTTGGTCTTCGATTCCAACAACCCCAGTAAGAGATGCTCGGTGCTGATGTATTCGTCCTTTAATTGGGTTGCTTCGTTTTGCGCGCTCTCAAAAACTTCTCCCAATGACTGGGAGATATGCTGATTTCCCATTCCCGCTCCCTGCACTTTGGGAAGATGCTCGATCAATTCAATGATCTTAATTTTTATGTAATTAACGTTCACCCCAAGTTTTTGGAGGATGGGAATTACCGAACCGGCGGAATCCTGCACCAGTGCTGCGAGCAAATGCTCCGGCTCGATAATCTGGTTGCTGTAACTCGCTGCAATCTCCTGCGCGTTTTGCACAGCTTCCTGAGATTTAATTGTAAATTTGTTGAAGTTCATAGTATTCTTTCCTTTTTTCTTCGGTGTGCCCATAAATGTAAAGCTTGTCATCCTATTCCGATAAAACCGGGAACAGGATCCATAATCTGACGAGTATAGATGCTGAACCAAGTTCAGCATGACTCTGATAATCTAAAATATCTTTCTGGACAACTCCGGATTTTAAAACTAATATCAAAAAACAGAAAACAAAAAAGCCGCCTATCATTGGTGGAGAGATTGACCAACGAAGAAGCGGCTTTGTACTGCGTTACTTATGCTACGTTATCTCATTACTGTTTCTTCGTTTTTTCGTCGACTACTTCATAGGTGGCGTCTTCCACTTTGTTCCCATCGGTTTGGGGGCCTGCGTTTTCAGTAGGCGGCGGGGGCTGGGGTTCTGCCTGAGGCGGTTTCTGCCCGGCGGCTGTTGCCGCCTGATACATTGCCGTGGAAGCTTCATTCCAGACAGTATTGAGCGCTTCTATCTTGGCTTTAATATCCGGCATATTACCGGCTTTGATAGCGGCATCAAGGGCGTCCGCGGCAGATTCGACTTTAGATTTCAACTCGGGAGTCAGTTTGTCGCCCAGGTCTTTCATCTGTTTCCTTGTTTGGAATACAAGATTATCCGCCTGATTCTTCGTATCGATTTCTTCGCGTCGTTTCTTGTCGTCCGTAGCGTGAGCCTGCGCGTCATGCTTCATCTTTTCCACTTCGTCTTTACTGAGACCGCTTGAAGAGGTGATACGGATGTTTTGTTCTTTATTCGTCGCTTTATCTTTGGCAGTCACTTGAAGCATACCGTTGGCGTCGATATCAAAGGTTACTTCAACTTGAGGAACTCCGCGCGGCGCCGGTGGAATGCCATCCAAATGGAATTTCCCCAGCGTCCGGTTATCGATAGCCATCGGGCGTTCACCCTGCAAGACATGTATCTCGACCGAGGGTTGAGAGTCCGACGCCGTTGAAAATACTTCGCTCTTGCGCGTCGGTATGGTGGTATTTGCCTGGATCATTTGCGTCATTACTCCGCCGAGTGTTTCGATACCGAGCGTGAGCGGGGTGACATCAAGGAGCAGAACATCGGTCACATCGCCGGAAAGTACGCCGCCTTGAATAGCAGCGCCGACAGCGACAACCTCGTCGGGATTTACTCCTTTGTGTCCTTCTTTTCCAAAAATATCTTTTACCAATTGCTGAACACGGGGCATACGGGTCATACCGCCAACGAGGATAATTTCATCAATCTGATTGGGGGACAAATGTGCATCGCGCAAAGCCGATTCAACCGGCGGCATACATTTTTGAACGAGCGATTCAACCAATTGTTCAAATTTCGCCCGCGTGATCGTCATATTTAAATGTTTAGGACCATCGGCAGTTGCGGTGATGAACGGTAAATTCACTTCGGTTTGCAAGAGCTGTGATAGCTCCATCTTGGCTTTTTCCGCCGCTTCGCGCAATCGCTGGAGCGCCATGGGATCTTTCCGAAGATCGATACCCTCCTGCTTCTTAAATTCATCGGCGAGATAATCGAGCAATTTTTGATCGAAATTATCGCCGCCCAAATGTGTATCGCCGTTGGTGGACTTCACTTCAAACACGCCGTCGCCTAATTCGAGAATAGAAATATCGAAAGTTCCGCCCCCAAGATCGAACACCGCGACTTTAACATCTTTCTGTTTCTTATCAAGCCCATAAGCAAGCGCTGCGGCAGTCGGCTCATTGATAATTCGCTTCACGTTCAAGCCGGCAATTTCCCCGGCTTCCTTTGTCGCCTGGCGCTGACCATCGTTAAAGTATGCAGGCACGGTGATAACGGCGTCCGTAATTTTAACGCCGAGATAATCCTCTGCCGTTTGCTTCATCTTCTGGAGAATCATCGCGCTTATTTCCGGCGGCGAATATATACGATCGCCGATCTTTACCCGGGCGGTATTATTTTCTCCTTTCATAACCTGATAGGGAACAAGTTTCATCTCTTCGTTCACCTCGTTATAAAACCTGCCCATAAACCTCTTAATAGAAAAGACAGTGTTTTGCGAATTCGTTACTGCCTGCCGTTTTGCCGCCTGACCGACGAGACGTTCGCCGCTTTTTGGAAAACCGACAATCGATGGAGTTGTTCGCGTTCCTTCCGAATTTGCGATTACCACCGGATCGTTTCCTTCCATAACGGCAACGACGGAATTCGTCGTGCCTAAATCTATACCAATTATTTTACCAGCCATTGTTTTTCTCTCTCCTTTTCATAAATATAATACACCCATTTCCCGTGTAACGGGGTTTGAGTTCAATAATAGTCATTATTTTAATAACATATTAAGCAAAGGATATACCAGAATATTAGTTCTTCAAAATCTTCGAAATTTGAAGGTTTACCATTACTTGGTTAATATTACACATATTCCCCACTGCCACAACGGCAGTTATCGCCGCTACTTTTGTCAGTACAACCACATATGGCAGATTTTTTAAGGGAATTCTTTCATGTATTTTAAAGTTTCTAAATTGAATAATTGCTAGGTTTAAGTCATCCAATAATATTTTTTATAAAAAATTTCTGTTCACTTTTAACCGAATTAAAAGAATATACTAACACATAAATGGGAGATGTTCCTGATAATTCGATAAAAATACAACCTTAGATCCAACCAAAGCGTAGAGGCATAAAATTTCTTATTATATACTTACACCGATAACCAAACGATGAAATTTCAGCGATTTTAAAAGAATCCAATTTTTTCATGGATGATAAAGAAATTAAACAAACCCTAGGCACGAAAATATTCGGTAAAATATTCCATAATTTTCAAACGATAGATTCGACCAATATCTACGCGAAAGCCCTCGCCCAAACCGGAGGGCAGCACGGAACCCTTGTTATCACCGAAGAACAAACATCGGGCAGAGGAAGAATGGGACGAATCTGGAAAAGCGAAAAAGGAAAAAATCTTACATTTTCAATCATTGTTCATCCGACAATTCCTTCCGAAAAATTCGGAATCATATCCCTCATGGCGGGGATAGCGGTTACCGAAACAATACAATCCATTACCGGACTATCAGTTTTATGCAAATGGCCCAATGATGTTTTGCTGAACAGGAAAAAGGTATGTGGTATTCTGTGCGAAGGAATATTTCCATTGGATAAACCTCCGGTCGTGGTTATTGGAATCGGGATAAATGTTAACCAGAGAGAATTTCCACATGAACTCAGGGAAAGCGCGACATCCCTATTGCTTGAATCCGGCAAGGATTTTGACCGGACCGAAATTCTCGGACAGGTACTATCTTCCCTGGAACGATGGTATGATGCGTTAGAAACAGGCGAAACGGAGAAAATCATCTCGGCATGGCGCGCACAGAATTATCTTCTCGGTAAAGAGATCACCATCGACCATAACGGAAAACATATCAAGGGCGTTGCCGGAGACATTTCCGAAGACGGCGGGCTCCTGCTTCAAGCCGAGGGACAAGAAATTAAAGTCATCGCCGGCGATATTACCATCGGTAGATAACTTATGCTTCTGACGCTCGACATAGGAAACAGCAATATCCACATTGGATTATTTGATAAGAAGAAACTGCTCGGCAAAAAGAATACTCCTTCAAAATCAGCGCATCCTATCGAAGAGTTCATCACCACGCTTGATTTATTATTGACGGAATTGAAAACAGAGCGCAGCGCGTTGCGGGGGTGCGGTATATCTTCCGTCGTACCGGACTTGAGCTCGCACATAGCCAAATGGTTGACCGGCGAGCTTAATATTTCTCCGCTCGTGATTTCGGGAACACTCCCTCTTGCCGTAAAAATTCAATACGACGATCCATTATCGCTTGGAGCCGATCGAATTTGTTCAGCCGTTGCGGCTTATTCAAAATATGGCGGACCGATCATAGTAATCGATTTCGGAACGGCAACCACTTACAATATTATTTCCGAATTTGGCGAGTTCATGGGCGGTGTAATCGCCCCGGGGATCAAAACCGCGGGCGAAGCTCTTTACAAAGCAACAGCGCAGCTTCCGCAAGTTACACTGGAAATTCCATCGCAGGTAATCGGCACGAATACCATCGCCAGCATTCAATCCGGGATTCTGTATGCCGGAGTGGACGCCGCCGAAGGGATGATCCACCGTTTAAAAAAATTGACGGGACAGAAGACAATCGTAATTGCTACGGGGGGATTCAGCGACCTTATTAAGTCAAAGACAACTTTAATCAATCACATCGAGAAAGATCTTGTGCTGGAAGGTGTGTACTTGATTTTCGAAAAATGCGCCGGGAAACTACGATAGACTTCCGTCGTTCTCTTGAACGACCGGCATGAATATTGTAAATGTCGTTCCCTTTCCCAGCTCGCTCGCTACGCTGATTCGTCCGCCATGCGCTTCAACTGTCCATTTTACAATCGATAACCCCAACCCAACGCCGCCGTAGCTTTTTGAACGTGCTTTATCGACCCGGTAAAACCGGTCGAAGATTCTCGGCAATTCTGTTGCTGGTATGCCGATTCCCGTATCGGAGACAAGAATTTTCGCCATTCGATCATCGCGCATTAAACTCAATGCAATTTCGCCCCGGACGTGATTATACTTTATTGCATTATCAATGAGATTGAGTATCATCTGCCTCAGCCGTTGTGTATCTCCCAGGATCACGACATCCTCCACTTGCCGGAGAACCACATTAATCGACCGCGGCGAAGCAAGCATAACGCTCTCATCAAAGAGATCCCGGATCAGACTTCCGAGTTGAACGGGATTCTTCAGCACAACTTCCTGATGCGCATCAGCTTTAGCGAGAAGGAGCAGATGATCCACAAGAATGGACATGTGCATAATTTCATCGAGACAATTCGCCGCGATTTCTCTTACTTCGGAAAGAGAAGCTTTGTCGTCTAACGCCTGTTCAAGCTGCGCCCGAATCACTGCAAGGGGGGTCCGCAATTCATGGGAAGCATCTGCGGAAAACTGCTTCATTTGTTTGAATGAAAAATCGAGCCGGGCAATCATCTCATTAAAGGTGGAAATCAACCTGCCGATTTCATCAGGAACTTCCTGTTCCGGCAGCCGGTCATCCAGTCTGTCGGCTGTGAGCAATTTTGCTGCCTCGATAACGCGATTGACTTTAAGGAGAGATTTATTTGCGAGATAAATGCCCCCGCCGATAGAAATAAAAACCACGATTGGTCCCAGCCACACGAAAATTTCCAGGATATGGTTGAGCGGCAGACTAACAATAGTTTGCGGGATAGCCACATAGATCGCAGCGTCATTAGTTCTGCGGATAGCGATCCGCAAGCCATGATTACGGAAATTAGAAACCGATGTTAATATAAAATCACGCGGGAGCGGCGCATCGACCAGATTTCTTAGTGTATCTTTTTCGAGATTAGCCGACCGGAAGAACGACACGCCATTCGCATCAAATATTTCGACATATTCCTTGATGTAATAATATGCGATATGCTCAAAAATATCACTTCTGATCTCCTCGCGATTTGTTTTATTATCTGAAAGATCATTCAACCGTTCACTCATCCATTTCGATTCTGCGGTTAACGATTGATCCAGCGTCTCAGACAAGGTTCGGTCGAGATTTTGTACGACGACAACGGCGATGATAATAAAGGTAACCACCACAAGTCCCGTATACCAAAGAACGAGGCGCGCGCGGATCGAACGAAACACGTCTTATAATCCAGTGCGGAGATCGGATACAGCCGGATTACCGGCTACCCTATGAAGAAATGGATAAAGTATGAGGCGGGAGAAATATGAATGGAGGTTCATCAGTCCTCCTTGAGTACGAAACCAACCCCCCGAACGGTGAATATTAATCGTTTGGGAAAATCGTTGTCCACCGATTTCCTGAGATAGTTAATATAGACGTCGACAAGATTTGTTCCGGTATCGAACGTATAACCCCACACTTGTTCGGCGATGCTGCGGCGGGTGAGAATACGGTTTTTATTCCTCATCAACAGTTCAAGGAGGAGATATTCTTTGGTCGTCAAGTGAATAGTCCTGTTGGCGCGGCGGGCGGTGCGCGTGATTGTATCGAGTTCCAGGTCGGCGACCTGGAGGATGGAACTGTGCACCAGTCCTTGTCTCCGCAAGAGCGTTTCAACCCGCGCGATCAATTCCATGACGGCGAATGGCTTTGCGAGATAGTCGTCGGCGCCTGTTCTCAAACCTTCCACCCTGTCCTCGACGGTGCTTTTGGCGGTGAGAATTAACACCATGCTCTGGACTTTATTCCGCCGTAAGTCGCGAAGAACCTTTAACCCATCCTTTGTGGGAAGCAACAAGTCGAGTATAATAACATGGTAACGCTTGGAGAGGGCTAATTGGAATCCTTCCTCGCCGTCGGTGGAGGTGTCAACGACATACCCTTCCTCAGTCAGCCGCCGGGCGATGGACTCTACCAGATGGGGTTCATCTTCGATAACGAGGATATTAATATCGCCCTGCGTTGGAGGGGGCGTCGATTCGGTCGCGATAGTCTTTTTTGGCATAATCAGATAAGGATGAAACTAATGAAAATTTTATTCAATATCAATCACTGGAAGACTTTTCGACAATTTATAAGATCAACCAGAGAAAGTGCAGTCTGTGCGTTCTCCGGCGGTTAATTGCAGAATTTTAATAATTTTACTATAAACCGGCTCAATGACCCGTGAAAATAGAGACAGAGGCTTGAGCAATTTCGACGAGCGGAGTGAAATAGATTCCAAGCAATAATGTCGGAACTACCAACACCATCAAAATGATAATTTGATACGATGGAAACTCTATCGGCATTGCGGATTCATCGGCTTGCCGTAAAAACATATTACGAAGGACGCGCACGTAATAGTATAAAGAAATAACGCTGTTTAAAGCGGCAACTATCGCGAGCCATATCCATTTGGCATTTATTAGAGCGGCAAAGAGATATAATTTACCGACAAATCCTGCGGTGGGCGGAACTCCTGTCAAGGAGAGAAGAAAAATTGTCATCGCCACCCCGATCACGGGTGCGCGCGCGCCAAGTCCTTTATAATCTTCGATGTCCTCGCTGCCGATTTTATTTGCAACAATCATGACGGTGTAGAAAGCTCCGAGATTCATAAAGAGGTACACAACGAAATATATCAGTACCGCGGTGATCCCCTGATTACTCAACACCACGACGCCTAACAGCATGTAGCCGGCATGCGCAATACTGGAGTACGCAAGCATCCTCTTTAAATTATTCTGCCAAACTGCAACAAGATTTCCGATCGTCATACTCAGCACGGAAAGGATTGCCAGCACGTTGTTCCATTCGAATCCTTGAAATACTGCCCACGAACCTACCGAAAGCGAACCCATGGTCGGATCAAGGAACGTCACTTTGAAAAACCGGATAAGCATTGCGAATCCCGCTGCTTTCGATGCGACAGAAAGAAATGCGGTTATGGTAATTGGGGCGCCTTCGTAAACATCGGGCGTCCAGAAGTGGAAGGGCACGGCAGAAATCTTGTAACCGAATCCAACCATAATCAGGATGCCGGCAATGATCAGCGTGAGAGCATTTACATCCCCAGCTACGAGAGCGTGATTGATCCCATATATATCAAGCGATCCGGTGAGTCCATAAAGAATGGAGATTCCATACAGCATCAACCCTGATGAAAATGCGCCGTAGATAACGTATTTCAAAGACGCCTCGCTTGAAGAAGCAGATTCTTTCATATAACCGGAAAGGATATACGACGTCATGCTTGTTAATTCCAGGGACAGATACATCATCAGGAGGTTGCTGGCGCCTGTCATCAACATCATACCGAGCGTTAACGCCACCAAGAGAGAATAATACTCGCCTAATTTTCTCGCGTGTTGATTCAACTCATTCGAGAAGAGCGAGAAGATCACGATAAACAAACTCGTCAGGATAATGATAAACTTGAAATAGATTGAGAATGGATCCACAGCGTACATATTGCTGTAAATAGAATTTGTTCCAAGCGACGACTGTCTGAGGACAAGAATCATCGCGATAACCAAACCCGTCATGGCTACATAGGCGGAGATGAACCGGTTACGCTTTGGCAGGAGATCCGCTACAATCGCGAGACAAAACGTGATCACGAGCGCCGTCTCGGGTTGGAAAAGCCCAGTACTATTTAATATTTGTTGAAGCATAATATCAACAGAGAATGAAAATTGAGAACATCGAAATTAATGTCCGATGAACGCCAGGGCGCCACCTTTTGAAACTACATCAACCAGATTATTTACCGAGCTCGTCATAAGATTGATCATCGGCGAGGGATAAATTCCAAGCCACAAAACAATCACAGCAAGAGGAATGAGCATTGCTAATTCCCTGCCGTTGATATCGGGGAGCTTGTTCCATTTTTCCGGAAGTGTGCCGAGGAATAGCCGCTGCAGCGTCCAAAGCATATAGCCCGCGGTCAACACGATACCGAGAGTGGACGCAATCGCAATCCAGGGAAATGCCTGGAATGCTCCGAGGAACGAAAATGCTTCGCTGATAAAGCCGCTCAATCCCGGCAAACCGAGCGCTGCGAAGAAAGCAACCATCATTATACCGGAATATTTAGGCATCTGGTTCATTAACCCGCCGAAGTCGTTCAATCCGCGGGTATGGGCGCGATCATATAAAACCCCGACAATTAAGAAGAGCATAGCGGTGATAGTGCCATGATTGAACATCTGCATCACAGCGCCGGTCATTCCCTGGGTATTTAATGCTGCCATGCCCAGGATAACTACTCCCATATGACTGATGGATGAATAGGCAATCAGCTTTTTAAAATCATCCTGCGCCATAGCGCATAATGCGCCGTAGACAATATTTATAAACCCTAAAATCGCCAGCGGAATTTGATAATACAATGCTGCATCCGGGAAGATGGGGAATGCAATCCTCAGCAAACCGTACGTTCCCATTTTCAACAACACACCTGCCAGAATTACGCTGATAGCAGTCGGGGCTTCCACGTGAGCGTCCGGGAGCCATGTATGGAACGGGAAGATCGGCACCTTGATCGCAAACCCGATGAACAACGCGATAAACGCAAGATACCGCAACGACGTGTTCAATCCATAGAGAATCGATCCGGGAATAAAATTCGCCTGGTTCATCATGGCAATCATGTTGAACGTATGAATTTTCTCCCCGCTGACCGGATCGGTAACGGCAATGCTGAAATATAAGGCGATAATCGCAAGGAGCATCAACACGCTTCCGAACAATGTGTAGATAAAGAATTTAATAGCGGCATATTCGCGTCTCGGTCCGCCCCACACTCCAATGAGAAAATACATCGGGAGCAGCATGACTTCCCAGAATACGTAGAAGAGAAAAAAATCGAGGGAGACGAACACACCCATCATTCCGGTATCGAGAAGAAGGAGTAACGCGAAATACCCTTTCAACGATTTATCGATGCCCCATGAAGCGAAGACCGCGATGCAGGAGATAATGGCTGTGAGTATTACCATGAGAACGCTTAATCCGTCGATCCCCATGAAATATTCAATTCTTATGTGCCCGAACCATGAGATCCCCGTGATATCGATCCATGACGCTTTTTCGAGGTACTGATAACCCTCGGCAGAATTGATTCCTGCCAGGGAGCGGTTGAAATTAAAGTAGATAAAAATGGCAAGCAGGACCTGAAGAAAGGTAAAGAATGCCGCGGTCCATCGAATTAGCTCCTTGTTCTCCTTATTATATAAGAGGAGGAGCACCATTCCTACAAGGGGTAAGAAGGTAATCCATGATAAGATACCCAGTCCGAGAAAATGCATTTTTAATCTATCCTAATCGTTTATGAAGAAAAATAAATTGATGTATACTCTTCTTTCCCATCCATATGCCACTCTCTTAAGAACGGGAAGGAAGAACAAGCTAAATCATCATCTAAAAATAAAAAACAGCACCATAACGGCAACAAGGACAAAGATCAGATATGTCTGAATCCTGCCCGTCTGGAATTTCCGGAATACAATTCCGAAAAATCCCGATACGTACGCTGAACCATTCACAAGCCCGTCAACAATGTATTTATCGAATCCGCCGGCACCCTGCCAGAAAAAGAACAGGGTCAGTAGTCCTACACAGAATGAACCGATAAATGATTTCGTAACATCTCTGATTGTGGCAACCGGAGGAGCCATCCAATAGTACGTTGCAACCGTCACCACAGTTGCAACGAAAAGACCGACGAAGAGAAACACTCGTGCGCTGAGGTCTTTTTCCTTCCAGTTGCCATGATAGCCGAACACCATCGCTTTGGTCCAGTTCGCCGCGCCGTTGACGACGCCATCAATGATATGTTCATCGAACCATCGGAGGACTTTTGTAAACGCCAGTGTTCCTCCGACAACAACTGTCCCGTAAAATTCATCGAAATACCATTTATTCAGCAAGAAAGAATACAATCCGGGATATTTTTCCGCAAGATTATCGGCGCTAATCTTTTTCCACCGATACGTGGCAAACGCGAGCAGTATCCCCAACCCGGCTACGGTTAACGATAGACCCATGGCAGGAATGTGCGCGGAGTGCAATGCCTCTTCAAAGACTTCTGGACTTGCTGCACGGACTGTTTCGGGAACGACCGATTGCGGTCTTTCGACGGCATGATAAAACCAACCCGATGCGGCGCCGAACGGATTAAATGAGTAAAACGCGAAGAAACTAAGACACGCAAAGACAATCAACGGAATCGTCATTGTAGCTGGCGATTCGTGGAGATGCTCGTAACGATGCTGGTCTTTATGCTCGCCGAGGAATGTCAGGATTACGAGACGGAACATATAAAACGCGGTCATCCCTGCCACCAGAAATCCAATGATCGGGATGAGATAATGACCGGTCAGGTTTCCGAACGCGAGCGTGCCCGCCAGTATTTCGTCTTTGCTTAAAAATCCGGAAGTAAACGGCACCCCGCTGATTGCCAGCGTGTACATAAGGAATGCGAAGAACGTGATGGGCATTTTCGATCTGAGACCGCCCATGTTCCTGATATCCTGCGCGTCAGTGTGATGATCTCCCTGATGATGAAGCGCATTATGCATCGCATGGATCACCGATCCTGAACCGAGGAACAAACCGGCCTTGAACATTGCGTGAGTCGCAAGATGGAAAAATCCGGCGGTATACGCTCCCACGCCTAACCCCATAACCATGTATCCGAGCTGGGATATCGTGGAATAAGCGAGGACTTTTTTAATGTCATTCTGCGCAATGGCAATCGTTGCGGAAATAAACGCAGTGACTGCCCCGATATACGCGATGAAAACTAAAGCTTCGGCAGTCATGATTACGAAGGTTCTGGCTACCAAATATACGCCCGCGGCAACCATTGTTGCTGCGTGAATAAGAGCGCTCACGGGGGTAGGACCTTCCATCGCATCGGGCAGCCACACATGAAGCGGGAACTGCGCTGATTTACCAATAGCTCCGCAGAATATCAGCATTCCGGCGGCAGTTAACCATTTTTCACTTCCCATCGGTATATGGCCGCCGCCCATCGCGGTGAATATTTCTGTAAAATTGAATGTCCGGAAGGTAAAATATAATATCATGATGCCGGTAAACATCCCGATATCGCCGATACGATTGACGATGAATGCTTTCTTGGATGCGTCGGAGGCAGATTTCTTCTCATACCAATGACCGATGAGAAGGTATGAGCTTAACCCTACAAGTTCCCAACCGACATACATGGTGAAAAAATTGTTCGTAACGACAATCACCAACATCGAAAAAGTGAATATTCCCAGGTAAGCGAAATACCTCGCATACCGGACATCTCCGTGCATATATCCAATAGAAAATAAATGCACCAAACTACTGACGATACAAACCACAACCATCATGATCGCGGCGAGATTATCGATTGCCATTCCCAAATTAATTTGCAGCGGACCAAAACCAGGCACATTCCCGAAACTGACCCACTGAAAATTCCAATTGATCGTTTCCGGATAGAGCGTTAATTTTTGGTAAAGAACAACAAGGGAGAGAATGAGACAGGCAAATAAGATCGAAGTCCCAAGCCAATCGCCCTGCCGGGGAAGACGTTTTCCCAGGAAGATGATAATAACGAATCCTGCAAGGGGCAGCAACAGGATAAATTGAGCCATCGTAATAAGAGATTCGGGATTCAAATTCTTACTCCTTTAATTTGCTAATTTCATCAACATTCACCGTATTGAACCGGTGATAAATGTTGAGAACAATTGCAAGCGCGATGGCGGCTTCGGCGGCAGCGAGTATGATGATGAACGCCGCAAATGCCTGTCCATCGAGGTGCATTCCGCCGAATCGTGAAAAGGCGATAAAATTAATATTAGCAGAATTCAATATTAACTCGATACCCATCAACACCAGAATCGCATTGCGGCGGGTAATGACGCCGTACAAACCGAACGCAAATAGGATCGCGCTCAGGATTAGAAAATGAGTTAAACCGACGTGAGGAAGCATTTCAGATTCAAAATCAAATATTTAGTGTTGTCATAATTCAATACTTTTTTTAGCTTTGCGCGCGATAAGAGCCGCACCAATCAGTGCGACGAGCAGCACCACGGAAACTATTTCAAACGGCAGCAAATAAGTTGTCAGAAACATCTCTCCAAGCTGCGGGGTAGTCGTTTGTAATAGCGGCACGCCCGGAAACGTTTTCCAATCGGTGATGTAAAAAATCCCGCACAACGCGCCCGCGATAATTGCAACGATAATGGAAGCGGGGAACGTTTGCATCGTTCCGGTTTTCATTTCAACGTCGATGATTTTATTCGTTAACATTACGCCGAACAACACCAGAACCATGATACCGCCGACATAAATCATGACCTGGGCAACTGCTATGAAATCAGCGCCGAGAAGGACATAAATTCCCGCGACTCCAAAGAAAGCGAAGAGGAGCGAGAATGCAGAGTAAATAATATTTTTCGAATAGACAACAATTGCACCCGAAACGAGCGTTATGACAGCGAAGAAATAGAATAAAATATCGTAGTAATTCATAATCTTCAGGGTTTATTCTCAGATGTTGGTGTTTTCTGCTCAGCAGGTGCGGGCGGCGCTGAAGGAGCCGCAGAGGTCGCCGGAGCAGATGGAGCAGCCGGTTTTGCAGCAGGCGCCGGTGTTGCACCGGGAGCAGAAGCGGCAGGTGCAGCGGCTTTTGCTTTGGCAGTGGCGGCTGCGGCGGCTGCTTTTTTTGCTGCTGCTTCTTTTTCCATTTCAACGGCTTTCGCTTTTACATCCGCAATCTGTGCGTCATCCAACGTTGCGTAATTGTATATCAGATCGTTCCTGTTATATTCTGAAAATTCGTACACATCCGTCATTTTAATGCACTCAGTCGGGCAGGGGTACACGCATAATCCGCAGTAACAACATTTGCCGATATCAATATCGAATTTCGTTACCCACAATTTTTTCTTCTGACCGGTCGACGTCATTCCCAGATCGTCTGTAGGCAACGATTTCACTGTTTCGATGGAGATGCAATTCACGGGGCATGCCATATCGCACTGGAAACATCCGATGCAATCATCCATATTTACATAGAGCCGGTTGCGCGCCCGTTCGGGTAATTTTAATCTCACATCGGGATATTGAATGGTAACCGCCGGCGTAAAGAGATGCTGAAACGTAATCCGCATCCCTATTAATACTGTCCAGATCGATTTAAATATGTCGGTAAAATATTGTTTCATACAATCGTTATCGTGTTAAATCACCATCCAAAGACCAACTCCGAGAACACAGGCGAATGCCCACGGAGTGAGAACTTTCCAGGAAACATACATCAACTGATCCACGCGTAAGCGGGGCAAGGTCCATCGCAACCACATTTGCACGGAAACAAAAAACATTCCTTTTGAGAGGAACCAGAACAATCCCCAAACGGGACCGGAGAGAAAACTGCCGAAAGGACTATTCCACCCGCCGAGGAATAATGTTGCTCCTATTGCGGAAACGGCAAACATGTTGGCGTATTCTGCGAGGAAAAACAACGCAAACTTCATTCCGCTATATTCCGTATGGTATCCTGCGACCAATTCGGATTCTGCCTCGGGAATATCGAACGGCGTGCGGTTAGTCTCCGCAAGAGATGCAACGTAATAGATCAGAAATGCGATGAAGATAAAGGGAAATTTCCGGAAGATGAACCAGTTCCAAAACCATCCCGCTTGCAACACGTTAATTTCGTTCAAATTCAGAGTGCCGGCGATCATCACAACTGAAAGAAGCGCCAACACAGTGGGAATTTCGTAGCTGACAATCTGCGCCGCAGAACGAAGCGCGCCAAGGAGCGACCATTTATTATTTGCCGACCATCCCGCCATTAAAATTCCGATGACGACAATCGAGGATACAGCGATAATATAGAACAAACCCAGGTTAATGTTACTCCCGATGTAACCGCTGCTGAATGGAATCGCGGCATAGGCGACATACGAACCAATGAATACAACAAATGGCGCGAGGAAGTGCAATTTTTGATCGGCGGCTGCCGGAACAATATCTTCTTTTTGTATCAATTTTAGAATATCGGCGATTGTTTGCGCCCAGCCATGCCACCCGCCTGTACGCATGGGACCGAGCCGATCCTGCATATGCGCGGATATTTTCCGCTCGAGATAAACCGCAAACAGCGCATACGGGACAACCCACAAAAGCGGAAGGATCGCCATAACGGTGTATACAAGTATATCTTTATCTATGACCCATCGTAAAAGTTGTTCCATACTATGATTATTCTATCGCTGTTCTATTATGTTCAATGGTTTACCTGTCAATCTCACCGAGCACGATGTCGACGCTGCCGACGATTGCTATGATATCGGCGATCATGTACCCCCGGGATATTTCCGGGACGACGCTTAAATTCACGAAAGCGGGCGACCGTCCCTTCACCCTGTACGGGCTTCCTGAACCATCGCTGACAATATAAAATCCAATTTCTCCACGCGCTGATTCTGTGCGTACGTACGCTTCGCCCGGATTTGGACGGATACGTTTCGGGATGGCGGCGGCTACGTCCCCTTCTGGAATCTGATCCAGAGCTTGCTCGATGATATTCAAACTTTGTTCCATCTCGCGTACGCGTACCATATACCTGTCCCAGCAATCGCCAACCGTTCCCATTTCTCCCTTGCCGGTCATGACGTCCCATTGGATTTTATGATAAACAGAGTAAGGATCATCGCGCCGGAGATCAAAATTAACGCCCGATCCGCGCAGCATAGGTCCCGAACAGCCATAATTAATCGCTACATCGGCGGGGAGAATGCCGACATTTGCAGCTCGCTTGATGAAAATATCGTTATAGGTGAGGAGGTCGTTTACCTCTTTTATATTGGGACGAAAATATTTGCAGAACGCTCTTGCTTTGTCGATAAATCCCGGCGGCAGGTCGTGAGAAACCCCGCCAACCCAGATATAATTATAAAGCAGGCGGGCGCCGCAGGTCATTTCGAATAAATCTAAAATTTTCTCGCGGTCGCGGAAGACAAAGAGAAACGGCGTAAACGCTCCCAGGTCCAATCCGTATGTGCCGACAGCAATGAGATGCGATGCAATCCGCTGCAGCTCAGCCATGATCACCCGGATATATTCTACCCGTTCCGGTACCTGTATGCCGAGAAGTTTTTCTACGCCCAGCGCGTACGACCACTCCATACCCATCGCGGCGGTGTAATCCATCCGGTCGGTATAGGGAATCACCTGTTGATAATTGGTCATCGCCTCGCAATGTTTTTCGAAGCACCGGTGAAGATAACCTATCTGAGGTATGACGTCGACAACAATTTCACCATCGAGCACAACTTCAAGGCGCAGCACGCCGTGCGTCGATGGATGCTGGGGACCCATATTAATCACCATCTCTTCGGTGCGCAACGGGCGCCCGGAAGAGGTCGTTAAAGGTTTTTCTTTGATATCTAAAATGTCAGCCATCGCTACTGTTTTATTGCCTTCAAAATCTAACGCTGTTAATATGGGACTTTCATTCCCTGGTAGTATTCAGGAACTTTATAATCTTTACGGAGCGGGTATCCTTCCCAATCGTCCGGTAAAAGGATGCGCCGAAGATCAGGGTGCCCGGTAAACTTGACGCCGAACATATCGTACGCTTCACGCTCGTGCCAATTTGCAGTGCCCCAAACTGAGTCAACCGACGGAACAACAGCATTATCCACGGGGACTTCAATTTTTACCGTGAGTTTATGTTTCTTTGTCATTGAGTAAAGGTGGTACACAACGCCGAGGATGTTCTTGCCATAATCCATCCCGCTCAAACACATGAGGAAATCAAATTTCATCTCGGGATCGTCATGTAAAAATCTTGCAAGCTCTTTCCACGGCGCGGGATTAATCTTGATGAAAGGATCAATCACGCCTTCCGCCTTAACTTCGCGGACGGCGTCTGGTAAAACTACTTTGATTTTTTCGGAAATTTCGGGAACGGTCATTAGGGCTTATGCGGATTTCTTTACGGAACTGGTTGAGCGGATTTTTTCTTGCAGTTTCATCAAACCTTCGATTAGCGCCTCAGGACGGGGTGGACAACCGGGGACATAAACGTCGACCGGGACCACCCTATCTACACCTTTGAGGACGTGATAGCCGTGCTCCCAGTATGGTCCGCCGCAATTGGAACAACTCCCCATGGATACTACGTAACGCGGTTCCGGCATCTGGTCGTACAGGCGCTTGATGCGGCTCGCCATTTTAAGAGTTACCGTGCCGGCAACGATCATCACATCGGATTGGCGCGGCGTCGCACGGAAGAAAATCCCAAATCGATCGAGATCGTAATGAGAGGCGCCTGTTGCCATCATTTCGATAGCGCAACATGCCAAACCAAACTGCATCCCCCACATGGATGAGAGACGCGCCCAATTGAGTAAATTATCGAACGAGGTGATTATGACGTTGGAGTTATTAAATTGCTTATCGAGTAGTCCCATGAATTCACACTATAATTATACGGCAACTTCTTCAGGTTTGGGTTTAGCGGTTACACTTTTCCCGCGAACGACGGGGATATATGGTTGAGGCCGATCCCAATCGAGATCACCCTTCACCCAGACATAGGCATATCCTACGAGAAGGATTGCGATAAATATCAACATTTCAACGAAGGCGAACATTCCCAGGTTTTTGAAGACAAGCGCCCAGGGGAAAAGAAAAACTGTTTCAACATCAAAGATGAGAAAAATAAGCGCGACCACGTAAAAGCGGATATTCATTTTAATCCAGGGGCTGCCGACGGGCTCTTCGCCGCATTCATACGAAGTGAGTTTATTCGGATACGCACGGGAAGGTCGGATAAGCCATGCTGTGGCAAGACCGGCTACAGTAAATAAGCCGCCGATCAGGAAAAAGACAAACACCCGTCCAAAATCTGTTAGCATAAATTCATGTTAAAGATTAAAACCGCGATGATAACGCACGAGAGGGAAACTTAGAAAAATGTTCAGTAATTCTGTTTTTGAGTTACTTACTAATAGAAATATAGGAATAAATCAGGAGAAAGGCAAAAAGGGGTTAAAAAAAATCCTGAATCAGGAAACGAATTTTTTGTTGTTAAAATTGGGGATTAAAAGATGCGGCTGGGGATCATAATGTCGAACCGGCAGCCGGGGAAGTGCGATTTTTCGAAACGATAGATCAGAATTTATTTTTTAGTATGTTCACCCCTTCCACTTTACTTCAGGCGTATGAGATAGCGCGTTACTCCATCGGGCGAGCACAAAGAGCAGATCGGATAAGCGGTTCAAATACACCACGGCATACTCATTGATCTTCTCTTCCTTATTGAGTTGGACTACCAACCGTTCCGTCCGGCGGCAAACCGTGCGGGCAAGATGCAGCGTCGCCGCGGCGCGATTCCCGCCCGGCAAAATGAATTCCCGCAATAATTCAAGGTATGGATCGATATCATCGATATGTTTCTCAAGCCGCTCAATATCGGATGGCGCGATCCGTTTAATTTGTTTTGATTTTGAATCAAGGGGAGTTGCAAGGTCGGTCCCAAGCGCGAACAAATCGTTTTGGATTTCTTCCAGGATAATATCGATATCGTTCGCAGAATTTGACGCGCGGCACAACCCGATGACGCTGTTCAATTCATCCGCGGTGCCGTACGCTTCAATGCGGAGAGAGGTTTTGGGGACTCGTCTTCCTCCAAACAGTGAAGTTTCACCTTTATCACCCGTCTTCGTATAAATTTTCATAAACGGGATCGCATGGAGGTTCTTTTGGTTGTCTCTCTAATGACAGGATTGAATTTGATATATGACGCCGGCAGCGCCTACGATAAATCCGTCGCCGGTTTCCGGAAACTGCATAATATTATATAACGTAACCGAACTCTGCTGTGGAATGCGGAGCCAGTTGGTCCCCCCGTTCACAGTGTACATCATCGTGCCCTGCTCACCAATTATTAACGCTTTATAATCACTTAATGCCGAAACTCCGGTGAGGAGAACTGCGACAGGACTCCGTTCTTCCACCCATGTATTGCCGCCATCTATTGTATGTAAAATCACTCCTGATACACCCACGGCAAACCCGGCAGAATCACTCGAGAAAGAAACACTTCGCAGCGTGGAAAATATGTCGGTTTTTTGTGACGTCCATTGTCTACCACCGTTTGTGGTTTTTATAATTGTTCCGCTCGTACCTACAGCATATCCAAGCGATTTGTTTCTGAATTGCAAAGCAAATAACGTATTCGCCACTCCGGTTGTTATCGATTTCCAGGTTAGACCGGCATCCGTTGACTTGTATATTAAACCATTTGTCCCGGTTACATAACCGGTATCGGCGTCTACAAATGTGATTGAATATAAGGATACACTTGCTCCGGTTACTACAGGATTCCAGGATGCGCCGCCGTCGGTAGTCCGTATCATTTTGCCTTGATCGCCTGTCGCAATCGCAAGAAGATTACTGATCGCGCAAACGCCATTAAACGTTGTGGAGCTGTGCGTGGCTTCTTTAAGCCACGTCCCCCCGCCATCAGTGGTGTGGAGAATCGTGCCCTGCGCGCCGACTGTAAAGGCGTTGAGGTTATCGATAAGCGATACGGAATTCAATTGGGTGCGAATTCCTGTCTGCAGGAGAGTCTGTGTTGAGAAAAATGTTGAGACGTTGGCAAAGCTGGTAAAATTGGAAGCCGTTGTATGGTTATATGCCTGGATTCGGTAACTGACCTCGGCGCCGCAAGGCGCATTCAGATCGGAGTACGAAGTTGCATTTGCCGACACGGTGGCGATAATCGCGCCGACCGCAGTGTTGGTGAATCTTCGCTCTATCCGAATACTATCTGCATTTGTCGTATTATTCACCCAGGTAAGGTCAACCCGTCCGAGTGAAACTGCTGTTGCGATGAGCCTCCCGGGAGTAAAAACAACCAGCAGCAGATTTACCGATACATCGGGAGAATACCGGGAATTTCCATTATCATTAAAAGCGAGTATACGATAGGTGTATAAGTTAGCAGCTAAGCCGGAATCGTTATAGATTCGCACTGCCGGTCCCAAATTTGCGATGGTAACGAACTGACCGCTGACCCCGGTTTCTCTTTGTAAAATGAATCCATTCACCGGGTTTTTGAGATTTTCCGACCAAAGAATATTTACCCAATGCATCGTAATAGGAACAACCCGCAGACCCGAGGGCGGCATGGGAACAATCGCAGCCTGACCGGCATCCGTTGACGATGAGGAACTTTTACACGAATTCAGGGTGAAGATCATGAAGGCGATTGCTCCGAGCAGCATGAATCCCCGCACTACATCTCTAAGAGAGGCTGACATATAACACCGTGTTCTTACCATCCACTGTTGATTATTATTACTTCGGTGACTCCACTACGCGTATAGTGATATGTTCGGTGAAAATGGTTGTCAATGTTTTGCGTTTCCATTTTTCATAAAATTCGGCAGCTCATTATAAAAATGAGTCGCGGTTCGAATTCCACCGAAGAAATTGTTGATATTGAGAAACTCGTTTGGCGCGTGGGCATTTTCATCGGGCAAACCAAAACCGAGAAGCACCGTATCGATGCCAAGAATTTGCTTGAACTGAACGACAATAGGGATAGATCCTCCCTCCCGTTGATATAATGGTTTCTTTCCAAATCCTTTTTCAAGCGCTTTTACTGCAGCACGGACGCCGGGGCTGTCGATGGGCGTTATGGCGGCTTCACCACCGTGAAGATTTTGAACCTCCACCTTAACAGTCCTGGGCGCGATTTTCTTTATATGCCGTTCGAATAATTTTGCGATCTTATCAGAACCTTGATCCGGGACAAGACGCATCGAAATTTTTGCAAACGCTTTGGCAGGAAGCACTGTTTTGGCGCCCTTCTCAATGAAACCGCCCCAAATACCATTACACTCGAGCGTGGGACGAGCCCAAAGCCGTTCCAAGGTTGTAAAACCCTTTTCGCCGTACAACTGTTTCACGTCAAGATCTTTTGCATATTTTTTATCGCTCCAAGGAAGTTTCTTGAATGCCGCGCGTTCTTCTTTGGTCAGCTTACGCACATTGTTGTAAAATCCCGGAATGGTAACTTTTCCATTTTTATCATGAAGGGAAGCAATCATCTCGGATAATGCCTGGATCGGATTGTGCACCGAACCGCCAAATGAACCGGAATGTAAATCGGAATTGGGACCGGTGACTTCAACCTCCATATAGGAAAGCCCGCGCAACCCGTAGCAAACCGATGGAACATCCTTTGCAAACATGGATGTATCGGAGATGAGAACAAGATCAGCCCTGAGGAGTTCTTTATGTTCGGTAACAAATTCCTGAAGATGGTCGCTGCCAATCTCTTCCTCGCCTTCAATAATCAATTTTAAATTGAGGGGGAGACAGCCCGCATTTTTCATAAATGCTTCAATACTCTTCAGGTGTATAAAAACCTGTCCCTTATCGTCTGACGCTCCTCGTGCATAGAGGTTTTCTCCGCGGATTGTCCCTTCGAACGGTGGGGAAAGCCATAATTCCAGCGGATCAACCGGCTGAACATCATAATGACCATAGAGCAGCACCGTTGGTTTACCGGGAGCATTAAGCCATTCGCTATAAACAATCGGATGTCCTTTAGTTTGGAAAATTTCTGTTTTTTTCATCCCGATCTTTGCCAAATGGTCGGCAATCCATTTCGCGCATCGTAGGATATCAGGCGAGTGTTCGGGACTTGTGCTTACGCTTGGAATGGAGAGAAGCTCTTTCAACTCATCAATGTAGCGGGTTTTATTGCTCTCGATGTACTGTAATATTTCTTGCATCAATATGGAATCCTTAATTGAGTATGAAAGATGAATAGATCAATTTAGCAATTTAATATAATAAAGGTCTTTCGCAGTTGCAAGCAACGCGATGAATATTAGTATAAATATTAAAACTTTGGCTCTCATATACCGTTTCTTGCGAATCCTGTCAATTTTACCTATCTTTAAGAAATTATATCATTTATAACTATGGGTTTAGTACTGAGATTTTTAGAAATAGCTCTCCCGGTCCTGTACTTTGGAACGGCATGGACGTATGCAAAATCGTTTTTTCGAGGCATAAAACTCGCAGAATCACTAAAATCCCCTCTGCTGGGAATAACAATACTCGTCCATGCGTTGTATATCTTGTTAAGAACGGTTGAATATAACCATCCACCCATTACGTCCGTTTTTGAAATTTTTTCATTAATCGCATTTACGATCACGTTATCCTATGTGTATATTGAATTTAGAACGAACAACAGGACAACCGGCTATTTTATTCTGATTTTGCCCTTTTTTTTCCAATTAATTTCATCTATTTTTATCGGAGGACGCCAAAATGTTCCACCTATGTTGGAGAACAAACTTCTCGGTTTACATGTCTCCAGCGCCCTTCTCGGTATTACTGCCATAACAATTTCTGCGGTCTATGGGTTCTTGTACCTCATGTTATATCATGATATCAAATCGAGTCAATTTGGGGTGATTTACAAACGATTGCCGAATCTTGAAGCGCTGGAACGGATGAGTTATACAGCCAACATCTTTGGATTTCTGTTGCTGACGGTAGCAATTCTTGTGGGGTTAATCTGGCTCCCGCGATCTGTAGAAAACTTTTCCTATACCGATCCGAAACTCTTCGGCACTTTTGCCATTTGGATTATCTACGCGGTTGGACTCACGGTGCGAAATGTGGCGGGATGGCACGGGCGAAAAGTCATCGTCCTTTCGATGGTTGGATTCGCAATTGCGATATTCTCTATGACCGTTATTAATGTCCTTTTCAGTAGTTTCCATAAATTCTATTAACGAAGGGATTTATAACTTTACGACCGTTCTTCGATTTGCGCATCACATTTTTAATTACCCATCCTCGGTTTCTGTCCTATGGATTTAATCTGCATCGGTATTAATCACCGCACAGCGCCGATAGAGATAAGGGAAAAAATGTGGTTCTCAGACGATGAAGTAAAATCGTTTCTTCCGTTGATGAAAGAACAGTATGCCAAGGAATGCGTGCTTCTTTCAACCTGCAACCGTACCGAATTATACTATATCCCCCGTGAAAATCCGAGTTCGAATGGCAAAGACGTCCTAAAGTTTTTATCCAGGTTTAAAAGCAATGACGAGTCTATACGGGATGAGAATTTTTATACCATCAACGCGGTAAACGTTGTGAAGCACCTATTCAAAGTGACGGCTGCAATAGATTCGATGGTTCTGGGCGACGTACAGATCCTTAACCAGGTGAAGGAAGCGTTCACGATGGCGTTCGAGCGCGGCACAACCGGGATCATTCTCAACCGGCTCTTCAATAACACGCTCCATCTTGGGAAACGCGTTCGGACTGAAACTGAAATCGGCGAGGGAGCTATATCGGTTTCATATGCGGCAGCAGAATTGGCTTCAAAAATCTTCGAAGATCTCTCGAAACGCACGGCGCTGCTTATCGGCGCAGGCGAAACAGGCGAGCTTACCGCAAAGCATTTACGCAGCAAAGAATTGGGAAAACTCATTATAACAAACCGAACTAGGGAACGCGCCGAATCCCTTGCCGCTCAACTCGACGCTACAGTTGTTGATTTCGATTCACTTATGAATGTCTTGAACGACGTCGATATCGTTATCAGCTCCGTCAATACAGGCAATTATCTTATGTCAGCCAAGGATCTCCAGCGCGTTACGCGGACAAGAGCGAACAGACCGTTATTCATAATCGATATCGGGGTACCGAGAAATATCGATCCTAAAGCGAATGATCTGGAAAATGTTTTCCTCAACGACATCGACGCTTTGAATCATATTATAGACCGGAATCTTGCCAACCGCGAAGCGCAATTGCCAAAGGTTCAGCAGATCGTCATGGAGGAATTGAACGGATTCTTCCAATGGTTCAAGGGCTTAGACGTTACTCCAACCATAGAGCAACTCCGCGACCAATTTGAGGCAATCCGGCATGACGAGGTCGAGAAATTCCGCCACAAATTCTCTTCCGATAAACATGAGGAACTCGAAATGTTGACCCGGCGAATTGTGAATAAAATTTTACACACACCGATGGTGAATTTACGTAACGGTGCATCCTCGGAAGACGACCAGATAGAGCATAAAGTTCATATTCTCCGGTCCCTGTTCGGATTGGATAAAAAGAAATAGAATGGCAGAACGCGACCGCACTATTATTATTGGCAGCAGAGGCAGCGAACTTGCTCTCTGGCAATCTAACTGGGTCAAGAGCGAACTTGAACGCTTATCCCGAGGAATCACGGTAACGTTGACCATCATCAAAACCACCGGCGATAAAATCCTCGATTCCCCTCTCTCCAAGATTGGAGATAAAGGGTTATTCACGAAAGAATTGGAACATGCTCTTCTTGCAAATGAAATTGATCTGGCCGTGCACAGTCTCAAGGATGTTCCCACGCAAATACCCGCGGGCTTAACGATCGGAGCAATAACAGCACGCGCGGACGTAAGAGATATTTTCCTCAGTCATCCAGCGAAAAATTATACGCAATTCTCCGAGGTTCCCAACGGTGCAAAAATCGCTACCGGAAGTCTCCGTCGCAAATGCCAGCTTTTAAGCTGGCGTCCCGATTTGGAAATTATCGATATCCGGGGAAATCTCAACTCCCGTCTTGCAAAACTCGACGCCTCCGATTGGGATGGGATGATTCTTGCCCAGGCGGGCGTTCACCGCCTCGGTTGGGAGAAAAGGATTACGGAGATTTTACCCACAAATAAAATTCTTCCTGCAGTCGGTCAGGGCGCGCTGGCGATTGAGCTCCGCGAATCCGACCGGTGGGTTCTCAATCAGGTACGCAAACTCGCAAGTTATGCAACAGAGGTTTCCACAAAAGGAGAACGCGCATTCCTCCGCTTTCTCGAAGGCGGGTGTCAGGTTCCAATCGGCGCGTACGGGAGAATTGAAGATAATGTTTTTTATCTCGATGCTTTAATCGGAAGTCTGGATGGCAAGAAAATTGTCAGGGGAGCCACCCACGGTAATCCCGATGCATCGGAACTTCTTGGCACACAGCTTGCAGAAACTCTCTATCGGTCCGGCGGGAAAGAAATTCTGGAACACGTCCGCTCAACTGGCTTATAATTTCCGGCACACTTGAACATAGTATGGGGCTTCAAGGAAAAACGGTATTAATAACCCGGGCTGAAACCCAGATGAATGAATTTGCCGGATTAATTAAGAAGAATGGCGGAACGGTTATTTCTTTTCCCACAATACAAATCAAACCTCCCTCCGATTGGGATGAATGCGATCGCGCATGTTCTCAGATCGAAAATTATCACGGAGTGATCTTTACCAGTGTTAACAGCGTGGAATTTTTTCTGAACAGATACCTCGGACGACAGCTATCCATCGACTCGCTCAAATCGAAATTAGTCTGCGCCGTCGGTGAAAAAACCCGGCAGGCGCTGCATAAGCATGAAATCGAGGTTGCAATCATCCCGGATAAATTCACATCCGATGATCTTGCTAAGGTTTTAACGGCGGAAATTGTTTCCGGGAAACGGTTTTTATTTCCACGAGGAAATTTAGGAAAAAATACGCTGATCGATCATATAACAGCCCTGGGCGGAGAAGTTCATCCGGTCATTGTCTATCTCACACAAAAAACGGAGCGACGAAACGTTGAACAGATCAGGCAATATTTACAGAAGGGGGAGATCGATATCATAACCTTCACGAGTCCGTCAACCGCGATAAATTTTTTCGAACTTTTTCCTGATTTTAAAGTTCTTCAGAAAAATGTTAAACTTGCGGCAATCGGACCGGTTACCGCTTCAGCAATTGAAAAAATTGGGAATACTGTCGATATCACAGCCAAAGACTCCACCATCGAATCGATGGTAGAAACAATCAATGAATTTTACAATCGACAAACTGATAAATAATTAGCCCTGAACGAAATGAAACTACAAAACGAACAAGCTCCTACCAAGCACCTGTTTTTACAAGCATGTTTTAGAAAACCTGTTCCCCGCACGCCGCTATGGATCATGCGCCAGGCAGGGCGTTATCTGCCGGAGTATCGCGCTATCAGGGCTAAAGTCGATTTTTTGACGCTGTGCAAAACACCGCAATTAGCCGCCGAGGTCACTATCCAGCCCGTTGATATAATCGGCGTTGATGCTGCCATTATTTTCTCGGATATCCTCGTCGTTCCGGAAGCAATGGGAATGGAGTTAATTGTCGAAGAAGGAAAAGGCGGTCCCCGGTTCCCCTACCCCATCCGCAACGAGGGGGATATTAAAAAATTAACATCGCCCGACCCGAACCGCGATCTTCGTTTCGTGATGGATGCGCTTAGCTTGACCCGGAAAAATCTTGAAAACAGAGTTCCGCTGATCGGTTTCTCAGGGTCTCCATGGACGCTCGCAACCTATATGGTGGAAGGCAAAGGATCAAAAAATTTCCGATACATTAAGGAAATGATTTACAATGCCCCCGCTACCGCACATTTGTTATTGGATAAACTCGCAAAATCTGTTGCGGAATATTTGAACGCCCAGATAAAGGCAGGCGCTCAGGCGATTCAAATATTCGATACATGGGGAGGTATTTTAACGCAGGAAGCGTTCGCGGAATTTTCACTCCGTTACATTGAGAAGGTAATTTCGGAAATCCAGACCTCCAGCATCCCCATTATCGTTTTTTGCAAAGATTGCGGTCACTCTCTCAATAAAATATCGGATTCCGGCTGTAATGTTGTCGGATTGGATTGGACAATCGATCTTGCGGAAGCACGCCGGCAAATCGGAGATAAAACCGCGCTGCAGGGAAATCTTGATCCCACCATCCTGTATGCGCATCCTGACCGTATCCGCAGTGAAGTAAAATCGATTCTCGCCAAGTATGGCAAAGGATCGGGACATATCTTTAATCTCGGTCATGGAATTTTACCGGATATCCCCGTCGACAATGTGAAAGAACTCGTCAAAGCTGTTCGTGAAGAAAGCATCCAGTACCACAAGTAACATCAGGATTTTTCATTAAAGCATTTAATTGCAAATCTATTATATTATTACATGAAAAATCGCACAGCACATTTTTTTAAAGAACTCCAGCATACCATCTGCGCTAAAATTGAAGAGCTGGATGGTAAGGCGCGATTTCATGAAGATGCATGGACGCATATTGATGGAGGCGGCGGAAAAACGCGCATCATCCAAAATGGGAATGTATTTGAAAAGTGCGGAGTAAATTTTTCCCGGGTCGATACTAAGATTTCAGAAAAGCTCGCAGAGAAAATGAAGATCGATCAGCAGAGGTTATACGCAACCGGGATTTCACTTGTTTTACATCCATCCAATCCGTTCGTTCCCACCGTTCATATGAATCTCCGGTACCTTGAGTTGGAAAACGGTGATAGATGGTTCGGCGGTGGCACTGATCTGACCCCATGGTATCTCTTTGAAGAAGACGCCCGTCATTTCCACTCTACGTTAAAATCATCCTGCGATAAACATGATCCTACGTATTATCCGGGGTTCAAGAGAATGTGCGATATGTATTTTTACCTCAAGCACCGCGATGAAACAAGAGGCATCGGAGGAATATTTTTCGATTATCAGCGGGAAAATCCCGAAGCATTCTTTACCTTTGTTCAGGACGTGGGCAATTCTTTCCTCCTTGCCTACATGCCGATAGTCGAGAAACGTAAAAATCTTCCCTGGAATCCCAAGGAAAAAGAATGGCAGCTTATCCGGCGTGGACGATACGTCGAATTCAATCTCATTTATGACCGTGGAACGTTGTTCGGTTTAGAAACCGGTGGAAGAGCCGAATCGATATTGATGTCGCTACCTCCCGACGTGAAGTGGGCATACAATTATTCTCCCCAACCGGGTACGCGGGAAGCGGAATTAATATCGGTTCTCCGGCATCCGAAAGAATGGGTATGAGCGAAGAGAAAAAATTGGGGGTGGTTTTATTCCAGCTTGGGGGACCCGATTCTCTCGATGCAATCGAGCCGTTCTTATATAATCTCTTTTGCGATCCGGATATTATCAATTTTCCGGGGGCATTTCTCGCTCGTAAGCTGCTGGCAAAATTTATCTCTACCAGACGATCAAAAAAGGTCACGCAAAATTATAAAGATATCGGCGGAAAATCCCCCATCGTCAAGCTGACGGAAGATCAACGGAGAGAACTTCAGGTGGAGCTCAATAAATCTATCCCGAGCAAGGTTTTTGTGGCAATGCGATACTGGCATCCCCTCACGGCTGAAACCATCGGGGAAATGAAAAAAGAAAATTTCACTAAACTCATTCTTCTCCCTCTCTACCCGCAATATTCGTTCGCAACAACACTTTCCAGCATGAAGGAGTGGGATAAACAGTGTAAACTATTGAAATATAATACGCTAACGGTGGATTCCATCAAATCATATCACGATCATCCGTTGTATATCGAAGCGATCGTGGATAATATTAATCTTGTGTACGGGAAATTTTCACAAGTGAATCCGCATGACGTCGATCTGGTGTTCAGCGCGCATGGCGTGCCATTGAGTCTGGTAAATGCCGGCGATCCTTATAAGAGCCAGATTGAAGAAACGGTCAGGTTGGTGATTGAAAAAGGCAAGTGGGCGTCCGCCTATTGCCTGTGTTATCAAAGTAAAGTCGGACCGGCGGAATGGTTGAAGCCATCTCTGACGGAAACGATCGAGCAACTCGCAAGCCAGAAGAGGAAACATCTTCTCGTTATTCCCATCGCATTCGTAACAGAACACATTGAAACGCTTCACGAAATCGACATTGAAGCGCGGAAGGAGGCGGCGCACTTAGGCATTCAACAATTTGAGATGATGCCTGCGCTGAATAGTCATCCCAAATTTATTAAATGTTTAGCTGACCTGGTGTTAAAAAAAATTTGATAAAATTCCCGGTAACTTAGGATGCAAATACCCCTAAATTTATGTACATTACAATAATGACCCATCAATCTTAAATAGAAACAATAATAATGGAGAAACGCTACATGGAAGCCCAAAGTTCTGCGCCAAGTACGGCAAAAAAAGATTCCACAACAACACAAACACAGGATAAAAATTCTATCACCATAATTGATAACCGCACCGGGAAAAAATACGATCTTCCGATAGAGAACGAAACGATTCGCGCCGTCGACCTCCGCCAGATAAAGGTCCATGACGACGACTTTGGATTGATGACATACGATCCGGCTTTTATGAACACCGCTTCGTGCAAGAGCAATATTACGTTCATCGATGGAGATAAGGGAATCCTGAGATACCGGGGCTACCCAATTGAACAGCTTGCAGAAAAGAGCAGCTATTTGGAAACCGCGTATCTATTAATTTATGGCGAACTCCCCTCCAAATCGCAATTTGAGGAATGGCAGCACAATATTATGTACCATACGCTTATCCATGAAAATATCAAGAAACTCATGGATGGCTTTCATTATGACGCGCATCCGATGGGAATGCTCATCAGCACCGTCGCGGCATTATCGACTTTCTACACCGACGCGAAGCAAATTCACGACCCCGAGAGCCGCCAATTACAGACATACCGTCTTGTGGCAAAGATGCCGACCCTCGCGGGCTTTGCCTACCGGCACAGCGTGGGAAGACCGTATGTGTATCCCGATAACGATCTTAGTTACATCGGCAATTTTCTCAATATGCTGTGGAAAATGACCGAAGTGAAGTACAAAGTAAATCCGGTGCTCGAACATGCGCTTGATGTTCTTTTTATTCTTCACGCCGATCATGAACAAAATTGCAGCACAAACGCGATGCGGAGCGTCGGCAGCTCGTATGTCGATCCATACTCTGCCACTGCCGCGGCAGCTTCCGCGCTGTACGGACCGCTACACGGCGGCGCCAACGAGGCAGTGCTTCGGATGCTCGATGAAATCGGAACGAAAGACCACGTCAACCCCTTTATTAAAAGCGTTAAAGAAGGAAAAGGGCGGTTGATGGGTTTCGGCCACCGTGTGTACAAAAATTACGACCCGCGCGCGTCGGTGATTAAAAAACTCGCCGACGAGGTGTTCGAAGTGACAGGCAGAAATCCCAAATTAGATATTGCCCTTGAACTTGAGCGGATCGCGCTGGAGGACGATTATTTCGTGAAACGGAAACTCTATCCGAATGTCGATTTTTATTCCGGACTGATCTATCAGGCGATGGGATTTCCCGTCGACATGTTCCCGGTGTTATTCGCCATTCCCCGCACCGCCGGCTGGGTTGCCCAGTGGATTGAAATGATTCAGGATACCGACCAGAAAATCGCACGTCCCCGTCAAATCTATCTCGGTTCAAAAACCCGCGATTATGTGATGATGGGAAAAAGAGCCAATACACGAGGATAATAAATATCTTCCATAATTTTGCTATCTTCAGTAGTCATTGATAGGGGTCGTCCAAAAAGTGCAGCGTAGAGTCCATTCCCCGAATGGACATCGACAAATCCATTGAGTTTGGAGGAATATTTGTCCGATCAGGGGACCTGCCCGTACGGTCAGGCGGGTCGGACGCTACATATCCGAACTTTTGGGACGACCCCCTCAATAATTCCTGATCAACTCATATCAAGTAGAGAAATAATGCAATTAAACTTCATGTTCTTTAATAGAATATGATTCCTGGCTTTGGAGAGTATGGAATCCTGATCATTTTCGGGATCATCATCGTCATCGTGCTTGCGCTGGACCTCGGTGTATTCCAGAAAAAAGCGCACTTCCCATCGATGAAGGAGGCGCTTGCCTGGAGCGTTGCATGGATTATACTTTCTTTGCTCTTCAATGTCTACGTTTTTTTCACGCTTGGACATGTCAAAGGGCTCGAATTCTTTACCGGTTATCTCATCGAGAAAGCTCTTTCAGTCGATAACATATTTGTGTTCATTGTTATCCTCACCTATTTTGCGGTGCCGAAAGAGCTTCAGCATAAAGTGTTGTTCTGGGGCGTCCTCGGAGCGCTTCTGTTCAGGGGAATTTTCATTGTCCTCGGCGCTGCCCTTATTGCAAACTTCCACTGGATTTTATATTTGCTGGGCGCTTTCCTTATTTACACCGCGGTGAAATTAGCGTTTCAGGAAGGCATAGAAATAGAGCCGGAAAATAATCCGGTTTTACGATATTTTAAAAAACACTTTCCAATTACCGACGGGTATGAAGGAACGCATTTCTTCCGAAGGCGGGATAACCGGCAGTATATCACGCCGCTTTTTCTGGTCCTGGTGGTCATCGAAACCTCCGATATCGCGTTTGCCACCGATTCCATTCCGGCAATTTTCGCGATATCAAAAGATCCCATCATTGTTTTTACATCAAATATTTTCGCCGTGCTGGGATTGCGGTCGTTGTATTTCGTGCTGGCAAATTTCATGAAAAAGTTTCACTACCTGCAGATTGGGCTTTCAATAGTGCTTGGGTTTATCGGCGCGAAGATGCTTGTGGAACACTGGATCGAAATACCGATCGCAATATCTCTTTGTGTGATTTTTGGAATTCTCCTCATTTCGATCCTCCTCTCGATCCTAAGGACGAAGAGACAGGCGTCTGCCACTCGATAATGAATGACCAGGCGACCAATGCACAACTGAGATTTTATATATTTATCTTGATGTAACTCAGAAAGGAAACTCATGGAACTCGAAGTCAATGGGATTAACGTCTATTACGAAGAACATGGTCCGGAAACTGCGACCCCGGTAGTCTTCATACACGGATTTCCATTTAACAGCGAAATGTGGAAACCCCAGGTCGAAGCCCTCCAGTCGACATACCGTGTTATTGTGTACGATATACGGGGACATGGAAAGAGCAGTGTGAGCGACGGACAATATTCCATCGAATATTTTGTTGATGATCTCTTTGCCCTGCTCGACCACATCACGATAAAAAAAGTCGTGCTTGTGGGGTTATCGATGGGTGGGTACATCGCTCTCCGCGCAATAGAGCGGGAGCCGGGCAGAGTAAGGGCGATAGTGCTCTGCGACACTAAAAGCGACGCCGACACCAACGAAACGAAAATCAGGCGAGCAAATCAAGCCAAAGCAATAAAAGCGAACGGCACAAAAGGATTTGCGGATGATTTTGTGCATGCGGTGTTTTTTGAAAAAACATTTCAATTCAATCCGGGCGCCGTACAATCAATCCATGCGATGATTGAAAATATGTCGCCGCTCGCGATTGCCGGAGCTTCGCTTGCCATGGCGTCGCGCACCGATACTACATCGTCGCTCGGAAGAATTTCCGTCCCTGCAATGATTATGGTGGGCGAGAATGACACACTTACGCCACCCCATAGCGCAATGCAGATGAAAGAAAAAATGCCGAATGCGGAAATGTATATTATTCCAAATGCCGCACATGTGAGCAATCTGGAAAACCCTAAGGATTTTAACAACCGTTTGCTTACATTTTTACAAAAATTGAAGTAAAGGACCTAAGAAGTGTTGAAAAAGTATTCAATTAGCGTGAGTCATTCCGAACTTGTTTCGGAATCTATTTATCTTCAGACCCTGAAACAAGTTCAGGGTGATTCGTATTGGTATTTTCAACACCCTGCTTAGAAGGGGATTTGTGGAATAGCCGGGAGTTCTGTAAATTCTTATGTATTTTTGATTTACGATGTTCAACTATTTTTAAGCTACCTATTATGAAAGCAACGCGAGGATCAATCTCCATAACCGAATCATCAAACACCTCATTCAAACGACTCCGCCGCACCCGGATGACTGATACACTGCGGTCGATGGTGCGCGAAACGGAACTCTCCACAAACGATTTTATCTATCCCCTGTTTGTCGTCCCCGGCAAAAAAGTGAAGAAACCCGTCTCTTCCATGCCGGGAGTGTACCAGTTATCCATCGATAACCTCGTGAAGGAATGCGCCGAAGTGAAATCGCTCGGCGTCCCCGCTATTATCCTCTTCGGCATACCCGACCACAAAGATGAGGTGGGAAGCGGCGCATATGACAAGAACGGTATTATTCAGCTTGCTATCCGCGCTATAAAGAAAGAGGTGCCCGAACTTTTTATTATCACCGACGTCTGTTTATGCGAGTATACGTCGCATGGCCATTGCGGTATAGTCCGCGGAAATGAAATTGTAAACGATGAATCCATCGAGCTTCTGGCGAAAGAAGCGCTTACCCATGCCCAGGCAGGCGCCGATATGGTTGCTCCCTCCGATATGTTTGACGGCAGGGTGAAAGCCATCCGCCGCATCTTGGATGATAACAATTATCTCACGCTGCCGATTATGTCGTACGCGGCAAAATACGCATCCGGATTTTATGGTCCGTTCCGCGAAGCCGCCGAGAGCACGCCAAAATTCGGCGACCGGAGATCGCACCAGATGGATCCGGCAAATTCCAACGAAGCGGTGAGAGAGGTCGCAGCGGATATTGAAGAAGGCGCAGATATCGTCATGGTAAAACCCGCGATGCCGTATCTGGATATTATCAGGCGCGTGAAAGACACCTTCATGATGCCCACGGCGGCATATAATGTAAGCGGCGAATATTCGATGGTGAAAGCCGCCGCAAAACTCGGCTGGATCGATGAAGAACGGGTGATGATGGAGATGCTCACAGGCATTAAACGCGCCGGCGCCGATCTTATCCTTTCGTATTTCGCGAAAGACGTTGCAAAAGTTCTGCGAAAACGATAACGGGTCAAAGGCTTCGTGATAAGTCTTTTTTATCGTTTAAATAAATTTCAAACTTTTTCAATTTGCATCGATATAAGGAGATCGCGACGCGGTGAATCCGCTCGCGATGACGTTTCACACAGGATGAAACCCTTCGGGACGTCGAAGTGAAACGGGTATTGGTAACGGGCGCAACGGGTTGTGTGGGCTCCAATCTTATCAGGGCGCTCCTTCAAATGAACCTCAAAGTTATTGCATTCCATCGTACGACGTCCAACACGCTCAATTTAAAAGGACTCGACGTTGAGCATCGTTATGGAGATGTGCGCGATAAGGAATCCCTGCGGCAAGCTATCCGCGGCTGCGATACGGTTTTTCACACTGCCGCGATTGTCTCCTTCTGGAAAAACAGGCGAGTCGAACAACTTGAAGTGAATGTCGGCGGAAGCCGGAATGTTGTTGAAGTTTGTCTTCAGGAAAGCGTTCAGAAGCTCGTTCATACAAGCTCTATCGCTGCGCTCGGCTACCGTACCGATGGAGAACTCATCAACGAATCCACTTCTTATAATTGGGGATCAGCGGTCGGATATAAATACTCAAAACATTTGAGCGAGATGGAAATACTTTCGGGAGTTGCCAGAGGATTGAATGCGGTAATAGTAAATCCAACGGTAATAATCGGACCCGGAGATATATATATTCACGGCGGGCAGCTTGTCCGTGATCTCGCGCGCAGGAAGATACCGGCGTATAGCGCGGGAGGGATGAATCTTGTCAGCGTGCATGATGTAGTTACGGGACATATTGCCGCCGCGGAAAAGGGTATCGTTGGAGAGCGGTATATCCTCGGGGGCAAAAATTTTACGCATAAAGATGCGTTTAAATTAATCGCCAACGCTGTTGAAAAACCAGCGCCGTTTATCAGAGCGCCCGTGATGCTGACAAAATCAATCGCCAGGATGTTTGATGCACTCGGAGCAATCACCGGCAAAGAACCGTGGATCACATCCGAATTGATTTCCGGGTTGGGAGGATACAATTGGTATTCGATTGATAAAGCCAAAAAAGGACTCGGCTATTCTCCTTCATCCCTGGAAGGTGTGATTCGCGAAACATATGAATGGTATAAAAAAATCGGTAAATTATAGCACTTATTTTATTGACAACCTTTGGTTCAACAGGTTGTAGACAGTCGTTAATTTATAATTACAAAGAGAATTTTCAGTATGAAATCATCTAAATCAGCGAAATTGTTTGAACGGGCTAAGAAGGTCATCCCGGGAGGGGTAAATTCACCCGTCCGTGCATTTAAGTCGGTCGGACTTACCCCACCGTTTATGGAAAAAGCAAAAGGCGCATACATCTGGGATATCGATAACAACAAGTACATCGATTACATCGGGTCCTGGGGACCGATGATACTCGGACAGGCGCATGCTTCCCTACTCTCCCATATCCAGAAGCGCGCGAAACGTGGAACAAGTTTCGGAGCGCCGACAGCCTTGGAAGTTCAAATGGCTGAATTGATCTGCGGGATCATGCCATCGATTGAAATGGTGCGGATGGTAAACTCCGGTTCCGAAGCGACGATGAGCGCCGTACGGCTTGCGAGGGCGTACACGGGCAGGGATAAAATTATCAAATTCGAAGGATGTTACCATGGTCATGCAGATTCATTTCTCATTAAAGCGGGTTCCGGCGCGGCAACATTGGGAATTCCGGATAGTCCCGGCGTGCCGAAAGGCGTTGCGCAGGATACCCTGACCGCGATATATAACGATTTGGATTCTGTCCGCCGGTTGATAAATGAAAATTCAAATGCCATCGCCGCAATAATCGTAGAGCCCGTTGTGGGAAATATGGGATGCGTTCCGCCCGCCGCCGGATTTCTTGAGGGATTGCGTGAAATTTGCGCAGCACATAAAATCATTTTTATCATGGATGAGGTGATGACGGGATTCAGGGTGGCGCTTGGCGGAGCGCAGAGTTTATATAATATTAAACCCGATCTGACGACCCTTGGAAAAATCATCGGAGGCGGATTGCCGGTGGGCGCCTATGGCGGGAAACGCGAAATTATGGAAATGGTCGCGCCTGCCGGACCAATGTACCAGGCAGGAACGCTTTCGGGGAATCCTATCGCAATGGCGGCAGGATATTCAATGATCTCGACCCTGAGGCGTAATCCTTCGCTCTATAAAAAGCTGGAACGCTCGTCAGGCGATCTTGAGAAGGGAATCAGAGGCAATCTAAAATCATTAGGATTGAAATTTAAGATCAATCGCGTCGGATCGATGTTTACGCTTTTCTTCACAGAGCAGGAAGTTAGGAATTACGATGACGCTAAAACCACCGATACCGCAATGTTCGCGAAATATTATGGCGAAATGCTAAACCGCGGAATTTATCTCCCTCCATCGCAATTTGAAGCGGCGTTTGTTTCCACCGCGCACTCTAGAAGGGATATCGAAAAAACCATCAATGCAAATTACGAAGCGCTTAAATCAGTAATCGAATAATTTTTCAAAAGCATCGTTTAGATAAAAAAGCCATCTCCCCCCTGTCGCGAGGGAGATGGCTTTTTCTTTTTTCGTGTCCCCTTAGTTTATCGTTCCCGACGCCAACGTTATTGTATATGTATTACCCTCCCAATCGATATTGAGAGTTATAGTTGCCGTTGTCGGAGGAGGAGGATTCTTTGGATCCGGCGGCGGAGTGCAGAACGATAATATAAAGTGGGTTAAACCGGGACCGCCATGCTGTACATCCGGCATGACAACGGGATCGCTCACCGTTGCGCCCGACGCGCCGGTCTTCGCCGTCAGATAAATCTTTGAACCCGGAGAAATCGGATGTCCGTACATATCGGCGACCGTCACATCAAAGTTCTGGCAAGCGCCAAATAGGATACTGAACGACCCCGGTCCTCCGTAACTTGCAATCGGGATGCCGGAGAAGAGTATGAGAATACTATCCTGTACAACCGCGCTATTCAGTCCGGATGTTGTTGCGAAGACTTTGCCAAATCCTTTTCCGGAATCGGGATCAGGATTGGTGCTATCGGGGAACGGCCGTCCAGAAATAAGTGTCACACTGGCTTCACCTTTATCATCAGTGAATCCGGATGGCGTAACTACGCCGCCGCGTGTATTAAAGTACACCGCGGTCCCTTTTGCGACCGGATTCGAATACTTATCACCAACGATCACGTTGATTGTATTATATTTATTGAAGAGTTGTAATCCGGCAAAGTTCGCCTGACTCGAATACAAACTGAAATGACGTTGATCCGGAAGTCCGGAATGAATCGTTATCAGCACAGGCGAGGAAATAATGCTGCCTGTTGGCGTTACAACTGTTGCAAGAATTTGAACAACTCCAGCCACAGAATCCGCATGTAGTACCGCATTAATTCTCCCTGTAGCAGAATCGCATCGTCCGGAAATGGGAGAAATATAAGCTCCCTTAGGCGGATTGAGCAGTGAGAATTTTACCTGGTATGATGAATCCACCGGCACACCAAGAGAATCCCGCACCTCAAATACGAGAGTTGATGTTTCCGTACCCCCCGTACCCGCAACCTGGATATCGGTATTGCTTACACTGATAAGCGCAATTGAACCGGGCAGCCGGGATCGCGTTGTATCGCCTATTCCATGCGATACGCCAATTGCGAGCAGTGTTCCGCTGTATGATTGGCTGGTGCTGCCGTTCGGACCGTTAATAGAAATCGTAAACGTCACAGGCCGGTTGGTCGTCGATGAAGTGCTGGAATCGAATACCGTAAACGAGTAATTCGTTTTTGCCAAATTCTTCGTATCAGGGGATACAACATTAACATTCCCTGAGAGAACTAATGGCGCTGCACCCTGGCCTGTTGCGGTAACCGTTATTGTAGAACCTTCCGCAATCGGTTTTCCTAGCGCATCAGTGATTTGATACGCAAAGGATGATACGCCTGCTCCGGGTATCTGGAAGTTGCTGGGCGGACCACTCGGTATGAAGACTTCGCCGGAATACACAACGGTGTCTTTTACCGTGAAGAGTGTGTCACCCATTGCGGACGCCTGGAGAATCGCATTTTCATCCAATGGGATAGGATTACCGCCAAACCAGCTCACGGTCGCAAAACCGTTCCCATCGGTTGATGCGGTTCCCTGAATTACGCCTGCATTGGCTTTGAAATAAACGTTCGTGCCTACGGGAACAGGATTACCGTATCTATCTCCAACCTGCACCTGCGCCATACCGATGTTTTGAATCGAAGGTACTGCGCCCGGATAATTGATCTTGGCGCCGGATGTTGGCGTTCGAGCAATTAAGAAGGTGAAGTTGTTCAACGCGGGCCGTCCGCCAACAATTACGAGATGCGCTTGCGTTGAGCTTATTCCTTTGCCAACCAACGTAGCCAACACTTCGACAACGCCGGCTAAGGTATCGCTGGTGAACGTAGTTTGTACTCTGCCGTTGACGTCGGTAATCGTTGTAGACGGAGTGAACGTGCCCGGCACGCCATTCGGTGTGAAGTGAACCTGCACACTTTCCTGGCGAACTGGATTGCCAAGACTATCCTCAAGCTCGTACGTCAACAGCGAAGTCTGTATGCCGCCTCCGTTGATCACGGAAAGCTGCGTCGTGCTTGCGCTGATAAGATTCAACCGGGATATTCCTGCTGTGGTTTGATTTCCAACGGCGCCGATCAAGGTACCGTCAACCTGTTGATTCGCACTTCCGTTCGGTCCCGATACGGACACCACAAGACTGAGAGCCCGGTTTACTGAAGCGACGGTGCTTGTATCCTGAATACGAACCTGGAACAGCGTATCGCTCTTCGTCTTTGTATCCCACATAGTCACATTTACCTGGCCGCTGAGCAACAAGGCGCTTGCGCCGGTGCCAATCGCAGTAAACTGGATGATGGAACCCTGGGAGATTGGATTTCCCATCGTATCCTTCACGGAATATGTCAGAGTCGTATCGATATTGTGTCTAAGAGAAAATCCGGGAGCGAGACGAATGATATTCGCAATCGGCGCACCGGAATAAACAACGATGGCGCTATCGGTAACAGTATTCGTATCACCTATGGCGGAGACTTTGATCTTAGCAAGTCCGCCGGCTGGAATCGGATTACCGCTGAACCAATCTACTTTTGCAAAGCCATTCACATCGGTTGTTGAATTGCTCTGTATCACGCCGGCGTTAGTTGTGAAATAGATAAATGTGCCCTGGGGAACAGGATTCCCATATTTATCACCTGCCTGAACCTGAGCTTCGCCGATCTTCTGACCGACCGAGACTGCGCCGGGGAAATTCACGTTACTCCCCGCCGTGCGGGTCAGGTTGAACGTAAAGAATTTCTGCGACGGTCTGCCGCCGGCAATAAGAAGCTGGGTTTGAGACGATGTTATTGCAGGTGATCCCGTTTGCGCACTGACATTGACGATACCCGCAAGCGTGTCGCTATGGAATACCGTTTGTGCCTGTCCGTTAACATCCGTAAGAACCGAAGCGGGTGTAAATGTGCCCGGCACGCCTAACTTCTTAAAGGTAACCTGAACTCCGGTTTGACGGATCGGTTTCTGGAGCGTATCCAATAATTGATATGTCAGAAGACTTGATTCCGTGCCGCCGGTGTTCTTTACCGTAAGCAGCGTTGTTGAGATACCGACAAGGTTGATCCCTGCGATAGTCTCAGTAGAACCGGACGATGATCCCAGCAATGTACCGTCGACTGAAGTCGCGGCTGTTCCATTAGCGCCGCTAACGGAGACGGCGATGGTTAACGGGTTATTCCCGGTGGTCGTCTGGCTGGTATCGACAACATGAAATACGAACGTAGTTTTACTGAGTGTACGGGTGTCCGGTGTTGTTAACCCGGATGGATAATTTGAGGTTATCAATAATGAAGACGACGCTGGACCGGAGAAGTTAATATTTATCTGAGCGCCGGATGATATCGGATTAAACAAACTATCTCTGAAGACGATGGAAATAGTTGTATCGATTCCATGATGGAATATGAATCCTGTCTTAGGTAAGCTATCGATAATTACCTGACCGGAATATGTAACCATTAACGATTCGGCGATAGATCCGGTATCGCTAACAGCAGAGACTTTTACGGTTGCGTTTCCGCCCGCCGGAATAGGATTGCCGCCAAACCATTGGACAGTGGCTAAACCATTCGCATCAGTCATTCCGCTGCCCTGTATTACTCCTGCATTGGTTCTGAACGTAATTGGCGTGCCGGCTGGAACGGGATTGCCGTATTTATCCCCCGCTCTCACTTCGGCTGTGCCGATCTGTTGAGTAACGGGCATTGCGCCGGGGAAGTTAACATTGGTGCCGCTTCCCGATCTTGTGAGAACAAAGGAGAAATATTTCAACGCTGGCTTTCCGCCGGCGATCACGATATCAGTCTCGGTGGATGTTAAATTTTCAGCGGTTAGATATGCGGTGATACGGGCTATCCCAGAAATTGTATCACTGTGGAACACAGTTTGAACCTGACCATTGACGTCAGATACAACCGTATCGGGAGTGAATGATCCGGGTATATTGCCGCTAAGTTTGAACACGACTTTTTCATTGTTTCTCCGCAGCGAATTTCCAAGACTGTCAACAATCTGGTATGTCAAAAGACTGGATTCAACGCCGCCAGTATTTTTAACCGACACCTGCTGATTACTGGCTGTAACAAGATTAATACCGGCAACTGTGCCGACATTATGATTTGCGAGTAATGTGCCGGTTAATGCTTTTGTCACCTGACCGTTTGGACCGATATACGTAATGCTGAGAGTCAGGGTGATATCATTGGTATTCGAACTCCTGAGATCTGTCAACCGGAAATGGAACGTGCCATCTGCCGGATTTCGTGTGTCGCGCATATATTTCAATATATCACCGGAGAGATCGATAGGCACAAGCGGCGACGTTTGATCGACAACGGAGATTGCCATATTTGCAGAGTATGGTGTTCCGATATCGCTGAGAACACCCGCCATCGGGTTGCCATTAGCATCCAATACAGAATAGGTCATCAAGCTATCGATCCCGGCCGGGAAAACGAAATTAGACGCCACAGGCGCGGTAATTACCGGCGGTCCCGAGTAGATCACCGTATCGGTGACGGTGAAGGGAATATTTTGATTAATAGCAGTCACTTGAACTCTTGCTAATCCTGCTGGCGCGGTTGGATAAGGTCTTCCTCCATACCAGATAACTTCGGTAAACCCGGTGCTATCCGTATTACCGGAACCGGCAATAATACCTGCGTTCGTTGTAAAGTAAACCGGTGTTCCGGTCGGAACCGGATTGTTATATTTATCACCGACACGAACCTGCGCTAATCCGATAGGACTATTATTATCGGTCAATCCGGGGAAGTTTACATGATGTCTAATACTAAGAATTGCTCCGTTGATATCCATCCTGCCCAATGTTAACGTTGTATGAGTAGAATCCGGATCGCCGCCGGTAATTATAATTTTTGTCGGCGATGAGGTGATGGTAGAATGGGGGATACTGGAGGTAACCTGCGCAATTCCTGCCTGTGTATTGGAATGGAATATGGTAGTTGCCTGCCCGCGAATATCCGTATAGGCAGAATCAATACCAAACGATCCTAAGGTTGGCCCGCTCAAATTATTGAAGTAGACCATAATGCTGTCTTTTGGAACCGATAATCCAATGCTATCGACAAGTTGATACGTAATAATCGTTAAATCGACGCCGCCGGCGTCTTTAACGCGTATGATCGGATTGGAAACACTAACCAATTTTAACCCGGCGATGCCTGTTAATGTCGGAACGAATATAACGTTTCCCTGATCTTTTGCTTCGGCATTGATAGAATATGACGTATTGCCGTTTGGTCCGGTAACATTGATTGTAAGAGTAAAGGGTCCCGTAACCGGTGGAGATGCAGATCTATTGAATAGGCAGTTGAAGGAATAATTCGTCCAGAACGGATCCTGAGTATCCGGTATCTGATTGGACGGAATCACTGCCGAAGTTGTGATCGTCACATTTCCGCTTGTGGTAATAGAAATCGTCGTTCCCGCTGCAAGCGGGTGTTTATTTCGATCAGCGACTCTAAACGCGACGTTGAAGTCCGTGACATTGGACGGTGTTACTCGAACACTATCAATCACGGGCGCGCCGCTGAAAAGGACACGGACGCTGTCGTGAATATCTGCTCCATTTGCTCCAACTGTTCGAGCAGAGACAAAACCGAAACCATCGGCAGAACGGGGATTACCGGAGAACAAAGTCACCGACGCCATTCCATTTTGATCGGTGAAACCGGAATTCGTGGTTACCACGCCTTGCGAAGTGCTGAAATAAACTGCCGTACCCTGCGGTACCGGATTACTCCATTTATCGCCAAGTAAAATTCCGATTAGACTCTGTTTACCATTGATATCCAAACCGGCAACGTTCAGCGGATTTGCGCCGATGCTGAAATGCGCCGAATCCGGCTGCCCAGCATGCACCAAAATACGAACTGGCGTTGAAACAATATCGCCGAACGGTCTTGTCACCGTTGCAACTGCCTGGAAAGCTCCTGCCGCTGTACCGGCATGTATCACAGCGTTGATTCGACCTGTCTTAGGATCGCACGTATCTGAAGCAGGCGATATAAATGCCCCGCCGAAATTTGGAATCAGTGTAAATTTAACGTTGTATGCCGAATCAACTGGCACACCCACGGAATCACGCAATTCATAGATCATTGTTGCAGTCTCAGTTCCACCGGTTCCTGTGACCTGTAGATCATTTGTGCTGGTCGAAATTAAGGCGATTGTCGCCGGTAGTCTTGAACGACCCGCGCCTGTGGAAAGGAGCGAGCCCGCGCTTGTTTGATGAGCGGATCCATTAGGTCCTGTTACATCGATTGATATTTGGAGCGATCTGTTCATCGTTGAGAACGTACTGGTATCGCGAACAGTCACATTATATGTGGATACAGTCTTACTATCGGTTGTTGTGATAAGTGTATCGCCAGTCAATATTATGGCGCTTGCCCCGGTCCCCGAAACTGAAAAACGAATGACACTACCGGCAGCAATAGGATTGTTGTTCTGATCTTCAATCCTAAATGAATATGTTGCCGTACCTCCGCCTGGAATTTGGAAACCATCAGCTGGCCCGCCTGCGATGGCTGCCTGACCCGAATAAATAATAGAATCAGTCAATGTTACAACTGAATCATTAAGACCAATCGCCTGCGCGGTAACCCATCCTTTCCCTGCGGGAGGAATGGGCATTCCGCCAAACCAATCGACTTGGGCTAATCCGTTGGCGTCTGCAACTCCGCTGCCCTGAATTATACCGGCGTTAGTTGTGAAATAGACAGGGGTGCCTTGGGGAACTGGATTCCCGTACCTATCACCCATTTGCACCTGAGCCACGCCGATCTTTTGAATAAGATTGAGCGCGCCCGGGAAATTGAACTTCGCACCGGGTGCATCGGGTCTGGCGAGAACTAAGGTGAAATATTTTTGATCTGGTTTCCCGCCAACGATAACTATTTTCAATAATCCGGATGAAATAGCGCCAGCTAAGGTCGTTGCTTTAATTTCCACAATACCAGCTCGGGTGCCGCTCGAAAAAATTGTTTGCGCCCGACCGAGTGAATCCGTAAATGAATACGATGGATTAAACGCGCTGCCCAATGTATCGCCTGCCGCGAAGAAATCAACTCTCACACCCGGTTTATGGATGGGATTATTCAAACTATCGCGTAATTCGTACGCCAAGAGACTTGATTCGACGCCGCCCGTGTTCGCAACATTGAGTTGCGCTGCAGTAACGATCACCGAGCTCAATCCTGCAATCCTCGCATAAACAACCGGCGGAGGCGTTATGCCCTTTAGGGTCGCCATAACCTGTTGATTAACCGATCCGTTTGGTCCGTTTACGGAGACCGATATTGTCAGACTTCGCGACGTCGTAATCGTTGTGTTCGTATCCCTTAATGTTATATTGAAAGCCGTCATAGCTTTACTTCTTGTATCGGGCATGGTGACATTAACATCGCCCATGAGAAGAACCGAGGATGCGCCCGGACCGGAAGCGGTTACCTGAATTGAAGATCCTTCTGACAACGGATTTCCGTGCAGATCACTTACCGTGTAGCTAAACGTTAAGTTAGTATCTGCGCTTACTATAGCCGGGATACCGGTAATATTAGCCATTGCCTGCCCGGAATATGTTACGATAGCGCTGTCATATACCTGGACATCATTCACACCCAGCGTCATTGCATACACCAGGGCGCTATCGCCTGCCGGCTGCGGGTTTCCACCAAACCAATCGACCGTCGCGAACCCGTTAGCATCGGTTACGGCGCTGCCTTGAATTACGCCTGCGTTCGTTTTATAATAAATCTGGGTACCTGCCGGCACGGGATTTCCGTACATATCGCCGACTTGAACCTGCGCCACACCAATCTTCTGCACGACCGGCAGTTCACCGGGGAAGTTGACTTTTCTGATTCCAGCCTGCGGTCTTGTAAGAATAAACGTAAAATATTTTTGATCGGGCCTGCCGCCAACGACCAGGAGTTTGAGGTTGCTTGAAGTAATGGGCGACCCTGTCACCATCGTTGTCGCGAAAACGTGAACAACTCCGGCAACGGTGCCGCTATGGAAGAGGGTAATCGCGCGCCCGGCTGAATCGGTTTGAACCGTATCCGGCGTGAACGTGCCTGAATTTCCGGGAATACCCTGGCTTGAGAAGTAAACCGTTACACCCTTTCGTCTGATAGGACGATCAAGCGCATCACGAAGCTCGAACGTTAACAAACTTGTTTCCATACCGCCGGCATTTTTCACAGTCACCGTTGGATTGCCTACCGCAACTATCCCAAGCCCCGCGATAATCGCGTCGGGAGCGCCACTAAGACTATCGGAACTTGTAACCGAAGCGGTGCCATTCGGACCGGATACCGCAAAAGACAACGTAACGGGTCTCTTGCTGGTGATAACGGAATTCGTATCCTGAATTCGCACGGAGAAAATTGTTGTGCCCACTCCCGGAATTCGGGTGTCGGGCAAGGTAACGTTTACATTTCCGCTCAGGAATAACGAAGATGCGCCATCGCCTGATGCAGTAACGCTGATGATCGACCCCGCTGCAAGAGGATTATTGCTGCTGTCTTTCACCGTAAATGTTATAGTCGTATCAATGCCATGACTCAGATAATACGGTGATGGAAGAATTCCGGCGATCGCGACTTGCGCGGGACCGGTATATAAAACCGAGGAACTGTCATACGCTACGACATTATTATTTTTATCAAGCGCGGAGGCGGTCACATAGGCAATCCCATTCGAGGGTATCGGAGTTCCACCGAGCCATGTTGTTTGTGCTATACCATTTTTATCGGTAAATCCGAACGCAGCCATTGAGCCGGCATTTTTATTGAATTTAATAGGCGTCCCGATTTTCACAATATTGCCGTACACATCCTTCACCTGAACCTGAACTAACCCAATAGCGTCTTTGGCATTAAAAGCTCCGGGAAAATTCGTTTTTTTCTTTCCATCTAAACCGAGAAGCTGCATGCTAAAGAATGCCTGATCGGGCGGACCCGCTTGAACTAATATTTGTTGAATGACGGAATAAATTCCATTCGCCACCGCTCTTACTTGAAGTGTTTCGGCGGATGTTCCGCTCTGGATGGTCGCTTTCACCTGACCATTTACGTCTGTTGTGTCATGCTGTGGAGTAATAGAGGCTGTCAATGACGCAAGCATAAATTGTACGTCGACGCCGCTTTTCTTTATCGCCTTACCGGTACTGTCTTGTATTTCATAGACAATATCCGTGGTTTGCTGACCGCCAACGCCTGTAACCGTAATTGGATCAAAGGTCATACTCTTGAAGGTCAAGAGCTTGAAGGGAGAAGGCGGAGCTGCTTTCAATGTTCCGTCAATTTCAGCTCGCTTTGTTCCGTTCGGTCCATCGACCTGGATAACGATTCCGAGGTTCATATCGGTCGTGATCACTCTGTTAGTATCCTGGATTTGAATCGTAAACCTGGTATTATTCGTATCACGGGTATCTGGCATTACCTTGCTCACATCGCCCAGGAGTTTGACTGTTCCACCTCCTGCACCGATAACCGTTACCGTGATGGTTGCACCCGCAGCGAGAGGATTTCCATTCAGATCCTTCACGCTGAACGTAAGACTTGTATCGACAAGATTCTTAAAAATAAAACTGGGGTTAAGCGGAGTGATAAACGAAACTAGCGGAGCCCCTGAGTAGACATAACTGAGCGTCTTTGTGACGGTTGCGCCATTTTCACCGGGCAAATATGCGGTGATCGTAGCTTGACCGTTGTTGGGGGTTGGATTTCCGCCAAATAAATCGGTGGAAACATTCCCGGATCGATCGGTTGATAACGTAATCGAGTCGGTGGATGTAGGGAATAAGCCGGCGTTTGTCGCTAACAAAACGTTTGTTCCGGGCTGGACGGGATTATTGTACCTATCCTTTACCTTGAGATGAATCTCGCCGACCTTTTGCCCGATATTTATGTTTGCTCCTGGAATATTTACCTTGAGTAATGTATCAGGTGGACGGATAATCCATAATCCGGAATAACTCACCGATGCTCTCCCGGGTAAAATGGTAATGGCTCTTGCAGCCGATACGATATCGCCAACCTGACCCTGCACGTACGCAATACCGGTATCGGATGCGCTGGAGAATATGGCGTACGCATTCCCGAGAGAATCGGTATGGGTGAGAGAAGAATCAACCGTTCCAATCGCTCCGGAAAGATTCACATTAATCGGCATGCCTTTAATCGGCAAGGAGACGCCGTTCGCATCTTGAATATTGAACGTGAGGTGACTTGTTGATAAAGCGCCCGTACCGCTGACATATATCCGGTTTTGATCCGCGCTTACCACGATCTTTTTTATAAGCGCAATCGACGGATTGGTTGATTTCATAAGCTTCACCGGAATAGTAATAGGCGTTGTATTCCCATTTGGTCCGGAAGATGAAATCTGTAACGTTAAATATGAATCAACAACCCTGTATGCAACCGTGTCTGCCATCGCAACAGAAAAATTCGTCAACCCGGCGCCGACAGGATAATCTGCCAACGTCGTGTTGAGATCGCCGACAAACTTAACTTGATTCGCATTATTTCCAATGAGCTGGGCGGAAATGACGTTGCCCATGGCAAGCGGATTTCCATTTTTATCGGCGACACTCCAGCTTAGAGTTTTTTCCACCCCACCACCCAAATATATCGTATCGGTTTTTACATTAATAATCGGATAACCCGAAAAAATAATCTGGGCGTTACGGGAGATCGGAGTTCCCGAAGTATCAATCGTAGACGCCGTAACGGTAACTATTCCGTTTGCAGTTCTCGGATTTGCGCTCCGAATAATAGACGTACCCTGACCGACCGGGTTTGTATACGCAGACGCCTGGATTATTCCGCCATCCGTTTTAAAATAGACCGCGGTATTTGATTGCACCGGGTTGCCGTTAATATCGCCGACAGATACCATCAAGGTATCCGCCAATCCATCAACGTTTAAACCAGGTATATTAAATCTGGTGACTGATAAAGAATAATGACTAAGGACCGGCAACCCGCTCGCAATCGTTACTGGAACCGGCGATGAGGAAACGCGAAGACCAATTCCGGTATCTGAGTACGCCGTGACTTGAACCACACCGGAAGTTTTTCCGCTGCTCAGAATTGCCTGAACGTGTCCCTGAGCATCCGTCTTGCCGGAATCCGGAAATATTGATGCACCAAGCGTGTTTGGGAAAAGTGTAAAATGGAGCCATGCCGAATCGAGAGGGATAAACCTGCCATTACGATCGAGAGCCAGAAACGTTAGTATTGAAGTTTGTTTTGCGCCAGTTCCCTGAACGGAAATTTGTTGATCACTAACACTGGAGAGGACAATACTTGCAACCTTCATTGCAGGACCGGAACCAGTGCTGCCGCCTCCGATTGTTCCGGAAACAGTTCCCAGATAGGTACGCGTGAGATTCCCGTTGGGGCTCGTTACACTAATAGCAAGCTGGAACGGTTTATCGGTAGCCGAATACGTATGAATGGTATCCCGTAAATCGATTGCGAAGGAGGAAAAGCTGGTGTCCTTCGTATCCGGCAGCGTAACGTCGATATCGCCGGAGAGAAGCAGCAATGGCGAACCATCGCCTGCAAGAGAAATTTTTATTTTTGATCCCGCCGCAAGTGGATGTTTAAAACGATCATACACATGATACGGTATATGGAGAGACGTGCCTCCCGAGATCGTCATGTAAAGGCTTTCTGGTGGAGGCACAATAAGCGGTGCGCCGGTGATTAAAATAGCAATACTATCCTTAACGATTTTCCCGCTGTCGCCAATGGTTTGAGCAAAAATATGGGCGATACCATCCGGAGATGGAGGATCACCCGAAGTCAAAATGGCTGAAGCTTTACCATCGGCATCGGTCGAATCATTTGCCTGGATAATACCGGTGGATGTAGAAAAGATGAGCGGCGTACCCCTCCTCACCGGATTACTCCAGCGATCGCCGAGCTGTACAAGAATTATATTTTGAACACCTTTGACGTCCAATCCCGGAAAATTAATAAGATTAGAACTCATCTGGAAGTGATCGGGGCTGGGAGGCCCGCTGTAAATCGGCAACGGCGATGAGCTTGCTGATAGTATGGCGCCCGATGGTTTTTTCGCCCATGCCTGAACCTGCACTATTCCAGAAACCGTTCCAACCTGCAAGTCGACCGTGACTCTGCCCCGTCGTTCAATGATATTTGAAGTGTAGAGAGAATCGGCTGACAATTTTTCTCCCCCGCCGATTGCCGGCTGGAGTTTAAAATAGACTTTCACACGCCGGGAGACAGTTGTATCTAAAGGAATATCCACGCTGTCCCGACACTCAAATGTGAAGCTCACTACCTGGATTCCACCATCGCCCAGAACATTTGCAAAATTACTGGTTTGGCCGATAAAAACAAATTTAGCGAATGGTCCCGAAGTCGGAGGAAATGTGGTTGTATCTTTCGCAGTCAATAAGAATGGAACTGCAACATCGCTGCCGGGACGAATGATTAAATTCTGGGTTTGTACATCAAAATCCGGAAGCTCAGACGCGGAGATGGTAGCGTTCGACGCTTTGGCTGAGTCCGGAAATTGAACGGTAAACGCAAATGCGCCATGAGCGTCGGTTAAAGTATCCTGCAATCCATAGATTGTCTGGAGCGAGACTACAGCCCCAGCAAGCGGTTGCTGGTTTCCCGATCCGCGTTTGCCATTCACAATTCCGCTTATACTGGCGCTGTGGGGTCCCGCTCCCGTAACGGCGGGAGTTGAGGGACTCGTATTGTCCTTACAGGAAGAAAAAATTGCGGGTAGAAGCGCAATCATAACGACCAGGAGTGCCACACATAAGCTTCTGAGTATGAGATTAAAATTCGTCATCGTGTTCATAGTAATATCTCTCCTAAAACGGAAAATTCATGATTATAAAACAATACTTGTATCCCCTTACCATTCAGTTAGTTTTTTTCATAGGTTTGCTGGAACTCTTTCTTCTTTTTCTCGAGCAAGTTCCGGTTATTCGGTTTATCGTAGATACGGCTTCTGATCGAAGGCAACAATTCCGCCTTCAGCAGGACAATCAATTCCTGTTTTGTTTTGGCGATACTCTCCGATCCAAAGACATACCGGAGGCCAAAAAACCACCAGGGTAGATCTTTGAGAAAAGGTATGCCTTCACGAACATTTTGATCGATCGTAGTATATAAACCCCCAATAACCGTTTCCTCTCCATCGTATAATAGAGCGAACGTGTTGACGGCTGTTTTGGTGATGGATTTATCGGGCGCGACGTCGCTTTGCTCAATTTTTAGCGTGAGCGCCACGAAATCTGTGTCGCTCTGTGTAAAGACGGACGGAGTCACATCGATTATAGTTCCTGTAGACACCACCTGATTGATGGTATTTCCCGCGATATCGCGCGTCTGGATATAAATATCTCTACCGACCTGAATTCTTCCTTGTTTCCGGTTACGCACAACAACCTCAGGTCCCGTAATAACTTCACCCAAATTATTCGATCCGAAGAATTTAATAATCGCATCAATATTAGCGAACGAAAAATTTGGAGGGCTGGAAATCGCCGTAACGGCGTTGTGCTGAATAGTATCGCCGGCATCGCTCAAAGGAGTAATATTAGCACTGAGTCTTGAATCGACGGATGGTTGACTTCCTTGTTTCGCGTGGAAGAAATTCCAGCTAATTCCATAATCCTGAAGCTTTGTGACGTTTGCGTTGAAAAAGACGGCAGAAATTTTTACATCTCTGTCATCCAGGTTCGGCGGCGGCTCAACTTTTTCACCGGGGGCAGGAGCCGGACCACCCTTCGCTTGCGAAAGACTATTTCCCGGAACAATCTTAATAAAATCCTGTTCTTCCTCATACCATAACCCGTTCTGAGTAAGGATTGCTTCCAATGCGTCCCGCCAGTGTTGATTTACGATCGTAATACCAATGGGTTTTTTACTTTTCTCCGTATCAACAATGACTTTACCGGCATGTTCTTTACTCATCTCGTTGAGAACACCCAACGCCTGCGACATGCTCCAGGCAGAATCGAGAGATACAATCTCTTGAGGATTAATATATCCTTTCATCCTTAAACGCTCATCGCGCGTTTGTCCCGACGAGAACGAAACGCATAGTAATGAAAAGAATAATATCGGTATCAAGTGTATGTTCTTCATGAACACTCCATAAATATGTGCTACTTTATCGGTTGACCGTTGCGGATGCTAAGTTCAAATTTTTCACTTACACCGCCTTTATTTAATAAGCATTCTATTTTTCCCTGGTCGGGCATAATTTTGGTAACATATCCCAGGTATACCGGCTCTCCCTCTTCAACTACTCTTATTTTCTGATTCTGATCGACAATGTACGCCTTGCCCGGTATGACTGCGCGAAGCTCAGAGCGCTCAATCTCAATTTCCCCGGGCTGGGGAGTCGGTAATTCCAGAAGAATGAGGGGATGAAAAGGATTTGAAGCGACTTCCATCGGATTAATAGTTTGTTGTCCGGGGGCAATATTCAGCTCGGGGATAGCGGAATAAAACGCGCGTAATTCTATTTCATAATTCACCATAATTTTTGTTTCGCCCGTATTATCTTTCGTTTCTAAACCCTTAAGCGTCAGCGTCGAAATTTTATAGAGCCGTCTGCCGTTCTCGATGAGCCAGAGAAATTTAAAAAAGCTGGTATAGGGCGCCTCGCCCTTGAGATTATAAACATTGTATCCATAATTTTTTGACGCGGTTGGACCCAGATACCGCATATCCATTTTTACATCACCTGACTGGTCGATCAACCGCGTAAAATTCCCATACGTCTCTCCGGTAATATCCCGCACCGGAATATCCTTACTCCTGTTTTCCCAGTGAGATTTCATTTCTTTGAGCTGGTTATCAAGGGTATTGTACGTGTTCGCAAGATCAGGCGTGCTCTGGAGCGTTTTTTGATCCTTGTCGATCTCTTCATCGAGCGCCTTAATTTGCCGAGGGTATCTGATCATCGTTAAGTATGCTCCCACGATCATTACCGTAAGAAGAAATGCTCCTAAGACGATTGTATTTCGAATTATATAGGACAATTTTTTACCCTTCTAATTTGAAACTTTTATCAATGTTCATTGCGCCGGCTTAGCTGTTGTTGCCGATGTCGTTGTATCTTTTGTTTGAGTTACTCCAGATGGAACGGTAATTTCGAACGAATAGACCGCGGGAGTTTTTTCACGAATTGTTTTAACTTCCACCTTTGTCAGGGTGGAATTATCAAATAGCGCCGCGATCCGTGGAATTCTTGACATTTGCAGCGCGTATCCTTTAATAATCATTCCACCATCGGGAGTTGAGGTTAAATCGGTAATCCAAAGAGAATTGAGATCTTCAGCTCCTTTTGTTACGTGTTCGAGAATCTTGCTCCATTTATCACTCCCCGGCGCCATGGAATCATAGACGGCGAGGGCTATATTATATTTATTGATATCATCATTAAGATTATTTATGGCGATCTGAAGCCGATGATTTTCATCAACCCGTGTTCGCAACTGAGATACCGTTGCCTGGCGCCTGGAAATATCATTTCGCAGGGTCGCAAAGTGCGAGGAAAAGAAAAATGTCGAACAAAAGATAACCAGCAGGAGGAGATAGCCATGCCATGCGAGTTTGAACGCACGCTGAGATTCACGAACAAAATCAGGCAACAGATTAATGGGATAAAAGCCCGGATGTTCTTCATCAAGCGCTTTCCATGCAGTAGCGATGGCGATAGCGAATTCCGGGATTTTTTCCTGAACTTCGGTGGGCAGCGCGCTTGAATCGAGATACGGCGTGTTTAAGAATTGCACCTCAACCTCGGGAAGCTGTTCCCGTAAAAATTCGTCAAATTGAAGCTGCCGGGCTTCACCGGCGAGGAGAATTTTATCGACGCGTGGGATTCCAACGTTGTCCTGCTCTAACAGCAAACGGCTATAGACAGTGTTTCTGATATTGGGAGAATCAAACCCTTCGCCGAGAACGGGCGCAAAGTGAAAAAATTCAGGGCCTTTCATGAAGATGATTCGCGTAAACTCGACGCCAACATAGACAATGCTGGTAAATTCTTCGGGTCCGAACCCAAAGTTCGAGCGGGCAAGATTCATGAGGGCGATATCGGCGCTTTCGATGAGAGGGATCTTCGGTAATCTTTTTCCAAGAAATTCCTTGATGGAATCAAAGATTCGTAAAAGCGACATCCCATCTTCGCGAATTACGGTGACCAGATTTTTTTCAACGGAAGTGAAATAATCAACCGAATCCGGCGCGAGTGTGGTGCCCCGCACGGCTCCTAATTCAGCCAGCACACGCGTACGAAGTTTTTTTCCCTTCAAGCCGAAATCATTTTCAAACGTATGATAGTAAATGCTCGGTTCGGTGATAGCATAACTAACGGTGTATTTTCCGGGTTGATATTTAGACAGAAGACCTAGAATGACGGAATTATTGTCGCCTTCCGGTGCTGCTGCAGCGGTATCGGCAACAGCTGGTGTGGCGAGTGCGAAAGATTCCGGGGCTTCATTTCCAACCGACAATGTCACTGTTTCCGTAACCTGGCGCTGTTCCTCCAACTTTGTATCGAGGTGTTGCGATTCGAGCTCTTCAAGAATTACAGCACCCCGATGGACTGAAAGCCGTGCGAGCTTTATTTCTTGTCCATCGATAAAGATTCCAATGGAAGATTTCGTTGCAGCCATACCGTTCGAATATTTATGATTTAATACTAATCCGTGAATTATGCGCTAAGCTATTTCCCGAAATTAATCTGATTGTGGAACCAGGTTCAATATCTGCTGCAGACGCCGCTTGTTGTTCGCAAAATTGATCGCGGTATCCAAAGAAATTTTTTTCGAGATGTATAATCGCTTTAAATCCTGTTCCATAGTCATCATCCCCTGATCGCCGGATTCCGACATCATTTGATATATTTCTCCGGTATTCTTGTTTTTTATTGCCGCCTTAACCGAAGGACTGGATATCATGACCTCTTTGGCAAGCACACGTTTCCCATCGAGACTGGGAACAAGTTTTTGCGACATTACCATTTTGATTACATCTGCCAACCGATTCCGTACTCGTTCCTGTTCAATAGGAGGAACTTCACCAATGATTCTATCTATACTCTCAACTGCTGAAGAGGTATGAAGCGTTGAAAACACTTTATGCCCGCTATCGGTTATTTCCAGCGAGGTCATAATGGTTTCCGGATCGCGCATTTCGCCGATGACAATAATATCGGGATCCTGCCGCAGCGCCTGAATCGCGCCTTCCTTGAACGACATGACGTCCCTTCCAACTTCCCGATGCCGGAAGATGCAGCGATCGGATCTATGAACATATTCAACAGGAGAGGCAATAACCACACAATGACCGTCAACGCTATGATTATTCGCGTCCATAATGCTGTCAAGAGTGGAACTTTTCCCCGAACCGGTTATTCCGGTAACGAGAATCAAACCTTCTTTGGTGTGGGAAAGACTTACTATCTTCGTAACATTGGGATGCAGTTCGAGCGTCTTGTAAGGTCTTACGTCGGTGTTGATCGCTCGCATATTAAGGGCGATTTGATCAAGATCAAAATAAGCATCTGCTCTGAAGCGATGGTAAATGTCTTCAAGGATAACCGTATATGAAAAATCTAGGTTTCGATTTTCATAGAGAAACTGACGCTGTCGTTCACCAAGAATACTCTGAACGAGCGCGTTCGTTTCATCATCGGTAAAAGACGGAAGGTTAGGATCCGGTTTTTTCGATCCATGAATGCGATACCAAATTTTCCCCTGACTGCCAAACCCGCCGACATCGATATCGGATGCAGAGATCTCAAACATATGAATAAGGAAACCATCGATAACAGATCTGAGAATAACTCGTTCTTCCTGGCTGAGCCGAACGACGAGGTCTCCGATCAGCATCTGTCTCTCAACACCCATAACGGTCTCAGGGATGGCGCTTACTAGCTGTTGTAATATCGAACGATAATCTTCCATGCGGGTCAATATATAGAAAATCTTAATACATAGCAAGGGATGAAAAGACTGGAATCTTCTCCCATTTTCAAAATATTTAAGGAGTCAATACTCATGGAGTTCACTGTTGACAGCATAGTAATGAATGAATAGATATACCATTCGGGTTCGTGGTGAATACTTCACCGGCTATGATCAAACTGAAATAAAAGCAAATTAACATGCATTTAATGGATGTTGTTTTGAAAACTTTTGATTACACTGGAATTTCATCATAGGGTCATTTCGAGATGTCGGGGATAAGGAAAACTAAACGAATGAGGACAAGTGAATATCACCGGATAAATTTCGGCAAGGATGACGATTCAAGCCGTATGAATGGGAACAGGATGGAAACCGGAGGGAAATTACTCCAGACAATTGATCGATTTGATAACTATTCATACGTAAATCCTTTTAAGGAATTCATCAATTCATCATCACTTTTATGAATTCAGCTATCCACCGGAGCAATTTCTGAATTCAACCTACAATATTGATTTTTCTTCTTGACAAAAACGGGTGAATCACCGGTTTTCGACATTTAATGAAGTACAGTTCAAGAAAGATTCATTTCTCGAATCTGCCCATTAAATATTTATAATTTAACCGGAAGTAAGATAGAAGAAGATGAAAGGAAATGCAACAGCGGTTGTGAGCGGTGTCAAATTTACGCTCTGCCGGAGGGATATTTTATGTCTAATCTTCCTCAACTGTGGTGGAGATCACCTCTTCAAGGGTGGTTGTCCCTTCTTTCATCCTTTCCATTCCAGATCGGCGCAATGTCCACATCCCATCTTTTGCGGCTTGTTCGCGGACGGCATTTTCATCGACTTTTTCACCAGCATTCAGGATGATACTCTTTATCTCTTTTGTGAAATACAGCGCTTCATGAATTGCCGCCCTCCCTTTGTAGCCGCCGCCGCATTTATCACAACCCACCGCTTTATAAAACGTATGTTTTTGCATGTCATCCTCGGTAAAACCAAACTTTAAAAGATCACCCTTTTCGGATTCATCAAGCGGGACTTTACAAATTTTACACAACGTTCGAACCAAACGCTGGGCAACGATAATATTGATAGCATAGGCAATTAGGAAGGGTTCGATACCCATTTTATATAGTCGCGCTACGGCGCTGGGAGCATCGTTCGTATGCAGCGTTGAAAAGACGAGGTGACCGGTATTTGCGAGTTTGATGGCTGTTTCTGCAGTAACCTTATCGCGCATTTCGCCGACAAGGACGATATCAGGATCGTGCCGCAGGATTCCCCGCATCGATTGTTCAAAAGTCATCTTGGGTCCGATTTTTAATTGGCGGGCGCCTTTGATGATATACTCTACCGGTTCTTCAATAGTGAGAACATTAACGGTGGGGTCAATAACCTGGTATAATGCGGCGATAAGCGTCGTCGATTTACCGGAACCGGTGGGTCCTGTGAGAATGATAATTCCTTGCGGTTTGGCGATAGCTTTATAAAAAAATCCGCGCGCCGGTCCCTGCAATCCGAGCTTTTCGAGATCGGTTATCACTTTACGGTCGTCAAGAACGCGGATCACGACGCTTTCAAACTTATTTTTAAATTCTGTTGTAACGATCGGCATGATGGATACACGAAACCGCAACTGGTGACCATCGATTGTTCTCTGGATAAAACCATCCTGCGTCATTTCCCGTTCAAAGCGGTCGACATTTTTTGTTCTGTCTTTTATTACCGCCAGGACGGCTTCGGGCATTGTATTTTCCTGACAATGCCACGACTGAAGATCTCCGTCAACCCTGAAGAGGAAATTTGTTTTTCTGCCTTCTGCGGGAACAATGTGAATATCGCTCACACCCCGGCGTACCGCTTCTACGATACACCCTTCAAATAGATTCACCAACGCGCTTTTATTAATTTCAGCTTCGAGTGTTTCTTCGTCCAGGGCGGCGTCATCATCGGGAGCAATGGTAACATCGGTATCCTGAATGAGTTTTAAAAATTCATTCTGGGGCGGGACTACCTGCTCCATCAAACCCTGCAAATCTTTAATCCTGCAGTAGCAAACCTCATACTTTTTAACATTGAAGTTGCGGGCTATCGTGGGAATGTTCCGGTCGGTCGGATCTGCAGCGATAATAACAAGTTTATCATTTTGCCGCTCGTCAAATTTAACCGGCAGCATGCGCGTTTGTATCAACAGATCGCGCGTCGCTTCCGGCAGCGCATCGACAAACTTTTTAATAAATTCAATCCGTGCAGCATCGAGAGTTTCATCGGTAAGATAAAGCTCGCGGAATGCGTATAGGTTGGCAACTTCGCGAAAGACAGAATCATGATCGATGCTGAAATCCGATACCAAGATTTGACCCAGGTTACGACGGTTTTTCTTATCCTCCGATTCTTTGACAATCAGGGATTTTTCGAGGGTCTCGTAATCGATGATACCTTTCTTGAGAAGTGTGTAACCGATTTTATCGGTTATATCGACATCTGGCATAAAGAGCAACCTTTCGGGAAGAAGCAATATTCGTCATCGAGCCGAGCCGGGAGCACTCGGGTGAAATGTGGCGGTTTCCGATGAGGCAAGGGTAAGAAGCAACAATACGACCATGATAACTAAATTAACCCAGAGACTGACAAAATCAACAACATTTTTCATTCTATAGGATGTTTCCTGTTCATAATATTCTGCAAGCTGGAATGCGGTATGTTTGACAGTGCCGGTTTCCGAGCCGGAATGAAATCGCGATATTGCCGTTTTCGTAAAGACTCCGGTCGCTTCAAATGCCTCCGTCAAACCCGCGCCTTTATCTACCATCATGGTAAGGGCAACTGTTTTTACCTGGTGTTCCATGTACTTGTTTCCGCACGCTTCGGCGGCCATTCGAATCACTTCTATATTTTCGCCTGATCCGCTGTATAATGCATAGAATACACGGCAAAAGATTTCAATGCTGGTCTTGTGAAGGAGTTGTCCGAGGACCGGAATCTTCCAAAGGTATTTATCCCGTAAAAATCTCCCACGGTCTGTCATAAAGAAAAAGCGATATGCCATGACGCCTGGGATAAGAATTGCAGCGATAATTATGAGAAAATTTGCTTTCAGAAAGTCGCTGCCCAGAAGCGTATAATAGGTATAGGGAAATTGCTGTTTGAATTCTGTCTTCGTCATGAACTTCAGGAATATCCCGGCGATGCTGGGGAAAATATACATTACATAATAACCAACTGCGACGGCAAGGGCGAGTAGTGTTACCATCGGCATAATGAGAGCGCTTTTCATATTTTTCTTAAATTGCACCTGCCGCTCGATAAACTTCGCTGTGCTCTCGTAGATCTCAGCCATATTGCCGCTCTTTGACGCCAATCCCAACATGTGAGATACGAATTTCCCCAACACGGCTTCCTGTTTAATGAAAACTTTTTCGCTGTCTTTTCCCTGTTTCAGCTCGTTATTAATTTCTTTGATACAATCGCGAAGAACAGGATTCTCAATATCATTGACCATCAAAACGAGAATTTCGTTGTATGGAAGTTTCTGCCTGATGAGATCGGAGCTCACACGAACAAATGATACGATGTCCGTAGCGGGCGGCTTCATTTTTACGCTCGCGAGCAATTTCTTATTCACCCGCAGAACTTTGAAGCCCATCTTCGAAAGAGCATCATGCACTTCCGCCTTTGTGAATGCTCGTTGTTCACCTTTAATCGGCTTCTCCCCGGTTTTTTGAACAGTGTACATCCATGTGGTCCGGGGAATGACTTTCGTCAGTTTAAACTTTCTTTGAAGCGCGAGTTGTTGAGCTTTTAGTTTCGCTATACGAACATTATCGGCCTCAATAATTCCCTGAATCGGCTTCCCCCCCGTGGCTATCCCTTCGACTCTAAATTCAGCCATGCAGTAAACCCTTCAGATTGTTGTTGCTATAAATTTCAACCATAGTTCCGCTTTCAATAATGCCAGTATGATATCCGCGCGTCATGAAGAATGTTTGACTTTTATAAATTGTGAATAATAGTTACATTGCACTCACAATTTAGGTACTCAATGCTTAATAAACAAGACCCGTTTTGATCTCTATCAAAACCGACGTGAGGTGGATCACATGAATGAACCGGGGGATATCTTCGAAAAAACGCAGTACGTATATTGAAACTGGATAGGAACTGAGAAAAGGCTTACAGGGACCTTATTGGAACTGACCGGTGTATATAAATAAAGATAATTGACCCCGGGAATCGAGAGTGGCGGAAATAGTCCCAAATCCATCCTTTGAAGTGGAAAGAAATGTGATCGTTGATCCATTTCCAGCAATTGTAGCAGTAATATCCCCATGGGGATTCGTTTGATACGCAGCAGGAACAGTCCATCCGTTGAATGAACCGTTGCCTCCTCCCATGATCTTTGCACGCTGAAAATACGCGAATGCATCCTGCCCCACGGTATTTAAATCGCTGATAAGGTCATCTTTATTCGATGCTATCGAAGTCATGTTAAAAATATAAATTCCCGTCGATATTGTGATGGCGACAATTATGACGCCAAGGATAATCAAGAGAAGCTGCTGTTGTCCCATAAATCTTCTCCGTTAACAAATAAACATTTCAAAATAAAAAATGCATTGCCCTCGGCGGTTGATTTGCGTTGGGCAATGCATGTGCATAATCCTTATAAAAGTCCGAATTAACCTTTAAAATCCGGTACTTGCGGGTGCGGACGCGTTACCATTACCATCGTAAGTGACAGTTACGGAAGCTCCATTAACCTGCTTCGAGGTAGCCGTTAGCACAAGCTGAGTTGCAGTTTGTGTGGTTACAGTGTACGTGGCATTGGGATTGCCGGTGCCCCATGCGCCGGTCGTATTAATCGTATATCCTGCGTAGGTGCCATTACCGCCGCCCATGCTGGTGGGACGGATTTTGAATTGGTACGCATCTGCACCCAGAGTTGATAAATCAGTGATTATAGCATCGCGATTTGATGCAATGCTTTGACCGCTGAACATCGAAATACCGACAGCGATTGCGACGCCGACAATGATGACGCCAAGGATGATGAGGAGGAGTTGTTGCTGACCCATATTAGTTCCCTTCTATTTTTTAAAGTTTGTGAATTATGTTTATTAGTTCTTTGAGTATTATGATAACCTGCTTATTTTAGTTTTAAAAACCTGTCGTAACCGGCGCTGACGCTTTTCCATTTCCATCATACGTCACTGTTACCGATGCGCCATTGACCTGCTTTGACGTTGCTGTTAACACAAGCTGTGTAGCAGTCTGTGTCGTTACGGTATAGGTAGCATTTGGATTTCCAGTGCCCCAAGCGCCATTCGTATTGATCGTATAGCCCGCGAAGGTACCATTACCGCCGCCCATGCTGGTGGGACGAATCTTGAACTGGTACGCATCTGCGCCAAGTGTGGATAAATCTGTTATGATAGCATCTCTATTTGACGCAATACTCTGACCGCTGAACATTGAAATACCGACTGCAATAGCGACACCCACTATGATGACGCCGAGGATGATGAGAAGAAGTTGCTGCTGACCCATAATATGACTCCTTTATATTATTTTTAAAATTTATGAATTGATAATCCGAACACAAAGATTTTTCATGACTAATTCTATCGTTGCAATGTTCGTACCAATCTATTAGAATCTTTTAAAAACTTAGTATCGTCCAAATATTCACCATTTTCAGCGAATTATTAAAGTTAAAAATCTTATTGGAAATACTCATCGGTAAATATTACGTATAATAAGGAATTTATTACCGAAAAATAACAAATCACCTTAAAACGAGCTGAATTCGTTCATCGGATTTAAGATAATGTGCATTAGAAGGGTCGATTGCAGGTATTATTGATTGAATATCTGGAGGTAGATCAGAATTTGATGTGTATACGTTAAAATGTAAATTTGTCGAATTAATTCTTATGGGTAGTACCGGGGAATAGTTGCGTAACTAATAGGGTCTTCGATTCCAGCCATCTGGAAACCCCGTAGCCGCAGCGCACAGCTATCGCATATGCCGCATGCTTTCTCTTCCCCCTGATAACATGACCACGTGAGATGGAAGGGAGCTTTGAGTTCGATCCCGCGCTTTACAATTTCAAATTTTTTCATATGAATAACAGGCGTTAGAATTGAGATGTGTGTTCCGGGTTTTGTTCCTAAAGAAATCACTCGGTTGAAGGCGTCATAAAACTCACGGCGGCAATCCGGGTAACCTGATGAGTCCTCTTCGACCGCGCCGATAAAAATTTTTTTCGCGTTCAATATTTCTCCCCAACTCACGCCGATAGAAAGAAGATGTGCATTCCGAAAAGGAACGTATGATGTAGGAATTTCAATTCTATGGAGATCCGCTTTTTGAACCCCCATTGTATAATCGGTCAAGCTTGACCCACCGATTTGTTTTAAATGTTCGATGCTCACACTCATGCGCTTCTGGACGCGATAATGATCGGCAATTTCATTAAACGCCCGTTGTTCCCTATTTTCCGTACGCTGACCATAATTCAAATGAAGAAATGCCAATTCATACTCAAGATTTGCAATAGCGGCAGTTACGCAGCTATCCATCCCACCGCTCATTAATACGACCGCAATTTCTTTTTTTTGCTGGCTCTTCATAACAATGTTCAAACGCCCCTCGTCGAAGGATGCCAGATAAATTTGTGTATTTGAAGTTGAAATCGTGCGTCCAACTTATCCGAGAGAATCCATTCTGCCAACCGGATGGGTTCCAATTCGCCGAATACAACCGACATGAGCACAGAACTCTTTTCTAATAGCCGATGTTCAGCAATTTTCTCTTTTGCCCAATCATAATCTTCGCGGGTTCCGATCACAAATTTTACCTCGTCATCACGGGCAAGATAGCGAACGTTTTCCCACAAATTTTTTTTAACCATTTTACTCGAAGGACATTTGAAATCGATTATTTTTTTCACCCTTGGATCGACTTTCTCAATCGATAAACTGCCGCCGGTTTCCAGGAGAACTTCATAACCCTCATCGCAAAGCCGCCTCATCAACGAATGGACATTCGATTGGAAGAGAGGTTCACCGCCAGTCACCTCCACGAGCCGGCATCCGTATTCCTGAACAACGGATAGAATTTGCGAGATATTCAATTCTTCCCCTTCATCAAAGGCATATTGGGTATCGCAGTAACTACAACGGATATTACAATAGGATAAGCGGATGAAGACGCACCTACGACCGGCGAAACTCGATTCACCCTGTACACTGTGAAAAATCTCATTTATTATTAGAGATTCCCCTGTATTTTTTATATCTTTGGTATCCATGATTGCTCTAGAAAAATATCATAAATAGAGCAGTGAAACGCAAACAATCGATCTGCAAAAGCCAATATTATATACTCCGGTTAATTGGTTTCGATGGCATTTCTATCATCAAGTGAGATCCAAGGCATCATGAGAATGCTATTTATGCTATTAATAGATACGCCCGCTTTATCTAAATTTTTGCCAATATGAAACGTTTAATAATATTCAAAGCCCTCATATCGCTGGTTTTTACAGTATTGTTTTTTATGTTTTGGCCCACCAATTTGGTATGGGATGACGCCGGAATAATATTGAAGTACATGGACAATTTTAGGAACGGTTACTTCTATTCTTACAATCCTTCCGATGGTCCGGTATTTGGAATTTCAAGTTTTACCCACGGTCTCTTATCAGGATTTTTTGCCTTCACTCATATTTTTTCTCCTTTAAATAGTTTATTTGCGAGCAATTTCATCGGCTTGTTTTTCGTCTCTTTCCTCTCGCTCCATTTGATATCCCGGTATGAATATAATTTTTCAGTAATCTGGTTTGCATGGCTTCTATTAATGTGTTCGTCGCAGGATTTTGTCTGCAATATTAAACAGGGAATGGAGATTCCGCTGTACCTTGCAATACTCCTGGGATGTTTTCACTTCTATCTGAAAAACGACGTGAGATGGATGTTCGCGTTCTTCTCCCTGGCAATTATTACAAAACTCGACTCTGTGCCAATTATCGGCATGCTATTCCTCGGCTTTGTCTATAATAACCGTCAATCGCTGAAACCTTTTACATTTGCCAATAAATTATATCAACAAATTTTATTGTACGGCATCTTGCCCCTGACTGGATGGATAGTATTCAGTTTTCTGGTTTTTCGGGGACCTCTGCCGCAGGCGGCGCTCGCCAAAATGTATTATCATATGCATTCATCCGGAAGCTGGTTTCCTTTCCTGCAGCCGCTTATGGAAGGCGTAGTTCATCAAATCATTATTCTGGGAGTCGCAATTGTATTTTTTGGATACGCTCTCTATTGTATTTACACGAAACGATTCAGCGAGATATCGACAACCCTGATCTTTGGTTTAGCGGCGACGGCGTATTTACTCCTCTATTACTTTTATAACCCGGGAGAAAGAATGGGATGGTATTATGCTATCCCGGAATTCCTCATGAGCTTACAAATGATCGTCATAGCGATCAGACTCGCTCACACCTTCATGATTCGCTGGAAACGCTCTGCGCTCATCATTATATTCATGGCTCTCCTTATCATCAGTTCTGCCGTCGTCAATAAATTTATCCAGAGAACGCTAAATTATTTAACGGTCATAGAATCCCAACGAATTGCCATCGGCGATTGGATTCATGATCATAGTAACCCCAACGATACGCTTATGGCTGGACATGGACATATCGCACGGAATTCAGGTCTGTATACCATTGATTTTACCGGCATCAATTCAACAATTGTTACCGATTATAAACTTGATTTCGGAAAACTTGTCAATAATTTTAAACCCAGATGGATCGTGCAAGAGGGGTTTCTCGATGCTAAGTTGGAAAGGACGGCTGGATATACACTGAGAAATTCGTTCTATAATACTGCCGTTTTGAGTTATCCGCCGGTAAGAGTATATGAGAAATTGTCCGGAACTAATTTCACCGCCGAACATCCCATTACACCGGCGATGGTTACTACCAATGGCAAATATGAGATGCGAGCGAATGGATTATTTATTATCGATGGGACTAGAATTTCATTCAAAAATATCGATCCTAACATTCATCTGATAAAATTTGAAGTCGGTTTAATCAGAGGGGATATCAACAACACCATTAACGCCGAAATAACCGGCATCGATTCTAAAACATTAAAAAACTCATCATTCGAGCTACCGCGTAAAAATTTAGCCAATCCTGCCGATGGATTTAGTGACCGATGGGTAATAGATCTTCAACCGGAATGGACCATTAAATCCGTGACACTTTTTACACAAGAATCAGCGGGAAATCCTTCAGAACATTTTATAATCGTTGATCCGATCATTACAGAATAAATTGATAAAGGACGGTTTTATCGTTACATTTAAAATTGTTAGATTTTGATTTTATCAATATATATATAATGGATAATTCAGAAACTGAAACAACTATAACGCCTTGAACACGAAAACTTCAACGATAAAAAAGAAGCCGACGCCGTTTAATCAATACTACAATATCATCCGTGAATTGGCGATTGCCGATTTTCGCCTCAAATATCATGATTCAGCGCTGGGATACGTCTGGTCCATGTTGAATCCGCTATTGATGTTCGGGGTATATTATTATGTCTTCACCACGATTTTCCACAGCACTATTCCATCCTACCCGATCTTTCTCCTGGCAGGAATTATCAGTTACGCATTTTTCCAGGATTGTACGTTTAGCGGAATGGTTGCGCTCGGCTCAAAAGCCGGAATTATGAAGAAGATTTATTTCCCAAAAACCATTCTCATTTTTGCCGCTTCAACCACTTCAATACTATCATATGTCATCAATTTGTTTGTGCTCTTCGCCATAACATTTATCGGGAGAGGATTTACCCCACTTGTGTTTCTTACACCAATCCCGGTTTTCTGTTTGATTTTATTTTCCATTGGTATATCATTCATCATGGCGACGATGTATGCGTATTTCCGGGATATGGGACAGATTTGGAATGTGTTAGTCCTGGTAATCTTCTGGCTTAGTCCTGTTGTGTACAATGTTGACAATCTTCCCCAATCGATTTCCAAATTGGTCTACTTCAATCCCCTGACGAGGATTTTCGTTCTTCTTCGCCACTACCTGCTCTACAATTATTTCGATCTACGATTTTTATTGATGACGATTATTTATTCTGTCCTCACCTATCTGATAGGATACGTTATCTTTCGGAAATATCAGGATAGCCTTGCGGAGTTATTTTAAATGATTTCCGTCTCCCACCTCTCGAAAATATTTCGTCTTCCCCATGCCCGGAAAAAAACGTTATTCCACAATCTCACATCCATTATGTCGGGTGGATACGAGTATGAACAATTGTTTGCATTAAATGACATTTCGTTTCGGGTAAACCGTGGTGAATTCCTAGGAATTATCGGAAGAAACGGTTCCGGAAAATCCACACTTCTCAAAGTTATTGCGAGAATCTATCAACCGACAAGCGGCGAGGTCCTCGTTGAGGACGATGTTTTTCCAATTCTTGAGCTTGGGGTGGGTTTCCAGCGCGATTTTACGGTCCATGATAACATCTTTCTTTACGGCTCGCTGATCGGATTCTCACGCAAACAGATGAATCAAAAAAGCAAAGAAATACTTGAATTTGCAGAGTTGACAAGGTTTGCCGATTCAAAATTAGAGAAACTCTCATCAGGCATGCAAATGCGGTTGGGTTTCGCAATTGCCATCCAATCAGTCGCACCTATCATGCTTGTCGATGAAGTTCTGGCTGTGGGGGATAAAATTTTCATTGAGAAATGTAAGAAGACCTTTTGGCAATTGAAAAAATCGGGCACCACCATCATATTGGTAAGCCACGATAACGAGGCAATCAGGGAATTCTGCGATCGTGTGTTGGTATTAAATGAAGGGAAATTAGTGTACGATGGGAAGACAGCCGATTCGATTGAATATTATGATCGAAACATTCTCGGCGTTTCCCAACCTTCCTGAATAATATTTCTACCTCAACTCCGATTCCTTCCGGCTAAATCCTTTTAATATCCCCGCTACACTCCCCACAAAACAAACCAGGTGATCTACCAATAAAAATGGCGTCATCACGATCATGGCAAAAAGACCGCGCACCTGCTCGAGGTAATTAAGAAAACGGATGTTGAGAAGAATATACACGCCCATCAACGGGAGAAGATACTCATACGATATGAATCCTAACACTGCAGAAATCAGAGCGACGAACAGCAAGACGACAAAGAGCGTTGAGATGACAAATGAAGGATAGACATTCACAAAACCCCGTTTAACCGATCCACGAGTTTCTCCTAACTGAGTTGCTAATTCGGCAAACCCCTCGCTTCGGTGATATTCATTCCGGATGAACGATGCAAGGGTATATCGTTTAAGGTGTTCAACTTCGATATCCATATTTAAGTGGATGTTGAGTTTTGCTTTTGAAAATCTCTTCCCCAGCTCAATATCGTCGTGACCATGAACGGCGAGCAGTTCGACATTGAATCCACCTAACTGCTGGAACGCAGCGCGTTTTATCCCTGATATTGCTCCGAACAGCCAATCGATTTCCGGCAAGCTTTTAATGTATGAATACCGCACCCACAGATTTTTATACTGGCTGACGAGATTTTCATGCCGGTGTTGCGCTGTGTATATTCCCACCACCGCATCGAGCCCTTCTTCGCTCAACGATTCAACAATGCCTAAAATAGTTTCGCGGCGAATGACAATATCGGAATCAATGAAGATGAAAATATCACCTTGTGCATGGCTCGCGCCAAAATTTCGCGCATTATTAGCGCCTTTCCCTTCACCGACTTCCAGCAGGTTTATCTCAAATTGCCGCGCAATCTCCCTGGTTGAATCGGTTGAATGATCATCAACCACGATAACTTCTATGTTCTTGTAATAGGATCGCTTGATCGAAACCAGGCAGGTCTGAATAGTTGCCGCGCCATTCCTTACGGGAATGATCACCGAAACGAGTGGACTATATTCAGACGTGAAGCTTAACGCCATCTAGTGTTCAAGAAAAATAATGTATCGGATCGGAAACCATTATTTCAATAACCGAAGGAGGTATTCGCCATAATTATTCTTACTCATCGTTTCGGCAATCGTTCGCAACCTAGCGGCATCGATATAGCGCTGGGTAAAAGCGATTTCTTCTATGCAGGCGATTTTTAATCCCTGGCGTTTTTCCATCATTGCAATAAATTCACCCGCCTCGAGGAGACTATCATACGTGCCGGTATCTAACCACGCATATCCCCTGCCGAGAAGTTCAATCTGGAGCATGGCGCGTTTTAGATACATGTTATTAACATCTGTAATCTCCAATTCTCCGCGCCCCGAGGGTTTGATCTGTTTGGCAATTTCCACTACACGATTATCGTAAAAATAGAGACCGGTCACGGCATAGTTTGATTTGGGAGATTTTGGTTTCTCTTCAATGGACGAAACACCCCCTTTGTCATCAAAGCCGATAATACCGTAGCGATGCGGATCGTTTACGTAATATCCAAAAACCGTAGCCCCGCCTTTTGTTTCAATAAAATGCACCGTTCTACGGAGGCGTTCGGTGAGTCCGTCGCCGTAAAAAATATTATCTCCGAGAATAAGACAAACATTGTCCTTACCAATAAACCGTTCGCCGATCAGAAACGATTGAGCGAGCCCTTCGGGTTTTGGCTGCGCAGCATAACTAAAATGGAGGCCAAGGTTTGAACCATCGCCGAATAAATCCTGAAATTTTGGTAACTCATCCGGCGTCGAGATTATCAGAATATCCCGGATTTCTGCCAGCATCAGCACCGATAAAGGATAATAGATCATCGGTTTATCGTAGATCGGGAGGAGCTGTTTACATACCGAAAGTGTGAGTGGATATAACCGGGTGCCTGTTCCGCCTGCTAATATGATGCCCTTCATTGCCATAGCTTGTAATTACAGGTAAATGATTGTCTGATGATTAACCAAGTGTTTTGCGATGCTCAACATACCATTGGATTGTTTTTTTAAGTCCTTCTTCAAAACCGGTTTTTGATCGAAAACCGAATTCTTTTTCCGCACGCTGGGTGTCAAGGCAACGGCGCGGCTGACCGTTTGGTTTTGATTTATCCCAGGTTATCTTCCCCGCGAAACCGGTATGGCGGGCGATAATAGAAACAAGATCAACTATGGATATTTCACTTCCACTTCCAAGATTGACCGGTTCTGATGAATTGAATCGCTCGGCAGCCAGCGTGATACCATCTGCAGCATCCTCCGCGTACAAGAATTCGCGGGTTGGCGAGCCATCTCCCCAAACAACAATTTCACTATCCCCCTTCTCCCGCGCTTCGACGCATTTTTTAATCAAAGCGGGAATCACATGCGATGACTTGGGATTGAAATTATCTCTGGGTCCGTACAGATTCACAGGCAATAAATAAATTGAATTATATCCGTATTGCTGACGGTATGCCTGCGATTGCACCAGCATCATTTTTTTTGCTAAGCCATACGGGGCATTTGTTTCTTCCGGATAGCCGTTCCAGAGGTTTTCTTCCTTAAACGGGATGGGGCAGAATTTCGGATATGCGCAGATGGTGCCAATGGCAACAAATTTGGGGATTCCCATCAACCGGGCATGTTCAAGAAGCTGAATCCCCATGAGAGCGTTATCGTAAAAGAATGTGCCGGGGTTTTCGCGGTTGGCGCCAATGCCGCCGACTACCGAGGCGAGGTGAATCACCATATCGGCTTTTGATTTTTCATAGAGCGCTTTTATAACGCTTTGTTCACGCAAATCGTACTCTCTTTTCCGGGGAACAATGATGTTTTTGCATCCCAGCGACTGAAGTTTAGCGAGAACGTAACTGCCGAGGAAACCCCCGCCGCCGGTTACGATGACTGTTTTTGAATTCCAGAATGACATTAGTTCAATCCCTTAAGAGTTCGAATTCAGAATTATTGATTCGTTTAAACAATTTTTACTTTCCATGCCGTTTTCCAACAATACCTATAGAGAGGTATGAACAGAACGATGCATACACTGGCTAAGGGCTGTCCGTGATTTTGATCCCCGCACAAAAAATAGATTTTTAAAAAATGAGCCGATCAATGCCGCAATAAATGAAAATAAATATCCCAAATATTCCGCACCGACTGGTTTTCCCCAGTGTCTTACCGAAACCCGGTGTAATTCCCAAATCCATGGAGAGATAACATGGTGCATACCCTTCCCCGTTTTAGAAGATTCATACAGCCGCAAGTTGGAAAGTGCATACGGAATATACTGTAACGTATAGCGGTGCGTTAATCGAATAAAATATTCCTGGTCCATCACATACTGTAAGCTCTCATCAAGATAACCGACTTCCTGAAACACTTGTCTTCGATAAAAAAAGGACGGCTGGACATACTCGCACGACCATGTCCAGTATTTCACCAGGTTTTCATATGTCATGCCGCGGGTGAGCATAGGTTTGGTTTCTCTTCCCCCGGCATCGATTTCATATCCATCTCCATAGACAACCATTACATGAGGATCGCTGAAGGCATCATTGACTTTTTTAAAAATATTCGGACGGTACATATCATCGGAATTTACCCAGCCGACGATCTCCCCTTTTGCCATCTTGAATCCTTTATTGAGAGCGTGCGCTTGCCCATTATCCGGCTCGGATACCCATCGCAGGTGAGGATACTTTTTAAGAATATCTATTGTGCCGTCCGTCGAACCGCCGTCGATGATGATATGCTCCACATCGGAGAAATCCTGATTCATCACACTTTGGATATTCGCCTCGATAAATGAAGCTTGATTATACGAGGGAGATATAATTGAGAACCGGGGTGAATTCACGAAAAATTTTCAATGATCGAATAGAGTTCAAATAAAAAATGTTTGTCGCTATCTTTAGATCCTGAGTGAAAATTGTTTTGTTTATTTAGTAGCCCGTCGTTAAACGGGCGAAATAAAGAAATTCAGCATGCCGATCAGTGATCGGCTACTACAAAAAATAACTTATTACGCAGGCTCTTTAAAGAGCGGTTTTTTTATGGTTAATGAGGTTTAAGTATAGCAAATATCGGCTTAATTCCCAAATAATCAGGGAATATTGAACAATTCCGACTATTAATTGATATTCCTTAGGAAGCATCGTAAGCTGAATATCTACCGTTTCAACCTCATTGCCTCCTGTGAAACATCAATATATTTTTTTATGAAGATATCCAATGTAAAATGATCAAGAACTCTCTTACTCCCAGCTTTGCCGAAACGATTACGTTTTTCGGGATCATCTAACAAATTCACAATTGCATCAAAGAGTGCTTTTTTATCTCCCGACCTAACCAACCATCCGGTTTCACCGTGATTGACTTGTTCCGGGATTCCGCCCGTTTTATACGCTACCACTGCCGTTCCGCATGCCATCGCTTCCACAACGGTACAGGGGCTATTGTCTGCCAACGTGGGGGAGACAAAAATATCCGCTGAGGAATAACACGCCCGCAAAATGTCAGGATCGCTTACCCAGCCAGTTTCTTTTCCAGCGTATTCATCCCCCAGCACCGATTTGCCCTGAAGATGTCCCACTATAAGCGTGTATATATCCGTCCGATTCTTGTACAGTATGGAGAGCAATTCTTTAAACGTGTCAATGCCTTTGTGCTGAATAGAATTAATCCAGCTTGCGATGAAGAGAATGACTTTTTTATCCTGCGGGATTCCCATTCGTTTGCGAGCTTGGGATTTGTCTTCCGGAAAAAATATTTTTGTGTCCACAGAACTGGGGATCACAAAACTTGGGACGTCGCGCAAAATAGAATTATTGACATGAGATTGCAGCCACGCAGATGGCGCTACGATGACAAATTTTTTATTAGCATAAAGCATTTTCTTGAGTCCCAGTTGAAACCGGCTTCTATCGTGTTTCATTACCGGGTAAGCCGATAGCTGGGGACAATTCCCGCAGTGTTCAGCATAACGCTCACAATCAAAACTCCAGACGCACTTGCCGGTAAACGCCCACATATCATACAACGTCCAGACGACCGGCTTCACGTTCATCAGCGTGGGCAGCGCGAGCAGGTTGAAATAATAACCATGAATATTGTGCAAATGGATGACGTCGCTTTGCCTTACCAATTTCAAAAAGGGAATCCGCCAAGTCGACAGATAAAACAAGTATTGGGTCGAAAAAATATCGTCAAGAAGATTCCCCGCCGAATAGAGCAAATCGGGACCGGGAACGGGCTGCACAAACTCTTTCACCAGCGGATCGGCGGAATAATCAATTTTCCGGGCAAGCATTTTGCTGTTGTACCCGCGCAGGTGCAATTCTTTGCAGATTGTATAGGCGACCTTTTCCGCGCCGCCGCCGGTATTACCGGGACTTATTGCAACAATGTTTTTCATCGTCGCCGGTTCGTCTTGATTATTTTGCATTCAACACCCGATCGATCACCGCTTCGATTTGTTTAACATTCCGGGGAAGCGAAAATTTCTCGAAGACCCTCTTTCTTCCCGCCTCTCCCATTTGTGTTCTGCGCATTTCATTATTTGCGAGATTCCTTAGCGAATCAACCACACTTTGGATATCCATCAACGGCACTAATATTCCGCAATCGGAAGTTACTGCTTCGGGTATCCCGCCGACTGAAAACCCTATCACCGGCAAACCGGACGCCATTGCCTCCATTATCACTAACGGGAAGGGATCCTCCCGCGCGGTTGATAAATAGATATCCATCGCTGAATAATACAGTGCAACATCTTCAACATTCTCTTTCAGGATAATATCATTTTGTAATCCCAACCGTTCGATATTCCGAATAAACTTGCAATAGAATTCCTCGTCTTCTTTTATGCCGATCACGAGAAATTTAAAATGGGGCTTGCCCTTCGTCTCTGTTTTTAGCCGGTTCGCGATATCGATAAAAATATCGAATCCCTTCATGTTAGAAATTCTGCCGACCGTGCCTATTACGATGGAATCATCGATCCCCAGCGACTGACGAATTTCGGTCCGCCGGGAGGCATTGTACGAAAATTTTTCGGGTATGATACCGGCATGAACTACGTCGATCTTGTTAGCGTCAAATCCTTTTTCCTGAATCAGAAAATTTTTCACCGCTTCCGATACGGCGATCATTCTATCCGGAAAGGTTTTCAACAGCCAGCGTTCTTCCGGGGTTAACGATGCAAATCCCAGGGAGAGCTCATGGACGTGCACGATGGAAGGTATTCTCAGCAACTTTGTGTAGAATAACCACTTGGCGGGCTTGATCGTATTGCAGTAGACTGCATCTGGATGGATTCTTCGGAGGAGTTGAATGCGTTTATTAACCCGTTTAATTTCACGCCAGTATTTCATCTCATCGGGATAGACCGGATCAATATAGACTTGCCCCATTTCTCTGAATTCTGATACAAGAGGACCATCCTCATCGACAATAAACACCGGATGATATTTACTCTTATCCAACAACGAGACGATGTCCTTTAATAATAGCGGGGCGCCGGAGTGTGATGCGCTGTGAGATAAGAAGAGAATTGTAGGCATGATCGTAGACGTCCGGTTAGATAGTCGTTAAGTGGTGTTCGAGTCTGTACAAAAAGCTACACTCTAGCGTTAAAAAAGATTTAAAGTTTCGCAATTTATATCGATATGAGGAGATCGCCCGCCCGAACGACGCAGTCGGGCAGGCGACGTCCGCCTCCCGCCAAAAGGGAATGCGGGAGGCGGACTTGCGATGACTTTTTACACAGGTTTGTTCCATGACGAGTTCTTGTAAGTAACTCATTGCAGGGTTAATTTTATTTTGAACGATTTATCACCCTTTTGGTCAAACCAGCCGACGCCTTCCTGCAACATGCTGAATTTCACCATGTATATCCCTAAGGGCAAAAGCTTTTGATCGGAGCCGACAGGATTTAATTTTGATGTGATTTCGATTTCTTCCCCCGGTTCAACAGCATGCGGAAGATCAACCCGCTGTTCAACTACTTCTTTACCGGGATCTTTTTCGGAGAACCACATAATACCTAACCGCACTGCGCCAATTGGCGATGGCAAGTCGGTAAGGCAGGGCCAAACCTTATTGCCGTTGTTTCGTATTCTTGCGCGATATTGCAGAGATTTTGCTGTATCCGCCATACTGCCGATATTAATAATATCAATTTGTATTGATGATCGCAGAGCCGGCAGCGCAAGCGGAGCCGCCGTAAGCGGATGATAATGATCAAGAAGCGTAATGCCGTTTAAATAAACCCCCAGGGTCCGTGTATCACCGCTATTCGGCATTGTCTTCGCAGGAACAAAACTATCACTTTTTACCTCGATGAGCAGGTTTTTTGATATTGGGACGCCATCTAAACTTAACACTTTCGCCCAGTTTCCCTGTGCAACTGCCTGATTAAATATATCGACCTGATTCGCTTTAATATTTAAATTCGATAAGACAGGAGAGTTTTCTCCAAGTTCGATACGCACCGCTCTGGGCAGATGATTTGAATTGATAGGAATATTAAAAGAAGCATTACCATTTGTCCAACGGGATTGAGCATCCCGCGCGGCCGGTTCATTCAAACCCGATTCTTCGATGCCAAAATATTGCCGACCGCCAATTTTTACATTGATAAAATCATCCTTCAATCCGGTTACAGTATAAATATCCACATTTCGTTCATCGAAAATGATACTATCAGGCAAGGGATTAGTCACGGTTTCAATAAACACGCGTCGTAGAAAGAAATTATCGACGTTTTTTTCAACAATCCCGTTTAAATGATGGTTTCCCTGATAGACGACATATACCGGATTACTCACAGATGCGCTTTCGCGGATATAATTTTCAACAACTGTCCTCCCGGGATCATTATCCAGATTCATGGGAATAACCTTTCTATCAAAGGCGAGGAAAAGCGGGGTTTCCCATGTCGCCCAGGGACCTGCGTCATCGGTAAAGATCATTTTATCCTTCGGTAAATGTTCAGCCAATGATTGAATCTGTTTATAATATCCCATTTGTTCGGTCACCATGATCTGGAAGTCGTCGGCGTCAATCATAAAAATGACAATGAAGAGGGCGGCGGCAACCGAAGGTATATGTCGCATCCAGCCCTTTAAAAAATGATCGATGAGCCAGGAGAGCCCCAATGCGGCGAAGATGGCAAAACCGGGGATGACCACGGGGATAAATCTCCGTATCAGCCAGAAGTGATCAGGAGCGATGGAAGGATTCCAAATAAATACACTCGAAAAACCTGACGCGATCATAAGGATAACAATTATGGTTGTATCCTTTTTCCGTCGGATCACGTCCCTGAATGAAAAGAGCCATCCAATTGGAGCCGCGAAAATCACTAATGGTGAAAGATACTTTGCAAGATTTACTAACGAATTTTCTCTAAAATCCCGGGTCAGATATCCATAAAGATCCCACACCATTGCAAAATTCCCAAAATTCGGACGGATCCAGTATGCGTAAAGAACTAATGCCACAATAATCGCGGAGAGGATCCCAAAAATCAAGCGGTGTTCAATAAATTTTTTAATGGAAGAATTGATGGCGGGACTTTTAACAAGCAAAAGAATTGCCGAAATTATCATTAAGTAATTTATTGGACGCAATGAAGGGAAAAGTGAAATCAGGTATGGTAGGGTCGTGAATACATGATATAATGTTCCCAAAAGGAAAATCGGAAGAAAGGTTTTGTACAGTGCGAGCCAGAGAGATTCATCTTCCTGTTCACTTACGTTTGATATTATACGATAAATAAAATGGGAGATAAAAACAAACGGAATAATCATAAAACTATCGATACGGACCCAGATCGATAGACCGAGCAAGATTCCACTCCATGCCGCTAATTGTTTCACTTTAAAACGGAGTGAATAAATAAATAGAAGTAATCCCCCCCATATACAGAGCTGGGTGAATATTTCTGTCAGAGTAACATGAGTCACCCAAATCTGGCCCGGATTCAATCCGATCACGAATACCGCGGCGAGAGCAAATTGAACAGGCAGGAACAACCGGCAGAAACCGTACAAAATGCATAGAGATAGGAGACCGACAAAGCCGTTGAACCTGATTAATCCATCAAAATCGAACGTGCAAAATGCCTGCGCCAGCCACACAGGATAGAGATGCGCAAATTGAATCGTCATGGTCGAACGAGTTTCGTATATTCCCGGGTATTGTTCATGGGAATCGGCAAATATTGAATCCTGACTTTCTGTCCAGGGATAAGGGACATCTAACCTTCCGTGGTGTGCGATATAGATTGCGTGATTTGCGTACATACCCGTATCGCGTCCCCCCACAATCGAATCAGCGGGATGCCAGAAATAAATAAACCCTGCAACCATGAGGATAACCATAAGAGATACATCCTCCCACGAAAATGGGGGAAAATTCCCTTGCGCTGATTTGCCGGTCAGAAATTTTGAAATGAAATATCCACCTGCGACTGCCCAGCCAAGAGCTCCAACCATCGCTCCATTATAGAGATGAAAAGCCGCAAGCATTGCAATCGGAACCGACCAACATGCAATACCGATCGTTGTTAAAATCGCAAAATATACAACATTGGATACTTTAAGCGAGATTGATCCCCCTCCTGTATATTGAAATAAAATATAGCCGGTACAAGGAAGGGCGAGCCAGATACCGCTGGATAGAACATGAGTTACGATATTAATAGATTACCTCTGGATGCATCTATAGATAAATATTTTCTTGATCTATCTTCCCGTTACATGTATATAACTATCTGTAAAGGAATAAATTAAACATACCATGAATAATAAATCATCTTCGGGAAACTGCTGGATCCGAATTTTCACGAATCCTCCGAAGATTTTCGACTTCGTTCATGAACTGGTGATTCTCAAATATTTTTGTTTCAACATTCCGCGGCTCGATCAGTCTGGTAAATAACGAAAACGTATCGCTTAAAATGCCCGGTTCCCATTGTATAATTTCCTGAGAAACGCAGTGTAATCCAACCTTTGCGCAGGTTTCACGAAACAATTTTGCGGACATCGTCGTGTCCCGCCAGTGGTGGCTCGCCGCAGTCATGAATCCTGAAGCTTCATCGCGATACGATCCCATATTTGAATGGTGGATAAAACCATATCCGCCCGGTTTCATTTTCTTTGCGAGTTGGGTTAAGTAGGTAACAAATACTTCGTCATTAGCGTGGACAAGAGAATCCCAGCTAAAAACAAAATCTATCGAATTATCGTCCAGAAATTTCAGGGACTTGCCGTCATTGACAAAATACCGAATATGATTGCAAGAAGAAAACCTTTTCTTGCATGCGTCGATGCATTTCTCAGCAAGATCGACTACGGTTAATTTCTTGCACATTTTCAATAAATGCTTTGTGCATCTTCCATAACCCGGAGCAATCTCCAGGATATGATTTGATTCAGCTACCGCCCGGATTCGCGGGTAAATGGTACCATACCACATAGTATCGGAATCACCCCACGGTTTTGACCATTCGTCACCACCTTCGGACCAATCATAGGATGACCATTGCTTTAAATTTTCCTTTATAGTTGGCATCACAGACTTCTAAAAATTTATTCCTTACATCGTTTTCTAACTTGGGATTCTGCTCTATTCCGGTTTACTGGGTCTTGTTCATGTTACGAGGAGATGAATTTAAATCCATTTTGTCCGAGTTGTGCGCTCGTATAATTATCGGAAAGAAGATACTCCAAACATTCCGCCGCTTCGGCAGGGTTAGTATAATAGAGTCCGCATTTTGACTGCACGCAAAGATTTCTTAACTGTGCATTCCCTTCAGGAACGAGCAGGGGAATTTTGTGCAACAGTCCCCGTAAAACCGCTTGCAGAGTGCACTGCGGATCAACTACCCAATAAATTTTAGCATGGAGCATTTGATCGTTGTCCATCCAGTCAGCCATGACAAAGTTGACCGGTTTTGAATATTTTTTTGTAAACAGGTCGAGCGCGTCCATGGCGTCTTTTGAGAAACCCGAACCCGCGCATACCACAAGCGGCATAGCCGCAGAGTGCGCTCCGTTCGTTCCCGGCTCGTACTCCGCCAGTATCTTACGCGTTTGACTTTCAAACGTATTAGTTTGGATAATGCGGTATGCATTCTCCCCAAAAGTTTTTAGATGATCAGGATGGTCGATGAGGCGGTCCATCGCTCCGGCAAGCTGGCGCGCGTTCCCGGCGTCAAAGAGGTATCCCGTTTTGCCGTCGGTCACTATTTCCGGTATCCCGCCGATACGGGAGGCGATCACCGGCGTACGCGCCGCCATCGCCTCGGTGATTGTGACCGGCTGATTTTCGGGCCAAATGGAAGCAAGAATCAGCACGTCTGTCTGCCGGAAAATTTCTTCGATATTATTATTTTCGACCATACCGAAGAAATTCACCGCGGTTTCGAATCCCATTTCCTTCACCTGCTTCTTATACGATTCCAATCGGTCGCCGGTCCCGACAATATTTATCTTCACACGATCTGGGTGTTTCAGAAACGGCAGCGCTTCAAAAATGACATGCACGCCTTTATGCCTGCCAAGATAACCGATAAATGTGAAACGGATGAATCCGTTTGCCGGTGTTTTTACCAGAGAGGCATACCTTTCAACATCGATCCCATACGAAATCACCTTTATCTTATCATTTTGGAATCCCGCTTTCCGGTACGCACAAGCCAGGTAATTACTTGGAGGAAGAAAAAGATCGGATTCGCCTAAGGTCAATGAGAGATAATCTTTCCGCAGCCGTATGGGAACCGGCGCACCGTTATCCGAAGAGCTGTGTGACAAACAATCGGTGCAATTCGCAAAGTTATCGCAAATTGTTCCATCCGGTTTGAGCAGCGTATTATTCAGACAAAATCCCCAGTGATCGTGCAGCGTGACAACGGTTTTGATATGTCTCTTCCCCGCCGCGTGGATCAAACCGGCGGAAAGCCCGGTGATATTATGAAAATGGACGACGTCCGGCGCGAACGAATCCAGCGTTTCGGCAAACCGCGCTTCCACCTCTTTATGGACAAAATTGAAATACTCCGAGCTGTAATCCTTCGGATGGAGAGCAACCCGCACCACGGGCAAGCCCTCGTACTCGTCCCTCCAGACGGAGTGCCGTTCCTGCGTTTCCGTGGGATATCCCGCGAAGATGAGAACGTCATTCCCCTTTTTCTTGATCTCCTTTGCCTGGTAGTGAGCGATTAACTCCGCTCCGCCGATAAAATTGGGAGGGTAAGCATTTGCGCAGAAGATGATTTTCTTTTTCCCGTACGTCGCCTTGAGAACATCTTCAGCTTTTTTCCCTATGGTATTCCACGTATATTCGCGCAGAACTTTTTCCCTGCCCACTCTCCCCATCCGTTCAAGAGATTTTGCGTCCTTCAATGCATATAATAATTTATTCTTTAAATCAAGGACGTCTCCGTACCGTGAAAGGATACCCTCCTTCCCGATTATATTCGGCATGGCTCCCTCGGTGGTTCCAAGAACCGGCGTGCCGCAAATCCACGCTTCCAGAAACACGATGCCGAACGCCTCATATCTTGATGGGAGCGCCATCAGATCGCTGATGGAGAGAAGGTTCACTTTATCCTGATGGGACAACAGACCGAGATCGATGATCGACGCCTTATCCGCCGAAGAAAGTTTTGCGTAGTATTCTTTGAACCACTCAAATGTGGGACCGACGAGGAAAACCTTTACGGGGTACTCGGGATAAATTTGCCGCATGGCTTCTATCAGCGTATCCACGCCCTTATCGGGCATTTTTCTGCCGAGAAACGTGATGATTTTTTCCGAGGGTTTTAATCCATAGTCCCGCGCGTAACGCGCTCTGAATTTATCAAGCTCAATAGGTTGATAATCCTCCGGGTGAATGCCGCATCCGGCAACGAAAATCTTATCCGGGGAAACTCCCTTTTTCGCTATATAGTCTTTCTCAAACTCCGAATCGGCAATAACAGCGTCGCTTTTCTTCATCAGCCAATAATTAGAGCGTCGCTCGTAATGCGGATGACCGGGGTGAAAATGGGGCACGAACGCGATTTTTTTCTTAAAATATTTCGCCAGAATCATCGCGAAAAAATTATGAGGGTACGGCGCCGTATTAAGAAATACAACGTCTGTCGCCTTGATATATCTCCACATCTTGCCGTACATTTCCACCGAGTGGGGACCGTAAAAATAGACTTTAAATATTTTATCGAGGATAATCCGGTACACAAGATGATAAAAATGGTGGATCGGCAGGGAGCGGTCAAACCGGCGCACCTTCACTCCATGATCGAATTCAAATTTTCCGAACGCTATCGTACGGTCGCGGTCGGCGGGATCGCGCCAGAATTCTTCCTCTTTGTTCACGTTCATGGTGAGAACTGTTACATCGTGTCCGTGCCCCGCGAGATAACGGCAAACTTCCTGGCACCATGTTTCCGAACCTCCTACTGCAGGCGGGTAACGCTGGATGATAGTCAGGATTTTCAACCGGCAAGCTCCTGCGCCAGCATGAGCCGCTCCAAAGATTTATCGCCTCCGTGATACAGCGACGCATTGATGTAATAGACGCCTTTTTCGCTCACGGTTCCCCGCCAGAACTCCTCCGGCGAGCATTGCGCGTCGTCGATGACGATGCATGCCTCTCTGTTCCAATCGTAGGCAACCGTTATGGTGAGCGGCTGCATCTTCGGCAGGTAGAGCGATTTGGAGAAATAGGCAAAGTGACCTTCGGGATGGACCGGGTGTTCTTTCCGGTAAATATCGATTAAGATCTTTACATAAAAATCCTGCGGTGAATTATTTGCCAGGATGAGGCGGTATTCCGATATCTGATTAAGACGCACGGTCGGTTTATCGCACGAAAAGATCGAAATGCTTGCGGGCACGGAATCGACCTCGCGCGCGTAACGGATCAAATCGCGAGTGCGTGAAATAACTTTGATAAAATCCGACGCGACGGCTTTAACTTTGTGTATCATACTACTTCACAACCGGTCTGGATTATCCTTTCCATGCGATGACGGCGTAGTCCTGCGGTCCGTAAAAATGATCGTTGAACCGGTTGGACGTTTCCGTGTTCTCCGAAAGGCGCTGCGCAATATCAACCGGATGCAGTTTGAGTATCTCCACGTTGGAGAACCCTCGCGCTTCCGCCATAAATTTTACCATTTCGGACGGCAGGGGATTGCGGTGTGTGGGATCCATATAGAACATATTGCTCCCCACGATGACATTTTCCGGATTCGGCGTTTCAAAGATCATGACGCCACCCGGTTTTAAGACACGGAGAGCTTCGTCAAAAACTTTGATCCACACCGCGAAGGGCAGATGTTCTATAATATGGAATCCCGTGAGCGCCCCCAAACTTTCGTCTTTAATTTGCGTCAGATAGGCGAGGATATCGCCCTGTTCCGCTTTTAAACCGAGAACGCGGCAATGCTCTACCATTGCGCCGCTGAGATCAAGCCCGAACGCTACCAATCCTTCGTCTTTCAGAACTTCCAGCCATTCGCCTCTTCCGCATCCGACATCGAGGATGGGTTGTTTTCCCGAACCGGCGCCCGCCTTCCGCACCATCGGAAGGTAAATTTTCACACGGTCTTTGATCTCGTGCCGCGAGCCGCGGTATTTATTTTCAAACGCGAGATACAATTCTTCGTTCATGGCGTCAAGCTCATGGGCAAGCACCTCAAGCTGATCCTGGTTAAAGGGATGCGGCAATCGCCGGCGGGCTTCATCTAAAATCACCGATAACCGCCGCTCATGACCAACCATCATCGTCATCAATTTTGTGAGATGTTCCTGAAGATGAGTAACTTCCGGTCGTAAGCCCGATACCGTCTCATCCAATTTGATATTGCGATCAATGATGCTGCCCTGAGCATCTCTCACCGCGTCGAGACGACGTTCCATATTCGATAAAACGTCAACCCTTCCTGTTAACCCGTTTATTCTCTGCTCAAACGACGTTAACCCCCCGATATTGCTTCGTATGTCGTTCACGGTACGCTCAAGCCGCCATACCGTTTCAAATTGTTCGTGAATTTGCCTGAGCTGGATATTGACAGAATTCAGATTGTCCGAATGCACTTTGACGTCGGTTCCCTGAAGCGATAATCGGTCGAAGACCGTTCTGGTTTCTTCCTCTAATTTAGATCGTAAGTTTGAGATTTTCTCATTCTGTTCCCTGAGGATTTGCTCGAGATGGGGAATAATTTCCACACGATTTTGAACGTACGAGATATGTCTTTCCAAATCAGGAATGGAATTGAGTTTATGTGTGTTTTCACGAATTTGCCGGTCGATGCGATCTTCGATGGATGGCAGCGCCCGCAATGCTTCTGTGAGATCCTTCATGTCCGCGCGAACGGACGCGAGTTCTGATTCGAAGCCGCGCATGTCGTCCAACCGTGAACGCAGGAGTATCAGGTTATCCTGCAACGGATGCAAGCTTTCATTTAGACGGTGCATCACTTCCAGTATGGACGTATTAAACGCCTGCTGCGGTTTGGTGACGACCTGGGCGAAGTACAGAAATATCTTTCCAAAGATAGTCGCCATGCCCCGTACAATTCCGCTTTTGTAATGATTCATTTCGGGTTTTGTACTCCAGACATATTTGCGGCGCTCTGCTTCTGCAACGCGGGATGTAATCTTATCCCAATCGATGAGCGCGATTTCAGGAGTTGGACGGGGAGTTATTCCCCCCGATGCCTGGGGAAAGGGCGGGCGTGCGTCCTTTACATCGGTTGATTTCGCGGGTAATTTCGATCCGTTATCCCCTAATTTTGCTCGTAACCGATTCATGATTTGTTCGATATCGATATCCTGAGCGGGGTCTTTCATGCTCGTACTCATTGTCGTCTTCCTTTGAGTGTAATTATTGGCTTGCTTGGCTGATTTGAGTTCCGATCCATTTAATGACGAATTGAATTATTGAGAATCGTTCAATGTCAGAAACTAATGTACGTATTTATAAATTTTTAATCAATAAATATGATAATTCTCTTTTGGAGGGATTTTTGACTGATTTTCAACAATAATACTGAAGGTTTTATGAAATGCGTTTGAGCCACTCTAATGGGTAAGATTTAAAATGGTCAAAAATAGCAATTTACGTTTCGTTCCCGGAGGGAATTAATCCTTCGATTATCAAAACGAACTCGCCGCGTATGGTATGCGTTGAAAAATGCATTATCATCTCTGAAATTTTGCCCCGCCTGATTTCTTCAAATTTCTTGGTTAATTCCCGCGCAACCGCAATCTGGCGATCCCCGAAATGATCTTTCAAATCGCTCAACGTCCTCAGCAGCCGGTGCGGAGATTCATACAAAACGATTGTTCGTTCCTCCATGCAGAGAATTTCCAGTTTAGTCTTCCTCCCTTTTTTCACAGGGAGAAACCCTTCAAACACAAATCTCTCGATAGACAACCCGCTCGTTATTAACGCCGGAAGAAATGCCGCAGCGCCGGGGATGGAAGTAACCGGAATCAGTTCATCGAGCGCTGCACGAATGATCGAGTAAGCCGGATCGGAAATGCCGGGAGTCCCGGCGTCGGTCACCAGCGCAATGGAAAGTCCGGATTTGAGCTTTTCGATTAATTCCGGAACACGGCGAATCTCGTTGTAACTATAAAAACTGAGAAGGGGTTTTTTGATCTGATAGTGTTTGAGAAGAACGCCGGTCGTGCGGGTATCCTCAGCGGCGATAAGATCGACATGAGAAAGAATATGCACTGCGCGGTATGATAGATCGTCAAGATTACCAATCGGCGTACTAACAATATACAACGTACCCGGTGAAATTTCTTCAGGCATGCCTGTGATAAGTTCTCAGAGACCCCAATCGCGGGGGTACCGGTAATCGATATTGATGGTGCGGTGGGATATTTTAGCAATGAGGGGCGGACGACGTTTGAATTGATTCTGCTGCACCAATCGCTGCACTTTTTGAATGAACGATTTTTCAAAACCCATTGCCGCAAGTTCCTGTTCGTTGCGGCGCTCGTCAATCATCTGGTAGAACAACTGATCGACTTCTTTGTAGGTAAATCCGAATTCACCTTCGTCGGTCTGCCCGGTCCATAAATCTGCGCTTGGTTTTTTATCGACGATAGCTTTCGGAACACTTATCGCTTCCGCAAGCTGCCATACCTGTGTTTTGTATAAATCGCCGATAGGATTAATCGCGCACGCAAGGTCTCCGAAGAGCGTTCCGTATCCGAGCAGTAATTCCGATTTATTAGAGGTGCCGAGGACGAGAGCGTTTTCACGAGCGGAAATATCATAGAGCACAATCATTCTCTCCCTCGCCATGACGTTGCCCTTCCGTTTCGCATCCATGGCAGGATCCCCCTCAATAAAGGGATCAACCATTGGCGTAATATCGACCGAAATGAAAGGTAAACCGAGTTTCTTCAGAATGAGGTGCGCATCGGATAAGCTTGCAGGATTGCTTGTTTTATAGGGAAGAGTTACTGCCGTGACATTTTCCTTTCCCAGCGCTTCAACTGCAAGGAACGCAACCAGCGCAGAATCGACTCCGCCGGATAGTCCTATCACGACTTTCCCAAATCCCGCATTTTTTACTTCATCCCGAATGAATTCTACAAGAATTTTTCGAACGATAGGGGTATGCAGGTTCAAAGAATCGGTTGCTTTCGATGATATTTCCATAGTATGTGAAGATACGGAAAATGGACATTGAACACAATTATAAAAAGTTTAGAGGATATTTGTGATATAAATTTCACTTTGATAATCCATTGCTCTTTTCCTATATTATTAATCCATATGAAACAACAATCAACCCAGACAAATCCCATAGGCGTCTTCGATTCCGGTATAGGCGGACTGACGGTTGTACAGGCGCTCATGAAGCGGTTCCCCAACGAGAACATTGTCTACTTCGGCGATACAGCGCGCGTACCGTACGGACCAAAATCGCCCCAGGTGATCCGGGAATATGCCGCTCAGGACACCGAGTTTCTTGTGAGCAAAAGCGTTAAAATGATCGTTGTCGCATGTAATACGGTCTCATCAGTTGCCCTCGATGTTGTGATGAAGCACGCGCGTGTTCCTGTCGTCGGGGTAATACTTCCCGGCGCAAAAGCCGCTGTGGCAGCGACAAAAAAAAACCGCGTTGGCATCATAGGAACAGCCGGAACAATTGCCAGCGACGCCTATGCATACAACATTCACCAATTTAAGAAATCGATTGAAGTTATCAGCAAAGCATGCCCGTTGTTCGTTCCGCTTGTCGAAGAGGGATGGCTTACGCATAGCGCCACCGAGATGATAGCGAAAGAATATCTTTTTCCTCTTAAATTAGCTAAGATTGATACTCTTGTCCTTGGATGCACGCATTACCCGCTTTTGAAAGGCATCATCGGAAAAATCTTCGAAAATGAAATAACGCTGATCGATTCCGGCGAAGCGACATCCGAAGAAGTCTCAAACGTCCTTGACCAACAACAACTACACAATCCGAGTTCTGTTCGCGGTAATGTTGAATTTTTCGTGAGCGATATCCCTTCTAAATTTTCCGAAATCGGTGAACGGTTTTTAGGGAAAAAATTAGGAAAAGTGAGAGTTGTGAGCGTACCGGGAACGAAAATTCCTGCAATCGGTTATAGAACTTGAATTACGAAATGAATTTTTTATGGCAATAAAAGAGATACTACTGCTTGGCAATCCCCTTCTACGAAAAAAATGCGACCGGGTTAAGAAGATAGCCGATGTATCGAACCAGGAAACGATTCTGGATTTACAAGACACGCTGAATCATTTTCGCCGCAATCATGGGTTTGGCAGGGGAATCGCAGCTCCGCAGATAGGTGTTCTAAAACGAATAATTTTCATCAATATCGATGAATCGATTGCGCTTATCAATCCAAAAATTATCGCTCATTCAAAAACCAAGATGACGCTATGGGACGATTGTTTTTCATTTCCCGATATTCTTGCTAAAGTGAAAAGGTATTCGAAAGTAACTTTAACATATACTACTTCCGAAGGGGCCAAAAAACGCGTCCACGCTGAAGGAGGTTTTTCCGAGCTGCTGCAGCACGAGATCGATCATCTTGACGGCATCCTTGCCATCGACCGGGCGATCGATTCCCGGCACATCATCTTGAGAAGCGAATATGAGAAGTTGATCCCAACGAAAAAAGATATCCAGATGTTGTAATTGTTGAAAGGAAACTCCAATGCCTCTATTATCAAATCAGCAGATTACCTCGGAACTCCAATCGCTTAAAGGTTGGACATTAAAAGGGAAAGAAATCACAAAAACGTTTGATAAAAAAGATTTCATCCGGGCTATCGGTTTCGTAAATTCAGTCGCATTGTATGCGGAAAAATTCAATCATCATCCGGATATTGATATTCGCTGGAATACGGTCACGCTCGCGCTTTCCACCCATAGCGAAGGCGGATTAACGGAAAAAGATTTCAAGCTCGCGAGAGAAATCGAAACATTATAATTTCAATTAATTGTATCATCCATTTTAATCCGACGGGACGCCCGCAGGGCAATATCGGAGGGTGGAATTGGCTTCACCATACTCGAATCAATTAAAACTACAATGACAAACGATGAACTACTGATAATATTCAAAAAATCCGGGGCGCTACTTGAGGGCCATTTTCAACTTACATCCGGACTCCATAGTCGCCAATACTTTCAATGCGCAAAAGTGCTTCAATATCCGGAATATGCCACAACTATTTGCGGCATGATCGCCAAACACTTTCAAAGTTCGCGGATCAATATCGTTATCGCTCCGGCACTGGGAGGAATCATCGTTGCCCAGGAAGTCGGAAGAATTTTGAACTCACTAGCTACCAACAATGCCGATCAATTGAGAATTCTCTTTACTGAACGAAAAGATAATCTCATGCAGCTCCGGAGAGGATTTGAAATTCACCCGGGTGAGCGCGTGCTAGTATGCGAGGATGTTATCACCACGGGCGGTTCCGTTTCGGAGGTTATTGAGATCGTCCGCCGTGAAGGCGGCGAGGTTGCAGGCGTCGGGTCTATTGTTGATCGAAGCGGTGGAAAAGTTAATTTCAATAATACGCTCTTTGCAGCGATGTCTATGCAGGTGGTAACATACAAACCGGAGGATTGTCCCCTTTGCGCGAAAGGAGTCCCTGTTGAAAAACCGGGGAGCCGCGGGAATGCTCCTAAATCGTAATGTTCACTTCCATGCCGACTATTTTTAATATATTTATTATCAAGACCTCACTTGGTGAGGAGCTTTACACAAAATTCGGAAGCGCCAATATCCATTTTGCTGTTCCGCGCCAGATTAACTATATGGTAAAAGAATCCCGTGAATTTTAAACTCTTGAATAGGAAGATTGTTTACGAAGGAGAGGTGTTCGGCACAATCGTAGATAACATTGAATATCCATCCGGAAACATCGGTATTCGTGAAGTAGCGCGCCATCCCGGGGGCAGCGTCATACTGGCAGTTTTTCCTGAACAAACAATATTGATGATCCGGCAGCATCGTTACCCGATTGATAAATTAATATGGGAACTGCCCGCAGGAAAATTAGAACCAGGCGAAACTCCGCTGCAATGCGCTAAACGTGAATTAGAAGAAGAAACCGGTTATACTGCTACTCATTTGGAACCGCTCATTTCTATTTATACTACTCCGGGATTCTGCAACGAAATTCTCCACTTGTATATCGCACAAAATCTTACACAGCTCCAAGAAGGAAGAAGATTGGAGGAAGGCGAGCAATCTATTACGGTTCATATAATGCCGTTTGCAGAAGTAAAATCCATGATTCTTGCGGGTGAAATCCATGACGCAAAAACCATATGCGCTATTTTAATCGCTGAAGAAAGAGTAAAACAACTTCCGAACCAATTATAGCATAAAATCACCGTGCCAACAGATAGGTATTTTTTTGTAATTAATACAACAATATCCCATTCTTCAAATCGACTGAATTACTTCAACAATCGATACAAAACGGTTGGCAAAGCATCATACGATGCATTGGTATCGCTAATATCTTCTAAAGATATTCTCTGCAACTAATTGGAACTTGCCGTTGTTTTGTATTTTAGATAATATATTTCTATTTTAATTTGTTGTTATACGTTCCGGAGAAAGTATACAAATACTATGGCGACAGAAACAACCCAACCCGCACCCGTAAAAGATCATAAAGAATTAAAAGAAAAAATTGGGATGATTTTAACATGGATCATTTTTGGCGGTTCGTTCCTCTTTGTTCTGGGGCGGTTGCTAATGGAAATCGCTACCGGCAGGTAAATTCCCGCATTCCCAACAGCATCAGGGAAATCTTAATCGGCGTGCGATCAACATTCTAACCAATGATTGATATACACATTTGTTACACAGTGCGATATTGGCTGAACAACCAGCGTCGACATGCTTATTATGATTCGATTTAATAATTACATGGACATGATATTTCCAAGGATCAGATGAATTCAAAAAATCTTCATATTCTTCTTCTCGAAGATAATCAGACGGACGCCGAGTTTATCGAGAGAGAGTTGAGGAGGGGGAGTATCCATGCCCAGGTGCTTCGGGTAAACACGAAGAATACATTCATCAAAGCATTGGATGATTTTAAACCCGATCTCATCCTTGCAGATTACAATTTGCCTGCCTTCGATGGATTAAGCGCGCTGAAAGTATCCAAACAACGCTCGCCGGATGTTCCGTTCATTATTGTTTCGGGTTTCCTCGGAGAAGAACTTGCAGTAGATATCGTCAAGAATGGCGCAACCGATTACATCCTCAAAGACCGGTTATCGCGGCTCGTTCCCTCGGTCACGAGAGCAATTAAAGAAAGTGATGAACGTTCGCAGCGAAAACGCGTTGAAGAACAATTGCGGCAAAGCGAGGAACAGTACCGCCTCCTTTTTGAAGGCAATCCTGAACCTATGTGGGTATACGACCTCGATACATACCATTTTCTCGCGGTGAACGAATCTGCGGTAAAACATTATGGATTCACCTATACCGAATTTCTATCAATGACAATTATGGATATTCATCCGGAATCCGAGATAGCATTATTCAAAAATTATCATGAGAAAATCATTAAAACATCGTTGAGCCGCGGGATCGGGCGGGCGGGATTGTGGCGGCATAAGAAGAAAGATAACTCCGGACTATTCGTAGAAATCACATGGAATTCCATCCCCTTCATGGGCAAGCAGGGCGTCCTGGTTCTTGCGAATGATGTGACGGAAAGAAAAATTGCCGAAGACGCTCTCCAGGAGAGCGAACGGAAACTTCGTCAAATTATCGATCTTGTTCCGCATTTCATTTTTGTGAAGAGCAGCGACGGGCATTACCTTTTGGTCAATAAGGCGGTTGCCGACGCCTACGGAACGACAATATCAGACTTGCTCAACAAAACCGATTTCGATTTCAACCTGTCGCATTCGGAAGCATCGAAATGGCGGGAAGACGACCTTCTTGTTATAAACAACAAAGAAACACGCTACATTGAGGAACAACCATTCACCGACTTCAACGGCAATAAGCGTATTCTTTATTCGATCAAAATACCGTTTACGATTACCGGCTCCTCCACTCCCGCCGTGCTCGGGATGGCAATCGATATCACGGAACAGAAGAAATCCGAAGAAAAAATACTTGAGCAAGCCGCATTGCTCGATATCGCTACAGACGCCATTATTGTGAGCGATACGAATGATACGATCCTGTTTTGGAATACAGGCGCCGAAACTATGTATGGATGGAAAAAGGAAGAAGCGCTGGGGCAGCATGTCTCCGATCTCCTTTTTAAACACAACAGCGCGCAATTCGAGGAAGCAAAAACTGCCATCCTCAAAGATCAAAAATGGAGCGGTGAAATCCACCAGATCACCAAATCGGAAAAGAACATCATCGTCCAAAGCCGGTGGACTGTTGTCTATGGAGAAAACGGAAAAATAAAATCATTCCTTATCCTCAACACCGATATCACTGAGAAGAAAAAATTTGAAGCGCAATTCCTCCGGGCGCAGCGCATGGAAAGCATCGGGACGCTTGCCAGCGGCATTGCTCACGATCTGAATAATGTACTCGCGCCCATTCTTCTGACGATGCAAAATCTGAAGAAAAGATTACCGGACGAACGAACCCAACGGCTCTTAAACACGATCGAGGTGAGCACGCAGCGCGGCGCCGATATGGTTCAACAGGTCCTTACCTTCACGCGGGGTGTGGACGGGGAAAAGATCATGCTTCAACCCGCTCATCTTATCCAGGAGATCGAAAAAATTGTCCGTGAAACATTCTCCAGAACAATCCGGATCCAGGTCAGGTTGGTGAAAGATCTTTGGATGCTCCAGGCTGACGCAACCCAGCTTCATCAGGTAATGATGAATCTTTGCGTCAATGCACGGGATGCGATGCCTTCCGGCGGAACATTACTGGTTGAAGCGGACAATGTGACCCTTGATGAGGCATTTGCCCGCATGCACGTTGACGCGAAACCCGGACCGTATGTCAATATCACTGTCTCGGATAACGGGATCGGTATCGACCCCGAAGTGATCGATAAAATCTTCGAACCATTCTTCACCACAAAAGAAATCGGCAAGGGAACCGGGCTCGGACTATCGACAGTGCTTGCCATTGTGAAAAGTCACAAGGGATTCATCAATGTTTATAGCGAAGTGGGAAAAGGCACTAAATTCAAAGTGTACCTGCCTGCTATTATTTCCCCCGCAACACGCGAAGCAACTACCCGAAAGCATGTTGAACTCCCGGCAGGCAAAGGTGAAACTGTTCTTGTTGTGGATGATGAAACATCCATCTGTGAAATCACCAAAGAAACTCTCGAAAATTACGGTTACAAGGCGATGATCGCGAACGACGGAAATGAGGCAATTGCGCTCTTTACCCAACATAAAAATAAAATTGGCGCTGTTCTTACCGATATGATGATGCCGAACATGGACGGTCCCTCGACAATCAAAGCGTTACGGAAAATCAACCCCCGGATAAAAATAATCGCTGCAAGCGGATTGATCACCCAGGATAAACTTTCTGAACCATCGGTGACTGGAGTGCAGGCATTTCTACAGAAACCATACACTACCGAGAAGTTACTAACAACACTCCGGGATGTGTTGAAGTAATCAGATGCTGTTCCTTCCCAGCGCTTCTATCATCTGATTGTGCACTAAACCATTGCTGGCAAGAATTTCATGTTCGTAGATACTCGCCTTCTGCCCCGCAAAACCTGTCACTTTTCCGCCTGCCTCCTGAACCAGTAAAATTCCCGCAGCCATGTCCCACGGTTGAAGGTTAACCTCCCAGAATCCTTCGTATCTTCCTGCAGCAACATATGCCAAATCGATTGCCGCCGACCCCATCCTGCGGACCGCCTGTGAGATATGGAGAAAATCAACAAACCTTTCTATGGCGTGACTGGGATTATCGCGAATATTATACGGAAAACCCGTTACTAACATACTTTTTTTCAATTCGGAAACCTTTGATACCGAGAGTTTTTCCCCGTTCAGATACGCCCCTTTCCCCTTTTCGGCAATAAATAAATCGTTGAAGTTTGGATCGTAGATAACACCGATGGTAATTTCGCCCTTCACCTCCAAACCGATGGAAACAGAGAAAACGGGAAACCCATGCGTATAATTTGTGGTGCCATCAAGCGGATCGATGACCCATTTATAGTCCGGCGAATTTCCCCCGATTCCTATCCCCTCCTCACCGAGGATCCTGTGCGATGGAAAATGCTCATGAAGAATATCGATAATAATTTTTTCGGATTTTTTATCGATTTCGGTCACGAGATTTTTTTCCTGGCCGAATTTCTCTTCAATCGTTTTCACCTTTCCCAAATTCTCTTTCAGGAATTGTCCGGCGTTTTTCGCTGCGCGTACCGCAACATCAAGCATGGGGTTTGGTATCTGATTCATTTTTTGACCTATATCACAAATTATCGATAAATTTATCCGTACATTCTTTCTATGAACATCACAGCCATGCAACGCATATGGCATATATTGATGAGTTTGATTTATTTACAAGCGCGTTTTTGAAGGGAAACGCTTCAATTCCGATAAAGGTGAGTTGAGTTGTTATTGGTTAAAAGAACAGGGGCGACTCATCCCGTCATGCGAAAAAAGTATGGCGGGACTTTTTTATTTCCCGCTTAACGTAAAATAAAACCTATTCTTACAATTTCCGGCACCCTGTTCTTCTAACAGGATGCTGAAAAACCCGAACCGAGTCACCCTGAACTTGTTTCAGGGTCTGAATGTGAACAGATTCCGAAACAAGTTCGGAATGACTCACTCCAATTTGATACTTTTTCAGCATCCTGCTAATGTTTTTTCCCCAGCAGTTTCTTCACCCGGTCGCGATGATTGATATTCACCCGGTATTGGATATGGACGCAATTGCCCTCATACGTTTTATTGATTATTTCGACCTCACCATGTAACCGGGCTATTGTTTTATATTCCGACTGGGGAATGGTAATTTCTTCAATGATCGAATCTTCATTGAGGATATTCTCAATCATTGCGACCAATCCTGATACATTAATATTCCGAGCCGCTGAGATTATCACGGACGGATTATAACGAGTGGTGATATCCTGCACTGCTGAACGATCCGCAACCGCATCGATTTTGTTGAATACAAAGATTGTGGGCTTATCTGCGACCTTCAGTTCTTCCAGCGTTTGCCGCACAACTTCAATATGTTCGGTAAATTGGGGATGACTTACATCCACCACATGGAGAAGCAAATCCGCCTCTATAACTTCAGTCAACGTGCTTTTAAATGATGCAACCAGCGTCGTCGGTAATTTCCGTATGAAACCAACGGTATCGCTCAATAAGATCTTCTTACCGGAAGAAAGGGAAACCTTTCGCACCGTCGTATCCAGGGTTGCAAATAGCCGGTCTTCAACCAGCACGTCCGCATTGGAAAACAACTTTAGCAACGTCGATTTCCCGGCATTCGTATACCCGACTAATGCGACCCGAACAAGATCAGATCGGCGGTTCCGTTGTACATTCCGTTCAAGTTCGATACCGTGAAGTTTCTCTTTTAAAAGACTTATCCGTTTACGGATAGCTCTCCGGTCAGATTCAATCTGTGTTTCGCCGGGACCTTTTGTTCCCACGCCCCCGAATTGTTTCGATAAGTGAGTCCATTGCCGCGTGAGCCGCGGCAGCATATATTGCAATTGTGCAAGCTCCACCTGGGTCATTGCTTCTTTCGATTTCGCGCGGAAGGCGAAAATATCTAAAATCAATCCGCTCCGGTCAATAATTTTGCATTTAATGTGTTTTTCAAGATTCCGGATTTGAACCGGCGAGAGATCGTCGTCAAAAATTACCATGCTGATGTTTTCATCGGCAACAAGCTCCCCGATTTCTCTTGCTTTTCCGCTTCCGATGAAGGTCGCTGCGTCCATGCGATCACGTTCCTGCAATATCATATGCTGAACCGCTGCGCCGGCGGTATCGGCTAACCGTTTGAGTTCCTCAAGATATTCCTCGGCATGTTCACGGGTTTGTTTCCGTCGCACCAGCCCGACAACAATAGCAGTCTCCGGTTTTGCAGTATCTTTTGAACGGGCGATTTCTCTCCGCTCAGGTTTTAGGGTCTCGATACTATCTTCATTAATCTTACTCAAGCAGGCGCTTTCTCCTTCTCCCGGCTGTCGTGGGCAATGATCATTTCGATGATGACGAGGAGGAGACATAACGCCAGCAAATATTTCCACAACTCAACGCCGAACCGTGACTGGAGCACCGTCGTTTGGATTGCTGCCGCCTGGTCGACTGATGGAATGATTTTCGGTTCTATGCCTTTTTTCTTCCAAAACTCTTCCATGGCGCCTAAAGACATCTTGCGTGTATCCGATTCGCGGCTATCGATATTAACATCGAAGACGGAAAGGAGAACGCTCCCGCTTTTCAGATCGTAGAAACCCGGCACGATTACATGCGGTTTCACGAATGTAAGACTCCCGATAGGCAGGAGATTTCTCGGCGATCCTTCTGAAGTAATTTCTTTCAATTTATTCTCATTTGTTGGGACCATTAATTCCTGCGTGCCATCGGGAGAATAGAGCGTGTATTTTGTTTCTCCGGTTACTTCTGTCGGTTCAATTGAGATAATGGCGTCCTGCCCGGTAAGATATGATTGATTAACTGCCGGATGTGCGCCGAGGTATAATACGGAGCGATAAATCAGGGGAACGAAAATCCCTTTGAGCGGAAAATCAGACCAGGAAAGCACGGGTGAAACTGAATAAAAGAGAATTTTTCCGCTGCCGAGCGTATGTTCCGAAAGAAAGGACATTCCATCGGTCTGCGAAATAATTACATGGCTATTCACGCCGACTTGCCGCTGAAGCGACCGGAGAATCGCGGGCGATTCGATTGTACGCTTATCGCCGTTAAATCCCGGCAACGTTTTATCAAAAATTGTATTAAATAACGGATGATCAAGATCGATTTTCTGGAATGAAACCGAAGAATTCGCATTTGTATTTCCGGTTACTCCCGCAACGGACGGAACAGCAAGAGAGGGAAGAAATTCCGCGTTGAACTCCCCTTGTTGAAATGCTGACGACGGAAAAATTATAACCCCGCCGCCATGTTCAACAAATTCTTTAATACTCTTGAAACCGATACTCGATATTCCCTTGGTATTCATGATTATCAAAACGTCGGTGCGCTTTAAATCGACAGTTGGAAATTTATCCGAAGTTACTTGTTGAACATTGACCAATGACTGAAGCGAATCTGCCCTGCCTGCTTGCAATGCCAGGGCAGGAAAATGAGCATCACCAGGATTATCGGCAACGAGCGCAACATTGATCCGTTCGGGAATCGATAATGTAAAATACCGCCGGTTATCCTGTTCCAAGGCGTCATTTTCAGTTTCAACATACCCCTTGATTAACCCGGCATGTTTAGGAATTACCTTCAAGATGACTGTTGCCGTCCCCCACGGATCGATACGCACGCTTTGCTGGGCAGCCCGCGCATTTTCAAGGTATCCGCTTACTACATAATTGGAAACGGGGGTGGGGGTAAAATTTCTGATGATTGCGCTGAGCTCAACCGGCTTGCCGACTTCCAGAATTTTGTTTAACACCTCAACAGAATCGATACCGATATTATCAATTTCTTTTGTGCCGACTTCGACTAAAAAAAATCTGTTCGGAGAATTCGTATTGTCCGCACTATCCTTGGTGGTGGAAGTAAATAACGTTCGCTGCATATCCGAGATGATGTAGACCTCTTTATTGGCATTCTTCGATTTGGCAAGAAGTCTTTCGGCTGTGCGCGCCGCTTCATCGATTGAACGGGTAACGCTGGTGATATTCGACTCGCGGATGAGCGTTCTGAGAGCGCTAAAATCGTGCGTTGCAGGATCGATAGTGGCATTCGGCAAATCGGATAGCTTGATAAGATATACTTCATCGCCCTGGTTCAGCACATCGATGATTTTTTCCGTTTTATCTTTCGCCTGCTTAAACAACTCGCCGTACTGATCGCTTCCGGTCATGCTGAATGAATCATCAAAAATAATCGCGACGGATGAATGGGCATTCGCGCCTAATTTTCCAAAGAGCGCCCCTCGTAAAGCCGGTCTCGCAAATGCAAACACTAAACACAGGACTATCAACGTCCGCACAAGAAGAAGCAGCCACTGACGTATTTTTAACCGGCGGATTTTGGTTTGCTGTAATTCTTTCAGAAACGAAAGCGTGCTAAACTCTATCGTTCGTAACTTCCGTAAGTTGAGTAGATGAAGAATAACAGGAATTGCCGCAGCGACTAACCCGAACAGAACGAGCGGATTAAGAAATGTCATAAACCCCCGTTGAAATCAATAAAGCATGGAATATCATTGATTAAATGACAGAAAAAAACGGGTGAAAAGCAAGATGATTCTTGATGGATTATTCTGACAAATGAACCAAAATTCCCAAAATTCATATTGCCTTTTCAGCCAAAGTTTCTTACATTGTATTCGCTTAAGTTAAGTCATCGGGATGTAGCGCAGCTCGGCTAGCGCGCCTGCCTTGGGCGCAGGAGGTCCCGGGTTCAAATCCCGGCATCCCGACTATCGTTGTATTTATCGAGACGACAAAAACTCAAGATGGTGACGCTTCTTAATATCTCGAAAACAACCTGAGTGATGCAACCCACATCGTATTGTGTATGCTATCGGGAGGGGAAAGTGTAAAAATCAGCGTCTATTCTGACATTTTCCGGTAACTCCCAAAGATTAAACGCAGGTCAGTATTACCGGTCACCTTCATTCTTGCTTTTATTCTGCGTTTTCGTTAATTTGGCACACGTACTTACAATTAAACTATTTTTAAAATTATGATTACAATATCACAGAAGGAGAATCCATGCTAAATCAACGCAGCATTCTTGTTGTGGATGATGAAGAAGCTCTTCGCACTGTTCTGAGCAGTGAACTTTCCAGCGAGGGGTATAATGTTGATACGGCGTCGGACGGCGACGATGCGATCGCGGTCCTCCAGGGCAAACAATTCGACCTTGTTCTCCTTGATATTAAGATGCCGCGGGTTGACGGATTTGAAGTTTTGAAATTCATCAAAAAAGGTACCCCCCAGATTAAAGTTATCATGCTCACGGCGTTTGCAGACCTTAAAAATGCCATTGAATCCAAGAAGCTCGGAGCGGAAGATTTTATCAGCAAACCGTACGATCTTGTCGATCTTTTAACCACCATCGAACGCGTGCTTAGCGAATAGTTTTTACCGCGATCGAAGGAGACCGGAGAAGTTGTGCCGCAACGTTACAACATTTTAATTGTAGATGACGAGGCGTCATTTACCGAAATCCTTCGAGAAGAGCTCCAGGAGGAAGGTATCTATGAAGTCGATCTCGCGTTCGACGGCGTGGAAGCGATCAATCTCATCCAGAAAAAATTATATGACGTAGTCCTCCTCGATATTAAAATGCCGCGGGTCAGCGGCATTGAAGTTTTGCAATTCATTCAAGAACATTCTCCCTCTTCCCAGGTTATCATTCTCTCCCAGTTCGCCGATGTAAAGATGGCGGTTGAAACCACCAAGTTAGGCGCATACGAGGTGCTGGGGAAACCGTACGATTTCGATCAGGTGGAACAAACAATCCACCGCGCTATCGACCGGAAAAAGCTTGCCATCGATAATACACTGATGAAGACGGAGCTTTCCCGGAAAGCCGGCACGTTTGAGATCATCGGGAAAAGCCCGCGTATCCAGCGCGTCATGATCGACGCCGAAAAAGTTGCCGATAGCGAATCCATCGTGCTTATCACCGGAGCAAGCGGCACCGGTAAAGAACTCATCGCCCATTTAATCCATGATCGGAGTCCCAGACGGTCGCGTCCGTTCGTGCCCGTAAACTGTTCCTCCATCCCCGATACGCTTTTAGAGAGCGAATTATTCGGTCATGAGAAAGGCGCATTCACCAATGCATATACCGCCAAGCCGGGTTTGGTTGAAGTTGCAAACGGCGGCACGCTCTTTCTCGATGAAGTTGGCGATATAAGTCCGGTGATTCAACCGAAGCTGCTGAGGTTTTTGGAAACGGGAGATTTCAGGCGCGTCGGCGGCACCAACGAATTGAAAGCGAATGTGCGCGTAGTGTCCGCGACCAATAAGAACCTCCAGGAAGAAGCAAAAGCCGGAAGATTCCGCGATGATCTTCTCTACCGGTTGAATGTTATAACGATTCTCATTCCCACGCTGAACCAGCGCCTTGAGGATATTCCTCTGCTGGTGGATTTTTTCCTTCAGAAAAAATCCAAGCTCAGTGCGCCAAAACGCGTGAGCGAAGAAGCGATGAAATCCCTCATGTTGTATGAATGGCCCGGGAATATACGGGAGCTGGAACATGTTATCGAACGCGCTATAATTTTATCGACCGGCGATCAGATTGAGATTACCGATCTCCATCTCACAAACAACGGAAGCATCGGGGCGCCCGCCGATCTTTCACTCGACGAGCTTGAGAAACAGCATATCGAGAAAGTTCTTAAACTCTTCGGCGGAAACCGCAAACAGACATCTGAGGCGCTCGGTATAAGCCAGAAAACTCTCTACCTGAAAATTAAGGATTATAAGATACAGGTAGATTGATACTCCATTAACCGATTTATCATTTTTTCAACATAGGTCGAATTCCTATTGATATTTTCCAGTTTGTGCATTATATTAAAACGCTCTACTGATATAACATGCAGATTAAAACCGGAAAAAACATAAAAATTCTACTGTCGCTGTTTTTCGTTCTCATCCTTATCACGGGAGAGACGGCATTTATTTCCTTCACAACGATTTTCCAATCGACAGCGCATCAGAAAATCGCTGAATCTGTACGCGAAGGATGCGAGTCCTCCTCCATTGTTCAACTCTGGTATGACCCCCGTGAACCGGAAAATCAAATGATCGTAAGAAACGAAGATCAAACCGTGCTCTGGGAGGGAGTCGCATATTCAATTGTTTCCATCATTCCGACCTCGGAAGACATTCTTTATCTATGCATGACGGATAACGGCGAAACTTATGTTGAATCCACCGGCACGCGTTTTTCACCGCAGCACCCCGATCCGATAAAAAACGGATTGAAGGGAAAAGTACTTCTCGGACAATTTATCCAACTCGATGAGATTGTGAGCATTCACTGCCCCTATAATGGCGAGCTAACCGCCCCCGCTCACCCGCGGCTGCAAAGCTTCTACCCCGAAATCTCTCCACCCCCTCCCCGTTTAAGTTAATAAACACGGCAGGGTGTTGAAAAACCCTAACTCGAGTCACCCTGAACTTGTTTCAGGGTCTGAACGCTTACAGATTCCGAAACAAGTTCGGATTGACTCATTCCAATTCGAGACTATTTCAACACCCTGCTAGAAGGATTTACGCCAAAAGGATAGCGTTTATCCTTTCTGGCAGTGTTACACAGTCTGTGTGAAAGGTCGTCATTGCGAGTCCCGTCATTCTTTTTGACGGGACGTCGCAATCTCCTCACATCGATGTAAATTGCTGAGAATTGATGTTGTCCAAAAAATATTAATCGCTTCTCTGAGTCATCCCGAACTTGTTTCGGGATCCAAAAATTGGTGACTATAGATGCTGAAACAAGTTCAGCATGACTCACCGAACTCAGGGAAGTATTTTTGTTAACAAAATTTTTACGGAGAATAAACATGAAACCTTTAATAATTATTACATTTTTAATTTTATGTTCAATCCCTGCACTCGCGCAGCAGCGGGATACATCGCAGGTGGTGCTGCCACCAATAACGGTTACGGCGTACAAAGAGAACCAACCCATCGGTGCATATAAACAACCGGAATGGACCACCCGCCGTCGTTTCCCTACCACGAGAGTGTATATCCAGACGCAACCCGGTGAAGCCGAGTTTGAGCAGTGGGTTGAAGTGCGTGAGGAAAAAGCAAGCGCCGGCGGCGCCAAGAAAGCGCGGATTTCACAAGAACTGGAATTCGGGCTTGGAGCGCATACGCAGCTTGATATCTATATGAACAGCATCAGGTACTGGGATGGACAGGCGTCATCCTTCAATTCACGGGGATGGTCGGTTGAAATGCGCTGGGCGCTTGCCGATTGGGGCTCGCTTCCGGGCAACCCGACTCTCTACTTCGAATACTCAACGTTCGACGCAGTCAATGGTGACGAAGACCAAGGGTACGATAAAATCGAACCGAAACTCCTTCTTGGAGGAGAGTTGGGAAACCTCTGGCATTGGGGTTTGAACATCGTAACGGAACGCGGGTTAGCGCCCGCCGATTATCGTGATGAAGAATATGTTGTCACCGGCGCTGCATCCTATATCGTCGCGGATGAATTATTTTCCATCGGACCGGCGTTTCAATATAAATATGAGATAGGCCGAGCGACAGGCACACCCAACTGGCGCACCCATTATTTACTTGGACCCACAATGCAATACCGTCCTGTAAAACGCGCCTTCCTCGATGTTGAACCGCTCTTCGGCGTCACCGATCAATCGCGCTTGCTCGATATGACAATTGTTTTTGGGTGGACGTTATAAATGGAAGAATGAGAGGTCGCTCCGAAAATAGATAAGTCTTTTGGGAGCAACCTCTTGGAGTTTAATGGTGAGGGAACGTTGATATTCAATCCTGCCTGTTTTTTAAACCTATCGAATTCGATGGGTTTAAAAAGAGGTTTTTGGATTTTGCTATTTCTTTGAATATACCAAGATTTAATCTCTCACAAATTCCTTAAAATCGACGTATATTCAACAATATTTTGATTTTCATTAAATTTTACTTGACAAAATCTTGATACTTTCGTAAATTCTTAAGTATTTTTGCAGGGTATAATCGATACATGCACTTTGTATCGATGGGGTTATACATTCATTTAAATAATTTCACTTAATGGCGAGTACGCTTTTTTAGGATAGGGATTATTTCATTTCGCCATAAAAAATATTTTAAAATTCTTTCAAAAAAATTAAAGCAGACATATGAGCACATGTAAGGAATGTAAAGGTAAAGGTTCCGCACAATGTCCAAAATGTCATGGGACTGGGCGTCTTGGAGGTGGAATATTAAGTTCATCATATCAATGCAACAATTGTAATGGTTCCGGCAAGGTAAAATGCGGCGTTTGCAATGGTAAAGGTAACATTTGAAGTCAATGAAATAGTTAGGAAAATATTTTTGAAAATCGAAGAAATAATTAAATATTTAAAATCTCGTTATACGGCTAATTTTCGTCAGGATTCACCTACTTATTGGAGAGTAGAGGTAATGACAACGGAAGGGCGATCACAAGTTGTACATTTGATATACAAGAAAATAATTTTGGCGGGCCAAGATTTATCGAGGCTGATTGCTGAGAGTCCCATAGGACCTTTATACAAGCACTTCAATTATGAAACCATTTTGAGGAAAAACGCGGAATTAGATGTAGGGGCAATATGCATTGAAGATCTTAAAAATGAAGAAAATTTATTTGTTTCCTACTTGACCCTCCGCTCAACTCATCTTGTGCCAACTGCTGATTATGAGGAGATACAAGAATTGATAGAGAAAACAGCTTTTGTCGCTGATCAATTAGAGAAAGAGATTTATGCAAGAGACTATCACTGAATTCTTATAAAAGGAGAATATCATGTTTCGCTATCTTTATTTTTTCATTCGATTTCGTCAATATTTTAAAAATGACAAAGGATTATCCGAATTTGCAGACAGATGTCTGAACTGGTTAATCGAAAAATCTGCCATAAAAGCTGGAATTTATATAGAAAAAAACGAAGAACTCAAAGATGAGAAAAAAAATCTAATTTTACGTAGTGAAGATATAAATAAAAAGGCAATGCTCGAAAATGATGATTTTTTCACTGTGAGAAAGAAATATCGTACACAAACTTTTATTATTGGAGTAATAATAATCGCAGAAATGTTTTTAAATTACATTTCAACACTTATTTTCATCAACGGGGAAGATTTGATCTTCACCTTCATACGATGGGGAATTGCAATTGTATTAACTGGTGGCGGAATTATTGTATCGGAGAAATTGATCGAATCAGTCTTGCCGATAACAAAAAAGGAAAAAAAAGATATTCCAAACAGATCTACCCCAGTTATTATATTGTGGTCAATTTTACTCATAGGGGTTGAAATAGCCATAATGGGAGTTTCAGAAACTAGAGCAACCGATATTGAGGGTGGCCATACCGGTGGTGTGTTGTATTATGGGTTCATTATACTTTCAATGGTATTGCCTCTTATTGCAGGTGCGGCTCGATGGGATATTATGCATTATTTAGATGCGTATAAAAATACACTCTTACATCGAAAAATTCAGGAGAGATTGCATAAAATAGAGACGATACTACGAAGAAATGAAGAACATAAGTTGCAATATTTTAAAATTCAAAGTGTAGTATTCTGGGACATTTTCAGCGAATTTAAGACATTTAAAGAAAACTATGACAAGAAGAAAGGACTGAAAACCGAAGATCTATCTTCTCATTTTGCCTGTAACAATGATACATTTCAACTCGAAGCCGATAAGAGATACGAGAAGGATCCTCGCACACATTCCGCAAGTCATATTCAAAAATTGACAATATCTGATAAATCTGTTGGAGATAAAATTGGACAATCAGCCTTTCAGGAATGAGGTTTGAGAGATTTATGAGCAAGATAATAATTTGTTACTTAGGTGTTTTGCTGATAGGCTTTTCCATCCTAAATATTGGATGCCAAACCAAGATTGATAGACGTTTGAATTGTATATGTTTGATTGATTACTCTGGCAGCCTGAGCGATGAAACGCTTCAGAGGTATATACACATTATTAGTTCTGATGTTTTGTCAAATTTGAACATCAAGGACCGTTTAATAGTTTTGCCAATCGATGAAGGAGCAAAGACAGAAGCTGTTAAACTAGTCTATGAGGATTTCTCTGAAAAAAAATATTCTAAAACATCGGATGGATTCACACACGCTAGCGATAGCACAATGAAGCGATTTCATGATTATCTTGAGCAATTAAAACCTCAACTTATGATCCAATTGGATTCACAAAAAGTCGTTCGCAGTAAATTCACATACTTTACTGATATAATGGCAGCATTGGAACAGTCAGAAGGGTTATTGGAAACAAATGAAGAAGATAATTTTACAACGATTTTCAACAGATTTATTACCGGGCGCAATAAATTGGTTTCCGAAAATGTAATCATCCTTTTTTCAGATATGATTCATGAATCAAGTGAGTATAATTTTAATAAACCCAACGGCTGCGATTCCAAAGAGGCAAGCTCAATTATTAACAATCTCGTCCAAAATAAAAGAATGCCAAACTTGAAGGGAAGTAAGATATTTGTTGATGGACGAACTGGACATTCGAATCGTATGGTCGAAAACATACGATCATTTTGGAGCAAGTACTTTAAAGAATCTCATGCAGACCTCATTGCTTATGATTTCGATATTGGCAATCAAATTGTTTCATTTTTAAATAATCAACGAGTTAAATAAGTTTTACGTAAAAGTGTGGAAAATAGATTGAACGTTTTGATTTTTTGTAAAAATAGATTATTCCGAAATAGCCCATTTAATCATAACTTGAGCTCTCTACTATATGAAATCATACTTCAAATGCAATCTATTTTTTTACCCCATTAGTAACAGCATTGCAAAAATAGAAAAGGGGAGTGGATCGACATCAACCAAATTCATTAAGAATTATTGATCGATGCATTGCAACAATAGTTTAATATACCGAAAGTAAGCAATCCCGTCACATTCAAGGAAATATAGAGGCCGACTCCATCTCGTTTTCAAGAACTTCGGGCGATACAATCTCTTTTTAATCGCCTTTCCTCTTGCACTTTCTGTGGGTATCCTCAAAATATTCTTTCATTACCAGGGATGGGAGCCATTTGTTTTTTCACTTTCTCCATTTTTTACGAGCGTTTTAACTGGTATTGTTTTTTTGATAGGATTCATTCTTGCGGGGGTAATGACGGATTATAAAGAATCTGAAAAAATACCGGGCGAGATCTTGACTAGTCTCCAGACTATCTGGCTCGAGACATCGTTAATACACAAGAAAAATCCGCCAGCGGCGATGTCCTTGCGCAAGAAAGTTGTGGAATTTACAGCAATCCTGCAAACTGATTTTCTCGTGCGACGGGAAGAACGAACAGCCTTCCAGTTGCTCGACTCATTCTCCGAAGAATTTGAACTATTATACGATACTCTTCCACCCCCCTTTCTAGTCCGGTTAAAAAATGAACAAGCTGCTCTAAGGAAACTTCTTGTGCGAATCAAGGTCATACGCGATACGCACTTCTCTCACAACGTATATTTCGTAATCAAAAGTACGGCTGCTGGATTCGTTACCGGATTGCTTCTGTTAAAAATGGAACCGTTCGCGGAAGGTATATTTTTTCTCTGTCTATATGTTTATATGTTAGTTTCCGTTATTATATTAATTAGGGATATGGATGATCCGTTTGAATATTCGGATAACATTGAAAAAATTGATGAAATTGATTTTAAGATACTGTTTGACTATGCACAGAATTTAGGTAACAAAATAGCGTTCGATGACTGACCGGTAATTCACTAATGTATAGCAAACAATGATGTGATTTCTTCATTCCTCCTCGATAAGGAATTTTAATCTAAGTAATGCGAGAAATAATAGATGGACTCAAAGAAGGATTTCAATTTACAGTAACTTTCCACCCACACCTTGAGTTAGATAAAGTGCTTCTCGGTACTTCTGGATTATCGAATTTTCTAATTCTGATGACATTAGGCGGTTTGATAGCGGCTATTTATTTTTCAGTTGAACAATCGAAAATTATTGAAAGCGTTCCATTCGGAAAGCCGGGCTTTGTGACTGCACTTGCATGTCTTGCGTTAGCGTGGTCCGGTTTAGCCTCTATCGCTTTGACTTTTTTTTACATCATAGGTTCACTCACTGGTTGTTTAATAGGAGTCCGCAATGGCACGCTGCTCCGCAGGAATATCTTCTTTGGGGTTTCGATGCTCGCTGGTATTTTTATAGGAGGAATCCTCATCGTTTTAGCACCAATAAATTTAGGAAAAACGGTCCAGCTTATCATACTTTGTTGGCTTGCGTGGGATATGGTACAAGAAGGGCTTCGAACAATTAATATGGAACGTTTTTATCATCTCTATATATTCTTGATGATAGGAGGAGCCATTTCGCTGGTTTTTTTTGACCCAAAAATTTATTGCCTACTGATCGTTAAGGCATCAGAGACAACTTCGATGCGAATTGTTTATACCGATGGCTTCAAGAACCTGATGATTGCTTTTTCCTATACTCCAATTTTAGGTTGGGTTATCGGATTTTGGAACGAAAAACCATATTGAGTACATTTTTTCATTCTTTTTTTAAACAAATTTGTTCGGAAATTAGATGGTAACGATAATTATTTCAAAATTTTTTATCCTTGACAATCTGTACTTTTTCCCAAGGGAAAAACCTGCCTGCCCAAATTTGTTTGACTTTCCCCCTAAAATTTCGTAATTTTTGATACTTTTTAACATCAAACGCCCTGAAAACAACTAATGACAGGGCGTTTTTTCTATTAAAGAATTTTGCTATCGGTCAATGGAAACGTTCCGATGACTGTACTCTACCTCCCCTCGCTCCGCGTCTCCCCTCCTCAATCGAGGAGGGGAAACCAGCAGAGAGGTGTGGTCGGAATCAAAAGAGAGCGTTTCATAAAGACCATAATATTCATAGTTAACCGTTTAACATTATTGGAAGACCTCCCGGATGACGAAATTTCAAGGCGTCGATTATTACAGTCTCGATGACAATCTGAGCGAAGATGAAATTTTAGTTCGGAACACCGTTCGCGAATTTGTCGACGACAATGTCCTGCCGGTCATTGAAAAGCAGTATCGCGCCGGCGCCTTTCCCATGAACCTGATCCCCACAATGGGCGAGCTTGGGATGTTCGGCTCCACCCTGCCCGCGAAGTACGGCTGCGCCGAAATGAACAACGTCGCCTACGGCCTGGTGATGCAGGAGCTGGAGCGCGGCGATAGCGGCGTGCGCAGTTTCGCCTCGGTGCAAAGCGCGCTCGTGATGTATCCCATTTTCACCTTCGGATCGGAACAGCAGAAAGATTACTGGCTGCCGAAACTCGCCACGGGCGAAAAAATCGGCTGCTTCGGATTGACCGAACCCGATTACGGCTCTAACCCCGGCGGCATGATCACGCGAGCCGAAGAAAAAAGCGACGGCTACCTCCTCAACGGCGCGAAGATGTGGATCACCAACGGCACACTTGCGGATGTCGCGGTTGTCTGGGCAAAACTCAACGGCGTCGTGCACGGCTTCCTCGTAGAAAAAGGCACCAAAGGATTTTTAGCTCCCGAAATGACAGGCAAACACTCGCTCCGCGCTTCGGTGACATCGGAATTGATTTTCCAGGATTGCCTCATTCCCAAATCAAACATTTTCCCCAAGACAGAAGGATTGAAAGCGCCGCTCATGTGCCTGAACCAGGCGCGGTACGGTATCGCATGGGGAGTAATCGGTTCGGCGATGGCATGTTACGACTCTGCATTGAACTATGCCAAGTCGCGCATACAATTTGGGAAACCGATAGCGGCATTCCAGATCACGCAGGAAAAACTCGTTCAGATGATATCCGAAATAACGAAAGCGCAGCTCCTTTGCCTGCAACTTGGGAGATTGAAAGATAAAGGGAAACTCCGGTTCCAGCAGGTATCGATGGCGAAACGGAACAACGTTCACCAGGCGCTGGAGATCGCGCGCGTGGCGCGGGAAATTTTAGGGGCGAACGGCATCCTCGACGAGTATCCCGTCATGCGCCACATGGCAAACCTCGAATCGGTAAAGACGTACGAGGGCACGCACGAGATGCACACGTTAATCATCGGCGAAGACATCACCGGTATCCCGGCGTTTATGTAAACGTTTCCCCTCCGAAGGACGTATCCCCTCCTGCGAGGGAGGGGATAAAGGGGTGGGCTTTCATCGGGGACTTAGAGGGTTTATAAAAGTGTTTTCTCATTATAATATTATCCAAAACCAATATGCCAATCAAAAAATTTTTAGGTGAAGCGATCACGTTCGACGACGTCCTCCTAGTTCCAAGGGAATCGTCGGTGCTTCCGCGCGACGTCGATATCAGCACGAAGCTTTCAAGAAATATCCGGCTGAACATCCCGCTGGTATCCTCGGCAATGGATACCGTAACGGAAGCGCGGCTGGCAATCGCCATGGCGCGGGAAGGCGGCATCGGCGTCCTCCATAAAAACATGTCGATTGATCATCAGAGCGCTCAGGTGGATCAGGTAAAACGTTCTGAAAGCGGTATGATCTCCAATCCCACTACCATGAAGCCCACGCAGACGGTCGGGGATGCACAGCAGATGATGGGCCATTATCAGATCTCCGGCATCCCGATTGTCAATGACGACGGCAAACTCGTCGGAATCATCACAAACAGGGACCTCCGGTTCGATCCCGATGAAACGCTCCCGATCTCAAAACTCATGACGAGCAAAAACCTCGTTACGGCTCCGGTGGGAACCTCGTTGGCGGAAGCCGAGCACCTTCTGCAAAAACATAAAATCGAAAAACTCCTCATCGTCGATAAAAAAGGAAAATTGCAGGGGTTGATCACCTTCAAGGACATTCAGAAGAAGAAGAGTTTTCCAAACGCCTGCAAAGATACGCGCGGCAGGTTGCGGGTTGGAGCGGGAGTCGGCGTGACCGTTGATACGATGGAACGGGTAGACGCGCTCATCAAAGCTGGCGTCGACGTCGTCATTGTCGATACCGCCCACGGACATTCGCGCGGCGTAATCGATATGATTAAAAAAATCAAGCGCAAATATCCCGATAACGAACTCATCGCCGGCAACGTTGGGACCGGCGAAGCCACCCGCGCACTCATTGCTGCCGGCGTTGATGCGATTAAAGTCGGTATCGGTCCCGGTTCGATTTGCACGACGAGAATTGTCGCTGGAGTCGGCATCCCCCAGATCACGGCTGTGTACGATTGCGCGAAAGCAGCGGCGCGTTCGGGCGTTCCCGTGATTGCCGATGGCGGGATTAAACAAACAGGAGATATTCCCAAAGCGATCGCGGCGGGCGCTGATTCTGTAATGATCGGCAGTCTCTTCGCCGGAGTGGATGAAAGCCCCGGAGAAAAAGTGCTGCTCGAAGGCAGAGGTTATAAAACGTATCGCGGCATGGGTTCTATTGAAGCGATGAAAAAAGGAAGCAGCGACCGGTATTTCCAGGATGTTGAGGATGAGCTCCCCAAACTCGTGCCCGAAGGCATCGAAGGGCTTGTGCCCTACAAAGGTCCCCTGGCGGATACTATATTTCAAATGGTCGGGGGGTTGCGCGCTGCGATGGGTTACTGCGGGTGTCCGTCTATCGCCGACATGAAAACCAAAACGCAGTTTGTAAAGATATCCGAAGCGGGTTTGCGCGAAAGCCACCCGCACGACGTAGTGATATCCAAAGAAGCGCCGAACTATCACAGATAGATTTTCGGTAATAATATTGACCTCACCCTAACAAACATCAAGGGTAAGGGATGCAGTATTTTCTCTTTGACCTCACCCTAAGAAACATCAAGGTTCAGGGAACTGATACTTACTTCCTCTCCCGGTGGGAGAGGGAAATTATAATATGATCTTATAGGAAAAACCTTACCGGGGTGAGGTCAATTAAACATCATCTTAGAAAATTTCGTAGGTGCCACATTACTGATGGGTTAAGAAAATCAATCTTATGAACAAAATTCAATTTCGATAACAAATTTAAAATTATAGAGTGTCATCAATTCGTCTCCAAAAACTTCGCAAGATCCTTGATCAACTTGATCTTGACGCGTTCCTGATAACCTTTCCGCCGCATTTGCGGTATATAAGCGGGTTCTCCGGTTCATCAGGATTGGCTGTGGTGAAAAAAAACTCTGCATGGATCTTCACCGACGGTAGGTATACCCAGCAGATACGGGAGGAAACACTCGGTTGGAAAGTCCACATCGCCGGCGGCAGTTTGTTCGAGGAGCTGAAAAAGACCTCCTCCCTCCTCGCTTTAATGCGGGTCGGGATCGACGGCAATACGATGATGCTTACGGAATTCCACCAGTTGAAGAAAATCTTTCCGCGCGTGAAATTCATCCCGAAAGTTGATACCATAGAGCAAATCACGGCGGTGAAAGATATTGGAGAGATCGAAAATATCAGATCAGCAGTACGCATCACGGATAAGGTCTTCAAAGATTTGCTCCCGATGGTGAAACCGGGCGTGAGCGAGCTTGATCTCTCGGCGGAAATTTCCTACCGCCACCGCAAGTATGGCGCAGAAGGCGACGCCTTTGAACCGATCGTTGCCAGCGGCAAGCGGAGCGCACTTCCACACGGAAAAGCGTCGTCAAAAAAAATCAGAAAAGGCGAACTGCTCACGCTCGATTTTGGCTGTACCTATAACGGATATCACAGCGATATGACGCGCACAATAGTTGTGGGAAAACCGACATCTGAAATGAAAGATATTTATGATGCGGTTCTAACGGCACAGATGCTTGCGATTGAAGCGGCAAAAGACGGAATCAAATCGCGCGACCTTGACGGTGTAGCGCGATACTCTATAAAAACGGCGGGGTATGATAAATATTTCCGGCATTCACTGGGGCACGGCGTAGGGTTGCAGATTCATGAATCACCGCGGATATCAATGCAAAGCAAAGCGGTAATCGAGAAGGGAAATGTCGTCACGATTGAACCGGGTATCTATATACCGCAATTCGGGGGAGTTCGTATTGAAGATATCTTAGTCATTACGAACGATGGTTCCGAAAACCTGACCCGCTCCCCTAAACATCTCATAATCGTATAAGGTCGACCTGCCGGAATGAGCGCCGACACAACCTCACTGCGAAACGTTCTCGTTATAGCATATTATTTTCCGCCGATGGGTTTGAGCGGAGTCCAGCGAACATTGAAATTTGTGAAATATCTCCCGCAATTCGGCTGGCAGCCGACAGTGCTTACCGTAACCCCGACGGGATACTTTGCGCAGGATGAAACTCTTCTGGATGAAATCAAAGATTTGAATATCGAGATCATCCGCGCCGGTTCGCTCGACGCAAATAGGTTCTTTAAGAAACAAAGAATCGTCAAACTGCCGTCCGAACGATGGGGAAAGTTTCTTACGTTTACAAGTGATTTGTTTTTTATTCCCGATAATAAAATTGGCTGGAAACGGAGAGCCCTTCAGGCGGCGATGGAAACGATGAACAAAACAAAATTCGACGTGATTTTTGCCACCGCGCCTCCGTTTACCGATTTTCTCATCGGAACGGAATTGCACGATCGGTACAAAATCCCTCTCATTCTCGATTACCGCGATCCGTGGCTCGAATATCCAGTTAAGTATTATCCCACATTGTATCACCGGTGGAAAACGTACGCCATGGAAAAAATCGCCTTGCAGAAATCGTCAAAAATTATCGTGACCAACCGGCGGGTTAAAGAATTAATCCTGAAACAGTACGTATTTCTTGATTATGAAGATATCGTAATCCTCCCGCAGGGATACGATCCCGCCGATTTTGATTTCTCATCCTCAAAGAATAGTGAAAATCAAAAATTCACAATTACTTATACCGGCGTCTTCAACGGCGATAGAACCCCGAAGTATTTTTTCGAGGCATTGAAAAAAATATTTTCCGATTCACCGGATTTGAAAGAAAAAATTGAAGCGCGCTTCGTCGGAAATTTCCAGGATGAGTATATCAGATTAATTCAAGCGATGGAACTCGATCAGAATATCGTTATGACGGGATATGTTAGCCATGCCGAGAGCATCAAAGAAGTGATGAAATCTGATTGCGTATGGCTGATGTTGATGAACGACCGGCAATCGCCCGGAAAGTTGTACGAATATATCGCCTCGAAGAAACCGATTCTCGCTTGCGTCCCGGATGGGTTTATTAAACAAACCGTACTCGAAACGGGCGCGGGTGTTGTTGTCGATCCCACGCACGTCGAAGCAATATCCAATGCGATCCTGCAACTGTATGATCAGTTCAAGAAAAAACAGCTCCCTTCGACCACAGAAGAGATTGTTCAGAAATATAACCGTGTCGCTCTAACGAACGAGTTATCGAAGATAATGGGATTTCTTATAGATTATCCGTCATGAAAATTTTAGTTATCGGCTCCGGAGCCCGCGAACACGCGCTCCTTTGGAAATTGTCGCAGAATTCAAAACACCCCGAATTGTTCTGCGCGCCGGGAAATGCCGGAACCGCGCAATTAGCAAAAAATATCCCGGTGAAGACAACCGCGTTACCGGACCTGTTGTCATTCGCGAAAATTGAAAAAATCGATCTCACTGTCGTCGGTCCTGAGCAACCCCTCATGGACGGGATTGTGGATCTTTTTGAGGAAAACGGATTAAACATATTCGGTCCCCGGAAAGCTGCCGCGGAGATCGAAGGAAGTAAGGTCTTTGCGAAACATTTCATGCAAAAGTACAAAATTCCCTCCGCTTCCTTCCGCTCGTTCGACCTAACGGAACAAAATAATGCGATAGATTATATTAATGCACTCTCCCCTCCCATCGTTATTAAAGCGGACGGATTAGCGGCGGGAAAAGGCGTATCGATTTGTGAAACACGCGGCGAAGCAGTTCAAACAATCGATGCGATGATGGGGAAAAAAATTTTCGGAGATGCCGGCACGCGGATCGTTATCGAAGAATTTCTCGAAGGATTTGAAACATCGGTTCTCGTACTCACCGATGGCGGGAATTTTGTTACCCTTGTCCCTTCGCAGGATCACAAACGGATTCTCGATGGAGATAAAGGAAAAAACACCGGCGGAATGGGCGTGTATGCGCCGGTGCCGATGGTTTCGTTTGAAATGCTTGAGGAAATCAAACGGCACATCATCAAACCGACGCTCGAAGGTATGGCAAAGGAAGGAAGAACGTATAAGGGCTGCCTCTATGCCGGTTTGATGATCACGCAGCAGGGTCCCAAAGTTATTGAATTCAACTGCCGCTTCGGCGACCCTGAAACGGAAGTTGTCCTGCCCCTCCTTGATGACGACCTCGTCGATCTAATGATGGATATATCGGCGGGTACATTATCAAAAACGGAAGCACGGTTGAAACAACTCTCCGCGGTATCCGTGATTATCGCATCGGGGGGTTATCCCGATGCATATGAAACCGGAAAGAAAATATTAGGATTGGATACAATTGCTGCAATTGACGATATTATAGTGTTTCACGCCGGCACAAAAACGGAAAACGGAGCAGTACTAACCTCCGGCGGAAGAGTCCTCGCTGTTACGGCTCTTGGTCCCAAAGATAATTTTGAAGAAACCATTCGCAAAGCATACAGCGCGGTAAAAAAGATCACCTTCGATGGCGCGTATTACCGGAGCGACATCGGGAAAAAGGGACTGTTGCGGTAAACAACTCACAATAAGGATTATTATTTTATTGTTCCAGTATAAACATATAGAACAATCGCTCTCAGTTATTCGCGAACAACTGAGTTTATTCGATGTGCAGACTAAAAAAGCACATGTTCCGTCTTATCAACTTGAATTTAAAGATTGGGATTTTGCTTCAGCGGATACGAAAATTGAAACTCATGGGTTTCATCCCTATCCCGCCATGATGATCCCGCAGATTGCGAGATTATTAATTCAGATGCATGGTAAAAAGGGACAACCATTACTGGATCCGTTTTGTGGCTCCGGCACAGCCCTTGTCGAAGCACGGATCGCCGGGTTGAATTCCTACGGGATAGATATTAATCCCCTCGCACTTCTTTTATCAAAAGTCAAAACAACTCCACTTGATATACAAATATTAAAAAAATATTCCATTCGATTATGCGATGATTACCTAAAGACGACCATAAAACTTGCCGATAAAAAAGACTCTGAAATAATCCCGAAGTTTTTCAATATAGATTATTGGTTTCGCCCTAAAATTAGTCGTCAACTCTTCGTGTTAAAATCAGTCATCGACAAAATTCCTGAAATTGATTATCGCGGGTTCTTTTTAATTGCTTTTTCACAAACAGTCAGAGAATCGTCATATACTCGCAACGGCGAGTTTAAACTTTTCAGGATGCCCGCGGAACAAATGGAGAAATTCATGCCAAATGTTCCAGAATTATTCTTCAGTATTGTTCAAAAAAACTTGCCCATGATGGCAGAGTTTGCACGAGCTGCAAAAAACAACGTTTTCGTAAATATTCTTGATGAAGATTCCAGAAAAACTACTGCGATACCCACAAAAACGGTTGATCTGATCGTAACCTCTCCTCCCTATGGAGACTCGCGCACAACGGTTGCCTACGGGCAATATTCTCGTCTCTCGCTTCAATGGTTAGGTTTACCATGGGAAAAAGTAAAAAATATTGATACTATTTCACTTGGAGGGCGCAAATATTCGGAATTTTCCGGTTTTAAAAAGTATCCCCATCTCATGGATATAGTAAAGAAAATTGAGATTCAGGATTCCAAACGCGTCCAGGATGTTGCGAGTTTCTTTTATGATCTCGAATTATGCTTTAGTGAATTCAAACGAGTGTGCAAGAAAAATGCGATTCTATGTTTTGTTGTCGGAAACCGTACAGTGAAAGGGGTGAAAATTCCAACGGATGCTATTATTACGGAATTAGGCAATAATGTGGGGATGAAGCACATCAAAACTTATACTCGAAATATTCCAAACAAACGAATGCCTTCAAAAAATAGCCCAACCAATATTGAAGGTCAATTAGGCGAGACCATGACAAAAGAATATATTGTCGTGTTGAAAAATAACTGAAGAGGATTCCTTGAAGATAATTCCAATACGTCCAGAATTGAAAAACGAGTTACAAGGGAATAAGGGCTTAATTCAAAAAGTCAAGAAGAAATATCTCCCCACGGGAGAAAAACTTGCAGGGGTAGCATGGAAAAATGTTTCATTTAGACACCAGAAATTAACCCGTGAAAACGTAATAAAAAATTTCAATGCGTATTTATCCGAACTTCTTGATTAAGAATATGAATTATATCTCGAATATGAGGAGGATTGCATTTCCAAGGGAGTCATTGAACTTGCATTCGGACCAGACAATAAGCGGGACTACCCGGCAGTTCATTCTTTAATACAAAAGACGTTAGGCATTTTCGGGGATAAAACTATTTCAAATGACAAGAAGTTAATTAATTTAATTTCAATTCTCCGTCCATTTTATAAGATAGTTGAACAAAGTTTTGCGCAAGGTCGGATGTCTCGCGCAGGTGGAAGCTCGCAATATCATCTTAAAACTCTTCTTGAACGCGCGGGTTATAGCGGTGAATTTGAAATGGAACAGATCCTTAATGGTACAGTCGATTTTTTGTTTCCGAGTAAAGCTGCGTGGGATCAGGATAAGAGAAAATGTATCATTGTATCGATGAAACGCACGCTGCGTGAGCGTTATAAACAAATATTCGAGGAATTAAATATTACCGGCGGCATCCCTGTGTATATTATTATAACAGAAACTTATGAAGAAGCCGAGAAAGATATTACCGAGTCTAAGGTTGACAAATTGAACGAACACAACTTTTATCTTGTTATCCGAGACGAAATCAAGAATCGGAGGTTCTCCAAAAAGGTAAATGTAATTAGTTTTTCCACGTTTATTCAAGAAGAACTCCCGAATAAACGATATGCATGGAAGTCGTTGCTAAAAAAATAGACTACATTAATAAGAAAGAGAGTATATAGTTGAAAATTCTTATCACCGGCGGAGCAGGGTTTATCGCATCTCATGTCGCCGACGCCTATATTGCGGCGGGACATGACGTCGTTATTATCGATAATCTTGTTACCGGGAACAAACAAAATCTTAATCCCAAAGCAAAATTTATCGAAATGGATATCCGAAGCGAAGAACTGAAAAAAATATTTTCCTCCGAAAAATTCGACGTTGTTAATCATCACGCTGCGCAAATGGATGTGCGAAAATCCGTCGAAGACCCTATGTATGACGCCTCGGTGAACATTCTTGGAGTGTTAAATCTTCTGGAAAATTGCCGGTCGCATAAAATAAAGAAATTCATTTTCTCCTCCACCGGCGGAGCAATTTACGGCGAGCAGGATTATTTCCCCGCCGATGAGGAACATCCAACGCGGCCCCTTTCCCCCTACGGGATCTCAAAGTTAACGACAGAAAAGTACCTGTTCTACTACAGCGCTATACACGGCGTGCAGTACGTGATTCTTCGGTATGCAAACGTGTACGGACCCCGGCAAAATCCTCATGGTGAAGCCGGCGTGGTGGCGATCTTTGCCACCAAAATGTTCGCCGGAACACAACCGGTGATTAACGGCGAAGGCAAACAAACACGCGATTATGTCTATGTCGGCGACGTCGTAAGGGCGAATGTAAGCGCGTTGAAATTGAACAAAAACGATTGCATTAATATCGGCACGGGAATCGAAACTGATGTTAATGCGTTGTTCAATATTTTGAGTAAATATACCGGAAAAAACGTGAAGGAAGTCCATGGAGCCGCGAAAGAAGGCGAGCAGCTCAGAAGCGTCCTTCTAAATAATAAAGCAAAGCAAATCCTCAACTGGTCGCCGGAAGTCTCCCTTGAGGATGGCTTGAGGATGACTGTGGATTATTTCAGAAATCGTAAACAATCGTAATCCATGCCTCATAAACAAAAACTTATAGAGAAAATTCTCAGCGGCGACCGCGTAAGCATCGCCCGGGGAATTTCGTACATCGAAAATGAATATTCCGAGTCGATTCAATTGCTCCGGGAACTGTATTCACACACGGGTAAAGCGTACCGTATCGGTATCACGGGACCTCCCGGTGCCGGCAAAAGCACCATCTCGAATAAGCTTGCAAAATTTTATCGCGGGCAGAATAAAAAAGTCGGCATCATAGCTGTCGATCCTACCAGCCCCTTTACCGGGGGCGCACTTCTCGGAGACCGCGTGCGGATGACCGACGTCGAATTGGATCCCGGTGTATTTATCCGGAGTATGGCGTCCCGGGGAAGTCTGGGCGGGTTGAGTAAAAAGGCAAAAGAAGCCGCCGATGTTCTGGATGCGTCAGGATCAGATATCGTACTTATGGAAACGGTGGGAGTCGGACAATCCGAGCTGGATATTGCGCACGCAGCGGACACCACCATTGTCGTGCTTGTTCCCGAATCCGGAGATTCAATCCAGGCGATGAAAGCCGGCTTGATGGAAATTGCGGATTTCTTCATCATTAATAAAGCCGATCGTGCCGGCGCGGATCAGGCGGTGATGTCGATTAAAACTGTTTTAAATCTCAAACCGCAGGATTCCGGCTGGTCACCCGACGTCTTGAAAACTGTTGCAAATAGCGAAAAAGGAATCAAAGAAGTTGCCGACATGATCGACGCCCATCATAAGCATCTTGAAACGACGAACAATCTTCAGTTGCGGCGTAGGGAACGGATTGTTGAACGCATTCACGATCTCATCAGTGAACGGCTGCATGTTGAATTCTGGACAGAAGAGCGTAAGTCCCTTCTTGCGTCCAAGTTAGATTCAATCGTCGATCAGAAAGCGACCCCATATGATATTGTGGAAGAATTACTAAAAAGTTTGAAACATCGATAACATTGCTATTCGTCGAAAATCCTCATAAATTAAAAAAACGAAAAGGAAATTGAAATGGCTGAACAAGAAACATTAGAACAGGTTACACCGGAATTCCAGATAACCGATACCATGAAGATGGTGCGCGATGTTGCTCGCGACTTCGCTGAAAAAGAAATTAAACCCGTCGTTATGAAAAACGATGAATCGATGAACTTTCCCATGGATATCATCAAAAAACTTGGCGGATTGGGATTTATGGGAGTTATCTTCCCCGCAGAGTATGGCGGCGCGGGCTTCGGCTATCTCGAATATATCACCATTATTGAGGAAATATCAAAGATCGATCCGTCAATCGGTTTGAGCATTGCCGCGCATAATAGTTTGTGCAGCAACCACATCTATACATTCGGCTCTGAGGAGCAGAAACGAAAATATTTGACCGATCTTGCTTCCGGTAAAAAGATCGGCGCATGGGCATTGACGGAGCCAACTTCGGGAAGCGATGCGGGCGCGATGCTAACAACAGCAAAGCGCGAAAGCGATTATTATGTCCTGAACGGCAGCAAAAATTTCATCACTCACGGATCAGTAGGTGATGTGACCGTAGTGATGGCAATTACCGATAAATCTCTGGGGAAAAAAGGCGCATCCGCGTTCATCGTAGATAATAAAACTCCCGGCTTCATCGTCAGCAAGAAGGAAAATAAACTTGGGATGAGGTGCTGCGATACATCCGCGCTATCATTCGACAACATGAAAGTTCCGAAAGAAAATTTGCTCGGAGAGGAAGGCGGCGGATTTGCGCAGGCGCTAACCGTATTAGACGGCGGACGCATCAGCATAGCCGCCCTTGCGCTTGGCATTGCGCAGGGTTCGTTCGAATTAAGCGTGAAGTATGCCAAAGAGCGGCAGCAATTCGGCAAGCCGATCGGATATTTCCAGGCGATCCAGTGGAAACTTTCAGAAATGGCAACCCAGATCGAGGCAGCGAGACTGCTCACGTATCGTGCAGGATTTCTAAAAAACGAAGGCAGCGAGGTCACCCTTGAATCGGCGATGGCAAAATATATGGCGGGTGAAACCGCGGTATATTGCGCCGGTGAAGCCGTTCAAATTCATGGCGGGTACGGTTTTATCAAAGACTTTCCGGTCGAAAAATTTTACAGGGATTGCAAATTGGTGACGATTGGCGAAGGAACCACCGAAATACAAAAGCTCGTCATCGCGCGTAATCTTCTCGATATTCATTAATCCTTATCAATCAACATCATGGCGCAGCCTGGCAGTGAAGTTCAGAAAAATCCAACCTACCTGAAATATGAAGACAACGTAAAAAACTTACTCCGGGTAATCGAAGCAAAACGGGAGATCATCAAACTCGGGGGAGGCAAAGCGTCGATTGAAAAACTCCATAGCAAAGGAAAACTGAGCGCGCGTGAGCGCATCAATAAACTTATTGATCCCGGCAGTTATTTTTTAGAACTCGGGATATTCACGGCTTACGATATGTATGAAGAATATGGCGGCGCGCCCGCTGCCGGCACGGTGTTTGGCCTGGGTGTGATCCACGGCAGGGATGTTCTCATCGTTGCGAACGATGCTACAGTAAAAGCTGGCGCGTGGTTTCCGTTAACCGGCAAGAAAAATCTCCGCGCCCAGGAAATAGCGATGGAGAACCGCGTTCCGATTATCTACCTCGTGGATTCTGCCGGAGTCTTCCTCCCAATGCAAAGTGAAATATTTCCCGATAAGGAACATTTCGGTAGAATATTCCGGAATAATGCCGTGCTCTCATCTATGGGTATTCCACAAATAGCCGCAATCATGGGACCGTGCGTTGCCGGCGGCGCGTACCTGCCGATCATGAGCGATGAAGCGCTTATAGTTGAAAAAACCGGAAGCGTATTCCTCGCCGGACCTCATCTCGTGAAAGCTGCCATAGGCGAAGAAGCCAATATCGAAGACCTCGGCGGAGCGACAATGCATTCGAGTGTTTCCGGCGTCACGGAATACCATATGCAAAACGACGAAGAGTGCCTTGAAAAAATCCGGAGTCTTATTGATAAATTTGGCAACTTTCCTAAAGCCGGTTTCAGCAGAATCGCAGCAAAACCGCCGCGATTTGACGAGAGTGAACTTTATGGATTAATACCCGATGACCGCTCCAAACCATACGATATGTATCAGATCATTTCCCGAATTGTGGATGACGGTGAATTTGACGAGTATAAAGCCACTTATGGAAAATCATTGATCACCGCCTACACCCGGATTGACGGTTGGGCGGTCGGCATCGTCGCCAATCAACGCTCAGTCGTAAAAACAAAAAAAGGAGAAATGCAGGTTGGCGGCGTTATCTATTCCGATAGCGCCGATAAAGGCGCGCGGTTTATCATGAACTGCAACCAGAAACTCATTCCGCTGGTCTTCATTCAGGATGTTACAGGATTCATGGTCGGTACGCGCTCCGAACAGGGCGGTATTATCAAAGACGGAGCGAAAATGGTGAACGCGGTTGCAAACAGCGTTGTTCCGAAATTCACATTCATTATCGGCAATAGTTATGGCGCGGGCAACTACGCCATGTGCGGCAAAGCATACGATCCGCGGATGATCTTCGCCTGGCCCACAGCGCAAATTTCAGTGATGGGGGGAAAACAAGCCAGCGAGACTCTCCTCAGCATTAAAGTCCAGGCGATGGCGTCTAAAGGCGGAAAACACATTTCCGACGAGGAACAAAAAGCATTACTTAAAGAAATATCCGACCGCTATGCTCGTGAACTCGATCCCCTCTTTGGGGCAGCAAGATTGTGGGTTGACGATATCATCGATCCGCTTCAAACCCGAAAGATCATTTCACGGGGAATCGAAATGGCGTCGAATAATCCAAATATTCCAAAGTTCAATCCGGGAGTCTTGCAGGTGTAGATTATGCCAAAACTTCCGGCAATAATCTTGATTTTCTTCTTCTCATTATCAACTGCATCTTCACAGGAAACGCCGGGCGCGCGCGCGAACGATCTCCGAAAATATTTTATCTTCGATAACCCGCATCCTCTCGCCTGTCTCTTTACATACTTCCCCTCAATTTTCATCCAGCATGAAATTGAATTAAAATCATTTGTCCGGAGTAAAACATTTTCTCATTTACGGGAGCAATTTGGGGATCAAAAAGCGGTCGATGCGATCTATATCAGGGCAATGCAATTGACAAATAATAACACAGCTATTTCGCTGCTTCTTGCCACACTTGCCACGTTTGATCATCGCGTCGTGGAGTTAAAAATCCCGATCTTTGAATTCGGATTGCCCCTCAGCGAGGAATCAGGCGGTGAATTCTCCCGGCGGGTGAAAAACCTCCCACGCACTTTGTATGACGACAGCCCGGATTCCGGCGACAGGGATAAATTACAACACTTTTTTGGATCGGCATTTATAACCTATATTTCTGAATCACGCGACGCTGCAGATAGATTTGGCATGTTTGTGGAAAAAGGCGAGCGGCTATTTATCATCGGCGGCGTGTACGATGAACGCGATCTGCGCGCCGATTGGCAGGGACAAAATTTCGGAAGCGCGCTTCTGAAAAATAACCGCAAAAGACCTTCCCATTTCCTGACAAACTATCCCGCCGGCTACAAAACGGAAAACATTCCTTCGGGCGGCGTGGGGCACGATGAGGAACTCTCCGAAACCGGGGCGTCTTGTTACATTACGGAAGGACCATAATCATGCCGTCAATATTAATCATCGATGATGAAAAAAGCGTCATCGAATCGATCAAGATGATCCTGGAGTATGAAAAATATACCGTTAATTCCGCAGAGAACGGAATGAAGGGATTGAATCTCCTATCCAGCAGTCCTACCGATGCAATACTGCTCGATATTAAAATGCCCGATATGGATGGCATCGAAGTGTTGCGGGAAATTAAAAAACGCAATAACGAAATCCCGGTGATAATGATATCAGGACACGGAACATTCGAAACTGCGGTAGAGGCGACAAAACACGGGGCGTTCGATTATCTTTCCAAACCGTTGGACCGCGACAAACTTCTCATCACTGTCCGCAATGCCCTTCGCCAGCGCGATCTTGTCGTTGAGGTTAGAAAGGTCAGAGACAAAGAAATAATTCTTGGGTCGAGTGAAAAAATTCAATCAATTCTAAGTGTCATTCAGCGGGTTGCCCAGACTGATGCGAGGGTGTTGATTACCGGAGAGAGCGGCACCGGTAAAGAACTGGTGGCAAAAGCTATTTACCGCGCAAGCAAACGTATCAACAAACCGTTCGTGGAAGTGAACTGCGCCGCGATCCCCGGAGAATTAATTGAATCCGAATTATTCGGTCATGAAAAAGGATCATTCACCGGCGCAACCGCCCAGCGAATGGGTAAATTCGAACAGGCGGATGACGGCACAATTTTCCTTGATGAAATCGGGGATATGAGTCTCTCCGCGCAGGCAAAAGTTCTCCGGGCATTGGAAGAGGGAAAGGTTGAACGTGTTGGCGGCGAGCGGTTGATTCCGGTCGACGTGCGGGTGCTGGCTGCAACCAATAAAGACCTCTCCGTAGAAATTCAGGCAGGGCGCTTCCGTGAAGACTTGTACCATCGCCTCAATGTTATTCCGATACTGGTGCCTCCGCTTCGCGACCGGCGCGATGATATACCAACCCTTGTGTATGCTTTTATTGACGATATTTGTTCGAGAAACGGCATCCCGCAAAAGAAAATCTCCGAAGACGCGATGCAAACACTCTATTTGATGGAGTGGCGGGGGAATGTGCGCGAGCTTCGCAATGCCGTTGAACGGCTTGTCATTATGTGCGCCGGAAGCACTATCGAACAATCCGATCTCCAGCTTTTAGGCTACGCCGAGCGAAAAGTCGGCGACGATCTGGTTTCAACCAGCCGGACATTTCAGGAATTTAAAGACCGCGCCGAAGCGGCATTCATCAAACACCAGTTGGATGTCCATGAATGGAATATCTCCAAGACCGCAGAAGCGCTGGAGATGGAACGCAGCCATCTCTATACGAAAATTAAGAAATATGATTTGAAAGAAGAGAAATAACGTTAATCCGCATTTTCAACAAAACCCCCGTTCCCCCTTTCCTGCCCGACTGTCAGGCGGGGACAAGGGGGCAGAAATTGATTCGATAAAAATCCATCTTTAAGTTTTAACTATGAAAGGTATTCCCCGTCGACAAAAAATGAACGTACAAGCTAAGCACGCTGATCCGCGTAGCTCACAAAAACTGGAGCAATCAAAAATTCAGCGGGTGAAGAAAAGCGAATTGAAGTTTAAGAAGAAATCTGAGGAAAACAACCTATAAGATAAGGCAATCTGACGTTTTGTTTTTACTCCGTTACCGGATATCGCTCCATACATTCCTCCCTATCGCAGCAGGTGTAACAAACTCGTTTGAACGCTTCATAGCCGAGCAGTTCAACATCCGGTGAAATGTATCCATCCTTCACGGGTTCGTTGCGCAAGAGATCCGTGCTTAAATACTTCTTGTTATCATCGGGTAACACCGTAACTACTATTGCATCATTCCCCAATTTATTTTGCGCCATCAACGCGCCGATAAGATTGGCACCGGAGGAAATGCCCATCCCTAACCCAATTTCCGACGCAAGTTTTTGCGCCATGATTATAGCATCACCGTCATGGACGGCAAGAATTTCATCAAATTTATCTAATTGAACAATTGGAGGAATAAATTCATCGGTAATTCCCTGGATGCGATGTTTACCAACTTTGTGACCTGTAGACATGGTCGGCGACTCTGCCGGTTCCAGGGGAAATATTTTCACAGACGCATTTTTGCTATTCAAGAATTTGCCAACGCCCATGATCGTACCACCCGTCCCGACGCCCGATACGAACGCATCAGGTTTTAATGAGTGATAAAAGAGCTGCCACCAAATTTCAGGACCAGTGGTTGTTGCATGAGCTTCAACATTCGCTCCATTTGAAAATTGTTGGGGAAGAAACGCCGTCTTTTCATTTTTGGCAAGCTCCTCGCTCAAACGAACACTGCCGAGGAATCCACCTTCCTCGTGGCTTACCGGAACAATTTTAGCGCCGAGGCTACGGATAAGTTCCACACGTTCGCGGCTCATCCAATCCGGCATGAAGATTACTACCGGATGTCCCAATGCTCTGCCAATCGCGGAAAAGGAAATCCCGGTATTTCCGCTGGTGGCTTCAACGATAGTATCGCCTTGATGGAGTTTATCTTCCTCATACGCCTTTGTGATGATATGATACGCCATACGGTCTTTGATGCTGCCTGTCATATTAACATTTTCCGCTTTTGCATAAATCACCCGATTGGAACCGCGAAATTTAAGATGGATGCCCAGCAAAGGCGTATTGCCAATCATGTGACGAAGATTGTTCAATCGGTCAGAATGATGCGGGAATGTTTTAATTACCTCTTGCATTACGATCTCGTGTTAGGAATATGAAGATTAAATCAAATATATATTGAACAAATTAGAGTATGGCTAACCATAAATACGCCGACATCACTTTCATATAACATACAATATGCGAGAAATTGCATCCGAGCAGTTATAGGCAGCTGTCTTTACAAAATAATGTATTTTTAAAATATACGATTTTCTTAAGGACATTCAAACTGACCTTCCATCATTCAAAACGTGAAGAATTGGTTAGATTTTCGTAAATTAGTATGTGATCAATTCACTAATTTTATTTACACATTTATTCTCCACTAGAACTTCAATCCGACAAGAAAATGCATGGAAAACCTTATTTATTTAGATAATGCCGCTACGACATTTCCGAAACCCCCTGAAGTGTATGATTTTATGTTTGAATTCTTCCGCACGCACGGGGTAAACCCGGGCCGTTCCGGATACGATGCCACCATAGAAACCGAAGAAGTGGTATATGGCACAAGGAAAATGTTAACGGATTTTTTCAACGGCACCGATCCGAACCAATTAACATTCAGCTACAATGCATCCGATTCACTGAATATGATTATCCAGGGACTCGTAGTTAAAGGCGATCATGTCATTACTACAAAGCTGGAGCACAATTCCGTTCTCCGCCCGGTGTATCATTTGGAGCACGATCATGTTTCCGAAATGACCCTGATCCCGTTTGACAGGGACGGCTATCTTGATCCCGGCGACATTAAGAAAGCGATCAAGAAGAATACAAAGTTGGTTATTATCAATCACTGTTCTAACGTAATCGGCACCGTTCAACCAATCGCAGAAATCGGCAAGATTTGCAAAGACGCCGGAGTTATCTTTGCCGTTGATGCGAGTCAAACTGCAGGAGTCATCCCAATAGATGTTCAGGCGATGCACATCGATGCTCTTGCGTTCACAGGCCACAAATGTCTCATGGGACCAACGGGTATCGGTGGATCGTATTGCACGAAGGAACTTCCCATCAAAAGCACAAAGTTCGGCGGGACGGGAGTGCGTTCAGCGCAAAAGCTGCATCTGGAAGAATTCCCCTACCGGTTGGAATGCGGCACATTGAACATCATCGGCGTGGCAGGACTCCATGCGGGACAAAGATGGATCATGAAAAACGGGATTCAATCGATCCATCAAAATGAAATGAAATTATGGCGCCAACTCAGAGACGGCTTGAAAGCAATTCCCGGTGTCACGCTCTATTGCGCTGAATCTGTAAAAGCCCATAATGCGGTTCTCAGTTTCAACGTTAATGGCTTTGAAGCCGCAGACGTCGGCACAATACTTGACGTTGATTATAACATTGCCTGCCGAACAGGGCTGCATTGCGCTCCCCTTGTTCATGAACAGCTTGGCACGGATAAAATCCATGGTATGGTGCGGTTTAGCTTAGGTCCATTTAATACCGAAAAACATATCGGCAGCGCCATTCAAGCCATAAAAGAAATTGCCGCAATTAAGAACTAAATTCTTCGTCTTCCTATGACAGAGCCCCACATTCAAAGAACATGCGGCTTTATCAAATTAATGTACGAATGTTGATTCAATCCAGCACAAGAGCATCGGCAACTATTTCAGCAACAGTTTTCACCTCAACTCCCAGTTTATATTCCTGATTCAGCTCCGATAGCTGATCAATACAATTATGGCAGGGTGTGGCGACTATCTTAGCGCCGGTTTTCCGAATTTGTTCCGCTTTAATTTTACCCGCGCCGATACGCCGTGCTTTATATTCTCCCATCGCAAGCTGCCCACCTCCACCGCCGCAACAATAATTATTTTCACGGTTCGGGTTCATTTCAATAAAGTTCGAACATGCGTTCTTTAAAACAAACCGCTGCTCATCGATCACCCCTCCATTTCGAACCAGATTGCAAGGATCATGAAGAGTAACAGGCGCGTCAATTTTCTTTGGATCCAGCCGGATTCTTCCATCCTTGATATATTCAGACAGTACTTCAATAACGGAAACCACTTTAAAGGGATACGGTTGTTTAAGCCAGCGTGGACCCTCCCACCGCATGGCTCTGTAGCCATGTCCGCATTCGGCGAGAACGAGAGTTTCCGCACCCAATGCGATAGTTTCATCGTGAAGTCGTTTTGTCAGAACACCGGCTTTCTCGTTATCCCCTGAAAAGTACGCATAGTTAGTTACATCGTACACCTGGGTGGAGATAGTCCATGATTCTCTCGCGGCAAAATAGATTTTTGCCATTGCACTGATGGAGAGAGGAAAAAACTTCGGTTCCCTGGGATTCAACGTGTAGAGGAATTTGGTTTTGTGTTTATCTAGGGGGATTGCCGCTGTCTCGTTTTTTACCTCCATTCGGAGATCTTCTTCCAACCAGACGAGCGTATCGATTAATTCTTCCCGGGGAATAGCCATATTATTACCCGTATTCACCGCGGCATTCACCGTTGATTGCAAACCCTGGGGAACTTTACCCATCTCAGCAAGTATGGTTCGGCCCGTTCGCACAAGCAATGGGATATCAACACCGATCGAACAATGCGCAACGCAGCGCCCGCACATGGTACAGGCGCCGAACAGAAGGTCGACCATTTCATCAATTGTCTGATCCGTTAAATCCCGCGCCCCAATCCATCCCGGAATCATCCGTCCCGCTAAGGTACGGTACCGTCTATAGATTGAGGATAGCAAATTCGCTTTTCGTCTGGGGATGTATTTTGCATCTCCGGTTGACAAATAATAGTGGCATGAATCCGCGCATAAATTACAGTTCACGCAACTGTTGAGATGTGTTCGCAACCGGCCATCAAGCAACCCAGTAAATTTATCGAGAGCTTTACTATAATCTGCAGATAACTTTCGCGGATCACTCATGCCGGCTGCTTCCTTGGGGGCCATACTCCCCGCTTACCATAGAATATTCCTAAATATGCACGGGCAAAGAAGAAGTAAATTGAGTGCCGCAGTTTACTTATCGGAATATAGAGAAATAACATTCCTGTATAACCGATCCAATAGGGAATTATATTCGGTCTCGATAACGCTGCTGCTGATAAAATTTGAAACAGGGTCACCACAACGTTGCTGAAATAATCATCGGGCGTAGACCCTGACTTGATCTTTAGATTGGCAATTCGTTTGACGAGAATTCCGGCTCCACATAAGGCAGTTATTATCAAAAAATAGGAAATGAGAGTGGGGCCAGTTTGTGGAATAATGAGGTTCAGGAAATAACCAAGCACCAAAAGAAAAGAAAGAAAAGTTCCGAGATGAAAGAGTATCCCCGCTACATACGTCGGATAATGAAGAAAGGCACTCTCTTTCTTAAACGGGGACATTGCACCGGTAAATGAGTACGTAATACCGGCAGAATTTCGTCGTTTCGGTTGCGAGGGATCTGTAAAATTCGGATTTGAGAATATCTGGTATATCTGATAGGTAGAAGAGATAAAGAAAACTGCAAATCCCCCTAGAAATATCCAGAAAGGTAAAGACATATTATCGCCTAAACGCAACCATCGGGTTTGGGTAACCCTGCGATTTTACATGCTCCTTTTGCCGGACCGGCTGGAAACAATTCGTATATCTCTTTCAAACGCAAGCCGGTAGTCTGGCAGATTTTCCGGACCATAGGAGCCATATCCGTTTCTTTCCAATGCTGGCGTATATAATTGATAACCGCCCAATGTTTTTCGGTGAGTTCACCCGTACCATCGGTCTTTGCGAATAATCGCGCAACATCTTCATTCCATTTTTCGGGATTTTGGAGGAAACCATCGCCATCAACTTCAAAATCTTGTCCATCAATCTGAATCTTTTGCATTAAAAAGTCCCCATTGTATCTTGAAGGAATTAATCATTATGGTGAAACTGTTAATATTCCGCCAGTAATTTCCGGCTCGAAAATATTGAAATTATTTAATATAGGAAATTGAGGAGGGATTTTCAAACGGCGCAGGACAATTCCAAGTCGTGATTAGTTACAAAGGTCGATCAATTGAGACTCGTAGTATTGTAATTTGCATCGATGGAAGGAGATCTCCCGCCCGAATGACGCAGTCGGGCAGGCGACGTCCGCCTCCCGCCAAAGAGATGGTGGCAGGCGGACTCGTGATGACTTTTAACAGGGGGAATCGCACTTCAAGCGATAGCGCCAACATTGGTAAATAAATACCCGAACGAGAGAAATAGCTTTCTCATGTTTTTACTGCCGGTTGAATTGCTCTACGATAGTAATAGCGAAAACCGGAAAATCAGCTGCTATGTATTTCAACCCCGGCGGCAATTGACGGCATGACAACGCCAAGCTGTTTTCTTTGCCGCACTGCTTCAAACATCATAAGCGCGCCAGCTACGGATGCGTTCAACGCCTGTACCTTGCCGTAGAGCGGTATTTTCACCAGAAAATCGCATTTCTCTTTGACTAATCTTCGGATACCCGATCCTTCGCTTCCTATCACGATTGCCAGCGGCATGTTGAGATCGATTTCGGTATACGTTTTTGGAGCCGCGGCGTCTCCGCCGACCATCCATATTTTTTTGCTTTTCAGCTCGTCGATTGTTTGAGCGATATTGACTACCTTTGCGACCATCATGTGTTCGCTTGCGCCGGCCGATGTTTTCACAACGGTCTGATTGACCGTCACTGCGTGATGTTTCGGGATGATGACCCCGTGCATACCGGCGCATTCCGCCGAACGTATCAGCGCGCCTAAATTGTGAGGATCTTCAATCTCGTCAAGAATGAGCATAAATGGCTGCTCATTCCGTTCCTTGGCAAGCTTGAGGATATCCTCGACTTCGACATATTTCTTCGTCCCAATAATTGCCACAACACCCTGCGTGGTGGTGTCATTGACCAATTCGCGGAATCGCTGCTTTCCGACTTCGACAAAGGGTATGCGGTTTTGTTTCGCCAGCATCTTAATTTTTTCAATCGCATTGCCCTTGACTCCGAAGAGGAGGACCACCTTTTCGATCATCTTGCCGGATTTTAACGCTTCTGTTACGGGCTGCCGTCCGGCAATAAGATCTACCAACGGTTTTCTATCCTGAAGATATCTATTGGTACTGGGAATTTTATTCCCAAAATTAGTGTCGTCTATACCATTATTTTCTTCTGGGTTCTTTATCTCGTCATCGCTCATAGTTTTTTCCTTCAATCAAAAATTTTAATTAATATTGTTATTCAAAATTTCATTTCTTTTTATCAAACATTCTGCCGATATAAAAGACGGCTATCCCCCCCAGGAACAAATACAATTCTCCCCACATATCGCCATAAATACCCTGCACCAAACCGACCATGAGCGCGGCGATTCCGAGCGCTTCGAGCACTTTAGGAAAAACCGCCTTGCTAAAGAAACGCATTACCCGGCGTGAACCCCGAGTAATCGCGTCATCAGTTGATGCTCGGATACTTTGAACTGGAACGCAAATTCTTTATTGATAAAAATAACCGGAAACCGTTCTTTATACATTTCAAACTCCGCATCGCCCTCTTTAAGTTTTATTATGTTCAGCTCAAACGGAATTTTACTCCGGGCAGCATCCAGGACCTTCCGGGCTTCGTCACAAAGATGACAATTATCTTTTGAATACATCTCAACCAGACTCACTAATTCACCATGACAGTTTGTTTCGCCGGTTTCTTTCCCAATACGTAATACCCCGCAATACCGATAAGAATCATAACAAGCGAAAGAAGCTGCGCTTCTGAGAGACCAAACATAACCCGTGGATTAATACGGATAAATTCTACTAAAAATCTTGCAAAACCTGAGAGGATTAAAAATATTACGAAAAGTTTCCCGTCGGGTAATTCATGTTTCCGCATATTCCAAAGAAATAAAAAGATGGCAACGCCAATGATGAATTCGTATACCGGCACGGGGTGAACAGAAATGGTATCGGGGACTACGCCGTTTACTCCATATTTTTTGACAAGTTCCGGTACTTCTCGGAACGCAGCCGAAGGGGGATAGGTTCCCTTTGAATATACCGCTCCCCACGGTAGATTAGTCGGAATCCCGTAATCGCCGTCGCCGGAAAGATGACAACCGATCCGGGCAATTCCATATGCGATGGCAATTGCCGGAGATGCCGCGTCTGCAACTTTGAGAAACGGTATCGATTTTTTACGCGTATAGAGGTAGATCATTCCTGTCGCCAGAGTAAAGCCGCCATACCAGGTTAAACCCCCGGGAGAAAAAGCCATCGAGATCGGCGCCTGAATGAATGAACTCCAGTTCTCAAATAAATATAATAATTTTGAACCCGCTATTCCGAAAATTACCGCAAAAAGGGTGATTGTGCCTGCGGCATTGGCATCGAGATTCTTCCGGTTCATCTCATGCGTCAGCACAAGGTTTGCGGCAATGAAACCAAGCCCCAGCATCAATCCGAAGCTATAAACGGTAAAGGGACCTATGGTAAAAAGTTTAGGGTACATGCTTATTTGACACGCAATTTATCCAAAAGTTTGCTACCATTCTTCTTCTTTCGTCACCAACTGGACAAATGTCTCTTTAGGCGATTTGCGAATAATCATATTGTCACGGAGCAATTTAACCTGAAAAGCGTTCTCAAAACCATCGAGTTTTTGCACAATAATCTCTTCGATGTTTTCCATATTGGGAAACTCTTTCTCAAATGACGCGGGTCCAAACGAAGGGAGTGTTTGCCGTGGGGGTCGCAATCCGTGGATATTTATGCAGAGCGTATTCCCTTTGATCTTATCTTCAACAACTATTTCATAGAGGAAGTTACTAAACTCTTCAATTGTTCGCAGCGCAATATAGATCACCATTTTTTTAAACGTGGGGCTATATTTATACGACGCCAGTAGCCGGTATTCTGCCGGAAGAGGAAGAGGTTTCTGTTTCGATTTTTTCATGATTTGAATTTCGAATGAATGCTATCCAGAGCTATCTGCTCTTGTGCTCCTGTATTCATATTTTTTAGGATTCCTTTATTCGCTTTCAGTTCGTTCTCCCCCACTATAAGAACATAGTCGGCTTTCTGTCTGTCGGCTTCGCGCATCTGGGATTTAACGCTTCTGCCGAGTAAGTCGCATTCGCAAGCGATGGTATTTCTCCGGAGTTTCATCGTCTCGCCAATCGACCATTTCCGTCCATCGTCATCTGCGCCGACGAGAAAAATTACGGGATAATTATTCTCACCCGCGGGTACGAATTGTTTTTCCATCACCATCAATAACCGTTCCATGCCGGCCGCCCATCCGACCGCAGGGGTCGGCTTGCCGCCCAATTGCTGCACAAGAAGATCATACCGCCCGCCGCCGGCAAGTGCATCCTGCGATCCGAGGTCTGTGCTGACAATTTCAAAGGCAGTCTTAGTGTAATAATCCAATCCTCTGACGATTCTTCCATCGATCACAAACGGGATATCGAGTTGTTTGAGAACTTCGAGCAACCGCTGAAAGTGCGTATTGCATTCCGGGCAAAGATGATCTTTCATCAACGGAGCATCTTTCGTCAGGGCTTGATCCTTCTCGTCTTTCGAATCAAGAATTCGCAGGGGATTCCCCTCAAACCGCGCCCTGCTCTGTTCCGAAAGTTGATCAAGAATATCGCGGAAGAATTCCTGAAGTTTTTGTTTATACGCCGGACGGCATTTTTCGCATCCTACCGAATTAATTTTCAATAAAATATTCTTTATCCCCACCGCGGCATAAATATCGCAGGCAAGCGCGATGACTTCCGCGTCGATTTCCGGATTCGGACCGCCGATCGCTTCCGCGCCGAACTGCGTGAACTGGCGCAACCGTCCGGCTTGCGGTCGTTCCTGGCGGAACATGGGTGAAATATAGTATACCTTTTGCAACGGCTGCAGCTCGCCGAGATTATTCTGGATATAAGCTCTCACAACCGAAGCAGTCATCTCCGGTTTCAGGGTTAAACTCGTTCCACCCTGATCCTGAAAGGTATACATCTCTTTACCCACAATATCCGTGAGCTCGCCGATGCTCCGCGCGAAAAGAGCGGTTTCTTCAAATAATGGAGTCCGGATTTCGCGATAATTAAACAAACGCATCCGATCACGCAGGATTCCTTCGAGATTAATCCAACGGTGACTTTCTTCGGGAAGTATATCCCGCGTTCCTTTGATAGACCTAAATTTCAATGTTCGGAATGATAATTAAACAAAACTTATTGACGCTTTACATTTCAATATAATTCGCTTCTTCGACGCGAAAAGCTTCTAAAATATCATGGGATGTTTTTAATTCCAATAATCGATTTCGAAAATCTTCCTTATTCATTAAGCGCGAAATCCTGCTTAGCAATTTGATGTGCGGACCGACCATACTTTCTTTTCCAACAAGAAGAAAAATGAGCCGAACGGGCTTATCATCGAGGGATTGGTATTCGATCGGGTTCGCTGTTACGCCGAAAGCTGCAACGACATCCGCAACTGCATCCGTTTTTCCGTGGGGAATTGCGAATCCGTTGCCGACGCCCGTGGACATGATACGCTCGCGTTCATAGATCGCGCTGCGCACCTTTTCTTTATCGATTACCTTTTGGGATTGACTAAGAATATCAATCATGGAATTGATAACGTCTTCTTTTTTCGATCCAGGAAGATTTGGAACGATCAGTTTTTCTTCCAGAATTTCGCTGATTTTCATCGCGCTATAACCAAGTGTATTGTAGTTAAACCTTTACGAAGGTTGTCAGATACTGTCATATGTCTATGACAACATCGTCATCGAAATTTTGATGTGAACTGTATTAGAAAATGTAACAAAATTTAGAGTTGATAGCAACCATTCTGACATTAACTCTTTTTAATCCCGAATGCTTGCCGCATATCTTCAATGATATCATCGACATCTTCGAGACCGACGGATATTCTAACCAACCCATCCGTGACGCCAATCTTTTTCCGCTGCTCGGTTGGAATCGACGCATGTGTCATCGATGCGGGATGCGAGATCAGGGTTTCAACGCCGCCGAGACTTTCGGCGAGCGCGCACAATCTGACCCGTTTAAGAAATCCCTTGGCTGCATCAAGACTGCCAAGGTCGAAGGAAATCATTCCCCCAAAATTTTTCATCTGTTTCTTCGCTAAGGCATGCTGCGGGTGCGACAGAAGACCGGGATAATAGACACTTGTAACTTTTTTGTTCTTGGCAAGCCATTCCGCAATAACCATTGCACTCTGGGCGTGGCGTTCCATCCGGACTGCGAGGGTCTTGGTTCCTCTCAGGCAGAGCCAGGAATCAAACGGACTGAGAATCCCCCCTAACGCCTTTTGAAAAAATTTCAACCTTTCGGCGATAGCGGGAGTATTCGTGACGACAAAACCGCCAACCATATCGCTGTGACCGTTCAGGTATTTCGTCAGACTATGCACCACTATATCGAAGCCGTGTTCAAGCGGCCGCTGGAGGTAGGGCGTGGCAAACGTGTTATCACAAACCGATATCAGATGATGTTTCTTTGCCAATTTCGATATCGCATCAAGATCGGATATTTCCATTGTGGGATTGGTTGGAGTTTCGATGAAGATCATTTTGGTTTCGCGTTTGATTGCGTTTTTCACCAATTTGATATCCGTCGTATCGACGAAATCGAACTTCAAGCCAAATTCTTCAAGCACCATTTTCGCAATGCGGTACGTTCCTCCGTACACATTATGCGACACGACAACATGATCGCCGGGTTTTAACATCCGCATGATAGCATCGATCGCCGCCATACCGGAGCCAAATGCCATTCCGAATGTGCCGTTTTCCAATGCGGCGATATTTCCTTCCAATGCCGTTCTGGTCGGATTGGATACGCGCGAATATTCGTATCCTTTATTAACGCCCAACTCCTGTTGAACATAGGTGGATGTAAGATAAACCGGCGTCATTACTGCGCCGCTGAGTGGATCGGGTGATTGACCCGCGTGAATTGCCTTAGTGGAGAATCCCATAATAAAAATATTTTAAATTAATGGAGTAATCGATTATTTAATTTGTTAAAACTACCTGGTCATGTATTCAATCACATCGTATCGGGTAAGAATTCCGATAATCTTGTGATCTTCTTCAATCAATACTGCTGCATCTCGTTGCTTAAGATGATCGATAGCGTGTTCAATAGGCGAGGAAGCCCCGATTGACGGGAACGGCGGCTCCATGAGTTTGCTGACGGGTGCATCCATCATCGCGTTGTTTTCCAGAACTGCTGTCATGAGAGAATTATCATAGACGGTGCCAACAGCATGTCCCTTTTCTATAACCGGCAATTGCGACACGTCATGTGTTTTAAATAGATCCAATGCCGCGCGCACGGTGGTGATAGGATCAACAGCGACTACCGAGGGAGATTTTTTCGATTTCGATTGCAAAACATAACGAACGGTGATCCGGTCGGGAATAAGAAAACCATTCTCGCGCATCCATTCGTCATTATAGAATTTACTGAGGTATCGTTCACCGGTATCAGGAAGCAGAATCACCATAATCTCATCGGATTTCATTCTGTCAGCATATTTTAAAGCGCCCGCCATCGCAGTACCGCTTGATCCGCCGACAAACATTCCCTCATCCCGGGTCAACCGGCGCGCCATAAGGAATGATTCTTTATCGGTTACTTCCACGATATCGTCTATATAATCGAAATTGAGCGTACCCGGGATCCAATCCTGGCCGATACCTTCGACCTTGTACGTTTTCATCTCCGGCTCTAATTTTTTCGTATAAAAGAATTCCCGGATCGCTGATCCCTTCGGGTCGGCGCCGATAATTTTTACCTTGGGATTTTTTTCCTTCAGATATTTTCCAATCCCTGATATCGTTCCGCCGGTTCCCATGCCGCCGACAAAATAATCGATTTGTCCGCCGGTTTGATCCCATAGTTCCGGTCCGGTTGTTTTGTAATGGGCTTCAGGATTTTTCGGGTTAAAATATTGGTTCGCCAAAATTGAATTTGGAGTTTCGCGGACGATACGCTTTGCCACTTCCGTGTAACTCTCAGGAGAATCATGAGGAACAGCGGTTGGCGTAATGACGACTTCTGCCCCAAAAGCCCGCAACAACTGTATCTTCTCCTGACTCATCTTATCGGGCATCGTAAACACGCATTTATATCCTTTAATCGTTGCCGCTATCGCAAGACCCACGCCGGTATTTCCCGATGTTGATTCAACAATAGTGCCGCCGGGACGCAGCCGGCCTTCATTTTCCGCTTCTTCGATCATATCCCTTCCAATGCGATCTTTGACCGATCCGCCGGGATTAAAGGTTTCGACCTTGGCAAAAAAATGTCCCTTGTAACCCTTCACGACTTTGTTCAACTTAACTAATGGCGTGTTGCCCACTGTGTTGAGCATGTTTTCGTAATATTTTAATTTTGATTTATCTGTTAACATTTAATCTCCGGTGTTAATCTATTAAGTCTTCGAAATGAAAAAATTATTTGCAAAAAATTTAAAACCGACAGGAAATATTTTCAATCTCCAATACCATTTTATGCTTTAAACCACAACAACCGTTATCTCTTCCGGTTCATTAAGCTCGCGGCAAATCCGGCTCCAAAACCGTTATCAATATTTACGACTGTGACACCGCTTGCGCAGGAATTCAACATTCCCAGCAGAGCCGCAATTCCTTTGAAACTCGCGCCGTATCCCACCGACGTAGGCACAGCGATTACGGGGACGTCGACTAACCCGCCGACCACGCTCGGTAAAGCCCCTTCCATACCTGCTACAACCACAACCACATTTGCGCGGTAAAGCTGCTCGCTGTTTTTCAGCAGGCGATGAATTCCGGCAACCCCGACGTCATATAACTTCTCGACGATATTCCCCGCCATCATTGCGGTCAGGTACGCTTCCTCCGCTACGGGAATATCCGATGTGCCGGCAGTGATTATTAATATAATCCCCTTTCCAGCATCGGGTTTCTTCGGTTCGTTCGCGGTGATCACGCGCGCATCGAAGTGGTACCGTGCGCCTCTAACCTTACGTTTCACCGCTTTAAAATGTTCCGGTCCCGCGCGAGTTACCAGCAACGGCTCGCCGTTTGCGCAAACATGTGCAGCAATTCCGGCTGTCTGAAGGGGTGTCTTACCTTCGCCGAAGATTACCTCCGGGAATCCTTTCCGTAAATGCCTGTGATGATCGATATGCGCATAGCCAAGAGATTCCGATTCTAAAGAGAGTAATCGCTGAATAAGTTCTTGTTCGGTTAATTTCTCCTTCTTGAAATCTCTGAGAAGGCGTGTAAGTTCTTCTTTGGTCATATCGCGGAATGAAAATATACCGTTTTTTTGTCGGATTAGCAAAAAATACTGGATACAGAGCGTTTTCTCCGGTTTGTTTTTTGAGCCAATTTTCCGTAATTTATAGAAAAAGATAATCATTACTCAGGCGAACAAACGTTGATTTTCTATTTATACTCATCGATCTTCGGCTACCTGATAGGGTCTTTTCCAACGGCTTATGTGTTATTAAAATGGAGAAGAGGGGTCGATGTTCGCAAACTGGGGAGTGGTAATGTTGGGGCGATGAACATGGTTGATATAACCGGCTCGGCTTGGCTGGGCGCTCTAACGATGTTCATTGACGTTTTTAAAGGTGTGATGGCGGTCACTTTGTGCCGGTTATGGATCAGCGAGGATACTTCGGTTATCAGCGCTGCCGGTTTGGCTTCAGTGATCGGACACAATTATTCGATTTGGCTGAAAGGAAAAGGGGGACGCGGCATCGCAACCGCGGCAGGGGTCATTGCGGTACTCGGTTGGGCATTTATCGCGATCTGGGCTATTCTCTGGATTGTGGGTTATGTTCCCACGAAGAATATTCACACCGCAAACATCGTAGCAACAATCCTCTCCCCTGTTGTCATGGCATTCGTGCCATCAGCATACTTTCAGTCAGTAATACCCGGCTATACGGAGATAAATCATTTTATGATCGTTGTATCATTGTTAATGGGTTTAATACTCGTTCGCCACAGCGATCAATTTCATAACGCTTGGAAATCAATCCATATATAATTATTGCATTATCAGGTACGAATGGAAAAACTAACGCCATCTGAATTAAAAGAAATCTCCCGTCAAATCCGACGCGACATCATTAAGATGCTGATGATCTCCAAGTCTGGACATTCCGGCGGACCGCTTGGCTTGGCGGATATCTTTGCATCCTTGTATTTCAATATCTTAAACATCGATCCGAAAAATCCCTATACAAAACAGGATAGAGATTATTTCTTTCTCTCTGCAGGCCATCTGGCTCCTGTATGGTATGCCACGCTCGCGCGTAGGGGATACATGCCACTCGATGAATTAAAGACATTGCGAAAAATCAACGGTCGGCTCCAAGGACATCCTGCTCCGGCTTTTACACACGGCGCACCGGGAGTCGAGATTGCTTCAGGAGCGCTCGGTCAGGGACTCTCAATTGCGGTGGGTTGTGCTATCGGTTTGCGCCTCGATAAGAAACCAAACAGGGTGTTTTGCTTGATGGGCGACGGCGAGCTGGATGAAGGACAAATATGGGAAGCGATGATGACCGCAGGTCATCACAAGGTCGATAATCTGATCGGAATTGTTGACCGCAATCATTGCCAGATCGACAACAGAACAGATAAGGTGATGGAGATTGAACCGCTCGCCGATAAATGGAAAGCATTTAACTGGAACGTACTCGAATGCGATGGCAACAACATTGAGCAATTTTTAAAAACCGTCGAACAGGCAAAAACGCTGAAAGGAAAACCATCTATCATCCTCGCAAAAACTTTCATGGGAAAAGGGGTTTCATTCATGGAAGATGATTATCGCTGGCATGGCATTCCGCCAAATGAAGAGCAGGGGAAAAAAGCGCTCTCTGAACTTGCGCCTACAAAGTACGGAGATTTTTGCGAGTTCGATTGGGAAAAATAAACCGTTGCTGTTTGATTACAATAAATTACACACGATAAACGATGACAAATTTTAATGGAAAAGAATTAAAAGCTACCCGGCAGGGATTTGGCGAAGCAATTGTCGAACTAGGTCATGAAAATCCCAACGTCGTTGTGCTGGGCGGAGATGTGAGCGGATCAGTAAAGGTCGACCTCTTCGCGAAAGAATTTCCCGATCGCTTCATCAGCGTCGGCGTAGCAGAACAGGATATGATGGGTGTAGCCGCCGGTTTGGCGCTCGCGGGGAAGATACCCTTCGCCTCGGCTTATGGTGAATTCGCTGCCGGCAGACCTTTCGATCAAATCCGGCAATCAATTGCGTACAGCCGGATGCCGGTGAAGATATGCGCATCACATTGCGGCATTACCGTTGGTCCCGATGGCGCCACGCATCAATCGCTGGAAGATATCGCGCTCATGAGTGTTCTTCCGAATATGACCGTTGCCACGCCCTGCGATTATCACCAGGCAAAACGAATGGTGAAAGCATCGGTACAATGGAAACACCCAATCTATATCCGGTTCTTCCGCGATAATACGCCGGTGTTCACCGATCCCAAAGCGCCATTTGAAGTAGGCAAGGGCGATACGCTCATCGATGGGAAAGATGCCACAGTTATAGCATGCGGCTTGCAGGTTTGGGAAGCTATTCTGGCAGCACAGGAGTTGAAAGAAAAAGGCGTAAACGTCCGCATCATTAATATGCATACGATTAAACCGCTCGACAAAGATATCATTTTGAAAGCGGCAAAAGAAACCGGCGCGATTGTCACCGCAGAAGATCACCAGATTCATGGCGGCCTGGGCGGCGCAGTTGCAGAATACCTAGCGCAGGCGCTTCCGACTCCGCAGGAGTTTGTTGCCGTCCACGATACATTCGGTGAATCCGGCAACGGCGATGAGTTGATGAAAAAATATAAAATCTCAAAACACGATATTGTTGAATCAGTAAATCGTGTTCTTAAACGAAAAGAGAATCCTTAAATCTTTCATGTGAAAAGGGATTTATGAGAAAACATACTTTTATAATCCTGGCTATACTCATAGTCACTCCGCTGTTGCTCGGATTTTTCATCGGATATCGGGTAGGACACGGAAAATCTCAAACGTCATTTGTAAATTCGGGATTTCCCGAAGCGAATGGCGAGCTTGCGTCGTTTCAAAGTACCAATCTGGATAGCGCCGGCGGTCAGGTAATCACCCAGCGTCATAACGCTATCACACGCGCGGTGGGTATAGCGAGTCCTGCGGTAGTCGGTATCAACGTCATTGCCATTCAGGAATATCAATATCAAAATCCCTGGTCGCAATTTTTTGGGAACGATCCTTTCTTCCGGCAATATTTCGGCAACCAAACCATACGGCAAGAAGTGAAAGAACTCGGTTCGGGATTCATCATTTCTCCCGATGGATATATCATCACGAACGACCATGTTGCCGGCAACGCGAAAACAATTAAAATCACACTGACGAATAAAGAACAATATGACGCCGAGCTTGTCGGAACCGATCACGCGATGGATATTGCCCTGTTAAAGATTAAGGGAAGCAATTTCCCCTATCTGCATTTTGGCAATTCAGACGACGTCATTATAGGCGAGTGGGCAATCGCGTTGGGTAATCCATTTGGTTTGTTTGAAATCAGCGACAAACCGACTGTAACAGTTGGAGTTATAAGCGCGACAGGGATGAATATACGGGCTGAAGGAGACCGATTCTACAGAGGTATGATCCAGACCGACGCATCGATCAACTCCGGCAATAGCGGCGGGCCGCTGCTCAACGCTCTTGGAGAGGTTATTGGCGTCAATGCTGTGATCTATACGCCAAACCAGGGGAGTGTCGGCGTCGGTTTCGCTATTCCGGTAAACAGAGTGAAAACAGTTATTGAGCAATTGAAAAAATCGGGAAAAATCGACCGTGATTATTTCACCGGCATCGACGTCAATCCGGTTGATGACCGCATTGCGCGATACTTCGGCTTAGATAAAGCTGAAGGAGTTATCATCAGCAACATCGCACGCAACAGCCCCGGTGAGCGCGCCGGGTTAAAAGTTGGAGATATTATTGTCGAAGTAAATGGAGAGAAAATTGCTACGCAGGAAGATATTTCTGCCGTGTTCAGTCAGGGTCAGGTTGGCGATGTGTTTCAGTTGAAAATTCTCCGCGATAAAAAACCGATGACATTCTCTCTGAAACTTGAACGCAGGGAATCTTAAATTATTATACTACTATGATCGCAAGATATACGCGTCCTGAAATGGGCACGATCTGGACGGAAGAAAATAAATTCCGCATTTGGCTCGAAATCGAAATCCTCGCCTGCGAAGCGCAAGCTAAATTAGGCGTTGTTCCGGAAGAATCCATGAAAACAATCCGTCAGAAAGCCACTTTTGATGTGAACCGGATCAACGAGATAGAGCGTGAAACGAATCACGACGTCATTGCCTTCCTGACGAACGTAGGTGAATATGTTGGTCCCGATTCGCGCTTTATTCATCTTGGCATGACCTCCTCCGATATTCTCGATACGAGCATAGCCGTGCAGATGAAGCAATCCGCTGAACTTTTGTTGAATGACTTGAAAGAATTCGGCGATATCCTCTGCCGGAGAGCCAAAGAATTCAAGTTTACACCGATGGTTGGGCGCACGCATGGCATCCACGCTGAGCCGATTACATTCGGGTTAAAACTGGCTCTGTGGTACGACGAGAACAAGAGGAACATCGATCGGCTTCAACATGCGTTGAAAACAATATCGGTGGGACAAATATCCGGCGCCGTCGGCACATATGAACACCTCGATCCGTTCGTGGAAAAATATGTCTGTGAAAAACTCGGACTGAAACCGGCTCCTGTTTCCACGCAAATATTGCAGCGTGATTTGCACGCTGAGTTGGTTACCACCATTGCTTTAATCGGCGCCTCGTTTGAAAAATTTGCCACCGAGATACGCCACCTTCAGAAAACGGAAGTGCTTGAGGCGGAAGAATATTTTTCCAAGGGACAAAAAGGATCATCAGCGATGCCCCATAAACGCAATCCGATTATGTGCGAACGCGTGGCAGGCATGGCAAGGGTTCTGCGGGGAAACGCTCTTGCAGGCATGGAGAATATCACACTCTGGCATGAACGGGACATTACCCATTCATCGGTCGAACGTATCATATTACCGGATAGCTGCATCTTACTCGACTATATGATCACGACGTTCACAAAAATTATAGATAAGCTGCTCGTTTATCCTGAAAACATGCAGAAGAATTTAAACATTACCCATGGATTGATCTTTTCACAGTCGGTGCTGCTGGCTCTGACGAAAAAGGGAATGAAGCGGGAAGACGCCTATGCCGCAGTTCAAAAATACGCCATGGACGTCTGGAATTCAAAAAAAGAATTTAAAGATGTATTAAAATCAGATCCGATGATTTCAAAGCACATCACTGCCGCCGAATTGGACGAGTTGTTCGATCCAAAAAAAAGCATGCGGCATGTCGATTATATTTTTAACCAGGTGGGAATACAATAAAACACCTCTAAACTCTCCCCACAACTTGTGACGGAGTCGTAATCAAGGGGTATAAAACTAACAAGGAAAACGAACAATGCAAAAATTTCAAAATTATATTAACGGTCAGTGGGTAGATTCCAGCACACCCCATACAAAAGAAAACCGCAACCCGGCAAACTGGGATGAATGTATAGGGATATTTCCGCGATCATCCAAAGAAGACGTGAATAAAGCGGTGAAAGCCGCAAAAGATGCATTCGAAACATGGCGTCTGATACCGGCCCCAAAGCGCGGCGATATCATGAAGAAAGTGGGCGATATTATGACTACCCGCAAAGAAGAATTGGCGCGCGAGATGACCCGCGAGATGGGAAAAGTTCTTGAAGAAACCCGCGGCGACGTGCAGGAAGGCATCGATACCGCATACTACACAGCGAGCGAGGGAAGAAGGATGTTCGGCGTTACGGCCCCATCGGAACTCTCCAATAAATTCAACATGGCGATGAAAGTTCCTGTCGGTGTGTGCGGCATTATCACCCCCTGGAATTTCCCCATGGCAATTCCGACCTGGAAAATATTTCCCGCCCTTGTTGCGGGCAACACGGTTGTGTTCAAGCCTGCAGAAGATACGCCCAAGACCGCAAACACGCTCGTCCGCATTCTCGCTGAAGCGGGAGTGCCTGCCGGAGTTGTGAACCTTGTTCATGGACAGGGATCGATAGTCGGCAATGCTATCGTTGAACACCCCGATATTAATCTCGTAAGCTTTACCGGTTCAACGGAAGTCGGCACAAAACTTGCCGAAGTTTGCGGGCGAACCAACAAACGTTTATCGTTGGAAATGGGCGGAAAGAATGCCCAGATCGTTATGGATGACGCTAAGTTAGACCTTGCGCTCGAGGGTGTGCTCTGGGGCGCATTCGGCACAACAGGCCAGCGGTGCACGGCAACTTCACGCTTGATTCTCCATGAAAAAATCCATGACAAATTCATCGACATGCTCATCGCAAAAGTGAAAACCTTGAAATTAGGCGATGGGTTAACAGCGGGAACAAACGTCGGTCCGGTAGTGAATGAATCCCAATTAAAAACGGTCGATGAATATGTCGGCATCGGGAAAAAAGACGGCGCAAAAGTTGCCATCGGCGGTGAACGGGAATCGAGCGGCAATCTTGCAAAAGGATGGTTCTATAAACCCACCATTTTCACCGGCGTTACCCCTGAGATGCGGATCGCTAAAGAAGAAATTTTTGGTCCGGTTCTCTCCGTCATAAAAGTAAAATCGCTGAATGAAGCGATTCAGGTTTCCAATAATACCGCGTACGGTTTGTCATCCTCTATTTATACGCAGGATATCAATGCCGCGTATGTAGCAATCAGGGACATCCGCGCAGGAATCACCTATATTAACGCCCCCACCATCGGGGCGGAAGCACACATGCCATTCGGCGGCGTCAAAGGAACCGGCAACGGGCACCGCGAAGGCGGCTGGACTGCATTTGAAATTTTCACCGAATGGAAAACCGTCTATGTCGATTATAGCGGTAAACTCCAGCGCGCTCAAATAGATAACGAATGATAACTATGGCGCGATTAAAAACTTATGTTGTTTCATATTACGAGCATCAAGAGTTCTTTTAAGTGTTCGTTCGATCTCATGTAACGCGAGAAGCACTCGCGCTTATCGGAGCGATGTTGGAATTTGCTCCGCAATTTTCGAACAACAATTTATTATGAAAGGAACTACTTATGACTCTCGAAAGATTTACGACAGAGACATCAGCAAAGACCGCGACGCCAGTTAACCCTCAAAACGCCTTTGAGGTTATCGGACGCAACATGCTTCTTGATGCATTCGACATGATCGTCGATTTGAAGCGAAGCAGCGGCTTGCAGATATATGATTCAAAATCGGGAAAAACGTATCTTGATCTCTTCTCCTTCTTTGCATCCATGCCTCTCGGCATGAACCATCCAAAAATGATGACGAAGGAATTCAAGGACCGGTTAGCGTACGTTGCTATGAATAAAGTCACCAACTCCGACGTGTATACCGTCGAGATGGCTGAATTTGTCGATACCTTCGCGCGCATCGCGATGCCGGATTATCTCCCCCACGTCTTCTTCGTTGAAGGCGGAGCACTTGGCGTGGAAAACGCCCTGAAAGCCGCATTCGACTGGAAAATCAAGAAAAATTTCGCCAAGGGATACAACGAGGAACGCGGAACGCAAGTCATTCATTTCCGCCAGGCGTTTCACGGGCGAACGGGCTATACACTATCGCTCACAAACACCGATCCGGTGAAAATATCCCACTTCCCGAAATTCAAATGGCCCCGCATCGTTAACCCGGCGATTAGGTTTCCGTTAAACGACGAAAACCTAAAAGCTGTCGTTGCGGTGGAACAGACGGCAATAAACCAGATCAAGGACGCTATCAAGAATAATAAAGACGATATTGCCGCGATTATCATCGAACCGATTCAGGGCGAAGGCGGCGACAATCACTTCCGGAAGGAATTCTTCTCCGCGCTCCGCACAATCGCCGATGAAAATGACATCATGCTGATCTTCGACGAGGTGCAAACCGGCATCGGATTGACCGGCAAAATGTGGGCACACCAGTACTTCGTCCAGCCGGACATGGTATCGTTCGGCAAGAAAACGCAGGTTTGCGGATTCTTATGCAGCAAACGCATCGAAGAAGTGACGGATAATGTCTTCAAAATCGCCGGCAGACTTAACTCGACATGGGGCGGAAACCTCACCGATATGGTGCGGGCGCAACGGTATCTTGAGATTATCCATGAAGATAACCTTGTAGAGAATGCCCGGATCATGGGCGAGTATCTCATGCCGAAACTTCAGGAGCTTCAGGCGGAATTCCCCAAAATGCTCAGCAACGTTAGGGGCAGAGGATTATTCTGCGCGTTCGATTTACGGAGCGGAGATGAGCGGAACACCCTCCGGAAGAAAGCGTTCGCCAACGGCTTGATGATTTTAGGCAGCGGGGATCACTCGATCCGGTTCCGACCGCCTCTCACCATCACGCGTGAAGACCTCGACATGGGAATAAATATCCTGCGGCAATCGTTGAAGGAGATGAAAGCGTAAAACAAAATAATAGGATCGTAAAAATCCAAATCCCCTTTCTCATTTAGAGAGGGGATTTTTTTATTGTAGTAGCCGATCACCGATCGGCGCCAATATTCAATAAAAAACGGCGTCCCTCCCAATACTATATCTCTTTCTCTTTGCACGACTTTGCGTTCTCTGCTTTGAATCGTTCATCGCAAAGACGCAGAGTTCGCAGAGAAGCGCAGAGACGAAAAAAACGGCATCCCCCCTAAACGAGGATGCCGCTCCTACTTCCCTCTAATCCACAATTAAATTTTATATCGATCTCGCCGTAGGGGCGTTCAATTGAACGCCCCTACATTTGACATATAAATCATCTTATTTCATTAACACTAACTTCTTTACATCCATAAAACTTCCCGCCGAGATACGATAATAATACACCCCGCTCGCCAGCCCGGTAGTACGAAACTCCACATTATGGTATCCCGCATGCTCCTGTTCATCCACTAACAACGCCACCCTTTCGCCAAGAGTGTTATACACCTCCAACGTAACATGCGCGCTTTGCGGCAGCGCGTAGCTGATGGTGGTTGTTGGGTTGAAGGGGTTGGGGTAGTTTTGAGAGAGAGAAAATATATGAGGATTATCTTCGCCATAAAGATCGCTCACCGTGGTAACCATATCAGATAGTGGTCTACGCCACACACCGTTGTTGACAATCCCCGCAAAAAGATTTGTGCCGATGACGGCGAGGACGTTCACAGAATCGTTCGTCAAGCCGCTATCGACTGCAGACCAGTTTACGCCGTTGTCCGTGGAAAGAAAGATGCCACCATATTTACTCCCGGCAAAAAGATTCTTTCCGCTGACTGCTAGAGCATTGATATGAGTAATCGGCAGCCCAGCATCATTCCAGTTTGCACCATTGTCAGTAGAAAAAAACACCCCATCGGCACCGGCAAAGAGATTATTTCCGCTGACGACGAAAACGTTGACACGAATATTGTGGTTCACATTGGACCAGTTTACACCGTTGTCGGTTGAATGAAACACCCCATAAAAAGTCCCGGCAAAGAGATTCGTATCGATGACGGCGAGAGCGTAGACAGAAGTATTCGACAACCCAGCAGCGAACCAATTTTCGCCGTTATTATAGCCAATAAATACACCTTCATACGCCCCAAGAATTCCCGCAAAAATATTTCGGGTGGATGAGACGACTAAAGCATTAACAGCAGTATTAATAGGCAGTCCGCTACTCATTGCCGACCATTTTCCACCATTGTTGGTGGAAAGAAACACTCCAGCGCCAAGCGTCCCAGCAAAGAGATTCCCTCCCCTTATAGCGAGAGCACTTACATAAGGATGCGTCAAACCGCTATCGATCGCAGACCAGTTAGCGCCGTTGTTGACGGAACGAAACATACCAGTGCCAAACGTTCCGGCAAAAATATTTACTCCATTTACGCCAAAAGAAGAAAAATTGCCGCCATTGGTGCCATTGGTTTGAATCCATTGGGCAATTGTATGCTGGGGGAAAAAACTGAGTACGGCAACTAAACACCAAAAAATGTAAAAGGATTTATTCATAACATGTTCCTCATTTTATTTTAAGAGTATGAGCTTTTTTATATCCATAAAACTTCCGGCGGAGATACGATAAAAATACACCCCACTCGCCAACCCGGTAGTGTGAAACTCGACATTATGGTATCCCGCTTGCTCCTGTTCATCCATTAACAACGCCACCCGTTCGCCAAGAGTGTTATACACTTCCAACGTAACATGCGCGCTTTGCGGCAGCGCATAGCTGATGGTAGTTGTGGGGTTGAAGGGATTGGGGTAGTTTTGAGATAAAGAAGATCGATTCGGTACGGAAACACCAGCATCTGTTACTGAAAGCGGTCCAGGAGGAAAGGGAAAAATAGACTTTAGAAAGAATCCTTGATGTGACTTACTATTTTCGGAAGCAAACATCCATTTGCAGTTTTGTACTGGGTTAGATGGTGTGTATAAACCAGAAAATTTAGCACCTCTGGCACGTAGTGTTCCATCATGGTTTAGTATCAATGTGAAATTAATTAATTCACCAACTTTATAAATACCAATACTATCTTTAAAAATTCCCTTTTCCGTGAAGAGGACTTTTCCATTATAAAATGCTATCCCATAGTCGTTACCCCCGCCATAAAATATCCATTGATTGCCGACACAGAAATATGCAGCATCGCCGTTTACTCCGCCTGAGTTAACGAGTATTTGGGCACTAATCTGAATTGAATCCCCAAGTGATGCTGTATCAAGGGTCCTAACTTCCCCCCATGAGTAATTGTCGATACTGAAGACAGCAAGTGTATCAAACAAGGGAAACCAAGAACCCTGATTTACATTTCCCTTCCACCAAGCTCCTTCCCAGTGCAAATTGGATAAAGAAGGTGTGACAGACTTGAGAAGAAATCCTTGGTGTGATGTACTATTTTCTGAAGCAAACATCCATTTGAGCCCTTGGACAGGGTTTATGGGTGTATACAAGCCGGAGAATTTAGCACCTCTGACACGGAGCGAGCCATCCTGGTTTAGTATCAATGTGAAATTAATTAATTCACCAACTATATAAGTACCAATACTATCTTTAAAAACCCCTTTTTCTGTGAAGAGGACTTTTCCATTATAAAATGTTATCCCATAGTCGTTACCCCCGCCATAAAATATCCATTGATTGCCGATACAGAAATATGCAGCATCGCCATTTACTCCGCCTGAGTTAACAAGTATTTGGGCACTAATCCGAATTGAATCCCCAAGTGATGCTGTATCAAGGGTCCTAACTTCTCCCCATGAGTAATCGTCGATGCTGAAAACAGCTAATGTATCGGACGAGGGAAACCAAGAACCCTGATTCACATTTCCCTTCCACCAAGCCCCCTCCCAATTTGAGCTAGTGATAGTGCTAATTCTCTGCTGTCCCAGTATGAAAAGTGGACAAAAAAATAAAACAAAAACAAACATTAGATATCTATTCATTTCGATTGCCTTTCAAGATTATTTGGGATTATATTTGATTCCGTGATATATCAAGTATTCCTCACAGTCGAATCTCACTGCTGAAAATTATTTAAATGCTCGGTAAATAAAATTGGTAGGGAAAAAACTTACAAATTGGCTTGTAGTACCAGAAAATACTTAATCTCGATGTTATAATCAGATTACCTCTTTCCTCCATCCCAATACAGGATGTTAGTAAAAGACTTTCTTAGTATGTTTGGTCGATTCAGTGCAGTCTCTGCATTCCTCTGCGAACTTAGCGCCTTTGCGATTAAATCATTCAACGCAGAGACGCAGAGGCCGCAAAGTTACACAGAGAAAAGATTTTTACGGTAGGCGAGTGGACACTTGATGCTGTATCTCCGTCCGCTCTTTTCTCCAGTTTTTTCCATCCCAGTACCGGATGCTGTTTTTGAGGTTGTCCAGATATGCCTGGTCGATCAGATGGGGTATTTTGCCTTCCTTGAAAAGCTTGTTGTACATGGTGGTGGTCCATGATGTGGATTTTACCTTTAGCGGTCTAAGATCGGGAGTGAATGTATATTCAAAATCATAATGAACATTGTCATTTTCCACCCCGCATGTAAACTGAATGATGCTATCCGATTGCCGCATATATTGCACTACTGTGTTTTGTTTAAAAATTGGCGTCAATTCGGATTGCGGAAGGCGGATATACATTATCTCAGCCGTTGATGCAGAGTCACCAAAACCTCTCGAACATGATGATTCCTGCTCACCCACTAATTTTTTCGGGTTAACTACTGCAATCACCGGCATCGAAGGTTTTTTTTCATCGTCCACATCATTCAAACCGCACAAAATAATTTCATTATTCCCATCATTGTTAATATCACAGCTATACATTGCCTGAAAATTTCCAAAATGCCAATACTCCCCAAGAACGTTTCCGTTTTTATCCATACGCAATAAAACATTTGGAGAGCGACCACTAGAAACACTAATGTAAATTTCATTTAATTTGTTGTTTTGCACGGTATCGACAATCAATGCTTGTCCAGTGATTTCATTTGGAATATTGTATCGGGTTCCCCGAAATGAAGGATATTCCTGAAATGGGATATTTTTAATGAGATTACCGGCTCCATCAAATATGTTAACGCCCTTTTGGGGAACTGGCGGTTCTCCGCCCAGCATCAACGTCGTGAGTATTTCGTTGACGCCATTTCCCTCCCTGTCAGTTACTGCATAACACCTATTTCCCATAACATCTTCGAGTCGTTTGTCATCGGCAAATTGAGGGAGCGGTCTTTGCCAAAGGGGTCCGTTTTCATGGTTCATCACCTCAAACATGCCGTTTGCGGGGTTCATAAAAACATACGCCGGGTTTCGATCCAGCTTCGTCGCCACATTGATCAACAACGCCAATCCCGCCGCCAAACCCAGCACGCCCGCTCCGCTCGTGATGGGATGCCGGAAAACAAACCGGGTGAATTTTTGCACGCGTGTTTGGGGCAGGTACGGCATAGGCACGCCGTAAAGATCGTGGAATGGCGCGAGGTTCTCGTTTCTTCTGGCGATGGCTCTTTCCGCGCGGGTAACGGGAATGCGCGGTTTTGTTAGTTCGTCCTTCAATTCCGTATGGAACGCGGCGATCTCATCGGCAAGGTCTTTGCAGCCCCGGCACGCGGCAAGGTGCGCTTCAATCTCCGCCCGCTGCCCTTCCACAGCTTCGGCGCGGAGGATAAAAAGCTCTAATGTATGTTCGTCTATATGGTTCATTCTATTATTGTATCATAGCAATTAATGTCTAATGCCGAATTGAGGCTCTTTCTCTGCGTTTCTTTGCGGTCTCTGCGCCTCTGCGTTAAAAACTTTAATCGCAAAGACGCAAAGTACGCAGAGGAGCGCAGAGAAACCCAGAGTATCATATATTGTTTGCTATTCGGCGGATTCCTTCTTTCAGTTGTTCAACGTGAAAATTAATCACAAGACCGAGTCTTTTATCCAACAAACGCAAATATGTTAATGCCTGCGCATAAACAACCGGCGGCACAAGATCGATCGCCTTTAGTTCAAGCACGACTTTTTCTTCCACAAGAAAATCAAGCCGGTACCCGCAATCGAGTTTAACGTCGCGGTATACGAGAGGAATTGGTTTCTGCCTTTCAAATTTCAACCCCTGTTCATTCATTTCAGCGGCAAAACATTCTTCATACGCGCTTTCCAGCAATCCGGGTCCTAAAGCGCGATGGACTTCAATCGCGCAGCCGATTATCTTATGAGATATTTCATTTTCTATCATCCGTTGTATTCTCCAAATTGCACGTCTTTACAATTATAGTTTTCAACGCAGAGGCGCAGCGTGCACAGGGGTTCGCAGAGTGTGACTTTGCGTTCCTTTGCGTACTTTGCGTCTTTGCGATTAAAGTTTTTAACCCTTTTCATCAATAATTCTTTCTCAACTCTTTCATCACCCTTTTCTGCGTGAGCGAATATAAATATTCCACCTTCGCTCTATGGCGTTTGTAATATTCTTCCTTCGTCAATCCAGGATAGACCATTTTCATGCGGTCGAACAACGAGACGTCTTCCCCATCGTTGGTCGCAAGCTTGCATTCAAGGTGCTGACCGATGATCTCAAAATATATCTCAAAATCTTCCGGATTAACTTTTTTCTTTCCGACGTATTGGGGCTCATTTTCCTTTTTCAATGTTTCACACACCGTTTTCATTATCCCTATCGCGTCGTTCAACATCAACTGCCCGTCAATATCCGGATAAACGATATCGCCGCCAATATGTTCACAGTACAACGCTCGAAATATAAACGCTATTGTGATAAGCGGAATGATACGGCTGTAATCAGTTTGCTCGCGCAGGGAGCGGGAGAGTTTTGCGAGGAGCGAGGGGATGTTCTCCATACCCGAAGCAACAGCGCGAAATTCGCGCTCAAGTTCCCCACGTTCCATCCGCGGCAAATGACGGAGATCGTCGCATAATACCGGGACGAGGCATGTTTCTCCGAAGCGGTCGGTCAACTGGAAATTCTGCACCGTCTGAACAGCAAGTTTGATGTTGCGAAGAATCTTTCCCAAAGCAGGGTCGACCTCGTTATAGAACCGGAACAAGCCCTGGTTCACTCTTGAAAAAACAAGCTGCCGGAAGTGAGAAAGCAATTCCTCTTCCGAGGATTGTTCAACCGGTATGCTTTCAAAATAGGCATTGATCTGAAGCATCCGCCCTGCGTCATTGCGCGTAAACAAATCGGCAATGCAATCATAGGCGAGATCGTCAAGCGAAAGGGCGAAGAAATCCTTATTCAGGCGTCCGGAGTTAGCCCTCTTGCGGAGGGAAACGAGCGCGATCTTCTGGCAGCGGAATATGAATTCGTTCACGCAATCATGAGCCGGAGTATCCGAAATGACGGACGATATGATCTGCCGCAAATCCATTAAATTCTATAGTATTAGGAACTATTTCTTGTCGATGGTAAGAATCGTTTGTTGTGATGTTAAAGATAGAGAAATGGGAGATAAAAAACAATATTTGTGGAGCGAAACCACACAGAGCTTTCTCTTTGCGTTCCTTTGCGCCTCTGGGTTGAATCGTTAATCGCAAAGGCGCAAAGTTCGTAGAGAAGCGCAGAGACGAAAATAAAAAACGGCACCCACTTAAAGAAGATGCCGTTTATCAGAACTCCGGTTTATAGGTTGTCTTGATTACCCCGAGTTGCGGGTACAACAACAAATATTTGTGCTATCGCTTCATTCCGGTAGTGCGGAGAATCAACACTCCTGCGCTCTTTGTTTTTACCCAGTAGCCGGCGCCCGGAGCAAGCGTGCTGTCAGATTGATAGGTTCCGTCATAGCCATAATATTGCGATATAACAATGCTGTCCGGTTGCTGGATGATGCTCGAAATCGGAACGGGCGATGAAATACACCCGATCATATTCCATCCTTTATTGACTATAACAGTATCAAATGACAGTACGCCGCCATCGATGTGTTGGATTATAGTTGAATCAAATTTCAGCCAAAATCCCGCGCCATACGTTACCGTATCGACCTGCTGATAACCCGCCTGATAAATAAAAGCGCGGGAAATCGTGTTTGAATAGATTGCATTTTTGCTCCGGTCGGAAACTGCTTGAGATAACGAAATTAAATTCCATCCCTTTTTCATATCGTACTCATTCGTTTGCGAGCGCAGGTTCCCAAAAGCCGGTCCGGTTGTATCGAGATTACTGCGCATGGTGACCGAATATGTTATCCCGGTTGGAGGAGCCGTGCTTATCCATCCCGCCGGTAAACTATCGTGGACGGTGTAGGCGCCGGGGCCGAGCCCTGTGAACGAATAATTTCCGGAAGTATCCGTGTAGGTTGTCAAGGTAAGCGGACCGGAAATCTTAACAGGCCAATTCGCCAGCACGGAATCTCCTGAATCAAACTGACCGTCCCAGTTTATATCGTTAAAGACCTGCCCTTTTATTGTTCCGGTCACAAATTCTCCAAACGTCAGCGTATCGATTCTGCGATGCATGGAATCGATCACCGACGTAAACGTGCCGCCGATGGGCGTGGTGGAGATAGCTCCGGGTGAATCGATGGAAACGGTATATGTCCCGAATGTTAAGCTGTCGAACCAGAATCTGCCGTTCGCGTCTGTTGTCATGGAATCGATTTTTGCGCCAGTTAAACGCACTTTGATCCCGCTGATGAATGCTTCCCCGACATCCATCGCGCCGTTGCCGTTGACGTCGTTGAACACCCTGCCTGCAAGCGTCGTATCAAAATAATGAAGCGCCGCCAGAGCATTGATTATTCCCCAGCCGCGGTAATTGTCGGGCGATGTATGCATGGATGCGGTATTCCTCATCGCATCGCGCACCTGCGCAGGAGTTAATCCGGGATTGGCGCAAAGAACAAGCGCCGCAACTCCCGCCGAGAGCGGCGTCGCGTATGACGTTCCGCTTCCGTGGTCATATTGATTTGGATAGACGCCATCTGCCACTTTATCCGAAACACCAAGGGCGCAAATATCCGGTTTAATCCTGCCGTCTACCGTAGGACCATTGGAACTGAACGATGCGCCGTTGCCGGATATATCCACTGCCCCCACCGTAATAATATTGATGCCATCTGCCGGCGCTATGAGCGTGTTATGTAAAGCATTGTGGCCGCTATTCCCCGCGGCATTAAGCACTACGATCCCGAGCGAATCGGCGCGGTCGCCGGCGCGGGTGATGAGCGCCGTTACGCCGTCCATATCCTGCCACGTCAAACTTGGATAAGGCGGATCGAACGTGAGATAACCTAGCGAGGTGCTGGTGACATCCACGCCAATACTATCCGCCCATTCGGCGGCTTTCGCCCAGTTATCTTCCTCGATGGGAGTCTCGCTCGAATCGTTTTCCGTGCGGGCAAGAATATAATGCGATTTAAACGCCGGACCGATCATGTTGCCGGGATCATTCGCGCCAATCAGGGAAAGAGTGTTTACGCCATGGCTTCCGAATCCGTAATTCGTATCTAATGGTACAACGCTCGTTTTATGGTCGACAAAATCGTGTGTTGCAATGATCGTCATCGAATCGAACGCCTGGTGCGATGGCAGCCGCACCCCATTATCGAAAACACCGATGATAATTCCCTGACCGTAATATCCAAGATCATGAACCGCCGGCACGTTAATCTGCTGCAACTGGGCATACGATGTTCCATAATTGAGAGATGCAACCCCCGCCGGCTGAGGTGGAAAATCTCCTTTTTTCTCAACCTTGATATCCTCCTTCGGGCGGTCAACTTTCCATCGCCCCACAAGATCGATTTCTTTTACGAAAGGAAGATTCCGTAACTCATCAATCTGGGATTTCGTGGCAAATGCGCTCACGGCATTGAACCATTTCAACTGGTGCCTCACGCCGGAGACGAGGCCGGTTACGCGCTGGACATACGATTGATTCAATGGTAAATCTTCGTCGTCAATAACACTCGTATTGTGTCGTATTTTCGTACGGCGCTTAATCGACCTGTCGGAGAGAATTTCGCGGGGATTCGATTTGTTAAACGCGCTCTTATCCGTGAAATAGAGGATGACGACTTGTTTGTCGATGGCGTTCATCAGGGGATAACTTCGTTCTAATAATTTTCCAAATTTTGCCTGGGGCTGAGCGAAACCGTAGAGGCAGAGGATTAGCAATAAACAGATAGCAGTTTTTTTCATTATTCTCTTGTAATTCCTGAATAAATTTTAACTATTATAACGTACCAAAGAACGAGCGAAAAATCAAGGATTTTGGAAAAAAACAATACCATTCGACAATTTTTTCCGACATACATGTTACAACAGTTTGAGAATGAATTTTCATCCAGACGTTTTCGGCGGATTGGAATAAATGAGCAAATTCAACTATGGTTTCCGCCTCGCACAACAATATTGGGTTCTGAATGGACACATGATAATTTCATTATTTTTCATCGAATTTAGCGTAAAATCTTAAATATTAATCTTGAGACTCTCAGAAACTTTTTGTATCTTATGGCTTGTTCCTTCTATTTAAATTCACCCGGTTATGCGAAATATCATGGAAAATTTTAAAGGTTGAGCGATGGAATATGAACATGAAATAACGGTTTTCTTCCACTTCATAGGGATGGGGCTGTTAGTGACGATGATTGTGGCTGGTTTTCTGCTCGAAAGGAAATATAGAAGCCTTCCGACCTTGCAGGAAAAAGGACTACTTCTCAGTGTTATGAAACAAATAGGTTTGTTGAGTCCGTTGGCTATACTTCTCTTATTAGTTACGGGTATCGGAAACATGCACTCATTAGCCATTGGAATTTTCACATTTGGATGGTTAACGGCAAAGATAATCTTTTTCGCGATAGCCGCGACAAACGGCATCATGTTCTCGGTGGTAGCGCGTAAACGAGGAACCCTCGTAGGAAAAATGCTCAAAAACGAGGCGCCTCCGAATGCAGAACTTCAGCTCAAAAATTATAATAAGCAAGTTACCATGTTTCATATCGTGATCGATCTCCTCTTCATTATTATCCTTGCTCTCGCAGTATATGGCAGGCACGGTGGAGGGCAGAGCTAATTTTGCGCGAATACCGTCTATTCATCAACGGGGATTTCGTAGAATCCTCGACGAAGTCGACCTTCGATTCCATCAATCCATTCAACAGGGAGATTGTTGCACGATGCCAACAGGCAAACGTGGAAGATGCGAAAAAAGCCATTGCTGCCGCAAGAATCGCTTTCGATAACGGACCCTGGACAAAAATGACCCGCGAGGAACGCGGCGCATTGATTAAAGCAGTCTCCGATAAAATCAACGAGCGAAAAACCGATCTTGAGATGCTGGAGGTAGACGATTCCGGTTCAACCATTCGAAAAGCGAAAGAAGATATTTTCCTCAGCGCCCGGGCGATGAATTATTTCTCCAAGCTTGCGCTCATCGAACCTACAGAACAAATCGAAGGCCTTTCGAAGCCGGGATTCAGCAAGAATATGATCCTTCGTGAACCGGTCGGCGTGGTTGCCGCGATCATCCCATGGAATTTCCCCTTAAAGATGGCAGTGTGGAAACTTGGACCTGCCCTCGCAGCAGGAAATACCATCGTCTTAAAGCCATCGGAATTAACACCAGCAACGGCGATGGAACTTGCATCGATGTTCAAGGAAGCGGGATTTCCCCCCGGCGTCGTCAATATTATAACCGGTTATGGTCAGGATGTCGGTGAAGAACTCGTCCGTAATCCTATGGTGGATAAAGTTACCTTCACCGGTTCCACCGCCGTAGGAAAACGAGTGATGAGTTTAGCATCTGAAACATTAAAAAAATGCACGCTGGAATGCGGCGGAAAATCGGCGAACATCATGCTTGAGGACGCCGACATGAATATGGCGGTTGACGGCGCTCTCTATGCAATATTCTATCATCAAGGGCAATGCTGTGAAGCGGGTACGCGGCTTCTCCTTGACGAAAAAATCCATGATGAGTTCGTGCAACGGTTACTCCAAAAAACCGCGACGATGAAGATCGGCAACCCCAAAGATATTACGACGGACATTGGTCCGGTCATTTCCGAGGCCCAGCAAAAAAGGATCCTTGCATATATAAAAAGCGGAATCGATCAGGGCGCAAAGCCTGTTATTGGGGGCAAGGTTCCGGACAAACCTGAATGCAGGAATGGATTCTTTATCGAACCAACAATTTTTACCGGCGTAATAAACTCCATGACCATCGCCCAGGAGGAAATTTTTGGACCGGTTCTCTCTGTGATTAAGTATGGAACAGTTGAAGAGGCAATTACTATCGCTAATAATTCAATCTATGGTCTGGGCGCGGGCGTTTGGTCGCGCGATATTGAGAAAGCTCTCTCGATTGCCAAACGACTCCGGTCAGGAACGGTATGGATCAACGAATGGCATCTGATCTCGGAAAAAGCTCCCTTTGGCGGTTATAAGCAAAGCGGCGTTGGACGCGAGTTCGGACTCGAAGGTCTCCACGAATACATGGAAACAAAACATCTTCATATCGATGAAGTCGGATCCAGGGATAAAAAACCCTGGTATAACACGGTTGTCCCGCAAAAAAGTGAACATTCATGACGAATAACATCACAGCGATGAATTTTTGTTTCTCTATCAATCTCGCATATAATTTTTCGATCATTTTATACACTTCTCACAAATTAACAAGGTAAAGAGCACTATGAAATCGAATATCCTCCTCGCAGCATTACTCGTTTTATTCGTTATCGGATGCCAGCCGAAAAAACCGGATCCGGTACCGGTGGGAGAAATGACAGAGTATCGCGATCCCGGCTACGGATTCAAAATTAAATATCCCAAAGATTGGTTATCCCTCGGTCAGATGGGAAATGCCGTGTTTGCAAAATCGCAGGATGTAGTCACGCACTTCCAGGATTTTAAATCCGGCGTCCCCGGCGGAATGGTAAACGTTGTCGCGCTTGATCTGACGGGAAAAAAACCAGATGAACTTATTCAATCAAATTTGGATGAATTAAAACAAGCTGCACAAATGGACGCCGCGGAGCAAATTACTGTTAACGGCAAGCAGGGGACGAAATATCCTTATATCATTAAAGTGACAACAAAAAACAGCATCATCGGTTACCAGGTGTACTTCGTCGGTGATACTGCTTTATATAAATTGGATTTCCAGGGATACGGAGATCAATTTGAAGCGCACGCGGCGGTGTTCGCAGCGATCTTAAATTCATTTGAACTGCCGGTTATTGTCGCAAGAAAATCGGATGTGTGGCAGCCCTCCCCGAATATCAGCGCCTATAACTCGGATTATTTAACTATGCAATACCCTGAAAACATGAATTTCGCCCCTGTCAAGAAAGGCGATAAAGATCTGGTTATGGAGATGCGCGCGGATCGGCAGGATTGCAGTATTCACATCGACGTTTTCGGCGCAAAAAAACTCACCGTCGAGAAGGTATGGGATCAAAATAAGGGGAAATATAAATCCCGCGGCTCAGGAGAATCTACCATCGACGGCAATAAAACCTTCTGGGTTGATTATTCCTTGGTGAAAGATATTAACAGCCGCGCATATTTCACCGTAAAAAATGATAAGGTTATTCGCATCACCATGAATTGGTACGCGCCGCAAAAAGATATTTATTTCACGACGTTCGAAAAATCTGTAACTTCGATCAAACTTAAATAAAGAGGAGATTCAATGAACAGATCTATGGTAACCACGGCGTTTTCTATCGATGGTTACAAAGTTACCAAGAACCTGGGAATCGTGCGGGGAATCACCGTGCGCTCGCGTTCGATCTTTGGAAATATTGGCGCCGGCATCCAGACTATATTCGGCGGACGGATTACTCTCTACCAGGAACTATGCGAGCAATCCCGCGAAGAAGCATTCGAGCTGATGGTGGCTCACGCTTCTCAGATGGGCGCAAATTCCATTATCGGGATGCGGTATGACGCCAACGAAGTCGCGGCGGGAATTACCGAAGTGCTCGCGTACGGAACGGCAGTCGTCCTCGATAAGGCGGAATAACTAAACCAGGCGTTCAAAGCGCTCTAGTCCGGATGCATCACTCCCGGAGATAGGAATGGATCAGATGCCGGAGATTTCCTTGTCGCGGGCGGCATGAATCCGTTGTGGATATCCCGCGAACATCGCGCCGTTCTATGTTTTACTTTACACGTTCTACCAATCATCAATTACCTAACAACGAAAATAAAATTATATGGATATTAAGGACCGCACCGTAGTCGTCCTCGGAGGGTGGGGATTAGTTGGCTCATCGATCTGCCGGAAGATAGTGGAAGAACAGCCGAAACGGATCATTGTAACTTCTCTCCTCAAAGCCGAAGCCGAGGAAGCTGTGGATATTCTTACCAGAGAATACCCCAAGCTTCCGAAAAATTATTTCATCCCCTGGTGGGGAAACATTTTTGTCAGACACGAACTGAAGGATATCAGCCGTGATAAAATCTTATCCGATGAAACAATGCGCCAGGCGATGATCCAGGATATGCTCGATGAATTAACCGATACGTTGATTAAACGCTCCGCCATTTATCAACTCCTCAATAAATACAAACCGGAAATTCTGATCGACAGCATCAATTCAGCGACTGCAATCGCGTACCAGGATATATTTCAGGGAGCGCGCGACGTCATCCGCACTATCAAAAAAGCGAAATCAACGAATTCCAACGAGGAACTTTCTACAGTCATGGAGCGGATGATCTGCACCCTGTATATGCCGCAGCTTATCCGTCACGTGCAATTACTCTACCGGTCGATGCATGTTGCGGGAACGAAGATTTATGTGAAAATCGGCACAAGCGGAACCGGAGGCATGGGCTTGAATATTCCCTACACGCATAGCGAAGAGAGACCTTCAAGCGTTCTCCTCGGGAAATCCGCGGTTGCGGGCGCGCATACAATGCTGCTCTTCCTTATGGGAAGAACACCGGATGGCGCGATCACAAAAGAAGTGAAACCCACGGCAGCGATTGCCTGGAAAAAAATCGATTACGGAGAAATAAGACGTAAAGGTCGTCCCATTGATTTAGTCGATTGCAATCCAAAACGGGGGATCCCGCTGAAACACTCCCTCCAGATTCGCATGAAAGACGCAGGCACTCCGCTCAATAAAACATTAAAGTCGGTATTTATTGACACGGGCGAAAATGGAATATTCTCCCGCGGCGAGTTTGAAGCGATTGCGGCGCCCGGACAAATGGAATTCGTCACTCCGGAGGAAATTGCGGAAACGGTTATCTATGAGATCAAGGGCGGGAACACGGGGCATGATATTATCAATGCTCTCGATAACGCATCTCTTTCTCCAACATACCGCGCAGGATTCCTCTTCAACAGCGCCCGAAATAAAATCATAGAGCTTGAACAGAAGTATAAGGTCGATAGCGTGGCGTTTGAAGTGCTCGGACCGCCTCGTCTATCCAAGCTGTTATATGAAGCATATCTCTTAAAGGTGTGCTGCGCCGATATGAAATCGGTGTTGAAATCTTCGCCGCGCGCGCTGTCATTGGCAATGAAGAAAAAAATTCAATCCGGAACATCCCTCCGATCGCAAATCATATCGATTGGGATTCCGATCTTGCTGCCCGATGGGAAAACGCTTCTTCGCGGGAATGAAATTAAAATTCCACCCTTCCGCGGGGAAAACGAATTCCCTCTTTCGGCGAAAAATATCGATCTTTGGTCTCATGACGGGTGGGTCGATCTCAGGCCCTCAAACATGGAGCGATGGAAAAAACGGATCAAGAGCATTATTGCCATGACGCTGGATATGCCTCCCGATAGCACAAGCTCCCGTTACCTCTACAAACGCGAGTACTGGAATAATTTCGAAGAAATTGATCCGGGCAAGCTTGCCGGCTGGATATTCAATTATGAAGAAAAAGGGATGCGGATGAGAATGAAAGGTTGATCCAACCCGGAAAGTAATTGGATGGCAGAAATAAATTACCAGGAATCATCGTCAAAGCCGACTCGTCATTTGGGTCGGCTTTTTGTTTTGAGTAGAAATGCTACGGATTTGACTCCAAACTCTACCTGATAACACACCCCTTTAATTCCCCTCTATTCAGCCAAGAACGATCCGATTAACGCTTTCACTTTCGGGTAACGATCCGCTCATCAGAGGGGTGGCTCCCGATAGGTAAACCCGCCGTTTTTTTGGCGGGCGGTTGGGAGACGGGGTGTGTTCACACCATGCAGGATGAAGCGGGTGAAACTCCGTTTCATGGGTTAAAATCAAAGTCAGATATTAACAACACCATCGATATAATTTGACATTGAACTCTCCTTCATAACACACCCCTTTAATTCCCCTCTACAGAGGGATGGCTCGACGAAGTCGAGACGGGGTGTGTCCTCACAATGTAGGACAAACTGTGTGAAAAATCCGATTCATTATGCAGGGAAGTAAGGAGATCGCGACGTCCGCCTCCCGTTAAAAATATGGCGTGAGGCGGACTCGCGATGACGGTTCCTGATTACCATTGTGGAATGTGTTAATCAGAAGGTCACAAAAATATTCTACTCGTACCTCAACGCGTCGATAGGATCGAGGTTGGAAGCTTTCCACGCCGGATACACTCCAAACACCACGCCAACAAAAGAACAACTGGCAAAACCTATCGCTACCCAATCCCAGGGAATAACAGGGGGAACGGACATGACATAAGCAAATATATTGCCGGTGAGCAATCCAACCAGTATGCCGATCATCCCGCCGAACTCGCTGAGGAGAATCGCCTCTATTAAGAACTGCGCGAGAATGTTTTTCTTGCGCGCGCCAATCGCTTTGCGGATGCCGATCTCTCTGGTTCGCTCGGTAACGGAAACGAGCATGATATTCATAATGCCGACTCCGGCGGCAAGAAGCGCTATCGTGCTGATAAGCATGATCCCGAGGCGGACATATTTCGTCAGATCGTTGAATTGCGCGACAAGGGATTCATTCGAGAAAATATAAAAATCATCATCAGCGCCGGGGGCGAGACGCCTCGCCACACGCATAATTCCCCTCACCTGTTCCAGGCAGTCGTTATACGTTTGGCCGTTCAATGCCGTGACCATTACATGAATATCCCGGTCGGTGCCGTACACTCTGAACCATGCGGTCAACGGCACAACAATAAAATTAGAGTTATTATCCCCCAGCATGGATCCTTTATCCTGAATAGTGCCGATCACCTGGTATTGCTGACCATCCACAACGATGTATCTCCCTATGGGATCCGATTTGGGAAAAAGCGTTTGTACGATCCCCTGCGCAATTTCCGCAACGGGCTTCGCGGAGTTGTATTCGTCTTCGGTGAACATCCTGCCGTCTTCCACAACCCAGTTATTGGTTGTAAATCCATCGACATTCTCCCCCGTAATATCAATGTTGGGATTGGTTTTTAACTGGTTCCCTTTTGCCTGCTTCCCTCCGGTTCCGGCTTCAATGCCCACGGCTTTCGCGAGAGTGACTTTTTCCTTCACCATCTGCGCCTGAAGGTATGAAATATATTTTCTGTTGCGGTTTTTCATCCGTTCCTGCGGATCATCGGAGAACACGATGGAGTTTTTCTGCACCTGGAAGGTATTCGATCCCAATTCGCTCATCCCCTGCTCGATGCTGTTGATGAGCACTCCCATAGCGGTCATAACGCCGATAATGGAAAAAACGCCGACGGCAATTCCCAGAAGGGTTAATACGGAACGGAGCTTGTTGGTTCTCAGCGCAGCCAGCGCCATGAAGAAGCTTTCTTTTAAGCTAAGAGCTATTTTCTCTACAATGACATTCATCGATTGATTTACATTTGTTGAGTTATAATATATGGAATTTTAGGGTGAGTTTCACCGATCTGGCGCCCCTTGCAGTTATCCATCTTTACTCGTTCCCCCGGTCTCAGAGTGTGTGAAAAGTCATCGTGAGTCCGCCTCCCGCCATCTTTTAACGGGAGGCGGACGTAGCAATCTCCTTATATCGATGCACATTGCGATAAATCGAATCTCGACTTCAAGATGAATTGGACTTTTCACACAGTCTGTCTCCGGGGGGAATGGGATCGTTGGCGCTCTGCGCCGCTTCTCTGTACGACGCGGAGCATCATGTCGGCATTCTACCGCCGGAGCGGTGGAATGAGAGAACGAGATATCTCTCGGCGATGGGAAATCGTAACAGGACGCAGGAGCGTCGGATAATAGCTTCCCACCGGGAATGATGGGAAGCAGAACCCAGTACAACAAAAAAAGCCCATCCTCACAAGAAGATGGGCTTCGTTGTACTGCAAGAATTTCTACTCGTACCGTAGCGCGTCGATAGGATCGAGGTTGGACGCTTTCCATGCCGGGTAGACGCCGAACACCACTCCTACAAAGGAACAACTGCCAAAACCGATCCCCACCCAATCCCACGGGATAATCGGAGGAACATTCATGACGATAGCGAGGATATTGCCCGTCAGCACGCCGATACAAATGCCGATCATGCCGCCGAACTCGCTCAACAAGACCGCTTCGATTAAAAATTGAGAGAGCACATTATTTTTCCGGGCGCCGATAGCTTTCCGGATGCCGATCTCTCTTGTCCGTTCGGTGACGGAAACCAGCATAATGTTCATAATCCCCACGCCGGCTGCGAGAAGCGCGATGGTGCTGATGAGCATGATGCCGAGCCGGACATATTTCGTCAAATCGTTAAACTGGGCGATCATCGATTCATTCGAAAAAATATAAAAATCATCGTCGGCGCCGGGCCCTACATGGCGGGACACGCGCAATATTCCCCGAACCTGTTCAAGGCAATCATTATAGTTTTCGCCTGTGCTCGATGTGACCATAATATGGATGTCGCGGTCTTCCCCGTAGACCCGGAAAAACTCCGAGAGAGGAATAACGATGAAGTTCGTGTTATTATCCCCCAGTATCGATCCCTTATCTTCAATTGTTCCGATAACCGTGTATTGCTGTCCGTCGATGACAATATACCTGCCGAGGGGATCGGTCTTCGGGAACAATTTTTCAACTACGCCCTTCCCTATGACAGCGACAGGTTTCGCCGATGCAAATTCGTCCTGCGTGAACATCCTGCCGTCTTCCACGCTCCAATTATTTGTTGAGAAGCCGTCGACGTTTTCTCCGACCAGCGCAACATTGGGATTCGTTTTCAACTGGTTGCCTTTCACCAATTTCGCTCCCGACCACGCTTCTATACCCACCGATTTGGCAAGAGTCGTTTTCTCCGCGACAGTTTGCGCCTGGAAATAGGAAATGTTCTTCCTGTTCCGGTTTTTCATCCGTTCCTGAGGATCGTCGTTAAAGGTCATAGTGCTTTTTTGAACCTGGAAGGTATTCGCGCCAAGCTCGCTCATCCCCTGCTGGATGCTGTTGAAGAGGACAGCCATTGCCGTCATGACGCCGATGATTGAAAAAACTCCCACGGCGATACCCAGCAGCGTCAACGCTGAACGAAGCTTATTTACCCGCAAAGCGGATAACGCCATGAAAAAACTTTCTTTTAAGCTGAGAACAATTTTTTCAAGTATGATATTCATCGAATCTTTCCCTCTACCATAAGTACTATCACATTACTCGTATCGCAAAGCGTCAACGGGATCCATTTTAGAAGCCCGGTTGGCAGGCATGAAACCGGATACTACGCCAACCGCCAACGATATAAAAATCGCAAGGAATACAACGGATAACGGCATCGCAGTCGGCAATATTTGATCGGCAATCAAACTTAACGGATACGCGATTCCCAAGCCGATCAAACCGCCGATCAGGCAAATGACGGCAGATTCGACGAGAAATTGGAAGAGAATCGTTCTTCGCCGCGCTCCAAGGGCTTTCCGTATGCCGATCTCCTTCGTCCGCTCGGTGACGGAAACATACATGATATTCATAATGCCGATACCGCCGACGAAAAGCGATAAGCCGGTGATGAAGAATCCGATGCTCGCAATGATAGCGGTAAACGTGCCAAAAATCCTGAGGAGAATATCCTGCTCATTGATGCTAAAATCATCCTCCTGGTTCGGTTTCAACTCGCGGACATTGCGCATGATCCCTCGCATTTCTTCCCTCGCTTCATCGAGCTCGACATTCTTTGCAACACGCACGCTCAGCGTAACATCGCGGCGCGTGCCGAATTGATTCATAAATGCGAGAACGGGAATAATGACCCTGTTATCCGATGTGAACGAACCGAACATCCCTCCCTGTTTTTCCATAACCCCGAGGACTTTAAAGGGGAATCCGCCCACCTGGATATTTTGTCCGAGCGGGTCGATTCCGATAAACAATTCTTCGGCAACATTCGCGCCTATAACACACACAGGCCTGCCGCCATCGGATTCCTCCGGGGAAAAAAATCTCCCATCTGCGATAGTTGTGCCGGAAGCATATTGATAATCGCTGTTTGTGCCGGAGATAAACGCGCCGCTCATCACCCGCGAACCGGCATGAACATCGCGCATCGTTCCCACGGAAATAGAGACTGCGTCGACCGTTGTCGCATGCTGCGAAATATATTTTGCGTACTCGATTTTCATATTCCGCCGGTTGCGGTACTTCCACCATTCATCGCCGCCGCCCCAGGCAAATTTTTGGATGTACAATACCTTGGCGCCGAATGCGCTCGCGCTTTTCTGGAATGCCCGATCCACACCCTCGATCGCCGTCGCCATTAGAGTAACGGAAACAATGCCAATCACAATGCCGAGTGTGGTCAACACGGAGCGCATCTTATTCGCGCGTATGGCGCGGAATGCTATCCGTAATCCTTCTTTAACTTCCAGAAAAAAATTCATGTTCGATTACGATGCTGTTGCAACAAGACTTTTCTTACGATCGACGAGTTCATCGCTGGCAATGACGCCGTCGCGGATACGGATAATGCGATGGGCATGTTCGGCGATGTATTCTTCATGAGTTACCAAAATAACCGTATTTCCCTGCTCGTGAATCAACTCAAAAAGAGCCATGATTTCATCGCCCGTTTTGGAATCGAGATTCCCGGTTGGTTCATCTGCAAGGATAATAGAAGGTTTTGTCACCAGGGCGCGAGCGACTGCAACACGCTGGCGCTGTCCGCCGGAAAGCTCGTTCGGTTTATGGGTAACACGGTCTTTCAAACCGACCTGCGATAAGGATTCCACCGCACGGTGGCGCCGGTCTGCCGATGAAACTCCGGCATAAATAAGGGGCAATTCAACGTTGTGCAGCGCGTTCGACCGGGGAAGCAGGTTGAAGGTTTGAAACACAAAACCGATTTCCCTGTTCCTGATCTTGGCGAGGTCGTTATCGTTCATATCGCTTACATTCACGCCGTTAAATTCATAGAGACCCGACGTCGGCGTATCCAGGCATCCGATAATATTCATCAACGTCGATTTTCCGGAGCCCGAGGGACCCATGATTGCGACATATTCATTTTTCCTGATTTGCAGTGAGACCCCGTGCAGCGCCAGAACCTGCTCGGCGGTACCCATGTCATACGATTTTACGATTTGTTGTAAATTGATTACAATTGCATTTTCCATGGTTTCTCCGTTCGGGTCACGACGTTTGTTTATCGCCGGCTCCCGGCTTGGGTTTATTATTTTCAACTTTCACTTTCGTCCCATCCTCCAACTCGCGGTTGATCGCTTTATAGCTGCCGGAGATTACTTCTTTCCCCTCCTGGAGACTGGAAGTCACTTCAACAAAGGAATCATCGGCGATACCGCGTTTCACCTCAATTGCTTTCGCAACGCCGTTTTCCACCACGAAAATTACCTCGCGCGGTTTTTCGACTTTTTGTTTTATTCGCGTATCGTTCTTCGCCATATCATCCTTTTGTTCATCCGGAGTCATTTCCTTTTTCTTGTCGAGCGACCGGACTGTTACACTTTGAATGGGAACTGTCATAACGTTCAGCTTCGTCTCGGTTTCAATCGTTGCCGTCATCGACATTCCGGGACGGAGGGTCGCATTTTCATTGCTGATTCTGATCTTCACGAGAAAATTTGTCACCTCTTCCTGGGTTCCCTGACCTGTCGTGGTTCCGGTGTTGGCTATTTCATACACAATGGCGTTGAATTTTCTATCCGGAAATGCATCGACAGATATGCGCGCAGTATCACCGACCGAAATATTCGTCACATCGTTCTCGCTTACATTGACGCGCGCTTCCATGCGGGAAAGATCGGCGACGGTCATCACGGTTGTGCCCTGAAACTGGCTGGTGCCCAGTACGCGTTCGCCAAGCTCGACCTGCAACTGACTCACTATACCATCCATCGGCGCGTAGATGGTAGTCTTGCGGAGACTTTCATCCGCCTGATTTAATCCCGCAAGCGATTGATTGTAGGAACCGCTGGCAACATCGAAATTGGTTTTTGCCAATTCCAGTTCGGACGAGGAGATCAACCCTTTGGCAAACAAACCGGTCGAACGCTTATATTCCGATTCAGCGCGATCTCGGCTCGCCTTGGCGGAGAGGAGACCAGCATTTGCCTGATCTCGCATCGCGATGTAGATATCAGGTTTAATCTTCATCATGAGATCGCCTTTTTTCACTTTCATTCCCTCTTTAACAGGAAGCTGAATGATCTCACCGCTCACTTCAGGTGTAATAACCACCTGCACTTCAGGCGAGATTTTGCCTGTCGCGGTGACCGATTGGGTGATTGTGCGGCGTGATATCTTTTCGGTCTGCACCGATACCACGACTTCGCGCTTACTCCCCAAAACAACCAGGAGAACCAGAACAATTAACACTGCCCCGATAAGTGAGAAAATTATGACTTTCTTTTTAGATTTTTTATTGTTTGCCATGAGATACTCCGTTTTTAAATTATATTATCGCGCTAAGGTGCCCATCGCGAGTTCAAGATTCTTTTTCGCGAGGAGAAAATCGTTTACTGCGTTAACTTTATTGCTCATCGCAGTCGTATAATTAGCTGTTGCCAATTGGAGATCGAGAATTGTTCCCGAACCAAGACTATATTTCTCTTCAGCAATTTTTTTATCCATCGTCGATGATACAACGCTTGTTTGTGTGCTGATCACCTCTCTCTCAAACGCCTCAAGATCGAGCAATGCCTTCCGGAGATCAACCGTCACTGTCAGTTGGCTCTGTTGAACTTTAAGCTCGGCGTTCTGTTGTTGCACTTGAGCGGTTTGTATTCCGGTTTGAGTTTGGAACCCGTTAAAAATCGGCAAGCTCACATTCAATCCCACTGAAAGACTTCGGTTGTCCTTCAGGGTGTTAAAGGCGTCGTTATTTAAACCATAATTTGCCGAAGCGCTGACTGTTGGAAAATAAGCGGCTTTCGCTGATGAAGCTGCCGCTTCGGAACTGTTGAAACTCGCAATATTCGAAAGATGATCGGGACGTTTTTCGATTGCTTGCGCAACCAGACTTTTAAAATCTTTGTATTGAGCATTCAATGCCGGAAATTCTGTCGTATCAATATCAGTTGGGATGCCGGAAAAATCAAACTGGTACGCGGTATCAAGCGGGACTCCAAGATAAGCAAGAACGTCGGCTTTGGCTTTTTCAAAATTATTCTGCGCCTGGATTAACGTAAACTCATCCTGTCCAACAATTGTTTGCTGCCGGTAAACGTCTGCAATAGCCACCGCGCCCACCTTGTTCGATTCCTTAATTCGTTCAAGCTGCCCCCTGGCTTGAATGAGATTATCTTCACTGACTTTCATTATTTCATAGTTTTTCACAACAGTAAGGAAAAGCTGATGCGTGCCATAAATCGTCGCCTGTTGCTGACGCGTATATCCAAAAGCGGCTGCGTCTTCGATCGCCTGCGCGCTTTTGTAATTATAGTTTGTTACGAAACCGTTGAACAACGTCATGCGACTTTGTAAGCCAGTACTGACTGTGTTAAAGGCATCGTTCGTAGTGCCACCCGCCGTGGGAATGGGCACATTATTAATATAGGTAACGCCGCCTGCGGAGTTCTTCCAGGTTAATTGCCTGCTAAATCCGCCGATAAATGAGAGATTGGGCAAAAAATTTCCAAAAGATGAGAGGGCACCGGATTGCGCCAGATCAACACTATTCTTTGCCAGGACAAGTGTTTGATTTTTTTCAAGCGCAAGTTGTACAGCAGATTCCAGTGTCAGAATTTTGGAATCTTGTGCTACTGCTGCATTAAAAGCTAAAAAGCACAAAAACATTATGGTGAACGTTATTTTCATTGAAATCTCCTTAGATTCAAAGATTATTTCGGGGATATGTCCCTGTTGATATTTAATTAACGTAATTTTGTGACAAAAGTTGCATTAAGATGTGAGTTATTGCCTATTTATTTTAACACTTTATCCTTGTTTTTTAAGAGAAATTCGAGCGCAGCGTCATGTTCGTTGGGGATGTTCCCCTCTAATACAGCTTCCTCGATCATGGTTTTTAATATCCCCACTATCGGGCCGGGGGGTATCATGCAAACCTGCATAATTTCATCGCCTTTCACAGGCGGCTGCCAGTTTCGCAGCCGATCTTTTTCTTCGACTTCCTTCATCTTCTGGATAACGAGGTCGTAATTCTTTAGATAGCGCGATACCCGTTGCGGATTTTGGGATGTTATATCCGCCCGGCACAGTTTCATCAAGTCGTCGATTTCCTCCCCTGATTCAAACAGGAGCCGGCGCACAGCAGAATCGGTCACCACCTCGCTGACCAGCACCATGGGACGGAGATGAAGACGGACGAGTTTTTCGACATAGGGAAGCTTATCCATCGGCAACCGCAAACGCCGAAAGACAGATTTCATCATCCTTGCGCCAAGGTCTTCATGACCGTGAAAAGTCCACCCGACGTCTTCTTTGAACGCCTTGGTCATCGGTTTTGCAATGTCGTGAACGAGAGCGGTAAATCGAAGCCAGACATTATCCGTCTGCGCGCAGATATTATCGATGACTTTGAGTGAATGTAAAAATACATCTTTGTGGTGATAATCTTTTCTCTGTTCAACGCCTACCATCTGATCAAGCTCCGGGAACATCAGTTTGGAAAGACCGGTCTGGTGCAGAAGTAAAAGACCAACCGAGGGTTTAGGAGAGCCGAGAATTTTCATAAACTCATCGCTGATTCGTTCTTGCGAGACGATGGAGATTCGCGCAGCCATCTCTTTAATCGCATTGAGAGCAACCGGATCAATCGTAAATTGTAATTGGGATGCAAACCGTAGCGCGCGCATCATTCGCAAAGGATCGTCATCGAATGTCTTCTGCGGTTCCAGCGGCGTGCGGATAAGCTTATGATGCAAATCTTTTTGACCGTCAAATGCATCAATCAGTTCGCCGAATTTTTTATGATTGATAGACGCCGCGATCGCATTGATGGTAAAATCGCGGCGTGAGAGATCGCTTTCAAGGGTTGCGCGTTGCACCGAGGGTTTGCGCGAGCCCGCCTCGTATTGTTCTTCGCGCGCGGAGACGAATTCTAATTTTCCGTCCTCAAGCGGAAGCATCGCCGTCCCGAATTTTTCATACACAACGATATTTTTAATATGAAACGCATCGGCGACTTTGCGGGCAAACCCGACGCCGTCCCCCACTACCACGATATCGATATCATGGCAATCCTTTCCCAATAACATATCGCGCACGTATCCGCCGACAACGTATGCCTCGATCTTATTTTCATCTGCTATGGCGCCTATGCGGCGCAGATAAGGATTGATAATTTCAATATGTTTCCTTGAAGACAACTCTTCGCCTCTTCCTAGTTACAATAAACAGTCAGGATGTTGATAACACTATTATAATTTAAAACTTTGTTGTTTAATTGCTTCGATAATTCTTCCGGCAACTTCCAGAGCTTTCAATCCGTCGGCGCCCGTGACGACAGGTTCCGCGCCGTTTTGAATAACAGAAATAAATGATTCTAATTCATATTTAAGCGCATTGATCTCTTTAATTTCCGGCTGTTCGTAAATGATCTTCCGCTTCGTCGTCCCTGATTCAATTTCGCCTAACATCATGGTGGAACGCGTTTGAGGATCATTCGAATCAAGCAGGCGAAAGACTTCTGCCAAACCATCGGAGAAATCGACGGAGATGTAGGCGTCCTTTTGGAACATTCGCATTTTACGCATTTTCTTTTGCGAGATACGGCTCGCCGTAACGTTGGCAACGCACCCATTTCCAAATTGCAAGCGGGCGTTCGCTATATCGATGGAATCCGATACCACGGAAATGCCGTTCGCCCGAATTTCGCCCACCTCGGATTTCACCAGACTCATGATGATATCGATATCGTGTATCATCAGGTCTAACACGACGTCTACATCTGTGCCGCGCGGGTTAAATTGCGCAAGCCGATGCGATTCAACAAACATTGGAGCGAGATTATATTTTTCAAGGGCGAGTAACGCTGGATTAAACCGCTCGATATGTCCCACCTGGATTTTGCAATGATGTTTGTTCGCGAGACTCACTAATTCACGAGCTTCCTCGACTGTTGCTGTGATAGGTTTCTCAATCAGGATGTGGATACCTCGTTGAAGAGCTTTCTTCGCTATTTCATAGTGGGCGCGTGTTGCCGCCGCGATACTGAGGGCTTTAACGTTTGATAGCAGCTCATCGAGCGATTGAAACGCAGAGCATTGAAACTCCTCTGCCGCTGAACGCATCCGTTCATTATCGATATCGGTAACACCGATGAGTTGAGCGTTTTCTATCGAGGAATACATCTTCGCATGAAGCGAGCCCAATCGTCCGACGCCAACAACGCCTACGGGTAATTTATTCATGATCGTTTAATGGTAGTGGTAATGGATATTGCTGAAATTGGGAATCCAAATTCTGTAATTTTGATTCTAATAATTTTAATACGCCCATCCGGTGACCGGCCCGGCTTCGCCGATCTGGTGACCAGCCCGTTCGGTCAGGCGGGTCGGCTACTACACCATTTTATTTTTTGGGATCTGATTACTTCACCTTATATACGGTATAATACATCGGTTGCGGGTGAGCTAATTCCAATTGATACATCACCCGCGTAAATACCGGCGTTAAACCCGGATCATTATTCAACGCATTCATATCAGTCGATCGGTGAACAATATATCCGGCATGTTGCTGCAAGTATAATTTTTCCTGATACATCCGTTCTACCGTATACCCCTTGCGGAAGTATTCGAGAATCGACGGCGAAACCAACCCCGCCGCATCGCAAATCGGGCGCTCTGAGTAATATCCGATTGCGCCGACGTCAGCAGCAAAAATTACCGTACCGGGCGGAGTATTTCTGTTGAACCATTTCCCGATGGGTATCAGGCAGTCATCCATCCCTTGCTCAAAAACCTGGATGCCGGGCTTTACGATGAGATTATACGCGACCTGATTTTGAAGCATAATGAATGCCGAGAGAACCATCATTGCTACATACGAGTACCTGCTCCACCGTGATTGGTTAAATATTTTATAGAAATACAAGTACGAAAATATTACTATAAACGGCGTTACGATCAGAAGATACCGCGAAATAATGTTCACACCCTTGAGGCAATATAATAGAGAGATCAACACTACCCAGCTCAGGGGAACAAAACTTTGCCTGAACAGGTAAAATCGTTCGCCCTCTCGTTCTTCATCGCTCTGATCGGTGGATTTTGGACTCATCGCGAGGAACAGTATAGAGAAAACTAAAATAATAACGGAGACCCCGTCGGATAAAATCAATGTTCGTCCAAAATCAAAGAATGTGTACCCTGCGTCCACCAGGTCGAAATTGGGATTTGATTTAGCGAACATGGTGTTTGGAAATATAGCGCCGAACGTATGATACGCGTACACCATCCAGGGCAGAATCAATGCGATAAATACGATGAGAAATCCCGAAATTAATTTCAATGCCCGCCGCTTATCGACAGAATTAATATACACATCGATCATGATGAGGGGCACCAACAGCCATCCTTCGGGACGGACCAGCGTGAAGAGAGCGGTAAAAAAGAGCGAGAGGAAATACTCATTCCTTATACAAAACCATGCGATAGTCAGCACAAGCAAGACCGCAAAGGAGGTTTCCATGCCCGTACCCGCCCATCGCAGGAACCAGACATTCATGGAAAAGGCGAGTGTTGCGAATAATGCTACATACCCATCGCGGATAATCTCGAACGTAAGATAATAAAAGAGTGTAAGCGCCCCGCACGCCGCAACAAGATCGAGCGCTTTTGCCGCTATGTACGGATCAATATTGAATAAATTCGCCGAGGCAATGATCATCATCCATAACACACCGGTAATTCCATACGTCGGTTCGCCATAATTAAACGAGAACCCGCCGCCGTGGGCGATATTCTTCGCGAATTGCATGTAGATGTAGGTATCATCGGGAGTGTAGCTGAAATGCAGCGCAGCAGTGATATAAAAAAACAACACGATCACCGGCAATACGAAAATCGCAAGCCGCTTATCTCTTTCGTCCGGCGTCAAACGGCTTTCACTCCCGTTCCGGTGATCCGGGTTTTTATCCAGCGGTCGAAATCTTCAACGTTATGGAAAAGAAAATCGACATCCATTCCCATCACTTTATCTTTCGCGTACGAGTCCCACACAACGGCTGCGACCGGCACCCCCGCCTCGTGAGCCGCTTTGATATCGGAAACCGCATCGCCAACCATCAACGCGCGTTCCGGCGGCAGATTAAATTTTTCCAGGATTCTTCGGATGCCCTCCGCCGATGGTTTATGATTGACGACGTCGGATCCCGTAACAATGATATCGAAATATTTTGTAATCCCGATTAAATCGAGTGTGATAAGCGTCGTACTTCGCCCCTTGCCGGTAAAAACAGCCAAACGCAATCCATTTGTTTTTAAAAATTCGAGAATCTCTCTGATCCCTGTAAATATTTCTGCTTTGCCGGGGAAATGCTTTTCGTAATATGAGATAAAATCCTTCATCGCATTATCAATACGATCCGGTCCCACAAGTCGTTCGATGGCGATTTCCTCGGGCGGTCCGAACATTGCAACAATTTCTTTAGGCGTGTAGGTCTTTTGGAGGTACTTGCCCGTTACGTGATTAAACGTATCAAAAATAAGAGTATTTGTTTGGGTAAGCGTACCATCAATATCGAAGATTACGCAGGAATATCCGTTCATAGATATGAAATATAGGAAATACGGGGGGAGATTCAAAACAACGATACAGTTCAAACAATGAAAATTGCTGTATCGGCAGACTGGAAAATAATAGACCACCCCTTACTCCCCTCCTCGATCGAGGAGGGGAAACCCGCAGGGAGGGGTGGTCGGGATCACAACGAAAATTCAAACGGTCTATTTCGTAAAGAGAAAATCTATCATCAAACACAAAGCCCCGCACCACACGGCGCAGGGCTTTGAATAACCATGATTCTGAAACGATTTTACTTCAACAATATGAGTTTCTTCGTTTGTGTAAATGAACCCGCCTGAATGCGGTAGAAATACATTCCGCTCGGCACGGATAAGCCGGCAGAATTAACGGAACGCCAGCTTACGTTTTTATAACCCGCGGATTGCATCTCATCCACCAGCGTAACCACTTCCTGCCCCAATACGTCGTAAATCTTTAGGGTAACTCTTGTATCGGTGGGAAGCGCGTACCGGATATTAGTCGTCGGATTAAACGGATTCGGGTAATTCTGTTCAAGCGCGAACTGCGCAGGCAGGGCAACCGCGGTACCCTTCAACCTCACGCTCATATTAGCCGGCTGCCGGTTAAGCGTGTACTCACCTGAACCGATCAAGGGAATATCGTTATCATTGATTCTCAGCCATGAAGCGCTGCCGGTATTTGTTACGTTCCATTGAATGTCGACCGGATACATTGCGGAAGAAATCTCCATTGGAAATTCCTGCGTAGCTCCATCGGTAACAAATTCGGCGTACCTTCCGGTGCTAAACCGCGCGTCGAAGATACCTTTGGGGGGAACCGGCGGCAGCTCATACATATCTTTCCCCATTTCGTTGGGGTTGGGCTGATTGCCGAAGTAGAGCGTTTGCGCGTTATTTTTTGAATCCGTCATCGTCACAGAATTTAAACTACTCAGGACAGCAAGGAGCGGGTTTTTTTGCGGCTTCGGTTTTGCGAAGACAGAATGCAACACTATCTGACCCGCCGAATCGACCTTCAACCAGTAACCGCCGCCGGGCGTGACAGTATCTGTCCGCGCGTATCCATGCCCGAATCCGAATACCGGGCTTACAACATGCGTTCCGATAGGCGTGATGGTTGATCCGAGCGCCGGCGTGGTGATTGAACCGATCAGATTCCAGCTTTTCGCCACCGTGAATGTATCCGACATGCCGAGAAGTCCGGATATCGTATCCGTGCCCACTCCGCCATACCGCAGCCAGTATCCTTTTCCATAGGACAACGTGTCATTGGCGTTGTAGGTACTATTAGCCCACTCAAAGGCGCTCGAAATTGCATCCGTGAACAGCACAGTTTTTCGCAGGTCGGGCACCGTGATCGGGACGGAAACAAGATTCCAGTTGAGCAGATGCGCGTAGTTTACCTTTGCGGGCGTATAGGCCGATCCGCTCAGGAGCACTGCCCCATATTTCTTCACCGAATCGAATTCGATATCAGCGGCGGCAGGTTTGGCTCCATATTTTGCGGGATTAAACGTCACGATAAAGCGCATGCTGTCGCCGACGTTGATTGATCCGCTCGTGGTGTTTACCGTATACGATGTCGGGTCGTCCACTATGACGTTTGAAAAAGTCAATGTCTTGGATCCATTGTTATGAATCCACAACGTGTCCGTTTTCGTATCGAAGGTGGAAATGAGTCCATAATCCAGCTTTCCGTAGAGAGTATCGGGTATAAGCGCAAGCGATTGCACCAAGGGCGAACCGACGGACCCAATGATTGTGCCAACTCCCGTCGAGGTATCTATTTTTATAAGATTACCGATAGTGACGTTTGAACCCGAAAGCCCGTATAACTCTCCTCTTCCATCAAAGATAATATCCTGGGTCGCCACGCCCGTGCCGGTTTGTCCGATCAGGGTGGCGGCGCCGGTATTGACATTCACCTTGTACACGGCGTCAATTAATATGCCTCCTTTAGGGGTCGCCCATAACTCGCCGGTGACCGGGTTAAAATCCATCCCGGCAATTGCAAATGGACATTGAGAAACTTGAGTCCACGCGCCGGTATTAATATTGACCCGATATATTTTCCCTGCGCCATTGCCCAGATAGCACGTATCTTTCCTGAATGCCATCCCTTTGACTGCGGGGATGCCGGGAGACGCCAGCGTCGCGATAACATTCGCATCGCCAAACACCGCGCTGATCTTCACAATAGACGACGGGGTAACAATTCCCACCCAGAGACCGCTGACGGGATCGATGCGCGAGCTGACAACCTTATCATATCCGCAGGAACCGATTAACGATCCCGCGCCCGTTCTCCGATCCACGGTATAAACGTTCCCCTGATTTCCGGTTGTCGCGTATAAAACCCCGCGCACAGGATAGCTTGTGGAAAACGAAGTCCCCGTCACCTTGATTTTCGATCTCGGTTGGAGCGGATCGTTGCTCGTAATGATAATTGAATCGATATTTCGTAAGAGGGTCTTGGGGGTAAAGCAAATTTCCAATCTAACCGATCCAAGCGCCGGAATGATAAATGGATTATCGATATTCGCGTCGGGGCTGTATACCAAATAATTCGAATCACGCACGACTGACGAAACCGATAGATCGGACGCTCCAAGATTGCTGAGGGTTACCTCAACCGTATCGCTTCTTGCAGAATCCACTTGAAGTTTTGGAAACGGAAGGTACGAATGATCGACTGAGATCATGGGATTTACTCCAGGCACAGATGTGAGCTTCCCGATCTGGGTGCCCCAGGAATTTCCCGTGCCGGTAAATTCACCGTGATACCAGATATGCAGTGAATCGGTGGGATCAAGACCTGTGCCGTTGTAATCGCCCCAGCGATTGCGCGGATACGATGAGCTATAGGTAGAATAATAATCCTGTCCTTCCTTCAGCGGTGTGCTGGGCGCTAACCCCGGCGGATCGGACTCGCGCCTGCCGGTAAAAAATGCTCCCGCGTATGATTGGGCGCCGCTCTCGCTATAGCCAATGATAAGATCGTGATCCTTATTTACCATTATAGATGGATAAAAACGATCATAACCTTTTTTTCCGAGAGAAACATCTTCGAGCACGGTATGCGTGAATGGATTTATCCTCAAATAACTAATAGCTCCGGATTGACCATCAGGAGTTGAAACCGCGTGAGCCATCCACAACGAACTGTCACGGTAAATCACGTCGGAGGGAATATCATTTCTGACATTTTCGAGAGCGGGACCGCCCCCCCACTGCCGTATCGGCGGTGGAGGTAAATATTGCGTAACCGGAATGTTAAGTCCGGTAATCGAGGGCGTCCCGATGGGATCGTCAATCGTCCATAGTGTTATAAAGTTATTGAGTGCATACGGTCCCGCGCTCATCATAAAACTTTTCCCCGGCGTACCCCAGGAGACGAACGGTTTCAGATGATCAATGCTGTTTGTGCCGTTATCCGGATCTTTGAATCCATAAAAGTAGGTAATGGTTAAAGAATCGGCGTTGGTTCTATATAACTGGGACTTCGGAATAATCATCGCAAGATTATACGACAAGCCGGGATTGAACACACGGGTCTGTATATATAACGCCTTATCATCGAACCCGAACGTGGCTTGATCGTTAAACGCACCCGAAGCGCCAATCGGAGTGAGAAGGGCGCCTAAAGAAATCGCCCAATTATACCACACGCCGATTGGATTGTCAGAATCGCAGACAGAAATATAGAGAAAATTCGGCGTCTCGGTGCTGATTCCTCCCATGATCCAATGGCGCGCGTAATGATCATATAGAACTTGAGGATCGCTGAAGCCGGAAGGAGTGTGTACATGCGTATACCATGAATTGAGATCAATTGTTTGGACCACCGTATCATTGTTCTTATTAAATATCCCCATAGTTGAATTAACCATCGCAATGACGTGATTTGGTCCCACAGCCATGATAGGATCTGGCGGGGCATAGCCGGTTGATGCTAATCCCAGGAAATTTTGTTCGGCATGGGGAGGCGTTATGGGCGAACTCACAGCAGCGCCTGTCCGGTCTTCCATATAATTTGCTCCAAGAGGCGCGAGCGCTTGTACCATATTCGCGGGGGGAGGAAGAAGCGGAGGCATAGGATTTTCAGCCGCTTCCCGCAACTCGTTTTCACCCACTTTCGCCAACGGCAAATTGATAAATCCACTGGTGTAGATCGGAGTTCCACCGCGAGCTATTCCAACAACCGGTCCGCGCACCGCGATAATCGGTCCTGAGTGATCTATTTTAAACGCCAAACCGCCGCCGGTGGGTTTTCCGCCGGATGGACCGCCGCCGTTCCACTCGCCAACAAAGATTGTATACGTAACGCCTTTCGTTACCTGGTAAATAATCTGTGCCTGGCGTATGACGCCCGGGTTGATATCATCGTTGCAGGCAACCTGAATTAAAGCTCCGCAGGCGCCGGTAAACAACCCGAGTGTCGTATCATACACGGAATCGGCAGGGGTTGCAGGCGTGCTGCCGGCTGTAGAGATTGAGATGAATTCCGTGCTATCGGCGGTGTACTGGAACCACACAGATTTGCCGTCCCCCGTTCCGGAAACGCACGACAACACCGGATCTGCCGGATCTGCGGTGGCGCTGGTGGTATTTTCATAAATTGAATCAGGCAGTGAAGGAATTACAGTGGCATGATTGCAGGAATCATTTGGCACCGATGCCTGTCCGGTGGTTGTCCCCAGCATAAAACATAACGCGATAAATATTGAAAAGTAAAAAACAGTAGAAAGATGTTTCATAGTATTCCTTTTAAATTTGTAATGTATAGGGGAACGTTGATGATCTTAATCAATAACCTGGGTTTATTTATAGAATTAAAAATTTTATGGAAAATGAGAACACCGCGCTTATTAAAGAAAAAACCGGATTTGCGTGAAAATTAATTAAAATCTGTTTTAAAATATAAAATTTCCCTGTCAAAATGTCAATAGGAATGGCTAAAATATTCTAAAAATTAATGTATGCTATGCCAACGGCGTCTGCCAAGTCCGTGAACTCGTTTTCTTTCTTGGCTTTTTTTTGTATATTTAAAGGTTATTTAAGCGACAAACACTAGATTACTCTTCAATAAATGATAAAGGCATATCATGACTCTCAATGACATAGAAAAAGCATTAGGCACTGAAGCAAAATCACTTCTTGGTCATACCTGCAAAGGAATACCGAAAGAGATGATCCATGTCCCCGGACCGGGGTACGTCGATCAATATTATACGCTCTCCGATAGACCCGCGCCCGTCCTGCGCAGTTTAGCGTGGATGATCCATAACGGTCGGCTGGCGCATACGGGGTACGTCTCTATATTACCCGTTGACCAGGGCATTGAGCACTCGGCAGGCGCGTCGTTCGCGCCGAACCCGATCTATTTCGATCCTGAAAACATCGTTAAGCTCGCCATCGAAGGCGGGTGCAATGCAGTGGCGTCTACCCTCGGGGTATTGGGATCGGTATCGAGAAAATATGCGCATAAAATTCCCTTTATCCTGAAAATTAACCATAACGAATTTCTCTCCTATCCCAACACGTACGATCAGATTTTATTCGGAAGCGTGGAACAGGCGTTTGAGATGGGCGCTGTCGCCGTCGGCGCAACAATTTATTTTGGTTCTGAAGAATCGAAGCGGCAGATTCAAGAAATATCAGCGGCATTCGAGCACGCGCATTCGCTCGGCATGGCTACGATCCTTTGGTGTTATCTCCGCAACGCGGCATTTAAAACCGCCGAGAAAGATTACCATGTTTCCGCGGACCTCACCGGTCAGGCAAACCATCTCGGCGTTACAATCGAAGCGGATATTATCAAACAGAAACTTCCGGAAAATAATGGCGGTTACAACGCGTTCAAATTCGGCAAGACCAGCAAGAAAGTGTATTCCGAACTCACCACCGATAATCCTATCGACCTGTGCCGCTACCAGGTGGCGAACTGTTACATGGGACGAGTCGGGTTAATTAACTCCGGCGGCGCTTCGGGCGAAAACGATTTTAACGAAGCTGTGAGAACCGCCGTCATCAACAAACGCGCAGGTGGCATGGGATTGATCTCGGGACGCAAGGCGTTCCAGCGTCCAATGGCTGAGGGAATAAAGATTTTGAACGCAATACAGGATGTGTACCTGTGTAAAGATGTAACCGTGGCGTAGATATCCTCGTATAACAAAGGAAGCGCACTAATTTTACTACTTCATTCATTAATCATATAAGGAATGATCATGATGGCAGTACCATATTCGTTGTCGTGGATTTTGCTTTCTCTTATCGTGGGCATATGGAATCATGAACGCGGTAATTAATTCTGGACCGGTTTTTTAGGATCGATGATTCTCTCGCCATTAATTGGGGCATGGGTTGTGGGCGTGACGAAGAAAAATCTTGTTACACCAGCGCAGCAATAAATCAAGAAAATAATAAACAACGTGTAGTAGCCGGTCACCGACCGGCGAACGTTAGGTTATAAGTGATATCGCCGATCTGGTGACCAGCCCGACTTCGTCGTTCAGGCGGGTCGGCTACTACAAAAAATTCACTTTAATTTTCTTTTATCCCGTCGTTCCGTATATTGAGAGGCACATAGTATTAATTCACAATGATGGACAACATTTCAAAATCATATTATCTCTCCCCTGTCGGTACGCTGGAAATTACCGCAAATGATAAAGGTATCACAGGACTTAACTTTGTATCCCAGCGCGGTAAAAGCGCACACCAAAATGCACACATGAAAAAATGCCTCGCGGAACTTGAACAATACTTTAAGGGCGCCCGGAAACGATTTACCGTGAATCTGGTTCTAGAAGGGACGGAATTCCAGAAAAAAGTTTGGAGGGCATTGCTAACCATTCCGTACGGGAAAACCGCGTCGTATCTTGATATTGCCCGGCTGATCGGCAATAAAAATGCTATGCGGGCAGTCGGAGGTGCAAACCACCGAAACCCGGTCGCGATTATTGTTCCCTGCCACAGGGTTATAGCGCACGACGGATCGCTCGGGGGATACGGCGGCGGCTTGCCAAATAAGGAGTGGCTTCTTGCCCACGAGAGAAAAATTATAGCTGGTAAATGTTAAGACTTTAAGCAATACCGATATCTTCATAATTCAACGTTCAAAATTCACATCTCAAAATTATCATGCACCCAATCATCACGCTGAAAAAAAATGAAGATAAACGCATTCGCAGGGGGCATCTCTGGGCGTTCAGCAACGAAATTCAAACGATAGAAAATAAACCGGAAGCGGGATGCCTGGTCGAGCTTCAAACTTCAACGGGGAAATATCTCGGCACGGGTTTGTATCATCCCGGATCGCTCATCGCGGTGCGGATCATTTCCTTTTCAGATCAAGCCCGCGAGCTTCAGGACCTCGACCGCCGGTATTTCACCGAGTTGATCTCTGCCGCCTTCGCCCTGCGGAAAAAAATCTATCCCGACTCCGAAACATTCAGGGTAGTGCACGGGGAATCCGATTTTCTTCCCGGCCTGATCGTCGATAAATACAACGAGTACCTTTCTGTTCAAACGCTCTCGCTGGGAATGGATAAACGCCTTCCTGCCATTTGCGATGCGCTGGAAGATCTATTTCATCCAAAGGGCATCGTTGAACGAAACGACGCGCATTCAAGAACTTACGAAGGTCTGCTGGAAAAAAAAGGAATCCTCCGGGGATCAATCGAGCCGGTCACCATAAACGAGGATGGCGTGCAATTTACCATCGATCTGCTCGAGGGACAAAAAACGGGATTTTTCCTTGACCAGCGCGAAAACCGCCGGTCAATCCGTTCATACGCGAACAACGCGCGCGTGCTTGATTGTTTCTGTAATTATGGCGGCTTCGCATTCCACGCCGCCGCTGCGGGAGCGACTTCCATCGATGCGGTGGAAATTTCCGAACACACCGTGGATCATGCCCGCGCTAACGCCCAGCTCAACGGATTCGATTCAAAGATCGTATTTCATGCCGAAGACGTCTTTCGCTATTTGAAGATTGCCGTGCAAGAGGGAAAACGATACGATCTCATCAATCTTGACCCTCCCTCCTTCACACAAAATAAAAAATCCGTTCCTCCGGCAAGGCAGGGGTATAAAGAACTGCACACGAATGCGTTCCGGCTCCTTTCGCATGGAGGGATACTATCCACTTCATCATGCTCCCATCACATATTCGAGGAAACATTTCTTGAAATTATAGCTGAAAGCGCCCGTGAAGCCGGAAAAAATATTACCATGCTGACATGGCGCGGCGCCGCCCCGGATCATCCCGTGCTTCCCGCCATGCCGGAAACAAAATACCTTAAATTTGGGATATTTTGCGTCTTATAAACCGTCTTTCCGAGACGCCGCGAATCACTCATCCGTTGATTTTAATACCAAACGCGAGTATATTGTCTAATGGATATAAACGGAACAAGTTGCAACGCGGGAATGTTGAATATAATAGAATCGAAAATTTGTCGGGAATCTCAAAGATGAAATCACCATACAGGTTGTGTTGCCTAATCATCATGATTCTCTCTTTCTGTGTACCGGTCTTTGCGCAGTCAAACAGCGGGAGGAATGATACAAACATGGTGTTCGGCGCCTTAAAGCCCCCGACGTCACAGCCGGAAAACACCCGACTGTACAATCATACGATTGGTGTAAACCTCCTCATCTCTACAAACGGATTCGGACTCGGAGGGTTTTACCGTCATGCATATTCAGACGAGTTAGCCGGCTTCCTTGATCTTTCAATTTCCGAAGCAAAGGATGATAATGAGGTAACATATTTCGATCCCTACACTGGCTTATCATACACTCCCGGAAAAATTAACCGCTTTCTACTCTTCCCGCTCATGGTCGGCGTTCAGGAGCGGTTGTTTAAAGACGATATCATGGATAATTTCAGACCGTATATTGAAGGGGCTATCGGTCCCACGGCAATTTTAGTGTTTCCGTACAACATGGAATATTTTAGCGCGCTCGGACATGGTCACTTCCAATACACCGGAGCTGCATTTATCGGACTTGGGGCGTACTTCGGCGGCGAGCGTTCCAATGTTATGGGTATTGCGATGCGGTATTATTTCATCCCGTACCCCAACGGAATTTTAAGTTTTGATAACGGCGTTCAGACAACCAATAAATCTCAGTTCGGCGGCTTCTACATTACGATGATCTTTGGAAATTCGTGGTAAGCTGATTATTTGTTCTCCTTCCATTTTCGAATTATAGCGCTTCGATGAGTCATGCTGAACTTGGTTCAGCATCTATTTTTGCTCAGGTTTAGATCCCGAAACAAGTTCGGGATGACTCCTTCTTCCTTTTTGGATTATCTCTTATAAATACTTTTTTAAATATTCTCCCGTGTAAGATTTTTCATTAGCCGCCACCTGTTCAGGCGTTCCCTCCGCAACAATATATCCTCCCTGATCTCCTGCTTCGGGACCAAGGTCGATAATCCAATCGGCGCATTTGATTACTTCCATGTTATGTTCTATCACGACCAATGAATTCCCTTTTTCAATGAGGGCATTGAACGCCGAGAGCAGCTTCGCGATATCGTCGAAGTGCAATCCCGTGGTTGGCTCGTCAAAGATGAAAAGATTGCGCTTTTTCTCCTGGTGCTGCACCAGGTGGGATGCAAGCTTCACCCGCTGTGATTCGCCCCCAGAGAGCGTTGTCGCAGATTGACCGAGCCGGATGTATCCCATCCCGACCTCGTCCAGAACCTGCAATCGTTTTGCGACCGCCCTGCCGGTGGGGTGATGCAGGAAAAATTGTATCGCCTCCGTCACCGTCATGTTCAGGACGTCGTCAATATTCTTATCGTGATATTTGACAGCGAGAACTTCCTTTTTAAAGCGTTTGCCCTGGCATACTTCGCAGGTTAGTTCGAGATCGGCGAGAAACTGCATCTCGATAGTTTGTATCCCGGTTCCCTCGCAGGTCTCGCACCGCCCTCCGGGCACGTTGAACGAAAAATACCCCGGCGTGTAACCGTGTATTTTCGACGCCTGAATCTTGGAAAACAACTCCCTGACCAGATCGAACGTTTTTATGTATGTGCATGGATTGGATCGGGGAGTTTTTCCGATGGGCGATTGATCGATCATCTCAATTCCTTCGATCCACTCCCATCCTTCTATCGATTGATGTTTCCCGGCTTTCTCGGGTTGCTGTCCTTTGAGCGCCTGCAGACCTTTGTACAGGATATCGTGCACCAGGGTGCTTTTCCCTGAACCGCTCACGCCTGTGATACAAACGAATTTTTTCAACGGAATCATCACATCGATCGATTTCAAATTGTGCTCTGCGGCTCCGCGGATGGTGATCGCCCTGCCGTCAATTTTTCTCCGCTTCGATGGCACCGGAATTTTCTCCACCCCGCTGAGATATTGACCTGTCAGGGATTCTTTGCATGCAATAATCTCATCCTTCGTGCCGACGCAGACAACTTCCCCGCCCGATTCGCCCGCCAGCGGTCCCATATCCACGATAACATCCGCGTCGTTGATAATCTCCGCATCATGCTCGACAACGAGGACGGTATTTCCCACATCGCGGAGGGATTTCATGATGGATATTAATTTTTGAGTATCGCGCGGATGCAAACCGATACTCGGCTCATCCAGAACATACAATGATCCCACGAGCGATGAACCCAGCGCCGTAGCAAGATTGATGCGCTGTGTTTCTCCGCCCGAAAGCGTGTTTGACAGCCGATCCAACGCCAGATACCCGATGCCGACGTCGACAAGATATTTCAGACGGCGGTGCAATTCGTCCATAATGCGCTTAGCTACCTCCAATTCATAGGGAGTAAGTTGCAGCGAACGAAAGAACTTTCCCGCTTGATCAATCGTCATGCGGGTGATATCTGCTATGGTTTTTTTATCGATCCGAATGTTTAACGCGGCAGTCCGTAAACGCGATCCCCCGCACGAATCGCATGTGGTGTAGCCACGGTAGCGGCTCAGGAACACCCTGTAATATATTTTGTACGCCTTCCGTTCGATCATCTCGAAGTAATTATTCAAACCCCTGAACTGTCTTGACCCGCGCATTATTTTTTCGATCTCTTCGTGAGACAATTCTCTGAACGGTACATCGGTTCGTATCCCATTTTGCGGACCATACTCGATCAATGCATGGTGATACGAATGCCATTTCGGAAATGTCCATGGATGGATAGCCCCGTCCCAGAGACTTTTTTCTTTATCGGGAACCACTAGGTCGAGATCGATACTCAGCGATCTCCCGAATCCCTGGCATTTCGGGCAGGCGCCAAAAGGATTATTGAACGAAAACATTCTTGGGTCGGGCTCTTCGTATGGCAACCCGCATTGAGCGCAGGTAAAATTCCAGTTGAAACGATGTTCTTTCCCGCTCTCCAAAAATTTCAGGATCACATGACCGTCTCCGGAGGTGAACGCCGTTTCGATGGAGTCCGCAATCCGGGAATCTTCACGATCCTTCCGGTAAATCAATCTATCGATGAGTACGGCAAAATCTTTCTTGGATGGCTTCCCTTCAATCGGTCGTTCGTTAAGATCGATAAGTTCATCCTTATACCACAGGCGGAAGAATCCCCTCTTTTTCAAGAGATCGAATTCCTCCTGCAGAGTGGCATTTTCATGTTCGGGCATGGGGAACAGCACATAAAATTTCACATCGCCGTTGTTCGAACCTTCCATTTTCAGACGTTCGATTACCGTGCGGGCAGAATCCCGCTGGACAAGGTTTCCGCAATTTGAACAATACGTTTTTCCGATCCTCGCATAGAGCAAACGGAGATAATCGTATATCTCGGTGCTGGTGCCCACGGTGGAACGGGGATTCCGCGTGGCGGTCTTTTGCTCGATAGCTATGGCGGGACTTATCCCTGTGATGAGATCGACGTCGGGTTTATCCATACGCTCAAGGAACTGCCGGGCATACGATGAGAGACTTTCGACAAACCGCCGCTGCCCCTCGGCATAAATGGTATCGAACGCAAGAGATGATTTTCCCGATCCGCTGACTCCCGTCACTACAATCAGTTTATTGCGGGGGAGTTCAAGTGAAATGTTTTTGAGGTTGTGAACGCGCGCCCCGCGGATAACGATATTTTTTGCGCGGGAGGGCGGTGGCGCATCCGTTATCGGTTTGAACGGCGAGCTTCGTTTGCTTTTTCCTTTTTTTACCGGCACGGGAGATCAATTAAACAATGATTGACGAAAAAAGGGTCGCCCAAAAAGGAAGAAATAGTTGAGACTCAGGAAACTGAGGGATGTCCTCTTTGGGCGACCCTTTTAGCAAAAATAGTGTTACAAAAGAAATTATAAACCAAAGACGTAACTGAGATTGATAACGATCTGATTATACGAAGGTTCGGATATTGTCCCGTTGGCAACGGTTATATCCTGCTTACCCATGAGGTTAATCATCTCATATTTAACAGAAGCATCAAGCCCCATGAATTGCGCGCCGACTCCTAAATTTACTCCTTGCCGCGAGCGCGTGGATGAATTCGGGGTATTATCGCTCAGCGAATTCAAGGCAATCTCTGCGGAGAGATACGGCTTGATTTCTACAGAAGGAATGGGATATTCCACGCCGGCGGAGATGCCGAGAAGATTTACTGCATACGACCCGGATGTATCGGCATAGTGGTGGTATGCAACCGCGCCTACAAGATCAAGCGGTAGGAGACTTCCAATTCTCACCTTAGCCGCTCCATGGTATCCGGTTTTATATGTATTGCTGAAATCACCGGAGGGCATAGAAACTCCGCCGCCGATCGCGAGATTAATCGAGACCGGCGATCCGACCTGCGCGTATGCTGTGCCTGTCAAAATGAATATAACTGCTGCGAACAAATATAGAGCTTTTTTCATAATCGTTCTCCTAATTGTTTAATTGAATGATTGAGAAAATTTATATTCTGTGATGAAATTGAAATAATGAAATAATATTAATCAACATGATACTCCTGCAAAGTCTTTACGCCGGATTGCTTCTGCCGCAGCCATTGAATGCCTTTCACGGCAGCGCCTGCTGCCGAGATTGTGGAGATAATTGGAATTTTCTCCTGAAGGGCTGCGCGTCCAATCGCAAGTTCATCAAACTTGGAGACTTCGCCAAGCGTTGTGTTGATAACCAGATTAATATCGCCATTTTTGATAAAATCCACAACATTCGGTCTCCCCTCGTTGACCTTGAACACGCGGGCATTTTCGATGGAATTCTTCGAGAGATACGCCGAAGTGCCATTTGTCGCGTATACTTTGAAACCGAGATGGAAGAAACCTTTTGCGACTTCAAGCACCTTAAATGTTTTATCCGTATTGTTGACGCTGATGAATACGCCTCCAAGCTGCGGCAAATTTTCACCCGCCCCGATAAACGCCTTCGCCATCGCTTCACCGAAATTATCGGACATTGCCATCACTTCGCCGGTGGAACGCATTTCGGGTCCCAGATACACTTTCGCTTTGGGGAACTTCCCAAACGGAAACACCGGCTCTTTCACGGATATCTGCTTCGGGATAATTTTCGCAGGCACGTTGAGCTCGCTCAGCATTTTCCCCACCATTACCTTCGCCGCAATTTTTGCCAACGGAACCCCCACCGCCTTGCTGATGAAGGGAACGGTACGGGACGCCCGCGGGTTTGCTTCAAGCACGTACACGATACCGTTCTTCTCGGCATATTGCACGTTGATTAGTCCCTTGACGTTCAGTTTGAGGGCAAGCTTACGGGTAAAATCTTTCAGTTGTTCGATGATCTGAACACTATCGGCGCTGTCCATAAGAACACACATGCTATCGCCGGAATGGACGCCCGCTTCTTCAATATGCTGCAACACGCCGCCGATCAATACATCCCTCCCGTCGCAAATGGCGTCGACGTCGAATTCTTTCGCATCTTCCAGAAATTTATCAATGAGAATCGGATGCTCGGGAGATACTTTCACCGCCACTTTCATGTAATGTTCAAGCGCTTCGGTTTTATAGACGATCTCCATCGCCCTGCCGCCTAGTACATACGACGGACGAACGAGGACGGGATAACCGATTTTCGCTGCAATTACAACCGCTTCTTCCACCGATGTTGCCGTGCCATCCGTGGGATGGGGAATCACGAGTTGCGTCAGTAATGCGCCAAATCGTTTTCTGTCTTCGGCGATATCGATATCGTCGGGAGATGTGCCCAAAATTTTCACGCCGTTGGCGTCGAGCGCTTTGGATAATTTCAACGGGGTCTGACCGCCAAATGCGACAATCACGCCCTCAGGTTTCTCCGCATCGCAGATATCAAGAACATTTTCAAGCGTGAGCGGTTCAAAGTATAATTTATCGGTTTGATCATAATCGGTAGAGACGGTTTCCGGATTGCAGTTGATCATGATGGTCTCGTACCCCTCTTCCTGGAGAGCGAAGACGCCGTGCACACAGCAATAATCGAATTCAATACCTTGCCCTATGCGGTTCGGACCTCCGCCGAGGATGACGACTTTCTTTTTTGAGCTGATTTCAAGATCGTTTTCGGTTTCATAGGTGGAGTAATGGTACGGGGTGTGGGCTTCAAATTCGGCGGCGCAGGTATCGACGGATTTAAATACCGGGATTACACCAAGTTTTTTCCGCAACTGCCTGATTTTTGCTTCATCCGTTTTCCAGATATGTGCCAACTGCCTGTCGGAGAATCCGTATTGCTTGGCTTTGAATAATATTTCTTTCGTCGGCTTGCTTACAATAGAAAGTTCTTGTTCAAAGTCGACAATCTGACGGATATTAAAAAGAAACCACCGGTCAATTTTGGTAATATCAAAAATTTCGTCGATGGTGAGGCCAAGCTGAAGCGCGTAACGGAGATAAAATATATTATCAGCTCTGGGTGAGCGGAGCCGGGAGATAACTTTTTCACGCCACTCATATTTTTGATCTTCGGTTAAATCCGCGGCAACAAAATCGTCTTTGCCGTCGGCGCCCAGACCGTAATGTCCCGTTTCGAGCGAGCGAAGCGCTTTCTGGAGCGCCTCCTTGAACGTTCTGCCGAATGCCATCGCCTCGCCCACCGATTTCATCTGCACGCCAAGTGTGTTATCGACGCCTTTAAACTTCTCAAAATCCCATCGGGGAATTTTTACGACGCAATAATCTATTGTCGGTTCAAATGAGGCGGGAGTTTTCTTCGTGATGTCGTTTGGGATTTCATCCAGCGTGTAACCGATAGCAAGTTTTGCGGCAATTTTTGCAATAGGGAATCCGGTCGCTTTCGATGCGAGGGCGGATGACCGCGAGACGCGCGGATTCATTTCGATCACGAGCATTTTTCCCGTATCCGGGTTGACGGCGAATTGGATATTTGATCCCCCCGTCTCAATACCGATTGCGCGGATGATCTTCATCGATGCATCGCGCATGTATTGATACTCTTTATCGGTTAGAGTTTGCGCAGGAGCGACGGTGATTGAGTCGCCGGTGTGCACTCCCATCGGATCGACATTTTCTATTGAACAAATGATGACGACATTATCTTTCAGATCGCGCATCACCTCAAGCTCGAATTCTTTCCAGCCGATAATCGATTCCTCGATGAGCGTCTCGTGGATGGGGCTTGCGGAAAGCGCGGCTTCGATTTTACCGCGATACTCCTCTATATTATAAGCGATTCCACCGCCTGTTCCTCCCAGTGTAAACGAGGGGCGAATAATAATGGGAAAGCCGATTTTCTCCGCAAATGCGATAGCTGCGTCTATCGAGCGGACAAATGTTCCGCGAGGGGTTGCGAGACCGATTTCCTGCATCGTTTTCTGGAAAAGCTCGCGGTTTTCGGCTTTGCGGATGGCGTCCAATTTTGCGCCGATAAGCTCGACGTGATACTTTTCGAGGACACCCGATTCGGCAAGGGCAACGGCAATATTAAGAGCCGTTTGCCCGCCCATAGTGGGGAGAATGGCGTCGGGACGCTCGCGCTCGATAATTTTTTCGACGAAATACGGGGTGATCGGTTCGATGTAGGTACGATCCGCAAACTCCGGATCGGTCATGATTGTCGCCGGGTTGCTGTTGATGAGAATAACGCGGTATCCCTCCTCGCGCAGGACTTTGCATGCCTGCGTGCCGGAGTAATCGAATTCGCACGCCTGACCGATAACAATCGGTCCCGCGCCGATAACTAATATAGCATTGAGATCTTTACGTTTGGGCATTTCATACTGTTGGGTTTGATTAAGATAGAAAAATTTTGGGAAAGTTGCTAAGGAAGTTAAATCCGGGTAGTGTCTCAGTTTCAAATGCTCGGAATCGCCAATTCTGAGGGAAGCTAAATTTCAGGCAAAAAATCTTTGTTAAGGAATTATAAATGAATAAAAAAATGCCCGTTGATTGGAAAACGACTCCAATTTTTATCCTATGGCTTAAAAATCTTCAAAGGAACGAAAACTTGCTCATTAAAATATTTGAAAATGGGAGAGTAGAAGGTTACGATGGAGAGATAGCAATCGTAAATAATGTCATACTCTATCGAGATTTATTAAGAATGTCAATGCCCATCGCCCATTCTACGGAGGAAGATGGAGGACTATCACAGATTGAAGCAGTGAACTTAGAGAGTAATGGCTTTAATAAGGACTCCATTTCCTCATCAACATAAACGAAATAGCCGGTTGGGTTTTTATAGAGAGAAGCGTTCGGCATATCCATGCTTTGAAGCCGCCGATTTGCAAACTCTTCTGTAAATTTCATGCCTAATTCGATATTTATATCGGCATCACGTATTGTTTTCGTCAGTGGTATAAAGTACCAAGTCATACGATTCCTCTTTGTGTAGTGTAAGTCTAATTATTGTTGTGAGTCTGTTAATTTAACCAAATCTTCGACATTCCACAACTTAGTTGTTAGATCTGCCGCTTGTGCCGGTGTAACTCGTAATGACTTGTGAATCCTCACAAAATTGTAATACATGAAATGGAGGGCAATCGCGTGTTCGTGGTTTGCAATCTTTTTAGAGAAGGCGTTGGTTAAACCGGTAAATCTTCTCATTCCCATTCTCATAGTTAAATTCTGACGCTCAACATGGCTTGTGGAAATATCTTTTTTGATGGGATAGCCGGTAACTATTTCTTTTTTCGCTCCGGTACATTCGGCGGGACTATATCTTATTTCACCTTCGGGACACGCTCCATAAATCTTTACTAACTGTGCGTAATCAATATCAACGCCGAACACTTGATCTACTTCTTCTAAGTATGCCTTTAAACCGTCAGTAGTGAGTTGTACGCGGTTTGCAAGACGTGAGGCAACATCTTCCATGAATATCTTAGCACAATCTGCATTGCGTAAACCTACAAGGTAGGAAATGATTAATTTTGAATCTGAATCCAACGCTGTCCATGTCCAAACATCGCCTACACCAGATTGTTGTTTCATAGATTCCGGTACGTTCTTTTGTTTCGCATAAACGAAAGACCAGATTTCATCACATTGAACTCTTTTTGATTTTACGTTTTTAACGTGTTTATCAAGGTATTCGGCGCAAGCGGTTCCAACTTGAATCAATAATTTTGTAACCGTATTGATGGAACAATCCGCGATTCTGGATGTTGCTCTAAGACTATTCCCCTCAACTAAGATGTTGATGATCTGTGTTCGTTTTTCAAATGATAGTCTGTTCAATTTTGTTTCCTAATTATTACACCTACAATATAATACTTTATGCTTGAGAAGTCAAGCATAAAGTTCAGTTTAAGAATATTTAATTTCATCCATCCTAAATTACCGATGCCAATTTATTGACAAATGGGTGGGGCTTTTGTATATTGCATATAAGTGATTACGATTCACGAAATATCCCCAAATTCGTTGAAACTTTCATAGTTATTCTTCTGTTATTATGTATGAGAATGTTGAGCAAGAACACATCGTCGCTTGATTTTTTCAGCATTTATTCGCATCCTCAATAAGACTGAAAGAAAAGGAGCGAAACTATTATGGCACTCGAAAAAGAATTAGAAACCTATAAAAGAGAATTACCTAATCTTCTCGTCAATGAGGGCAAATTTGTTCTCATAAAGGGCGATAAGGTAATCGATACCTTCGCTACTTATGAAGACGCTATAAAGGAGGGTTACAAAATCTGTGGTCTTGAACCCTTTTTAGTTAGAAAGATTCAAGCGGTTGAACAGGTACATTTTTTTACACGCCCTATAAGCCCAAGTGCCCCACTTTCTCCTGAACGTTAATCCCAACGGGCCGATAGTTCAGACTTGGGTTGGAGTAAGCGTCCCGCGAGCAAACGCATTAAATCAGGCAGGACAACCGACCCCACCCCCGATTATCGTTCAGGGATTAGTTGATACAGGAGCTTCGGGCGTATGTATTGACCCCACTATTTTACTACAATTAGGTATCCCAGCAACGGGGTCGGGATTAATGAAGACCCCAAGCACAGGCGGAAAAGCTGTTCCTTGCCCTATATACGATGTAAGTGTTACAATACCTCATTTGGGTTCAGCTTTGAACTTAGGAATGATTCCCGCGATGGAATCTGTGCTCTTAGATCAGGGTTTTGGGATGTTAATTGGAAGGGATATTCTTAGTCACTGTCTTATTGTATATGATGGCGTGAGCGGGTATTGCACTGTGGCATTCTAAGTCTCTCCTTTCTTTGACCATCGCCTTTGAGCACCAAGTTTTGCAATTCTTATTCGTTCCCTTTTAGTTAATTTTTTGGCTCTTGCCTTCCCCCCCTTCAAACCACCTAATCGTCCTAATTCGACGGCGTGAACGTTTAACACGCTAATTGGTTGTTTCTCTAAGGTTTCGCTCGTAGCAAGATCAACAATTAGTTTAGCCCGCTCGTTTGGGTCTTTGGGTTGTTTGAGTTTCTTCATGGCTCCAATATACGAAACCCTCCTTATCCGGTCAAGCATTAACCGGAAAGATTAAAACGAAACTGAGACATTACCTAAATCCGACATAGAAATATAGTACCAGCAAAGGGGTGGCGACAAAGAGAAACGTTTTGGAAGCAGAACAGGCCAAAAACAATTAAGATTAATGAGCAATATTTAATCTCCACCTTCCGCATTGTGGGTTGCTCTGCCAACAAGTTTTTCGTATATTTATGAATTAATTAACAGGAATCTGAAAATTTGAGCGGCACTTTTGGTACATTAAACTAAAAACTAATTTTTTTAATTTCTTATTAAAAAAGGAGAATGTTATGAAAGTTTTTTTGTCAATTCTTGCAATTATGTTCTTCATTATACCTGCACACAATCTCAGAGCACAAGAGACACATAGCCCGAGTCTCTATGATAATATCCCTTATTCACTTTGTGATATAAAATTTGGATCCGCAAATTATGCCAAGAAAGTTCAATCTCCTTTATATCCTCAGAGCGGAGAACAAAACCTTTCGCTTGTCGAAAGAATGATCACTCAACAAAAAGACGTCTCTGACGCTTTTTTAAATAAACAAGCTCAGCGTAACCTCGGACCAAATAAAACAGCCGCTCCTAATAGTCAAATCTATCTTCCTGATTCATTAACTCTTTATGCAATGAGTGATACGCTGCGAATGAGCGCGTCTTACAACCAGAAGGGGTGGAACAACCAAATATTAGTGCAGGTTTGGCTAAGCGGGTATTGGGTAAATTATACCCAAACTTCCTGGACATACCTGGATTCGAATGCAAGCAATCTTACTCTGAAGCAGACGTGGTTGAATGGGCAATGGACAAACTCAACGCTGGACAGCTCAACCTACGATGCGCATGGACACATGCTTGTCCATTTGTTCAAGTATTGGTATCAAGGAGCATGGAAGGATTCGATCCTGAGCAGTCGTACCTACGATGTAAATGGGAACATGCTTACGAATGTAGGCTGGTACAAGATAAATAACCAATGGACAAATCACGATCGAAGCACATACACCTACGATGGCGGCGGGAATGTGCTTACATATCTCTTTGAGTCGGCGGTTTCCAGCCAGTGGGTAAATTCAGACCTAAGCATCTATACGTATGATGGAAACGGGCACATGCTTAGCCAGGTGAACCAGTATTGGCAGGGCGGGCAATGGATAAATTCATACCAAGACGCCTACACGTACGATGCAAACGGACACATCCTCACCATGCTGCGTCAGGTTTGGAATGGGCAATGGAATAATGCAGCGCTATCCACCTACACCTACGATGCGAACGGAAATATGCTGAGTTATCTCTCGCAGATCTCGGCTAACGGGCAATGGACAAATTCAACGATCCACACGTACACATACGATGCGAATGGAAAAATGCTTACAGATTGGCTCAAGGGATGGACAAATGGAGCGTGGATGAATGGATCGCTCTACACATACACGTACGATGCAAATAGAAATATGGTTAATGAATTACTTCAATACTGGCTAAACGGGCAATGGACAAATTATCAGCAATCCGCCTTCACCTACGATGCAAATGGCAATGAGCTTACGGGAAATAATACAATGTGGTCCGGTTCTTCATGGGTACCGACAGATAACAACTTTCCTCTTGCTGTAAACGGCGCTACATTTAATTTTACCGGCTACAGAATCATTATTTCATACATCCCGGCAAATACAACGGATGTCTCAGGAGAGACGAGCAATATCGTTTCAGGTTATTCGCTGTCTCAAAATTATCCAAACCCGTTTAACCCGGCTACCAAAATAGAATATGCGCTGTCTGCCCAATCCCATGTGATTTTAAAAATATATAATATGCTCGGGCAATTAGTTCAAACCCTGGTGGATCAGGATCAGAGCGCGGGCGTTAAATCGATTGCGTGGAATGCGGAAAAACTTCCCAGTGGAGTATATTTTTATCGTCTTGAAGCGATGAATAAATCGAATTCAACTTTATCGTTCCATCAAGATAAAAAAATGTTGCTGGTAAAATAAGCAGCCGATTTCGGATATAAAGAACAAAAAGCCCTCGACATCGGGACCCTTTTTTATGGTTGAATATGCATCACCGGCACCTAGGGATAAACGTTACGCCGATTTAGGGCAATAACAAAAGGGCAGCGATTACTGCCCTTTTGTTTGAAAGCTATATTAGGATCATTTCATCAATACCATCTTTCCAATCTTGGTTCGTTCGGCGTTAGTGAGTTCATAGAAGTAAATGCCGGAGGAATTGTATCCGGCATTCCATATTTCAGAATATTCTCCCGGAGGTCTTTTCTCATTAACCAGCGTTGCAACCTGCTGACCAAGGATATTGAATATCCGTAAGGTGACAAACGCTTCCTCCGGCAGGGAGAAAGAAATTGTTGTTCTCGGATTAAAAGGGTTGGGATAGTTTTGCAAAAGAGAAAATGAGCGCGGGGTATAATTCTCATGTACACCGTTTATGATGGATGATTGCAGGTGGAGTGCTATATTCTCTCCGCCGTCTTCGTACCAAGCTATCTCAATGTTTATAGAGGTCAAACCGGTATCTTTCATCAATACCGAGCGATAGGAGTAATAATTAAGGATGTTAGCCCTATAATTAATAGTTATTTTACGCGAACTATCGACCTGTTGGTAACGATAAATCTTCGATGATTCGGGCAGCGATGGATATAACACCGCTAGGAAATCGTGAACCCCATAGAATTCATTTGAATAAGAATATAACTGGTGATTTCCAAAGGCAACCTCCGTGAGTATTCGAACGAATGATGTGTCAATATTCCTCGTCTCTGGATCCCTTACAGTTCCCCACATTGAATCGACATAGACACGATGCTCGGTAATAATCCAATCGGTTGTATCGTTACGGTTATGACTCTCCACGACAGTGAATATTACCACACCGGTATCTTTTTGTAAGCTCATCATATCGGTGAATTCATCAGAAAAAGAATATTTCCATGAATTTCCCACAGAAAGCGGGAACACATCGACAAGAGAGTCGGACTGAGCAATACACATTGAAGCTGCAAGTGAGAGCAGCAATGCAAGGAGAAAGAAATAACCGAATTTCATATTATTCCTCGTTTAGTAGTCCCCCAAAAATACAAATTTCCATCGATGAAGTCAATTTTTATATCGGATTTGATGAAGATAGAAAATTTTGATGTTGAGGTTAGAATATAAAAACCTTCCAAATCCCGGCTAATCAGGATTTGGAAGGTTTAATGAAAAGGATGACTCCGAATATAAATGGGTTAATTCATATTACACGATCCCCCGCAACAACTACCTGATTCACATGAAGGAGCGGGCGAGTAAACAGCGGATGATCCTGATCCCATTGAGATGGCGGGTGCGGAGATTAATTTTTTGTGGTTTTTCGATCCGCAAGCCGGGCAAACAACATCGGCGAGTGCCTCGCGGGTTTTGTGATAGATGTCGTAGACTTTTCCGCATTCTTCGCAGCGGTAATCATAAATTGGCATAAGAATTCGTTTCTTTTATTTTTGGATAATTAGTTTGAGAAGATCTTCTGTTTATTATCATCACATAAAGTATCTTTTGGCATCAGAACCAATGCCGCCCGGAATAATTGCGTCGCATATTTCAAGAACAAACACTGTTTGATCCCGTCAGTGTCAGAATGGTGACACTGACGGGAGAGTTTGTTTGTTCACAAAAGAGACGCAATTATTCAGGCATTGGTTCTGCAGTCTTGAGCTTTTCTTTGCTTCTTTCATTTTCTCTCAAGAGAAAAGAAAGAAGAAATTTGTATAAATTTCATCTACAGATGTAAGGAGATCGCTACTCCCGACTAATGTGGGGATCGCAATGACGTTTCGCGCAGACCACCCCTTAGTCCCCTCCTCCGAGAGGCGGGGAAATGCTTACGCGCCTTTTACAAGCACTTCGGCAGTGTTGAGATGTTTTTCAAAAAGTTCTTTCAACATCTGTTTCGGCGCAGCGCCCATCACGCCATCGACGACTTCCCCGTTTTTAAATATGGCGAGCGTCGGGATGCTCCGGATTCCGTACGCAACGGCAGTTTCGCTGTTTTGATCCGTATCCACTTTCACGACTTTGAATTTTCCCGCGTATTCTTCCGCAAGCTGTTCAACGATGGGACCCACCATACGGCACGGCGCGCACCACGGAGCCCAAAAATCCACCAAAACCGGCAGCGATGATTCTAACACTTCTTTTGAAAAATTTTGATCTGTTCCGACTATTACGTGCTTATTCATGTAATTTTATTCCCTTTTTTGTGTTTAATTGCAAATTATGTTCATTTCATAAGATTTGATGCAGGAATTGGGGAAAGGATTCAGGGGTTGGAGTTGTACAGCAAAGCGCCAGCTTTGCTGAATGAATCAACAGCCCCGATAAATCGGGACTGTAGTACATCGTTCATATCAGGGAATTCAGCGTATGGCACAGCAATCCCAAAAATTCGGGATGCCTGAAATATTTCCATTCTCCACCGCATAGTGGAGAAGGAAATCGATGTTTAGCTCAATTACATAATTATCTCAATCGCTTTCGGTTGTTGTATTACGCTACGCAACAGAGCTGGCGCTCTGTTGTACATTACACTTTGTTGTACATTGAATCCTTATCTTGTCAGCTTTTTATACTTTATACGATGGGGCTGGGTGGCGTCGATACCCATGCGCTGCTTATAATTTTCTTCGTACTCTGAGTAATTGCCGTCGAACCAGACGACGCGGCTCTCCCCTTCGAAGGCAAGGATATGTGTCGCGATGCGATCAAGGAACCACCGGTCGTGCGAAATAACAACCGCGCAACCGGCAAAATTTTCCAGCGCTTCTTCCAGCGCGCGTAACGTGTTGACGTCGAGATCGTTAGTCGGTTCATCAAGAAGGAGAACATTGGCTCCTTCTTTTAATACCTTGGCGAGATGCACGCGGTTGCGTTCGCCTCCCGAAAGCTCCGACGTCTTCTTCTGCTGATCGGTGCCGCTGAAATTGAATCGCGCCACATACGCGCGCGAGTTCACGTCCCTGTTTCCCAATTTCAGGATATCCTCGCCGCCGGAAATTTCCTGCCAGATCGTTTTATCAGGATCGAGCGGCCTGTTCTGATCGACATAGGCGAGTTTGACCGTCTCGCCGACCCTAATTGTTCCATTATCGGGTTTTTCTTCCCCGATGATCATACGAAAAAGCGTTGTCTTTCCCGCGCCGTTCGCCCCGATCACGCCGATGATTCCACCGGGCGGAAGGGCGAACGTCATATCCTCAACGAGTAAATTCTCGCCGTATGCCTTGGCAACATTTTTTGTCTCTATCACTAGATTGCCCAGTCGCGGTCCGGGTGGAATATAAATCTCCATTTCTTCGTTGCGTTTCTCACTATCCTCTTCCAGCATCTTTTCATACGCCGTTATTCTCGCCTTGCCTTTCGCATGGCGTCCCTTCGGGTTTAACCGCACCCAATCCAATTCGCGCTGCAACGTTTTTTGCCGCTTCGATTCCTGCTTTTCTTCCACCGCCAGCCGCTGCTGTTTCTGCTCGAGCCACGATGAGTAATTTCCTTTAAACGGAATTCCCTCTCCCCTGTCGAGTTCCAATATCCATCCCGCCACATTATCGAGGAAATACCGGTCGTGCGTTACAGCGATCACTGTTCCGGGATATTGCGAGAGATGGTGCTCCAGCCATGCAACCGATTCCGCATCGAGGTGATTGGTCGGCTCATCCAACAACAGCACATCCGGTTCCTGCAGCAATAATCGGCAGAGAGCTACTCTTCTGCGCTCGCCGCCGGAAATGATTTTAACAGGAGTTTCGCCGGGGGGACACCGCAGCGCTTCCATCGCCATCTCAAGCTTGCTGTCAATATCCCATCCGTTCACATGCTCAATTTTTTCCTGTAAATTTCCCTGTTTCTCAAGGAGAGCGTCCATATCCGCGTCGGGGTCGGAGAATTTCGCGCTGATGGCTTCGTACTCTTTCAGCATATTGACAATTTCCTGCGCGCCTTCTTCAACGATCTCCTTCACGGTTTTTGTACTATCAAGCTCCGGCTCCTGGGCAAGGTATCCGAACGTGATCCCTTTCTGTTTTGTGATTTCGCCGAGGTAATCCTTATCCAAACCAGCAACGATGCGTAACAATGTACTCTTCCCCGCGCCGTTGAGTCCCAGAACGCCAATCTTCGCGCCGTAAAAAAATGACAAATATATATCTTTTAACACCTGTTTATTCGGCTTGTGGACTTTCCCCACGCCCACCATTGAAAATATTATTTTATTATCGCTCATGTATTCTGAATTGAACGTTTATGATTTATTATTCGTAAGAGAATGGTAATGAAATTGTTTGAAATCGACACGATGAATATACGAAAATTGCGAGGGATTTCCTTCTTTCACTCATTTATATGAAAAAACATGTAATAGCTCTTTAGAAATGTCATGGTGCGCGCTCGATAGAAATGTCATGTAATACGCATATTGGGAATCCGATAAAAACGAAAGGAATTCCCCGTAATGCAGGACTTGACGATGAGCCATAAAGAACGAGAACGTCTCA
>JBIOHP010000003.1:0-235747 GCA_044449065.1 Bacteroidota bacterium
AATGGCGACCCCGGAGGGAGTCGAACCCCCAACCCTCAGATCCGAAGTCTGATGCTCTATCCAGTTGAGCTATGGGCGCGTGTTGATGTTGAGCATCCAGCTTCATAAATGAAGGAGGAATGATCGGCGCTGAATGCAACATTGATATTTGGATAGGTATAAGGTACTAAAGTTTTGGGGGAAATTCAAAACTGGTGGTGCGGGGGTGATTGAAAACTTTTCCGCCGTTTATTCCATCCCGTTATCTTGCTTCCGGCAGAGTATAAGTAAACTTGTAGGAGTGCTTGCCGCCTTCTATTATAATATCCATACTACCCGAAAGTCCGGTGAGTTGGTCAGTGCCGGAATCAGGGACTACGGTAACGCTTAATTGCGGAGTCCCGCGGTTCATGATTCCGCTGTGTTGCAACACAAAACTTCCCGCCAGACCCTTGAGCGTTCCGCTGACTCGCTCAATCGCAATATAACCGGCTGAGGTTTTAATTGATGTTGTGGCGCTAAGCATTTGTCCTTTGCCTGTAGCATCCATATCTCCGTGATACTGTTTGTCGACCAGCATTCTGCCTATGGAGGGATCTTGATTTATTTCATCAGGAGCCGCGAGAGTTAGTTTTACATCGAATGGTCCGGTTATTGTGTTCTTCACAGTTGATGCTTTCTCTCGTTCATGGGTAATTGTTGTTTCAACGAAGTATAGCGTTTTTTAATTTAAGATTCAACAGTCGTACTCGGAAGTTACAACTTATAATAATAGTTATTGAAAATATTATTATGGTAACTAAACTGGAATTATATCAGTTTGGGGTTATAGTTCGAACTCCCCTTCCCGTCACAAAAGAATGTATCGTGACAGGAAGGGGTGGTCAAAAGAAAAGTGAGAAAAACATGAACACACGTTGTTGACGATCAGAAGTTCACATGAACGCTCGCGTGAAAAGTTCTTTAGTTATGGATGATCTCAATTAGCGCATCAAGCGCGCGCTTATCCTCCGATTGACCGAGCCAGAATATAGCCGACTTGCGGACTTCAGGATTGGCGTGTGTTTTTGCTATCTTTATTAACGGTTCAACGCCTTCGTTATCGGAAAGCTGGGTGAGAGCGAACACGGCATTTTTCTGAATTTCTTCATTGTCGTTATCGTTTGCGATTTCTTCAATGGTAGCAGTCGCTTTCTTTGACGCTTTCTGCGCGAGCCAGAACATCGCCTTCTTACGCATCTCCTCGTCTTTCCCTGTGCGCGCTAATGAAATAAGCGTCTCTGTGCTTTTATCGCTATGCATTTGGCTGATGGCAAAAACAGCGCTCTCCATCACCTCATCCGATTCGTCGTTCGTTGCCGTTTCAGTGAGAACGTCCAATGCTTCATCGGAGTCCAATTGCCCAAGCCAGAATGCGGCGTCTTTCCTTACCTCGGTTCTGTTTCCTTCTTTCAATATTCTGCTTAAAAACGTTATAGCAATCTTTGTTGGGGGATGCAATCCAACGACGGATATTATCTTCTTTTGAATTTCTTCCGGTTGATGCTGATCGTATTCGGATTGCAAAAATCCGATACTGGCGGAGTCATCTGCTTCTCCGAGCCAAAGAACCGTTTCATCGTTCAGATCGACATAGAGCGAAAGGTTGCTTGTCTTCATGTCGGTGATCAATTCACTTCCTTTCTTCGAATGATCTACCTCAAAGAGCACGCCGATATCCTTTACGATTTCTTGTTCGCTATTGTTGCTGTTATCACATCTCGTAATATTTCCCGACATGGTTTCATGATGCCCCATGTTGAGTATGGGCTTTTCTTTGAAACAAGGTTGCAGGCCTAAAATTTCGCACAACGCCGGTTTATTTCTTCGTTCATCGGAATAAAAACTTCCGGTAAATGAATTTCTTGCCATAAATTTTTTGAAGCTGTACCCGATCCAGTACGGCTGGCTCAATCCGCGTTTTCCAGCTTCAGCAATCGCCCATTTCCAACGTTGATCCAAAGATTCGTCCGTCTTCGGATAATGGATAACGGTTTGCGTATGGAGCGATGTTCCATAGAACATGAAACAAAAAACAAGAATAAAGAACCTCGAAATACACTGATGCGTTTTCATATGTTATTCCTTCGGTTTGTATTCAAGAATTTCCAATAATGCGGCGTGCGCTTTTTCTGTTCCGATTTGTCCGAGCGCGTTCACGGCAGCGCTGCGTAATTTTTTATTCGATCCTTTCTTCGCGACCTCGGCAAGAGCTGGAACGGCGTCATCATTCCCTGAATTACCCAGCGTGTAGATCGCGGTAATTTGCAGCTCGGGGTCTTTTTCTTCCCGAACGATCTTCACCAACGCATTGACAGACGCTTTCTTGTCCGCGTTCGCGATCTGGTAAATCGCCTGTTTCCGGACTTCGGGTAATGAAGATGATTGCGCTATCTTCAGCATTAACTCCGGATCATCGCCGCCGGGGCAACTGTTTAACGCATACACGGCAGTTTTTGCTAACCTTTCATCGGTGCTCGACATTGCCGTCGCGACGAGAAATTCTTTCGCCGATTCTTTACCGACATTTCCTAAGGTGTATAGCGCGGCTTCCTTCGCTTCATTCCCTTTGGCATTCTTGACGATTTCTTCCAACGCGGAGACAACCTGCTTGCCATCGATATTACCCATTGCATACGTCGCTGCTTTTTGCATTTCCTTGTCGGGATCATTTAATGCGATATCTTTCAAAACGGAAACGGCTACTGTATCGCCGCGGTTGCCAAGGGTATACATTGCGGCTTTCCGTATCTCCACCGATTTTGCTTCTTTAAGAATACGCTTGAGCTCGCGTGATGCTCCTTCACCTTCGGCGTTGCCAAGTGAATACGTCGCTGCTTTGGCAAGTTCATCGTCGGTTCCCATTCTCCCAATTTCACCGAGGAATGGAACGATCTCCTTCGAATCAGCATTGGCAAGGGTATAGAGCGCTGCTTTGCGGACTTCCATGTCGGCATTCGATTTCACAATTTGTTGCAAGGAGGAGATAACTTGTTTTCCTCCCTGGTTTCCCATCGCATAGATGGCGTCTTTACGGACCTTGGAACTGGCATCAGTTAACGCGATTTCATCGAGCTTTTTCGCCGCATTGGGCGATTCGATGTTCCCAAGCGCAAACACAATCTTGCTCCGCATTTTTTCACTCTGCGTATGATCATAGAGGTCAATAATCGCCGCGTACGCCTGCTCGCTTCCCATATTTCCCAGAGCGTTGAGCGCAGCGATTTTGAGGTCTTCATCGTCTTCATTCTCAATGCCTTTTAAGCTGGCTTCGTATTCCGGCTTGCCTTTTTTCGATAAATCATAGGCGATCTTTATCATGTTGGATTTGGCGTCATCGACCCACTTGCTTTTCGGATATTGCGCGATGAACGTCTTGTAACATTCGAAGACCGATGCTTGATTCCCGCCTAACTTATCGCCGGTATAACATCGCCAGTAATGAGCGGCATCCGCATTCTTGCTTTTCGGATAACTCTTGATGTATTCATCGAACGCCGCTTGCGCCTCGGTCCATTTTTCATCGAGAATGTATCCATACGCTTTCGAATACGCCTCTGCTGATGGATCCGATTTTTTACCGGCGTCTTTCTTTGTCGAACTTTTTTGTGCATTCGTAATAGTTATACAGAGCGCGATAAGTATAACGAGTTCAGCTATAGTCCTGATTCTGATATTGTTATTTCGTTTTTGTGTTTGGAATATGTTCATTTTATGATCTCCTGTTCTCATCCAATTCAAGATTTTTGATCGTTCTTTGCGGGCCGATCATGTCCCGGTATCCGGGTTCCAAGCGCACGGATTTGTTCTAAATTAATTTTCAGTAAAATTGATTTCTTATCAACGCCCTCTTTCACAAGCTCGACAAGGGGAACGCCGGTCTCATTGCTGTAGTTTGCTAATTGCATCAGGACAACCTCCAGGTCGCCGATGAGCTGCCTGACCTGTTCCTGGGATGGTTTTTTCAGCGCGGTCTTAAGATAGTTCGCCTGTTGAATCAGCTCGCGGGAGATTTTCTGCTGCCGGTCATAATTTGTCGGAGCCGGTTCCTCTGTCGGTGAATTGATGACGCCAAGGAGCACTACTCTCGACCGGTCGAGATAGTCGTTCACCTTACGGTCGATGGCGGTATCGGCGGCACTATTGGTGTTTTTGTTCACTTCGGCATTTCCGCTATACGTTGGTTGGTTCTGGTTGTAGGGTCCTTTTGTAAAAATTGTCCTTCCGAGGTACACACCGAGAGCTAATATAATCATGGCAGCGATGCCGTATGCCCATGCCGGTAGGGGACGGAAGAAAATTATCTTTCCGTCGGTGGGTGCCGTATGAACATCTTCCTTCTTCTGTGCGATCTTCGGTTTAAGAGTTTGCCAGTAGTCTGCCATGAATTTTTCATCCGGCTCGATTTGAGTCCGCGTATTCATCAATCGCAATGTCCGGACCATCTTATCGTATGCCGAAGCACATGCTGCGCACGCGGCGAGATGATTCTCGAACGCGGAGCGGTCTCCAGTATTCAATTCCTTGTAGTACGCTTCCACAAATAAATTTTTACATTCCCGACAGTTCATAATTGTTCATCCATTCCGAGTTCTTTGCGATAAAACGAAAGCTCTTGTTGTAAATGTTGTATTGCCCTGAAGAGATACGATTTAACCGTACCCTCAGCGATTTCTAATGTTTGGGCAATTTGTTTCAATGAAAAATCGTGATAGTGGCGAAGGACGAAAACCGACCGCTCTTGCCGTGAAAGCGTATTCAACGCCGATTCGATGTGTTGTTGAATCATGCTCGATTCCGCTTTCCGGTCAGGAGTGATGGGATTGTGAGAATGAGCCGATCCTGTCGGCGGCTCGTTATTTTCACTATCATAGGGAATTTCCGCCGATCGACTTGAAGTTGATCTGCCATGATCCATGCACGTATTTACGGTTATCCGGTACAGCCATGTATTCCATTTTGCATCTCCACGAAAATTTATAAGTGAACGGTACGCTTTGACAAAGACATCCTGCGACAGATCTTCCGCATCGTGGCGGTTGCCTGTCAGATTGTAAGCAAGCCCGAACACCATACGTTTGGATCCTTCGACGAGCTCACGGAATGCTTGCATATCGCCGCGCTTTGCGCGATCGATCAGCAGTTGTTCTTCCAGCACTTCATATCCATTTCTACTTCATAAGACGGGATTCCGGAATAAAAGGTTTACGTGAATATACGGGTATTTTGGGAGATTATTGGGTTAATTTACTCTCGAAATGAATCGAAAATGGCTTGACTCTCAGAGTGCGTTTCGCTAATTTTCGGTGCCGTTATCAAGGCGGTGATTTCCTTCTTGGAAAAGGGGGAAACATATTTTTTCTGATATTGGTTAAATATTAACCGGCGGAAATAAAACCTATGGATTTCAGAAACGTATCTAATACCGATAAAACATGAATACTCAGTCAGTAACTCCGAAACGTCTCGCTCTCTTTTTCGACGGGACATGGAATGAACCCGAGAACAACACAAATGTGTGGCGCTCGAAGCTGATGCTTGCGGACCGGAGCGGTGACGGTTTGATTCAGAAAGCGTTCTATGACGAGGGCGTCGGCACTCATTGGTGGGATGCACTCACAGGGGGAGCGTTTGGCGCGGGATTATCCGCCAACATCCGGCAGGGGTATCGCTGGTTGATGGAGAATTATGATCCCGGCGATGAAATATTTGTCTTTGGATTCAGCCGGGGCGCTTTTACCGCCCGTAGTCTCGTGGGCTTAATTGCAAAATGCGGTTTGTTGAAACCCGAAGCGCCGATGTCGTTCGCGCAGGCGTTTGACCGGTACAAGAAGGGAAAAGATGCCCTGCCGATCTACACCTTGAAATATCTGGAGAACATGGGAGAGCAGAAGTTTAGTTTTGAAGAGGAAGTCCTCCTCAAACATTCATACTATCACCGCGATCTGATAAAATTGGTCGGCGTGTGGGATACTGTCGGATCGATCGGTGTTCCATTCGGCGACATTAAAGGAATCAGCAGCAGGACGCTGCAATTCCACGATACGCATCTCAGCAAAGTTGCGCAGCATTCGTATCAGGCGCTCGCGCTCGATGAATTTCGCAAGCCGTACTGGGCGATTCTCTGGACAAGGTTTATCCCCGACATACCTGATCCGGTACGTCAATCGTTGGAAGAGAACAGATTCGTGGAACAACGCTGGTTTTCCGGATCGCATTGCAATATCGGCGGCGGCTACAGGGATGATTTGATGATGCAGCGTCCCTTGGCGTGGATACAGGGGAAGGCGAACGGATGCGGATTAGCGTTTCGAAGCGAGATAACGTTGGATGAGGAAGACCTTACGTATCTGCCCCGCGATTCATATTCAGAATTTCTGTGGGGGTTATGGAAGATGCTGACGTTAGAGCGCCGCTACGTGAGATGGGTGCAACCGGAACCGGTGAAAAAGGAAAAGGGTATGGTTCGCACAGTAAATGAAAGAATTGATAAATCCGTTTTTGAGCGGTGCAAAATGCTCGCGGAATACCGACCGGCGAGTTTACAAGAATGGTCGAAACGGAAGGGCATTGATCTTGAATCTGTCATCCAAAACCCCGATGAGTTTCCTGCATTATGGTCGCCTGTCGCCACAATAGGACTTGATAAATAGAATTGCTGCCTTTATATTGATCTGAAGCGAAAGGGGCGGCTGTTACTGCCTTACTCCTTATCCCTATCCTAAAATTTCACCAATAACATTTTCCGCATCTGCGAAAAATATTTTGGTGGATCGCTTTTGGTTAGGCGAATTAATTGAAATATGGCAGGAAGAGCAGCATGCCAGCAGTGTTGTTGCCCTCTTCGTGCGGTGATACATCACCCCGGTCTCCTCTGACCACGAGGGGACCGGGATGAACAATAAATTATTTCAGGATTGCTCCTTCACCCTGGATCGTAATAACTGTTTTGGGACCTGTAACGCTGGTGCTATCGAATGCCTTGCCGGTTTCTTCCGCTTCGTGTTTTTTAACCGTCATGAGGTCCTCTTTGGAGAGGTCCGCGATGGTGATTTTCCCCTGCGCTTTTGCTATTTTACCTTTGGAATCTTTCGGGAAGACAATTACTCCGTCTTCGACCTTGAATTTGATAGATTCGCCGCCCTCTTTTTCAGCGATATTAATCCAGCATCCCATTTTTTGGCAGACGTCGGTGACCGTGCCCTCGATCATCACACGTTTGCCGTCATACTTTTTTGGATCGCTGAGAATCGAGGAGATGGATGTCGCTTTTTTTACGGTTATCTTTTTGCCGTACTTCTTACCTTCGGCTGCAAAGAGGAGAGTGGCAGCGAACAGGAGTATCAAGATAAAGAAAAATTTAGTTTTCATTGTAGATATCCCTATAGTGTTGAGTGATTAAGATGAATTACGATGATTGGTCCAACGAACAATTTTAATATACTTAATTTTGTTGAGAATATCATGATTCACGGTTACTCACGATTTTATCTAAAAACAAAAAGCCCGAACTATCATTGTTTAGCCCGGGCTGTTAAGAATTAATTTCTGAAGTGTTTACTTCGCTAATCCGATCTGTCTCATATACGTTTGGTTATCCCAGAATAACGATTCCTCGATCATCACGCCGTTTTTCCAATGCCCGATTGTGCACATCGGCATATTGAATGCCTTGCCCGTCGGCGGAATGAATTTTCCGTTCCCAATCGGCATTGGCTTTGTGAATGTTCCTTCAAAGACTCCCGTTACGCAGGTCCATTCGCCGGTGTTGCTGCCGAAGCGTATGGGATGTTGTTTAATCCGTGTATCGGGTGCGTAGACAAACATCGCTTTCAAATCTTCAATATGTTTTTCGATGCCATTGGTATGGTGTCCATCGGGCCAGTTGACGACAATATCCTGCGCATGACTTTCATGGAGGCGGACCCATTCCTGGTTGCTGAAGACGGTGTAATCGAGCGTATCGAATGTCTCCAGATTTTTTTCGAGTGTTGCGTTTCCCTCAGCCATGGTTTTGAGCACGGTCTCCATCGAATCTATTTTCGCCTGCATCTCGGGAGAAGTTCCCTTACCGCCGCCTGAACAGGAAGTTAAAAAAAATGATAGTACTCCAAGCGAGAGCGTTAAAATTATTCCAAGATACTTAACTTTTAAATTTTTCATAGTAAATCTCCTTCCGTTTTGTGTGATATTCATTTAATCTATATCGATACTCTCCCGGATGATCTTACGCCGCTTTCGTTTGCTGTTGTGCCTTAACAAATTCAGCCAAAATTTCTATTTTCACTTCGTTGCTCACGACTACGCCGCCTGTTTCCGTCAGAGCGCTCCATTGCAAACCGAAGTCAAACCGATTCAGTTTGGCGCGGATTTCAAACCCGGCGACCTGACTTCCGCCGAATCCGCTCACTGTTCCGTTGTTGATAACATCGAGCGTGATTTCTTTCGTAACGCCCCGCATGGTGAGTTTGCCGGTAACCTGCAATTCGTAATCAGAGGTAGGTTTTACCGATGTTGAAACAAACGACATCTTCGGATAGTTTCCTGCGTCGAAGAAATCGGGTGATTTCAAATGCCCATCGCGCTGTTCGTTGTTCGTGTTAATGCTGTTGACGTCCGCTTCGAAGGTAATCTTTGCATCGCCGAAATCGTTCTTCTCGGATTCGATCGTCGCTTCAAATGTGTTGAAATGTCCTGTTACGGCCGAGACCACAAGGTGTTTCACTTTGAAGTTAATTTCTGAGTGTACCGGATCAATTTTCCAGAGTGCCATGGTATATTTCCTTTCGTTCTATTGTTGGTTGAGTTTCAATTAATAACACTACTAATATACCACAACAGGGCGTCCCTGCGCATTCACACAGGGTAAGAAATAGCGTTAACATACGGTAACGCCGGGGATCAGTGTTTCCGGGAAAGTTCTTTCCGGATGCGGCTTAAGGATTGCGGTGTGACGCCGAGATACGATGCAATTTGGTTCTGGGGCACCTGTTCAACCAGGGAAGGATAGGTCTTGATGAATCCAAGATAGCGTTCTTCGGCAGATGCGCTCAGCGATTCATTGATGCGTTTGCGCATGGCGACGAAATGCGCTTCGATGAGTATACGGAAAAATCGCTCCATTTTTGGGACTGCCTCGAACATGTGATCCCGATTATCTTTCGTCAGCATCAATATGTCGGAGTCTTCTAATGCATCGGCATTATGTGCCGATATTGATCCGCTTAGGAAACTGTTAATATCTGAAATCCACCAATCGGCAATTGCGAATTCGAGGATGTGCTCATCTCCCTTATGGTCTATGCTATACTCGCGCAGGCAGCCGGAGTTAACGAATGACAGATGCTTGCAAACATCGCCCTCCTGAAGAAGGAATTGCCGTTTCCTGACCTTCTTTGGTATAAAAAAATTGGTGCAGAGAGTAAACTCATCTCCGCTCAGGTGGATTCTTTTTTCTATATGTTTGCGCAGCAAATCGAACATGACTTCTCAGTAGCAAATATACAAATCTTCTCGACAGCATACCATTTCATATCCATGTCCACCTTCGCCGTTTTTTTGGTTTTCGACGTAAGCCCTTAAGATCTCAATGCTTACGAATAGTACAAGCTTTTCATAATATTTTTATATCATCATTCAACTTGTAACCGGCAAATATTATTACAGACGAGATTATCCTTAATCGTGGACCTTATACGCATCTTGAAGATAAAGGATGAGGAATAGTACTTTTTTCCCGGCGGACTTGACAAATTACCCGGCTGTTTGTATATTATACATACAAGTACGTTAATACATACTTATCATATTTAGGACATAACGATGAAATTACATAAAGATCAGCACTTTTTCGGTTCTGTGAAGGTCGGGGAACGGGGGCAAATTATCATTCCCAAAGAAGCCCGTGATATTTTCGGGATTAACCCGGGAGACAACCTGTTTATTCTCGGCGATAAGAAAAAAGGACTGGCTATAGTCAAAGCAGATTCGTTTAACGGTTTTTTAATGAAAATGTTCAAGCATCATTTCCCTCATTCAGGGAGCCACCAGGAAGATACCGAATAGGAAAAACACATGAAAATTAAAATTATTACAATCAGACCGCCGCGCCTGGCAATGATGTATTTGCTTCTGGCGCTCGTAATTTACTTTTTATCTCCGGCAGGAACATTATTGCACATTCCATCCATCGTTTTAGCGATCATTATCTTTGTTGCAGGATTCATGGTTATGATGTGGGCTTGGGGACTGTTTCAAAAAGAAAAAACGGAGGTTTGCCCGCTTTCAGAAGCGAATAAAACATTGATAACCCGTGGACCGTACAGTTTCAGCAGAAATCCGCAGTACTTAGGGATGGTTTTCATGCTCGCCGGCGTCGCGTTTCTATTCGGAAGCGTGCCGATGTTTTTAGCTCCGGTTGCTTTCTTTATAACCATCAATAACGTTTTTATTCCGTACGAAGAATCTAAAATGCTGAAGCAATATGGGAATAAATTTGAAGCGTACCGAACTAAAGTGCGAATGTGGCTTTAAAGGGAACAACAAAGCCACAAAATCGAATAAATCAATGTTCTTGGTTTCTGCCGCTGGCAACAATTCCCCCTAAATGTTGCTTTCGTTGTGATTGAAAAAGAAATTTGAAACCCTCGGTTGATGATGGGAGCTCATTACCGCTCTAAATCAAACCTGCTGAACGAAATTGCGGGAATTGTGATGCCGCTCAAATATAATTTCATAATAATTTGGTAATCAATTCTCAACAGTTCTATAATATTTGATGTGCATATTGCTTACCATGCAATATGCATAACGACCAGTCCAATTCAAATTGGCTCGCTTGTTGTTCGGATGTCTTTTATCGGGGGAAAAGGAGCATTCGCCTTCTTCATCTTCCGGGCGGGCGAAGTTTGCGGGGAATTAATCTATTATCGCGCAAATACGGGACATTTGTCGGGATCCCTAAAAGTTTATCCATCCTTCCTTGTGATAAATCCTTCAGAACGAAATGTTTTGCGTGCGGTCAGAAAGGATGATAAAATTAAAAAGATTTAAAAGGAGTGAATTTAATGTATTAGAACACTCGAACCGGAAGAATGTATTGGATCGCCCCGTTCGTCATAGAAATGCAACTTTTACCATTTATCGACTTCTTTAAAATATCATCAAAAATCGCATTTGTTCGCGGAATCCATAGACATGGATTATACGTGTGAAGATATTAAACTGACAACGTTATTGGTTGTCAAAACTATAATGAAACATTTTGGATTGATCGGGATTGATGAAAAACGTCTGATAGCGGTAATTTCTAGTATTAGGCAATCCCTGTATGAGCAAATGATTAGAGAATGTGCTATAATGATAGGTGAATGAAATGAAACTAGAGAAGATTAACCGCGGAGAACTCAAACTCTTAGGAGAGATTCCTCTTTTATTTAAACTACGGTTAAAGAAGATTTTTGGCAAAAAAGCGCAGAGTGATGGGGGAATTCTTGCTATTGACGTCTGCATCATCGGTGATTTTGTCGGGACGCTCCCCGCATTAAGAACCTTTATTGAGAATCAGGGGGAGGAGGTCGATCTGGTCGTTATCCCGCCGCTTAAATCTCTTGCCCAATCGATTAGAGGAGTGAGGAAAGTTTTTACGGCAAAATCAATGTATCAGAGAACCAATGAAAACTACGAGAAGCTTGAGTCGATGCCTGCAAATTACAGCCAGGTCATGGTTCTGCGAATAAGCCCTGAAACTTACCAAAGACTGAACAGCATAAAATATTCGAAAATCGAAATCTATGATATTCCGTATTTCAAATATTGCGGTCATCTTGTAAAAACCATCATGCTACGAAAAGAATTCAAACAGTGGAGCGAGGTCAACTTCGAGATGGTGGGAATCAAAAAACCCGATAGAAAAATAGGATTTGATGATATCTTCAGCTTCAGCGAGTCTGATTACGCGCGGGTTGGCGAACTGCCGGAAATGGACGGAACGAGTAAAAAAATCATAATTCATACCGGTTCCGGATGGAACGTGAAGTTGTGGGACAACGACAAATGGATTGAATTGATACGGAAGATAAATACTCTTGGCGATTTTAAGTTTATTCTGATCGGAGCGAGCGACCTGGAAGAGAAGTCTTTCAATTACATCCAGAACCATCTTGATTTCAAAATATTTTCCTTGATAAATAGAGTCGACTTGAAGACAATCCTGCTTGTAATGAGGTACAGCGACTATTTTATCGGGATCGACAGCGGGCCCAGAAATTTGGCTCACCTCGCAGACCTAAGAAGCATAACTATGCTGGGTCCGGCGCCAAAGAATTTTATGCCTATGAACAAGAACGACATCGTCATAGACAAATTCACCTGCAAGTGCAAAAGCTTATACTACCTTCACAAAGAAAGCGCAATGCAAAAAATATCCGCGGAGGAAGTCTTCGAGGGATTTATGCGGCTTTCAAAAACCGATCGACCCCATTTAGTGTACCAGCTGGGATAGCGAAACCCCGCATCACAGCGTCAGTATCGCGGGATGGAGGGATCGATCCGTCTTGACCATGCATCAATTCCCCCCACAAGTGTTTTCACATTTTTAAATCCGGATTCATACAAAAATTCCACTGCGCGCGCGCTGCGGCTCCCCGTGTGGCAATAGACGATAATTTCCTGATCGGGGTTGAGTTCCGTAATGCGGGGCACGAGCTGCGGCAGGGGCAGTAGGTATCCGCCGATATTCGAAAAAGCGTGTTCGCTGGTATTTCGCACATCGAGGATAAACGGGCTCTCGCCGCGATCAAGCCGCTGTTTCAACGTTTCCGGCGTAATCTCGAGGGAATGGAGATCGAACGTTTTTTCAATGGGCGGTTCGGCGAGGAAGCCAAGATTGAACGCCCTGACCTTTTGGAATCGCGGCGGCTGAATGGGCAGATCGGCCTGGACGAATTTCACAAAATCTTGTTTCGTCCTGAATTGGAGCGCGAGATTGAATTTACGTTCAAACCCTATGGTGGAGCTCGGTTTCGGACTCAGCGATTTTCCACACACGGAACCGGCGTAGTGAGTGGGAAAGACCTCCACATCATCCGGTAGTTTCATCAATTTCATATGGAGACTATCGTACAACGCCTCCGGGTCGCCGTCTAGATCGGGTCTCCCGACGTCGCCTACGAACAAGGTATCGCCGGTAAGCACAAACCAGGGATCGTCGCTGCGCGTTGTGTCGCTGACAATGATGCTCACGCTGTCGCTTGTATGTCCGGGAGTATGGAGAATTTTCAACCGGATGTTGCCGACCATGATTTGATCTCCATCTCTAAGATGATTGAAGGGAAAATTTGCAACCGCAGAATCATGGTAATGGATGGGCGCTCCGGTGGCGGCGCATAATCCGGGCGCGCCGGAAAGGTGATCTGCCTGGGCGTGAGTCTCAAAAATATGCGTCAGCGTGAGCCGGTGGTCGGCGAGATACCGCTGGTATGGTTCAATATCATGCTGTGGATCGATGATTGCCGCTGCGCCGGTACGCGTGCATCCAAGGACGTATGAGAGACACGCTCCTTCTTCATGTTGAAATTGTTTGAATAACATATTCTATCCTTCCTTCTTGTCAATAAGATATATTACTCCGATATGATCGTATGCTCCGGAGTACTATAAAGCCCATTTGAATTATTAACAAATCCTATCCATTACCCTAATACTCGGTCCTTAAAAAACAAGGGGTTGCGAAACTCAACGGGTGAATGGTTGCTGCATCAGGTGATTGTTTATATAAACACTCACTCACCAAGTATTTGTTCCAATACCTTTCCCCTGCAGTGATCGGGCGCTCCTGCTTTCAGAATGCGGGCGAGGGTCGGTTCAATATCCAGGGGTGAACATTCGCCGCCAAATGTTGTATGCGGAAAGCTCTGTCCATAAAATATCAACGGCACAGCCCTGTCGTACCAGTATGGGGTTCCATGCGTAGTGCCGGTCGACCCGCCTCCAAAAAACGAATAGGGGGTAACCACCACAGCCACATAACCGCTTCGGGCGGAATTAAAACTTTTACCGATTCTTGATAAGATCGAATCGTCGCCGCTCCCTTTCGCAAGGGATTCCTCAATTTGTTCGCGTGTATAACATTGCGCAATATGATCGTCTTTCATCATAATTTGAACGATGACGTTTTCAAATGAAGCCCTGGGAATATTCTTTTGATTCAGCTTTACCGTGTCAATATAAAAGTAATTATTGGAGAAAGCGGTAATAAAATTGTCAACGCCTTCGTTATAATCGAAGCGTTGACCGGCGATCGTTTTCACCGTGGCAACGTAATCCCCGCTGCTGAGCCGCTGGGCATTTTTCGCATTGCGTTCTTCGGGCAGGGGGCAAACTCCATGATCGCTTGTAAGGACGATGATCACATTTTCTAAACCGATCCGGTTATCGATAACATGAAAGAACCCCTCAAGCTGGCGGTCCAACCGGACATAGATATCTTCTATCTCATAACTGTTTGGTCCAAACGTGTGTCCGCAGTAATCGGGCGAGGAAAAACTCACGGAAAGAATATCAGTTGCATCGCGTTGACCGAGCGAATCGCCCTCGATGGCGGCTTCGGCAAATTGGGTCGTGAGTTCATTTCCGTACGGCGTGTAGAGGATGGGATCATATTTTCCTGCCGGCGCGGAACCCTGATTGGGCAGTTCGGATTCGTTATAAACCTTATGCGGAAAAACCGGTGATGACTCGCCCAGGAGATTACCCTCGCCGGGCGCGTTATCGATTCCCGAACGAAGATAGGATGAATCGGCGAGGAGTTTACCCCACTCTTTTCCAAGATAACTATCCGGGAGGCGTTTGTTGTTGAAGGCGTTAACCCAATCGGGAAGTGCGTTTTTATAATATGTGCTCGTTACCCAAAATCCTGTCGCCGCATCGAACCAGTACGCGCCATCCGGATGGATGCCCGATGGAAGAATCGCTGCGCGGTCTTTAATTGCGATCCCAATCATTTTTGAAGATGGCGAGACGCGCTTCAATTCGTCCCCTAACGTTGTTCCGTTGAAATTGCGGGGGGACATTTTTCCTTCAGGACGATTTGGATCAATGCCGACTCCCCGAACAGTAGAATCTTCGACCGCATAATAGGATCGACGGAGCGAGTTATCGTACCACTCATTGCCGATAATACCGTTTGCTCCCGGTGTAATGCCGGAAAGTATGGCTGAGTGACCGCAGGCGGTCAGAGTGCTGCTGTAGGGATATTGGCTGTTCGTACATACAGCGCCGTTATTCATGAGCAGGTTGAATCCGCCGGCAGAAAAAAGATCACGGAAGCGCCACAGATAATCGGCTCTCATCTGATCGATAATGATCGCTAAAACTAATTTTGGTTTTTTTGGAGCAGCGGAAGCGGTCGGGTGACCGAAAGCAAAAAGAAAAGCTGCGAGAAGAAAGCGGGAAAAATTCTTTGAAAGAAAAGCTTGAAAATCGAGTTGGGGCTCTATCATCCTCCTTATCACATTTCTCTGAGTTCGATTTTCCTGATCGCAGCGCTGATGCGATTAATCATGAGCTCAACATCCCAGGATTTCTCGATATATTCGATAGCGCCAAGCTGGCGGGCGGCTTGCTCCGATCCCTCGGAACCATAACCGGTGATGAGCATAACGCGCGCATTCGGATCGAACGCCCGTATCTCTTTCAGAACTTCGATCCCGCTCATGCTGGGGAGCCCAAGGTCGAGAAAAACAATTTCAGGTTTGTGGTGTTTGTACAGTAAAATTCCTTGTGGACCGTCTGCTGTTGAAATAACACTAAATCCTTCTTTTGATAGAAGAATCTTCAGCAGCTCCAGATCCATCTCATCGTCGTCAATAATGACTGCTTTTTTCGTAATGACTCCTTACTATTTACTCGTGATAGATATCAACACTTATTTGCCGAATTCCTTTTCCAGTTTGTTATCATGGAGTTCGCGTTTCGTCCTCACCCATTTATTTGGACCGCCGTGGATGATCAATTTACCATAGAGACCGATTTTCCATACTGCATATCGCGGCACATACAAGATTGATTTATAAAGAAACTTATCGGCTTTCGCGGCAAGAAGACCGAAGAGCGCGTGAATGCATGCCGCTCCAAAGATTCCCGTCCAGATCCACAGGTATATTCCGAAACTGCCGAGTCCGCTGACTGCCAGAATCACATGTAGTAAGATAATAAAGACGATGATAACACTCAAATTTACAAACGGCGGTATTATCAAATCTAAAAATGCGTCGAATAAAGGATAGGACATTTTTTTGAATGACGAGGAAAGCAGTTTTGGAGCGTAAAATTTCACCAGGGGTTTTCTTCCCGATTCCCAGCGTGTTCGTTGGGTTTCGCTATCTTTTGGTTTATCGGGCATAGATGATACCACCCTTGCTTCGGGGGCAAAATCAACAGAGACGCCTTTTAATAGAAGATTCAATCCATATTCGAGATCTTCGGCGTATGAGAATGCCTGCCACGGGATATCGCGCAGCACGCCAGTGGAGAGGCACATGCCGGTACCGCGTAATCCTACGGAACATCCGATTTTTCTTTTTCCGAATGGACGAACAACATTATAGAGCGTAAAGCCGAGGCGGACAATTTCTGAATTCCATGCGCCGGGATTTGGCTTCACGAGATCGGCAATTTGAACGGCCCGCGCACCCCGATCGAGGTGAGAATCAAGAACGGCGAGGGTATTCCGGCTTACCTCACAATCTGCATCAATAACAACAACTGCGTCATAATGCTTGGACGAATTTAACAAGGAATCGAAGCACCAACGGAGCGCGAAACCCTTGCCGGTGTTCGTGAGATTATTTCTGACAAACACTGTCGCCCCCAAAGAACGGGAGATTTCTGCAGTCTGATCTGTGCAGTTATCGGCAATAATGATGATTTCGAATTGGTCCCTCGGATAGTCGAGGGAAAACAAACTTTCCAATGTTTTACCGATGACTAATTCCTCATCGTGGGCGGGAACGACAACGGCGAATGATCGTTTCGGCGGAGATAACTTTTTGCCTGGTTTATAAGGGAGCAATGCCAGAATACTCAACAACGCGAGGTAGATCGGAAAGACGCCGAATATTGCTAAAAGAAATAATTCTAAAATGAGGAGGATCATTATTTGTCGTTCATCCCGGAATCCGTGGCTGAATTTCCCGCGAGGTTCGCAAGATATCCGGCGAGGTAGACAAATGGCGCCGTATAATTGATAGCAACTTCATTGACGTAATAATTTTTTTCATTATCCTCGTAGCATTTTCCCGGGAATTCCGAGATGACGATGCCATTCAGTTGGCTGTTTTTGTTTGGTCCTCCCACCAGCAAACCCGGAACAGGCGACCCCGCATTGAGCATCATGGAAAACTGATGATATGGATGTTGGACGGGATTGGCGCCCACCCCCGTTTCAAAGGACAACGAAAAAGTATTTCTTCCGAGTAAGTAATGAAGCTGGTCGATTGCGCCGTTGAGATAGGTTACAGATTTTGTCGTTTGATATGCTCCAAGAAGATCGAATGTATAAGCGGCGTCTACACTATTTGATCCCCAGTAGAATTCACCCGACTTGAGAACGCACCGATATCCGCCCAATTCAATTTTCTTCAGGAGCAGATCGCAATATCCTGTCAGCCGTGCGACCAATAACGATCGGGCTGTGAAATCCGTTTGTTCTGCCGGGATCTTGAGATAAGAATTCACGGCAAAATTCTGAACCATTTCCCAGCTTACAGGATTCAGTGTGCCGAGTTCCTTGTACATTTGCACGAAATAATGATGATACTCCTGATTATCGGTAGTTCGGTATAATTCAACCGCAGCCCAGAGTCGTTCATCTGTATCCTCGATATCCCCATATTCACCGCCGCTGACGTCGGGAGGGTTGTGAAATCCGCCCTCGGGGACGATCGTGCGATGGTTTTGTAAATATTGCCATGCATTGATTGACGCTCGTAATAAAATTTGTGAGAACGGTTTATCCCATTTCCCGAAGATGCGCGCGCCGAGCGCCGTGACTGCCGCAAAAGAGCCCGTAGCTGTGCTGCTCACTGCATAAACATACCGTTTATCGGGGTCATCCTGTGGAAGGTATTCGCCGGTCCATTGTTTCGTTGATACTTTGTGATAAACCGCGCCCTCGTTATTCTGCATTTTCAGAAGCCAGCTAAGCTCCCACCGCACCTCATCGAGTATGTCGGGTATTTTATTTGCAGTTTCTGGTATATTCAATTGATGGTCTAAGAATTCATCCGATCGATCTTCATACAGATAGAGCAGGAATGCAGCGCTGATTGTACCGGTGGCGGTAAATTTTCCATAATCGCCCGCATCATGCCATCCGCCGGTAAGATCGATTTTATTCGATGGGTCGACATAAAAATATGCATCATCAAGATGGCAGGCAGGATGCTGCCATACTGTTCCGTTTTTGACTTCCGTACCGCATCGCTGATAGTAGAAACTTTCAAGCCCACGGGTAACCGCTTCATTATATACTTCATTTGAAATTCTGAATACGGCTGATTGCACCTGCAATCCGGGTATTGCGATATAATAGGAACCCGGCGCCGTTAAATCAGAAAAATCGAGATTGAAGACGTCGTCTCCCGTGCCGTCATCTGGTGAGCCGATGGCTGAGATATGATGCTCAAAAGAGACTTTTTTGGTCAATATATTTATAACCTGGAAATTGCCATTATATGCCTGCCGGATAAAGGCGATCTTAGGATCGTTGGGGCGGTACCCGAGTTGATCGATAATGATTCCGGTTTGGGATAATAAAAGTTCAGCGTGAAAAAAAAGAATCACGCCAAATACTAAAATGCACGAATGTCTCGACCCGACTTTAGCAAAGTGAAAGATCCTCCTTCCTCTCGGTAAAAACCTAACGGAATAATTCATTGTTAATTCTTGATCGGAGAGAGCGCGGGTTTATCCGTTTTTGATTCGATAATATTGTTGTTATATGACGCTGTAATCGCTGGGGCGTTTGCAGGGTACGAATTCGGTTCGGCCGAAGAATTTTTATTCAATTTTTTGAGAACATGCATCTTGCACATTGAGAAAAACGGCGCTAAATCATCCTTTGCGAAATATCCCGCCTCCTGCACGCCTTTAAATGATGTGAGCCACTCCCAAAAATGTAATTTGCCATCGCGGAAATACTTGTAGCAAGATCGTATATCCTTATCCTCGACGAACCATTTGCGACCTTTACGTTGAACAACCGGCAGAACTTTTTGACCGGTTAAATCAAGATAGAGAGCGCGGATAACATCCATTCCGTTCTCAGCGACAAAAAGTCTGAACGTCGCGCCAACCCGGGGATTAATATCCAGAACTTTGTATTGCCCATCGCGCGCATCGTAACGATAGCCAAGATCCAAAATTCCCCGATACCCGATCGCTTTCATAAATTTCTTTGTGGTTTCTTCAACCGTAGTATTTGGCAGACAAATACCAAGCGAGGTCATGCCGGTATAGACCGGGTTTTGGCGGATTTTTTTTCCGCTGAATGCAGCGAGGCATTCCGATTGTTCGTTGAAATATCCGTCAAACATCCACACCGAATCTTCTCCGCCGGGAATATATTCTTGCAGCATGAGATTTGGATCCGATGGGTCTTCGAGAAGATCGTATTGTCCCAATAGTTCCTGCTCATTTTTCACTTTGACCATCTTTTTACCGGTACGTCCTTCGAGTTTGTTTCCATCTATCCCCTTCAGCATTACAGGAAACATTGCGTGCTGAGCATACGTGACAACTTCGTCGCGGTTTTGCGGGAAATCCGTTATCGCGACGGGGATTCCATATTTTGTCGCGAGGAAATGCATCTCCTTCTTATTGCATAAAGAACGCACAAGTTGCGCGTTATACTTCGGAACGATATACCATTGCTGCAACCGCTCGATGCTATCCGCTACAAACATTGCCAGGTCGTCGCTGGTCGGGATGAGGATCGACCGTTTCCCTATTTTTTGTCCGATATCCAGTAGGAACTTGATGCTCTCCTCCCGTGGAGCGCCGTCGATATCCCAGAGGAATTTACCGGCGCAGTACCTCGATTGGAATCCCGGAGCGTTTGGATTAGGATCAACGCCATATACCGGAACACCTAATCTGCCGAGAGTACGTGTAATACCCAGACTGCCGTAATGTTCAAGTTTTAAGATGACTACCGGGGTGGTTTCTGTTGAATTATTCATGTTGTAATATTTTCTCCGTTATTGAACAGATAAGGGCATGTTAATCAATTGTTCTGGAGTTATCGTCCGGAAATGCATCTCGATTTCCGATTCAATCAATGATGAATGTTTTCATTTAAAATCATTCATCGAGCCAATTTTTTGCCCGTGTTATTATTTAAGTTCTATACTCTAAATCGATTAAATTCCGTTTATGGATTCTCTTATTTATCGGGTTGCGTTCCAGAGCGTACTCTAAATCTACCAAACCCGGTATTGAGTATATGTTATTGAAGGTAAATCACCATATTAAATCAACTATCCAAACCTCCCAACTCTTCTATGATAGAGATGGTCAGCTTTTGAAAGCCAGATAATGTAACACCGGATGTTCCAATCCGCAATCACGAACGCATCTGGTTGATAGTGTGTTTTGCGAATTCATCCTTTCCGGATGACGAATTATCCATAGATACTGGAATCATGGTAACTTCTTTCGAAGTTACTTTGAATGCCGCATTCACATCGTTAACATGCGAGAGGATAAACTCGAGATCTTTTTCCTGACCTGATTTTCGCAAATACTTGACGCTATTGCTGATCAGACAGGCGTCTGCAGTCGCGCCGCTCCAGCGTCTCACTATTTCGGATGTATGTTGATCTACGGGCACGAATCCTGATTGAATAAGAAATTCCGCTATCCAGGCGCAGCACATCTGGTCCTCCTCGCGGAATTCTCCGCGTGTTCCTGCGCCTATGATTGCTATATTGGAATTTTGCATCGATAAATATTTCGCCGTAGCTTTATAATTTCTGAAACAAGCAATATATGTGCCGTGCCTGCCCGATTGAGCGTTGTGGATTAATTGAGTTCCAGATGACGAGAGCAAGATCAATGGACGGCCGTGATCAATTCCATTTGCCATTACCGCCGGGCTATTATTGAGATCGAAACCGTACGGGACGTTCCCACCCAGCTCGCCGGCAAGATAAGGATTATGCAGAATTGTTGAAAGTGACTGAGCGTCTTCCAACGTAGGTACGGGATAACAACGCTGACCCATAACAACAGATGTGATTGCGGTTGTCGTTGCGCGAATGACATCGATGGCGACGATTGCGTAATCTTCCCTGTAGCGTTCAACGCTTTCAGGAAAACAATCGATAACGACTTTTCTCTCAGATTGATTGTTCATATAATGTTCCTTTCTACGAATGTACTTCCTGGCGGATTTGCGGGTGGAGCTTTTCTTTTGAAAATGCGTCAGAATGCAAGCCGCGTCTGTAAATTTCCACTCTTAGTAATTCTTCGAGACGGATATTGCATAAATGAACGTCGTGGCCGAAGTGATCGAGAAGCGCAAACTGACTTGGCTTATTGGGCGCTTCAAACATGACCGTATGCAGTCCGAATGCGTCGGCGAAACGATCCGCGTAATTAGGATTGAAACGACCCTTATCGTCGAACAGACCGACAGATTGCGCGCTTTCTCTCGCTTCAACAACAAGCTGTAATGCGCCCGCATCAAGCCATTCTTTTCCCTGTTCAATCAATTCTCCGACCGTCGCATCGGTGAACGCCCCGGTGTGTTTTTTGCCGAGTTCAAACTGAGCTTCGAGCCCGCGTTCCCGCGCCATATTGATGACTGCAGTGGGTTTCAGATCCATATCCGTAAATCCCATTCCACATTCAATGCGCGTGAATCCGATATCGGCGCACAGATCGAGATAATCCGGAAGAGCATGTTGAGCGACTGCGATTTCGAATGGACCGCCGCCGACAACCGTGGGTACTCCATGACGATTTGCAGCCGCAACTTTTTGGCGCGTCGCTTTTTCGCTTGCCACCATCCAGCATGCCATTGAAATTTTCAGTATTGAAATCAAATGCGAACTTTGATCGAGGTGACTTTCGAGAGTCGTGGGATCATAGCCCGGATCGAACGGACTGGTTAAGGGCGGCAACTGCGCCACTCCGATTTTTTTCAGATAATCCGATGTATGAAATCGGTTTTTTATTATGTATTCCTGTCGTGTTGTCATTTTGACAACTCCTTTCTAATTAATGTGGTGAAGGTAAATTAAATTATAAAATAAAAAAGTTGATGAACGATGATCTTTCATTATCGTGAATTATTCTTTTTCGATACAATGCGTTGTGCAACAATGATGTAATGGGAGCCTGTTGACCGAATTCCCGGGAAATGGTGGTCGGTTAAATATTGAAGAAACCGATTGACCTTTTTTCCCCAACGATCAGGGAGAATTTTTTTGCCGAAGAATGTGAATGGTCCAAATCCCAGCGTGAATCCGTCTATTTTCTCCAAACCAAGCGACGCGAACATCGAATCGATTTCACCAAGAGAGTGCATTTGAGGGAGAGAGGGAATAAATTTTGCATCTCTCAAGCGCAGTTTTACAAATATCCGTTTTATGAATTCCCGCAACGGCGCAATAACCGGATTCAACCGTGGATCCAGGATATGATTCAGGCGCCATTTATTATCGACCGTAACGATAAGAAATCCGTCTTGTTTGAGAACGCGGGATATTTCGCGGACCGCTCTTTCCGGTGAATGCAGCCAGGGAAGAACTCCGAGCGCGATTCCAACGTCGAATGTTTCGTTCTGAAAACTCAGATCGTGGACATCTTCAAGCGTAATATTCACATAATCGCTCAATCCGACGCTTTTTGCCCGTTCCTCGGTGAGATTCTTCATCGCTTTGACTTTATCAAGAGCCGTGACTCGATAACCGCGCCTGGCAATCGCGATTGTAAGGACTCCCGCGCCGCTGCCGATCTCAAGCACCTTTGATTGGCTTGGTAATCCCAGCTCGTCGAGCAGCTTTAGTGCAATTGCCTGTCGATACTTATAGATGGTGCTTTGCAGGTCGGTGCTGTTATAGATCGCTTCCCAATAGGTAGACGTCGTTTCAAAATACTCATCCACCAATACTTGCTGGTTATCGCCGCGTGAGGATTTTTTTTCATCGATTTCCGCGTGGTGTTTAATTGTTGTCATCGTGTGGTCCCGTTATTATGAAATATTTGGAGTAACATGAGTTCTTTTATCCCTTTGTTTTGAATATTCTCTTCAGCCGGAATTGAATATAACGGACGAGAAAGAGCGGTGAATGTGATTGACGATACTGCACCTGTAATGTGGACGATTCGAGAAAGAGGCGGTAGCGAATCCATTCATAAACGTTCACGAATTTCGCTAAGACACTTTTCAGGGATTTGGCCGCCGTTGGATTTAATAAACGGATATGCCAGATAGTTGTTTGCACCGAGGTTAACTCGTATTTATATTGTTCGTTGCCGCGTAAAAATTCTATGGATTCGCAGCCGGATTGCGATGCGTCCTCTATCATTGAAAGGAGCAAGGCAAGACCGGGGCGGTATTTTGATGATGATTGCTGATCATCAAAGCCTGAGAGGTAATCGTACATTATGTCTTTGTAATTGAAACCCAAACGGGCGGCTGTACAATTGCCATCCATGCGAACAGTTTTAAACCACAACCAACCTTGATTATGAAATGCCCGGATCACATCTTCCTGAAAATTGACGAAACGTGAATCGGAGAACACACCGGGGTATCCAAGTTTATTCCATCTTGATTGATGCAACCCCATGAGCTCGTTAAACGAGTTTTTTATCTCCGGGTATGTAGAAATCGTTTCAAGTGTAGAAACGCCGGTTCCGTTTTCAAGCTTACGCGCTTGCGAAAATCTCCGCCGGACGCCTGAGCTTAACGATCCTAAATATTCTTTCATCGATGTTGGGGTTTTAAGCCGTGGACAAACGTCGGCAACTGACGCAGCATAGGGGAATTTCTCATGATCGAGCAGCGATAAAAGTTCACGTTTGAATACGCTTTCATCCGGGATATTATCAAGTTCCACTTCATCCCATAACTCGTAGTTGTTTTGAAGATAGTTGAGAAATTCCCGAACCACTCTCTGAGCATCCTCCGGTTTAACGATCCCGTCTAAAAAATCCGACGGACAATAGCGATCGAACAATCCGCGTGAATGTGAACTTCTCACATCACATCCAAGAAACCTCAGCAAGGTTTGCGCCCCGTATCCGAGAATGGTTTTCTGCTCAAGAAAGAGTGGAATAACCCCGCTCACGACGTCGTCAATTCGTATGACAAGAATATTGAGCGTGCGATGGCATTCATTGCCAAAATGTTTCCACCAATAATACTGCCAATCAAACGATTGATAGATCGTTGAGGGAACCTGTGAAACCAACGTATCCCATGATTCCCGGAGCGACGCGAATTGTTCCAGAGTATTGATTACTTGTATCGAAGCAACCGGATGGCTTTCATTCTTCGCGTCGAATTCACGATCGCGAAGAACAGTCGTTCCGCCGGAGGATTCAATATTTCTGTACAGAACGGTCATAACGACTTTTGTTCAGCATCCACTGATTGGGGTTCCAACACTTCTTGTTTATGTCCGTTACCCTTGACCGGTTTGAACGTTCCGCGGAAGGCATCGCCAGCTTTGCGGCGGGTCCATTCATAATACTGGAACGGCGTCAACAACCGGAGGGCAAATCCCGCGGCGGTAGTTCTCCCTAAGATCGTAATACGCCGAATTTCAAAATGGTCGTCTCCAAATATTGCCGGTCCGCTGCCAACGCCGCATCCGAAACGGTATCCGGCATGTTTTGTCGCTTCTTTGATTGAATCATTGATCAAGCCAAAGGGATAAGAAATAGTGTGTACGGGAGCGTCTAATAGAATTTCCAAAAGAATCCTGGAACGGCAAATCTGTTCCCAGGTCTGGTCTTCGGTTAATTCTGTTAACCGTGGATGCGAAAGTGAATGCGAGCCAATTTCAAAACCGGCTTCATGCATTTCGACTATTTGTCGTCCATTCATCAATGGCGCATCGGGAATTTCCGGGTTATGATCCCAATAATTTGTTTTAACATTCTTATCCCCGAGAACAAAGATGACTGCTTTAAAGCCGAATTCCTGCATGACGGGAAATGCTACCTCGTACGTATCAAGGTAGCCGTCGTCAAAGGTAAGAATAATGGGTTTCTTCGGAAGATCGAGTCGACCTTCAAGGAATAACCTGTAATCACGGAACGTGATTGGCGTGAAGCCCCATTGCTCCAACAATTCTAATTGGCGACGGAAGTCGTCGACATGGACTGACGTCCAGTGTTTGTCGCTGATCTTCCTATCATCAACTACCCTATGGTACATGAGGACTTTAATTGCGCGGGGGTTCCCCTCGCAATGAATTGCGTGTCCGTTATTGTTGTGCATAAATTTCCACTTCCTTATGTTGTGAAAGAGTTTGTAATATATTTTCAATTTCTTGCCCTATCGCACTCCATTCATACCCGGTGCGTGCAATTTCATAACCATTCTCGGCAATTTGACGATGGTCGACACGGTCGCGAAGAACATCGATAACAGCATCTGCGAATTGCCGGGGCGTATCGGCGATCAATACTGATTTACCAGCTTCTACGGTAATCCCCTCGCAGCCAATGCCGGTAGTGATAACCGGTTTCTTCATCGCCATCGCTTCCACGACTTTTAACCGCGTTCCTCCACCCATTCGGAGAGGAACGACATACGCCTTTGAGCGCCGTACATACGGTCGTACATCATCGACAAAACCCGTGACGATAATATTTTCGGATGCGCGTTTTTGGAGGAATAACGGTGGTTGGTTCCCGACAATATATATTTTTGTTTCCGGGATTTCTTTGAGAATTAATGGAAATATCTCATCAAGAAAGTACAGAATGCCATCGTAGTTGGGAGTATATCCCATCATGCCCGTAAAGACGAGGGAATATGGTTCAATCTGATCATTGTTCGGGAAGAAGTACGACGTATCAACTCCGTTCGGGATAATATACTTCGGTAAATCTGGAATTAACGCATCAAAAACGGTTTTGTCTCTATCCGAAGTTACAAACAATGCGTCTTGTTTCCGGCAGGCATTCTGTTCTTCGTTATAGAGTTTTTTATATTCTCGAAGGTAATGGTTCTTCCTGAGCGAGGTGTTGGCATGTTCTGCCATCCGCGCAAAGTTATCATGTTCAACATTATGCGCGTCTAATATTTTAATCGCTCTCGTATTCAACCTGTACCAGCCCATCATGCAAAATTCTGAGATGACGAGATCGAAGTCATCAGCGCTTAACACTTCGTCGATTGTTTTTTGCATTTGCTTTGAATAGCAGGCGCATTGGATATAGCTCATATTCGTAAAACGTGAATAGATCTGGCCTATACGCCGATATCTTCCGGTCCACGGATACGGGACCACAAAAACCTGTTTGGGTGGTGAATCAAACGCCGCCATTAGTTGATCATGCGCTTCCGGCTCTCCGAAACAGACAACGGTGACTTCGTGATTCTGACAGAGTTGTTTCAATAAATGATGAACTCGCAGCGCTCCGCCGTATACCGGCGGTTCGGGTGAATAGGTCATCATGTGAAGAATTTTCATTAATTTACTCCCCGTTCGGACGCCAAAGTTTTTTCATGCCGGTTCATTAATAATGCTTCTCGCAATATGACGATATCGGAGAACGGGAAACCTTTTAAAGCCAGCAATCCGCCGATATAAACGAATAAACCGATGATCGCTTGTATCACGAAGGGTATATTTTTTGTGGAAACCAGAAACAACACTGCAATCATCAGGACGCCGGCGGCAATCCCCTTTACCTGAGCGGAAACTTTTGAGTGCTGAAAAATACTTCGCGGGACTAAATATAATGCCATGCACATCACGGCAAATTCCGTAATATGCGTCGCGATTGCAGATCCGATGCCGCCATTTCCCATATGCACTTCAGTATAGGGGATGAAGAAATAATTTAAGAGCGGATTCAGGAGCATTGCAAAAAATGCGGCAATAGTCCATTGACGGGTTTTCTCGGACGCGATGATGGTCGAGACCAGAATGAAATCGATATATACCAATAACAATCCGACGGCAAAAATTTGGAGTAATACAACCGATGGACCGTATTCTTTTAAGCCAAACAATAATTCAATAATTTGCCTGGAGAAGGTGAAGATTATTATACTTATTGGAATTCCAGCCAGAAGAATGTAATCAACGCTTTTCTGGGTTGTCTGGGCAAGCACCTGATCGTTTTTGCCCCAGGATTTTGATAACACAGGAAACAGGGCAGTAGAATAAATACTTGGTAAAAACATCAGCACATCAAATAACCGATAAGCGGCGCCATACCATCCGACGACCCGTTCGGGCGCCATAAGAGAAAGCATGACTGCATCGATTCTATAATAGATAATCGCGCAGACCGACCAAAGGAAATACGGGACGCCTGCTTTAATTAAATATCGCACTTCCGACCAATCAAACGGTGGAATACGAGGGATCAGTCTCCGGATATAAAATGCCTGGATCCCAAAATTAATAAACGTACTCATAGCCATAATAATCGCAATGAGAATTGCATGGAACCCGGTCAGAAGAGCCGCAACGCCAAGCGCCGCAACCACAATTTTCTCAACAATCGCGCCTAAGGATGGAAACTGCATCATCTCGAAACCCTGGAAGCAGCTTGAAATTACCCTTCCAGATCCTTCCCACAATTTGGATATTCCGAGAATGGCGATGAGCAATCTAACCTGGGATGAATATCCGAATGCGAATGAGATTCCGATAATGGCGAGGGTTGATATAATCCATAACGTGAAGCGCAGAATCAATGAATTTGACAACATCATAGCCGCTTTATCGGCAGATCGGGAGATTTCTTTTGCAACGAGAAAAGGGCCGCCGAATTCGATCACCGACTGGGAGATCAATGAAAGTGAAATAGCAAGGTACAATCTACCGTAATCTTCCGTGCCGAGATACCGCGGTAGGAGCAGCATCAGAATGAAGCTGGAAATCCAGGTTATCACCTGAGACGCCATCATCACCGATGTATTTTTTGCTATTGACCGGACGACGTCAAGACTCATATCGATACACCTTCGCTGAGATCAATGGATTTTCCCTGAGGGTGTCTTATCGATTCAACCGCCACCAACGAAAGAAAGAGCGGTATCTCAACAAATACCCGCTGCCACTTCGTAGAGGGATCTTGCAAGAATCTGTATATCCATTCAATGCCGGTGTTTCTCATCCATACCGGGGCGCGCCGTTTGGATCCGGCGATGAAATCGAATAGACCGCCGACGCCGAGACAAACACGAACGTTAAGCTCGTCAAAATGCTTCGATATCCATTCTTCCTGAAGCGGCGAGCCGAGCGCTGTGAGTAATATATCCGGTTGTTTTACATTAATATCCTCAATAACAAAACGCTCCATTTCCTTCAGCGAATATCCATCATGGTATCCGAGAATTTTCAATTGGGGGAACATTTGCAGGAGCCGTTTTTGACATTGTTCGATTACATCCGGAAGGGCGCCAAGTAAATACACGCTCCATCCTTTTGCCATTGCAGTGCCAAGGAGTTTGGGTGTAAAGTCGGTGCCGTTCAAATTTTCGATTATGGGAGTGCGGAAAAGTTTTCCAGCAAGCTTTAATCCCGATCCATCGGGGAGCACTAAATCTGCATTATTGATATGGTGTTTGAACACCGGATCATTTTTTGCTAGATGGATGGTATGAACATTAGCAAAAAATACGCTCATTCTGGACGTCTGGTCATTATCCATGACGCATGTTCTGATTTTTCCCATGGCGGTTTGGCAATTAATGTTGTCCACGTTTACGCCGAATATCCGCACAGTTTCTTTCAATTTTGAACGATTATTCTCGGTAAGTAAAGAAAAATCCATTTTACGATCGTGATCCAATTTTGTCGATATTGTCGTTTCAAACCTTGACATTAAACGCATCCGCAGTTTCTTTTAAGGGAGAATAATTTTCCAAAGATTTGAAATAAACGTCGTTTTGTGTTACAATGGCAATCTCGCCATTTTTGAGAAACACAATCCGGTTTGAATAATTATTTATCGCAATAGGGTCGGAGGCGATGAAAAATTCCCTCGTGCCGTAACCGATTGCGAGAGGGGCGCCGCATCCCACGGCAATGAGTTTATCAGGTTCATTCTGACTCATTACCGTAATTGCAAATGATCCTTCAATTTCGCTTATTGCCGATCGTACCGCCGATTCGAGTTTGTCTGTTTTTTTAGAACTTTCTTCGATCAGATGTACGATCACTTCGGCGTCCGTTTTGGTGGTGAACTGATGCCCGTTCGCTTCGAGTCCATTTCGCAAAGAAAGATAGTTATCAATGATACCGCTTAAGACAAGAGTTAGTTTTCCAGTACAATCGATATACGGCAGGACTTTAGTGCTATCCGAATCACCGTCGTTTTCCGAGTGTGTTTGACCAATTCCCATAGTAGAATCGCCGTCAACGGCATTCCATATCTCTGCTAATTTTGCGACACGTCCTTCAACCATTCGATTTAAGAGGATGCCATTATTCAAAATCGAAATACCGGCAGAGTCATATCCGCGATACTCCAAACGTTTTAGTCCTTCAAGGAGAATGGGTACCGAGTACCGAGTACCGATGTAACCGACAATTCCACTCATATGATTTCTTCTTTAATAATCAGTTATATATTAAACTTTTATTTACTTTACGATCTCCGCCATCCATGCCCTGGAGCGCTGATAATAACCCAAGGAGGGTTCCGAGGAACACCATGTTTCGATAATATGTAAGCTGGAGATCGTAATTTGAAACGACAAGCTGATTGATGATTGCGCAGATTGCCAACGCGCCGACGCTTTTTAAATATGGGTCTTTCAGTTTGGTCACGATTGCGGATCCCTGGAACCCTATCGAGTTCAGGAAGAAGCAGAATAAACAGAAACCAATTCCCCCTGTCTTGACTAACAGCCATAAGATCTCATTGTGAGGGATATAATCCCGTAGTGTGAAATCAATATGGATCAGCGGAATAGGCATCTCGTATTTACGTCCAAATCCAAGCCCGACAACAGGATTTATTTGAACATTCTGGGCGAGGTCGTATTTTTCATATTCGCGATATAAATTTGAATAATAACGTTCCCCCGCAGATTCGCGGTCATTGCTCAAACCCGATTTGACCAATCTTACCGGCGAACCTAATTTACTGGAACTATTCCAGAAGGCAGCAAAGTACAGGGCTAAAAACAGGAGGACCCATGCAGAGGTTTTAAATACCTTCTTCTGAACATCTCCCGGAAGAATGGTAATAAGACCTGCGAAGGTTGGGACAATTGCAGCATACGCAGCCCGCCGTTCACCCGCAAAAAATCCCAGCACCATCGGCAGTAGCATTAAGATAATCGCGTAAACTTGATTGCTCCGTGCCTGGAATAAAACGAGCGCAAAAAGAAAAATTAATACATCGAGGATGAAAACCGGATCTTCATGATTTGTAAGGGTTTCGTACCCTCCGGTGCTGAACCCAAACACGGTAAATCGTAACGCGCCTTGAAATGCCTTGTACGAAATAGCGAGAATGATGACCCAGAACAGCGTGTGAACCTGTTTTTTAGTTTGGATAATCTGCGGAACGAAGATGTACAATAGACCCATATAAAAAATTGCGCGCACTTCCCATAAAGCCGGTAAAAATTCGCCGCCATTTTTAAGTCCATAGAGCAGTGAAAAAACGATTCCCATGAAAAAAAGTAAAGCTACAGGCCAGACTTGAATTTTATTTGCCCGCCGATTTCTCTGTGCAGCTAAAACAACAAACCAGATGATGAATAATAGAAATAGTTGAAGTTCCAGAGGATTAACGACTGCAGCGCCCAGATTCGGAAAGAAGGGAGATTCTTTCAAATTCTTGAAATAGTAAACTTTCGTAGTCCATGGCATGAACCCCGGAATAGGAAACTGATCGAATACCAGAACCATGCCCATGAAAATGTAAAAACCCCACTCAAGCCGGTAGATTGAGGAAAACAGAATGATTATTGCTGCCAAATAAGCTGTACCAGCCATGAAACTTCCGTTTGTTACAACAACAATTAGACCGGCGCCAACAGCAGTTATCAGGGTGATGAGTATTGTGAGAAACGCAGCACCGCGTGAACCAAACCTAAGAGTGGAGACACTCTCGGGATATTGCCATTCAGGCTGAAACGATATGGTTTTTGTTTCCATCGTTTTTTTTTCGTTCACGGAGTTGGAATCTTTCTGGTAAACATATCGAACAAGAGTATGCCGGTTTGGGCGATCGCGAAGAGGAGGAGCAATAAAAATGTCCCGAAGTTCAAGGGTCGGCCTTTTTTTCCCGTCCTAAGAGCGACGAGATAAATGAAAATTATTCCGAGCAGGGAAGTCATAAACTCTTAACCTTCATTCTCGGAGAACCGATTAAACACAAATCCCAGCACCTGGTTTTTATTTACATGACGAAATATTTTGTCAATATCCTGCCGTTTTGTTTTTCCCATTTCCACGACAACAAGGAGTCCGTTGAGATGATTAACAAATAAAATTGGAAATTCCCGGGTTATAATTGCCGGCATGTCTACAATCACAAAATCAAATTCCTGCCCAAGCGCCGCGAGAATTTCACCGAACGCATTGGTGTGTTCTACGCCTATTGGCGTTTGAAGTTTTGCCGTTTTGCCGTTTTTTTTCAGCGGAGATGAAATTCCGGCTGTCAGTAAGTAAAGATTGTCTAATGACGTGGCGGTAAGATTAATTGCTTCTCCGTGCAGCGCGTCAATTAAGCCCGGTCCCTGAGCCGCTCCGAAAATCTTATGAAGTTTTGGCGACCGGAAATTCATATCTACCAGAACGGTTCTTTTTCGGTAGCCCATTGTGAGCGAGACGGCAAGATTAGACGCCGTTAAAGTTTTTCCTTCTCCAGAATTTGCGCTCGTTATGCCGAGGTTTAGTTTTACGTTAGTTTTTGTGTCCGAAAGAAGCGCGTAATTAAAGCTATTATAGTACTCAAATTTCACAATTTCAGGATCGACAAATTCTCCCGGTTTCGCGCTAACAACAATTGAGCGTTGAACTTCAACAAGCGAATTATTCTTTGGTATAAGAGCATGACCAGTATTCACTTTTTGAGGATTATCAATTGATGATTTCTGGTCCTGCGACTCGATGGTGTCCATTATGCTTTCAAATTCTAAAGTTTATCGTTATTTATTAATTGACTATTTCGGGCTTTCAGGTAAGAATGCTACGACGCGTTTCTTATACACATAGATATCGTGCGGATTTCGAATAGTCGGATCGAGAAGTTCCGCAAGCCCTGTTGAAAAAACTCCCACTAGAAGACCAAGTCCCAACCCCCCTAAAATGATCATTAACCGATTTGGTTTTGAAGGTTTGGTCGGCACCACGGGTGGATCGATGATGATAAATTGTTCGCTCCCCTTTCTTCCCAGGTCGCGGGTAGTTCGCGCTTGTTCTAATTTAATCTTCATATCATCGTAGAGATTGCGGGCAATATCGAAATTCGATTTTTTATCCTTGTCGAGTTCCTGATAGGCGGCTGATTGCTTCAGGTTGTCGACAATTTGAAATCTGTTTACTTCCAATTCGGTACGATGCTTTAGCTGTTTTGTTAATTCTTCCTGTATTGCGCCTTCCATCACGAGGAGAATTTCCGATATCTGGCTTGAAAGTTTTCTTGCTTCGGGATATTTAGACGTATAGCGGCGGGAAAATTCATCATATTTTAAAATCATTGGGCGTAAATCACCGACATGCGGCAGGTCGGTCCGTTGGAGCTCAAACAAAATTTGGGTATTTTTACTCGCGGGTTGATCTTCCGAAAATTGTTCAATCAGCGACTGCCCATGTTTTAATTCTTTTGATTGTTCATCAATTGCTGCTTCCTGCTTATTGATGGTTTCCAGATCACCCCACAGCGTTTGGTTTTCAACCGGCATTTGACTGACCCGGTCGCGCATCAAAGTGACTATATTCTGTTGTTCTTCCTGAAATTTCTGCTGAAGTTCAGCTAATTTATTTTCAAAAAATTGTACGGCGGATTCATTGCGCTGATTCTCTACCCTGAGCACAGTCCTGATGAAATGCCGCGCAAGAATGGAGACGCCCTGCTTGGCTCGTTCCGGATCGGTATCGATATAGGTGATTTTGAAAGTTGTTTCACCGGGGCGTTCAGTCTCGACATTTTTCTGAATTTTTTTTATTAATTCCTGCCGATCCTCTTCATTTTTTATGTTATCGTCGAGTTTCAAACTATCCACAAGTGTTTGGATGGAGGATAGACTGAAGACAATTTCATTAAATGTGCGTAAACGATCCTCGGTCGCCATTGTCACTGCCATGGTGTAATTAACCAGCGGATTGAGAACTTCATCGCGCTGCGCCATAATGGTTGTTGACGATTCGTACTTTCTAGGTAACAAGAACGCGCCGCAAATGCTGACGAGGACGACAACCAACGTTGGAAAAATGAAATATTTCCGTCTTCGCCGAAAGACGTTTTTTATTTCCTGAGCTGTTACTTGAGCTGACCGCATTGTCTATTTTTTTCTTTGATTTAAATGTTCGATGATGGTTTGTGGTTCTTTTGATATGCTAATGATATGCCAACTCTTAAAAGTGCTAATAATCCTCGTTTTAAAGCCAAAAATGTCAATTATTCATATCCCACCATATGATAATTATTACAAAAATGTGTATTATTTACCCACCTAATCTAATTGTGGGTAAGAATGAATCAAGGCATTTGGGTATTAAAAAAGGATGAATCATTGAACACCTTCTCAGATTCTTATTTCTACTTGCTTTATGATGATGTTGTTCCCCAAAATCTTGTTGGCATAACTTTTGTCTAAATACCATGTGCAACACACTCAAGTTCGTTTTGAAAAAAACCCTTAAATCCTTCAAAGAGCATTTAAACTAAAAATACTCTCGTTCCAGCGATTATTAGGAAAATGGTCAGGGATTTGAGAAGGAGTAAATTTTGGGGATTCACCAGAATATCCATGACGCCGGATTTTATAGTGTAAAAAATTCCCATTAATGCTAAAAACAGGAGCAATTGAAGGTTGATATTTAATAATCCAAATGAGTATAGAACTCATTGTGTCTTTTGAAGGGCAATGATGTGAATATTTCATCAATTGATTTTTTATACGTTAGTTCAAGGAAAAATAACAAAAAGATGAAGCATAAGCTGAACATATATAATATCCTCCCAATACTTTTTCTCAGCAGCTTGTTTTGGAGTGGATGCTCGCCGAGCACTGAAACGGTTCAATCTTCATCCTCGCGATCTACCACAGGATCGATTAAGGCCGACACTATAAGAACGAACTATATTATAAAGGTTGGAGATCAGATAGAATTATCGGTATGGGGTTACCCCGAATTTCAAACATCTACGACTGTAAAGGAATCCGGCATTATTACGCTGCCATTAGCCGGAGATATTAGGGTTGCCGGACTTTCAAAACAATCCTTAATTGATGTCGTACGGAAAAAATTAGCCGATTTTATTCAGGGAGAACCTGAAATTACCGCCAACATCACATCGCCATCTTCCGTTCGTAAAATAAGCGTTCTCGGCGCTGTTAACCGCCAGGATAATTATCCGGTTTCAGGGGATGTAACATTGCTTGAGATACTCTCCACAGCCGGTGGAAGCACTGCTGAATCGGATTTTTCTCACATAAAAATAATTCACAAAGGAATTTCAAAATCATCTTCCGAAGTTGATCTTAGTGAAACGATGGAAAACGGTAATTTTGACGATTTGCCGAAAGTGCATCCGGGGGATGTTGTGTTCGTGCCCAAAAAGGAAAATGTTATACGATCGTTCTCCGATTTTATCAGAGACGCGGTATTGTTGTTCGGTATGTTCAGAATTTTTTATTGATCGAAGCATGATAAACCGGAGTCACAAAATATCCTTTTTACTACTAATCGTCATACTAATCTTCATGGCAGATTCTCCCCGGGTTTACGCTCAATTGCAGACGATCGATGGTGCTCGGCCGCTGCTCATGGGGGCTCGCGCGGTTGCATTAGGCGACGCGTACACTGCGGATAACTCAGATGTTTCAGCGCTTTACTGGAATCCCGGAGCTCTTTATTCCCTGGAAAACGCTTCAGTAGTCGTAGATGAATATTATGAAGTCGAAACAGCCATCAATAATGATATGGCTGCGGTGGCAATTCCTCGTGTGAATGAAGGAACTGTCGCGCTTGGTGTATCGGTGAGTCATGTAGGTTATATAAAAACGAATCATCCGAATAATTATCATGCCGCCGCCTATGGTTTCGATATCGGATACGCAACTTCCTTTAGTCCGGGCTTTAGCGCCGGTCTTCGATTCCACGGTCAATTCGGCCATACACAGGGGACAAATTTATTAACGAACAATTGGTCATTAGGCCTTTTATACAGGCCATCTTCTGAAATTGCGTATGGTCTAACCTATGGAGGGGTCGGGGATGGTTTGTTCATCGCCGATTCCGTGACCATGATACGAGAAGTACTGCCCCATCGCCTCGAAATCGGCATTGCCATGCGATACCCCGCCGGAAGAAGTCATCAACTAATCATGATATCTCTTTCGAATGAAAAAATTTTCGGTGAAACCGGATTATATTACAAAGCGGGAATGGAAATTTTACCATATGAATTTTTAGCATTACGTTTTGGATATAACGTAGGACCGGTTACACAAACACCTCGGCTCGGAGCCGGCTTGAGAACAGATATGTTCCGGCTTGATTATGCGATTGCCCCGAGCACACAGAGTCTCCGTTTTCAACAAATAACATTATCATTAAATATCTAATATGTTAAAAAATAGCTCTACCCGGGTTTTATTAAAATACCCCAGACAGCGAGTTCAAGAAAGTCGAGGGAATAAATTATGTTGATCCGTCTCCTAGTCGATGTAAGCTTACCCCTGATATTTTCCTTACTCTTGACTCCGTTGGTCATGCGTCTCGCACGCGCCATAGGTGCAATAGACCTGCCCAACGAAAGGAAAATTCATCGTCATCCGATTCCTCGGCTCGGCGGTGTAGCTGTCTGGGGGAGTGTTTTTCTTACATACGTAGTAGTAGTTATTTTTGATCCAGCCCAGTTGGCTGCATCAAACCTGTTCTCCGTGGATGGCGCGTTATTAGCGGCGGCTATACTCATCGTTCTGGTGGTGGGGGTCTCTGATGATATTCACCCATTGCATCCCGGACCAAAATTTATAGCCCAGCTCATCGCTGCAACGCTCTGTTATGTCGCAGGATTCCGTATCTCTAATATTACGAATCCTTTCGGCGCAGATTTAATTCATCTGGGAATATTCGATTATCCCATTACCATTTTGTGGATTGTTGGAATTACAAACTCATTCAACCTGATCGATGGCCTCGATGGGCTTGCTTGCGGGGTGGGTGCAATTGCGTTGGTGACTATTTTCTCCATTTTATTGCTGAAAGATGACATATCAACGGCATTCGTTGCAATCATTGTTCTTGGAGCAATTTTGGGTTTTCTCCGGTATAATTTCAATCCCGCGCGAATATTTCTGGGAGATTCCGGAAGTCTCTTTATCGGGATGACACTTGCGCTGCTCTCGATAAAAAGTTCAGCAAAAGGATCGACTGTGGTAGCCATAGTAGTACCTCTTCTCGCACTCGGTCTGCCTATTATGGATACGCTGCTTTCTATGGTGAGAAGGTTGTTAAATTCTTTCCTTCCCGATCGCGATCCGGAGAAATTATTGCATAAGATCCATGCCATGTTTCTGCCAGACCGGAAACATATTCATCACCAATTAGTGTCACTCGGTCTTTCCCATCGAAGAGCCGTTTTAATCCTCTATCTTGTTTCCTGCGCTTTCGGACTCGGCGCTTTTGCTATTACCATGACGAACAATATTGGCGCGTCGTTGATACTTCTCGCCATTACATTCGCCACAATTGCCTGCGTTCGGCAGTTACATTATAAAGAAATGGCAATTTTGCGAAACGGAGTCTTATTGCCGATTTATGAATGGCCCGTAATTAATAGATCGATGTTTCAGGGCTTCCTCGATTTAGCGTTCACAGTCTTCGCCTTTTTATTGGCATATAATTTTACACTTTTTGGACATATTCATCAGGGTGCGAAGGGACAATTAACATCCATCCTTCCCCTGATCTGTGGAATTCAAATTTCTGTTTTTTATTTCTCCGGATTATACCGGGGGACGATCCATACCCCCGGGATCGATGATCTTCTGCGTATCGTGCGCACTATCGGTTTATCAGTATTTATCACTGCAGCCGTAGTTATGCTCTATCCCAAAAGCGACCCGGTGTATAATTCTATCTTTTTTCTTCTCGATTTCTATTTATTGCTCACCTTGGTTGCCGGATCGCGTCTTTCATTTCCCATCCTCAATTATTTCTTCAAACGAGAAACGAAGGTTGGGAAAAATGTTTTAATCTATGGCGCCGATAATTATGGGGTTCTCACCCTACAGCACATACTTCACGACGATAATCTGAACCTGAAACCCATCGGCTTCTTAGATGAACATCCGCATCTTGAAGGAAAACGGATAAATGGTTATACGGTATTTGGCGGACACTGGAAACTCCCCAAGTTAATGAAACGGCATCAGATTGACGAGATAATCCTCACGACGAACGATCTTCGGGAGGAAGTATTAATCCGGGTCAAAAATTTTGGCAGGGCGAACGGTATCGTTATCAGAATTCCAAAAATGCAATTGGAAGAGATGCCGTTGTCCCAAAACGGGCAGGAAACACATCCGCACCAACCGGAATCGCACAACGGAGATTTTGAAAGATCCCTCACCGAGGCGTCTCAAATGGCGGAATTGTTATTCCAATCTCAAGCGATGAAGACGAAGAAAAATGGAGATAACAAGGGATGAGGTGGATCCGCCTAATCGCCGCGAGCGTGGTAATACTGGAATTATTTATGGTAGATTCTCTTACTGCACAGATGAATCCTCCTCTTCTATTATCACCGGTAAATGCTGCGATGGGACAACCCGTCGTTTCAATTGTGAATTGGCATTCGGTTGCAGGAGCGCTAAGTTATCAGATTCAATTATCAACGACGTTAAATTTTAGCCCGCTTATAATTAATGATTCTTCAATTACCGATACCGCGCAACAGGTAGGGCCCCTGCTTAATGATTTTATTTATTATTGGCGTGTGCGCGCAATCAATGCTACACAAATCAGCAGCTGGTCTGCAATTTGGTTCTTTAAAACTGTTGTCTCACCGCCTGCGCAGCCTCAATTGATTTCACCCGCAAATAACTCGAATGCAATTTCTACACACCCATGGCTGAATTGGATGCCGGCTTACGGAAGTGCGCTCTATCATCTTCAAATATCCAAGGATACTTCCTTTGCTATACCGGTATATGATAATGCCGCGCTTGCGGTCGATTCCCAACAGGTTAGTTCGCTTATGAACAATACGGCGTATTATTGGAGAGTAAATGCAACCAATTCCGGTGGAACCAGCGCCTGGTCGGCGACATGGAAATTTACAACTATTGTGGCAATTCCACCAGTGCCTACTTTGCTGAACCCGCTCAATGGATCAATAAATCAGCCCGCATCGATAAATCTTCAGTGGAGTGATGGAGATAATACGGCTTACTATCGCCTCCAGGTTGACACGACTTCAGCTTTTAGCGCACCGAGAGATTTCAACGGAATTCTCAGTCAATCGTTTTCGATCAATAATTTGGATTTGGGGAAAACCTATTACTGGAGAGTAGCCGCAATCAATCCCGGTGGGACAAGTCCCTGGTCGATTGTTTGGAGTTTCACTACGGAAATTGAAAATTCAAACGCTCCGCCGCCGGTTCCGATATTAATAGATCCTGTAAACGGAAGCGCGGATTTATCATTGAATATTATTTTACATTGGGTTGATGGCGATACTAATTCCGTTTATCGATTGCAGGTTGCCATGGATTCCGCTTTTACACTTCCCTTGCTTGATAGTACCGGAATCATCCTCAGATCAGCTCAGCTCAATAATTTAACCGCCGGTACAAAATACTACTGGAGATTAAACGCGACAAACGGAGGAGGTTCAAGCACATGGTCAATGATATGGTACTTCTCAACCAAATTAATTCCTCCAGCCGTGCCGGTATTATTAAATCCCCCATCGGGGGCTCCGAGCGAATCTACAACGGTCTCGTTGATTTGGAGCGCTTCAACCAATGCGGCTACCTATACTCTCCAAGTCGCTTCGGATGCAGGATTTAATATCCTGATATATAGTGACTCCACGATAACGACAACAACGAAGATTATTCAATCCTTAGCATATAATGCAACCTATTATTGGAGGGTTAATGCGAAGAATGCCGCCGGTTACAGTGGGTGGTCAAATTCCCGGTCATTTACAACCCGTACGGCTTCAGGACTGCAACAAGGTCCTACTCTCGTTTCTCCCGGCGATGGGGCGATAAATCAACCCGTAACCCTCACACTTCAATGGAACTCCGTCTCAGGATCTACGAATTACGAACTGCAGCTTGCCCTTGTGCCGGATTTTTCCGTTACGACCTATGATAATGCAACTATTGTGGGAACCTCGCAGGTAGTGGGTGGACAGCGAAATGACACAATCTATTATTGGCGGGTGAGAGCGTATAACCTCTCCGTACCCACAGATTGGTCGTCGAGCTGGAGTTTTAAAACCATGCCCGTTCCTCCATCCGTGCCGGTGTTACAATCGCCTGCCAATGGCTCGATTAATCAGCAACCAATGCTGCATCTTTTATGGAGCGGGGTGTCGACTTCGTCGGTTTACCAGGTCCAGCTCTCCACAAGCTTAACGTTCAATACAAAACTTATCGATTCGTCGATTGTCGGACTGGATACGCTTTCAATTGGGCTCTTGACGTTTAACTCAACATATTACTGGCATGTACGCGCGAGTAACGTTGCAGGATCGAGTAATTATTCAGACGTTTGGAGTTTTACCGTAGTCGGAGGGATAGCGCCGGCTGCGAAAACGTTTGCGCCTCAAAATATTGGATTATATTCCGTGACTTTCCTCGCTTCCGTGAATCCAAATGGCGATAGCACAAGAGTTGCGTTTCAATGGGGAACGAACACTTCTTATGAAAAAGGTTCAATTGACGCTATTCCTTCGCTTGTGTTGCCGAATGTTCAGGCGCCTGACACCGTATATGATAATTTATTAGGTCTCAGCCCAATCACGACATATCATTATCGGGTGGTGGCGACAAACAAATACGGGGCTGTCTATGGCAATGATCAAACATTTACCACCACGTATCCGACCTCCCCTTATCGGGTAACTACATCGCAAATATTTCCGGCATATGCCAGCCCCTCTGAGTACAGTTCAACTGATTATCGATTAATCGGATTACCGGGCGCGAGCAATGCGTCGGTGAATAATTTTATTCCCGGTTATCAGAATGTCGATTGGCAGATTTATTGGGATAATGGCGCTGCTTCAAACGGAATCGTTGCGTACGATGGGAGTCCAAATTTTAAATGCACCGCCGGGAAGGCATTCTGGGTATTATATCGGGACACGTTGTCAATCGATACCACGTTGACGCCTGCGCCTTTAGATTTAGCGCAAAATATTAATATTGCCTTACATTCGGGATGGAATCTTATCACGAATCCATATCCATCAACAATTCCATGGTCCTCGGTTCAAATTGCGAACCACGATACCTCTGAACCCATCTGGTCATTCAACGGGACGTTTGCAAAAGATACGACCTTTCGGCCATTTGCCGGGTATTATTATTTCAATACCGATAGTTCCCGTCATCTGCTGAAGATTCCCGATTCATTGTATTTTACACAGCAACAATCGAGACAATTTATACCACCCGTGGATTGGGGAGTGAATATAGGAGTTTCCACCGGTCAACAATTTGACCGGACTGCATGGATCGGAGTTTCTTCCCGGATCATTCGGAAGGGCGACAAAATAAATTATCATAAACCAGCGGGTTTAAGTTCATTGCCGCGGATTGTTTTTTCCAGACCCGACTGGGATGCTGTGTATAGTTCGTATGCTACCGATATCCGTCCGGAATTTACTAAACTTGAGAAGTGGGATTTTGATGTTTTTTCAAAAACAAACCGGAGTACGCATCTTGATTTCAGCGGAACGGATAAAATTCCCTCAAAGTTTAATGTTTTTTTAATTCAACAGAGTCGCAGTAAATATATTGATTTACGAAATGATACCGGTTATAACTTCGTTCCGGATGTTGAAAAGTCTAGGTTTTCAATTATTGTCGGTTCGGAAAGCGATACCCGCGCTTATCTGAATTCAATCGCTGTTCCGCGGGCGATTGCATTGCTTCAAAATTATCCCAATCCGTTTAATCCGACGACGTCTTTTCAGGTTGAAGTTCCCTCTCGCACAAGAATCTCGTTAAAGATATTCAATATTCTCGGTCAGGAAGTCTCCACCGTATATAATGGAGATGTGGACGCGGGATGGTATACATTTAAATGGAACGGTCAGGATGAAAACGCGCAAACTCTTCCATCGGGTGTTTATTTTTCTCGGCTCGAGTCTTCCATCAGTCGGCCGATAATCCGAAAAATGTTGATGATAAAATAAAACTGGGCATCGCCGATGATTTTACAAAATTTTTCAAAACAGAGTACTCTTTTAATTCGATTTCTCATTCTGTCTTTGCTTTTACAGACTGTCTCGATTGCTTCATTTGCGGATGATAAGGGAAAATCCCAAATCACCAATGTTCGATTCGAAACAAAGGAAAATATCGTGACGGTTCAATACGATCTGGCAGCTCCCAAAGGGGATAAATATAAGACCGTGCTCATCCTTCGAAAAGACAGCGACAAGGGATACAGCTATCTGCCGAGAGATGTAGAGGGCGACATAGGCAGCGGAACGCTTCCCGGCCAGAATCGCGTAATCAGATGGGATACCAATGAAGAGTTCCCGCAAGGTATAGTAGGAAACGATTATTATTTTGAAATCACAGCTGAAAAAATTGCAAAACAATCATTTTCTGTCCCATGGATCGGGATAGGATTAGCGGCTTTAGCCGGAACGGCGGCATTGTGGTACGGGTCTTCATTATCAGGAAGCCAGACTTTCCCGAATACTCCTGCAGCATTTCCTGCGCCGCCGGGAAGACCGCATTAAAAAACATAATAAACGGATTATATATAATGAAATCATCTCTAAAACCTACGATTGAAAAATCGATATCATTAAATCTCCCCGAGGGAGCGTATGTTCGCTCGTCCAACGTTCAGAATGTCGTACGCGTGCTCACCCCTGCCGCGTTGACGTTTATTTCAAAATTGGAAAGGCAGTTCCGTGAACGCCGGCGGATACTTCTTAAAAAAAGAATTGAACGGCAGATTGAGATCAATTCGGGGAGGATGCCTGATTTTCTTCCCGCGACGGAACACATCCGAACCGGGTACTGGAAAATTTCCGAATGTCCTGCCGATCTTCTCGACCGGAGGGTCGAAATCACCGGACCGCCGGAAAGGAAGATGATAATCAATGCGCTCAATTCCGGAGCTAATGTCTATATGGCGGATTTCGAGGACGCTCTTTCGCCAACATGGCAAAATGTTATTGATGGGCAGTGCAATCTTCAGGACGCCGTTGATCGCACAATAAGCGTCGATGATTCCGGAGGAAAGCAGTATGCATTAAATGAGCATATCGCAACGCTCATGGTTCGTCCGCGCGGATTACACCTTGAAGAGAAATATGTAACGATTGATGGTCAACCTATTTCTGCATCGATTTTCGATTTTGGCCTCTTCTTTTTCCATAATGCGCAAAAGCTGATTAATCGCGGTAGCGGTCCCTATTTTTATCTTCCGAAGATGGAGAATCATTTGGAAGCGCGGCTCTGGAACGAAATCTTTAATATGGCCCAGGATGAATTGGGAATTCCCCGCGGAACGATCAGGGCGACTGTTCTTATCGAAACCATTCTGGCAGCATTCGAAATGCATGAGATTCTCTATGAATTGAAGGAACATTCGGCGGGTTTAAATTGCGGCAGATGGGATTACATCTTCAGTTTCATAAAAAAGTTCAGATATCATCATGAGTTCCTTCTCCCCGATAGGGGACGGGTTACCATGCTGACCCATTTTCTGCGATCATATTCTACTCTCCTTATCCAAACGTGCCATCTCCACGGCGCTCATGCCCTCGGAGGTATGGCAGCGCAGATACCCATCAAGGCTGATCCGGAAGCAAACGAGGAAGCGTTGAGAAAAGTACGCCAGGACAAAGAACGCGAAGTGGCGGATGGTCACGATGGAACGTGGGTTGCCCATCCGGGTCTTGTGCCGATTGCAAAACAGGTTTTTGATGAAAAAATGCCATCACCCAATCAAATACATCGCCTCAGAGACGACGCCAGAATATCAGCGGGTGATCTGCTAAGAGTTCCAAAGGGGGAGATCACTGAAAGCGGTATGCGTCTCAATATAGAAGTTGCGCTCCGTTATATTGAATCATGGTTAAATGGCTCTGGATGCGTCCCCATACACAATTTAATGGAAGATGCAGCCACCGCTGAAATTTGCCGGGCACAACTATGGCAATGGGTTCATAGTCCTAACGCAACATTTTCAGACCATCGGAGAATTAATCCCGAGGTGTTTGATAATTTCTTTACAAATGAATTAGGTGTAATTCAAGAGACTCTGGGCCCGGAACAATTTAGAGACCGAAAATTTAATCGGGCAGCTTCAATCCTTAAAAAACTGGTTCTCGGTAGAGATTTTGCAGATTTCTTAACGCTTTCGGCATATGAATATCTCGACTAATATCCCAAGCTCGATTTACTCATTAATAAATAATAGACGCTAAGTAAGTCATATTATATTTCATAAGAAGATTTATCGCATAAATTGAAATCTTCAACTCAATCGCTTGTTTTACGATAGATGCAGTCATAATATTGATCGCACACTTTGATAGTGGCGAGTGGATGAGTTGCTGCTATCAATAAGAAAAACGTTGAAAATAATTACGCACACTGATGATTATGAATAAGAATTGAACTATGTATTTAACTAAACTATTACTATATGAGAGGAATCTTTTATGACAAGCGATCATGTATCTTCATTGACCAAATCATGGGCGCAGTCCAGACGGTGGGAGGGAATAGAACGACCGTACACCGCCGAGGACGTAGTCCGTTTATCGGGTAGTATTCAACCGGAATGTACTCTTGCCCGTATGGGGGCTGAACGGTTGTGGCGTACCTTGCACGATGAACCGTACATAAGAGCGCTCGGCGCCTGCACCGGCAATCAAGCGATTCAACAGGTCAGAGCAGGTTTAAAGGCAATTTATGTCAGCGGGTGGCAGGTGGCTGCCGATGCGAACGGAGCGGGTGAAATGTACCCGGACCAAAGTCTCTATCCGGCTGATAGCGTCCCTAACCTCGTGAGAAAAATAAATAATGCTTTTCTCCGTTCCGACCAAATCGAACATGCGAACGGAGAACATAAATTCAATTTTTTCGTCCCCATCATCGCTGATGCAGAAGCGGGTTTCGGGGGCACGCTCAACGCTTTCGAATTGATGAAGGATATGATTGAAGCGGGCGCCGCCGCAGTGCATTTTGAAGATCAGGCGTCGGCGTTAAAAAAATGCGGACATATGGGCGGTAAAGTCATTGTGCCGGCGAAAGAATTTATTTCGAAATTGGTCGCTGCTCGTTTGGCGAGCGATATCATGGGGATACCCACCCTCCTCATTGCTCGAACGGATGCGTTAGGCGCCCGCTTGATCCAGAGTGATGTTGATCCGGTCGATCAACAGTTCTTCACGGGGGAACGAACCCCGGAGGGATACTTTGGCATTAAAGGCGGCCTGGAGTGCGCAATCACCCGCGCAATTGAATTTGCGCCTTTTTCGGATATCCTATGGTGCGAAACGTCAACTCCGGATTTAGGTGAAGCCCGCGAATTTGCTCAAGCGGTGCATGCAAAATATCCGAAAAAATTATTGGCATATAATTGTTCCCCCTCCTTTAACTGGAAAAAGCATTTAACCGATCAGGATATATCGACGTTCCAGGACCAACTGGGGTTGATGGGTTATAAATTCCAATTCGTAACCTTAGCGGGTTTTCACACATTGAATGCGTCGATGTTTGAGCTCGCGAAAGCGTACGAGAAAGAAGGCATGACTGCATACACCGGTTTGCAGGAACATGAATTCGCGATGGAATATAAACATGGATATTCTGCGGTAAAGCATCAACAGTTCGTAGGGGTGAGTTATTTTGATGAAATTCAACTTGCGATTTCCGGCGGACAAGCAACAACAACCGGATTAAAAGATTCGACCGAGTCGCATCAGTTTGTATAAATAAACTGGTTCTGGATTCATAATAAAGTTTGGGGATATGTCACTCTTCAGTATGCCCGAAGGGGACATTTCTATTCGGACTGTACGGTTACGCTTCAGGTTGCGCTCATACGCGCTGCGCGTCAAATTTTTGAAGCAAAACCGAATTATCTAAATATTTTATACACTTCAAACGAATGGAAGAAAATATTCTCGAGTTGAATCGAGAACTTGAGCAGCTCGTAACCCGGCAAACTGCCCGGCTCCGTTCCGCTACTGAGGAGCTCGATGCGTTTAGTTACGCTATCGCGCACGATTTACGCGCGCCGCTTCGGGCAATCAACGGCTTCACGTCATTGATTATGGAAAATCATGCGAGCAATCTTGATGAAGAAGGGAAGCGGCTGCTGAATATTGTCAAACTGAATGCCAACCGGATGGGACAGCTCCTCGATGATATGGTGGCTTATTCGCGGATCAATCGTCAAGAGCTGGAGCCGATGACGTTGGTCGATATGAACAAAATGGTCAATGAAATTATCGGTGAATTGCAAAAAGACCATCCGGATGATACTCTGTCATTTAAAATTCATGATATTGCTCCGGTCGTTTGTAATGCGCAAATGATCCACCAGGTTTGGGCAAATTTAATTTCCAATGCTGTTAAATTTACGGCGGGCAGAGCTGAAAAAATTGTTGAAATAGGGTCAACCGAAGAAAAGCAGGAGATTATTTATTTCGTCAAGGATAGCGGAGTCGGATTCGATATGCAATTTGCCCAAAATATGTTTGGAATGTTTCAACGTCTCCACCCCGCGAAAGCTTTCGATGGGAAAGGCGTAGGTTTGGCAATCGTTAAACGAATTATCAATAAACACGATGGCAAGGTCTGGTCGGAAGGCGTTGTCGATAAAGGAGCAACACTCTATTTTTCATTGCCCAGGAATCGTGTTGGGGAAAATACTCCGCGTGAACGCTAATTTTACTATATTACTGGTGGAAGTTGTGGTTTTCTCTTCATCGGCGGAAATGATCGATATCAATCAAAGTTATGTGCTCGGGGCGAATAGTTATATACAAAAACTTATTGATTTTAATAAGTTTGCGAGCGCAGTTTGAGATTTATCTTCATATTGGACAGAATTATATCATTCTCCCCTCCGTTCGGCGCATCAACTGAATCTGGATTAAGGGAGAATTTGATTAGCGAGCAAATCACTCAATATTTCGAATAGAGCAATGCCGATAGAATCATCAGCGAAAATGGCGCCCGGTACGATGTGGAATGATCTTCGTATTCTACTTCTGGAAGATAATCCATCGGATGCAGAGTTGATTAAGATCGAACTCACACGGGGAAACCTGAATTTTACCGTTCGCATCGCCGGAACGGAAGAAGAATTTATCGAAGAGATGAGCAAGTTTTTTCCCCAGATAATACTTGCAGACTTTTCTCTTCCACAATTCACCGCCTTCCAGGCATTGAAATTACTTAAAGACTTGCATCTGACAACTCCGGTTATCCTTGTCACCGGTTCTCAATCCGAAGAGGTTGCCGTTGAATGTCTCAAGGCAGGAGCAGAAGATTATATCTTAAAACAAAGCCTGAAACGTCTGCCGTCGGCGGTGCTAAGCGTTCTGGAAAAAAAGGAAGCGGAGAGACATAAGCGGGAAATAGAACGGCAGCTTTTTCTTTCGAACCGGCAGTTACGCGCCCTGTCAGCCCGCCTGCAAATGGTCCGGGAAGAGGAGCGTACTCAGATCGCGCGGGAAATTCACGATGAGCTCGGTCAAACCTTAACAGGATTGCGGTTGGACCTGGCATATTTAGAGGGGAAATTAAAACTGTACGGTCAGGTGGACAAAGAAATTTTAGATTCGCAAATTCAATCGATGTCCTCGCTCGTCGATTCATCGATTCAAACAGTGCGAAGAATTGCCACAGAATTACGGCCGCAAGTGCTTGACGACCTCGGGTTGATACCCGCTCTTGAATGGCAGACCGCCGAATTTCAGAGCCGAACAAAAATACAGTGCACGTTAAAGAGCAATCTTGAGGACGTCAAACTTGATCAGAATTATTCTACGGCATTATTCCGGATCCTTCAGGAAAGCCTGACGAACGTCGCGCGCCATTCGAGCGCAAATAAAGTTAGCGTGAAACTCCATGTGAACGCTAAGACGATAACGCTTTCCATTTCGGATAATGGCAAAGGTATCGCCGAAAATGAAATTCCGAGTCTTAAATCGTTAGGGATTTTAGGAATGCGGGAACGCGCGCTCCTTCTCGGAGGGAAATTGAATATTACTGGAAAACGAGGTCGGGGCACAACTATTTTTGTAGAAATTCCACGATAAGTATGAATACTCCAATTACGAGAATTCTCATTGTTGATGACCACGCCATTGTACGGCGTGGCTTAAAAAATATTCTCTCGGAACAACCCGATATGACGATAGTGGGCGAAGCCGGAAATTATGATGAGCTAATGAAGATCGTAAGCGCCACAGAATGCGATATTGTCATCCTTGATGTTTCTCTTCCTGGTAAAAACGGGTTTGATATTCTGAAAGATTTACGGGTGCAGTATCCTAAACTACCCGTGTTATTCTTAAGTATGCTGCCCGAAGAACAGTTCGCCGCAAGGGCGATGAAATCTGGAGCTGCGGGATACCTGAGCAAAGGGAGTCCAACCGAAGAATTAGTGAAGGCAATTCGGAAAATCATTGCGGGAAAAAAATACGTCAGCCAGGAGTTTGCGGAAAAACTTGCTATGGGATTCAGCTCGAACAACCAAAAATTATCTCACGAATTATTATCGGAACGGGAATTCCAGGTTTTGCTCAAGGTAGCTTCAGGTAAATCATTATCCGATATTGCCGCAGAATTGTTCCTGAGTGTTAAAACAGTTGCGACCCATCGTTCACGCATTTTAGCGAAGATGAATATGCATAGTAATGCCGAACTTGTGCGCTACGCTGTGGAACATAAATTAATCGAATAACATAACATCTAACTCATATTCGATTGTATCGGAAATTCAGGAATATCATAAAGATAACGTTTTTCATCTCCAATATTTTATGATAGCGCTTTGTAAAACTTACATATCCGGAAGCCCCTTTTATTAAAAATATATTCCAAACTTCTCCGGATTACGCAAAAAATGAAGAAAATGTATCGGATATAACTCTTTAAAGCGCTTTATTTGTTTCGAAATCATTGATTTTATTAAATTTACATCATATTTTCACAAAAGTATTGTTTTTGAATTTAGCCCATCTTATATTACTGAGACGAGTTGATGTAATCTTTGTGTTCAGATCACCCATAATCAATACCGTATTATGTGCGTTGAGTTTCCTTGCAATACTCTTCAGCAGCAATCTCCGTGCGCAAACGAACATTTGGGTATCGGCGTATTACGCCGGTTGGCAGCAAGGATATAATAACTACGGATATCTTCCGGCGCAGAACGTCGATTATTCAGCAGTAACACACATATTCCATTTTGCGCTCGTTCCTCACAACGATGGATCGCTTGACGACGCTTCCAATAGCGTTACGGCGTTCAACGCGAATGCGTTGATCCCTCTTGCGCACGCCGCGGGGAAAAAAGTAATTATCACTGTCGGTGGGTGGGGAACCGATGTCAATTTTCGCAGCGCGACAAATCCTGCCACTCTTCCGGTTTTTGTTTCAAATTTAGTCAATCTCATGCAGGCGAGAGGTTATGATGGAATCGATATCGATTGGGAAGTTCTCGCCTCGTCCGACTCTACTCAATACAAAGCATTCATTACCAGTTTGCGGACGGCGCTGGATGGCATTTCGCCCCGACCATTATTAACCGCCGCTACCCAGTGGGAGCCCGCGATTTTTGCTTCGGTCGCCGACAAGTTCGATCAAATAAATATAATGACATATGACCTTTCCGGCGCGTGGCCCGGATGGGTTACGTGGCATAACTCCCCCGTATCGGATGGCGGTTTTAACTTCCCAAGTACAGGCCGTCCCATTCCATCTGCCAACGGCATGGTTGATAATTTTGCAAGTTTTGGAATTCCCATTACAAAGCTGGGAATCGGCATCGATTTTTACGGATATATCTGGAGTGGAGGAACAGGCATGCCAAACGGCGGCGCAACCGATCCGCGGCAAAGTTGGACTTCATCTCCGTCCGTTCAAAGTAATGTCGCCTATTACAACATCATGAAATCGTATTATCAACCTCAGTATTATCGTTGGGATACGCTCGCGCAAGCTTCCTATCTCAGCATCGATAATCCGGGTTCTGCGAATGATAAATTTATTTCGTACGACAACGAAATAACCTGTCAAAAGAAAATCACTTATGCCCGCACAAAAGGAATAGGCGGGGTGATCATATGGGAGCTTGGCGGAGGATACCAGGCAAGCAATCCCCCCGGTCAACAAGATTTATTGTTGCAGGCCGTAAAACATGCGATGAATGGTAACTATGTTCCAGGGGATACGATACCGCCATCCGTTTCCATCACAGTTCCGGTGAATAAAGCAACAGTTTCCAATACTATTACAATCAATGCCAATGCATCCGACGACAGCTGGATTGTTGGAGTACAATTTCAACTCAATGGAATCAACCTTGGAAATGAGCTCGGCATTCCGCCTTATAGTTATCCCTGGAATACCAGATTAACGGCGAATGGTTCTTACACTCTTTCAGCTATGGCGGTCGATGCCGGCGGCAATAAAGCGACCTCGTCAATCAACGTGATTGTCTATAATGTCCCGGATACTATAGCGCCGGTTGTTTCGATGTCCTCGCCGTTGAACGGGGCTACGGTTTCCACTATCGTGGCGGTGTCAGCTATTGCCACTGATAATGTCGGCGTTGCAGGCGTTCAATTTAAGGTTAACGGAAATAATCTTGGCGCCGAAGTTCAATTTTCTCCATACACTGTATCTTGGAATACTTCTCTTTTTCCAAATGGCGTCGATACGCTATCAGCGGTTGCGCGGGATGACGCTGGAAATACTTCCACTGCCTCTGTCGTCGTAACGGTGTATAATGTTCCCGATTCAATTGCCCCGGTTGTGTCGATCTCAACGCCTTCTAACGGCGCAATTGTTTCATCTATTGTCACAATTACGGCTCAGGCAACGGATAATGTTGGAGTTGCCGGAGTGCAATTCAAACTGAACGGTAGCAACCTGGGAAGCGAGGTTGCATCTCCACCATACAGTTATTTGTGGAACACAACGACGCAAACAAATGGAAGTTATACCATTTCCGCCGTTGCGAGAGATGCTGCGGGAAATAAGTCAAGCGCTTCTATTACAGTCAACATCAATAACAATGCGTCGTCGAGGTTAGATTCTATTTATCATCTTGTCGTTCAGGATAATTTTGATAGACCAGATGCGCATCCCGTTTCCGGTGGAAAATGGATAACGTTATTGAATCAACCGGGAGGAGGCCGGATGGATCTTCTCCAGCACGCTATTCAGCCGTATAATCAAAACGGAATAGACAACGCGGGAGGCGTTGCATGGGACTCTTTGTTAACAAAAGGTTCGGGCGTGGGCATCACCGTTGCGCGTCGATCATCCGACAACAATTTTACATCGTTATTCATTTACCTCCGCATGGCTGGAAAAGATCTGAACACGGGTGATGGATACCGCTTCCGATATTTAGACGATCCTACCGGCAACGCGCTGCTTGCCATCCAGCGCGTCCAGAGCGGAACTATTGCCACCGATTTAGTTGCGACAAACTACCATGTAACTGTGGGAGATACCTTAAGATTTATTGCGCAGAATGATAGTTCCGGTACTCTCTTAGCGTTCGTGAACAGCGTTCAGGTACTCACAACAGTTGATACGATGTACAATCCTTCAAGCTGGTATACCTGGTTGAGGGGATTTGTTTTATCAACTGTTCCCCGGTATACCAATTTCAATATTCTTGGCGTTACACCAACACAACCGGTTTCGTTTCCCTCTATCCCGATTCCTGCCGAACCTGCGAACGGCACTATTGGCGTTGCGTGCAACACAACCACGAGCTGGCAAAAATCTCCCCAAACAACATTGTTCAGGTTGCAACTTTCATTGGATTCCACCTTCACCACCATTACATTCGACACCGGTGGCGTAACTAATAACATATTTACTTTTAATGGATTACGACAAGCTTCTACATATTACTGGCGGGTTCAAGCTTCGAATATAAAAGGGATAACAACTTGGTCGCCGGCATGGTCATTCGTAACCGGTACAGGATGGACTTCCACTTATTCACTGAACAGGCGATGGAACCTTGTTTCTTTGCCGGTACGCTTATCCAATCCCCGGATAGACGTACAGTTTCCACTGGCTACCTCGCTTGCGAATAATTTCATTCCAAACAACGGTTACCGCCCGGAGGATACATTGGTGAACGGGGCAGGGTATTGGTTGAAGTTTGACACAGATCAACAGGTGAGCTTAACGGGAGATTCGTTATTGGTTGATACGCTTGACGTAATTGATGGGTGGAATTTAATTGGCTCTATTAGTTCTCCCGTTGAATTAAAATCGGTTACAACAATCGGCACATCGATAAGTTCTAAATTTTTCGGATATCGCAGCGGTTATACTGCCACCGATACTATGAAACCCGCGAAGGGATATTGGGTTAAAGTAAACGGGACGGGTAAACTTGTGATTAATTCATCCGGATCGGCGTTAAAGGCGGGCGCTGAGGTTCCTTACAATAAATTCCTAAAGCATATGAATTCATTAACGATCAATGATGCGGACGAGAATAGTCAAACCCTCTATTTTGGATACTCTACCGGAGGAAATGTTCCTGTTCAACAATTTGAGCTCCCTCCGATTCCACCCAAGGGAGTGTTCGACGCTCGCTTCGCCACAGGCGGGATCGCGGAATTTGCCAATCGTTCCGAAGTTGATAACGTACCGCTGATGATCAGTTCGGATGCATATCCCATTTTGATAACATGGAAAACGGATCAATCCGCTCAGTGCAACGCAAAATTATCTATCGATGGAAAAGATTTGCCGCTTTCGGGAGAAGGGTATACCTCGATCACTAATACTCATTCTCATATTCAATTAATAATCAATGACGTTGCCACAACACTGAAGCCCGTAGAATTTAGTTTGGAACAAAATTATCCGAATCCATTTAATCCGCAGACTATCATCAAGTATGGATTGCCGATGAAAGCTTACGTGATACTACAGGTCTTTAATATCCTGGGAGAACGTATCGCAACTCTGGCAGACGGCGTCCAGGAATTGGGATTCAAATCTGTGGAGTGGAATTCCGGGAATTATCCTAGCGGAATATATTTTTATCGGTTGGAAGCCTCGGGTATCGATAATCCATTGAATCAATTTACACAGGTCCAGAAGATGATTCTGATAAAATAGTGATCGTATGACACTTATCAGGAATCATGGATTAATAGGAATAAGGAAAACCATATCGCCGGTTCTCCCCAATCGGCAAAATTAAATATCGTAATAGCCTTAACAAGATCATTATAGCAAAATTAGATAAATATTATACCCTGATGTTTAATGCCTCATGGCGTAGAACTCCAGGGATTTTAAGAAAAAATTAACAATGTATTTATCGACAAGATGCATAGTCAGGGGCGTCTCTATGAAACTAACTATTGGAAAAAAACGTTTAAATTGCGAGTTTTCTTCATAAATTAATTTCATATGTAAATTTTACGATGATTATTCCTGAACCGTTCACGTTCCAAATAATACTTTAAACTCTTTTTTATTATATTTTTATTGAACTACATTTATAAAGGGATCATTATCTGAAATATTATCTCTAATGAAGATACCGGGAATTAGTATCACACGAAACGCAGCCAGATATTCCTCTAATTTTATAACAATTATAGGATTGGTGGGTATAATTTTGTTCAACGGAACGCCGATTTATGCCCAATCGAGTATTTGGGTTACCGCCTATTATGCCGGATGGCAGCAAGGATATCATAATTTGGGGTATCTTCCTGCCCAAAATGTTGACTTTTCAGCAGTAACGCATATAAATCATTTTTCACTCGTTCCGCGATCCGACGGCACGCTCGATGATGTATCAAACACTGTCACCGCCGATAATGCCGCCGTTCTTATCCCGCTTGCGCATGCGGCTGGAGTAAAGGTGCTTATTACCGTGGGCGGATGGGGATCGAATGTGGCGTTCCGGGGTTCAACAGACTCAACTCATCTTCCCCTCTTTGTGTATAATCTCGTTACCCTCATGCAAAGCCGCGGATATGATGGAATTGATATCGACTGGGAAGTGCTTGAGCATAGTGATTCCACACAATATAAAAACTTTATCACGGAGTTAAGAGCGGCGCTTGATACAATATCGCCGCGTCCATTGTTAACGGCAGCCACCGCATGGTTTCCCGAAATATTTTCAACCCTCGCAAATAAATTCGACCAAATTAATTTGATGTCATACGATCTTTCGGGACCCTGGCGCGGCTGGGTCTCATGGCATAATGCGGCGGTAACAGATGGAGGATATAATTTCCCAAGCACGGGCAGGCCTGTTCCCTCCGCCGATGGAATGGTCGCCGATTGTTTGAACGCCGGAATACCGATCGCTAAACTCGGCATTGGCATTGATTTTTATGGCTACGTCTGGAGTGGAGGACACGGCACGCCTAACGGAGGCGTCACCGATCCGCGCCAGAGCTGGATATCCCCTCCGAGCATGAGGGGCAATGTTGCATATTCATCGATTATGCAAACTTATTTTCGACCGGAATTTCATCGATTTGATAACGGCGGCCTGGTTTCGTATCTGAGCATCGACAACCCCGGTTCGGTGAATGATAAATTTATTTCCTATGATGATGAACTGACTTGTTATAAGAAAATTCAATATGCGCGCTCAAAGGGGATCGGCGGAGTTATTATATGGGAACTGGGCGGGGCGCACCGTTCTGATCTGCCGCCGGGGCAACAAGACCCGCTCCTCGAAGCAGTGAAACAAGCCGTTAATGGGACCTACGTCTATGACGCAGTGCCTCCAACGATTTCTTTCGCCTCGCCGGCAAATGGCGCCAATATTACCGATACTCTCACCCTGAGCGCTACTGCATCCGATAACGTTGGCGTGGTGGGGGTCCAATTTCAGTTGAATGGAGCAAATCTCGGTCCGGTTATTTCTTCGCCTCCCTATGCGATGAACTGGAATTCTGCTCTCGCTCCGAATGGTTCTTCAACGATTTATGCCATCGCATGGGATGCGATGGGGAATAGCGCTAAAGATTCAGTTACGTTGAATATTTTCAATGTTCACCCGCCGCCGCCGGTCTTTACCTACCACGCTGTTTGGCAGGATAATTTTGTTGGATCCGATCAAAATCCTTTATCCGGCGGAAAATGGACAGCCCTCTTAAATCCACCAGACAGCGGAGCTATGGAAATCGTCAGCAATGCCATGCAACCCTATAACGCAAAAGGGTACGGGTATGCTGCGAGTGTTGCCTGGGATTCATTGCTTTCGAAAGGAGCCGGGGCAAGCTTAGTGGTGACTCAAAAATCAAACGACGCGCAGTTCTCTTCACTCTTGTTATACGCAAGGATGAATAGCTTAGATTTTAACACCGGCAACGGCTATCGTTTCCGTTATGTTGACGATCCAAGCGGTCCCGATCAACTGTCGATTGAACTTGTGAATAATGGAACATTTGGAACCGCGATGGTTTCAGCCCTTCATGAAGTCAATGTCGGCGATACGTTAAAATTTATCGTGCAGGATGATTCTGTCAGCACTCTGGTTGCGTACGTGAACAGTACCCAGGTGTTATCAGTTGTCGATACGACGTACAATCCACTAAACGGTTATATGTGGTTGGCTTCTTTTGTCTTAAATACCGTTCCCCGGTTTAATAATTTTAAAATTATCAGCAGCACGGTGCCGGATTCATTGGCGATTCCTGACCCTCCGGTTCTTTTTTCCCCGGTTAGCCAGACGAATGGCGTAACGATCAACCCTGTAGTAAGGTGGAATCCATCTATTGCTGCAACGGCTTATAGATTTCAATTATACACCAGCCCGAATTTTTCTTCAACAATTGTTGATACAACTATTAGCGGAACTTCTGTATCCATCAACAATTTAACCCGGTCATCCTCTTATTACTGGCGCGTAAATGCTGGTAACGCAAAGGGAACGAGCGATTGGTCGGATATATGGTATTTTGTAACAACGTCTGCGGCAGATGGTTTGCCAATTCAGCTTTCGTCATTCACTGCCAGCTCGAAAGGTTCAACCGGTGTGGCATTAAACTGGACGACAACGACCGAGACTAATAATTACGGTTTCTATGTTGAACGAAGGGCACAATCTGAAATTGTGTTCAAAATTATCAGTCCGTTTATACCCGGAGCGGGAACGTCGCTTCAAGAACATCAATATGCCTGGAACGACTCATCAGCGATATACGGAACATATTACTACCGCCTTAAGCAAATTGATTTAACCGGATCTTCAGTGTACTCTAATCCGATAGTTATAACTGTCACCGGAGTGACGGGGGTGATTGAGGATGCAGCGCCCAGGATATTCCAGCTTCTTCAAAATTATCCGAACCCGTTCAATCCGACGACGGAAATCAAATTCAGCGTACAGAACGCAGAACATGCAACGCTTCTGATTTATAATATTCTTGGACAATTGGTTGGAACCGTTTTTGACGGATTGGCGCAACCCGGACATTATTATAGAGTGCCGTTTGATGGTTCCCGGCTCGGGAGCGGGGTATACATCTATCGGCTTGTTACCAATAGTCATGTCGATACGAAAAAATTGCTATTGGTTAAATAAAATCACAATATTTATAGAGTACCATAGATCGAAGTCCTCTTCTCGCGAGCAGGACTTTTTCGTTTGCGTTAATTTCCGTTGTTTGACTGTAAACTCAACGAACGTCCTATGGGATTAATCCAATATTTGAAGCGATATTTCAGTAATATTATTAAGGTATGAAGTTTAACACCGTGAGGATAAAATCAACGCTCGTGTTTCTCCTATGCTTGATCGGGTTAGGCAACAATGGTATCATAGTTGCGCAATCGAGTATATGGGTGAATGCGTACTATGCGGGCTGGCAGCAAGGGTATCATAACTCCGGTTATCTGCCTGCTCAAAACGTCGATTACTCCGCCGTAACTCATATCAATCATTTTTCTCTTGTTCCACGATCCGATGGCACGCTCGATGACGCTTCCAACAGCGTTACCGTGGAGAACACGAATGCCCTCATACCTCTTGCGCACGCAGCCGGTGTAAAAGTTCTTATCACCGTAGGCGGGTGGGGATCAAACGTTGCGTTTCGAGGTTCCACCAGTCCGGCGCATCTCCACTCTTTCATTGCTAATCTCGTTACTCTGATGCGGGCACGTGGATATGACGGCATCGATATCGATTGGGAAGTTCTTGAGGCGTCGGATTCGACACAATATAAAACATTTATCACTACTCTCAGGGCTGATCTTGATACAATATCTCCGAGACCGTTGTTAACCGCAGCTACCGCCTGGCAGCCCGCCATCTTCGCGACGCTTGCCGGTAAATTTGATCAAATCAATCTCATGTCGTATGACCTTTCCGGCGCATGGCCCGGGTGGGTTACATGGCACAATTCGCCGGTATCGGATGGGGGATATAATTTCCCCAGCACGGGCAGACCCGTGCCCTCTGCCAACGGAATGGTCCAGGATTGTATCAATGCAGGAATTCCCGTTGCCAAATTAGGAATCGGGATCGATTTTTATGGATATATCTGGAGCGGAGGCCAGGGTACCCCGAATGGCGGCGTGACCGATCCCCGCCAAAGCTGGATCTCGGCGCCGTCGGTGTATGGAAATGTCGCGTATTCCACCATCATGGATAATTATTATCAGCCGCAATATCATCGCCTTGATACTGCTGCCCAGGTATCGTATCTGAGTATCGATAACCCGGGGTCTGCGAATGATAAATTCATTTCCTATGATGACGAAATAACATGCTACAAAAAAATAAATTATGCACGAACCAAAGGTATTGGCGGCGTTATTCTCTGGGAACTTGGAGGAGGGTATCGCGCAAACATGCCTGCGGGATACCGTGATCCATTATTGCAAGCCGTGAAAAAATCTGTGAACGGTTCATTTAGCTACGATAGTTCAATACCAATTGTATCCATTACATCGCCTTCGAACGGCTTCGTTGCCACCGATACCATCACCCTGAGCGCTACCGCGGCGGATCCCGCCGGAATTGTCGGGGTACAGTTTCGATTGAATGGATCAAATATCGGGACGGTGATTCCATCTCCCCCGTACAGGATTACCTGGAATTCAGCGTATTATCCGAATGGCGCTGCTACTCTCTCGGCGGTTTCATGGGATACAGCCGGAAATAGCGCGGTAGATTCTATTTCGGTGAATCTATCCAATGTTCATCCTCCCCCTCCTGTATTTACCTATCAAACTGCATGGCAGGATAGTTTTAACAGGCCGAATCAACGTCCTCTATCCGGTGGGAAATGGGCGCCCATCCTCAATTTTCCCGGGAATGGAAGTATGGAAATTGTTAATAATGTAATTCAGCCGTACAACAGTAATGGATATGGATCTCCGGGCGGTGTTGCCTGCGATACGCTGCTTGCCAAGGGTTCGGGGGCGGCGCTTACATTAACGAGGAAAGCGGGCGATGGACAGTTTACGTCTTTATTTATCTACGCGCGCATGAGCAGCAAAGATTTTAACACCGGCAACGGGTACCGGTTTAGGTACATGGATGTTCCGAACGGGACGGACATTCTTTCGATTCAAATAGTAACCCATGGAACGAACGGTTTTGATCTGGCGGCGACAAATTACGAAGTGAATGTTGGAGACACGCTAAAATTTATCGTGCAGAACGATTCGACGAATACTTTAGTTGCATACGTAAATAGCCGCCAGGTTCTCTCTGCCATCGATACAACGTACAATCCCCCAACCGGATATGTTTGGTTAGCGTCGTTTATGCTATCGACGATTCCTCAATTTGATAATTTTTCAATTATCAACAGCGTCGTTTCGACACCATTGTCGATTCCGAAAGCGCCCGTTCTTCTCTTTCCAGCCGATAATACAAACGGGTTGACGCTTAACCCGACACTGATATGGAATAGCTCGCCAACTGCAACGTCATACCGGATTCAGGCGTTCACGAGTCCATCGTTCACGTCGCCCGTGCTCGATACAACAGGAATAACCGGAGCTTCCTATACGCTGGATAGTTTGTTTGCTTCGACGACGTACTACTGGCGGGTGAACGCAGCAAACTCGGCAGGGACAAGCGATTGGTCGGATGTATGGTATTTCGTGACAGGTTCCGGATCGACGTTTTCGTATACGTTTAACCGGCGATGGAATCTTGTGTCGTTGCCTATTCTTCCCATTAATCCCGGCGCGGACGTCCAGTTTCCTTTTGCGACTTCTTACACGTACGAGTATATCCCGAATTCGGGTTATAACGCCGAGGATACGTTGGACCCCGGGAATGGATATTGGGTTAAATTCAACGAGGCGCAAAAGGTGAGTTTCACGGGAGATCTTCTCCTGAACGATACGATTGACGTGGTGAGCGGATGGAATCTTATCGGATCAATCAGCCGCCCGGTAACCATTCATTCCATTCTCTCCCTCGGAACTTCGGTAAGTTCTAAATTTTTTGGATTTAACGGAGGATATGTTTCGGGTGATACCATCGTTCCTTCCCGCGGGTATTGGGTAAAGGTAAGCAGCGCGGGTAAATTAGTATTAACGCCACCGCCTATAATGGGCGCCTATGCTTCGAATGCGCCGCAGGATGATATGGTTAAGAATTTTACGGCATTAACGATCAACGATAATGCCGGCAATAGTCAAACGTTGTATTTTGGACTGCCGCCAAATACCGGAATTAATCTTGATCAATTTGAATTGCCGCCTCTACCCCCGAAGGGAGTATTCGATGCGCGATTTTCGACCGGAAGATACGTCGAATTCGAATCGCCCGATACCATCAAAAATTTTCCTATCGCTATTACCAACGCGTCGTATCCCGCAACGATCACATGCAACGGATTTCCGGCGTCTGCCGGCGACGCAAAAATAGTGGCTGATAATCAGGAATTTTCCCTTGCGCCGGGGGGAAAAATTATTCTTTCGCACGCTCCGTCAATTCTCATGCTGCGGTGTGCCGCGTCTTCAATGGCGGGATTGCCGGATAATTTTCAGCTCTTGCAAAATTATCCCAATCCGTTTAATCCGGCAACGCTGATAAAATATTATTTGCCGGTGAAGGCAAAAGTAACGCTGCAAATTTATAATGTCTTAGGCGAGGTTGTCGCCACGCTCGTAAACGACGTCCAGCCGGCTGGGTACAGGTCGATTCAATGGCATGCCGAAAACAATTCAAGCGGTATTTACTTTTACCGGCTCCAGGCGTCGGGAGTTGAGGACGGCACTAAAAGTTTTATGAAGGTGCTCAAGATGGCGCTGATTAAATAAGAAGCAGCCGTATTTAGATTAATCTTTTCCTGCACAAAGTCCCATTCGGTCTCCGGATGGGACTTTTTTATTATTCCTACCCGTTACGATACCTCCAATAAGGTTAAATTTAACAAAATCATGATCTTGAACCTGCGTTCTCTCTATATAATAATAGAGTGATCGTCCATGTGTTGAATCATTCCTTTACCATGATTCGTTAAAGTTCTCCCCCCCCCAAGATTTTTCTTTTTCCTAACGATAAGGTTGTGACGGCTGTCATCAACTTGTCTCCCTTTTTTTTTCTTTCACGTTGTGATTGTTTTGATAGAGATGTGAAGTAATTCTTCCTCCCAATCGTAAATCAATAATCAGTCGCTTCCCAATTTAAATCCCGTTTAAAATAATTTCTTCTCCCGGCTGCGTTTTGTTATGGTGAATTTGTGACGCATCTCACCATTAAGCGGGGGTAGGAATTATCCGACATAAAAAATCATCTCTTCGGTCTCTCTTTTCAGAATTATCCGATAGTAGCAGTTTCCCGCTATAAATATATTGAATACATAGATAATGAAGCGCAAAATTAGAATAGAAATATGGAAAATAATTTAACGAAGGTTTTTATCATCTCCGGTTCTTCAAAAGACTGGAAGCGAATTTACAATATCGTCCGGCTTGTGAACAACGTGGAGGTTATACGCAGATCCGAGGAGAACGATGGTATGCTCGATTCCATCCGGAGATCGACTCCCAATCTGTTGATCTTTGATATCGATCTTCCGCAAGGATGGAGTCTTGGTCTGTTGAAGCAAATCCATCTTGAAATTCCTTCGCTGGTGATAATAGTTTTATCAAACAATTCAACGCTCCAGTATCGGAGGATTTGGGCGCAGGAAGGCGCGGCGTATTTCTTCGATAAATCAACTGAATTCCATCGGATCGCGCCTCTTATCACAGGTATTAGATCTAATAATAATCAATTATCTAAATGTCATAATGAATATGTATGAGGGGATAATACTATGAAAACAAAATTAAGAATCTCATTTTTAGTTTGTGTACTCATGGTGCTCGTCGCAGGAACCGGCAGCAATCTATCGGCTCAATCGAGTATATGGGTAACTGCTTATTACGCAGGGTGGCAGCAAAATTATCAAAACAACGGATATATGCCTGCGCAGAATGTCGACTATACGGCAATGACGCATATTTGTCATTTTGCATTAATCCCAAATTCTGATGGTAGCGTGGATGATCAAGGGAATAGCGTCACCGCGTACAATGCCGGTGTTCTTATTCCTCTGGCTCATGCGAAGGGAGTTAAAGTCATCATCACCATTGGCGGGTGGGGAACAGAACCGGCGTTCATGAGCGCGACAGCCGCCGGCACGTTGCCGACGTTTGTTTCTAACATCGTTAATATTATGACCTCTCGCGGATACGATGGAGTCGATATCGATTGGGAACCATTAAGCAGCGGCGATGCGGCGAATTATTCCGCATTTGTCACAGCGTTGAGAACAGCAATGGATAACGCAGGGGCTCCGACAAATACTCACTATTTATTGACGATGGCAACCCAATGGTCGGCTCCGATAGCCGCATCGGTGGCAAATCAGATGGACCAAATTAATCTCATGACTTATGATATCGCCGGCTTATGGCCCGGTTGGGTTACGTGGCACAATTCGGCATTATATAACGATATTTCGATTGGCAGCCAGACAATTTCTTGCGATGGTTATGTGAAAAAATGGAATGCCGCAGGAGTTCCATTAAATAAGTTAGGCATTGGCATCGATTGGTATGGTTATAAATATTCGGGAGCTACCGGACCCCGGCAATCTATCAGCGGCGCATCGTTAGTTCAGGGCAATAGACCGTATTATACAATCATGGCAAGCGATTACCCAAGCATGACAAGAGTATGGGACGCGCCTGCCGGAGCAGTTTATCTCACGAGCAGCAGCGGCTGGGTCACCTATGATGATCAACAAAGCTGTAAAGCAAAAATTAACTACGCCCAGACCCAGGGCATCGGCGGAGTAATAATATGGGAGTTAGGCGGCGGGTATAGAGCAAGTTTACCGGCAGGACAAAGAGATTCGTTGCTCCAGGCGGTGAAACAGGCAATGGGCGGTCTGCCCTCAGATACTATTGCGCCTGTCGTTGCGATAACCTCCCCGCTCAACGGAGCCACGGTTTCCAACACGATTACGGTGAGCGCAACGGCTTCCGATAACGTCAGTGTTGCGGGCGTGCAATTTCAATTGAACGGCGGTAATCTCGGCGGTGAAGTGACCATTCCGCCGTATAACTATTCATGGAATACGGGGCTGAAAGCGAACGGCGGTTATACGCTGAGCGCCATAGCGCGGGACGCTGCGGGAAATAAAACAACTTCGTCGATCAGCGTAACGATTAGTAATGTTCCGGATACGACAGCTCCGAGTATTTCGATAACCGCTCCAACTGATGGAGCCAATGTCTCGGGTACCGTTACTATTACCGCTAATGCTTCCGATAATGTGGGGGTTGTCGGTGTACAATTTAAATTGAACGGGACGAATTGCGGAAGTGAAGTCACAACGCCGCCATACGCCTATTCATGGAATACAACGCAAAATAGCAATGGTGTGTATTCGATTTCAGCAACTGCCAGAGACGCTGCGGGGAATACCTCAACCGCCGCTATTTCAGTGACGGATACGAATACAACACCGCCGCCGGGCGTATTGCCGTTTGAAGTAGTTTCAGAAGATAATTTTAACAGACCAGACCAGCTTCCAATCGCCGGGGCAAAATGGACTACACTGGCGAACCAGCCGGGGAATGGAGCGCTTCAATTAGTCAATCAGAGCGTCCAGGCGTATTGCGCTAACGGCGTAGGATACGGGGGCGGCATGGCGTGGGATACGGTGATAACAAAGGGATCCGGTGTTACGCTTACGGTCGCACAGCGATCGGGCGATAATACCTATACATCCCTATTCCTGTATGCCCGGATGCAAAATAAAGATCTCTCCACCGGAAACGGTTATCGGTTCCGGTATCTCGATAACTCAACCGGCAATGCATTGCTTGCTATCCAGAAAGTGACCAATGGAACGAATGGCACGGACCTGGTAACTACCAACCATACGGTAAATGTTGGAGATACATTAAAATTCGTGGTGGAAAATGACGCTAATAATACCCTCGTCGGTTATGTGAACAGCACGCTAGTGCTTTCCGTGGTCGATACCACTTATAATCCCTCGTCATGGTATTTCTGGGTGAGAGGGATGGTGACATCCACACCGGCTCAATATGACCATTTTGCAGTCATTTCCCAGATTCCCGGCATATTGCCGATTCAACTTTCTTCATTCAGCGCGCATGCTGCCGGCGCCACAGAGGTTGATTTAGATTGGACTACGATGAGTGAAGTAAATAACTATGGGTTCTATATCGAACGCCGGCTGGAATCGCAATCCGATTTTTCAACCGTCGGCGGATTTATTCCGGGCGCGGGCACGTCTCTTCAGCAGCATCAGTATTCATTAATCGATACCTCGGTGACGATAGGGACATATCACTATCGACTGAAACAAATCGATTTAAGCGGAAAGTTTATCTATTCTACGGAAATCGTGGTTACTGTTACCGGCGTGCTTGGGGTAAAGGATAATACGGCTCCGCGTGTGTTCCAGTTACTTCAAAATTATCCGAATCCGTTTAACCCAACAACGACGATTAATTTCACCGTGCAGAATGTTGAACACGCGCAGGTAGTTGTGTACAATGTGGTGGGACAGGAAGTTATGAAGCTGTTTGAGGGCGTCGCGGAACCCGGAAGATATTATAATTTAACTGTGGATGGCTCTAGACTCGGCAGTGGAGTCTATCTCTATAGAATTAAAACCGACTCTCACATGGCAGTGAGAAAAATGTTGCTCATTAAATAAGTTAATCCCTCACATAAACCTCAAAATAGAAAGAGTCCCGTTTGCCTTGTGAGCGGGACTCTTTAATTTTACAACTCATCATATTAGTCTAATTTATATTTATTCAATTTGTTGTGAAGCGTTTTCCTGCTTAACCCAAGCACTTTTGCCGCCTGCGAACGATTGTTTTTAACGGAACGAAGGGTCTGAAGAATGAGAATACGTTCGGCTTCGTTGTAGGTGCTTCCTACAGGAATAACAATAGAGTTTTCGGGATGCTTTTGCTTGGAGATTCGCGGCGGAAGAAAATCCGATTCAATGATATTTTCAGATCGCGTGACCATCGCTCGTTCGATAATGTTGCGTAACTCGCGGACATTCCCGGGCCAATCGTACGCAAGCAATAATTTTAACGCTTCCTCTGAAAACGATTGTTTCGGTTTTCCATATTTACGCCCAAAATCTGAGAGGAAATGATCTATTAATAGAGGGAGATCCGAGCGTCTGTTGCGAAGGGGCGGGATATCGATTTCAATAACGCTGAAGCGGTAATATAAATCTTCGCGAAAATGTCCCGATGCAATCGCATCGGCAATTTTCTTGTTTGTTGCAGCGACCACTCTGACGTCGACTTTCACCTCATCATTCCCGCCGAGCCGCCGGAATGATTTCGATTCAATGGCGCGTAAGAGTTTTGCCTGCGTATCGGGATTCATCTCGGCGATTTCATCAAAAAATAAAGTTCCGTTGTTCGCCAATTCAAAGGCGCCCATTTTTTTATTCAATGCTCCTGTAAATGCTCCCTTCTCGTGGCCAAACAATTCATTTTCGATCACATCCTTGGGGAGCGCCGCGCAGTTAATGGCGATGAACGGTTGATTTTTCCTCTCGCTTTCCTGGTGAATAAGCCGGGCAACGATATCTTTTCCCGTCCCGCTTTCGCCGGTGATAAGCACGGCTGCATTCGATTGGGATACCATGGTGATGGCGCTGCGCACCTCGTTTATTGCAGGACTCTCTCCCACCATTGTATATTCTGCAATAACCGGTTCCTGAGGATTAATAATGGCAGGATTGGAAATAGACCGGTTATGCCTGAACTCTTCCGGCAGCATGGCGTCAAATATTTGCGCCGTCACTTCCTCAGCAACGATGAAGTCTCCCGCCCCAAGTTTAATCGCGCGAACCGCTTCTTCTACAGTGCCGTATTTCGGGATATACACCGCGCGGGTTTTCAGGTTGTGTTTCTTTATCAGGTCGAGGATTTCAACCTGAGATTCATCGAAGTATTCGCACCGGCTCAGGAATAATTGATACTTGTGCGAAAGTAATTCTTTCTTCACGCTCTCCATCGTTCGTTTTTCTGTGAACGAGAGAGGAGATTGCCGGTATGTTCCTATGAGATGAGTACAGGTCTCCTCGTTTGAATAAAATAAAAGAACATTTTTTCCCATCAGAAAACGCCCGGCTCCCGGTAAAATGTCTCCTGCATCTTAACCATTGTGTCTGGAAAGAAATTGCTGAATCTCTGTTTGGTTATGACGATACATGAAAGTCGAAATCGCGCGGTGCAGTACCATAGAACAAGAAGAGTATTGATTTCTAACAGTATACGTGTGACTGTAAGGATGTATTTTAAATGATTGAAATCGCAATGAATATTACGTCTTCTTCCCGGGTTCGGTTTTGATAATTCCATTTTCGAGGGCGTATCGCACCAGGTTTGCCGTGTCATGAATATCAAGCTTTTGCATGATCTTGGCGCGGTGCGTATTGATCGTGTTAAGACTCAGCGATAATTTATCGGCGATTTCACGGTTTGTCAATCCTTGGGAGATAAATTGGAGCACCTCGAGTTCACGGCTCGTCAGAGTCAGGTCCGGGGGACCATCCTCGCTAACCTCGGTCCGGGCGCGTTGAATAAACTTTTCTATCATGAGCTTTGATATCCCCGGGCTGAAAAAGGTTTCATTGGCGAAAACAGCCCGCACCGCGGCGAGGATTTCATTTTTTTCGGAATTCTTAAGAATATATCCGTTTGCCCCGGCGCGTATCATCTGATAGACATATGCCTCATCCTCATGAATTGTCAGGATGAGGACTTTCATGTTCGGATGGGCTTGCTTGATCAAACGGGTAGTATCGACGCCGTTCAATTTCGGCATAGAAATATCGAGGATCGCAACGTCGGGATTGCGTTTATTCGCCAGCTCAAGCGCCTCTTCACCGTCTGCGGCTTCTCCGACTATGGAAAAATCTTTATTGCTGCGAAAAAGAGTGCGAAGACCATTTCGCACAATACTATGATCATCGGCGAAAATTAATCTGATTCTTTTCATGGCTTCTTGTTCGTAAATGGTATTTGGACCTGGATTTTTGTTCCCTTCTCCGGAGAAGATTCATACTGCATCGTACCCCCAAGAAGAATGGATCGTTCTTTCATAGAAATTAAACCTAATCCACCGCCCTCGGCTTTACGCGCTTTTACTTTGTTTTGGTCAATACCGGTTCCATCATCCTCAATCTCGAGCATCACCGTTTCGTCTGTTTGGGTAAAACTCACAATAGCATTTTTGGCATTTGCATGTTTCACAATGTTGGAGAGAGCTTCTTGCGCAATTCGATAAATCGCTATCTCAACTTCCGACGGGTAGTGGTCGCGATGAGTATCTGTCTTTCGAAACGTAATTTTTGTTTTGTGTATTTTTTCATAGTCTTCGCATAATCGTTCCAGCGCGACACTCATCCCGAAATCATCGAGCGCAGAGGGACGAAGGGTGGTCGCCATTCTCCTGACTTCGATTATGCGGTTATTAATTTGATGTTGTATCTTTCGTAATTTATTCGATACCGGTTTGTTATCGAGGATCGATTCTTCCATCATGCCGATAGTGAGTTTCATACCCGAGAGCCATTGGCACAAATCATCATGCAACTCGCGGGCTAAATTGCGGCGTTCTTCCTCCTGTGCTTGAATAACCCTTTTCGCAAGTATTTGCAATTGCTCCTGAACCTGTTTCCGATCCGTAATATCGCGTGCGATAGCGATGGCTCCGATAATTTTTCCATTATGGTATTCAGGAACCGTTGTAATCTCCTCAACGTGGTATCCTTTTTCCCGAGAACCTATCCGGATTTCAAAAACAGGCGGTGAATCACCATTCATCACGCGTTTATGAATTTCAACAGCAATGGGCAAATCATCAGGATGTATAAGGGTGTGAAAGGATTTTCCCAACCATTCGGAACGTCTCCAGCCGGTCAGCTTTTCAAAAACAGGATTCAGCGATTTTATATTTCCTTCGGGTGAAAGCGTATAGATGACGTCGCGGGCAGTTTCAACAAGCGTCCGGTAACGCTCCTCTGATTGTTGGAGCGTATTAAGCGCATCGCGATAGCCGCGAAACGTTAATTCGAAAGGGGATAGACTCTCTAAAAGAAAATCGGATGCTCTTGGAAGAAGTTCTGCGCACTCATGCACCGAACGGGTCGATTGGAGCATCTCTTTGAACGCTTGTTCATGCATCGCAATCAAATCGATGCTTCGTAATTCTTCAACGAGCGCGCGCCGTCCAAATTCATACGCCCAGCGCAGAGAACTCTCGCCGCCGCCTTCAAGGTAGGCGGTCAACGCCGCTTTATACTCGGCAATTAATTGTGCTTTAATCTCTCTCATTGCATTACGCTTCCATATCGTAGTACCAACACCAGGGCGTCGTCGGTGCCCTTGATATATTTTGTGCCGATTCGTTCCGCTATGTGCTGCGCAGATTCTTTGTTTGGATACTCGTCCCCATAACCGCTCTCGAGTCCGTCTGTTTTAATAATCATGAGATCACCTTTTGCAATTCTAAGTTCAGTCGCTTGAAGAACCGGCAAATTATAACCCACAACGCCTCCACGGAGCATAATGTGTTCATGTCTCTGAACGACCGTGCTATCGGCTCGAACGATCATTGCTTCAACATTACCTACACCTATCCATGTTACAGTTTCATCACTTACACGGATAGATGCAAGACACATGACAACGCCGCGCGTATCCTTCAGATTGTTGTGGCAATGATTGATTAACGAAGTGACCGATTCGTTTGCATGGGCTTTGAGTGTTTCTATCGCAATTCTTGCGGCGTTCGCTGCCTCATTGCCATGTCCTAACCCGTCAACAACGCCCACCAACACGCCATTGTTACTGGGTTCGATTATATATTTATCACCGCATTCGGGCTCGCCCGGAAGAGCCCTGCTTATTACTCCGTACTCGATCTGAAGGTCATTCAGCGTTTTTGCAGGTCGAGAAATTTTTTTAACGGCGGTCAATCTTCCCACTTTCGAATGGTAACAATTGTGCCGTTGCCGGGAAACGATGATATTTCAAATTCATCCATGAGTCGCTTTGTCCCCGGTAAGCCCATTCCTAAGCTTCGACGTGAAGAATACCCATCCTGCAACGCAAGGAGAACGTCCGGAATTCCGGGACCACGATCGCTCGCAACAATCTCAATTCCTTTCTTTGTTCCTTTTTGGACAGAACGGATAATGATTTCACCGTTTTGCGCAAAATCAACAATGTTCCGGGCTAATTCAGAGATTGCCGTAGCGATGAGCGTTAAATCACCCTGGCTAAATCCCAGGGCAGTTGCGAATGTGCGCCCCTGCTGCCTTGCTATGACGATATCTCCATCCGAAGTGATCGGAACGTGAATTTCATTTTGCACTATCGGTTTCCCCTTTTTCGCGTGCTTGAAGGTACGCTAATCCTTCTTCGAGGTCTAATGCGGTTGCAACATCTTCGAGGGTCAATCCTAACTGAACCATCGCAAATGCCACTTCGGGTTGAATGCCCACGATAACTGTTTCGGCTCCCCGTAATTTAATCATATGGGCGATCGATCGCATGGTACGCGTCGCAAATGAATCCATGACGTCAAGGACCGTCACGTCTACAATGACTCCCCGCGACCGGAATTTTCCTACGCGAGCGGCAAGTTCTTCCTGAAGTTTGAGCAGATCTGCGTCGCTAAGCGCCGATTGGATTGAAGCAATGAGGTAATGCCCTTGCTTGAGTATGGGGACTTCCATAAAAATTCCTTATCAAAGTTCTGCGGCTGAATGCCTTTAAACACCTTCCGTTGTCGTTATGACTTTATATCCGAGCAGCCGTTCGGCTTCTTCGATGCCGCCCTGTAAATCTCCGACGGTTTTCATTTTTCCGAGATCCACGCCGATGGTTACGAGCGTTTGAGCGATTTCGGATGATAAACCGGTAACGATCACTGTTGAGCCCATGAGCCGGGATGCTTCCACAGTCTGGACAAGGTGATTTGCCACGTTCGAATCGATCGTCGGCACGCCGGTGATATCGATAACCACTACTTTCGCTCTGTTCGCGCGAATGCCGCGCAATAATTGTTCGGTTAGTTGGCGGGCGCGTTGGGGATCGATGACGCCGATGATGGGAAGAATGAGCAGCCGTTCCCGAACCTGCAGCACGGGCGTAGAAAGTTCTCTGATTGCCTCCTGCTGCTGGCGGATGATCCTCTCGCGTTCCTGAACGAAACCGACGGCTACCGTAAGCGCGATCCTGTTTGCGGCGGGCTCGTAGGCGTCGAGAACGCGGTTGAGAAGATCAAAATTGGACTGATACTTTTTGAAGAGCGACCTCGCAAGAACGTCTCTCAGCAGCAATACGATTCCCACAACTTCCTGCGTTTCAACACCGCGGGGGATAATTCGTTCCGAAAGACTTCTCGCATACGCCTGAAGCGCTTCAATGCTTCCTGTCTCAAGCACTTCAACGTAATTATCAAACACCGAAGTCGCTTCGGCAAAAATCTCGTCTTTTGTCATGGCAGTTAATAACTGCGCCTCGGAAATTCGCCGTATCCACTCTTCGCGCAGTTGGGCGCGATTTTGTCGCAAGTGCGCGACCAACTCGCTCAATAACGCAGAGGTGACTTCCGGTAATACCTGGGAATTGACAGACATGGGAGTGGTATCTATTTTTTTGGACATAGTATATATTTCCTCTATTTAATAATTTTGCGCGTTTTCATATATTGTGTTTTACGTTCCTTCTCAGGTTAACTGTCGAAGTTTTTATTGAGATCATTTCTTATATGGATATGAAAAATACCACGATAAACAGCTCGAAAGAGCTTACCACGGCTCTATTATTACCCACATGGGTATTTTAGAAAATATAGTCAAATGATGCCTGAATTCCAATATCATTACTATTAATGAAGCTCTTCCCCTCTTATAATCCCGAAATTGCTTGAAATTCCACATAGTGTATGGTGATGATCATCATAGTGGGAATAACGGTTACCATTGCGCTGAAAATATCAAGAAATAATGGTTATACGCCTGGCAGGCGATGACCAGGTTTGTGTTTTACACGATTTGTCAATACTTTGGATAAACTTTCAAAAGGTTACAACACGAATGGAAAATAAACTGTCTATTATACACGTGGTAATGAGCGTTGTGCTGGGAGTCAGCATTATTATTTCTGCAATCATCTTCAGCAAGGCATTCATCACAGCGCGCAGGGGAGACCGGATCGTAAATGTAAAAGGACTTGCCGAGCGTGAAGTGGACGCCGATGTAGCTATATGGCCTATCACGTTCACGGTGACAGGCAACGATTTGGGCGCCCTTCAGAAATCCATCGATGGTAATCGCGATATAATTGCGGGCTATCTCGCCGGCGCCGGATTTACCGCAAGCGAGATATCTCAATCAATTCCAAAAATCAGGGATAATCAAGCTGAGGTATACGGCAAAGATCAACAAAACAAATTCCGGTATATTGCCCTGACGACGGTCTTGCTGAGATCGAATAAGGTAGCGCTGGTGAAACAGGCGATGGAAAATGCGGGCGTGATGGTCAGCAAGGGAGTCGTGGTTGTGCAGGACTGGCAGAGCAAGAATGAATTTATGTTCACCGGTTTAAATAAAATTAAACCCGAGATGATAGAAGAAGCGACTGTGAATGCAAGGAACGCAGCGGAAAAATTTGCAAAGGATTCCGGCAGCAAGTTAGGCAGGATTCGTTCGGCAACGCAGGGACTGTTTACGGTGACCGATAGGGATATCAATACTCCCGAAAAGAAAAACGTCAGGGTGGTTACAACCGTTGAGTATTATCTTGTGGATGAGTAAACCCTGCTAACCCCGGCATTGTGTGTGAAAGGTCATCGCGAGTTCCGCAGCAGCGGAACGTCGCGATCTCCTTATATCGATGCAAAATGAAAATCCCCGGATTTCAATTGCATGATGTATCGGACTTTTCACGCAGTCTGAACTCGGAATGAGAGGGCGACAACTTTCGTTCGAGAGGTTTGAATAAAATTGTGAATTGTTACTGGAACATCGGTTTCAGCATAGAAGGAAGATCTTCTTCCAGCGATGTTTTTGGCGACTCAATAATTCTCCCGATTTCCATTCCGCGATAAGTTATGATAAAGGTCGGCACTAATGTAATGTCGTGCTGCTGGGCGATCCCCGGCGGCAACTGTTTACTCCGGTCGAGGGCTATTAAGGAGATTTTATCCGCCGGAAATTTGATCGCATCCATTATCTTAAAGAAATGCGGCAACTCGCGCCTGCTGTCGCTGCACCATGTGCCGTACACAACGAGAATATCTACGCTATCTTTCATCTTCGATAACTGCTCCAGCTTTTCTTGATTTGGCTGGTATGCCGTGTATGCCGTATCGAACCAGGCGTACGCCGGAGATTGGAAAATTGTTCGCGGCGTCCAGCCGATCTCAATATGCTCGTTTGGTTTGATGGATACGACTTGCTTTGATGAAGAGCATCCCGATAGAGTGAATGCGATGATGAGAACCGGGAGTGCGTACAGAAGAATGGAGGTAAACAATCGGATTTTCATAAATTTTATGATAGTTATTCTTAATCAAAATGAATGAATTCAACCGTCTGTTCTTAATATACACAAAATGCTTGAGATTATTCTTTCCTCAAAACTTGAAATAGTTGAGAATATCTCGTAGTTTAACACGATCATAATTTATGGTTATTTACAACTTACAACAGCAATGCAAATGAAACAATCTTTGATTCTCTGGGTAGTTGCCTTTATCATTACCGTACTCTCGGCGTTGTATCAATTCATGACGGGTCCATCATACCCGGCAAGAGGAAGTTTGCAATTTAACGGGAAACAAATTTCCTATACGTTGAATAGAAGTCATGCCGGATCGACAAATTGTCCAGTCGTCGTTACCACGAACGACGAGTCGGTTCAGGGCGTTCTTGAGTGGAAACGGTATAAAAGCGATGATCCCTGGACGAGCCAGAAAATGACCTTTCAAAATAATACTCTTGTTGGCGAACTACCAGCTCAACCTCCGGCGGGCAAGTTGGAGTATCATGTCAAACTATCGGATGGAACTGAAAGTCAAAATCTTCCTGAAAACGAGAGTGTGGTAGTGCGTTTTCACGGGGATATCCCGCCGTATATTCTTATTCCACATATCCTCGCAATGTTCGGGGGGATGTTCCTTTCCGCCCGCACCGGAATTGAATCGCTGCGGAAAAATCCCAATCTGAAAAAACTCATCATCGTAACGGTGATGTTATTGCTCGTCGGGGGATTCATCCTCGGACCAATTGTGCAGTGGTTTGCATTCAACGCTTTCTGGACGGGCTGGCCCCTCGGTCACGACCTCACCGATAATAAGACTGCTGTTGCCATTGTTGCGTGGATCGTTGCGCTTGCCATGCTTAAGAGATCGAAAAAACCGCACCGCTGGGCTTTGGGCGCAGCCATCGTTACGCTCGTTGTGTACCTCATTCCCCACAGCGTTTTGGGATCGGAAATCGAGTATAAAAAAGTTGAACAGAATACGACAACTCTTCACACCGTGAACGAACGGGCGGCAAATTTATGTACCCGGCAATCGAGAATGCATCCTCGTTTGAATTTATATACGGCGAGTGATTTTAACGGATAATACACCCAAGGAATTATCGTATGGCTAACCCGGATGAAATGATACGGAGGGCGAAGAAAGCCGCCCGCGCATTCAGAGAATTGGATCAGAAACAAACCGACCGTATCGTGCGGAGCGTATTTCTTGCGGCGATGAAAAACCGCATTCCTCTTGCAAAGATGGCGGCGGAGGAAACAGGTCTCGGCGTCTGGCAGCATAAGGTCATAAAGAATATTATCGCAAGCCAATTGGTGTATGAACATATCAGTCCTCATAAAACTGTCGGAATAATCTCGGAAGATCCCCTTTCGGGCGTTATCGAGCTTGCGCAGCCGATCGGTCCTATTCTGGCGTTAGTGCCGGTGATTAACCCAACCTCGACGGTTATCTTTAAATCGCTCATCACGATGAAGACCCGCAATCCGGTAATCTTCAGCACCACTGCGGCGGCTAAAAATTGCGTAGCGGAAACAGCGCAGATTTGCTACGACGCCGCCATTGCAGCCGGCGCACCGGAGCATTGCATCCAGTGGCTGACCAAACCGAATCTGCTGACGACGAAGGAACTGATGAGCCATAACGGTTTGGCGCTCATCCTGGCGACAGGAACCGGCGAAATGGTGAAAACGAGCTATAGCTCCGGAACGCCGACAATCGGAGTCGGTGCAGGGAACGTGCCGGTGTACATCGGCACATCAGCCGATATCCCTTTTGCGGTGCAAAGTATTCTCTCTTCGAAAACGTTTGATAACGGCTCGATTTGCGCGAGCGAACAGGCGGTGGTGGTGAAGCGAAATTCCGCCGATCAACTGATTGCAGAGTTCAAAAAACAAAACGCGTATTTCCTCACGCCTCCCGAGATTGAAAAAGTGGGCCGCATCGCCTATGATAAAAATAAAAATGTGATGAGCGCCGCCGTTGTTGGGCAATCGCCCCATCGCATCGCGGAAATGGCTGGTATTCAAATTCCCGCTGAAACCCGGGTGCTCATCGCGATACTCGATACGGTTTCGCGCGATTGTCCTCTCTCCGCGGAAATCCTCGCTCCAATTCTCGCCTTTTATATAGAAGAAGATTTTGAAAAATCCATCGAACGGTGCAGCGAGATCACGCGATTCGGCGGGTTAGGTCACACAGCGGTAATCTATTCCAACAACCCGGAGCGGATTGAATACTTCACGCAACACATGGATGTCGCGCGCATCCTGGTGAACACTCCTTCAACCCAGGGAGCGCTGGGGGGGATGTTCAACACGCTGCCGCCCTCGTTTACGCTGAGCTGCGGAACCGGCGGAAAGAATAGCACAACCGGAAATATTTCCACCCGCCATCTCCTGAATGTCCACCGCATCTGTCGCCGGCGCATTAACGAACGGTGGATGAACGTGAATCAGGAAAAATATCTTGATGAATCAATGGGCGCTGAGGAATTGGAAAAAGAGTATTACAAGAACTCGTAATTTTGATTTAACTCCAGCTCGGCGGTCATTGTCCACGAGTGTGTCCGAGAACTCGTAGTAGCGCGTCACCAGACCCGCGCGAATGCCCAATCGGATTCATAATAGCCGCCGATCCGTTGATCGGGTACTACAAAACATGGTTATCGGACAGACTCCCACACCATGACCGAGAAAAAGCAAAATAATTTTTATCCATTCACCCGCTTTATACGACCACACCTTGCGAGTGGTTGTCGCTCGTGCCTGAGAAACAATTGATACTTTAGCATGTGCCTGGCAACATATAAAACCATTGAATAGAACAAACGGTATTATTTCAAGTGTACCGGTTCTGCCAGTGAAACCCCCTGTCCCCCTTTGACCCGCCAGAATGAACTTGTCGGGCTGGCGGGTCAAAGGGGGACCGCCGAAGGCGAGGGGGTTTCATATGGTGAACAATTTATTTTCATATCTGGCGGTCATGGTCCACACCATGACCGGAATCATGCAAAAAGTGAACGAGACTCAACCTGCTTATTCACCTATCCCATTTGGATTATATATTCATTTCTGAATAATAATTAATCTAATTTGTTTGTTCTATGCGATTCATACCCATTCAGGAGAGAGACTTATGAAACAAAAAATCCTTAAATTATGTTGATGTTAATACACGTTCATTAAACCAAAGGATTTATTTTGAAAAAATTATTTCTGCGGATAAAAATACCCATAAATTCGTTCCCATTCCTCATTTTTTTGTTTGTTAACGGTTCGTTATTCGTTCCTTTGTATGGACAAAATTTCCTAACCAATACCCGCAAGCTGCCTATTGTTACGGGGGAGGCAACTATCCACCATTACGAATATGTTCTTCCCGATGGCTGGATTTACCGGTACGACATCGATAACGGACATACGCTCATCGATAGCTTCAGCATTCCAACTTCGCAGGGCACGCGGGGCGTTTCGGTCAATCCCCCTACCGGCATGATGTATATCAGCTATCGCGGCGATGGCGGCTTCCGCGGCAATGGCTCCATCCTGCAATTCAATCTCCTCACCAATACTGTCGGATGGAATAAAAGCTACTCGCATGGGATTGACAGCCATGAAGCATCCCCGGATGGCAAGATAATATATAGTCCCGATGGAGAACTCTCCGGCGATGGAAAATGGTATCTCATCAACGCGTCCGATGGCAGTGAAACAGGTGTTACTATTAATACATCGACTCAGGGACCGCATAACACCATCGTCAGTTTGGATGGCACGCGGCTGTATATGGGCGACCGCGATCCGTATAATGTCGGCAACGATTATTTCTACGTTGCAAACACAGCGAACGATTCGGTAATTCAAAAGGTCGGTCCGCTTATCAGGGGAATCAGACCATTCACGATTAACGGCAAAGGCACAATCGCATATATCACCATCACAGGTTTTCTTGGATTTCAAGTCGGCAGCATCACTACCGGTAATGTTCTCTTTACCGTTGATCTGACGAAAATGGGTTTTACCATCAGCCGCTGCTTTACCGATGGTTTCCCCGGCGGAAATTGCCAGACAAGTCACGGCATCTCGCTTTCACCGGATGAGAAAGAGATTTATGTCATCGATTCGCCGAACAGCTATGTGCATGTGTTTGATGTAAGCGGGGTTGAGAGCGGCACCGCGCCGGTAAAGATCGCCGATATTCATTTGAACCACCCCTTCTTAGGTCAGGCGTCGAGCTGCGCGTATGATTGTTTACAGATCGGCTGGCTGCAGCACAGTCTTGACGGCAGGTATGTCTATGTCGGCGATTGCGGAGATATAATAGAGACGGCGACGCATTCGATCGTCGGCTTTATACCCGCGATGCGCAACACGAGAAAGATAATTGAAATAGATTTCCAAAACGGCAGCCCCATAGCCACAAGCACCCGGCAGGGAATAGGGTATGTGAGAGGCAATTCCGCGCCTTCGAGTCCGCTATTATCTAATCCTGTTAATGGCGCCACGGGTGAACCGACGAATATAACATTAAGCTGGAATAAAGCAAACGGCGATTCAATGTACCGTGTGCAGGCGGGAACTGATTCTAATTTTACTTCTATCGTTATCGATGATTCGGCATTGGTTGACACATTCAAGCAAATCCCATCCTTATTGAATGCGACCTCATATTTTTGGCGGGTTCGAGCAAAAAATGTAAACGGATTAAGCCCCTGGTCGCAGACCTGGAAATTCACAACTACTGCGTCGTCGCTTCCGGCGCCTAGGTTGGTATCGCCGGATAGTTCCTCAACGAACATGCCTACACTGGAAGTTCTCCACTGGAATAATGTTGCGGCGGCGGATTCATACAGAGTACAACTTGCTGCCGGTTTCGCCTTCGTTTCCCTCGAGAAAGATACCGTCATCGCTATCGATTCAGTCATGATTGATAGCTTACTCCCTTCCAGTAAATACTATTGGCGTGTTGCTGCAAAGAACAGCCAGGGATTAGGTCCATGGTCTGAAACTTGGTGGTTTGCCACCCAGCGGCGTTGGGTTTCAGTGAACGTTTCACTCACGCATGGATGGAATATGGTTTCCGTTCCGGTAATTCCAAGAGATTCATTGGCTGCTGCCATATTTCAAAATTCCTATTCAAGCGTTTATGGATACAGGGGCGGGTATGTCTCCGATGACACGCTTATCAATGGCGCCGGTTATTGGGTAAAGTATCTGCGGGACACCAGTTTGTCCATAAGCGGATACGATATCGTTTCTGATACATTCAATGTTCTTGAGGGTTGGAATTTAATTGGATCTATCAGTTCACCTTTCCCAACAACAAAAGTAACATCGTTGCCCGGAGGGTTGCAAGCATCCGGATTTTTTAGATATTCAACAGGATACCACCAGGTGGATACGCTTCAACCGGGAGTTGGTTATTGGGTCAAGATAGATCAAGCAGGACAATTGATTTTCGCATCATCGAACGCAGCATCAGATTTATTTTCACTGAAAATTATTCCAACTAACGAACTTCCCCCAAATCCACCCGACGCAATCGATCAGTCAAAAACCGGGATTCCCGAAAAGTTTTCGCTGGAACAGAATTATCCCAATCCGTTCAATCCGACCACGGTATTTCAATATGCATTGCCTCTTGAAGCCATAGTCACATTGAAAGTATATAATGTCCTTGGGGAAGAGGTCGCAACATTGGTGAACGGAACACAACCGGCTGGTTTTAAATCAATAACATGGGATGGGAGTATGTTATCCAGCGGCGTGTATTTTTATAGTCTCGAGGCAGCCAGCGTTTCCGATCCGGCAAGATCATTCAGGCAAGTTCGGAAGATGCTGCTGTTGAAGTGATTTTCTGCTGGCGTTTCAAGATTGTCTATCCTTGAATTATAATATATATCCAATCACCATAACCGATTTTCTGGTATGTGATTATAGAGTAATGGAACCGCAATCTTCATTGACTTCCTCATCAGTTCTAGGTAAATTATAAGTATTAAATATAGGTTCTCAGAGCGGTTGCAAGTGCGCGTTTCTGTGACCTGATAGAAGAACGAATGTCCGCAATGGTTCATTCATTATTCGCTCCCCTACCGAGCCACTCCGTGCACGGTTCCCAATATACTAAAATCATCCGGTCTGGAATCAGTTTCAGAAATGCTGATTCGCGCCTATCCAATTGACGATATCGTCAATTATAACGGGATTTCTTGTAGTATTTTATAATTTATATGAGAAATTTTATTTTATTGCAGGCACGGGATCCATTCCACCTGAACATGACGAACATCGCCCTTGGATGTTTTGTGATTGCGCTTGTTGCCTATCTCATTGTCAATATAGTGATCGACTTAAGACAACGGAAAGATAAGAAAAAAATAAAAATGGATTTAAAATCGATCCTAACTAAACTTGGAGTAACAATGCAGGATGGCGGGGAGAAATCGAAAAAAGATGATGAGGAACCGGAAGTGTGAATAAAGCGAAATGTTTTCTTCTGGCCGCTCATACCGATAAATCTTTCTAAATGTCATTTCTTTTTATACGTCCAGTACTGCGCTTGCGCGCATTTTGGACATATACCGTGAGAGAATGTGATATCGTGATGCGTGGAAAAATACTTTTCTACGCTTTCCCAGTATTGATCGTCATTCCGTATGCTCTTGCAATTTGAGCACATCGGCAACAGGTATCTTAATTGATGCAATTCAGTTATATCCTCCATGATCAAAATTGCGTAGGACTCATTATTGTAGGGAAGAGGCGAAGTCGTTACCAATATATCCATTTCTTTTCTTCCCACACCATCAAGCACCTCAAATCGAGTCCGTTCTCTGTAGACCGTTTTTTGGCGAATGGCAGAGTTGACAGAATTTCTGATGATACAGGAATTGCAGGAGGTTGAATGACCGCATCCTTCATTCGTTTCGGTTGAATGAAGACAGTGCAGCGCATCTCCCCCCCGTTGTAAATAAACTTTCGATAATTCGGGTCCAAAAGTGGAAGTTGCCGCGGGATTTATATGATGAATCCGAACGTCCGAATCAACGATGAATAACGGGGAGGGAAGAGAATCAAAAAGTTTGATTAAGAAATCTAAACTTGAAAATAACAAATTTTGCATCAGGGTTTCAAAAATAAATGAACAAAGTGGATATAGGTAAAGAATATTTGGACATTGCCTCTCATTGCAGATTATTTTGTGTCATCGCTAACTATCTCATAGACACGGATCTCCGCATTTAGAACACCGTGTTTAGGAACTGCGAGGTAGTAACGGTTTAATTGTGGGATAAACAAGGCGGTTCTTGCGCCTTCGGAAGTCGGAACGAGCTCTGCTATTTGATAATGACGAGGGTCCTTTTGTTCTATTACCGCAATGTATCCCTCCCCGCTGGAAACGAAAATATAATGGTGAACCGGATCAATAAAGATGTCGTCCGCGTCGTGTGGAATTTTTAATAGCGCGATTTCCTTCAGGGAATCAGTATCTAAGATAAGGAGTCGCGGCGGGGTGCGGTAACCAATGTATAAACGACTACTATTTTCATCGAGCGCCAATGAATAATTATCTCGTAAGTCCTCATGAGTTCTTTTTAAAATAACTTTGCCTGCTAGGTCGATTATTGCGAGACGATTGATAGTCGGAATATTCACAAAGATTCTATGTCTGATGGATTCAATAGCAAATGCTTCTGGATGACCTGTCAGTCCAATATCTGATTCATGAGTCCATGTTAACGGATCGATAATTGCTAGAGAACCGGTTCCAAATCCGAGATACACTTTCCCGGCGTCAGCGTCATAGCGAAGATTATCGGCGTCATTGTTAAAAGTGAAACGTTTCAACACCGTATATGTGTTGCCGTCAAGAATATTGCATGTTCCATCGCCGCCATTCGCAACGACCAGCCGGTTTGAATCTGGTAAAAAGAGAATACCCTGCGGTTCAACGAATCCGCCGATAGATTGAAGCCGTTTTGCCTGCTGAAGATCGACAACTTCTACCGAGTTATTTCCCAGCGCCGCGATGAACAATCTCCCTCCCATCGGATCATACGCTATGTGATCAATTCGCCCGGCAACGTCGGGAAGGGGAATTGTTTGTACTAATTTTAATCGTGATGAGGATTGCAATTCGAATGGAAGGAATACGCTATAAAAGAGTAACGATGCGATAAACGTTGGTATTCTCATGGTATTGTGCGGCACTGTGAATCTGAAAATATATTAGTTCTATTTCATTGAATAAGATTTTTTAGACTACGTATTAGGTTAGATTCCATTTAGAATCCCCGTTTCTCAAACAATATAAAGAGTATACATGTTACCATTAAATTAAAGAGATGTATTAAAAGAATCAATAGGGTAAGAAATACCGGGAATGTATGGAAAGAGGCGGATTTGATGAAGTAATTGAAAAAAATAGTAAAAACGGTCCGGGGGAGGTCCAGTGGAGGAGGCAGAGCCGGATTATTTATCCAACGCTTTTCTGACGCTTCTCAATATTGAAGCAACCTGGTACGGTTTTTGAAGAAAATCTTTTGCGCCGGCACGGGACATCTCCAGCCGCACTTCGGGTTCTATGTACCCGCTTGCGACAATTAATCTAATTGCGGGATTAATTTCTTTCAACCGGAGGAAGACGTCTCTCCCCGATAATCTGGGCAGACCGAGATCGCTGATGACAAGATCGATGGTTTTCCTCTGTTCCCGGTAAAGTCCTACCGCGGATTCACCATCCCTGGCGACCAAAATATGATACCCGCTCCCTTCGAGAACGGATTGCATGAATTCAACGAGAAATTCTTCGTCCTCGACGATAAGAATTGTTTCTGCGCCGCCCGATATTTCTTCCTGGATTTTGTCCTCCGGTTGATTTGCAATTTCGGAAGCAGGCGGAACGGGGAAATAAAGATGGAACATCGATCCTTTACCATATTCGCTATCGACGGAGATGAATCCTTTATGGCTCATGACCACGCCGTAAACGACAGCCAGACCGAGACCCGTTCCTTTCCCTTTATCCTTCGTGGTGAAGAACGGTTCGAAAATCCGGTTCTTCATTTCTTCGCTCATGCCCATGCCCGTATCGGAGAGCGAAACCTCGACATAACGATCTACCGAAGCGTCATGAAAGCGCATCCTGAGTTTCGAGCCGTCCGCCATTTGAGTTTTAAATTTCATCTTACCCCCGCCTTGCATTGCATCCCGCGCGTTCACGCATAGGTTCAACAGCACCTGATGAAATTGTGTTTGATCTGCAATAATGAGGGGGAGATTCTCGGTAAGCTCCAGTTCAATCGTAATGAACCGTGGAAATGTTTCCCCGAGCATTTTAGCGATATCCCTGACGATGGTATTAACGTCGAGCGGAGTCTGCACAACTTCAGTCTGGCGGGCAAACGTTAAAATTTGTTTAACAAGGGACGCCCCGCGCTGCACGGTGCTATCGATGACTGCGGCGGCTTTGTTGATTACTTCAGGCGATTTCTCTCCGCCCTGGAGCAACCGGTTGTATCCCATAATGATCCCGAGAATATTATTGAAATCATGGGCAATTCCGCTGGCAAGTGTTCCGATGCTTTCTAATTTTTGCGCCCGGATTAATTCCTGCTCCAGCCGTTTACGCGGAGTATCATCGAAAATGTATCCTTTAAATTGTATCAATTCTCCTTTATCGTTGAAGACGCCGATTGCATTTTCGATAATATTAATCAATGTGCCGTCACGGCGGCGCATCGTTCCTTCGTAATATTCAAGTTTCTTCTTCTGCTGAAGAAGCCGCATAAAATCGCCGCGTTTCTGCGGATTGGTATACAGCGACCGTATATCGGCGTTAAGTGCTTCTTCAACGCTGGCATATCCGAAGATCCGCGCAAAGGCGGGATTGCAATCGAGCAGGCGTCCTTCGGTTGTTGCGATATAATCGCCCGTGAGATCTTCCTCAAAAAATCTCCGGTACCGTTCTTCGCTTTTTCGCAATTCGCCTTCGATGCGTTTACGTTCGGTCACATCGCGCAAAATTCCTTCATGATACAGAACATTGCCGTCTTCGTCGTGTACATATTGCCCGTGATCTTCCACCCATATTTCGGATCCGTCTTTTTTCCGCATCCGGAATACTTCAATTTTTTCCAAGCCGGTATCGAGGAACAGACTTTCCCGATCTTCCTCCGCAAAATAAAGGTCGTTCTTGATGTCGATAGTCAGCATTTCTTCTTTGCTGGCATAACCAAACATTTTCACCATCGCGGGGTTAATATCCACAAAATGACCTTCATGCGTGCTGCGGTATATGCCGTCCATCATCCGGTCGAATAATGACCGATAGCGTTCTTCCGATTCCCGCAGCGCTTTCTCGATTCGCATACGCTCGGTTACATCGCGCAGAATGCCTTCGTGAAATATGACATTGCCGTGTTCATCATGCACGTATTGGCCATGATCTTCCACCCATATCTCGGCGCCGTCCTTCCGCTTCATGCGGAAGATCTCAATTTTTTCCTGTCCGGTGTCTAAAAATAAACTTTCCCGGTCTTCCTCTGCAAAATAGCAATCCTTTTTAATGTCGATTGCAAGCATTTCTTCCTTGCATGCATACCCGAACATCTTCACCATGGCGTCGTTGACCTCGATAAATTTTCCGTTATGGGTGCTTCGATAGATACCATCCATCATACGGTCGAAAAGGGTGCGGTACCGTTCGTGCGACGCCCGTAATTCTTCTTCCATTTGTTTGCGGTCTGTAATATCCGTGATAAACCCGAGGATGGCTGGATGATTCCGGTAGGTGATTAATTTTGATGTTATGATCGAGGCGATTTTCGCGCCTGATTTTGTTACTAAGATATATTCGTACGGGATAACTTCTTCGCCATGAACATGTTTTGCATATGCGTCATCGACAAGTGAGCGGGATTCTATTGCGACCAACGATCGGAAATCGAATGAGGGGTGCATGAGTTCTTTCTTCGAATACCCCATCATCATTTCGCATTTTGAATTCGCATACACAATTCTTCCGTTTTGATTGATGAAAATCATGTGGGGGGATTGCTCGGCGAGGATATTAAATTGATCTTCAGCTCCCTCTGGTATTACTTCGGGAGATGGCCGTGAAACAGTCTCTGATAATTGTTTTTCGAGCTTCGCTATCCGAGTCCGAAGAGTCTTAAGTTCCTTCAACGGATCAGATTTTGGACTATGTTCATCTGCCATAGGGGAATTTTACTAAATTAGACAATATCGCGTAATTGTTTTGACTTTAAAAATTAAAGAAAAGATACCCGATTTGCAAGGGGGTGTGAGATCAACATCACATCCCAAAACGCCTCAATTACTCTTAATATAAGGATATTATGCCTCGTCAGTGTTTTCTAAACGACCTTTATATGAGGAGTCTGTGTGAAAAATCAATTCGTGTAGTAGCCGATCACCTGATCGGCGCGTTAAATCTCATTAAATCGCCGGTTTGATAACCTGCTACTACATTGACATACTATTTATCACACAGACTCTAGGGTGAGGGGATAGAAATAATTTAGATGCTGACCTTTATGAGACACTATAATTTGCTCGAAGGGATGGTCGGTCCAGCCGTTGTATCTAACATCGGTAAAGATATTGACGAGCACTTGCCGTTGAAGCAAATTGATGCGATGATTACAACCCTGCTGGATTATAAATCTTTTGCGGGTTTAAGTATAACTCCTTTCTGTTCGTGCCCATTCATTTTCACTATAACGGGGCTGGAAAAATGCAGATGTTTAGTGTATGTCTTTTCTTGCGCGGGTTGTTGTTCTAAAAGCCATCGCCAATCGAGTTTACCGCGGTCGTTCATTTCATTGACCGTAAAATATCCGATCATGAAAGCTGTCAGATTTTGGAAAAAGTGAGAACCCTGGGAAGGAGTTACAACGACGTCTTTAAATCCGGTTTCTACGATAACTTTCGCACCCGATATTTGTTCCCACCGGACCGGGATCCCCAGCCACGGATCAAACGTGCCCCATCTGCCGAGACCGATGAGAAGGTACGGCTTGTTCTCCGCGGTTAACACGCCATTGAATTGTTCCACTTCCATTGCCACCTGTTCGCTCATCGCCCGATCGAATTTATTAAAATCAACCATGACAATATCGTAGATATTGTCGATAACTCCGTTGCCCAGCACCTGAGGACTTTCGCAAAGGATGGTTTCCGGTTCCATTTTATCAAGCCGTAATTCTTCCACTTCTCGGTTGATTACTAACGGGCGCATCTGGAGAAGCCCGAATTCTTTTCGCTCGCCCGGATTTACAGACATCCTGACGGCAAATTCAATTTCAACAGGCGTTCCCATGCCCGAGCTGCCGATTTCTAAGATCAAATCTAAGATTTCAGGAAGCGGCAGAAGTTTATTTTTTAATATCGGCGCGAACGTCACCAATCGAGTCCCTATTCGGGATAATCCGTCATGAACGGTGTCGTTTTCCGGAGAGTACGTCGATCCGGCATATCGCAATGTTCCATCCTCCTCGGCGTCATTTAGAACAAAGCGTTTCGTAAGATCGTTGACGCCGGTTTCTGTGGAATTGGAATCGAGCTCTAAATCGATTGCGAAGAATTCGCGCTGGTTATTCGCGAGTGTTTCTTCAATGGTTGTAAATTGGTATAGATGTCCGGGATATTTCGGGCAAAATTTTACACACGATCCGCCATCGACAATCATCTGCCCCAGTCCAAGCGCAACGGATGTTATTCCATCCGAGGAAAGTTGGGGAGGCATCGGATAAAAATTGAACGATTTGGCGACGCCTGAAAAATCCGGATAGAACCTTTTTCGATGTTTAATCCCGACCACTTTTTGAATAATCACCGCCATTTTTTCTTCTTCGAGTCGATAGAGCGTATGGCGCGTATACTCTTTTGCCGCGCGGGAATACGTGGAAGCGTAGACTCGTCTGATTGCGTTTAAAAGCTGTGTGAGCCGGAATTCAGGGTCGGGATGATTATTCGGAATCATGAGCGTGGAGTAAATTCCCGCGAACGGTTGGTATTGCGAATCTTCCTGCAAGCTTGACGATCTGACGGCAAGCGGCTCCGCGACAACTTCCAGGAATGCCTTCAGATCGCGCAGGACTCTGCGGGGAAATTTTTTTGCGCTTAAAAAACGTGCGGTTGTTTCTTCATCCGAAACTTCACTCAGAATCAGATCGTGCAGATAATTTTTTTCAACAAAATAGTCAAATACATCAGTGGCGATGACGACGCCTGGTGGGATAAAGATACGAACGTCTTCAAACCGTTCCCGAAGGTCGTAGGTATTCAGGAGCATATTCAAAAAATTCAACCCGCGCGCTTTGCCCCCCAATGATCCGCCTCCGATACGCGCGAAACTGCTTGATGGATCGAACGTGTCTTTCGCAAAATCCGTGATCCTGCCGCGCTGTTGTTCTTCCCGGTAACTATGCAGGGAATCGATCAAATCCTGACGCAGCAATTCCAACGATGCGTAATCGGAGACGCGCCGGGGACGCAGATGGTACGCAACGCCGAATTCCGTCCGCGCTTTCAGCCAATTCGAGAAATGGTTTCGTTCGGCATGAAATTTAATGCTTGCCTCGGGAACAAGATGAAGCTGTTCTTCCAGCGATTTGAGGTCTGAAGCTTGCCCAACCTCCTGCCCATCGGGCGTCCGGAATATAAAATCCCCGAAACTGAAATAATATTTCATAAAGGAACGGACTTCCTGTAGTAACGTGGGCGATCCCTTCAACGCAAACGATGCCCCCACTTCAAATGCTTTTGCGCGGTTTTCCGGATGGTTTGATTGGAGGAGGATGGGTATATCTTCCTGTGCGGCTTTTACCCGCAGGGCAAACTCGATACCCGCTTCCGGATCGGGTTTGCCGTCTTTTTGAAAATCCACATCCGAAATGACGCCGGAAATATATTTCTGATATTTCGTAAAGTATAACCACGCTTCCTCGTAGGTCGTAGCAAGAAGAATTTTTGGTCTCGCACGCATTCGCAGGAACCGGTGAGAAAGGTTCACCCCTTCCGTTATTAATCGTTTGGAATGTTTGAGCACCTCGGTATAGATGCTCGGTAAAAATGACGAGTAGAATCTGACGTTATCTTCGATCAACAGAATCGCCTGAACTCCGGCAACCTCTGTATCATGTTGAACATTTTTAAGATCTTCAATATGAGATAATATTGCGATGATCAGGTGGTAATCTCCCTGCCATAGAAATATCCGGTCGAATAAGGACGTTTCATGGTGGGTAAGAAGGTCGGCTAATTCTTTTTGATCGAGCGCAAGAAGCACAACAGATATATTGAGTTTCAATTCTCGAATTTGTTTGGCGAGCTGAAGCGCATGCATATCCTCTATATGCATCGTTGTAATGATCAGGTCGAATTGTTTTCCTTCTTTCGCCAGCGCAATCGCCTCGGCGCCTGTCGAAACACGATGGAGCTCGGGTGCGTGAGAAATATGAAATCCCTCGTATTCGCTGCGGATTAATTCGTATAAACGGGCGTCTTCCTCGATCATATACGAATCGTAAAGACTCGAAACAAGAAGCACGTCGCGGATTCGGAATCGCATGAGATTTTGAAAATCCATGTATTTACGCTGGTAGATGTGATCTACCCAGTGATCATCCCTGGATATCATCATCGTTTACGGAGAGATTGTTTGTCTAAATAGATCATCTGATACACAGGAGTTGTCTCAATGAATTTCGTCTAAGTGAATCATCCATAAATGTAACAAGGAGACATAAGAAAACCAACCGAATGCATATAAAAAAACGGAGTGGATAATTCCACTCCGTTTTTAATGGGCTCGTGTAGAAGATTGTTATACTACGCCCTGATCCATCATCGCATCGGCAACTTTTAAGAAGCCGGCGATATTGGCGCCATTCACATAATTACCAGGCGTGCCGAAACGTTCTGCCGTTTCGTAGCTGGCTTTATGAATGCTCTTCATAATGTTATGGAGACGGTTATCGACTTCTTCGCGCGTCCATGAGTAGCGCTGGCTGTTCTGCGACATCTCTAAACCAGAGGTCGCAACACCGCCGGCATTCGCCGCTTTGCCCGGACCGTAAAGAATTTTTGCGTCGATGAATTGTTTTACGCCGTCGAGCGTGGTAGGCATGTTTGCGCCTTCAGATACCACGTACACGCCATTCTTTAAGAGATTGGCTGCGTCTTTGCCGTTGACTTCATTCTGGGTAGCGCTCGGGAACGCGCACTGCGCTTTGTGATTCCAAAGCGGGTTGTACCCTAATTTTGAATCGGTCGGAGTATACACCGCGCTCTTGAATTTATCGGCATATTCTTTAATTCTGCCGCGGCGAACATTCTTTAAATCCATCACGAATGCCAATTTCTTCGCGTCTATTCCGGCTTCATCATAAATGTAACCCGCTGAATCGGACACGGTAACGGCTTTGCCGCCAAGCTGGTTGATTTTTTCAATAGTGTATTGTGCGACATTGCCGCTTCCGGAAACGAGGCAAATTTTTCCATCAAGCGTTTGTTTCTTCGTTGATAACATTTCTGCCGCAAAGTACACTGCGCCATATCCGGTTGCCTCGGGACGAATGAGCGAACCGCCCCAATTTAATCCCTTGCCGGTAAGAACGCCGGTAAATTCGTTGCGGAGTTTTTTGTACCTGCCGAATAAAAATCCTATTTCACGGCCTCCAACGCCGATATCGCCCGCCGGGACGTCGGTATCCGGACCGATGTGGCGGAATAACTCATCCATGAACGCCTGGCAAAAACGCATGACTTCCATATCGCTCTTGCCTTTTGGATCGAAATCGGATCCGCCCTTACCGCCGCCCATCGGCAGCGTGGTTAAACTGTTTTTGAATACCTGTTCGAATGCAAGGAATTTTAAAATTCCAAGATTTACCGATGGATGAAGTCTCAACCCGCCCTTGTACGGACCGATTGCGCTGTTCATTTCGATTCGGAAGCCGCGATTGACATGTATTTCACCGCGATCATCTACCCATGGTACGCGAAACATCAGCACGCGTTCCGGTTCCACTATGCGTTCGAGCATTTTTGCCGAACGATATTCCGGATGACGTTCAAGCACGATGGAAAGCGATTCTACCACTTCCTGAACTGCCTGATGAAATTCCGGTTCAGCCGGATTTTTTGCTTTGATTGCAGCCATGAGATCGTTTACATAACCTGACATTGTAATCTCCTTTAAAGTAATTTAATGTGTATTGTTCGTTTCTTGTACGTTGTAATAATTACGGTTGAATCAATTCTTTTCATTCCCACCGTGAAAAGAATTTGTAAAAAATAAAATTCGTTTATGCGTCGATCGTTTTTACCGCCAGGGGGGATGTAATTATAATGCGAGATATGAAATTGATCGGATAAGTTACATGGAATACGTAGTGATTACCGGGAGAGGATGATCTTGTTTGGACATTCATTTGGAGGAACCCATGATTTTTTTATCCTCGTACCAATTCAATTTCTGCATTTAAAACATTCTTATTTTGACGGGAAATTTGTCGATCGATGCATATTACACTTCAATTTCTATGCCAATGAATTGGCGAAAGATAACCGAAATGCCACCTATAGGAAATAGGCGAAATTGGTTCAATTTCAATAGTGAGAGTAATGCTCAATGACAATTTTCAATATTGATAAAATTTCGGATAATTGCAATTAAATCTATGGTTTGTCGCTATTTACACTGTAAATGAACTCGTTTAAATGGTGCATTCTTAGATTTGTTCAGACGCAGATTACCGAATGATTTCTTCAGCGCCAGTGCTTGGCGATGCGGAAAACCGGAATCGTATCCCGAAAGATTTCATGAGATAGATTTCACATCGATTTTTTCTCCCTTCGCCCATGATGCCGTTAATGTTTAGCGAAGATGTTTTCTATGCGGATGATCGCTTTTTATCTCTCGATGTGCTATAATGTTAATTTTTTCATACATTCAATGATTGTTTCACAAGCCAATAGGATCAATTGATGCGCCAGATGAAAAATTTCACCATCGGTTTAATTCAAATGTCGATGACCCCCAGCCCGAAAGACAACCTGCAGCGGGCGGTCGATTTTATCGGGCAGGCGGCAAAGAAAAAAGCTCAAATAATTTGTCTCCCCGAATTGTTCAGCTTCCAATACTTTTGCCAGCGCGAAGATATCGCGTTGTTCGATCTCGCCGAGCCCGTGCCGGGACCGACGACGGAGGCAATTCAGGCGGCCGCGAAGAAACACAATGTTGTTGTTGTTGTACCGCTTTTTGAAAAACGCGCGATCGGGTTGTATCATAACACCGCCGCTGTGATCGACGCCGACGGCGTCTTACTCGGTCTCTACCGCAAAATGCATATCCCGGACGATCCTTCTTTTTTTGAAAAATTTTACTTCACGCCGGGCGACCGCGGGTTTCAGGCATTTCAAACAAAATTCGGAAAAGTCGGAACGCTCATCTGCTGGGATCAGTGGTATCCCGAAGGAGCGCGGCTCACCTCGCTCCTCGGCGCCGGGGTTCTTTTTTATCCTACCGCAATCGGGTGGCTGCCTCATGAGAAAAAGCAATACGGAGCTACACAGCGGGACGCGTGGGAGACGGTTCAACGGGGACATGCTATCGCTAACGGCGTTTTTGTTGCGGCAGTCAACCGGGTGGGCATTGAAAAGCCCTCGCCGGATTCCACGGGGCTGGAATTCTGGGGAAGTTCGTTCATCGCCGATCCGCAGGGAGTGATCCTTGCCAAGGGCTCGACCGATAAGGAAGAAATTATTACGGCGGAAATCGATCTTGCTCACATGGAAGAGGTCCGGCGCAATTGGCCCTTCCTCCGCGACCGCAGGATCGACGCGTACCAGGGCATTACCGAACGGTTTTTGGATAAGAAATAATTATCGCATCCCCTTTTAGCATGATTTCATCTCCAAAAACAATGTCCGGGCGGGTATCGCCTGCCAACATTATGCCGGCTGAATGGGAACCGCATGAAGCTACCTGGATCGGCTGGCCCCAAAACCTCACAGATTGGCCCGGGAAGTTTACGCCAATACCCTGGGTGTACGCCGAAATAGTACGAAAACTTACCGAAGGGGAAAAGGTGAGAATACTCGTCGATTCGAAACGCGTGGAACAAAAAGCCAAAGATGTATTGACAAAAGTCGGCGTTAATAATAAAATGGTTGAGTTTTTTCAAATTCCAACCAACCGCGGGTGGACGAGGGATATGGGACCGATGTTTATCCGGCAAGGGAAGAAAAAAAATCATCGCACAATTCTTCGTTTTGGATTCAGCGGCTGGGCGAAATATCCGAACTGGCAAAAGGATGGCACAGTGCCCGAACGGGTTTCAAAAATATTAAAGATTCCTCTATTCGATGCGATGGCGGCAGACCGTCGGGTTGTGCTGGAAGGAGGGAGCATCGATGTGAACGGACGCGGCACGCTGATCACGACGGAAGAATGCCTGCTCCATCCAAAAATCCAGGTGCGTAATCCCGGTTTTTCCCGGAAAGATTATGAAAGTGTGTTCAGCAAATACTTAGGCGCTTCAAATGTGATCTGGCTCGGCAAGGGCATAGCGGGGGACGATACCCACGGGCATGTGGACGATCTCTGCCGGTTCGTCAACCTGCGCACGGTTGTGCTCTGCGCTGAGAATAACAAAAACGATGATAATTATAAGCCGCTCTGTGAAAACCTGGAACGGCTGCAAACCGCGAGATTAGAAGATGGCTCCAGACCGGAGGTTATTCCCTTGCCTATGCCCGCGCCGCTCTATTTTAACGAACAGCGGTTGCCTGCAAGCTACGCTAATTTTTATATCTCGAACGCGGCGGCGCTTGTCCCCACATTTAACGATCCCAACGACCGGCACGCGCTCGGCATCCTGGGCGAATTAATTACCGACCGCCCGGTTATCGGGATTCACGCCGTCGATCTTGTTTGGGGACTTGGTACGCTGCATTGCCTGACACAACAGCAGCCGGGTAGGTGAAAGAGATAGCAGCGGGATGCTCAACCGTGAAAAATTTTGTTTTTCGCCTCAAATTTAGTATATTATTAAGCTAAAGTCATTATTTTCAACACCGCGAGGTGAGTCCCGCTCTGGTTTTGAGCGGGAGTAGCCCGTTGGGCAGATTTTAGCAGTAAAAATTTCAACATGGACACCGCGGGGTGGAGCAATTGGTAGCTCGTTGGGCTCATAACCCAAAGGCTGTAGGTTCAAGTCCTACCCCCGCTACAATAACTACAGAAACCTCAATCGATATAAACCGGTTGAGGTTTTGTATTTAATACACCTCGATGAGGCCGTTATGCAGGTTGGCATAAAAAAATGAAGGCATTTCAATTAATGTTGATTTCGTCGCTAAATTATTAAATCAACTTGTCGGCATATTTGAGGGCATCCATTCCACGTTGGACATTTAGCAGTTTTTCATATTGATCCATTGTCGCCGTGTCCCCTAAAGGATTTGTTTTGAGTATTTTGGGATAGATCACAAGCCAGATAGTGCATATCCAACCAATTGTGTCTTCCGTTAACTCACAAATCCTTTCAAATAGTTGTTCGTCGAAATCAGGCGTATCTGCCCCCATATTTATTGAGTTTGTCGGGAGATCGTCATCGTTAGAATAAGGGCGACTATGTGTAAAGTTGCAAAGATATTGGAAATGACTATATATTTCATTTACGATATCGCAAGAATCCTGAATATTAAAGTCTTTTATTGGCTGCAATTTATTTATTAAGGTTTTCATTTCACGCCAATTGGGAGTATCCCTCTTTCCACATTCCCATTCACTAAAATATTTCTCGTCTCCGTTTTTGGTGAAATCTTCACGGGCCTGAAAATACAGACTAACCGTTGCTATATCGAGAGCATTTCTTAAAAGAGTAGCCGCTGATTTATAGAATCCCGAACAAAGATTCCATGCAGCAGCATTAATATCATCAGAAACGTCAACAAAGGTCCAGTTTATTATTTCGTCATCGCCTGCTATCTTGGGATCATTGATTTGAGTGTACCCGTAAACAAATCCTAGCATTTCATCTACTTTTTGTCCCAAGTACTTTAATCTGTTGATTCTTGTAGGATCCGAGAGTGTGATAGTATTGGCTTGTTGTGCTAATTCGATTATCCTGCGACTTTTAGCTCCCATACTTGTTGTGGTCTTCATATTACTCTATCCTATATATTGATTTTTGAGAAAGGGAATTGTTATTAAAGTATCCAACGAGGAGTAAATTGCCAGCAGGCTTAGTGGTAATGTCATTTTTGTTATAAATTTGAATCCTATTACCTGAGGCACCTGGGAGTGTACATATCCAAAGAAATCATCAGCCCGCACCCTTATCGGGCGTCGTTGACTTCAATCACAGATACAAAAAAAAATCTCAGATTTTCAGATCAAGATTGTAGACAATGCTACGCATATTTGATTTCAATTAATTATTTTTCTGTTTGTATGATCCATTATTTTTTATCACCATTAGTGACAATTTCGAAAATATTCAGTCTTCAAATGAAGGCAATGCTTTATAATATACAGTTATTGATTTAAATAATAAATAGAGTGTGTGTTTTTTGTTGTCAAAACAATTGAATGATATTCATAGTTTAATTCCATTAGGTAGGGATTTGATCAAAATCTATAACCATATCATGATGGTGTTTAATGAGCCCATAATGAAACATCCATTAATATGGAGGAAATTGAGCAGAATTAGGGATAGATCATTGATATCGTTTAATTTAGATCGTTAGCGAGTCCGTTCGTTAACTTGATTAAAGCATAATAATTATGTATCTTTTTCCCACCACGGGTGATAAGAAAATCACCTCGCATTGATGATTTTATAAGAACATATGAAAGGAGAAGCAGTATGTCAAATGCCATTGTCCCTCGGTTGACTATCGCAGACATATGCTACGGTGTAGTTAGCTACGGTGCAACATTGATTAGATTGGGCATAGCCGCAGCAGTTGCTGTGATCATTATTGGCGACGTTAATTGGAATAAAGTCGTCGTTAGCTTGGGCATTGTTCTTGTGATGGTGCTCGATTACCTTGATGGAATACTTTTTAGTCGATCTGTCATGAACAATGACAAATCTTGGAGAATCCGAAGACGAATAGTTGATTCCGTAATTGATCGAATTGTAATACAGGCCGTCTGTATTCCGTTAGTTTTGATATACAATTCTTTCCAGCCCTTCTTTCTGATTATCCTTGCTAGGGAAGTGTTCATGTCTACTTTCTTAACAAGAGTTTTTGCTCGAAATATTCTTATTTATCCTAGCAAGGTTTCTCGTCTATCTATGATCATGATAGGAATTACTGTTATCGCCTATGCTTTAAACTACAGCAATGTTGCTGTATTGGCAGCCACATTGATGATTGGATTTAGTCTAATATCATTTCAAGAATACAAAAAGAGGTTAAGTAATAACCAAGGCGATTCAATAATCGAGCTACGCGAGATTCAATGAGTCACGACTTTGAGTATTTCAAAAAACGATTTAACCTCATAATAAATTCGGGCGTGGGAATATGTCTGTTTATCGGGTTGGTTCTCTGTGGCATCGACAGATTGGATGTATTCGTTATAGATAAGAGTCAGTTATTTAACAAGTTCCTTTTTATATTCATACCCTGTGCCATAATAGTGTTAGCATCCCAATTCGGCATGCGTACGTTTAAAAACAAAATTCAGGAAAAAACGGCCACGATTTGCCTTTTTTTCTCTGCTGTGTCTTTCATCGTGTTAATGGCGATACCTGTCTACTTCTTCGGGGGTGCTCATAAATCTTGCTTTACTCCCATCTTGATAACTGTTTCAAGTATGAGTGTTATCACAACAAAATCAAGGCAGATCAAGTTCATATTCTTCGGAGTTTGTTTAGCTCTATTTATTATTCTGTCAATGCCTGGATACTATCAAGAAATTTCAATTAATCCAAACATTGTATGGAAAAATTATACAGGTGCTGATCTTTACAGTTTCATGGAGACAGCATCGGTTGTTGCTTGCCTTATAGTGAGTATTGCTTTGACTTGGAACGCAGGTTTGATATTCAAAGAAGACAATCCTCCCCAAACAAACGATAGCGGCCAACCAATTCAGCAAAGTTCTTAGCTAAATCACCCAACTTCAATTTAGAGGCAGCTGAAACAAATCTACCAATCTCACTGTAGATCGAAAGATTCTATGTGTGCCAACTCAGGAAAATACTAGGGTGTCCACAAACAAAACAAACCCTTGAAATAATCATCAATTGCATGTGCGCGACGTTGAATAATGTTGATGCAATTAAACTTTCTACCTTCTTCTCAAATCAATTTTCTGTCCATAATTGTAGAATAAGGCACAAAAACAATCCTGGACAAAGGCATCCCTAGAAGGAAATAATGGTTCTTTGGTTCATATCTTTAACCTTTACTATATTTACATTGAAACTCTATGAATGAATCGACAATCTCGAAAATAGAATCAGTCGGAAACCTAATAAGGTTGAATAAATCAAACAATGTTGAAATATAATCATATATCTTCACAAATCTTCACACTCAATGTGAACGAGGGGGAGATATTTATTTGTCTCAAAATAAACTACTCAAGATAATTGTGAATAACTTATTCAGTTGAAAATTTAATTTGAAAATCTGCTCTGAGATTGTTAATAATGTACCATTCCCTATTGTTGAGAGGCTCAGATTAAAAATTATTGGTTTATTGATTTAAGAAACAAAGTTTCTTATCTTCAATTGTCTTAGGAAATTGTCATAAAATATTAATAAAGTTACCGATACTTGGTTTACATTTCAACCTAAGAACCGTTCTTAATTATCAAACAAATGAAACTCGATCAAAAAGAATTTCATTTCTATTACCGTTCACATGATTGAAAGCTTGGTAAATAACACGGATATTTTCAAATGATATGGTAAATGTTTGTTGACTTTAAGAAATCTGTTAATATAGTTAACTAAAATCATGGATTGACACGTTTTGTATACGATTTTATAACATAATTCATATGGAAAAACAACATAGCTATTTACCAAACCCAAATGACTACTTAATTTGTTTTCCAAGCATGGCTTATTCAGGATTGCAGTTAATGACCACGACTGGATGAATCATAATGAAAAAATTTAATCTTGCCTTGATCTCACCCGGTAGAGAAGGAAGTGTGGTTTCTGGTCGGTGGAAAGGAATGGTAAATTTCTATCGCCTCACACTTCCATTGCTTGCTGGTCTAACACCGAAGGATCGTTACACGATTTCTATTTTTGATGAATGCGTTGATACAATTCCTCTGGATAGAGATTTTGATTTGGTGGCCATGAGTGTTATGACTGCTTATGCTCCAAGAGCATACGAATTGTGCCGTAATTTGCAAAAACGTGGATCTATCGTTGTTTTAGGAGGTCATCACCCTACTCTTCTTCCAACTGAAGCGATGGAATATGCTGATACAGTTGCCATAGGAGACGCTGAGGCAATCTGGCCACAGATTCTACAAGACTTTGAAAAAGGGATTCTCCAGAAAATATATCATGGTACAGATATTGGAGCTGATTTCAACCGATCTCTTTATCCCGATAGGTATTCTGTTAAACAAAAATCAATGCTTGTTTTTAATACAGTCGAAACCTCCCGAGGGTGTCCATATCTTTGTGATTATTGCACAATTGCTTCATTCTATAAATCTAGTTATAGAAAATATAGCATTGAATCTGTAATGAGGGATATCGAATCTACAAATGGGAAATACATTTTTTTTGTCGATGATAATCTCATTGGTGGAAACGCTCAAGACAGGAATCGTACTAAAGAGTTACTACGGGCCTTAATCCCTCTAAATAAACGATGGTTTTGTCAGGCGACCGTCAAATTTGCTGATGACGAAGAGCTTCTTTCACTTGCTGCCTTGGCTGGCTGCGTTGGTGTGTATTTAGGTCTGGAATCAATATCGACTGAAAGCCTCAATGAGGTTAGGAAAGGATGGAACAAGCCCGAATCCTATTCGGAACGCATTAAGCGAATTCGTAGTGCAGGTATTGCAATCGAAGCTGGCTTGATATTCGGATTTGATCACGACAATCGTGATGTTTTCAAGCGTACGGCAGAATTCATTATCCAGACAGGAATCGAGAGTCCAAATGGCCATCTTCTAACTCCATATCCGGGGACACCTCTATTTGATCGAATGCAATCAGAAAAACGAATTCTTACCTACGATTGGAGCCTTTATAACACTGGTAATGTGGTCTTTAAACCCCTTAAGATGACTCCCGATGAATTATTTGAAGGATATGTCAACTGGTATCAGAAAATGTTCTCAACCTCGACAATCGTTGAGAGACTCACGAAGGCAAATTTTCCTTATTATACTGCCCTCATCGGATTAGCCAAGGCTATCGAGGTTAGGAGAAGAGAATTTCACATTCGGAAAACTACGATAGATAGCAAAACCTGTCCTACGAACCTGATAATTGATTGTGGTGCTATACCTGAGACTTTCAACAGTACCGAACGCCACTCATTTGATACGATTAACGTTCAAACAACTCTTTAACTAAATTTGAAAGTCGAAATACATTCGACTCTATACTATCTTCATCAATTAAACATGGTTGCTTTGAATTAATTGTTTGAGAAGGTAAAAGTTATAGTATCATTCTTCTGTAGTTATTGTTTCGGGCCCCCGCTACCAGAGAAAACCGGTTTCTGAAAAGAGATCGGCTTTTGTTATAATGAGGTACAGACTGTCAAAGCGGAACCGGTTGAAATGATTGATGTGTTCCGTTTGATTCACGAATGATTTAGCGCCAAACGGATACCTTGCCTCAATATCGATTTCGCTCAAGCGGGCTTGGTTACTCTAGATATTATTTCATTAATTTTTATCAGAATGGAAAAACGATGAAACTGAAGCTTTTTGATCCACATGAAACCGATCAGATGCAGCGGTACGCCGGCATTCCTCTTGCCTCGTTTACTTCACGGGGAATTGCATTGTTTATCGACGTCCTCGCGGGCTCTGTCTTCACGTTCTTTATAGTTGTGCTTATTACCTTAACCCAATACTTTCTTTTCCACGTATCTGAACGACCGGACACGTTTGGCAATGCGCTGCTGAAAGAAATGATTGATACCGGATTAGGTACCGAAAAACCCGGCGGTGACGTTGTTGTTGCTCTGAATCCTCATTCAAGCGTGTTCACCGCGATCGGCATTGGCATCTATTTTGCCATCATAACATACGTGACAAACGGGAGTTCGCTGGGCAAGCGGTTGATGAGGATTCGGGTGATCTCTTTAGTGCACGAAAAGATATCCGTCTGGCAATCGGTTGAACGAGCCCTGGGATATTCGGCTTCCCTTGCGGAAGCGGGATTTGGGTTTTTTCAATACTTCATTCATCCAAACCGCCGCACCGTCCATGACAGGATTGCGGAGACGATTGTGATTAAGGTGGTGAAGAAGTAACGTACCCCCGCTACAATAACTACAGAAACCTCAGATCGAAAAAAGGGGTTTTCTGCTTAATATACTGTCATGAACTAATAATTCGGGTAAATTTATAAAGTGGAGACAAACCATTTGTCAGCATTGGCTCGAGCATCCTTTCCTAACTGGTAGGTCAATCCTTTTTTTTCCTATCAAGTGGCAAGAATTGACGAAAGTCCGCGGAATTTGTATATTGGTCAATTCAATACTCATTAAGTTCTCGTTTTTTTGATCGTTACTGGTCAATAATCCATTCTGAATTTATCAGATGAAAAGAACGTCACTCGATCTTGAACAACATATTTTTCACTCACCTAATTTTCGGAGTGTAATTACAGAGGCAGTAAAATTTTTCCGTAGTACACCTCCAGTTGATCTTCCGCCTGGAGAGAAATTTATAGGTGGGGGTGTCTATGCATTGTACTACAAAGGGACATTTAAATATTATAAGCCACTCGCAAAGCAAAATGCGAAGGAATTTGTTCAACCAATATATGTTGGGAAAGCTGTTCCTCCCGGATGGAGGACAGGGAGAATCTCAAACTCTGAAAGTATGGATTTATTCCGTAGACTGAGTGAGCATGCTAAGAGCATAATGCAGGCACAAAACCTGAATCTGGTGGATTTTCGATGTCGGTTCGTTATCTTGAACGAAGCAGAGGGTGATCTGATTGTTCCCCTGGAAGCCGAGTTAATTCGAGTTTATTCTCCGATCTGGAATCAGGTCGTTGATGGATTCGGAAATCACGACCCAGGCTCAGGGAGGTATGATCAAGCAACATCAGAATGGGATATTTTGCATCCGGGACGAACATGGACAAAAAACCTTCGAGGAGTCGCGCCAGTTCTTAAAAACATTGTCGCCAACGTAAAAGCTGCTCTCGTTAAATAAAGAAATATTATTTCTTCTTAACGACTACGACAGCTTCGTAGAGTGAGTGAGAGTTCTTCGCTTTTGTCACGCGTACCGTTGATTGAATAATGCTATTGCCTATTCGGGTTTTTCGTGGCACGTTAATCTCGATCAACTTAAGACCACAATACTCTGCGATTTCTCCGAAAAATTCATCCGTTGGAATTTGGATTCCCTGAAGGATACTGTTCCCAATGACAATAAATGCGTAGTGATCACTCTTGAGCGCATGCTTTATTCCCGTTGCAAGCTTATGGCAGTCGTTAAAATATGAAATTGCATAATTTGCCCAACCCTTGCCGCCATATATCCCTTTTTCCTGATTGCAACCACTCAAATTTTGGATCGTCTTAATCAGTTTATCCGATGGAGATGAAAATTCCCATCTTACATTGTCTTTTTCTCTGACGGTCTGCCAGTACTTACCGAAGTTCATCTCTTCAAGTTTCTGCATATCGTCCGTGCTCAATGCATATCCTAACCAATAGAGTTGAGGTCGAGTGTTCCGGTTGTAATGGTAGTTATTGAGATATGGTGGTGACGTGATTACAATGTCTATTGATTCTTTCATCAGGTGCTTCGTCACATTGAAAAAAGAATCGTTAATAACCGTTCCTTTTCCATGGAGAGGGTTGGGCTTAAATTGAATTTCTTCAACATCCTCAGACATTTCAGATAGCTTCGATTTCATCGTCTCGATCACGGGAAAGTCATCGAACTCGTTCTTGCCGGAACCCTTGCGTGTTCCTAAACTAGGCTCATACGAATAATTCGAATATCGAACCATCGTCGCACCGAAGGCGAGCATGAATAAATCATTAATCCGTTTATTCTTCAAAGACGAGATAAAATCTTGAATCACCAAGACCTTCCTGAGAATCTTTGGATTGTAGAATGCAATTCGAGTCTTGAAGGTCTCGGGGGGCTTGCTGAACGGTGTATAATTCGATTTAAGAGTATTAATGCAGAATTCCTCGAATAGGTCGATATTTTTCCTGAGCAATTTGAGGTCAATACTCAAAGATGCCACCTTTACTTTGCTTGCAAGTGCGGCGTAAGGATTGATTTCAAAACCTATAGCATCATGACCGAGCGTGCATGCCTCAATTAGCGTTGTCCCTACTCCTGCAAATGGATCAAGCACCGTTCCCTTTTTAGTCATATATCGCTGCAGGACATCCTGAACGAAGAGACTCGAAAATCCAGCTATCCAAGGAACCCATCTGTGAATGGGTAGTGATTTGTTATTAGCAAATGCCGGATCAACAAAATCTTCACCGTTCTTTCGCAAACGGGAAGCAACATTTAGTTCGAAGAGTTCGGTTTGTAAGTGCATTTCATTTATTCTTTATTGAAGTTTACGAAAACCCAGCATTAATCTCAAATCCTCATGGTTTTACTTCTTCTATTTGCTTGCCTGCCTTCGGTTTGGTGACTTGTGCCATTTTCCATTGACTAAATTCCATTCTTTGTTTATACTTAAAAATTCTTATACTTGGTGTTACATCTATATAAATAGTTGGATAAATCAAGCAAAATTCTTTAAGTGGCTCTGAAACCCGAATATTGAGATGAAACAATTCAATAAACCTGGACGAATGGTCAAATCACAATACGCCTTGTGGTTTATGGCATTTCTCGGTTTGTTCATATTGTTTTATTCATCATCCAAATCCCAAAGTCTTGATTTCACAGAGAAATCGCGCTGGGTGCATTTTACTACATACTCAGGCCTGCCCGCGGGTGAAATTAACGGTATATTTGAATCCTCCGATAGCACGTTGTGGGTATCAACATTGCAGGGGCTTGCATGCTTTGATGGTTATAGATGGAGAAGCGGCGATAGCTCCGCCGGCTGGCCCACAAATAAAAGCGTAACGATTCGGGGCGAGTATCACGATAGTATATTAATTTTATTTTCCGGAACAGAATTTCTGGGAAATAAAAATGGATTTCGTAAAATTATAGAGCGTGTACACGATAGTGTTACCATCATTGGAAAATCTTTCCATCCGTCAGATGAATACACGGCTCTTTTCACACTTTATAGCGATTACTTCCGCAACAAGCCTGATCCGGACTTCGTTAAAACCGTAAAATCGTTTTACCCCGCGAAGAACGGAAGTCTATGGATAACCCGGAACGACGGCTTATACCGGTGGGATGGCAATCAGTGGCGATTCAGATTTCAATTATCGAACCCGCGCGCACTGGGGAGTGTAATCTTGCTGTCGGAAAATAACAGCGGTTCGGGCATCTGCCTCGAACGAATGCCGACTGGTCAAACGGGGATGTGGGAATGGATACATAATGGCCCCTTCATCCAGTGTGAGATGGAGCATCAATATCTTTATATGACCAGTGCCGATATTGACGACTCTGATAATGTCGTTTCCGTGAGTCAGGGAGGTGAAATCTATGTGAGGACAGACAACGGATGGAAAATTTTGCCCTTCTTTCCCGATAATCCAAAAAATATTACCAAAGTGTTATTCAGAAAAAATGGCGATCTGTGCGTCGGCAGCGATGAAGGAATATCAATCTGGCGGCGGTCATTCAATACCTGGACTACCCTGCCTCAATCCTCAACGGAATTGAAAAACTGCATCGATGAAATTCTTCTGACGAGGAAAGGCGACCTGTGGATTGGATCCGCCAATGGATTCGAAATCAGATATGCGGATGGGAGGGTTGAGGATAAGACAGTCCTCGATAATAAGAGAATTTTGAATATTACCGGTCTACAGGAAGACGACGATGGAAATATCTGGATATCGAGCGGCTCCTCTTTCGATGGCGCGTATAAGTGGGATGGAAAATCGTGGACGTATTACCCGATACAACAATCTTCCCAGGGAATTTATGTCCACAAAATCCGTAAAGACAAACGTGGACGGCTTTGGTTTCTTGGCCTCGGACAAAATCTTGTTCCACCAATCGATGATGAACCGGGTGCTTACGTTCTTGATCACGGCATATTTACAAAATGGGGTTTGAAGGAAGGTTTGCACAGCGCCCGTGTGTACGCGTTTGATGAAGGAGATAAAGGGACTTTTTATTTTGGCACTCACAAAGGGATATGCAGATTCAGAGACGGAGCGTGGACATATTGGACAACAGGGAATGGGTTGCGTGAGGATCATGTGTTTTGCCTGGCGGCAGATCATGAGGGTGGAATCTGGTTTGGACATATGAATACTGTCGGATTGGGTTATATCGATGCGCATGATAGCGTTCATTATTTCACCACCGACGATGGCATTCCCGATAACCGTGTCTATGATATCAAAGTAGATGCTGGCGGAGTTGTGTGGGTCGCTACTCATGGCGGACTCTGTTGTTATGATCATGGGCAATGGTCAATTTTTGATGAGAAGAGCGGATTAATTTCCAATTCCCTCTGGCCCGTGTTACCGCTGGACCACGATGTTTATGTGGGAACGACGGGAAAGGGCGTGGCAATTCTCAACCGGGATGCTGGAAGATCATTGTATCCAAAAGTAGAAAATGAGAAGCCGATCGTTGAAAATCAGAATGTCTATATCAGATGGAAATCTTTCGCGTACTATGGGGAAGTAATGCCTGAAAATTCGCTCACACGATACCGCATCAATAACGACAATTGGTCGCCATGGAACACAACCCATGAGATATCGTATCGGGAACTGGCAGCAGGTCAATATACAATTGGTATTCAGGGTAAGGGTTTATACGGTCAGTTTAATCCTGTTCCGGAAAATGCAACATTTATAATCTTACCGCCGCTGTATCTCCGCCCGATCATTTATATTCCAGCAAGCGGCGCAATTCTGGCTATGGCAATGCTGTTAACATTGCTGCAATTACGACGGATAAAACATCGCAAAGAACTTACGAAGAGCGAAGAACGGTACCGCCTGATCACGGAATTGATGTCCGATTATGCCTATTTGTATCACATTGAGGATGAGGGACGGCTGAACGTACTTTGGATAACCGAATCGTTTACGCGGCTCACCGGTTATTCAATAGAAGAGTTCAAGCAATCAGAATTCTTCGAAAGGTATAATCACGCCGAGGATCTGCCGTTTATCCTCAAAATGCATGAAGCCGTTATGAATGGAACGCCGGAGAGTTATGAAGGTAGAGTAAAAACTAAAAATGGCGATACCCTCTGGATGCATAACCATCTGGCGCCAATCTGGAATAGCGATCATACACGCGTGACGCATATGTATGGAATTGCCAGAGATATCACGCGGCGAAAACATGATGAAGAGCAAATGCGGATGCTCGCCACGGAACTTTCCACTACCGAAGAGCGGGAACGGCGAAGAATGGCTGAGTTTCTTCATGATACGATAGGGCAGACACTGGCGTTTTCAAAAATAAAGCTCCGCACAATTGAACGATCCTCAACTGATGAAAAAGTGCATACCCAGATCGAAGAAGTTCGAAAGCTTATCGAAGAATCGATAAAAAATACGCGTTCGCTTACCTTTGAACTGAGTCCTCCTACGCTGTATGAATTAGGCCTGGTGGAATCTGTCCGATCGTTAGCCGAACAGATGTTCGCACAGCATAATATCCGGTTACAATTTGAAAATGAAGAATTGTCAATTCACACGGGGAATGAATTGAGTATTGCGCTTTACTATGCGGTGCGTGAAGTTCTCATTAATATCGTCAAACATTCCGGCGCCACCGAAGTATCAATTGTTATTCCTTCTTCTAACGACTTCATCCGGGTAATAATCCGTGATAACGGCAGGGGAATTGATCCACTCCCTTCCGGCTCTCCCTCAAAAACTGAAACGTCTTTTGGATTGTTCAATATCCGCGAACGTCTCAAACATCTCGGCGGAAGCCTTGAAATTAATTCAGCGCCAAACGCAGGAACCACAATTACGTTAACAATTCCCCTTACGTCGGGAGATATCAGAGAAGAGGTAAAATCATGAAAAATATCAAGGTGCTGCTTGCAGACGATCATAAAATACTTCGCGAGGGGTTGCGGCATATTATAGAAGATGAATTGGAGATGGAAGTGGTAGGTCAGGCGACCAACGGCAGGAGTGCAGTCGCTCTTGCGGCGGAACTTCATCCCGACCTTGTCATTATGGATATTTCAATGCCGGAGTTAAACGGCATAGAAGCAACCCGGCAAATCCTCCAGCAGGCGTCTCACGTAAAAGTGATCGCTCTTTCCATGCATACGAACAGGGAATTCGTATCAAAAATGTTTGGAGCCGGCGCGACGGCATATTTATTGAAGGAGTGCGCGGTCGATGAACTTGGAGACGCGATAAAATGCGTCCTCGCAAATAAAATCTATATCAGCCCGGATATTGCCAGTGTTGTGGTTGAGGATTTTCTCAGGAAATCGGAAGGGAAAGACGCGGTTCCACCCGGCAAGCTGACAGCGAAAGAGCGCGAGGTGCTGCAGCTTATAGCAGAAGGCAAGTCTACGAAGGAAATTGCCTCTATCTTCAATACCAGCATATCGACGGTAGAAACCCACCGCCAACATGTCATGGAAAAATTAAATATTTACACTGTTGCCGGTCTTACCAAGTACGCTATCCGGGAAGGTTTAACCTCGCTGGAATAATCAATTTCTCAGAGCGGGGTCCTCACCTATTGCATTTAACGGACATATAACCCCTTTTTATCTTATTTCACCCCCCTCCCTCGTGTATTTCATTGGTAAAAATCATGGAATCCACTATTGTCCGCTATAAAACACCTGTCTATATTATTCAGAGTAAATTATTCTATTTGGAGTATTGGCGACCAGCGACAACCGATGAGCAATGAATTTAAATCACGACAGGTTTTGAACGATGTTAACAAAACGGGATGCATCATAGAATTTCAGCTTCCGGAAGAAGCGTCGATTACTCTGAGCATTCTCAATGAGCAGGGAAAAGTCGTTGCTCTAATTATCGAAAAAGGAAAATATCTGCCGGGTCGGTATGAAATTGCCATAGAAGATAAAAAATACAACGGACAATTCAGTTTTTACCGGCTTTCCATGCAAACGAAGCAAGGAGAAATCGTAGATACCAAGAAAATTGTTAGCACTATCCATCCCGCAGGATAGTTTCTGTTTTATGAAAATATTTATTCCCATTTTTTACAGAAATTAATTAACTAATTCATCAAGTCCCATTTCAAAAGGATGTTTTATGAAAAAATTATCTATTATTTGCTGCTTAGTGTTGATGATAGTTGCACTACAGAGCTTGTATTCGCAAACTCTTCCCAATCCGAAGATTACCTCGTCGTTCAATCCCGATAGCAGCTGTATCAATCGGAATACGTCCGGTACGGGCGGTCCCGGTAAAGGTGAATGTCTTTATGCATGCGAGAATCATCTCGCAACATATTGCACAAGTTTATCAGCAACCGATACATACTCCTGGACAGTTGTCGGAGGCACCATAGGGGGCAATAGTACCGTAACTGGAATTGGACTTAACTGCGTCACAGTTCTTTGGGGACCAGCCGGCAGCGGCAATATTTCCGTGATTGAAACGGATACCAGCGGAAATACGGGCATCGATCATGCTTGTGTTAATATCATCAACGCCCCCAAAGCGATTTTCACGCCGACGAGCATCTCTGCCTGTTCCGGTATCCCGGTTAACTTTACCGACGCCTCGTTGAATGCTATCAGCTATATTTGGAATTTTGGCGATCTGGCGAGCGGCGGTAACAACACCTCGGCGCTGCAAAATCCGACGCACTTATTTTCCGCGCCGGGCACATACACCGTCACGCTCGTTGTTTTCAATCATTGCGGTTGCAGCGACACCACACACGGAACTGTGACGATTACCAGTCTTTCTGGCCCGAGAATCGATTGTCCGTCAACAGTTTGCGCAGGCACAACAAAATGTTATTCAACGCCGGATGGATGTCTGGGAGCGGTTTATACCTGGACCGTTACCGGTGGAACACGGCTTGCTCCGTTTGGCAGTGTAAATAATATTTGCGTTCAATGGGGCTCTGGAAATCCACAGGGACAGATTACTCTTACAATTACGGGATGCGGTTCCGTGTGTCCCGGACCGACAACCGTCGATATCCCAATTGTTCCAACCACGACAACAATTATGGGAGGAAGCGTAGCTTGTTATGGCGCCAATTCAGTCTATTCAGTTCCGGCCTGGCCCGGAGCATGTTACAATTGGACAGTCCCGGCGGGCGCTGCGACGATTATTGCCGGGGACAGCACAAATCATATTCAGGTTCATTGGAATACTGTCGGAACATTCACGATTAATGTTTCCTGGCACGACGACCTGCTTGGCTGTGCCCCCGGCAGCGCCTCCATCCAGGTGACCGTAAAGCCGGATTTCGATATCATAGGACCAACCGATCCGATATGCCTTAATTCATCAGCTACTTTCACTGCAATTGGTAATCCATTTACGCCATCGCCTAATTTTACCTGGTCTTGTCCGGGTGGGACGGTGACTGCGGGGCAGGGTACGCAGAGTGCGACCATTCAATTCACATCGCCGGGTCTCCAAACTGTTACCGCAACCCCGATCGGCTCTCCGAATCCCTATTGCTCGCCGAGTAAAACATTTACGGTAAATGTTGTCATGGTCAATCCTCCCATAAGCATCACGGGACCTGACACTATTTGCGCAAATGGAACATACACCTATAGCACTCCACCACCCCCATCGGGGTTGGATATCCAGTGGACAGCAACCGGCGGCGTTATCGTGGGTTCAAGCCACGCAAATCCCGTTTCGGTTACATGGAATCCCATCGGACCGTATTCAATATCGGTGTCGTATGTAAATACCGTCGCGCCATTCTGCTCGTCGACGCCCTTTACACTGCCTGTCTATTTGTTCAACGTTCCCAGCATCACCGGAAGTCAAAATGTTTGCATGGATCAGACGTTTACTTACACCGCCGGTGGTTCCCATCCGGCATTGGATTATCAATGGTCGATTGTTACTGCTCCCAGCGGACCGACTTCACCGGATGGCAGTATTGTCACGGGGCAGGGCAGCAATTCAGTTTCAGTGCTCTGGCATGGACCGGGATCCGTAACTGTATATCTCCAACTAACAGTGTGCAGCACTATCATAACACTGCCGATCACTATTAACCCAAAACCGACGCCGACTATTATGATGAGCGGACAACTCTGTAATCCGGTCATCCTGACTGCAAGCGCCGGATATATATCCTATTCATGGTCGAACGGAGCTTCCGGCAATCCAATCGTAGTCAATACAGGAGGCAATTATACCGTAACAGTTACGAATGCCGGAGGATGCACAGGCACTGCAACCATCAACGTGCCGACGCCGCCCGGTCCGGTTGCCAGCATATCGACGCCCGATCCGACTTCGTATTGTCCGGCTACCGCTCCAATTAGCGTTACTCTTTATGCTCTTCAGGGCGCCGGATATACATACCTATGGTCAAATGGATCGATACTAAATCCCATCACGGTTACCACACCCGGAACGTATTATGTAACTGTGACAGACGCAAATAATTGTAAATCAGTTTCGAACTCAATAATTATTACTCGTGGACCCTGTCCACCGCCGAATCCTTGCGTCACCACTGATACAGTCGGTTTCACGTTCGGTATTCCGTCGTGTAATCCTGTCCCTTTTACAGGGGTGTCTACACCCGGCGCTACCAATCTGATATGGAATTTTGGCGACCCACTGAGTGGAACGAGTGATACATCAACCTCAACAAATCCGACGCACTCCTTTACCTCCGCCGGTTACTACACAGTAACGTATAGCGGTACCGGAGCTCCCAATTGTGCCATTGCGGTATCGCATCCGGTCGCCATAACGATAGCGGCGGATTTTAGTGATGTTATTGGATGCGCAGGAAGCCCGACGCAATTTACGGATCACTCCACCTTCTTGCCGCCGTATTCGATTACTTCGTACTCGTGGAACTTTGGCGATTTCACTTCATCGACATCGCCGAATCCTTCTCACGTGTATGCCCCAGGGACGTATACCGTCACGTTAACCATAACGAATTCGCAATGCACGGTAATGAAGACTAAGATTATCACGATCAATCCGCTTCCATCAGCCGCGTTTATTCTTCCGCCGATTTCATGCGTTGGAACAGATATTCCGATGAGCGCTGCGGCGTCCAATTTGACTTACGCATGGTCATTTGGCGACGGAGCGACTTCCGCCGTGCAGAACACATCGCATGCGTATACAACTCCGGGACCGTATACCGTAACGCTGACCGTTACGGATACCGCAGGCGGGGGATGCACCAACACGGTTTCGCAATCGATAACCATCGTTCCTCCGGCAGGGACATGTTTGATTTCCCCGGCGGGAATAGTGACTGTTTGTCCAAATCAACTTCCCTACCCCCTGACCGCCCCGCCAGCGTCGTCATATCAATGGTATCTCAATGGACTCCCGGTCGCCGGTCTTCCGGGCATCGCACCAACGCTCAATGTTACTGTCGGCGGTAATTACACTGTAGTCGTAACCGATGCGAACGGTTGCAAGTGTAAAACACCTCCGGTGACTGTCGTTGTGAATCCATCCCCGTTCGCGAATATCACTGTGACACCGGGGCAGCTTGTTTGTCTCGGTTCGGGTTCGAATGCCGTTACCTTATCTACTCCGCCGGGTCCCGGTTCGTACAAATTTGCATGGACAGAAAACGGAAGTCCGGTTGGCAGTAATTCGAACACGTTTGGCAAAACGTATTCAATCACCGGATCGTATGTCTATGTAGTAACGGTTACGGATACCGTCACGGGATGTGTGGACAGCGCGAAAATGACTATTAAAGTCTGCAACACTCCGGCTCCGCCAATCATCACACCGTTCGGCAGCACCAACTTGTGCCAGGGGGATTCTGTAACGCTCATGAGCTCAATCGGACCGCCGTTTATCCTCTGGAGCACGGGACAAACAACGCAAAGCATTACCGTCTATGCAGCCGGCACGTACATCGTGACATTCAAGGATCCGGGCTGCGGCTGCAAGAGCTCTGCAAGCATTGTGGTGAAAGTTTTCCCGTACCCGGATTTCAGCTTATTCCCGGTTGATGACAGCACGTGCTGCGATAAGATTTGCGATACCGCACACATCTGCGCGCCCAGGGGGTATCTCGGCTATCAATGGCAATTGAACGGCGTAAATATCCCGCCGCCGCTTGGCAACTCGGAAGATTTCACACCGCCGGCAAGCGGAAGCTATACATTAATTCTAACCGGTCCGAACGGGTGTAAAGATACATCAAAACCATATTGCGTAATACTGGAAAAATGCAGCGGGATGTGTGTAACGCCTCCGAAAGATATGGTTGCATGGTGGCCACTCAACGACCCGAACGGCGGCACGCTCGACACAGAAATTGTCGGCAATCATTATGGAGTGCCTAAACCCGGCGCCATTCATGATTACCCAACATGGGTGACAGGATATGGTCCCTCTCCCGCGAGCACAGTCACGCTTATCGGAGGAGGAAAAGTCGGAGACGCTTTGTACTTCTTCGGTCAGAACCCAACCAGAGGTTATGTGGATGTCGCGCATAGTTCCGCGATAACCTTCGCAACCTCCGATATGTCGATCGACGCATGGGTTTACATCCAATCGGACACCACCGGGATTCATCCTATCGTCGAAAAAATGGCTTTGAGCCCTGTTGGAACCCCTGTTGGGTATCGTTTCTATCTGAACAATGGCATGCTGACGTTTGACGTCGCTTCCGTCTCGCCGTCCGCAAATCCGAGCAGTGTTCAGTTCCCGACGCCGTTATCAATCAATAAATGGCACCATGTTGCGGTGACCATGAAGCGCAATTCAAGTCCGCAGCGTATCGTACTCTATGAAGATGGTGTGCCAGTGCAGACGACGCCCATCATCAGTATCGGTAATATGTATGAGACAGCGCATCTTCTCATCGGCGGCTCCCAGCTTGCGATAGAAACCCCGCTGCTCAATATCGCTATTGACGAATTGGAACTCTTCACGCGCGCTCTCGATTCGACCGAGATCTATTCACTCTGGCATGCCGATAGCAAAGGAAAATGCCGCGCCTGCGATGAAGCATGCACCGGCGTTATCACCGGAACAAAATGGTATGATCTGAATCGCAACGGAAGATTCGATCAGCCGGCGGAGAAAGGGATCCCGAACTGGAAAATCTCTCTCGTCGTATGCAATGGAAACAATATGCCATCGAAAGATACGATTGCGACCACAACGACAGACTCACTCGGAAATTACAGCTTCACCAATCTCTGTCCGGGCGAGTATTGCGTTATCGAACAACATCTCCCCGGATGGAAACAAACCTGGCCTCATGCAGGATTCTATCATGTTCCTCTCGCCGATAGTCAGGTGATCGGAAATATTAACTTCGGCAACTGGAAGCCGCGGATAAATATATGGAACGGCACTGGAATCGATTCGGTGCATTTCAATCCGGATTCCGTGTACTATGGCGGAGGAATCCCGTGGCCCATTGTTATAGCGCAATTGAGTCCATACCAGGTTGTCTTTAACGGCATGGTCGATCCGACAACCGATTTCAACCTGCGCGGCGCGGTTGGCGATTACAGCATCCGGCGCAGACGCATCGCTAATTTCTCGTTCTCTGAGATAGCGCTCAATGATAACCTCCTGCCGAACGGTTCCGCAGATTCGGTGACCGTGACCTTAACGCCTGATACAACAATCGGTGTGACGATTGGATTCTTCGATATTACTACGCCGGATAATACGGTGAGATTCCGCACGTTTAGCGCGGATCAATTCGCCCGCTTGGATCAGGCGCGGCCGGTAGTAATCAGGAGAACCCAAACTACCTTTGCAGGCAATACGGCAAATCTTGTTGCCCAGCTCTTCCGCCAGGGTGGAAGACCGGTTGTCGGCAAAGCAGGCCAGTCGACGCCGACCGGCAAAGTCGCACCATATCTGGCGCCGGGAACGCAAATCGACGTCGCTACAACATTCTATTCCAAAACGTTTACGCACACCGCCCCGGCGCATGGGATAGATTTTGATGCGAAGGAGAACCTCATCTTCAAACTCCAGAAGAGCTTACCCGCGACCAAGCAAAACAATACACTGGTCGCAGATATGCTGGCTCTGGAACTCAATATCCTCTTCAGCGACAAGGGAATAACCCCGCCGGGCTTTGGCGACCTCGTGGTGCTCGACTCGCTGATCACGACAGATCACCGCAGGATCAAGCCGGGATGCACGGTGCGTGAATTAGCCGATTCGATCAACAATATTATGACGAACTGGCGCGGAGTTTCCGCGGATATTTACCTGAACGTCGATAACATCCTCGAACAGATCAATAACGCGTTCATGAAACCGCTGCCGTTGACGGCTGCGGATACGACGGCATGGCTGCACGGGACGAATTTCCAGTTAGCCGGTGTTGTGCCGCTGGATAATGTTCCGTTCCTGCTGAAAATATCGAGCGCGGCGGCGAGCGGCAACGCGTCCAATACGCCGAATCATGTTCCGCTGCCATCGGCATTCGCGCTGCACCAGAACTATCCGAATCCGTTCAACCCGGTAACGGTTCTGAGTTACGATTTGCCTGTGTCCTCGCATGTAACCCTGACCATCTATAATACGCTCGGTCAGGTTGTGAGCACGCTGGTGAATAATGTTCAGGACGCCGGTTTCCGGTCCGTTGAATGGAACGGAAATAACATCGCAAGCGGCGTCTACTTCTACCGTATCGAAGCGGTTGGAGTGAACGATCCCGCAAAAGCATTCACGCAGGTGAAAAAGATGGTGCTGATCAAATAAGGATCATCGGATACATCGAATAGCCCCGGCTTTCTCAATTGGAAGTCGGGGCTTTTTGTTTTTCAGAGACTGAAATGGCGTGAAGATGAATCGTTCGTTGCGCTGGAGAAGTTTGCAAAAATATTTTTAAGAAACCCGTCTTAGCTTGACCACCCCACGCTCCGCGTCTCCCCTCCTCTCTCGAGGAGGGGAAACCCGCAGGGAGGGGAGGTCGAGATAATTAATTTCACATCAACGCAGGATTTGCTCTCCATTTAGTTAGAACAACCAAACCATCCCTTCGAACTGACTATAAAGAGTTTGTCAATCAGACAATATAGTCGGTTGATAAAATCTTGAAATATCAATATCTTATCCGGCTTAATTGAGCGATCATTATCCTGCCTGAAAACCGCTGCACTTGATAGAGAATCGCTCAAAACACTCTCATAAATAATACAAACACCATGAAACGTTTCTATCTTCTTGTATTTATTCTTATCTCGAACGCGGTATTTGCCCAGAATTTCTGGCAGCAAACGAATGGACCAGTCGGCGGTTCTATAAATCCCCTGGCTATCAATTCACTGGGGCATATTTATGCAGGGACATGGGAGGGCGGTTTGTTCCGCTCAACCGACGATGGGTTAAGCTGGGTATCGATTTATCACGGAGTCCGATACGTCAGTATTAAATGCGTGGCAGTAGATACCGACGGAACCTTATTTATTGCTCCGTATGATCTCCCTGGTTACTCCGCTGGGTTATGGCGTTCAGCAGATAACGGCGGCAACTGGGTCCAAATAGGCGGCGGTTGGTATGTCTCGTCTATTGTTTTCAATGCAAACGGAATTCTTTATGTAGGGACGAGTGGATCTGGCGTGTTCAGCTCAACCGATAAAGGCGTCCACTGGATGCAAAGGGACTCGGGGTTAACAAATATCAAAGTTCATACCCTTGCTGCAAAGTCCGGCGGGTATCTCTTTACTGCTACAGACGCCGGAGCATTTAGTTCATCCGATGATGGAAACCACTGGGCGCCTATGACCAACGGATTGACAAACGTTTATGTTTACTCGTTCACAGTCAGTCCCAACGGTATAATCTTTGCCGGGTCTGCAGGAGCCGGAATCTTCTCGTCAACAGATAACGGTAATCATTGGGTAAATGCAGGTCTTACTAACAGGACGGTCATCTCTTTTGCGACGAATTCAGCTGGTTACATCTATGCCGCGTCAGACAGCGGAGTGTTTCTCTCGACCAACAATGGCAACACTTGGATTCCGCACGGCAATGGATTGATAAATAGTTCAGTTGTGTCACTTATTATAAATCATAATGGACACATCTTCGGGGGATCGGCTTATCACGGCGTGTTTCGCTCAACCGATGATGGAAACACGTGGTCGCAAACTTCGTTGCCGGGGAGAGATGTGCCGGTTCTTGCTGTTAATGCAAGCGGACATATTTTTGCGGGAACAGAAGGCGAGTATACCGGAACCTCGGGCGGGGGCGTATTTCGTTCAACCGATAATGGAAATAGCTGGGTCCAGCTCAGCAATGGGATTAAGAATTGGAATCTCACTTCGATTGCAATCAATGCGAGAGGACATCTCTTTGCGCAGACGTACGGGGAAATGACCTATGTATATATTTTGTACCATTCAACGGACAATGGCGAGAATTGGACCCCGATAAAAATCCGAGTTGATAATCCGCAGTTGAATGGAAAATTCGTCACCGACCATAATGGCAATCTCTTTACCGGTACAGATCGCGGAATATTCCGATCAAGTGATGATGGCGATACATGGGTCCAAAGTGGTTTAGGGGGCAATGCCGTAAAAATTTTCTACTTCAATTCGGGGGATACGCTGTTCGCCGGCGGAGCAGGCGGTGTATATCGTTCAACCAATGATGGAACAAATTGGATTCAATCAGGATTGCAAACCCTTCAGGTTGTTTCAATGGCAGGGAACCCGGGTGGTTATCTTTTTGCTGCGACTTCCACAGGAGGGATGTATCGATCGACGGACAAAGGCGGCAGCTGGATTGCATTTAATACCGGTTTACCGGATTTGTCTATCATGGCTCTTGCAATCACCCACAGCGGAATTCTGTACCTATCCACCTCAAACCAGTATGGGTATGGGTGGTATGGAGTTTACAGCTCAACGGACAATGGCAGCCATTGGGTACAACGGAATGATGGGTTAACAAGCGGTTTCGTTCGTGCGCTCCTCGTCGATAACCAGGGATATCTTCTTGCAGGTACGAATGGATCCGGAGTTTTCAGAAGCATTACTTCAACTGAAGGAGTGAATGAACAAACGTTACCCGGAACAAGCTTTACTTTATCGCAAAACTACCCCAACCCCTTCAACCCGGCGACGGTCATTAAGTATCAATTACCGAATGAGTCGCATGTCCGGCTTGTTCTGTATAATGTACTCGGTCAGGAAGTGCGAACGTTAGTGAATACAACAGAGCAACCGGGGGAGAAATCGGTACAGATTGATGCAAGCGGCTTGCCGAGCGGGATTTATTTTTACCGCCTCGAAGCAACATCTGTAAGCGATCCCGCAAAATCCTTCACGCAGGTGAAAAAGATGGCGGTGATCAAGTAATTCGAACAAACAGCAACATAAAACCCCCGATTTTCTTAAGTGAAGGTCGGGGGTTTTTGTTTTTCAGCATCTTTATTCACCTCTACTTTCCTTACTTTCTATTGAGATTCATTCCCTCGTTTAGTATTTTATAAGTATGCAATACACCGGTCAATTCATAAAATTTGCTGGAATAATCCTGTTTACGGTTGCCCTATTACCTCTTCAAGCATGGGGACAGGATTTTTCAACATCGGTTACGATGGGGCACGACCCGAATATCCTGGAAAGCGCTATTTCCATGCCCGATCAATTCTATCAATGGGAATTAAGTCTATCTAAAGATTTGGATTTCAATCAATTCCAGTTAAGCGCTTCGTACGATGGATCGCTGCAGATGTATCGCGATCAGCAAGGGCGAAATTTTTATCAGCATTCTCTCGTCGTCTCTCCATCATATATTTTTGGGCATTCCGACGATGATGATGAATCTTCCAATGATCCGCCCGATTCAACTACAAATAATGATGATTCCTCCGGGGTAGTGAATAAAATACCGCCGCCACCTCCGCCGAAAGTAGTGCCCGATTATCCTCCCGATAGTCTCGACCACGTTTTGTATAGCGCGTTTTTCTATTCTTCGCGAACTGATAAAGATGAATTTGATCAGTATGATAACGCTCATCCCGGCGGGTGGCTCCTGTACCGCTTTCCAATATCGGCGAAATTCAATCTTAGGCCCTCCGTTGGTATTTCGAGTTGGAACTTTGAAAACGTCGATGCGCTTTCTAACACGGAAAATTTTGCATCGTTGATGTTAGGCGCCTGGAATTCTTCAATCAACTGGATTGAAGGGGGAGCCACAATCGGCGAAGTGAATTATCTCTACTCTCGAACATATTATGACAGCGTGAGAATCGGAAACCCGGGACACGGGAAAAAAGGAGCCGGCGGCGGTCAATTGAGAGTTGATTCGCTCACATTCTCGAACCCATCAGTCGATCAGATTACCTGGAGAATTGCGGTGAATAAAAAATTCTTTAACAGCACGGAACTGAAACTTGGATACGCGTATTTCGGACCGCCATCCAGCGAAGCCCGCGTTCTTCCCCCGCAATTCACCAATAGCGTCGGACGCAGCAAAGAATTAGTGTCGCTGACAGGGGTGAATGAATTTTACGACGACCATTACGCTTATCAGGGTAGCGCGTTCACCGCCCATTTCGATCAGCCGTTTCTCTTCGATCTTTTGTTGCAGGGGGATTTTGAAATTCAGCAAAAAGAATTTACCAGTCCGGCGTTGAATCTCGTTGATTCCGTTGTCGCTCCCCGGCGTCTCGATCACCGGTTCTCCGGCTCGTTCACTCTTTCAAAATCATTTCCGGTTTTCATTAACGGCAAGCTTATTGCCCATCTTGTATACTCATATTTGAGGAATTCCTCCAATGCCGATTATTTCGTATTTGATAAAAGTGTGATCTCGTTTGGGTTGGAATTAACGTACTGAAAAATATGTATTGTAGAATCTAATCAGGGGACCTGCCCGACTACTCAGACGTGTCAAAAGTTACCCCTCTAAGATAATACCCCGCTTTCACGAGGCGATCTAATCCGTTTCATCCTTAACTGTTGTCGGCTTCTGAATTTTAAACCGCACGGTTTTTACCCATGTTCGTTTTTCCCGTTTAATCACATCGAGATAAATTGCCTTCCCGACAATATAAATCCAGAATTGGCAATAGGTAAAGTACATCAAGGCGGTCAGGAAGATATTCTGCATAGTATCTTCGCGGTCATAGGAAAGCGCCAGAAGGATTTCGAGCATATATAATATTAACGCAACTATCCATACGGTTGTGAAGGGACCCGGCAATGTTATCAACACGACATTGAACGCACCAAGCAAAAAAAGCGCATCCGAAATAATGATGGCGACAAAAAACACGTAATAGAGCGATAATAAATACAGCAGCTCGATTCCGAGAAACTTATTCTTAAACGACCGGATTTCATGCAGAAATTTTAATCCGACATAATTATTTCCCCGTACCCATCTCGTCCGCTGCTTGATCCAGACCCGCCACGATTCCGGCTCCTGTTCGTATGTTATCGAATAGGGAACAAACTTAATTAAATATCCTTCTTTGTAAATCCGGATGCTTAATTCCGAATCCTCGGTAATCGCATCCTCATCCCACCCGTTGAGTACATCCAATAATTTACGCCGGATGACAAGATTTGTCCCTGGAAGCGTGGCAACCTTAAACATTTTCCATCTTCCGGCTTGCAGGATCGATTGAAAGCTCAGCGTTTCGATGTTGATAAACCGCGTGAGCAAATTTCTGGATTTATTCACCGTCCGAAATTTTCCGAGGACTGCGCCCAAGGCAGGATCAAGCAAGAGCTGCGCCATCAGATATTTCAGCGCCGATGGCTGGGGAGTATTATCAGCGTCATACACGGCGATAAACTCGGCGTCGGTCTGTTTTAATCCAAGATTAAGCGCCCTCGATTTTCCTTTGCCGCCCTCGCTCTCCGGGATATTATAGAGGCGGAGTCGTTTATCATTTCTGGCGTATTCTTCAACAATCTCGGCGGTTTGATCCGTCGAGCCGTCGTTTATGACGATCACCTCCAACTTCTCCCTCGGATAATCGAGCAGCAGCATCGATTCGATGGTTTGGGCTATGACAACTTCTTCATTATGGGCGGGGATCAGGATGGAAACTTTCGGATAATCGAACTGCTGGGCGTCAATATGTTTTTTTTCTTTCAACGAGGACCGGTATTGAAAGAATCCAGCCAGCGTAAGAACGAGCTGGTACGCGATCATAAACCAGATCAGAATTACGGCAAGCAAAAAAACGATGCTGAGATCGAGTTGGAGAAGACTTTGTTCGCCCATTTACTTTTTCGACGCTGCAGGACGTGAAAAGCGAATTATCATATAAAACAGAAACAACATCGCTACAGCAAACACACCAAAAATTACTATAATCCAGGAAGACCAAAAACTTGTGATATCGACTCCGTAGGAAACACCGGTTTCGAGCACGGCGATAACCGAGTGTTCACCGGATGGCAGCATGACCGTAAATCGCTTATATCCTTCAAGCGATTCCACCGGATAATCGCTCCCATCCACCATCACATTATACGGAGGATGATTAAACGATGCGAAGCAGCGGGTCGTGCTAACATAGTTGAACTTAATCGATCGGTTCGAAGGAACAACGTCTTTCAAATTGCCTGTGATCGAAAAGAGTTTTCCCATGATCGGCATTTGAGTGAATGGAGCGCCAGACTGTTGGACGATCTTTACTGAGAATTGTCCGGGTGGGAGATAGAACCTGCCGCTATTGGAAAAAAGCTGTTTTCCTGTTGAGAGCTCCAACGATGAAATTGTGCTTGGTAATTGCGCGATGAGAGGAAAGGGAGTTGAGATATTCCAGCCATTATCGGTGAGATCTATCCAGGCAGGCGCCGATGCGGCGTAGCTGAATAAATGGCGATCCTGCGGTCGGACGCCCGATTCCGAATAAATTGTGAACCGGTCCGCCCCAAGCGCGGCGGATCGTATCATCTGGAAGCTTTCTGTCCCGGTTTGCACCAACGTTGGGAATGGAGTCGGTTTATTCTCTGTCCGAAATGGATAGATGTTCAAATCCAGCATCAGTCCGCCGGAATCCGGCACCAAGGCGCGATACGTTTCGGCGATTTTTTTATATCGCAACGGATCGGTCGACCACTGCGTTTGCGGGTCTTCTATCTGCACGGTAAAATTGTGCCGTTTCCGTAAAGAGATGATCTCGCGCGTATCCACCCCAAGGTATGTCCGCAGATTTGGATTATTAAGATCATCCATGATCGTTACGATGATATCAAGGTATGGTTTTTTGGTCTTTACTTCATCGAAGAGAGAAAGAAATTCATCATGAAGCCGGGTTAATGTCTGTATCCGGTACCCTTCGTATTTTTTCAATGCCGCGGGATTTTTCCGCCAATAATTCATCGATGTGGAATCCAGAAGTTGCACGGGATCGAATCCGTATTTATAGTGAAATTCATCCCGCGCCGAAACATGCATCGGATTAAATGTTGCCGGGTCTAAAACGCCGGAGGGGGATTCGAAATAAAGTTCGGCAAGATTGACGCCATCCCAATCATAGGATTGCAGCATGTCGCGGTAGAAAGTTTTTACAGCGGCAAGACACTGTGAATTGGTCAGCGCGGCAAGATAGCGCCATGCGGGAGGAATTTGCTGACCTTTATAGTTTACCTCCCGCCATTCGGGATGGTCGTCCCAGAATTTTTTTGTCACCATCGGCGGTTCAAGCCATACGTACACCAGGATGCCGTTCGCGTGGCAAAGTTTAATCAGGTGATCGTAGGCATAAGTGTAATTCGCATAAAAGTCCCAACCGGTCACATGAATGCGCCTTACTCCATCCTCCACCCAGCGTTTGACGAGATCTTCTTCGCTGACATTTTTGCGGTAGCCGGGATCGAAATACATTTCAAGATTTTCTCTGCGGAAAACCGGGCGGAGATGGAGATAACGTTCGATGTATTCGATAACATAGGGAAATCGGCTGTATCCTTCGGAGCTCTGGGGATCGAACCGTATGCCGATATAAATAAATTTTCCATTTCCCCGCTGCCGTCCAATCACTACGGGCGCGTCGGTTCTTTCATCGACGCAGAGAATGTCGTCATCGCGTTCTGCATCGAACCGGTTCATGATTTCCGGCTCGCGCATCCATAAAAGATCTTCCGGATAGAGCAAATCACGCATGCGTTCGATTCGCAGCGATGAATTCGCAAATTTAATTCCCAGTTCCTGGGCAAGCTCGTTCTTCCCGTCGGTAATGACGTTTCCGCCCTTTTCTACATACTGCAGCAATCGGTCGTAATCGGTGTTTTTCAATTGCTCGACCGTATTGTACGGAATCACGATAAGATTGTAGTCGTTCATCGCTTCCAGCGAGTCATTAACGAGCGTATCAACCGGAATATTCAACGCCTGGAACATCGAGACAAAACTCGCTTGATTATTAAAAGCGCTTCCCTGGGCCTTCGGATCAATGAGAACTGCGGCGCGCACTTCGTTAAACGATTCCTCGCGCTTGGCGAGGTTTTCCCAGGTCGTCTTGATCTGATTCGATATTTTTTCAAAAAATGATAATTCTGCCTGATGATATTCAGAGGGTTCGGCAAGGTAGACCATCCCCGCAGGAACTTGAACAGCCCGTTTAAACAAACCATTAATGCGCTCTGCAGAAATAGTCTGATGGTCAATTTCACCTCTGTTAAGCCAAATCTCACGAAGATACTGGTCTTCGAGTGTTAATTCATAATTTTGGGCGCCTGTGAGGATGATCCGATCCTTCAACCGGACTTGAAGTGATTCCTCTTTAACGTCCATAAACGTGTATCCAAGCGCCTCGACAGAATCGACATACTCAGCCATATATTTCGTGTCGATCACAGGGTGGATAAACGCGGAAGCGAATCCATCACGGACGCCAAGCTCGGCTCTTGCCCCGTCGACCAGCAATTGTAATGATTGTTGTTCGGCGCCCGAAGAATCGTTATCGGGAATATACCCCAGAGTTTCCGGAATAAGCCGCTGTCCGTGAAGATCGTGATTAATGATATAGGGGTAGTACTGGCTGTAGTCCGGATTATCTATCACCATCCGCTGTTCCATTGCTGTATTAAAGAATTCACTGAACACGGAATAATCTAATTGTGTCGCTGTATAATGGGGTGTTTCCCAGATGAGCGGGTAAAGATTGTTTTTCCAGAATTCGTCCAATCCCATTCGCATCTTTTTTTCAACGTATTCTTTTGAGTCGTTATGAATCGGCTTGTTGAGCGTCCCATCCCAAAATTCAAAATCCACAGCCGTCGCACCCTGATATTGATGTGTAACGCCGTGCATGACAATTGTCGCACCATGAGCAACCATATAATGAAGAGCGTCGACAAAATCAGGTTTCTCAGACATGCTGATGCGGATCTCTTGCTGCGGATCGACATAGAACGGGATCACTCCGACCAGAAACGGAATATTTTTCGAGGAGAGAAGATCGGCGATTGCGCGAAGTCGTCCGGGATTTTCGAATGCGTTTACATCTTCTATTCGCAGCAAGGCGCGATGGTTTTCAGAATGCGGTTGACCCAGAATATCGTGCAGCAGATCGGCAAAGTATAAATAGCGATCAGTGCCATCTGCAGAAGCGAACGGAGAATCTGCAACGTACATAAAATTTCCGCTTTGGACAATGTATTTCTCCTCGCGTTTACGCGTGGGAGAATACGCAGTGCCCAGAACTTCCACTTTCGATGGTGTATTGATAGTAATAATATTGAGGTTTGGTTCACCTTTGGTATAAACCCTGCCGCCTGCGTGCACAATGGAGAAATTCGATACTGTATCAAAATCAGAAAATTTGAATCCGTATTTTCCCACGATATCAAATTTCTGACAGTATCGGTCGAAACCCGTGTTGAGCCAGATTACATCTGTCGATGTCGAGAAAAGGTCTCGCATCATCCGATCTGGCGGGTCAAATTTTTTGCTGAAACCGATAATAAAAATTCTATCGAAATTATTTACATCGCCCGATTTGTACGATTGTATCGGTTCAAGTCGGTAATCAACGGTAAAATGGCCCAGTAATTGTGCAAGTTCACGAGCATCGCCGCGAGCATAATTTGTGGCAATATCGGCGCCTTCGTACAGAATCAACACATGTTTCGCAGGGCTTTGATAAGCGAGTGAAAGATCCTTCCATCCGGGGATTAAAAGAAGTAATAGTAAGAGGGAGCTGGAGATCCTTCTCATATAGACAATAAACGTGTATACATCTCGCATAAAATGAATAGATCCATACCTATCTAACATACCTTATTGTACTAAATTTAACAAACCAAATTTGCAATCAATTCTGAAATGCTAATTTTATCCGTGTAATGGCAAATATTTTTTTGTATTTTATAAATATAATCGATTTTGTATGTCTATAATTATTCAGGTATTAGAATTCCATGAAGCCGTTTGCCTTAATTATTATACTCGGATTAATTATTTTTAATTCATCCATTCTTTTTACCCAATGGGAATGGCAAAACCCTTACCCGCAGGGTAATACATTAAATATGGTTCGTTTTATAGACGCCTCGAATGGATGGGCCGTTGGGAACTTCGGTACTATCATCCATACTGCCGATGGAGGCGCGCATTGGGATGTTCAATGGTATGGATCCACCGATAATGTACAATCAATTTCTATGGTATCTTCCACCGAAGGTTACGCAGTAGGCGATAACGGAATAGTTGAACATACGACCGATGCAGGCGACGACTGGCTTGATTTGACTCCGCCTGTTTTATCGGGTTTAAACGCCGTTCATTTTATCAACTCAACAACCGGCTGGGTTGGCGGCGATCTGATGACGATCTTGAAAACCACAAATGGCGGTTCATCATGGCAAACGGAAAATGTTGGAAGCGGAAGTATCAACGCATTGTATTTCTTTAATGCCAGCGATGGATGGGCTGTCGGCACAAGCAACACGATTCTTCACACTACGAACGGCGGCGCGCATTGGACGTCCGTTTCCAGCAGCGCTTCACCAGCTTCATTTCTGAGTATTACATTCTATAATTCGCTGATCGGGATTATTACCGGAACGGGCGGTACAGTCTGCCATACAACCGATGGTGGATCAACATGGACTTTAATTCCAACTCCGGTAATTTCCGATCTTAACGGGACTCTAACGTTGAACGCTGCCGAGTGGTTAGTGGGCGGAGCATCGGGAGTGATACTGCATACTACGAATAGCGGCGTTTCATGGTCTCTCAATAATATATCGGATGGCCGGGATATACAGACCCTCGCTATGGCAGGATCGAACAGTATCGTCGCCGGTGAATTGGGTGAAATATATAGTTCCTCCAACGGGGGTGGATCATGGAACCAATTAGACCAGGGACAACACTTGAGCGTGAATTGGATTGATTTCGCGCCGGGAAGTTTATCGGGGGGAGCAGTTGGGCAAACAGGTTTGATTGTTACCAGTACCGATGGTGGAACGACGTGGAAAGAAGCAGCGTCTCCCGCTCCGTTGATCTCATGCTACGGTTTAAAATATATCGATAGTACCCACGCCTGTGCCGTTGGCGACGCTGGAACAATTCTTCGCACGACAGATGGAACCATCTGGTCAACTGTTTCAAGCCCAACTGCGCAATCTCTGCTGGGGATTGATTTCAGTGATTTGACAAATGGATGGATCGTAGGCGCTGATTTCAATAGTTTTACCGGTTCGATTCTTCATAGCACTGACGGTGGCGCCTCCTGGAATATTCAAGTCGCGACAACTACGAATATCCTCTACGGGGTGTCATTTCTCAATGCTACAACCGGTTGGGTGTGCGGCGAGGGCGGCACAATCCTTCACACCACAGACGGTGGGGGTTCATGGAATCCCCAAACAAGCGGAGTCACGATCGCTCTTTTCTGGATTCACATGAGCGACTTCGTAAATGGTTGGGCAGTTGGGGAATCAGGAACGGTACTGCATACGACGAACGGGGGAGCCGCGTGGACTTCCGTTCAACATTTAACCACTACAACCCTGTATGGTGTTGCAGCCGCCTCACCGGACGAAGCTGTCGTCGTGGGAGATAGCGGCATCGTCTTGCACACTTTTGATGGCGGAAGCTCCTGGCAAATGGAATATAGCAGAACTCTTAATGGATTGTTTGGCGCAAGCAATAACACTGAAGGTTTTGTCATTTCTGGGGACTACGGCGCGATATTACAGGAATTGAACCCTAATACTAATCCGACGATGGTAATGGCATCTGGCTGGAATATGATTTCGTTTCCTTTTATACCGCAGGATCCGCGGGTTACAACAATTTTTCCGGATGCGGCTTCGAGCGCATTCATTTACAATTCCACGGGATACCACGCCCAGGATTCACTGAAAAGCGGAATGGGATTCTGGCTCAAATTTAATTCAGCCGATTCGGTATTGGTGAGAGGTTCCCTTGTGTTGAAGGATTCCGTAATTGTTCGCCGCGGTTGGAATCTCATCGGCTCTGTTGGCTCAACGATTCCCCTTTCTGCAATTAGCACGAATCCTTTGGGCATTATCGTATCGCCATTTTACGGTTATTCTTCGGGATATGTTCAATCGGATTCACTCTATTTTTCAAAAGCATACTGGGTAAAAACGTCTGCCGCTGGCACAGTGTATCTCGGGCATTGAGAGAATAATAATCGAACAGACACGAAGTTTGTATGAAGAGTCATCGCGATCCCGACAGTAGTCGGGAGTCGCGATTTCCTACTATCGATGCAAATCGCAAAAGAATGAATCTCAATTAAAACATCAACATAGTTTTCGCGCAATCTGGCAGCGTTGAAAACGTCTCCCCCTCACCATTGAAATATTCTACAGTTCTTGGAAGAAAGTTGATTCGTTGTCATTAATAGTTTTATCTATAATATAGGGATCCGTCTTGCCCCTTTCTTTTCTTTATTTTCCCTAAAAAATGAAATAGATTTTCAAATGTAATTTTATCATTTGTGAAATCATATTTTCGCACTCTTGATAATTATCCTCACCAAATTACCTCTAAATTTTATCCTTTTAAAAATAATTAGCTAAAACGCGCAATAAACGAACAAAACTGTTTCTCGTAAACATATTTCGTATACAAAGTAATGGCATATTTATTGTTGACATTTTATACAATCTTAAAATACTACCCATATTTTAGTGAAATTATGATGGGTAAATTTCAATGTTGATTAAGAAAGCGAATTGTAAACATGGCTGCTCAAAAAAAGCGAAAAGTTGCAATTATCCCCGGCGATGGCATCGGCGTAGATGTCACACGGGAAGCTGTAAAAGTTCTTGAGATCGTCATTCAAAAATATTCACTCGATCTTGATCTAATCCATTTTGATTACGGCGCAGAAAAATTCCTTGCAACAAAAATATCCATGCCGAAGGATCAACTGGAGGATTACCGGCAAAATTATGCGGCAATTTTTCTCGGTGCGCTCGGCGACCCCCGCATTCCCGATATGTCGCATGCAAGGGATATTCTCTTCGGTATGCGGTTCGGACTCGACCAGTTTATTAACCTCCGCCCAATAAAATTATTCCATCCGAAGCTCTGTCCGTTAAAAGATAAAACCGTTGAGGATATCAACTTTGTGGTGTTCCGTGAAAACACGGAGGGAATGTATGTCGGTGCCGGAGGATTTTTTAAGAAAGGAACGAAAGACGAGGTTGCCGTTCAGGAGAGCATTAATACGTACAAAGGAGTTGAGCGGATTATACGACACGCTTTTGAATATGCCCGGTCCCATGGCAATACCAAGGTGACCATGAGCGATAAAAACAATGCGCTCCGGTACGAGGGCGATCTCTGGCAGCGGGTGTTTGAAGAGGTCTCGATCGATTTTCCCGAAATCCAAAAAGAACATTTCTTTGTCGATGCGCTTACGATGCAGATGATCAAACGACCCGAACAATTTCAAGTAATTGTTACAAACAATCTGTTCGGCGATATCATCACCGACCTCGGCGCTCAATTGCAGGGTGGTTTGGGTATGGCAGCTTCGGGAAATATCAATCCATACGGTGTCAGTATGTTTGAACCGGTTCATGGCTCTGCGCCGAAATATGCCGGCAAAAATATCGCAAATCCGTTCGGCGCGATTCTCACCGTCGGGCTTATGCTCCAGCATCTTGGATACGAAAAAGCAGGCAACCTGGTCGAACGGGCAGTTCGATTGGCAGTCGCGGAAAACCAAACGCCTCAGGACCTCGGAGGAACGCTCGGAACCCGCGAAGCAGGCAAGGCAATCTGCGACTTCTTGCAAAACGGAAAAGCCGAACACGAATCTCATTTGAAAGATAACCACGTATGGGCATGACAATATCCGAAAAAATTTTTGCAGCGCACAGCGGACGAAAATCTGTTAGCGCGGGCGAGCTGGTGTACGCCAAACTCGATCTCGTTATGGGGACGGATGTTACTGTTCCCCTCGCCGTGGAAGTTTTTAATCAAATAGGGGCAACGAAGGTTTTTGATAACGAAAAAATCGCGCTGGTCAACGATCATTTTGTGCCCGCAAAAGATATCCAGGCGGCGGGTTTATCCAAGACTATGCGGGAGTTTGCGCAAAAATACAACATAAAGAATTATTTCGAGGTTGGGCGTTCCGGTATTTGTCATTGCATCGTTCCCGATAAGGGGCTCATCGTTCCCGGCGATCTTATCGTCGGAGCGGATTCGCATACCTGCACCTACGGCGCTCTTGGCGCATTTGCAACGGGAGTAGGAAGCACCGATATGGCAACCTCCTGGGCGCTCGGTGAAAATTGGTTTAAAGTTCCTCCCACCATAAAAATTATCTACACCGGCAAACTTCCCCCGTTCGTCGGCGGCAAGGATATTATTCTCCATACGATAGGAATGCTGGGCGTGGAAGGCGCGTTATATTGCGCCCTCGAATTCAGCGGTCCGGTGATCGATAACCTTCCGCTTGCAGATCGTCTGACAATATGTAACATGGCAATTGAGGCAGGCGCTAAAGCCGGCTTAATCGCCGCGGATGAAAAAGTGTTTTCGCACCTTCGGGGAAAAACGAAAAGAATTCCGATCGTCCATAAACCCGATCCCGACGCCCGTTACGAAAAAATTATTGAGATCGACGTTTCAAATCTCGAACCGCAAATTGCATTCCCATACCTCCCGAGCAACGTAAAGCCAATTTCTAAAATCGATTCGATTAAGATCGATCAAGTGGTTATCGGTTCGTGCACCAACGGGAGAATTGAAGATTTCCGCGCAGCCGAAGCCGTTCTTCGGGGTAAAAATATTGCTCCCTACGTCCGCCTTCTCGCCATTCCTGCAACACAGGAAATTTATCTGCAAATGATCGATGAAGGACTTATTACATCATTCATAAACTCCGGCGCAGTCATCAGTCCGCCTACCTGCGGACCCTGTATTGGAGGGCATATGGGAATTCTTGCAGAGAACGAAGTCGGTTTATACACCACCAACCGGAACTTCAAAGGTAGAAACGGACACACCTCCAGTAAAGTCTATCTTTGCAGTCCTGTAGTGGCGGCAGCTTCTGCTATCGCGGGAGTAATCGCAGATCCGAGGAGTGTGTAAGTTATGATGAAAGATGTTATGTGGACTCTCGACCAAAGTTTGGGATATCTCATGGTTCGCACCGCCCGTGGAATGAAACGTGCGCTCGAATCAAAACTCGAAGAACACAACCTCACCGCTACTCAATATATACTCCTTGCGCGGTTATGGGAACAGGACGGTATCTCGCTCTCCGAGTTAGGGGAACGCCTTTTCCTCGATAATCCGACGCTCACCGGAATCGTCGATAGGATGGAGCGCGACGGCCTGGTTGAACGAAAAAGAAATGACGGCGACCGGAGAGTTGTGAGGGTTTACCTTACTCCCAAGGGAGAATCGCTCAAAGAAACCATCGGAACACTGGCGGCTGAAGTTGATGATGAAGCGAACGATCATTTTACCGAAACTCAGCGTCAGGATTTGTTGAACAGCTTGAATATCATCTGGAATAAATTCAATGACTGAAAAAGATAAAAAAGAAATCTACCGTACCCACGAAAAATGCGATTTTGCTTTCTCGGGAATTCTTAAAGACAAAAATAAAAAAATTGTTTTCCTCTCCGGAACCCGGACGCCTTTTGGAAAAGTCGGCGGGTCGTTGAAAGATTTTTCACCGATCGATCTCGGCGCTCTCGCCGCGCGGGCGGCAATCGAGCAGGCAGGGTTGGCGGGAAGAGAAGATGTGATCGACGCGGCGATCTTTGGCAACGGGATGCACGCCAGCATCGATTCGCATTACGGCGCCAGGCACGTCGGATTAAAAGCGGGTCTTTCAAATTTTTCCACCGCGCTTACGGTTAACAGGATATGCTGGTCCGGCGGCGAGGCAATTGTGCAGGGCGCAAAAGAAATCATCAGCGGTGAAGCCGGCGTTGTTCTCGTCGGCGGGTATGAAAGCACATCGCAATCTCCCCTTCTATTATATGGCGCGTCTTTCGGTTTTACCTACATGTTGGGACCGAAGGCATTGTTCCTTTTTAAGGACGGTTTGAACGACACCTTCATCAATAACGATATGATGGGTACTGCCGAAAACCTTGTCCGGTACTATAATATTACACGTGAAGAGATTGATGAATTCGCGTTATCCTCCCAGATAAAAGCGAAAGCAGCCCAGGAGAAATGCATGCTTTCGAAAGAGATCACCCCGGTGAAGGTAATGGAGGGCCGCAAGGAAAAAATTCTATCATCCGATGAAAATCCCCGCCATGATACCACCTTAACAGGATTATCACGTCTCCCTGCGGTGAAACCCGGAGGCGTTCACACGGGCGGTAATTCTTCCGGAATCGTGGATGGAGCGGCAGCGCTTGTGATGACCACGTTTGGAAAAGCAAAAGAGCTTGGTCTCGAACCGATTGGCGAGTTGCTTTCATGGGGAGTTGCCGGAGTCGATCCGCATTACATGGGTATCGGACCGGTTCCTGCTTCGGAAATTGCATTGAAGCGCGCAGGATTATCGTTAAAGCAGCTCAACCACATCGAAATTAATGAAGCGTTCGGCGGTCAGTATCTTGCGGTTGAGCGGAAGCTCAATCTCAATCGAGCAAAAGTGAACGTGAACGGCGGTGCGATTGCTCTCGGACATCCGCTTGGCGCAACCGGCTCGCGCATGACGATCTCTCTATTAAAACTCGGGGGACTCGGTCTTGCCTCCGCGTGTATCGGTGGTGGACAGGGCGGCGCGTTAATTGTTGAAGGGTACAACGAATAGAGAATATTAAATATGAAAACTACTTGGAATGATATTGAAGTATTAGTCGTTGGCGCCGGAACTATGGGCGCCAGTTTAGCTCAGAATTATGCGCAAAACGGTTTTTGTGTCGGTTTGCTCGATGTCTCCGATGAAATACTGAACCGGGGCTTCTCTATAATAGAGCAGGAACTCAACGGAGCGAAAGGCAGAATATTCTCACCTGCGGAAGTCGCCGCTATCCGGGAACGCATCATTGGCACGACCGATTATAACGTAGCGTGCAAGAGTAAATCGCTGAATCTCGTCGTTGAAGCGGCGACGGAACGCCTCGATATTAAAAAAGAAATTTTTAAATGCCTCGATTCACTCACAGCTCCTCATGTTGTGCTTGCGACGAATTCTTCCTCGCTTGATTCCAATGTCCTCGCCAAAGTTACGAAGCGCCCGGATAAAGTCGTCTGGATGCATTATTTTTATCTCCCGCATAAGAACCGGGCAGCAGAATATGCCGGAACGGATACTGCCAGCGAACAGAGCAAAAATGTTGCCCGGAAATATTTAAAACTTGGCGGAAAAATCGCCACCCACGTCATGGGTAGCCGCAAGGGCGGAGTCGCTGATATAATTTTTGTGGCACTTCTCCTTGAAGCGACCCGGATGCTGGAAGAAGGATATGCTATCGCCGACATCGAAGCCGCCGGAAAAAAAGCGTACAATATCCCGATAGGTTTTCTCGAATTAATGGACGCGACCGGTCTCGCTATCGGTTTGTTCTCCATGTATTCTTTTTCCGATGGCTCCAATCCCAACGATCCGTTGTTCAAAGTTTACGGCAATTTTTTCAAACCCCGGCAAAACTATATTAATCTTGTCGAGCTCTCTAATAAATCGCAGGATAAATCGGCTGTTCGTTGGATACGGGATGGCGCATTGCAATCGCATCAACCCGATGCTAAAGTTGTCAATGCGTTAAGCGACCGGTTCCTTGCAATTGGAATTCTCTCCTCGACCGAGTGCGTCGACGCCGGTTTAATCACGAAAGAGGATTTAGACCTTCTCACGCAGAATGCTTTCCTCTGGCGTAAAGGACCTTTCCAGATTATGTCTGAATTAGGCGGAAAGCGGATCGAAGAGATCATTAACAAACGAACTGGGATCGCCGAGAAGCAGAGACAGGATTTCCCGGTTTCAGCGCTTCTCAAGAAGATGATGAAGGAAAAGAAATTTCCTGCTCCTGCCATCCGTTCGGTATACACCGAAAGCGAACGCGAGGGTGCCGTCCGACGGATTGTACTTTCCAATCCCCGCGCGTCAAATGCGATGAATAATGACGTATTCGAAGCGTTAAACCGTCAATTTTCCGAAGCAAATAATGATAAGCGCTGCAAGGTCATCATATTCGATACGGCTCCAATTAAATCGTTTATCGCCGGGGCGGATGTGCGATTATTTATTGAACGGGTAAAGGCAAAGAATTTCACCGCTATAAAAGATGATACCGCCGAGTGGCAGCGTGTTATTTTTAAAGTTATGACCGGCACAACAAAACCAAAGATTGCCATAGTCGACGGGCAGGCGTTTGGCGGCGGCGTGGAAGTTGCAACTGCGTTTGCGTTGGATCCTCATTCAATTGTTTTGATAACGAATCGCACATCGTTTGCCTTGCCGGAAACACGGCTTGGCATTTATCCCGGTTTGCGGGGCACATTAAATCTCGCCCAATTAATCTATAATCACACCCACGATCTGGAAACTGCCGCCGGTCTTGCGCGGTATTTCATTCTTGGCGGAGGTCTTGCGACGTCCTCGCCGCAGATGATTTACAATCTTGGTTGCGCCGATGCAATTATCCCCCAGCATCGCAGAGATGAAATAGCAGGTCTTATTGCGAAAGCTATAATAGACAACAGCGGGAAAATCTTAACAGCAACTCAGTTGAATAACCTTAAATTTGAACGGTTAAATACGGCTCTCTCATTCGTTGAAAAAACCCAGACTCAAATTGTCCGCGATTTGTTCAATCAATCCGACCTAGTGCCGACGCTATATGCACAGGGACGGAGCCATTTGCCCGTTCAATATACCGGCGAAATGAAAACATTCGCCGATCGGGCAGTCAGGCGTGTTGCTGCCAACTCGCCAAATGCCGTGATGCTCTCAAATTTCCTGATCTCCCGCGGGTTGGAAGGATTCATGAACGGAATTGATAACCATACTCTCGCAGAATTTGAGCTTGAACATCATCTCCAGCAGGTCTTTGAACATCCCGATGCGTTGATTGGATTGGAAGCAATGGTAAACGGAAAATTCCCGGATTTCAAACGGAAATATCCATTATAAGCATAACAGGTACGAAAGAATTTCGATGATAAAAGGAACCACACACAAGTACGGCGATAACGTTGATACCGACGTTATTATCCCGGCGCGGTATTGCACCGCTTTCACAGAAAAAGAACTGGCGCCTCATTGCCTTGAAGACCTCGATGTGAATTTTGTAAAGAAGGTACAGAGGGGCGATCTCATCGTAGCCGGAAGGAATTTCGGCTGTGGCAGCTCCCGCGAGAATGCCCCCATCGCCATAAAAGGCGCTGGCGTATCGTGCGTTATCGCGAAATCATTCGCCAGGATATTTTACCGGAACTCGATCAATATCGGTCTGCCGATTCTTGAATCCGATGCCGCTGTTGATGATTCTCAGAACGGCGATGTGATCGAAGTGGATTTATCAACCGGGACGATTAAAAATCTTACGAAGAAAAAAGAATACCGCACCACGCCCTTTCCGGAAATTATCCAGAATATTATCGGAGCGGGCGGGATGGTCAACTTTGCAAAACAACGGCTCGCGGCAGCGAAATGACTCTAATTCTCTTTAAATTTTTTAAAAGATAAACTCAGGAGTTCGTTATGATTCCTAAACAAAAAGATTTAATCTACGACTGGAACAAGGGCGGTATCGTCGATCTCAAAGGAGTTGTTCACGTTGAATTCGACGATGAAACGCTTCGCGACGGCTTGCAATCGCCTTCAATTACCGATCCCACCATCGAGCAAAAGATAAAAATTTTACATCTCATGGAGGAGATCGGCATTCATTCGGCGAATATCGGATTACCAGGCGCCGGTCCGCGCGCCTATAACGATACGCTGGAGCTTGCAAGGGAAATCGCCCGCTGCAAAATGAAGATTTTTCCAAATTGCGCCGCCCGTACGGTAATCGCCGATATCGATCCCGTGATTGATATCTCGCAGAAGACGGGCATTCCCATCGAGGTTGCGACCTTTATCGGTTCAAGCCCCATCCGGCAATACGTCGAAGGATGGACAATTGATAATGTTTTAACGCTCACCGAAAAAGCCGTGAGCTATGTTGTAGAACATAACCTGCCGAGTATGTACGTCACCGAAGATACAACGCGTTCCCACCCGGAAGATATAGAACGGCTATACACGTTAGCGATCGATTGCGGCGCCCGACGTGTTGTGGTCGCAGATACCGTTGGTCATACTACACGAACCGGCGCTACCAACATCGTGCGGTTTGTGAAAGATATTATAGAAAATACGGGTCAGGATGTAAAAATAGACTGGCATGGCCATAACGATCGCGGGTTTGCCCTTGCATCCACCATTGCCGCTATCCGCGCGGGAGCAGACCGGGTTCATGGTACCGCGTTAGGTATCGGTGAACGTTGTGGAAACGCACCGATGGATATTTTACTCGTAAATTTAAAACTGTGGGGTCTTGTCGGCAATGACCTTTGCAAATTGCATGAGTACTGCCAGTTGGTTTCCGAAGCGACGCACACCCAAATTCCCTTCAACTACCCCATGCTTGGTCCCGATGCATTCCGTACCGCAACAGGAGTGCATGCCGCGGCGGTTATTAAAGCGCTGAACACCGGCGATGATTGGCTTGCCGATATGGTGTACTCGGCGGTTCCAGCGCATATGGTGGGACGAAAACAGCGTATTGAAATCGGTCCCTTCAGCGGCGAATCGAATGTCATCTACTGGCTGAAGGATCATGGATACGAAATGCGCGATGGCGTTGTGAAAAAGATTTTCGATTACGCAAAACATTCCAACCGGCTTCTTACCGATGATGAAATCGAAACATTTATAGAAACAGAATATGCGGAGGGTGACCGATGAGTCTCGACTGGCTTCCACGGGATTGCGAATTGAAAAACCATGATCTATGGGGTGATGAATTTTTTGGCGCCGAGCCGCCCTGCACCCAATATGAGCTACGTCCTATCCTTGATGGCAAGGGAAACGAGGTGAAAGGGTTATGCACCGCATGGATTACGTTAAATAATCCCGCTCAATATAATTCCTATACGACTAAGATGGTCAAAGGGGTCATTGCTGCGTTTCAGAAAGCTTCGATGAACCGAAGTGTTGTTGCCGTAATTTTCACCGGGGCAGGCGATAAAGCATTTTGCACCGGCGGCAATACGAAAGAATACGCTGAGTATTATTCCAAACGGCCCCAGGAATATGGCGCGTACATGGACCTTTTCAATGCAATGGTTGACGGCATACTGAATTGCAAAAAACCGACGATCTGCCGCGTCAACGGGATGCGTGTTGCCGGCGGTCAGGAAATCGGCATGGCATGCGATATTACCGTTTCCGCTGATACCGCTATTTACGGTCAGGCGGGTCCTCGGCACGGATCGGCTCCCGATGGCGGTTCCACGGATTTTCTCCCGCTCTATCTCAGCATCGAAGATGCGATGTGGAATTGCGTCTCCTGCGAGCTCTGGAGTGCGTATAAAATGAAAAACCTCCGCTTGATCAGCAAGGTTGTCCCGGTGCTGAAAGATAATAACGGCTTTCGGAATAACCCGACCATCATCACCGATCGTTATATCGAAAATGGCGACGTTATCTATGGAGAATTCCTGACAGGCGATCTATTGAAACGCGCACAGGAAGAGATGAAAAAAATGACCGTTGATTTTTCTCTCCTCGATAAAGCCGTTCATGATATCGTTTGGAAATTCACCAATCTCATGCCGGGATGTCTCATTAAATCCATCGATGGAATCCGCGCAAAGAAAAAATTCTTCTGGGATCAGACAAAACTTGCCAACCGTCATTGGCTTGCCGCCAACATGGCTACGGAAGGGTTTCTCGGATTCACCGCTTTTAATAACCGGAAACTTACCGGGAAAGACGTTATCGATTTTGTGCGCTATCGCCAGTTACTCGCCGGCGGTCATGCAATTGATGAGGAATTAATAGAAGAAGTTCTTCCCCATCCTCTTGATTCCGCTAAGTAGGACATGGAACTGAAGAACAAAATAGCGCTCGTTACAGGCGGTTCGCTTGGCATTGGTAAAGCGATTGTGCTCGGTCTTGCGCGCGAGGGAGCCAATGTCGCTTTTACTTATTATGGTTACCGGAATCAGCCGGATGAAGCGCAGGACGTGGTTTCCGAAGTGCAACAAACCGGCAGAAAATGTTTGGCGATAGATGCAAATGTTTCCGATTTTGCCAACGCGCGGGTTGTGGTTAATAAAGTAATTAAAGAATTAGGCGGACTCCATATCCTTGTGAACAACGCCGGTATCACCAGTGATACGGTGATCTGGAAAATGGAGGAAGACCAATGGGATAAGGTAATCGATACCAATCTGAAAGGTTGCTTCAATTATATCAGCGCCGTGAGCCAGTATTTTCGCGATCAAAAAACGGGTTCAATAGTAAATATCGCATCCATCAACGGTATGCGGGGTAAGTTCGGTCAGGCAAATTACTCCGCCTCAAAAGCCGGGGTCATTGGTTTGACGAAAACGATTGCGAAGGAGCTCGGCAGGTATAATGTTACGGTGAATGCCGTAGCGCCTGGGATGATTGAAACCGATATGACGAAAACGTTGTCTGAATCAATTCGGAAACAATCCGTGGAAGAGATTGTTCTTGGAAAGTTTGGTCAGCCGGAAGATATTGCCAATGGTGTGGTATTTCTCGTTTCATCGAAGGCGAAACATATCACAGGAGAAGTGTTAAAAATTGACGGCGGACAATATATCTAAGTTAGGAATCTATGACTGAGCTTTACGAACGAAATATTAATGTTTCTGTTTCAAAACTGGACGAGAAAACGATCGTCACCAAGGCGTCGCTCCTCGATTTAAACCATAACATCAGGGTAACAATGACCGTCGATACGATGACGACGATGATATTAAATGCCGACGTCCAGATGGTCAAATCGCCGTTTGCAATCTGCCAGTTGACCCTGAAAAAAATTCATAATATTGTCGGAATGAAAATCGAACGCGGTATCCAGGCGAAATTAGTCGACGCGCTGGGTCATTCTGATGGATGCACACACCTTGTCGACCTCACGATGGAAGCCGTCCGGTTAAGCGCAAACGTTCTCCTCGGATTCAGCCGGTTCGATGAAGAATGGCGCCAGCGTCGGCTTACTGATGAGCAATTCATCGAGCAGGTTAAACCGATTTTAAAAAATTCTTGTCTCCCATTTAGCGATCAAAATCATGGGTAATTACCAGCATATTAAAATTATTGAGGATGGCGGCGCTATCCGTTTGGTGTTTTCGCGGGCTCCCCTGAACGTATTGAATATCGCCATGATGCGCGAGGTTAACGCGGCGTTGGCTGAAATCCGGAAAAACAGATCGGCAAAAGTTCTCATCATCGCGGCCGAAGGAAAGGCATTCTCCGCCGGAGTCGATGTATCCGAACATACTGCGAATAAAGTCGGCGAGATGATGAAAGAATTTGGCGGTATTTTTACCTCCCTTCAGGAAATCACCATCCCCGTCATTGCGATTGTTGAGGGAGCGGCATTGGGCGGCGGTTGCGAGGTTGCGATATTCTGCGATATGATCATCGCCTCGGAAAAAGCAAAGTTCGGCCAGCCGGAAATTCTTGTTGGCGTGTTTCCGCCGATCGCCGCTGCGATCATGCCCCGGCTCATTAAACGGAACCGCGCCCTTGAATTATTGATGACCGGAGATACGATTTCCGCAACGGAAGCCGAACGCATCGGGTTGATTAATAAAGTTTTCCCGGTCGAGGGATTTGCCGATAAAGCAAACGAATTTATTGGAAAAATTACCCGGCAAAGCAAAATTATTCTTGAAATGACGAAACGCGCAGTGGATATGGGACTTGGCATGCCTGTCATGGAAGCAATCCATCGCGCAGAAAAATATTATCTCGACGATATGATGAAAACTCAGGACGCTAACGAAGGTCTGAGCGCGTTCATCGAAAAAAGACCACCAGTTTGGAAGAATAAATAATGGCAACGCAACCTTCATTCGAAGAGCGAATTGAACAATATCGCTCTATTATTGATGATATCGCTTTTCCAACCGTGCATGATTGGAAGGCGTCTCATCCCGCCGGAAAAGTCGTGGGACTCTTTCCCGTCTATACCCCGTACGAGCTCCCCCACGCTATGGGGATGCTTCCAGTCGGATTATTTGGAGCCGGAGGAAAAATTGAAATCGATCATGCCGATTCACGAATACAATCATTCGTCTGTTCCATCGCGCGTTCCACCCTGGAGCTTGGGTTGACCGATTCTCTGAAAGATTTTGACGCGTTATATTTCACATCGATCTGCGATGTGGCAAGAAATCTTTCGGGAGTCTGGCAAACAAACTTCCCCAATCAAATGGTCGAATATATCCATTTCCCACAGAACGTTTCATCTCCGTCTGCCATCGTTCATTACCGCAGCGAGTTGCAAAAACTTCTCAATAATTTAGAAAAATTAAACGGCAGGAAATGTCCTCCCGGCGCTTTGCAGAAAAGCATCGAAACCTTTAACCGGAATCGGCAGCTTTCGATCGAATTGTATAAGATCAAACAGAAAACTCCGTGGCTTCTCTCAACCTATGAAGCGTACATCTTGCTGCGGATGGGCACGTTGATGCCGGTGGAGGAACATTCGCGTATGCTGGAAGAAATTATTCCGGTTATTCAATCCCGCGATAAAAAATCGCGCGATTACATCCGTATTGTGCTTGAGGGCAGCTTCTGTGAGCAGCCCCCGCTCGAACTGTTGCAGGTGATGGAGGAAGCCGGCTGCTATATCGTGAATGACGATTTGGTGCTGCACACCAGGTGGTTTAAAGATAATGTTTCATTGAATGGGGATCCGCTTCAATCGCTGGCTGAGAGTTATGTCCGTGATAGTGTTTCTTCATCGGTGCGCCATTATGGAGCGAAATCCCGCAAGGACCAATTGGTGCAAAAGATCAAACAGGCGAACGCCGATGGCGTGATCTTCGCCGCTCCGAAGTTCTGCGAACCCGCGCTCCTCGATTATGTTTTGTACAAGGATGAAATGGAAAAACAGAATATCGCGTTCCTCGCCTTTGAGTATGAGGAAAAAATGGGCGTGTTTGAATCGATCCGCACGCAGATAGAGACTTTCGTAGAATCCGTTATGTTTTTTTCATAGGTGAATAATGTCTGAAGATAAATTTAAATACCAGGGCGTCGGGAGGGATTACCAAAAGAAGTTATTAACCGAGTGGTACGGGCGGCTGGAATCTGCAAAAGACGACGGACGAAAGGTCGCGTACCTTTTTGTGCCGGGCAACATCGCAGAGTTTATGCGCGTCTTCGATTTCGAGCTTGTATTTCCCGAGGTGAACGCTCTCCAATGCGGCGTGCGGAAAATTTCAGGTGATTATATCCTCAAGGCGGAAGATGTCGGTTATTCTCCCGATGTTTGCGGCTATGTGAAGAACGACGTCGGGATGATGCTCGAAGGAAATGTGGGACCTTCCGGAACGAAGATGCCGAAACCGGATTTGCTCCTCTGCACCTATTGCGGCTGTACGACGTTCATCAAATGGTTCGAGGCTCTCGCTCATTATTATGACGTCCCCCTGGTGATGCTCGACGTTCCGTATATGCGGAGCGACACAATCGATGAAGCTGACCGCCAGTATATCATCGATCAGTTGAAAGAATTAACCGTCCTCTGCGAGAAAATTACCGGCAATAAATACGATCATGATAAATTGAAGGAAATTACCCGGCATTCCGCTGAAGCTGAAGATTTGTGGGTGAATATTTTGCATTCTGCGAAATTAAAACCATCGCCGTTCGATTCCTATTTCGAGGCAGTGTTCTTCATGGCTCCGATTTACGTGTTGCGGGGACTTCCAGAGTGCACGGATTATTACCGCCAGGCAATGATGGAAATTCAGGAACGCATCGATCATAAGATCGGTCCCATTCCCGATGAAAAATTCCGCGTGGTCATCGAAGGTCCTCCGCCCTGGCCCCATTTCAGATCCTTCTGGGAAATGTTGAAAAAATGGGACGTGTGCGCGGTTGCATCCAGCTATTCAAAGGTCGGCGGCTTCTGGGATCACGGGTTCCGGCATGATCCCGAGCATCCCCTGGAAAGTATCGCCGATTATTGCCTCACGTGTTATACCAATCTCAATTTACCGGCGAGAACGCAGCTTCTCCAGGAATATGCGGAAGAATATTCTGCCGATGCGATTGTGATCCACTCTGTTAAATCCTGCCGGTCGTTTTCTGTCGGACAGGCGGATATGCGCGAGCAGTTCACGCGGAAATGGCACATCCACACATTGTTAATCGAGAGCGATCTTGCCGATCCGCGCTATTTCCAGGCGGCGCAATTAAGGAATAGAATAGATGCTTTCTTCGAGTCATTAGAACATCAGAGGCTGGTAAAAGTATGAGAAATCGAACTTATTTATTAGAGAGGTTGCCATGATTGTTGCAGGTGTAGATGTTGGTTCAACGCAAACCAAAGCCGCAATTCTCAATGATAACGGCGAGATTCTTGCGCGTGGAATTGTGAATACCGGGGCGAACGTTGTGAAAGCCGCTGACAAAGTTTTCCAGCTTGCCCGCCAATCCGTCAAATTGGAAGAGTGGGAAGTCTCGTATATTGTCGGAACCGGCTACGGTCGATATAAAGTCACGTTTGGAAATTCTCAAATCACCGAAATATCCTGCCATGCGCGGGGCGCGTCGCATTTGTTCAAAAATACCCGCACCATCCTCGATATCGGCGGGCAGGATACCAAGGGAATTAAGATTAATGAAAAAGGAGAGGTCGTTGATTTTTGCATGAACGATAAATGCGCCGCGGGCACCGGCAGATTCCTTGCTGCCGGCGGTGAGGTGATGGGCATTGCGCTCGATGACCTCGGTTCTGTCGCCCTCCAATCGCGTAATCCGCTCCGCATCACAAATGTGTGCACAGTGTTTGTTGAAACGGAAATTATGAATCATCTGTCAAAGGGCCGGAAAGCGGAAGATATCCTCGCGGGCGTACATCAATCCATTGCGGCGCGATCCGTGAGTTTGCTCCGCCGCGTGGGACTCGATCCGGAGATTACGTTCACGGGCGGGGTATCCAAAAATAAAGGAATGGTAGCCGCGCTGGAAGAAAAATTAGGCTTGAAAATCAATGTGTGCGAAGATTCACAGTATATCGGTGCTATCGGCGCCGCCTTGTTCGCTCTGGATCGCGCGAAATATCATCACGAGAACGGAATACCCATCGTGAAGGAGGCGGTATCATGACTGCGGCAAAACCCAACCACGGAAAATATATCGCGGGCATCGACGTCGGAACCCGTTTAACAAAATGTGTGGTGTACGATATCACGCGGGAAAAATTCATGGGAAAATCGACTCTCCTGACCGGTCATAATCTCGCGCTTGCATCGGAAGAAGCGTTGCGCCAGGCGTGCCTTGACGCGAAGATCGATCCCAAAAATGTTTTTTATGTCGCATCAACAGGGTACGGCAGGTATCTTGTCCCGATGAGGCAGATTCAGATAACCGATATTTCCTGCCACGCGATGGGAGCAAGATTTCTGTTCCCGAATTGCGTAAGCGTCCTCGATGTCGGCGCGCAAAATGCCAAGGCGATGCACGTTGGAGAGACAGGCCGCGTTGTGAAATTCAAAATGAACGACAAATGCGCTTCCGGCGCGGGAAGATTTCTCGAACGGATTGCAAAGGGACTCGAACTTGAACTAGATCAGGTGGGCACTCTCTCACTGCGATCCAAAGATCCTCAGCCGATCAGTTCGATATGCGCGGTGCTTGCCGAATCGGAAGTCATCAATCTTGTTACAACCGGCTATCCCGTCGAAGATATTCTCATGGGCGCGCAATTATCGATATCGGATCGCATCATCGCTTTATTGCGGCAGGTCGGCGTTGATGGAGAAATAGCGCTCACCGGCGGTATCACCCGCAACGCGGGAATGGTGAAAGCATTGCAGCAGCGGCTGGGAAAATCAATGAACGTGCATCCGGATTCCGAATTTGCCGGCGCTATGGGCGCATGTTTATTATCCAATCGCAGGTTGAAGAAGTTAGAAGAGCAGAAGATAACTGTCGGTGCAGCGTAATGTTCGTGGTGTCAAATATTTTAAATACTTATTTCACCCGCCTCACAGTCGTCCCCCTTTTCAAGGGGGACGCGATGTGGTTTTTGCATCGCAGGGGGTTGCATGAAGGTACCTCCTTATTCCCAACTAACGAAAATTTAAAAAATACACTGCCAATACCAATCCTATGAAAGCAGCCATATTTTACGGACCCAATCAACCCTTAAAAATTGAAGAAACGCCTACTCCTTCGATAAAACCGAATGAGGTGCTCGTGAAAGTCGCGGCATGCGGCGTTTGCCATACCGATCTGCATTATATTGATCATGGCACGCCGACGTTCAAGAAGCCGCCCCTCATTCTCGGACATGAGGCGTCCGGCACTCTTGCGCAAATCGGCGGCGAGGTTAAAAATTTTAAAGAAGGAGACAAAGTGCTTCTTCCCGCGGTTTATTCGTGCGGCTATTGCGAGTTCTGCAGGACCGGGCGCGAAAATATCTGCCAGACGATGGTGATGTTTGGAAATAACGTCGATGGCGCTTATGCGGAATATATTGTCGCGCCGGGAAAAGATATTTTTCATCTTCCAAAAGAAATTCCGCTTGAGGAAGGAGCAATTATTGCCGATGCGACCTCAACGCCCTTTCATGCGGTAAAAAACCGCGCCGAAGTTAAAGCGGGGGATACCGTTGTGGTATTCGGATGCGGAGGGGTTGGAGTAAATGTTGTGCAGATCGCAGCCGCTGTCGGCGGCGTGGTAATCGCAGTCGATATTTCCGATAAAAAATTGGAATGGGCGAAGAAATTCGGCGCTGCATATACGCTTAATCCAACTAAAGTGGAAAATCTCGGAAAAGAAGTGAAAAAACTTACCGGCGGCGGCGCTGATATTGCAATCGAAGCGATAGGAAAGTCCCAAACCATCGAAGCGGCGTTTGGCACGTTGCGGAAAGGCGGCCGTCTCGTCGTCATCGGCTATTCATCGGAAGATATAAAGTTGAGCGCCGCAAAGATCATGTATTTCGAAATGGAAATCCGGGGGTCGCTCGGTTGTCGTCCCGTCGATTATCCAAAGCTCATCGAGTTGTGCCGGTTGGGAAAAGTGAAAGTTGCGGAATTGGTGACCCATAAATTCCCCCTTGAAAAAATTAACGATGCGTTTAATCTCCTTCGTGCGCACGATGATAATGCTTTGCGCTCAATCGTCTTGCCATGAATTGCAGACAACGATTAAAAGAATATTGAAATAGAAAAATCATTACTATGATAGATTTTACCTTCACCGAAGAACAAAAAATGCTGCGGGAAATGGTGCGAAAGTTTACCGACGCCGAAATTCGCCCCCGCGCGGCAGCCATCGACGAGAAGGAAGATGTGCCGCTCGATATTATCCGGAAAGCGGCTGAGCTTGGATTCCTGGGAATAGTCTTTCCCGAAAAATACGGCGGCGGCGGCTTCGGCGAAACCGGGTACTGCGTCTTAATGGAAGAAATCGCGCGCGGTTGCAACTCCACCGCAGTTACTATCGGTGGTCATGAAAGTCTCGGTGCAATGGCAATTTACCTCGCAGGAAATGAAGCTCAAAAAGAAAAATATTTAATCCCTCTCGCAGCGGGCGAGAAACTTGGAGCGTTTGCTCTTACGGAACCGGGCGCGGGTTCGGACGCCGCGGCTATTAAAACATCGGCGGTTAAAAACGGGAATTGTTATCTCCTCAACGGGAATAAAACCTTTATCACGAACGGCAACATCGCCGATGTGATTGTTGTCTTTGCTCTCACCGAACCGGCACAGCGGCTCAATAACAGCATATCCGCGTTCATCGTCGAAAAAAATTGGAAAGGATTCCGCGCGGGAAATCCCGAACGGAAAATGGGCATACGCGGATCGCATACAACCGATTTATTTTTTGACGACGTCGAAGTTCCGGAGAAAAATCTCCTCGGCGAGTTTGGCAAGGGATTTCAGATCGCCATGAAAACGCTCGATGTCGCGCGCGTGAGCTTATCCGCGCAATGCCTCGGCGCATCGAAAGAATTGCTCGATCTTTCCATCAAACACGCCAATGAGCGCGTGCAATTTGGCAAGCCGATTGCCGAGCAGGAAGCCATACAGCTTATGCTTGCGGATATGGCGGCGGAAATTTTTCAGGTGGAAAGCATTTTATATCGCACCGCGCACATGATCGATTCTGCGATTCCATGCCGGATGGAATCCGCCATTTGCAAGCTTGTTGCATCCGAAGCGGTCTGCCATATCGCCGATAAAGCGATGCAGATTCATGGAGGAATGGGCTATATGCGCGAGTATCCCGTCGAACGGTTATATCGCGACGCGAGAATCAACAGGATTTTTGAAGGGACGAACGAAATTCAGCATCTCGTGATCGCGAGAGATCTTATTCATAATGGAAAATATTGATTGGTTTTATTGAGGAAGGATTGAAGCACTGATGAAACAATTTATGTCCGGCAACGAAGCGATTGCGCGCGGCGCGTGGGAAGCCGGTGTTCATGTTGCAACAGGGTATCCCGGAACGCCCGCCACGGAGATTATTGAAAATCTGGCGAAGTATCCGGAAATCGACGTCGAGTGGTCGACCAATGAGAAAGTCGCCTTCGATGTGGGATACGGCGCGTCAATTGCCGGCGCACGGGCGCTTGTCGCCATCAAGCATGTCGGCGTGAATGTCGCGCTTGATTCATTGATGGTCACTCCCTTTGCCGGGGTCCACGGCGGTATTGTGGTCATCACTGCCGATGATCCCGGAATGCATTCCTCGCAGAATGAACAGGACAACCGGTATCTGGCAAAGTTCGGGAAAATTCCCATGCTTGAGCCCTCGGATAGCCAGGAAACGCACGATTTCACAAAAATTGCGTTCGACCTCAGCGAGCAGTTCGATATTCCGGTTTTCATTCGAACGACAACCCGAACGGCGCATTCAAAATCTCTTGTCGCGGTGGACGAACCAAATCGCAAACCACCTAAGAAATATAAACAAGACCCGCACAAGCATGTCGTTCCGATCTACGGAAAAGCTTTACGAAAAAATGTCGATGACCGGGTGAAAAAACTCCAGGAGTTCGCCGAAACGTTTTCTCTCAACAGAATTGAGTGGAAAAGCAAGGATATTGGCATTGTTACAAGCGGTATCAGTTATCAGTATGCCCGCGAAGTATTTCCGGAGGCATCCATATTAAAATTGGGAATGGTGTTTCCTCTGCCAAAGAAACTTATTCAATCATTTTGCGGCAGCGTTAAGAAAATATATGTGATCGAAGAGCTGGAACCGTACCTTGAGGAAGAGCTTCGCATCATGGGCGTGAAAAACATCGACCAGGGCGTGGATATCACGGGTAAAAATGTAATTCCGAATATGTTCGAGCTCTCGCCCGACGTTTTGCGGCGAACGCTTCTCGGCGGCGACGGCAGGCAATCGTTTGAAAACGAAATTTCCATTCCCGTTCGCCCCCCGGTGCTTTGTCCCGGCTGTCCCCACAGCGGCATGTACTACGTTCTCCATAAACTGAAAACAGTGGTAACCGGAGATATCGGCTGTTACACGCTCGGTGCGCTGGCGCCGTTCAACGCGCTGGATACGACATTCTGCATGGGCGCAGGCGTGGGGAATGTCTTCGGCATGGAAAAAGTGCACGGCGCTACGATGGGAAATAAATTGGCCGCGGTCATCGGCGATTCAACATTTCTCCACAGCGGCATTGCCCCGTTGATGGATATTGTGTTCAATAAAGGCGTCACGACCGTGGTGTTGATGGATAACTCAACCACCGGTATGACAGGCCATCAGCAGCATCCCGGGATCGGTAAAACCTTACGCAATGTAGATACCTATGCGGTTAATTATGAAGAACTTATTCACGCCATCGGCATCAGGAATGTATGGGTGGTCGATCCGTATAATCTTGAAGAAACCGAAAAAGTGATGAAACGTTCGCTGGAGCTGAAAGAGCCGAGCGTGGTGATATCACGAAGACCGTGCGTGTTGTTAGACAGCGAACGAGCAAAACCGCACACGGCGTATCATATCATCGGCGACCTGTGCGAGGAATGCGATCTTTGTTTGAAGATCGGTTGCCCTGCAATTGATAGTTTCGAATCGATTCCCAACATAGCCGAAGAACGCTGCATCGGCTGCGACCTGTGCGCCAAGCTCTGCGCGTTTGATGCGATTGTTCCTATAGTTGACGAGGTGGTATCATGATTGAAAATCAGAAAAATCTTTTATTTGTCGGCGTTGGCGGTCAGGGTGTTCTCCTTGCCGCTGAAGTCGCGGCGCGGGTCGCGATCCATGCCGGCTTCGATGTGAAAAAAACTGAAGTGCACGGCGCAGCGCAACGTGGCGGAAGCGTCGTCAGCCATGTTCGCTTTGCGCCGAAGGTTTACTCGCCTCTTTGTTCAGCGGGCGAGGTGGACATCATGCTTGCCCTGGAAAAATTAGAGGCGCTGCGGTGGGCGCACCTTGTTAAAAAAGGCGGGTTGATGATTTTGAATGACGAAGCGCGCCAGCCCGCGCAAATTGACGTAAAACCCGTGGAGTATCCGGATAACATCGATCAATTTCTCACAAAAAAGGGATTTAACGTCGTGCTGATAAATGCGACGGAGATCGCGAATTCTCTCGGCAACTACCGCGCAGCGAATACCATACTCCTCGGTGGAATGGCGGAAGCGACGGGTATAGAGCTTGAACATTGGTATGCAGTCATGAAGGAAACGTTAAATCCCAAAATCCTCGACCTGAACATTCGGGCTTTCGATAAAGGAAGGGAGTTTGCCTCGCAAGCCGTCTCCGCACCTGCACTATCGTCCGGAGAATAGATGCCTAAGGGGCTCATAACATTAACCGTTAATGGCGAAGTTCACAATATTGCGGTTGAGCCCCAGTGGACTCTTGCCGAAGTTCTGCGGGAACATCTTCATCTTACGGGCGTAAAGATCGGCTGCGATCACGGCGATTGCGGCGCCTGCACAGTTCTAATCGATGGAAAACCAGTCCTCTCCTGCATCACGCTCGCGATCACAGTTGAAGGATGCAGCATACAAACCATCGAAGGATTATCGGTCAACGGCCAGCTTGATCCTCTCCAAAAATCGTTTCTCGAACATAGCGCAACCCAATGCGGGTTCTGCACGCCGGGGATGATTCTCACCTCGAAAGCTCTCATCGAAGAACACCAGGAATTAACGGAAGAGCAGCTTCGCGAAGGTCTTTCAGGCAATCTCTGCCGTTGTACCGGATACACAAAGATTATCGATGCGGTAAAATCGGTTGCGGACGAAATTCCTGTAGCTGAAAAAAATCCCGCGATGAAAATCGACGGCACCCCGCAGGTGACCGGCAGCGCGAAATACACAGATGACTTTTTTCTTCCAAGGATGCTGTTCGGAAAAATTCTCCGCAGTCCGCATGCCCACGCGAACATCATCACCATCGATACATCCAAAGCTGAACGCCTGCCCGGCGTTATTGCCGTTATGACGGGCAGAGAATTACCCGCGAAGTACGGCGTTCTTCCCGCGAGCCAGGACGAAACAGCGCTGTGTATCGACAAGGTGAGATTTATCGGTGATGGAGTCGCGGCAGTCGCCGCGGTCGATGAGCAAACAGCTCAAGAAGCGTTGTCGTTGATTGATGTGCAATACGAGATTCTTCCCGCAGTGCTTTCCGTTGACGACGCTCTTCGAAGCGATCTTCCAAAGATTCATGAGGGCACGAAATACGAAAATAACGCCGCGAAGCACGCCGAGCTGGAATTCGGCAATGTCGAACAGGGTTTCGCGGAAGCCGATTATATCCGTGAAGATAAATTTTATTACGGTCCAAGCACACACGCGATGCTGGAGCCGCATTCGGCATTGGCGTCGTTTGAGCCGCCGAAAGAATCCAACGATTATAAAGACGGGTACCTCACACTCTGGTCGTCGACGCAGGCGCCGCATTATGTGCACCGCACATTGGCGAAAGTGCTCGATATCCCGGCAAGCCGCGTCAGAATTATCAAGCCGTATCTCGGCGGCGGGTTCGGCGGAAAAGCGGAACCGTTCGCCCTCGAATTTTGCGCAGCATGGCTTAGCATTAAATCCGGCAGACCGGTGAAAATCACCTACACGCGCGAGGAGGTGTTTTATTCCCATCGCGGCAGGCATGGCACTAGCATGTGGTTGAAAACCGGCGTGAAAAAAGACGGAACAATCACAGCAATAGAGTACAAAGCGCAGCTTGACGGCGGCGCGTACGGGAGTTACGGCGTGGTTACATCGTATTATACAGCGCAATTTTTGACGCTTCCCTATAAAACGCCGGCGTTCAAATTTGACAGTACGAGGTTTTACACCAATAAGCCACCCGCGGGACCTAAACGGGGGCATGGCGCCGTGCAACCCCGCTTCGCGTTTGAAGCCCAGCTTGACCGCATCGCGGAACACCTCGGAATCGATCCGGCGGATATTCGTTTGAAAAATCTCGTCGAGCCAAATTCCATGACGATCAATTCGCTCCGCGTCACAAGCTGCGGCATGAAAGATTGTATCGATGCGGTGACGAAAGCATCCGGCTGGCGCGAGAAACGTGGAGCTTTATCGAACGCGCGCGGAATCGGGATTGCTGCGAGCTCGTATATCAGCGGCGCCGGTAAAGAAATTCACTGGCACGGATTGCCGCATTCCGGAGCGATTGTAAAAATCGACAGGGGCGGAGGCGTTACCGTCTTTTGCGGTTCTTCGGATATTGGACAGGGCTCCAACACAGCATTAGCGAATTTGGTTTCTGTTACGCTCGGAATCTCTATCGGGGACGTGAAAGTGTACGAGGCGGATACCGATCTGACGCCGGTCGATCTTGGAAGTTATTCAAGCCGCGTTACCTTTATGGCGGGGAATGCCGTTCTTCATGCGTCCCGCGATTTGAAAGGAAAATTATTTAATGCATGCGCAGAAAAATTGCAATGCCATCTCGAAGATCTGCTTGCCGCCGATGGTAAAATCATCTGCACGGGAGACGCATCGAAATTTGTAGTATTCAGCGAAGCCGCTAAACTTGCCGAAGCAAAATTCGGCACGCTGGCTGCAGCCGGCTGGTATGCTCCCCCAAAATTAGGCGGCACGTACAAAGGCGCCGGCGCGGGACCCTCGCCATCGTACAGCTTCACCGCGCATGTGGTGGAGCTGGAAGTCGACACCGATACGGGCGCAGTCAAAATCCACAACGTCTGGTCGGCGCACGATTGCGGCAAGGCGTTGAACCGAAAAATGGTGGAGGGGCAGATAGAAGGATCGGTCTACATGGGCATCGGAGAAGCGCTATCCGAAGAGATGGTCTATGCGAAGGGGACTTCGCCAACAGATGGAAATTCCGAAATTTGCCCGCCCGGACTAATGAAAAATCCTTCCCTGCTGGAATATAAAATTCCAACGATTTTAGATACGCCGCCCATCAAGACATTCATTATTGAATCAAACGATCCCGAAGGTCCGCTTGGGGCAAAGGAGGCGGGCGAAGGTCCCCTTCTTGGCGTGGCGGCTGCTATCGTTAATGCTATTTATGACGCCATCGGGGTGAGGATGTCTTCGATACCCTGTACGCCGGAAGATATTCTCGCGGCTATCCGCGAGAAACATCAATCCGTAAAATCGAAAAATGTTAAAGCGGCAACGGGCGTGGAGGTACCTGCGAAATGATCCGCTTGCCGAATTTTGAAGTGAGTAGTCCCGAAACAATTTCCGATCTGGTATCCCTGCTTGCCGATGGAAATTCCAAGACGGCAATTCTTGCGGGCGGATCGGATCTCATCGTCAATCTTAAAAACGGATTAGAAGAACCCGAACAGGTTATCTGGCTTGGGAAGATCGGCGAGCTATCACGGTTGTCGTTTGAATTCGGTGCGGGACTGCGAATCGGGGCGATGTGCACGCTTCATGATATCGCAGAATCGCCGCTTGTTAAACAGAATTTTCCCGCTCTTGCGGATACCGTTCAAACTATAGCGTCACCCGCGATACGGAACCGCGCAACCATAGGAGGCAATCTTTGCCTCGATACGCGCTGTTATTATTATAACCAGTCGGAATTCTGGCGCGGCGCGCTTGGCGGCTGTTTGAAGGGAAATTTATCCAACGGCGGCAGCAATACTCATTGCCATGCTGCTCCCGGGTTATCGTTGTGTTCCGCCGTGTTCTGCTCCGATCTTGCCCCGCTTCTTATTGCCGTCGGTGCGTCGGTCAAATTGGTTGATCCCAAGGGGGAACGGATTATGTTGTTAAAAGATTTCTACCGGGAAGATGGCGTCAGCCATCTCGCATTGAATCATAATGAAATTCTCGTTGAAGTGCTGATTCCCCAATTACGTTCGGATCTTAAAATAGGACAGAAAAAAATACGTTCGCGCGCAGCGGTTGATTTCCCCCTCGCCAATGCCGCAGTCGTGATGGAAATCGGCGACGGAAATATCTGTAAACACGTTAAGATTGTGCTGGGCGCTGTTGGCAGCGCTCCGGTGGAAGCGCAAAAAGCCGCTTCTCTGATCACCGGCAAAATCCTCACTGGCGATCTTCTCGAAGCCGCGGGCGACGCCGCAGCGGGCTCCGTTAAACCACTGCCCAATACCGGCGTAACCGCCGGGTACAGAAAAAAAATGGTGAAGGCGCTGGTTGAACGGCTTCTCAAAGAGCTTGTGAAGGAACACAAAACCCCTCGCCTTCGGCGATCCCCTTTGACAAGGGGAACTCCTATGGGTTGACATACTGATAATTTTTCTTCTTTCTCACCGATCCCGGTTTGTCCCGTCATCGCGAGTTCCGCAGGAGCGGAACGTCGCGATCTCCTCATATCAATGCAAAATGCGAATCTTTGAATATAGTTTAAACGACGAATCGGAGTTTTGCACAGTCTCGATCCCTTTGGGACAATATCCTTCCATTCATTATTTGTCTTTCTTTCTTTTGCCTTGAGGCAAATAGAAAGAAACAAAGAAAAACTCAAGGCTCCAGAACCAATGCCTGAATAATTGCGTCTCTTTTGCGAACAAACAAACTCTCCCGTCCCGTCAAATCCATTTTTGACGGGACGGGATCAAACAGTGTTTGTTCTTGATATATGCGACGCAATTATTCCGCGCGTCATTGGTTCTGATGCCATACACTAACAGATTGCACAACCGTTAGCCGTTATTCTTCTATCCCGCGTCCTCAAAGTGTGTGAAAACTCTGATTCTGCTTTCAACTATTTTCAATTTATTGCAATTTGCATTGATATGAGGAGATCGCGACGCGGTGAAGCTACCGCTAATGAACTTAAGATTCGAATATATGACGGATCCCCTTCGACTTTGTCCCGACCATCTCTCTGAGCGAAACGAAGTAAAGTCGAAGAGGAGGTCGGGACTTCGCTCAGGGTGACGATAACCGACAACGATCAGTAACACTGAAGTTCATCTATAGGGAATCCACGGCGTTTTTCCATGGCACAGGGTCTCGTGATGACGTTTCACACACTCTGTCCTCGGTGGGATGAAACCTTATGAAGCTCCGCGTCAGGTTTTGCATTTCATCTGCCAATGGGTAAAGTTATTAATTCCAAATTTGAACCAGTGGGATAAGATGAACAAAATGAGCATCCTCAGATTCAATATTAAGTGGATCGAATAGGACTATCCAAAACAGGTTTCTTTGCCGCGCCCTCTCTTTCCAGTGAATGTATTTTTCCGCGTATCGCGTCGATCACTGTTTTTATCCCCGGTTCATCAAACCGGAATTCACAACTCGTTCCGTCGGTTAAACGAAGGATTAAGGTGCCATCGGATAGCGGACGCGGTCCATACCCTTTATAATATTCCCGTTCATACGTAACATCAATAATATCCGGATAATTAAATTCATTTTCTGTCACTAATTGTTCTACATGCACAATTACTCGAAATGACATTGAGTAGGAGTACGACGTTGACTTCACATCTAATCTGAAACCGCTCCGGATAACGAGCGAGGGACCCACGCCTATGATAGCGACGTCTGTTTTTTCCGGAGGCATATCCAGCAAGGGTGATAGCGCTGAATATTCTGCCATATAGTATTCAAACGGTTTGCCTTCGAGATGAAAGCGTTTTATTGTTTTATCTTTCGCCTTTACTCCCGATTCCGACAACCAATCATGATAGCGTTCATTAACCCATCGAACGCCAAGTTGCCGGAGATAATCATCCCTCTCATGGTTTCGTATTTTGCTCACCCAGGAGAGATCAAGCGAATGCGTGCGATCATTCGGAATGAGATCTTCAAAAGACGATAGTAAATCCCCTTTTTCAATCACATTGGTTATTATAAATATTTTTCAATTCAAAACAATAAATTGGTCATCAACTGAAATTGAAAGTTAATCAGATAGGATCGGACAGTCATTCACATTAATAACATCACATCAGGCATAGAAACGTATCCACTGTGAACTTATTCCCTTAGAGAGGGACACAGCAGGGAAATGATTCAATGTTGGACAAATGAATTTACTAAATGTTTGCAGAATTGTCAAGGTCTTGAACTTCCCTTTACGGCCTAAATGGAGCCCTAAAATGAAAAAGCCCCGCCATCCAACGATAACGGGGCTTTGTAAATGTATCTCCGCCAATACTTGTCGCATCCAAACGGTAGAAATAAATTTTTCCGGGACAAAACTTAGAGGATTCAACTTCCAAAATCAGGGTCTCAATCTGATTTCTCCGAAAAAGTGATCCAATGAATGAAATCTCTGTAGGATGTGCGTAATTTCTCCGGGATTGATTTCTCGGTTACGACAATCCCGACGCCTATACCAAGGCCGATCAGAAACCAGTGTCTGATCCACTGTAACGTCCACAATGCTGATATTCTTTGAGGATTACCGAAAATGAGAACAATGAGCAAGTTTGCAAATAAATTCAAGACTGCGAAAAGCAGAGCAAGATTTAAGAGTTCAACGAGCTTTTTCTTTCCTTGGGAGTTATAAATGAAAATGAAAAATAAGTATATCGCCAAAGCGGAAGTCACAGTGTTTAGTACGATGCCTAGAGCGTACCGACCGTGCGCTCTCTCAAGCAATACGGTGACTATCAATGCAGCGCTCAGGAGCACAGCAAACGCATTTCTCACACTGAATCGGAGCGTATGGAAAAATACCGAACCGATAATTCCAAACGCTATGAAATCGAAATGATGAAGGGAGCGATTGAACAGATCGCCGCGGTAAAATATGTAACCGAGTATCGCGCAACAGAGAACAGAAACGAGCGTCTTGAGCACGATTTCTCTGATCTTTTCTTCAATGTTTTGCATCAATAGTAATTTTTCTTAACATTTACGACAAGCATCTAAACACATCAATGGTGAAGTGTTTCCACTCAGGTCAGCTTACCAGAAGGGAAAACCTTCAACGTTGAATCAACGAATTTACTAAATGTTCGTAGAAATATCAAACTCTTGAGCTTTTATGTATGGTCTAAATGGTTGAGCTCAAAAATAAAAAAGCCCCGCCACCTTTCGATGGCAGGGCTTCGATAATTTATTATTGAAAATAATTACTTCTGCAGCAGCATCTTCCGAACGGAAAGATGGCTCTCGGTTGCTATCTGGCATATATAAACTCCGCTGCTCAAAGAAGAAGCGTCAAGTTTAAGCGAGTACGTTCTGCCCGGTTCCGCGATCCCATCGTAAAGTTTCACAACTTCCTGTCCCAACGAATTAAAGATGCGAATTGCAGCGTGTTCCTGCTTTTCAACGCTGAAATTAATCGTTGTTGTCGGATTGAACGGATTGGGATAATTTTGTGATAATGAAAACTCATACCGGTCGTTTGCATTATGCACCGATAACACTCCGGTGATCGTCATCGTGATCGGGTTGCTGTATGCTTTTCCGCCTTGCAAATCAACCTGTTGGATGCGGTAAAAATACACGCCGGGGTTTACTTTTGCGTCAGTCCACGTATAATCGTGCGGCGTTAGTGATGTGCCGTTTCCTGGTATCAACTGACTGACCGTTGTATATCCTGCGCTGTTTTCGCCCCGCCGTTCGATGTAAAATCCGTAATTATTCGTTTCGGTGACAGTTGACCAATCAAGTTGAACATTATTGGCGTCAACGATATGAGCGGAAAGAGAAGACATCTCTATCGGCAGCGGCAGTTCGTTCGCTTCCCACATTCCTCTGCCATGCGTTGCAATTCGCAGCGTACGATCGCTGGTGATCGCCATATCAAACACCGCCACGCGGGGAAGTCCGGAGCTGTATGATGCCCAGCTTGTTCCGCCGTTCGTGGAGTAATATACTCCGATATCGGTGCCGGCAAATAAATTGTTCGAGTTTGACGGATCGACCACAAAGGCGTTGATGGGAATACTGGGAATTCCCGTGCCTATTGCAGTCCAGGCGGCTGAGGATGTCATGTCTGTTGTTTTCCATACGCCCTGTCCGGCTGTGGCATAATACGAAAATGTTACATAGGCAATGGTTGAGTTATTCGGATCGACGACGGCTCTGCTGACAAATCGCACCGTACTCCCGCTTGGATTTACGGGGAACGAGGGGCTGGTAATATCTGTCAATGTTGAAGAAGCTGTTCTTGTCGCGTACACTTTGCCATTGTCGACTCCGACAATGCGGATGCTGTCGTTGTGCGGCGCGATGCCGATGGCAGTAACAGGATAGCCCGTTTGGAGGGGACCTTGACTGACCAACGTCATATTATCTCCCCTGTTGGTAGATCGGTAGAGCCGGTCTGTTCCAAAATAAACGGTATTGGGATTGCCCGGACCGAGAGCCATCGGCGCGTAAAACAACGTTGCATCCGTCCCGCCGATGCCGTTGTTTGCAGCGTATGCTACTCCCTCGCATCCCGTGACCGGATAAGTATATCCATAACCCCGGAATACCCACTCGCCGTCAGTTGCGCAAGCAGTGTTTGTCACCCGTGCAAGTCCGATCAAATTGCTCGTCTGGTTGAAATAGGTATGGTACATTGTTACGGCGGTAGTATTAGCTGCATTCTGGTCAATGAGTGAAAATCCTCCATCTCCATAATCAGCGCGGGTCCATAAATCCGTCGGTTGCAAAAATTCGGTGCCGTTATCCTGCGAACCGCCTATCGTGAAGTAAGGATCGGTCGGGTGTATAGCGAGACTTTGGAATTGCGTTGCGCTGATACCCGATCCGTTGACGCTCGACCATGTCGACCCGCCATCGGTAGACCTGAAAATTCCCCCGTCGTTGCCCGTATAGACAATACTGGAATTGCTCGGCGCGCGTTCGATTGCATGAACATCGGCGTGCAAGCCGTTATCGCTCGATAACCATGTTGTGCCGCCGTTTGTGGTTTGTTTCACAACGAAGGAGCTCGCTCCGGTTGCGCTTCCTCCCATAAGAATATTGTTTGTATTTGTCGGATCCATTGATGCAACGATGTCGTACCAGCATTGCCCGTCGCAAAATCCGGTGACTCCGCTGATAGGGCTGGACCACGTCGATCCGCCATCTATCGATCGCCGCAGCGAACCGCTTGATTCGCCGGTCGCGCAGAGGACTGTCACGGTTGATGATATTTTGGTAATCGAAAATGAACTCCTGATGCCTGCTGCTAATTGTAATGTTTGCGAAAATGAGGGCGTCGCAGTTAATGCATTCGTTGAAAGATAAACGCCGCCGTCTCCCGGAGTAGTGACGCCGCCGTACACGGAGGCAAGTATCGTTGACGGCGTGGAGGGATCGAATACCATATCCATGACGCTTCTATTTCCCGTGCTCGGGACGTCTAAGCCGCCCGCGGTTGTAACGATGAGTTTAGAAAATGAGACAGAACCTGGTGCACTCGTCGCATTGGTCGATCGAAAGACGCCTCGCAGCCCCATTGGTGGAACAGTGTTGAGAGCCGTCGCGGCGATCCCGCCGAGCCCGCTTGCAGTGGAGACAAAGATGGTTGCCGGATCCGACGGGTCTACAAGTATTTTGCTGATTGCGCGTCCGGTAAAACAATTGTATGTCACCGGAGTTGTTGTGCCGGTCGTGATTGAGGGGTTGATGGGACCAACCAGGTCGGCAGTTGTTGTTGCGTTATCGATTCGGTACAGCCCAACTCCAAAAAAACTATCAATCGATAAATTCGGTTCGCCTGTCCCAACGTACACAATCGTGTGATCGGACGGAGCAATTGCAATGGAGCCGATGGCGAGGGATTGCGCATTATCAAATATTGCAGTCCAGTGAGCGCCATCATCGGTAGTCCGGTAGACTCCTCCCTGTGCCGCTCCGCAGTAGACAATACTCGGATTGCTGGGATCAATGGCGATACACGTGATCCTCCCCGTCACCGAATTGACCGTAGAGTTTGTCTGACCGTTCGGGATGGGAGCTGGACCGAGGGGCGTCCACGATATGTAATTTACCGAAGAGGGTTTGGACATCTGGGATTTTTCCATGACGTCAATAGCTTTTTGCCGTTCAATTCCTGCATTGACATAAGGTAATCCGCGAAGCATGTTGATATTTTCATCCCTCAGCCGGAGATATTCGCCTTTGTCGATCCGGCTATTGAGGAAACCGGGGACATCTGGATCGCCGTTGCTGGAGTTGGATTGTCCATACGTGAACGACAATGAGCAGATCACCATGAGTAAACTTAGTAGCGTATGTTTCATAAGTGCTTGATCCTTATAAGGTTAAAAGTGATGAGTTAGGATAATTCAATAATATCCTGAAAACAATAATTATGGTGAAATAAATCCCCAATGGGTGTACAAAACTGATCGATAGGAGGGTCCATCTTTCCACAGAGATCAGAAAATTCGACTTATCATTTTACGCAACAGAACGGCAAGATGCAACCAGTTAACAAAAATTAATGTCCATTCTGTATAATCAATAATAACAAAAGGTTAGACGTTCCATTGAGTGCTGGAACGATTAAAGAAACAAAAAAATCCCTATCCTGAATATCGAGGATAGGGATTTTAGTCTGAATGCCAATGTCTTTATTTAATCAGCACCATTCGCTTCATATCTGTAAACGCTCCGGCAGTTATCCGGTAGAGATATATCCCGCTTGGGAGGTTGCTTGCATCGAAATGTACCGCTTTATCTCCCGGCTGCTCGGTTGCATTTACCAACGTCTTCACCTCTTGCCCGAGGACGTTATAAATAGCGAGTCGGACATAAGACTCCTTAGGTATTTGATAATAAATGGTTGTTGTTGGATTGAACGGATTGGGGTAATTCTGCTGCAGGGCAAACACTGTCGGCAATGAATTGTGATCATTCACTCCTAGAACACCGCTCAGCGTCACTACAATGGCGTTGGAGTAAACATAAGCGCTGTTTAAATCAACAAGTTTCAGGCGGTAATTGTATATCCCATCTGCTACCTTAGTATCCGTCCATTGGTAAGTATGTTCTTCCAACGAGGTGCCCGCGCCGGGGATTAAATCACTCACCACAGCGTACGCTCCGGCGTTCTGCGCCTTGCGTTCGACATAAAAGCCCAAACTGTTCTCTTCGCTCAGTGTACTCCAATCTAATTGGACGCCTGTTGTCAGGGTTGTGGCGGTTAACGACGCAAGTTGGATCGATAGCGCTGCTGCGCTCAGCTCCGGTGTGGGTTGGCTTTCGTTTCCATGAATATCCACCGTGGTCACCCGATAGAAATATTGATTGCCAACCTGTGCTGATGAATCTATGACTGTCGTATCCGATGTGCTGCGCAGTCGCGTGGAGTTGTTAATCGGAAACCCCGTCGCGGTCGAGCGGTAAATAGTGTAATATCCCAAGTCCGGATCACTACGGTCCGGATTCCAATGGACTTGAATGGGTCCGTTCGCCAGCGGAAGAATTGCAGCGTTCCGCGGAGCAATCGGCGGAAGATTATCCACAGAGTAACCGCTGTCAATATTAGAGTCCCAGAAAACAAATTGATTCGACGTTTGAGCCGATACAAGGAACTGATAATACGGTGTTCCCCACAATCCTGAATCGGATAATGTGGGAGCGGTGAAACTGTAGTTCGGGAAATAATGGCTTGTGATTGTTCCCACCAATTCCCAATATGTTGTGCCGGTTTGAGAAACGATTGTGCGGTATCCTTTGTCCGGGCTAAGTTTGCTTAATTCTCCAGGAGGCTGTGCTTGCGATGGGGCGGAGGTACCCGAAATTCCTCTCCATATTGAATATTGAGTTATAGTTTGGATAGAAAACGTATCGAGATAGGAACGGTTCCACTCAACAGTTACCTTTCCTCCCTGGTCATTGGGAACATCCTTCACTTTAACGATGTGCGGCGTCGCATCTCCTAAGTAGCTGATATGATCTACATTTTGAGTGTAGATGTCAAAACTACTACCGCTGCGATAATCAGACCAAGCAACGATTGCCCCGCCTAACCCGTCTGAAACAAGAACGGGCGTAATTTGATCGTCTGCCGCTGTGCTGATAGGGGCGCCGTCCGTTTTCCACAGCACTGTGCCGGATGAGTTCACAGCTTGCGCATAGACATCATAGTTGCTTCCGCTCCGGTTGTCTTGCCATGTGATAATAGCTCCCCCGGCGCCATCTGAAACGATAGAGGGGGAAGATTGATCTCCTATCGCCGTGCAGATGGCAACGCCATTGGTCGTCCATTGTGCAGTGCCTGCAGCATTCACGCTTTGCGCATAGATGTCAGGGTGGTTGAGATCGTTACGGGTATCTTGCCAGGTTATGATAGCGCCAGCCGAGCCGTCTGAAATGATAGCGGGATTATCTTGATCGTTTAGTGCGACGGTGAGGTAAACGCCATTGGTCGTCCATATCAGAGTGCCGGCAGCGTTTATATGTTGTGCATAAATGTCTTTATCTATGCCGCGATAGTCCCACCATGTGATGATAGCCCCCCCCGAGCCGTCTGAAACGATTCTGGGATCGTATTGAAAGTGAAGGCCTGCCGTCGGGGTGACCACAACACCGTTGGCGGTCCACTGAACAACGCCGGAAGCATTCACGCGCTGAGCATACGTAAGGTTTTGGGAACTGCCTTCGCGTCCATCCTGCCACGTTATAATAGCGCCCCCCGCGCCATCCGATACGATGGTGGGGAGAATTTGATCGCCGGCAGCCGTACAGATGGGCACGCCGGTACCTGTCCATTGTGGAGTGCCAGAGACAGTTATACGTTGAGTATAGATATCCCAGTTAGTGCCGCTACGGTAGTCTTGCCAGGCTATGATAGCCCCGCCCGAGTCGTCCGACACAATGGTGGGGGAGATTTGATCACCTGCCACGGTGCAAACAGGAACGCCGCCGGTTAGCCAACGGAGAAGCCCGGATGCATTCACATGTTGAGCATAGACATCATAGTTACTGCCGTTGCGATGGTCTTGCCATGTAATAATAGCTCCGCCGACACCGTCTGGCGCGATCGCTGGATTGGATTGATCTCCCGCAATTGTACAGATGGCAACACCGTTGGAATTCCATTGCGCAGCGCCGGATGCATTTACACGTTGAGCGTAGATGTCCCAGTTACTACCGCTGCGATGGTCTTGCCATGTCATGATGGCTCCGCCCGCGCCGTCCGATATTATTTCGGGGCTGGATTGATCACCGGTTGCCGTGCAGATGGCGTTGTTAATGTTTGGGTTAATTGACCATTGAGCAAATACCCCCATTGGGTAGAGTTGCAACATTAAGATAAGCGCTCCAAGAAAACGGAGATTTGTAACTGTATGTTTCATATCTTCTTTGCCTTATTATTATTAAATTATATCGAAATATTTTTGATGCTTTAAAGTCAATGCTCCGAAATCGCCGAGAGATGGTCTTGTTGGATGTTATATCGACCCTTCTCTGAAGCATCATTCGAATACTGTTTTATGAATTAACTCGCCGGTAAGATTTCCGTATCCCCTACCAGATTTATGTATCGAATTAAATGACGGTGAATTTCTGATTCAGTTCGTTGGTAATTTCAGATTAAGTTATCTGATCTAATAAAGAAGTATAATAATATCCAACGGAAGAGGCAATACGGAAAGAAGGTATTAGAATAAATTAATGAAGGTTTTAAGTTGCTCCATCTCACCCCGCCGGGGTTCTGTTATCATCCGGCATGATTTCTTGTTATAGTTATGGCGTCCCTATGGGAATTTTGCCTCTGCTACCCTTTCGATGATTTAGTGATTCCAATCCCTACGCGTCCGGTTAAGCCGTGCGATTAGGCAGGGGATTGAGAGATAGGTAAGAATTTAAAATTTGTAAAAATTTCCCTTGCTATTTTAACTAAAAGTCCTTATATTATATATAGTACATGTATTGTATAATCATTATTACCGGGAATTCGTTGTAATTGCGCAAATCGGTAGGTTACCGATTTAATTCAACAACCCCGATTACTCGGGGTTGTTGTACAAAGCGGGTTATGTACAGTAAAGCGCCAGCTTTGCTGAATTGCGGATTAGATCGTGCTATCTATCGCTCCCACACTCCCCGCGGGGAAACTAGCAATGGTAGGAATGTGGTACGGAACTGTCACAAATATGGTACAAAACTGGTACATTTCTGGTACAAAAGTGGTACGGAATCGGTACAGGACCTCGATCAAATCTATGATTTCAGTTCAAATAAGAAGTTTTAATAAAAAAATGATTATTGTACCAGTTTTGTACCAGTTGGTAAAATCAGGATGGGAAGCCGGCGTGAGAGTTTTGGATCGGATAAATGAAAATGATGAAGGGCGTCAGCGGGCAGGAAGCTGCCCGGGTTCATGTCGCTCAAATTGATATCTAAAATGCGTACCCAAAGTTCACCCCAAACCAATTCGTTAAATACCCGGCTCCGAAAAAAGGCGTCCACCCGGCTCCGTAGGTGATTCCACCGTCGCCCGGCAAATGGCGGATACCGATAACGCCGGTAAGCACAATTGCGGCGTTAGAATAATGGTCCATTCCATCGATATTGGATTCAGAAATGATTGCTGGACCTACGCCGATTTCCAATTTATCATCTTTGCCGAATAAAAGAAAATTTGCCATGATCGGCAGCATTGTTAAACTTGAAGAATGAGCGCCTGAATTTGACGCGCCTTCATCCAAGGAATACGTCATAAATCCGCCGCGCAAGCTGAATGATTCGGTCAGCATCCTCTCGTAGTTGAGGGAGTAGAGGAATCCGTTTCCTAACAGCTCAACGGAGATGTTGTTCCATGCTGAGCGGGAACTCGTATCGGCAGGTGCGATGGGGGTTTGAGCTTGTAATTTGAAGTAACAAAATGAAATCAGAACAAGGTACAGAAGTAATTTCGGGCTACTTGAATGATCACGCATAGCTATGGATCTTCCGGTTATTACAGGATATATCTTATCTGATATACTACAAAATCGCAAAAGTAAAAGCAAGAGTTTGGAAAAAATTAATGGAGATGATGAAGAAGGAGTTAGTACGAGACCCCCTGCGATGCAAAATGCGCATCGCGTCTCCCTCCGAAATGGGGACGGACGACGGGACCGATTATGTCGTTAGAGAATTCTTAAGCGGTTATTTCACCGGATGGAACAATCTCACGTACGATAGAACATACCGGATTTCTTCTTTGGAGAGGCGTCCTCCCCATGAAGGCATGAGAATTGAACGATTAACGCTACGACCACCTTCGGTTATGGTTTGGATGATTCGCTCGTCCGTAAGGTTGCTCATCAGGGTTGAATCGGTAAAATCTCTCGGCTTCGGATCGAGGTTAAATGAATTGAAACCATCTCCTTTACCGTCGTCGCCGTGACACACAGCGCAATATTTAGTGAAGAAATGTTTGCCCTCTCGCTGTTCATAGGTAAGGTTTTTATCCGGGATCTGATCTGCGGTAATTGCGAGACTATCAGTGTGAGTACTATCGGACGCCGGCGCCTGGGCAGTCGACGCCGCTTTTTTCCCCGCGCATCCGGTCAAGAGAATCAGGATGAGTAGCAGGTACATCCACTTTTGAATATTGATGTTCTTCATTCGTATATATCCTTATTTCAACGTCATGAGATACGCGGTGAGGGCTTCCGCATCGTCATTGGATAAATGATTGTTGGGCTCGATTGATTCCGGTTTATATGCCTGGGGGTTCTTCAACCAATGATACACCCATCCGGGTTTCAATCGTTCGCTCACTTTGTCTAAGGGTGGACCGACGTATCCGCCTTTGCTGCTGATCTGGTGGCAGCCCTGGCATCCGTATGTATCAAAATATAAAGATTTGCCTTTGGTGATTGTCTCGTTATCCGTTTTTATTTCGTGATCCAAGCTGTCGACGATGAAAACTTTTTCAAAATAATCGACAATCGTTTTAATCTCGTTATCGGAGAGAAAGAGATTTGGCATCCGTTCTGTCAAAATCGGTCGAAGGGAATAGGGAACTTTGAAATATCCCTCGATCCATTTTTGCTGCGCCTGGCTTGCTTCCATGCTTAAGTCGGTAGCGACAAGCCGCCCCCTGCCTTCCATTTTATGGCATCCGAGGCAGGAGAGATCGTTCACCAATTTGCCGAAATCACCTTGTGGCGCGAACGTGCTTTTGTGCTCAGCCGGAATGATAAACTCTTTTGGAATTAGCTCGTTGGTATTGCCGAGAAGCGCAACCGTAATTGCGCGCGCCTGATCTTCCGTGAATTCAAATTTCGGCATCTTCAGCGTAGTTGCGAATACCCGGGGATTCACGAGTTTGGTATAGAGATACGATGGAAGCGTTTCGTCGATTCCCGATTTGCCGAATTCGATTTCGTATAACTTTTTGCTCCCGATGGAAGTTAATTCAGGAGCCATCTCTTCGGCTTTTACCATCGTACCTAACTGATGACAGCCGTTGCAATTGTTTTTCTTGAATATTGCCAATCCCTTGTCGTAAAAATCGGGATCGGGGGTATGGGGTTTTGCAGCTTCGGCGTCGTAGTCGACGAATTCGCTTTCCATGTAGGCGATGATACCGATAAGGTCCTGATCGGAAAATCGAAATCGCGGCATCTCAACATCGGGCGAAAACTGTTTCGGGTTCTTAACATAATTATACAGCCATTGTTCGTTGACTTTGCTGGCAACTTTGCCCAGGTCCGTTGCTACATATCCGCCCTTACCGTTAATGGGATGACAACTGATGCATCGCGCTTCTTTGAATCGCGTGGAACCGAGCTCGACAAGTTTTGCTTTCTCCGCTTCGCTCGCAGAGGTTAGCTGGGATGGGAGAGGCGCCAATTGGTTCTTAGCGGCGAATGTGATATTCGCCATGAGAAAATCGGTAAGCATATTCGCGTCGTCGTCATTCAGCATGAAGTTCGGCATGCGGGTTTTCGGAAAATATCCTTTAGGATTTTTCAGCCAGTTCATAAGCCATTGCCGGTTTACCTTGGAACCTATTCCATCAAGATGCGGTATCCATTGTTTTTCATAGCCCTCTATCTTGTGGCAGCCGATGCAGTTTGTTTCTTCGATCAATTTGCGGCCCGCAGTGAGGATGGGCGCCTCAGATACGACTCGTTCTTTATGGCATTTTCCGCAGGAAGCTTCCATGAATTCTTTTGGAAAGATCGGCTTGTCCCAGTATTTCACCTTGCCGATAGATTCCTTGAATTCCGTCGCTGCTCCCTGACCCTCGTGACAAATTGTACAACCGAAATCATCAATATCATGATAAATATGCGGGTGTGTTCGATGCGGCTGCCCGGCGTCTTTTAAGGCGTCAATTTTTAGACCCTGATGACAGGTAACGCACCGGTCAACGCGATTTAATTTTTGATTCCAGATTTGCTTAATACCAATATCGACCGGTTTAATTTTTTGCGGAAGATCGGCGACAAGCTTATTATACTGGAACTGGTAAAGTTTCCATTCACGGAAATAATCTTTAAACGGCGAGACCGCGAGAATGACAAGAAATAAAATACTTGTGATGGCGAAATATTTTTTAAATTTGTTCATCTCCATTAATAGATTTCCTTCCAGGGCCAGGTCCAGCTCCATTCGGGACCGCGAAAAAGCGTTCCGATTGTTGTGAGCACGATGACGATAACGACGAACCAGGTCATAACCCACCACGACAGAGGACGCGAGCCGAGCCATCCGATGAACCCGGTTTCTTTATGTGAAATATACGGGAGGATCATCAATGCTGTGATTATCCATGTCGGAATCACCATTGCGTACACGCCGTAGAGAAGGAGAATGACGGAAACCATCCCGACGGATGTAAGAAGGACGGTAAGTGTTTGATGCGGGTGGTCTTTCCATAAACCCTCTTTTTTCAGGTTGATCGGGAAATAAGGGATTACGATCAATGCGATGACCGCAAGGGTTGGGAGAGCAACGCCTGCCACGATTGGTGGAAAATAATGGAGCAGTTCCTGCAAGCCGAGAAAATACCACGGGGCTTTTGCGGGATTTGGCGTATGTTCAGGGTTGGCGATCCATTCAAGCGGAGCATTGAAGATAAGTGAAATCAGGGCGAGCACGATGACCATAATTTCGAAGGCGATGATTTCCCTCACAACAAGATTCGGGACTGTCATCACAAACTCTTCCTCTACTTTCCTGACTCTCGCGGCTGTCCTTTTTTTGAGGAAGGCGAGACGTTTCGGAACTTTTGTCGCGCTCGAGGATTGTTCGGCAGCAAAATCACCTTTGCCGTTCATTTCGTATTTCCTTTATAGTTAAGAAAAAGATGCGGCGCATTATGATATCGAATGGCGTCTGTGAATATCGATCGGAGATTCATACGCCACCGTCCTTCCGAACTCTCCAAAAATGAATTCCCATCAATATCATCGCAGCCACCGGGATGATGAAGCAATGGAGCACATAGAAGCGCACCAACGCGTTTTCACCGACGATATTTCCACCGAGAAGGATAAACGATATTTTATCGCCAAGACCGAACGGTACGGCTCGAACCATGTTTGTGCCGACAGAGATGCCCCAAAATGCAAGTTGATCCCACGGGAGCAGATAACCGGTATAACTGAGGAGGATGGTCACCACAAGGAGAATAACACCGATAACCCAATTGAATTCTTTGGGAGGATGGTATGCCCCTCTATAAAATACGCGGAGCATATGCAGGAATACTATTGCGACCATCGCATGCGCCGCCCATCGGTGGATATTCCGAAGAAATTGACCCGATGAAACAACAAATTGCAAATCTTTCATATCCCAGTACGCCTGCTGGACAGAAGGGCGGTAGTATAACATGAGCAATGCACCGCTGACCAAAAGGACAAAAAACAATCCGGCGGAGAGACCGCCAAGCCCCCAGGTATAGGTGAATTTTATCGAGCGTTTGCGTACTTTGGTCGGGTGAAGATGGAGAAAGAAATTGTAGAAAACCGTCTCCGCCCGCGTGCGGTTGGATTCAGGAAATCCATGCCGGAACATTGAACGCCACACCTGGGTGCGAACTAAACGGTCTAAAATATTTTTCACCTCGAACTCCTCTGGTTAGACTTTTAATGTAATGTCATCGCCGACGATGACAGATTTATCAACAATTAATTGCCCCTGATCGTCAAGGGACATTGCGAACCGGGGCAATGATCGCGGCGCCGGACCGGCGATCTTTGTTCCATCTTTATCAAACTTGCTGCCGTGGCACGGACAGGCGACGATTCCTTCTTCCGCCTTCCAGTTGGTGATGCAGCCGAGGTGCGTACAAACGGCGGAAAGCGCGTAGAAAAATCCCTCCTTCGCGCGCACAATGTAGACTTTTTGTTCCTGATTGAGTGTTACGCTGCCCGGGGAATAATCTTCGGGAGTTCCCGCTTTAAATCGTGTGGGCGGTTCTTTGACGACGTTCGGCGCGAGATATGCGCCGCTGAAAAGTACGCTGCCAACCGCTGCGATTCCGATAGCTCCGGCGCCGACCGCTTCGAGAAAATACCGACGCGACATTAACCCCTTTTCACCTTTTTTATTTTGCTCACTCATGATTTAGCTTTCTAATCTCATAATTGAAAAAGTTCTTTACGCCGGCAGAGTTTCAGAGACTGCGTAACTCTCCATGGTAATGCATCCCACCGGACATCGCATGGCGCACAATCCGCACCGGATACAACGGGTTTCATCCTTAATCATCACCGAACCGATAGTATCCTTCGTCTGACCGCTGATGGCGAGAGGAATATCCGGCTGAATCTGTTTTAGAGATGATTCATCAATTGCAACTCTGTCTTCTGTCACTAACTCAATACAAAACTCCGGACAAATATCCACGCAACCGCCGCAGAGGATGCATTCAGCGCCGGTATCCTCGCCCGCTTCGTTGAAAATTGTATTTTCCCAGCACCGAAGACACCGTGACGCCTCCCGTTGAGCTTGTTCTTCGTTATAGCCGATTTCAATTTGCGCAACGCCGATACGCCGATCGGTGGAGAGGCAGGGGATTGGAACACGCGGTTCCTTTTCGTAACCCCAGACCCGTTTGTATTCGCTCGTTTTTGACACAATGATTTCTACGGATCGTTCATTCATGGCAACTTCAACCGTCGTGCCTTGCTCACCCGTGAGGTAATGGTGAATGGATTGTCCGGCTTTTTTTCCGTTCGCGATAGCATCAATTGCATTTCTGGGACCGAATGAGACGTCTCCACCGGCAAAAATACCCGGTGCAGTCGTTGCAAGAGTTGCCGCATCAACTTTGATGGTGTTGCGCGGGGTGATCTCGATGCCATCTTCAGGTTTAATCCATGTAAGATCGGAAGTTTGTCCAATCGCCATGATGACAGTATCCGCGTCCATTATCTGCTCAGTAGCCGGCGCAAATTTTGGATTAAACTTTCGTTGTTCATCAAATACTGAAGTACAATCGATGGTCTCAAAGCCGATAACTTTGCCATTTTTGCCGATAATGCGATTTGGTCCTTTCCGGGTATGAATTTGAATACGCTCCTCGAGCGCTTCATCGATTTCAATTTTGGAGGCAGGCATCTCATTCCAATCTTCGAGGCAGACCATATGGACTTCTTTCGCGCCAAAGCGAACTGCTGATCTGGCGACGTCCAGTGCTTCGGACACTTCGGTTACATGCCGTACCTCAGCCGTGTCCTGCCGCGCTGCAGTTCGGGCAACATCGATGGCGACATTTCCGCCGCCAACCACCACAACCTTATTTCCTAATTCAACACGATAGCCGAGATTTGCATTGAGGAGAAAATCGACGGCGCGTAGTACGCCGTCATTTTCAATTCCCTCAATACGCAGATCGCGGCTCTTGTGGGCGCCTATACCGATGAAGATCGCTTTGAAACCTTGTTTCTTTAAATCCGAAAGAGTAAAATCTCTGCCCGCAGCGAAATTGAGTTTCAATTCAACGCCAAGACTTAAGATTGCGTTGATCTCCAGGCGGATAAGCTCCCGTGGAAGTCGATATTCCGGGATTCCAAGCCGGAGCATGCCGCCGGCAACTGATTGAGATTCAAAGATTGTCACCTCGTATCCGAGGAGGGCAAGATCGTGAGCACAGGAAAGACCTGCGGGACCCGCCCCGATCACGGCAATTTTTATACCATTTCTTTTAACCGATTTGCCCAACACCTCTTTCAACTTTTCGAGATCGACCATGCTTTCGACCCCGAAGCGTTCAGTGACAAATCGTTTCAATGCTCGAATAGAGATCGGTTCATCGATGGCTCCCCTCCGGCATGCAGTTTCACAGGGCGCCGCGCATACCCGACCGCAAATTGAAGCTAACGGATTCGGACGCCGGGCGACATGGTATGCTTCTTTATATTTTCCTTCAGCGATGAGGGAGACATATTTTCCAGATTCCGTATGTACGGGACATGCGGACATGCATGGAAAATTTGAATCCAGCCACTCAATATCGACGAATTTCAGCTGCTCGGGCATTAACGCTCAACGAAACGTTATTTATGGATATCAATATTTGTTGTGACATCTCCGGTGGCAGGCACCGTTATCTCAACATCTTTGCCTTTCAATTTTTCGTGCCAGATCTTGAGAGTATATTTTCCCGCAGGGACGTCTTTTATTTTGTAAGATCCATCTTTGTCGCTAACTGCATAGTACGGCGTTTCAAGAACGACAACAAAACCTTCCATTTCCGGATGGACATTGCACAACAGGGTTGCGTTGCATCCGGCTTTCGTGAAGGTGAACGACTTCTTTTGACCCTGGGGCCATGAACCGAGGTTGAATTTTCCGGTGCATTGATCCGGCGAAAATACATTATGTAAAACATTATCGCTGTTCTGAAAATCCACTGTTGTGCCTGCCAGAACGGGCAAGACGTGTGGTTTAAAGGCAAGGTTTTTCTGATCCATTAAAACGTGCTCCTTCGGGGCGGTGAACGACTTTCCTGCAATTTTATCGAGGTAGATAACTGCATCGCCGCCGTTTTTTGCTCCTTTAGCGCTCACTTTACCGATTATATTTCCGGCGACGCCGAGGTTGGCAAGAGCCAATACCAACATGGCAATGATTGTTAAAAATAACTTGTTTTTCATTTTAGATTCCTTGAAATAATATGTTTGACCTTATTTATGGATTTAAATTCTAACAACCCTATATTCCGACAGCCATGGCGAGACTAACCTGACCGAAATCATACTTTGTATCGCCGCGTGAATCAAATTTCTCAATTGTTGTTTTGAGCGTTACTTTGACATTCGGACGAACAAGCGCCACAATTCCTGGTACGAATTCCACATCTGTATACGGAACAACCGTGCCGGACGAATTGAGCATATGGCTATTCCATGATTCAAACCTGATGCCCGGCAATAACCAGGGATAGACCACGGCGTCTAATTCAGTAAACCAGACGGTCGTTGTTGCAGAAGTGCTGGGGTTCCCGATGAATGGTTGATCATCATTTCGAATACCGACTCCGCCAAAAAGATTATAGCGGTCATAATATGCATTCGCATCGCCGCCTACCATATTGAATTTATTTGACTGAGGGGCAAGATGCGTTATTCCAGTATCCGGGACCATATTACCGGAATAGCCAAAAATACCAAGCGTCAATGAATTATCGATGTATGGTTGTGAATTGTTGACAGCGGCTCCTCCTTCTGTAACGCCGTCGAGGGGAAGGCCGTTAATTTTATATGTAAGGTGCCCGTAAACGTCTTTATCAGCATGTAATGAGCCATATCCTTCCACAACGCCCACATTGTAGCCAAATCGCCCATTGAATATGCCGTTCACTTCGATTCCTTTTTGAATTTCTTCGATGGACCATCCAATAGTATCATTAAATGTTCGCGTCGTGAGCCAATACTGTTCCATCCATGCGCGGTGCGTGGAAAATGAAAAAAGACCCGGTTCAAAGACTCCGACCTTTACATTGCATGCGAGATTGTCTCCAACAACATTGCTAAAAATAAGGAATATGCGATTCAACTCGATATCGTGATTGCTGAGAATCGCATGCCCCCAGAAGGAAATATCTTCGCCAAGAGTACCTGCGGCAACTGCTTCGATGCTGCTTCCAAGACCATCGAAAGAAAACCGTGGATCAGTTTTAGGGTTATAATCGGCTTCACCACTCATGAAGAGGGAGATCGGGGAAGAGCCGGGGAGACTTCCGGGCCAGATCGCGTCGGGGAATGCTTTTTTATTTCCTTCTGAACCTAAACTTACGGGCTCTTCTTTTGTGTATTCAGGATCTGTTCCTGCGGGAAATTGATATCCGTTTCGGCGGAATGCATCTCCGAAAGCGTTCAATTTCGGAAATCCATTGTGACATGTTTGGCAGCTTGTTTTGTATTTTCTCGCGAAGGCGGGGATGCTAAAACTTTGCTCTGTACTCAGAGTTAGAAGCATCATCACTGCCCAGATTGAAAATAGTATCCTTTTCATGTTATACCCTTTCTATAATATGTAGTGGAAGTAGAATTAGAAGATTGTTACACATCATGAAGATGCAGGCACGACCGCACTGCCTGCCGTAATTTATTAAGTTCCAATGGCTTGAGAAGAAGCACTTCTGCCCCGAGCGCAAGAACTTCTTTTTCCGTTATCGATTCGGGATATCCGGTCATCACAATCACCGGAACATCTTTAAACATTGCTTTGAATTTTAAAAAAAAAGTTATACCGGATTGATCCTTGAGGCGGATATCGGTGATTAAAAGATCAGGGCTCTGTGTGGAGATAATTTTTAATGCTTGTTCCATGCTTGACGCAGATAGCATAATGCAGTATTCGCGGCGAAAAAAATCCTCAAAAGCCGAAATGATATTCTCATCATCATCAACAACCAGAACGGTTGGTTTGTATCGCAGTATCTCCTTTACCATATACAGTCCATATAATCAAATACGATGCCAGTAGTGAGTGCGAAAATATGGCGATAATTGATGTTTTATGAGTTGTTTATAAAACTATTATCCAGAAGTGTAAAGAAGGTCTTGGCGGAGTGCCAATTATTACTTGGCACCCTCGTTGATTATTGTAAGTCCGCTCTTGGATGAAGATAGTTCGAGGCGTTTGTGATTACGATGGGGTTGGGTGGATTTTATAGTATTTTTGAACGGAAACTATTTCCGGAAGGTTTCGGCGCGGATGTGATGTTTGTTCATCAGCCGTTGGAGATTTTGTCTCGTCATCCCCGATGCTTTTGCCGCGGCGGATACATTTCCATGATGCTCATCGAGGAGCGCCTCAAGGAATTGTTTTTCAAAAAGATCGATTACTTTCGCGCGGGCAAGACTGAAACGTTGATCAACGGGATGAAATTGGAGGGTATTTCCCTGGGATTGCAGCGCAAGTTCATGAAGAACGTCCGGTAGAATAATTTCTCCTTTGGTCAACATTACTGCGCGCTCCATGATATTTTCTAGTTCACGAACATTTCCCGGATAGGTATACGCTTGCAAGGTACTTATTGCCTCTTCCGAAAAACCCTTGATTGATTTGCTGAGTTGTCCGTTGAATTTAGATAAAAAATAATTTGCCAGAAGCGGGACGTCGTCCATGCGGTCGCGGAGCGGAGGTAATTGAACAAGTGCAACATTCAAACGAAAATAGAGATCTTCCCGGAATATTTTCTTTTTCACTTCGGCAAGGAGGTCAAGGTTTGTTGCCGTGATGAATCTCGCCTCAACCTGAATATGATTATTGCCGCCCACTCGCTCAAATTCGCGCTCCTGCAAGACGCGGAGAAGTTTTTTTTGGAGATTGGGAGAGAGGGTTCCTATTTCATCCAAAAAAATGGTTCCGTTGCGAGCTATCTCAAACTTCCCAAGTTTCCTATCTCCCGCTCCGGTAAACGCGCCCTTTTCATGACCGAATAATTCTGACTCCAGTAACGAATCGGGAAGTGCCGTGCAATTTATTGCAATAAAGGGTTCTTTGGCGTGTGTCCCATTAGCATGGATCGCCCGTGCGACAAGCTCTTTCCCGGTTCCACTTTCACCTAATAGTAGCACCGAAGTATGATTCGGTGTGGTCGATATTGAACCGATCAGCTTATATACTTCTTGCATCGGCTGGCTGTTCCCAATCAATTCATACCGGTCAATCACATCGCCCTTGAGAATAAATTCTTCTTTTTGGGGTGAAACATTTACATCAGAGCTGGCGAGCACTTTTTTTGTTATTTCACGAATTTTTTTAACATCCAGGGGTTTGGTAAGATAATCGAATGCTCCGAGCTGGATTGCTTTCACCGCAGTTTGCATCGTGCCAAAGCCCGTGACGAGAATTACAGGCATCAAGGGGTTGATATTCTTCATTTGTTTCAACGCTTCAAGACCATCTAATTTCGGCATGGTAATATCCATAAATACGATATCGGGCGATTCCGAAGAGACGATGTTCACCGCGTCCTCCCCATTGGAGGCAGTAAGACATTGATATCCCTCCGGTTTAAAAACCTTCTGAAATGCGTATAAGATATTCTCATCATCGTCGACAATGAGAATTGATGGCGTTAAGGTTGTCATAATTCTAAAACGGGAATTTATTTAAAAGTAACATTTTTCTTTGATTCATAAAAAACGATGTATATCTGCTCGATGCGATTTTCATCAGGCGTCACTTTGAGTAGAATTGAGGAGCGGCAAAACAATCTCAAATGACGTCCCTTTTTCCGGTGAACTTTTTACAACGACAACGCCATTATGGGCGTTCACGGTGCGTTTGACCATCGGGAGTCCTAAGCCGGTTCCATTTGTTTTTGTGGTGTAAAACGGATCAAAAATTCGCTGCAATAAATCGCGGTCAATTCCCGGTCCTGTGTCGCGAACTCCAATTACAAGGCATTCTTTCCCTTTCCGGAGAATAATCTCCTGCCCTTCCCGTTGTTCTATGCCATTCCGTCCCTCCCTGATTTGAGGAGGAGCAAAATCATGGAGGGTCTTTGGAAGTATCATTCCCTTTGCGTACACACATATTTCATGGTTGCGATGCGGGATGGCGCTGCTTTCTATTGCCTGGATGGCATTGAGAAGAAGATTAATGATCGATTCTTTTACCCGCGGCGCATCGATCGGAATTGGGGGCAGGAGTGTGCTGATCTCCTTGGTGAGGTGAATTTGTTGTTTGTGAATTCTCAGCTGGGCAAATTTCAGGCAATCATCTACAATAGCGTTAATATCTTCGGTTTGAAAATCCATGGGAGAGGGACGAGCGAAATTAAGAAGCTCCCGTACGATTGTTTCCATATGATCGATCGAATCCAACGCCACAGCGAGTGATTTTCGGTCTTCCGAGGATGGGGCGGTTGCCTCATGCTGTAACTGGAGGATCATTTTAATGGAAGTAAGGGCATTCCGGAATTCATGAGCAATGATAGCGGACATTTCGCCGGTAGCCATTAATTTTTCCGTTTGAATTAACTGTTCTTCCAGTCTCTTCCTCTGGGTAATATCGGTGATAATCATGAGGATGGCGCTGATATCTGATCCTTCGATGATGGGAATGGTAATATGTTCGATATATTGTTCTGCCCCGGTTTTATCGTATGTCCGGTCGATATGGCTTTCAATTTTTCTTGTCGTGATAATTTGTTCGTATCCGGACTTGCTGCAGAATCCGCCGCCGCTGAATATTTCCTGGTAGCTTTTGCCCCGAACGTCGCTTAACACGAAATTCGTAATTGCCGAAAATGCTTCGCTTACAGTCTCGATCTTGAATTGTTTATTGAGGAGAATAAACGCGCTGGGGACGTTGTCGATAATAGCGCGAAGTTTGCTTTTCTCCGCCACCAGCTCCTTTGTCCTATTAGCAACCATTTCTTCGAGCCGGAGCCGGTGCTCCGCAATTTCACGTTCATGCCTCTCAAGGGAAGCAGCCATAGCATTAAATTGTGAGGCAAGTTTTTCAATCTCGTCGCCTGTCCGGACATCCAACCGGTGGGCGTAGTTCCCCTGGGAGATAATTTCTGCGCTGCGGGCTACTTCCGCTATCGGATATGTAAATTGTTGTGTTGCGAGTAAGCCCAATAAAATGGCGGCAATCAGAAAAATCATGAGGAATCCTGCAAACGTCCAGCCAAATGTCCTTGCGGAATTCAGAATATTCCTGCTTGGCACACTCTCAAATAAAACAAATGACTCAGGAAGAGCGATCGCCTGGGGAGTTGTAATCAACCCCGGGTGGGCCGGAAAGAGCGGCGCATAGGCGATGATATCATCGATGCCTTCAGATACTATACCTTCTTTGCCTGAGAGAATTTGCCGGGCTACACTTGGGGGATATGCTTTAAGTAGATTCGCCTCGCTCCGCGTGGCTATTAAAGCGTCCCAATCATTTTTTAAGTCGGAATGGTAGAGATAGTAGCCGTCGGTGCCCACAAGCACAACTTTTTCATCCGAACCGAGATTGCGTTGTGTTTCCATCACCTTAAACAAATTTCCCGCGAACACGCTTGCGACGAGAATTCCGATGCGTTTAGTTTTTCCGGTTAACGGCATAATGAAATTAACGACCGGAAGCTGCTTCGTATGCTGGTAAACCATCTCAGCGGGAGAAAATATGATTTGATCGGCAGCGAGATTTTGAGTGAGGAGAAAATACAGACTTCCATATGCTTGCCGGAGTTCATCTCGGGGAACGATCCGGCAGTGCTTTGAAGAATCCGTTATGTCGTCGCATTGTATACGGATCATTTCATCTTTACTCAGATTTATGATGCTGATCTGATAGTAAATTCCTTTCATCGAAGCAAACTTCAGAAGCTCCGTTGCCACCTCGCGAGTTTCGGTTTCCGGCGGTTTTCGGTCTCCTGCCTCTAATTTATCAATGAACCGTTCAGTAGAATATTCATGATTGAACACTAGTAAATCACTTTCCACGTTGAGGAGGAAATTGCCCGCCTGTCCCCGTATGGTGTGAACATCGTGTACAAGATTCTCAAGCGCAACATTTTTCAATGTATTGACATTTGAGTAAATACCATAAATCCCAATGAAAAGCAGCGGCAGTATCGATAAACCGACAAATGCTATGATGAGTTTGTTGCGGATTGACAGTCTGGGGAACATAGTACTCATGGGTTACCACCCTTGCTCTCCGGTATTAAAAAATTCTGCATTTTGCTCAAATGCGTGGAGATTGGGAGTTATTCGAACCAACGAATCCCATCGAATAGAACGATCTCATATCGTGTGAATCTAAGCAATGTTCTCTTAGGAAACAAGCGGCAGGTTCTTTTTTGAAGGTTTTCTAGCGATGCAAGTTCACTTTTGGTTTACAGTGAGGTTTTAGTATATTAAATAATACACTAAGTCTTTATATATGGCGCATCAAAAAACTATACTTTGGGTTGAAGATGAGGAGGAACAATCGTCGGTACTGTCAAAATTATTCACCGAAAACGGCTTTCTCACCGTCGTGAGGGACAACGCCGAAGAAGCGCTTCAAGTCTTGCGTGATTTCACTCCGGATATTATGCTGGTTGATATCAAACTGAGGGACTCGAACGGGCTCGACTTTTTCTATGAAATCAAAAAAACAGAGCGATTGAAAAATGTGCCGATTGTTTTTCTGACGGCATTTAATTCATTGCAAATGGCAATCGACGCGAAAAATAAAGGAGCAACCGATTATATTACCAAACCTTTCGATATTGACTATCTAATAGAACGCATCAAGGAGATTGTAGCACCCGAATAAGTGTCTTTCTCCATCCGTATTGTGGTTTCAATTTCTTTCCGTAGGTTGATCATTTTTCAATTGATATTGCTTTTAAATAGACGAGATCACATTTTTTGATTTGAATTTTCTCCTTCCTTTTCATAAATTCTTTTCTTGAACTTCATTTTCTCGATTGTTCATAATGAAAACAATTATCGTTTGTATTCAATGTTTGATCTTCTTCATGACAAGTTTCGTGAAGTGTCAAGATAACTATGAGATACAGGTGTACGGTTCAGAGACTCAAATTCCGGGAGACGTTATGCTCGAATTGCACAATAACTATACAGTTGATGGCTCATCAACCAGCGTGGATGACGTTTTACCGACTAAATCGGCATTTCACGAAACGATGGAGCTAACGGTTGGCGTAACATCATGCTTCGAGGTAGGCGGTTACCTTTTTACCAGCGCGCGATCGGGATATGGTTTGCAATGGGTCGGAGATCATATCCGACCGCGCATCCGTGCGCCGGAAAGCTGGGGCTTACCGGTTGGTTTAAGTTTATCCGGTGAAATCGGTTACCAGCGTAGGGAATATTCGACGGATACCTGGACGGTGGAATTAAGACCCATAGTTGATAAACAACTTAACAGGTGGTATTTTTCTCTTAATCCTGCAATGGATTTCTCACTGAAAGGGTTGAATCAGCATAGAGGATTGGAGTTCTCTCCGAACCTGAAGGCGGGATTTTCTGTCACCGACGTAGTAGTCCTGGGGGTTGAATATTACGGTTCGCTCGGACCGCTAAGTAAATTTGACCCGGCTTCAGATCAGCTGCATCAGATCTTTCCCTCAATCGATTTAAATATTTCTCCCGAGTGGGAATTCAATTCAGGAGTCGGGTTCGGCTTAACGCCGGCAACCGATCATTTGATTGCAAAAATTATTCTCGGAAGAAGATTCGGGAATTAACCTTCCATTTTTGCGCTATAAATGCGCACTATCAAGCTTGACGGATAATTGGACAGTGAGATTTATGTTATTTTTTTCCCGCCGGCATATTCTGTTCAAGATAGGTAGTTAGAGTTTCGAAAAGGTGACGGGTCGTGTTTTTCCCCTGGCTTATGCTGTGCGTCCGGTTGGGGTATGCCATCATGGTAAAATGCTTATCGAATGCGACCAGGTCGTTGATAAGGGATTCACAATTCTGGTAATGGACGTTATCATCCCCGGTACCGTGTACGATTAGAAGGTTTCCCGTGAGATTTTTAGCATACGTGATTGCAGAACATTCTTTGTAGATACTATCTGCGTTCTCATCCGTTAATAATCCCATATATCGTTCCTCATAGACGTCATCGTAATAGCGTTCATTGGTGACGGCAGCCACCGCCATTCCGGTTTTGTAGAGATCCGGATGACGGAACATAGCGTTGAGCGTGCTTGAGCCGCCGCCGCTCCATCCCCAAATTCCAATTCTCGAGGTATCAATAAAATGCCATTGTTTACCGATCGCTTCTACCGCAAGGGCGTGATCCCCCGATGGGAGGACGCCTATTTTTTTATAAATACATTTTCGCCATTCGCGTCCGCGCGGAGCGGGCATCCCGCGGCTATCGATGCTTGCCACAATATATCCATGCTGCGCGAGCATCTGGTGCCACAAGCCGCGATTGCCGCCCCATCGATCAACGACTGTTTGGCCGGCTGGTTCCCCATAAACATAGAAGAAGAGGGGATACGATTTTGTTGAATTGAAACCGGGCGGTTTGATGCGCCATCCATCGAGCAAGACGCCTCCACCGATATCGATTTTAAAGAATTCAACAGGAGTGAGGTTAAGCGCATTGATTTTTTCTTTCAGAGATTTGTTTGCCGAGAGCACACGGACTTGTTGATGATCGGGTAACTTCACCAATTCAACGGTCGGAGGCATATCGAAATTGCTATACGTGTGAATTGCCCATTTTGCCGAAGGTGAAATTTGATACGAATGCCAACCCGGTTGGTTTGACGGGGAAATTCGTTGAGGCATTCCCTCTCCGTTTAGCCGTGCTCTATATAGATAAAGTTGCGTTGCGTTTTCCGGCGAAGCCGTATAATATACCCATCCCCCTTTTTCATCTACCGATTGTATTCCGATAACGTCAAAATCGCCATGAGTAATGCTTTTCGCTTCTTTTCCTTCCGTCGACAGGAGATAGACATGCCGCCATCCATCGCGTTCGCTTAACCAGGAAATCCATTTTCCTTTATCTACCGTAAACAAGTCGTCCATTACATCGACCCATGCGCTGTCTTTTTCGCTGTAGACCGTTCTCACTTCTCCTGTAGTAACGTTGCCAATCAGAACATCGTCCTGGTTCTGGCGGCGGTTGAAATGCTGCATCATAAGTTCGTTGGAAAACTCGATCCATTCGATACGCGGAATGTAATTATTCCGCGGGTCGCCGGGGACGTTCATCCATATAGGTTCGCCGCCTGCAGCCGGCACCACGCCGATGCGAACGGCGGAATTCATTTCACCGACTTTCGGATAGGGAAACGAAATGATCCGGGGATACAGCGAGTCGGTATTATTGATAAGATGAAATTCCCTGGCGCCTTTCGTATCGAATTGCCAGAAAGCGATGGAGGTATTATCCGGACTCCAGCGGAACCCATCACGCAGATCGAACTCTTCTTCATACACCCAATCGGACGTGCCATTGACGATAGTTTCAGAGCCATCGTGGGTTAGTTGTAAAATAACTCCATCATCAAGGTTTTCAGTATAAATATCATTTTTGTATACATATGCTACTCTGTTGCCATTCGGGGAAAACTTTGCAAACATCAATCGGGAAGGTTCAAACCGGGCTCCAAGTTTTTTTAATGTGCCCTTCTCTATATCAAGCACCCAATAATCCCCTCGTGTATTTTGCCGCCATACTCGTTTGGTATTGGTGAAGACGAGCAGCTTATTGCCGTCCTTTGACCATTGATAATCATCTATGTCGAGGGGAGTGGAGTCGTTTGCCGGTATAAGCTGCGAGGCGGGGACCACCACCCTCCGGCTGCCGTTTGCAGCAGAATAAAGAACAATATCCTGGCCATCTTTTACTGTGGGTGATTTTTCAAGCGTCGAGTAAGAATTTCCATCTTTTTCCCATCGTACGGGACCAAAGCTTTCGGAGGAAAACTCGTTTTTCCCAAAGATTCGTTCAATTGTTAGATTTGAACTATCCTTTGTTCCCTGGCTCCTGAGCGGTGTGTTTGATAAAACAAGGATCGTCAGCAATAATAGGGTGGCGATAGTTTTGTATCGAATCGTTATCATAATAATGTGTCGGATTTTTTGATCGATGATGGAGGATTTTGTTTACAATTTATTTAATGTACTATGAAACGGGCAAATTTACAAGGAAAGGTCCGTTGAAGAAATTAAGTTTTGTGAATGAATTCCTTGAAAACCGAAAAAAGGCGATATGGAATTGATTGTAATTTGTCTCCTGAAAAATTTACGATTTGGAAATTTGGTCCCGGTGTACCATCTGGGGAGAAAAGCCCGGCAGACAGACAGCAATATATTCGGCTCCTTCGGGATGGGGGGAGCTATATTGTACCCATTCTCCTTTGTGAACGATAATTGCTTCGCCAGGATGTACGTCGATATCCCCACCAATCGTCGTTACCTGTAAGATTCCTCTCAGAACTAATGTATATTCGTTGAACTCCGGTGTTTGGCCGGGCTCTTTCCATCCCGGAGGACTTTTCATCTGTGCGATACTCACTTCCGTTGTCTCAGAGTTCACTCTTCCGATAAATTCTTCAATTATTTTGGGTAAATTACCTTCGGCTTTAATTTGTGTCGGCTTTTTAATGAATTGAGGCATACAGTCTTTCGAGTTGGTGATTTTGTTAAATTTTTTGATCGCGATGGAGAGGGTAATAAGTTGACGCAGTTATCCTCTCGTGAGAAAAGTTTGCCGCCTATAAATGACATCCATTCCTATGAGAAGATCCCTTATTTTTTTTGATCTTCCATTCCGTCGTTCATTGGCGCTGCCTTCACCACATCGGAGAGTTGGACAAGCTCAAATTGGGGCGACGCCTCAAAACAATGTTGCAAAATGGGTTGATGACCGCTGCCAAAAATAATAAGCAGTCGATCAGCCGGAGTCGGTTTTGAGTTAAGAATGTTATTAAAAATTCTGAGATTCCTGTCGTACCACCATAAGGCGAGTTTATCGGGTCCGGTATTATCGGTAGTATTAAAGCCGCTGACGAGATAGTTCCCGTACATTCTGCGCACGTTTCGCTGGTCATTCAGGTATAATAATTTATCCATGATGGTACAGTGTGAAAGTATCTTATCCTCGTAGTCATACCACGTTGCGTAACTATTATCCCACCGCCGATCTTTTAAGGAATCCACTGCCGATGCAGACGACCATAATCGGCTCAGATCGGGATTATTATTCTCCTTGTCGTTCAAATAATTACCCGCGTCGACTGAATAAATCTTTTTCATTTGCAGTTGCAGCGCAAGCCGGAATCCCAATTGATCGGTTTCACTCCGCGTGAGAGAATAATTTCCATCTAAATATGCCTGATACAATGAATCGATTTTTTCCCCATTTTTTGCTTCAATAAGTATTTTTGTCGGATGATATTTTTTCAAGACGTCGAGCACCTCTCCAATCTCTTTTTGCCGTTCAGGCATGATTACGTCAACCATTTCGGCGGGATCGACTTTGTGAGCGTCGAGGTTGGGGTAATCGAAATGCCAGACCCCGAGTATCAGGACCTTGGTTCGTTCACTCAGGTTGTCCGCAAGAAAATCGTCCGCGTAGCGAAATTGAACTTGATTTTGTGTCCTCTCCCTCCGTTGACTCGATGCAGTATTAAAAAACACGGCAATGCAAAAAATACAGTATATTAATTTCATCACGCTTTCTCCTTGTGTATTATTCTTAACTTTGGAAGACTCCCTAAAAACTAGAATTTGGATAAAAACGTTGCATGGTTCTATCTTTCCTCCCATTAATTTCCAACCTCGCTGAAGTGTTAAGGGAATGATAAAACCAATGATTTTTGTATATTAGCTTTTCCTCAAATTGTTATTCTGATCAATTTATTAATTAAAATCGTTATGTCCAACTACCTCCACACTCATTATAATTTAGACGATCCCAAGTTAGTCTCTATTCTCGACGAAACCCCGTACTGGTCGGCGCCGCCCGGAACCGCAATCCTCGATCGGATGCCGTTCCGTAAGAACATGAATGTGCTCGATATTGGCTTCGGGACAGGTTTTCCATTGATTGAAGCGGCGATGCGCCTCGGTAACACGTGCAGCGTGTACGGCATTGATCCGTGGAGTGCCGGTTGCGATCGGGTAAAGCAAAAGCTTGCAATCTGCGGAATTTCCAATGTTAAAATTATCGAGGGAACGGCGGAACGGATGTCTTTTGAAAATAATTTCTTCGATATAATCGTATCGAATAACGGCATGAATAACATCGATGATTTGCCGAACGCGCTAAAAGAGTGTAACCGGGTTGCGAAAACAGGCGGGAGGTTTATTTTTACGTTCAACACTGAAAAAACATTCATCGAATTTTATTCAGTCTACCGCGAGGTGTTAATGGAAAATGGCTTGCAGGAATATGATCGGAAAATATCGGAGCATATCTATCATAAACGTAAACCCATTCCTGAAATGCAAAATCTTCTTTCTCAATCTGGATTTAAATTGCTTTCTAGCGATGAGGACGCCTACTACTACAGCTTCACCGACGGAACTGCTATGCTTAATCATTTCCTGATCCGGTTGGCATTTTTAGATACCTGGAAAAATATATTACCCGAAGCAAAACAGGACGGCGTTTTCAAACAGATCGAACTGAAATTGAATAATCAGGCTGCACTGACAGGTGGGTTTTCGATGAAGGTGCCCTTCATTATGATGGATTGTGAGAAAATCAAAGCTATTGCATGATATCACAACACTTAGGGTAAGTAAAAACTAAATTCCCGCTCATTCGTATACTTAAGTATACAGTCTCAAGATACCGGACAAGGACATGACAACAAAGAACTCTTTGCTTCAAGAAGAACAGAAATTAAGCAGCGTCCTGCGTGAAGATTTTCACAGGGGAAATCTGAAACGCAGCATCAAACGGGATTATAATGATCTGAAAGAATATTTTCTGGATGAACATCGAAAACAGCATTTAGAAAAATTGTGGGTAGTGCCGCGGTGGCTGTTGCTTAGCTGGTGGCTGGTAAAAGCTCTCTTATTGAAACTTACTCCTCCGAGGCGCATCGCACTGCTTGTCGGTTGTTTACTCATTTTCTTTTCGAAAGCTATCCAATTTCAGGGACAGAGTATACGAATTGAGTCTGACACAAGCGCTGCGGGAGCATTGATATTACTGTTTGTGTTGATGCTTGAGTTAAAGGATAAACTGGTGGCGCGAGAAGAGTTAGAATCGGGACGCGCAATCCAGTCGGCTCTTATGCCCGAACGAAGTCCCTCGGTAGATGGATGGTCCTTATTTTTATTTAGCCGAACAGCAAACGAGGTGGGCGGCGATCTTGTAGATTTCCAGGAGGTTGCAGTGGATCGATTTGGTATTTCCCTCGCCGATGTGGCGGGAAAAGGATTGCGCGCTGCTTTGCTCATGGCTAAATTACAGGCGTCGCTGAGAGCATTGGCGCCTGACAACAAATCATTGAGCGAACTCGGGAAGAAGATCAACCAAATCTTTTATCGCGACGGCATAAGAAATATTTTCGCCTCGCTTGTGTATCTTGAAATCGGAAAAAATTCCGGAAAAGTGCATCTCATCAATGCCGGCCATATTCCACCCATCGTGATTCGTAGAAATACCTTGGAGGAATTATCGAAAGGCAAGCCGGCAATTGGAATCTTTCCCGAAACTGAATATACGGAAGAGGAATTGACGCTCGAGCGTGGCGAATCGGTATTAATTTATTCAGACGGTTTGACTGATGCTAAAAATGAGACCGGTGAGTTTTACGGAAGCAATCGCGTACAACACCTTTTGCGTCAACTTCCGAACCTTTCGGCGCTTGAAATGGGTGAATCGATTGTCAGGGAGATAGATCGGTTTATCGGCGAAGCAAAAATATTTGACGACCTGTCTTTGATTTTATTGAAGAGAACAGGTTAAAGGATAGGGCATGGGTGTCATTCGGATTCTTGGGTTCCGTAGACCGGATGAAAGTATTATCCCGGTCGGGTCACCATTAAGTCTCTAATTAGAGTTGACATTTCTAGCGGTGAAAACATACTGACATTTCTATCGGGCAGTAACAACGACAACAAAAAGATAGACACAAATTTGCAATTTCTTCGAATTTCCCCTAAATTCTTAGGTCTAATAAACCTGTTTCCCCCCTTAATCGCATAGTGCATGTTTCCAAAGGAACTTTAATATGAAAAAATACACGCGATATCTGCTTTTATTTTGTTTTTCATTTCTACTACTATATAGCTCTGTAGAGAAATCATTCTCCAAAAATGACAAACCACAGAGTGATTCCTCCAAATCGAAAGATCCGATGGCGTCGGAAACCTTTAACGGGCTAAAATTCCGTTCCATTGGACCGGCGGTCACCTCCGGTAGGGTTACATCGATTGCTGTCGACCCGACGGATCATTCGAATTGGTATATCGGAGCAGCTTCCGGCGGCGTTTGGAAGACAACCAATGCCGGAACGACATTCTTGCCAATCTTCGATGGCGAAGCTTCATATTCGATCGGTACAGTGGTTGTTGATCCTGTAAACCCGCTGATTATTTGGGTCGGATCGGGTGAGAATAACAGTCAGCGCAGCGTCTCCTACGGCGATGGAGTTTATAAATCCGAGGATGGAGGAAAATCGTGGAAAAACCTGGGTCTGAAAAAATCCGAACATATTGGGCGAATTGTTATCGATCCACGGAATGATAATACTGTATTCATCGCGTCGCAGGGACCACTCTGGGGACCCGGCGGGGATCGCGGGATATTTAAAACCACCGATGGAGGCAAAGATTGGAAAAATATTCTCGTCATCAGCGAGAATACCGGCGTATCCGACATGGTGATCGATCCTAAAAATCCCGATGTGATGTATGCTTCATCCTATCAACGACGTCGCCATGTCTGGACGCTTATTGATGGCGGTCCCGAATCAGCAATTTATAAGACGACCGACGCGGGAGCCACGTGGATTAAATTGAAAAACGGTTTGCCCACGGTCGATATGGGACGAATAGGTCTGGCGATCTCGCCTGTCGATAATAAAATCATTTACGCAACAATTGAAGCTGCGCAAAAGAAAGGCGGATTTTTCCGATCAACCGATTACGGAGCGAATTGGGAAAAAAGAAACGATATCATTGCAAGCAGCCCGCAATATTATGGAACCATCTTTGCCGATCCCAAAAACCCGGATCGCGTCTATCATATGGATTTTTTAATTATGGTGACCGACGATGGCGGGAAAACGTTCTCACGTCTCGGTGAAAAATCCAAACATGTAGATAACCATGCAATGTGGATTGATCCCGACAATACCAAGCATTACCTTGTGGGTTGCGACGGCGGGTTGTATGAAAGTTTTGATCGAGCTCAAACATGGAATTTCAAATCGAATCTACCTATCACTCAATTTTATGACGTCTGTGTTGATAATTCGCTGCCCTTTTATTACGTGTATGGCGGAACACAGGATAATAATTCGCTTGGTGGTCCGTCGCGCACCCGGAATTCATCGGGCATCGCCAACTCCGATTGGTTTGTTACCACGGGCGGCGATGGATTTCAATCAAGAGTAGATCCCGAAGATCCAAACATTGTCTACAGCGAAAGTCAATACGGTGGTCTCGTTCGGTACGACCGGCGTACTGGTGAACAAACAAGTATCCAGCCCCAGCCGGGGAAGGATGAAAAACCTCTTCGATGGAATTGGGATTCTCCGATAATTGTAAGTCCACATAGCCATACGCGTTTATATTTTGCGGCAAACAAGCTCTTCCGCTCAGATGACAGGGGAGATTCCTGGAAGGCAGTTTCCGGCGAATTATCCCGTGAAATTGATCGTAATTCATTGCCCGTTATGGACAAGGTGTGGGGAGTTGATGCAGTCGCTAAAAATGCTTCCACTTCAATATATGGAAATTGTGTAGCTCTCTCTGAATCTCCGATCAAAGAAGGTGTGATTTATGTCGGTACTGATGACGGACTTATTCATATAACAGAAGACGGTGGATCAACATGGAAAACTATTCAGAAATTTACGGGCATACCGGAGAATACCTATGTAAGCAGAATTCTTGCCTCGCAAAATGACGTCAATACCGTTTATGCATCTTTCGATAATCATAAAATGGCGGATTTTGCGCCATACATTTTGAAAAGCACCGATGCGGGAAAATCATGGGAATCAATTAAAGGTAATCTCCCCGCCAACGGTCCCGTTCTTGCGATCGCAGAAGATCACATCAATCCATTGTTGCTTTTTGTCGGCACCGAATTTGGCATGTACTTCACGGTTGATGGGGGAGCAAAATGGATTCGATTAAAGAGCGGATTGCCGACTATCGCAGTCCGTGATATAACAATTCAGAAAAGAGAAAACGATCTGGTGATTGCAACATTCGGGCGCGGATTCTACGTTCTCGATAACTACACGCCTTTACGCTCGGTGAAACCGGATCTGTTTGAAAACGAAGCCGCATTCTTTCCGATCAAGGACGCCATGATGTACATCGAAGCAACGCCTCTTGGCGGCGGAAATAAAGGATCGCAGGGAGAATCGTATTTTCAAACATCGAATCCTCAGATTGGCGCTGCCATCACGTATTATTTAAAAGATTCCTATAAGAGCAAAAAAGATATACGGTTGGAAGCGGAGAAAGACGCTGAAAAGAAAAAGCTGCCGATAAAGTACCCAACGTTTGATGAATTGCGGGCGGAGGATGAAGAAGAAGCTCCAACGGTTTTTCTTACTCTCAGCGATACAAACGGAAATGTTATCCGTCGGTTGAACGCGCCAAATTCGAAAGGCGTCAACCGTGTTACGTGGGATATGTGTTTCCCGCTTCCGATGCTTGCACCGCCTCCACCACCGGAAAGCGATCGTCCACCCGAAGCCGGACCATTGGTCATGCCGGGAAGTTATCGAGTTACTCTGTCAAAACGTATTGGAGGTGTTACAACACAGATAGCTGGACCACAATCATTTACGATCTATGTTCCCGGACAGGAATCCATGAGTATAACCGACAGAAAATCACTCGCCGAATTTCAACATCAGGTTTCACAATTGCAACGCGCGGTGAATGGTTCGGCGCAAGCCGCTAATGATCTCAAAACACGGATCGGTCAGATCAAACACGCCTTGCAGGAAACACCAGCGCCTATCGATAAGCTCCTCACCGACGCGCTTGGCATCGAAGCAAGGGTGAACGATATTCTTCGTGATTTCCGTGGAGATAACACGTTGCGGTCACGGAATGAAAACACTCCGCCTACTCTCTCCGAACGAATCAATAGTGTCGCGGATAACGGAAGGGGTTCAACCTCGCGGCCCACCCAAACTGACCGTGATGCGTACGCCATAGTCAGTGCTGATCTTGGAGCAGAGATTCAGAAATTGAAAACTATCTCCGAGGTTGACCTGCCCCGGCTTGAGAAAGGTATGGAAGCCGCCGGTGCACCGTGGACTCCGGGCAGAATTCCTGAATGGAAATAAGATTAGTAAAGCATGGGTGAGAATTTTTGAGTAAATAGAATATCAATTAATTTCTGACACACTGCCTATCGGCAGCGAGTGACGGATCAGGAAAAAGACGGGTTGTAACTCTTAAAAGAATTAAGATTTATAACCCGTTTTTCATTTTTAAAAAACCTAATTTTAATTAGGTGATGGATGTCATGATTAATAAGTTTGTGAGCAATGTATTTATCAGTTAGGTAAAAGCTTATCGAAATCGCAATTTTAATTTTTATTAATATACGGTTTTTATTTACATTTTACTTGATTTATCTTCTATCATACCTTATATTATAAGGTATAAAATTGTTAATACCTTCATTATTTCTACTTTGTACCTAAAATGCTTAATATATTTAGTAAATGACTGTAAATTTAGATGAAATTGACGTTTCCCTCCTGGAAGCATTGCAGGTGAAAGGAAGAATGCGGAGGAACGATCTCGCTGAGCGGGTTGGGCTTTCCTTGCCATCGGTAAGCGATCGTCTCCGAAAATTGGAAGAAAACGGTATTATCACCGGGTATTACGCCAAAGTGGATCATAAAAAACTGGGGCGAGATATCACCGCGTTTATTTTTGTTTTTGTCGATTCATCGAAACATTACCAGGTATTGATAGAGCATGCGCATACGATTGACGATGTCATTGAGTGTCATGCCGTGACGGGAGAGGGGTCCTTTTTATTGAAGGTGCGGACGGAAAATACATCCACGCTCGAGAAACTCCTCGGTAAAATCCAATCCTGGACCGGAGTCACCGGCACTAAAACTAATCTCGTTCTATCGACTTCCAAAGAAACTACAAGAATTAAAATAACTGTTCCAAAATAAATTTATTCAAAGGATTATCATGGTAAAATCTGTTAAATCATCAAAAGGGGAATTTTCAATCAAAGAAATTCTCGATCTCACAAAACGGGATAAAGTTGAATTTATCCAATTACAGTTCACCGATCTTAATGGCATCCTGAAAGGCGTTACGATCCCTGTTTCAAAATTAGCAGGAGCGCTGGAAGATGGGCTCTGGTTCGACGGTTCTTCTATCGAAGGGTTCACACGCATTTTCGAAAGCGATATGTATCTCGTGCTTGATCGCAATACATACGCCGTTATTCCATGGACAAAGCATACTACGGTGGTTGCCCGGTTCATGTGCGACGTCTATATGCCCGATGGAAAACCCTTCGAGGGTGATCCGCGCTTTATTTTGAAACGTCAGTTAGAACGCGCCAAAAAGCTCGGATATGTTTATAACGTGGGACCTGAATTGGAATTCTTTCTCTTCAAGAAGGAGAATCACAAACTTGTTCCCCTGCCTCATGATACGGCGGGTTACTTCGATCAAACGACCGATCTCGCTATGGAGATACGGCAGGACATGACCTCTGCTCTCATCGGTTTCGGAATAGATGTTGAAGCTCTGCATCATGAAGTCGCCGTTGGCCAACATGAAATCGATTTCAAGTACGCCGATGCTCTCACCATTGCCGATCAGGCAACCACGTTGAAATACACGCTGAAGCATATTGCATCGCATCATGATCTCCATGCAACATTTATGCCAAAACCGATTGCGGGCATTAACGGATCGGGGATGCATGTTCATCAAAGTATATTTTCACCCGAGGGAAAAAATCTTTTTTTTGATTTTAAAGATGATTACCATCTATCAAAAATGGCAAAATCGTTCATCCAGGGGCAACTAACGCATGTGAGATCGATGAACGCGATCCTTAACCCCACGGTAAATTCATATAAGCGCCTGGTGGTAGGGTATGAAGCACCTGTGTATATCGCATGGGGTCAGCGGAATCGTTCGGCGCTCATGCGAATTCCACGCTATACTCCGGGACGGGAAAAAGCCGTGCGGGTAGAACTTCGTTGCCCCGATCCTGCCGCTAATCCTTATCTCGCATTTGCCTGTATGCTTGCGGCAGGGCTTGAAGGAATTGAGAAGAAAATGACTCCTCCTGCTCCCGTTGAGGAAAATATTTATGAATTCACGGACGAGGAAGCAAAAGAAAGAAAGATCGGCGTTCTCTCGAAAGATTTGTTTGAAGCGCTCGTAAATCTTTCAAAGGATGAATTGATGCGTAAAACACTTGGCGAGTATACATTTGAAAAACTCTGGACGTTGAAAACAAGCGAATGGGATGCTTACCGCATGCAGGTAACCGGATGGGAAATTGACGAGTACCTGGAAAAATATTAACACAAACTGACAATAATCTCTACCAGACACGAGAAGCTCCCGGGAAACCGGGAGCTTTTTAATCTACTTGCTTAATTTTTTACTCTGCTAAAAATTTCTCTCGCTGTCTTGCCAACCTGCTCTGCCGAGGGTGGATCGTAATTTGAGAGAATTATAGCGGTATAAGTGTCACTGATATTTGTTTCAAAACTCGCGTTTATTCCGGGAGCTCCACCTGCGATTCCGAGACCTTTTCCGTCACGACTGCCTGCGAATTTTAACAAATCTTCTACGGTGGAATATCCTCCGCCGGCAGGACTACCTTTTACCGGTCGCGTGTAAATATTCGGATGCAAGGGTCCATGACCGGTGCTGTCGTGCATGTAACCCATGGCAAGATTGGGGACAATGGAATCCGCTTCGTAGAAATCAGTATCGTTCATCCCAAGCGGTTTGAAGATCGTTCTCTTAATGTAATCGTAGTAATTTTCGCCGGTAACTTTTTCAATGACGGCGCCGAGAACTATATATCCCCCATTGGAGTACCTTCGCTCAGTGCCCGGTTCAAACTGAAGCGGTTCGGATGCAAACATCGGGAGAAAGTCATTTATCGAGCGGAATCTGTCTTTTGGAGTCGATTCGAACTTACTGCCAAAAAAATCTCCTATCCCGGATTGCATATCGATCAGTTGTTTAATTGTAACCTTTTCAGCAGCATTTTTATTGGGATAATCAGGCAAATATTTGCCCAGATGATCTTCGAGTGATAATTTACCTGCTGAGATTAATCGTTCTATCGCAATTCGGGTGAATACTTTATTGATAGACCCAAGATTGAATTTTGTATCGATTCGATTTCTTACGCCAAACTCTTTGCTTGAGTAACCGTATGCTTTTTTAAACAGCGGTTTTCCGTTTTTTGCGACAAGAACGACACCCGAAAATTCATCAGATTTTTCAAGTTTAGAAAGATAGGTTTGTAATGTTCGAATAGCTTTCTCCTCAGTCAGCGGTGTTTTGGATTTATTTTCTCCCGGAGGTTCTGACCGTTCCATCCGTATCTGCGTAATTTTACTTGTACTGTCGGGAGTGAATTCGAAGGTCATAGATAGCCAATCCCCTTTTTCCGCGTGACACAAGAGAACGAAATTCTCATTATTTATCATCAGCCGAGCAGGCTCAAGCGATCCGTTAGAGCCGTGGAAATTATGATACATGTCGAGTCGTTTATCCATCGGTACCCTATCCAGAGATGATTGCGCGAGATTATTATTGAAAAAAACACGCATGAGCGAGTCATCCCCGCTATTAAATGACTTAATATAGGAAGCGATTCTTTGTCCACCTGTCGTTTCGGGGAATTTCAACTCTTTTACTTGTCCCGAAAGTTGAGCGGATATTATTATTAGCGGTAAAAGAAGTATTATCCCACGATAGAAACGTGATGAAGGACTCATGATGGTTTTATTAGAATAATAATGGGTTATGCGTTTAAATATCATACGATTCACCTCCATAAGATGTTGCATCTTGATTTAAGTGATGATATGGGTTATAGATTTTCCAACAACCCTGATGAATATGTGCAATATCCATCTATTTTGGTGGATCTTATTTTAAGAAGGTGGTATAATGAATTGATCTGACGGAAAAAATCCCCCCAGGACCCCTCAAGTTTTGAGTTTCAATTTTTCCAGTTTTGGTTTGATCACAAACATACAGTAGGGCGCGATAGAATTATTGCGGTAATAATCCTGATGATAAAGTTCCGCCGGGTAAAACATTTCCAGAGGTTGAATATCGGTAATAATCGGATCGTCGAAATACCTTGCAGTATTTAATTTCGATTTTTGGGCGATTATTTTTTGATCCTGATCGTGATAGAATATAATTGAGCGATATTGGGTTCCCACGTCGGCGCCCTGTCTATTCAGGGTTGTCGGGTCGTGGCTTTTCCAAAAGACTTCTAATAATTGCTCATAAGTTATTTTTGAAGAATCGAAGGTGATTTGGGCAACCTCCGCATGTCCCGTATTTCCTGCGCATACCTGTTCATAGGTGGGATTTGGAATCGTACCTCCCGCATAGCCGGAGATGACCGATTGAACACCATCGAGTTGTTCGAATATTGCTTCAACACACCAAAAACATCCGGCGCCAATCGTGGCTTTCTCAAGTTTATTCATTGTTTAATTATCCGAAACAAAAATTTCATGGAACTATAATCATAAAACCTCAAAGATAACATGGGAGGAATAACACAAAGTTCCAGCATCTAACAGGATGTATGGACATCGATCCGGTGGCGATGTGTTCAAATTGTTTTCATATCGGAATTTTTGTACAATAAGGGGAACTAATAGATCAATAAATGTATAAACCCTATCGTAAAATAATTCATGACCGCTTTATCCGGAATGCCTGATTGGTCTGGTGTTTTTTCCGCAGTTACGACAAAGATGAAACAGGATGAGAGCATCGATTATTCTGCCATTGAGAAACACCACCACTGGCAGATAGAATCTGGCGTTCATGGAATTGTTGTCCTCGGCTCACTGGGTGAAAATGCTGCATTATCGCCTCAGGAAAAACAAGATGTGATTAAGACTGCGGTTTCAGTTAGTCGGGGGCGTGTTCCGATCCTTTCCGGTGTTGCTGAGACAAGCACGCGTGCGGCGTGCCGTTTTGTAGATGAAGCTGGAAAAAGCGGGGCTCAAGGTTTCATGCTTTTACCGGGAATTCTCTACCAGTCGGATCACGATGAAACATTAAAACATTTCCGCGCTGTTGCCTCAGCTACCGATAAACCTATCATGCTTTACAATAATCCGGTTGCCTACCGGGTTGATGTTACTCCCGAAATGTTTGCCGAACTTGCCGATGAACCAAAATTCGTGGCGATTAAAGAGTCATCCGATAATGTGAGGCGGATTACTGAAATCCGGAACCTCGTCGGCGACCGGTATCGGATTTTCACCGGAGTAGACGACCTTGCCATGGAAAGTTTGGTATTGGGAGCCGCTGGTTGGGTGGCGGGATTGGTTTGCGCATTCCCAAAAGAAACAGTCGCTCTTTACCATTTGATTAAACGCGGAAAGATATCTGAAGCGCTGGAGCTCTACCGCTGGTTTATGCCGCTGCTGCACCTCGACGTCTCAATCAAATTCGTACAGAACATAAAATTGGCGGAAGCAATCGCGGGCTGTGGGACGGAGTATGTTCGCCTGCCGAGACAACCACTTTCTGGTAAAGAACGCGAACGGGTTGAATTAATCGTCCGGACGGCATTGGCAAACAGACCTCAACTATCGAAATAGTAGAAAGTATTTAAAATTTTATGGCTCAACATACTTTTATTTGTATCGATGCGCATACCTGCGGAAATCCGGTTCGTGTAGTGACCGGCGGTGGACCGAAGCTCGACGGCAAAACTATGAGCGAACGGCGTCAGCATTTCCTTGCCGAGTATGATTGGATCAGAACCGGCTTGATGTTCGAACCGCGCGGACACGATATGATGTCCGGCAGTATCCTTTATCCTCCGACACTGGAAGATACCGACGCCGGGATTTTGTTCATTGAAACGAGCGGTTGCCTTCCTATGTGCGGTCATGGGACGATAGGAACTGTTACGGTAATCATTGAGCATAACCTCGTAAAACCGAAAATACCTGGTAATCTGCGGCTTGAAGTCCCCGCCGGTATTGTTGAGGCGCAATACAATCTGGTTGACGGATTTGTAGAATCAGTCCGTCTGATAAACATTGCCTCATATCTCGACTCGAGAGACCTGGAAGTTGATTGTCCCGGTTTCGGTGCGCTGAAATTTGACGTTTCCTACGGTGGAAATTTTTATGCCATCATCGATCCGCAGGAAAATTTTGAAGCGCTCGACCAATTGACCGCGGGAGATATTATACGGTTGAGCCCTATATTGCGCAAACGCATCAATGAAAAATATACATTTGTGCATCCGCTGGATAACACCATCCGGGGATGCAGCCATGTCCAGTGGACAGGAAAGCCGAAACATCCTGAAGCGCATGCGCGGAATGCCGTCTTTTATGGCGAGAAAGCCATCGACCGTTCGCCATGTGGAACCGGCACATCCGCACGGATGGCTCAGTGGTCGGCATACGGTAAATTAAAAGTCGGCGACTCGTTCGTTCACGAGAGCATCATCGGAAGTTTGTTCCGGGGTCGCGTTGAAGCGGAAACCACAGTGCAAAACAAAAAGGCGATCATTCCATCTATTGAAGGATGGGCTCGTATCACCGGCTTCAATACAATCTTTATTGATGACCGCGATCCGTATAAGCATGGATTTCAGGTGCTTTGAGCTAACGGGCAAATAGTTTGTGTTTATATTATTAAAAGAAAATGAAAAAAAACGTTATTATCATCGGCGGCGGAGCTATCGGATTGTGTGCTGCTTATTATCTTCATCAACAAGGCGCCTCGGTTACTGTAGTCGATAAAGGGGAGATGGGCGAAGGATCATCCCATCATAATGCAGGGTATCTATCCCCAAGCCATTTTGCGCCGCTTGCTGCGCCGGGATTGTTTTGGCAAGGGATAAAATGGATGTTCAATCCGCGAAGCCCTCTCTTAATTAAACCGCGGCTCGATCCTAATTTTCTATCATGGGTGTGGAAATTTAAAAACGCCTGTGATGAAAAAGTATTGCGCCGTGCTATTCCCACGCTCCGCGATTTGCTTCTGGAAAGTCTTCGTCTGACGGAAGCGCTTTCTTCATTAGACGGAATGAACTTTGATTTTGTTAAGAACGGCCAGCTTATTCTCTACCGGACCAGCCAGGGTAAAGTTTCTCTCGAGCATGAAGCTCGCCTTGCAGATGAATATGGCGTCGAAGCGCGGCTCCTCGATCGCAGCCAGCTCCAACAATTGGATCCTGCCGTTGAGTACTGTGCAGATGGCGGAGTTTATTTTCCCGGAGATGCTCATCTGATTCCAGCGAGTTTTGTAAAAAATCTTAGCGCTCATCTCAAACGCTGTGGTATTCAATTGATTCCAAACTGTGAGGTTACGGGTTTCGAAAAATCAAACGGGCATATTTCAGCGATTAATACCAACAAAGGGAAAATGCAGGCGGATGAATATGTTCTTGCGGGAGGGGCATGGTCTCCCGGTTTAATTCACGATCTTGGAATAAAAATGTTTTTGCAAGCCGGAAAAGGGTACAGTATCACGGTGAAGGATCCGCCTGTGAAACCGGGAATTCCTTCCATCTTCAGCGAGAGACGTGTAGCAATCACTCCGTTTCCCGATTCTTTGCGATTTGCAGGGACGATGGAATTTTCCGGCTTAAATCTAACTATACGGCAGGAACGCGTTACGGCGATACTTGATTCGATTCCGTTGTATTATGGAAATGTCCAACGACCGGATCTTGCAACCGCTCAGGTTTGGTGCGGGATGCGTCCGGTCACCCCCGATGGAATGCCGTATATTGGACGGTTTAAACAATATTCTAACCTGATTGCGACTACCGGTCACGCTATGGTGGGTATTTCACTTGCTGCCGTTACCGGAAAACTCGTGATGGAAATTGTTACAGGGAAACCCTCGTTCGATCTTACCTTACTTAATCCAAATAGATATGATTAGAAAATTTGTTTTCGATTGATGGCAGTATGCAAACCCGTACAAACTTTGCGAAAAGTAGAATTGAGATTTTATTACCTGACAAGCACCCTTACCAATTCGCGTATACTTACCTTCGGAATATGGATAGAAGTTACAGAATGATCGTATTCCCACCGGATATTTTTTGTTGAGAGTGATCGGGCATCAACCTTCACCTTCGAAGGCGAAGGCATGCCATGAAGTTTTATGATGTACGCCCGTTTCGTTGGCATCCCGGCATAAATTCCTTCCGCAGGGGCTATGGTAATTTGTTCCCCACCCCCAATTGCTTTTTCGTGAGATAAGGTTGTCCACGCGTATTCGCCATTACGGTAAGCAAGTGATATCCCATCGTCTTCATAAAGTTTGAATTGACCTTTTCCAATACCGTACACGTCTACGATTAAGGTATCAAGAGGCGTTTTATCGGAGGACGACATGATTGGCGCTCCGGGAATGATCGATCCCGCTCTGGCAAACACCGGCATATCCATCAATGAATATTGTTGATGGATAGTTTGATCGCCGCCTAATCTTTCCCCGGTAAAATAATCGATCCATTCTCCGGGTGGAAGATACGTATCTCTCTCGCCGGATGAATCGGTGATTGGCGCAACAAGAAGATCACTGCCAAACATATACTCCGACGGAGAATTATATGCTCTTGCGAGTTTTGGATATTCAAGGTATAAAGGACGGACTAAGGGAAGCGATGAATCTTGCGCAGTACGGCAGAGAGTATAAATATACGGTATAAGATGATATCGTAAATTGAAATATTTTTTTGCTAACTGAAGACCGCGCGCGCCATAATTCCAGGGCATTCTTTTATTGCCGTCTTTTGGATTTTCATACGCGCTATGGAGACGGAGGAAAGGACTGAATGTTCCAAACTCTATCCAGCGTGCATAGAGATCGAAGCTGATATTTTCGCCGAGAAATCCGCCTATATCGTGTGTGATATACGGGATTAACGCATTTCCGCCATTTGTTGTGTAAGGAATTTCTGAGGCAAGCACCTCCCAATCCGAATAGGTATCACCGGTGAAGAGCCCGGGATAACGGTGACTGCCCCAGCCTCCGTAGCGGCTAAAAACAAAAGCTCTCTTTTTTGAATGTTCTTCGGTAAAATCATAATAAACACGATTTGTCCACATCTGAGGATTTAACCCCGGCATGTCGCATGAACCTCTACCGCCATCAATCCACCAGAAATCAATTCCCTCATCTATCAAGGGATAGTGAAGCACGTTCATAAACACTTCCGCCTGATGTTTACTGGCGAGATTAAATCTGATTCCCTTAGGAGGCAACTGGTCGGATAGAGCGACCGGAGCAGCCACGATCCCTCCTCCTCCTCCCCAATCGTTTACCCTCAGTGTAATAAGATTTTTTTCACCCGGTTTTACAATACCCGAAATATCCGTTGATGTAAGTGAATTGTAAACACTTTTTCCGGGCGATCCATAATGGGTAATTTTATTTCCATTAATATAGAGATCATACTCGTCATCCACGCCTCCAAAGAGTAGATATAAAGGATGCGGGGTAATAGCGGGGATCGAAATCCACTTGCGGTACCAGGCAATTCCGTCATAATCTGGAAACCCTTGATCCTCCCATAACGCAGCTCCTTGAAGTGTTTTCCATTTACTATCATCAAATTTCAAATCAAACCATTGATTCGGAATGCCGTCCAATTTAGGATCAATGCTGAATTTCCAGTTTTGGGAAATATCCGTGTAATATTTTGGTTCCGGCGGTACGGGTAGATTTAATTGTTTGCGAATCTCCGGCGCGTGGCTGTCGTTGTTTGAGAGAATGCTTTCTTCGCCATAACCGGGATGATCGTTCAAACTGATTTTTAATCCATTATCGTGCGCCCAAACGAGGAATTTTGTTGGGTCGGGAAAGATGGGACTCCAATCATAACCGCCTTTCCACCCGAAGTTATGCCAGCCAAAATCAAGAACTAAAATATCAAGCGGAATATTTTCATGTCTGAATCGGGTAACAATTTTTCTTACATCTTGATCGGTGTATTTATAATTTTCGACAAGATCGGTTCCCTTCAGATATTCATAATTTAAATCGGTGATCCACGCTCCGAGTGTGTACCGCGGAATTAAAGGAATATTTCCACAAAGTTTCGCGAATTGCCTCAATGCAAGTTTATAATCTTCTCCATAGAGGAAGAAGTAGTAATCCTGTGCATCCGCATCTTTGCGGGGAGTTATCCACTGTGACGCGGTGTCCCAGCATGGACTATGACTGTCATCGAGCAGGAAATAGCCGTTCCTGCTCAAGATGCCGGGTTGGAATTTTGGCGGGTTTTTCTTACTCGATCCATCGAGAGAGGGAACGATACCCCCGAGGTTTTGAAGATCGCTGTCGCCGGGAGACCAGGAATGTTCAATGCCGGAAAGTTTCCATGATAGCTGAAGATTTTTATTTGTAAACTTCCCGGAATTTAATCGATATCGTAGGGTAAAATTTCCTGTGTTTATCACCAGCCAATCATCTTTTTCCTCAATGATAGGTCTTTTACCGCGCATATTCCTGCCTGTAACAATCGCTGTCGGGACGTCGACAAATTGTTCGTCTGAAGAATATTCCATCCTGGTCAATGTTGGATCAAGGAATTCGAATCGTGCTTTACCGCAAGTAAGTATATCTCCTTCTATAGAGTAATTTGTGCGTTCATCTAATTGTGCATTTGTGAACGTGTAACTGCAGAAGAGTGAGAGAAGGGAATAAAAAAAGATTTTGGTCGCGGTAAATCTCATTCTAATTATAGTGCGCGTTTTTTGGGGAGATGCTTCTTCCATGTGATTAAAAGCTATAATTTCATTCGCGTGGAAGAAAAGCATGAAAATTTGCATAACGGGGATCGATCAAATACCATCGGTCAATCAAGGACATCGCGAATTTTCAACAATACTTCATCCGGAGAATATGGTTTTTGGATGAACCCTTTTGCTCCCGCTTTAAACATTGAAATTTTTATGCTCGGGTCGAGGAATCCGCTTGCAAGCAGAACTTTCACCGATGGATCCAATTCCACAAGTTTGTAAAATACTTCCTGACCGCCCATTTTGGGTAATCCCATATCTGATATAACAAGGTCAATTTGTTTGCAGCGTTGTTCAAATATATCGATGGCTTTATATCCATCTTCAGCCGTGCATACTGTATAACCCCGATCAGTCAAAACGTTTTTGAGGAGGTCGCGCAATATCTCTTCATCCTCGATAATCAGAATGGTTTCATTCCCACCTTGAATCCCGGAACCGATTTTTTCTCTTCGTTCAAGATCTTCTGCTAAACGGGGTTGAACGGGAAAATAAATATGAAAAATCGTCCCCTGATTCACTTTACTCTCAACGTCGATGAATCCGCTATGGCTCTCAACTATACCATAGACCGTTGCAAGGCCTAATCCCGTTCCCTTTCCTCGCTCTTTGGTAGTAAAGAATGGTTCGAACACACGGGATTTGGTGGCCTGATCCATTCCGATTCCCGAATCTGAAATGTCTATCTGCACATAATCGGGGGCGAGTGCTTGCGGGAATCGCGCAGTTAAGGAAAATCCGGGAATGATCTTTGTCTCGAGTTTGAGCGTACCGCCTTTCGGCATGGCGTCTCTGGCGTTCACGCAAAGATTTAACAGCATCTGATGGATCTGATTTGCGTCTCCAACGATTGAGCGTAAATTTCGACTGAGGTCGGTAACAATGGTGATGGTTTTTGGAAAAGTTTCAGTCAGAAGTTTTGAAATTTCAACAATTGTTTCATTGACATTAACGGATTCAAGAAGAATGTCGGATTTACGCGCAAATGTAAGAAGCTGCCGCACAAGCCCTGCCCCCCGCTGTGTGGCTTTCGTAATCGTTTCAACGCTTTTTCGCATACCCTGATCTTCACTCTGTTTTTGTTCTAATAAGGCGGCATGTCCCATGATGATGGCAAGAAGGTTATTAAAATCATGAGCTATTCCGCCCGCCAGGGTTCCCAGACTCTCCATTTTTTGCGCCTGCCTAAGGTTTTCTTCGAGTTTCTTCTCCTGGGTGATATCAATATACATCCCGTAGACGGCGACTTGTTCTTTATCGAGGAGGATGGGATATCCGGTGAGGGCGACGTTTATTAATGTCCCGTCTTTGCGTTTTCGAATAGTTTCTCTCTGAACTGCCTGTCCTTGTTGAGACGTTAACGAAAGCTCGCTTGCTTCTTCCTGTAGCGCTTCCGGAACGATAAGTTCATTGATGCGTTTTCCGCGAACTTCGTCGCCAAGAAATTGGAACATTTTTTCAAATGCACGATTTGTATTTAAAATATTGTCGTATCCATCAACGACCGCAATGCCGGCTGGAGAATTTTCGAAAAGTTGTTGATAATATGATGTTTGTAATTGAAGCGCTTCTTGCGCGCGTATCCGTTCTGTAATATCCAGAACAAATCCCTCAAAGTAAATTGGATGTCTGGATTTATCCTTAATGGAATGAGCATTAAGCTGAATCCATATAGGGGTGCCGTCGCGTTTTTTCCAGCGAACTTCCTGGTTCGAGCCCACACCGGTGGGTTCGGATTCCTTGATTAATCGTGTGCGATCGTTTACATCCCAGTAGATATCTTTGGACAAATTACACTGAAGAAGATCTTCCACACGATCATAGCCGAGCATCTTCGCAAGGGTGAGATTCGCAGTTAAAAATTTTCCTTCGATTGTTGACTGGTAGATGCCGACCGATGCATATGTGAAAATGTCGCGATATTTTTCTTCCGATCGGCGGATCGCTTCCTCGGCGCGTTTTCTTTCAGTTATGTTCCTCACCACGACCTGAATTGCTTTTCGTCCCTGGTAAACAAAGGGGCTCGCTGCAACTTCGACGTCAAGAGGCGTGCCGTCGAGCCGTATGAATTTTTCTTCAATGATCGGAGGTTCTGCTCCATTGACAAGCATATCATGAATCCGTTTCAGAACGACTTCACGGCTTTCGGGATGCACAATTTCCATCACTGGCTTTCCTATGATTTCATCAGCCGTATGAGCGCCCAACAAAACTACCATGGCTCTATTTACGAAGACAACCTTTCCATCGATGTGCACCGCGATACCATCAGGGGATAAATCAACCAAACGGCGATATCGTTCCTCGCTTTCACGTAATTTTTCTTCAGTCCATTTACGATCTATCACGCGTCCAACTTCCGAAGAAACAAATTCCAAAACCCGTTGATCGCGCGTCGTATAGACGCTGGGGTCGGAGTAATGTTGAACTACCATTGCCCCAATAGTTCGGTTTTCCACTATGAGCGGCACGCCAAGCCAAATGGGGCTTGCTGCTCCCACTGATTCCGCTTCACCCGATTTCAATATCTCGTCGAATCGCGCCTGATCGCACAGGAGTGATGCACCTTTCCGGAGGACGTAAGCAGTCAAACCTCTGCCGGCCGGACCCTTTGGCGGGGTAATATCGGCTTCATCGACAAAATATGGGAAGCTCAACGTCTCGGTTTCCTGGTCGTAGAGTGCAATATAAAAATTGTTCGCAGGCATCACTTTGCGAATAATTGCATGGACAGCGGGGAAAAGATCATTCAATGAAAGTGTTGTATTTGCCGTTTCAGCAATCTGATACACTGCTGATTGGAGTTGTTCGACGCGTTTTCGTTCAGTGATATCAAAGGCAGTGCCTAATGCGGCTGGTTTGCCTTCGTATTCTATATGAGCTGCGGCAAAATCTATCCAACGTTCTTCATGGTTCTTTGTAATAATTTTGAATTCGTATCGCGGAGGAACCTCAATACCCTGTTGACGGAGCGAACCTCTTTTTTTGACCATCTCCCGGAATTCGGGATGCACAAATTCCCAGAAGTTCATTCGGAGCAGTTCATCGCTGCTGTACCCGGATATTATTTCCGTACTTTTATTGACATATTTGAATTTATCATTTTGATAGATAAAGATCGCCGAGGTCACAGTGTCGCTTACCGTGCGGAATTTTTGTTCGCTTTCTTTTAATATTTCTTCGCCGCGTTTGCGTTCTGTAACATCTCTGGCTACCCAAACTACCGTATCCTCGCTCATCGAGGAAATCGCAGCCGCGAACCAGATCTCAGTGCCCTGTATTAATAACTTATATTCAATATTCTGTGTTTTTCTGGTATCTAATGCCTTTTGGATGTGGCGGTAGAAGAAATCAGCCTCAGCCGGGGAAAATATTTCAAAGACGGTTTTCCCAATCAGTTCATTTGGAGGTTTGAATAAAAGCGAGGGGTTGGTTGGCGCGATCTTGAGATATCTTCCTTCCCGGTTTAGCACGAGGATCACATCGTTCATGGATGAGAATAACGCCCGTAATTCCGTTTCGGATGATCGAATCATTGCTTGCGCTGCAACGTGCTTCTCGAAGCTCGTAGTGACGAGATGCCGGACCCGAAGCCACGTAAATAATAAGAGCCCTACCGATAAAATGCTCACCAAAATGAGAATAAACGTCTGCCTCTTCTCTAACAATGCGATGGAGCTAATTTGTTGTTGAAGCATGGGAGTAAATTGGCTCAGTTCGTTGCTATAGATACGTTTATTTTGACTGTATTCTTCTCCCGTCAACAAGTTTTTTGCTTCCTGTAATTTACCTTGACGGATGTTTTCGAAAACTCGATTTTCGATGTAAACCAATTGACGGTTTGCCGTATCGATTCGAATGATAAGATCATACAACGATGTTCCGCGGGTTAACGCCATTGCCTCATTAATGGCGTCGTTGAGTGTGGGTACATAATTGCGGTAGCGGGTCTCCCATTCGTCGTCTCCGGTGGCGGCTGCCATACGGGCCGATAGTGTTAATACTTCGTCAAGGTATTTTATTGTGCCACTGAGTTCCTGCTGCCGGAGGAGATTCTTGTGAACCGATTCGGCGCCTTTTTTTGATTCCCACACATACCAAATGACCAGCATGTAGAGAGACATTGTGATAACGATGGCTGTCATAAACACCCATTTGGGAAGATGACTTTCCGAAACAATATTTGATTTGTTCATAAGCGCGTAGTTAGCGGGTGCGGGAGGAGGTGAACGTTTTATTCGGTATCATGTTCTGTTGCCCATTGTCTCTGCTTATTTGAGAAAATCCAGATTGAACTTCTAAAATAAAATCATCCTATGTGAGTAATCGTCTTTGCAACTATCGACATTTGACGAATAATTATCAGATTAATTCACTGGAAAACGCCAGTGTATAATATAATAAACCTATTATGTAAGAGCAATGATAAAAATCTATGGGTATGACGACGGTCAATTTTATACGGTCATGAAACAGATGCTGCTTTTCCTTCGCCGGAAATAACTTTCGCGATTCACTTAATCACCATTATACACTCCCTGATATTGAATTTCGGGAGATATGTGTAAACCGAATCGATTCCTCAAGGGGGTAGAATAAAACGTTATTTCAGCGCGCCGTATGTTTATTACCCTATGGTTGTTGAGTTGCAACCCCTATAAAGAAATGGGATATCATTCATAAAATTGGATGGATGAGAGGATGGGAGGAAAAGCAATCTGAGGAGGGTACCACCGGAATCGGTGGGGAAGAGGAACGGTCTCGTAAGGTATACAATTCCTTTAAGAATTATTTGATCTATGATTCGTTTTATCTGGAACCCTCGATTGAATTGGGTTGCAGCCAAAATTTTCCAATTTCTTCAATAGTTGTGATAAAAGAATCGATACTTAAAGGTTTGGTATAGAAACTATCTGCGCCGAGATTGAGCGCCATTTTTTTATCATGCTCGTCACTCGATCCGCTGAAGATTACGACCGGGATTACTTTAAATTTCGGGAACGATCTGAGATGGTGAAGAAATTCAAAACCATCCATATGCGGCATCCGGAGGTCAAGGATAATGAGTTTTGGTAAAGTCTCTCTGGTCTTTATCGTCGCATCTTCGATTCTTTGTAAATAATCGAGCGCTTTTCTGCCATCGATTGCAATCGTTACATCCTCAACAATTTTAGAATTCTTTAATGCTTTTTGGATAAACAAAGCATCCACGGCATTATCCTCGACAACGAGGACGGTAGCTTCATTATCCTTTATTCTGTCCACTTGATTATCCGGTATAACTTTTTGTTATTCATTAACTTATGGTGTTCTGAGATCCATAAGCTATTTTTATCACTTACCATAGTATATTAAAATTTACTAACAGAATCAACACTTTTTATTAAGTAATTCTAATGATTATAAATAAAATTTCAATTCGTAATGTCATAAAATAAAACCCCTTGAACCTTAGCACTTATAGGGATGTTATTGTTATATTAATAGATCGCGGTATTTGCCGTATGTCCGCATTTGGTGATTTATAATTTAAAAACAGGAGATATGCCATTGAAACGAAGTATTATCATAATCACACTCAGTTTTATAACTCTGTTCAACATTTCCGCTCAGCAAAAAATAATGAAGGATTTGTTCAAAAAACCTCTTGAATTGAATGATATCCCTGCGCTCGAAAAACCGGATCGGAGCGTCATCCCTCCATTTTCAGTTACTTCAACGCCGTTTTCCGTATATCAGGTAAATCCTGGCATCACCACACAACCCCAAAATGAACCGTCGGTTCGCATTAACCGTAAAAACAAAAAAAATATGGTCGCCGCTTTTAGAGATTTTAGACTCGGGTCAAGTCCCGCGATAAGAAATATTGCGCTCTCCTCAACATCTGATGGCGGAGTAACCTGGAATGATCAACTTGCGACATTTCGGTACATGGACCGCCATAGTGATCCCTCCGTGGGAGTTGATACAGCGGGTAATTTTTATGTTGTAACGCTTGATTATTACAATCCGAATAGTAATTCAAGAAATGCTCTTAGCCTTCGCAAATCAACGGATGGGGGATCAAGTTGGCTGGACCCGGTCGTAGCAGTTGATACTACGCTTTATAGTTTCCATGACCGCGAGATTTTAGCTGTCGATGATGGAAAAGAGAGTCCAAACAGTGGAAATGCCTATGTGAGTTGGACTGAATTCGGTGGAACCGGCGGTATACAGTGCGTCGCATCTGTTGATGGAGGAGCAAGTTTTTTATCGCCGGTAAAAGTCAGTGTGGGCACAAATGTGCAGGGATCAATGCCTATAACCGGTCCGAATGGCGAATTGTATGTTGTTTGGACAGATTTCACCAGTCCCAATCAGGTCATGTTTGCCAAATCAACAGATGCCGGGGCGAGTTTCGGAGCAAATGTGGTGGTATCCGATCTAAGCCATCAGCCGACTGATTTTATGTACATTAATGGAGGGATAGAGTCTTTTGGTTACGCCGTTGCGGCAGTAGATAAGACCCCATCCACACGGCGTGGAACTATCTATGTCACCTGGCAGAGTCTTGCGTATGGAGACGTTGACGTTCTATGCAGCAAATCTACCGACGGAGGTACAACTTGGAGTCCGGCGGTTCGCGTGAATAACGATTCGCTATCAAACGGCAGGGATCAATTTCATCAGTGGGTTACGGTGGACGATAGCGGTTGGGTTGACGTTGTATTTCTGGATCGGAGAAATGACCCTTCGAATATTCTTGCCGATGCATATTTTGCCCAATCGCGTGATGGAGGAGTTTCATTTAAAAATTATCGGCTCACCGCACAAAACTTCGATCCGCGGATTAATTATAACGCTGATGTTCGTATCGGAGATTATAGCGGTATCGACGGAGCGCTTGGAATGGTAGCGATGGTTTGGGCAGATACTCACCTCGGTAATCAGGATATTTTCTTGTCCCCGATCGGTCAATCTAAAAACGGAACGATTTCCGGGATCGCCTACGATGATATTAATGGCGACAGTGTTAAGGAATCGAACGAACATGGTATCGCAGGTATCAAAATGTACCTTGCCCGTGAAGCTAACCTCGACTCGGTAATTACCGATTCCTCAGGGACGTATACGTTCCGCGGTTTATTTCCCGGTACCTATATTGTGAGCGAATCGCTTCCGCAACTCTACAACGCAACCGAACCTGCACCTGGATTTTATTCTATTACCATCCATGACACGGAAACAGTCGCAAATAAAAATTTCGGAAACCTGATCACCGGAGGAACCGTCATTTTTTCGGGCTGGAATCTTCTTTCGCTTCCAAAGAAAGTTCCCGACGGAAGAAAATCGGTCGTTTTTCCCTATGCCGCATCAGGAGCATTTGCTTATACAGAAGGATATATCCAAAAAGATACTCTGGTATTTGGAACTGGATATTGGCTAAAGTTTAGTAACACTCAGCATATGTCGGTTATGGGAGACAGTGTTATAAACGATTCGATCTCGGTTCACGCAGGGTGGAATCTTATTGGGACGTTGACAGTACCGGTGCCGGTCGCTTCGATTAGTTCTACACCAAGCGGCATCATGAGTTCGCATTTTTTTGGATATAGTGGCAGTGGCTATCGAATAGCGGATACGCTCAACGCTGGAGAGGGGTATTGGATAAAGGTGAGTGGGGATGGCGAATTGAAAATGTCCCCCGGTGCTATAAGTTCCCCGATAACAAGTCGAAGAGTTCAAACAGAAAAATTAAATACCATCGAAATTTCCGGGAACAATGGGCATTCACAAATATTATATTTTGGTATCGGTATCGATAATTCAAGCGCTATCACAGCGTCCGATCTTCCGCCAAAACCACCTGCGGGTATATTCGATGTTCGGTTCGGATCACAACGAACGATTGAATTAATTGACCCGACGAAAATTATTCGTACGACATTACCCATTGAAATCCAGTCAAATGCCGCATCCCTTCACATTACCTGGAACATTAATCAGGATGGGATACGATATCGGCTTGTTGAGACGAAATCAGGAAAAAATATCGCAGGAGGATTTCTACAAGGCGCCGGGGAGGCAGACGTCGAAAATATCCCGATGATGCTCAGCGTAGAACCGGCGTTAGCCACGAAGGACATTCCTTCCAGTTTTTCGCTTGATCAGAATTACCCGAATCCTTTTAATCCTTCAACAATCATAACGTATAATCTCGCTCAGCCAACATTTGTGAGATTGCGTATTTTTAATGTACTGGGACAAGAAGTGTCGACCTTGGTAAATGATTGGCAGCTCGCTTCGACATATAGCGTCACTCTTGACGCATCAAAGCTTGCCAGCGGTGTATATTATTATTCACTTGAGACGAAGGAGTTTACCTCGTCGAAAAAAATGATGCTAATACGATAAGGAAGTTTGGGGATATGAATCCGCCGAGGTAGGTTCCGCCGGATCCACAAATTGTTTAAACAAATATTCTTTGTGCAACGGGTTGTGCCTGGGGCAGCGTTAGGATTTTATTCGGAACATCCGGATTCTTCCCTGCATGGATCAATGTTTGAGGATTCTCATCAAGGGTCGCTCGCGTGAATTGTTCCCACTCCATAAATGGGACATTTCCAATAACCATCGCTTAATGTGTGCCACATAGGTGCGCATTCCACCGGCGTAATCAATTATTCATACGGTAACAGAACGTATTCACCAGCCGGCGAATCGTTATATCGTCACACGAGCAATATCATGATGAGGTTTTCAATAGTGAGTAAAAGATGAATTACATAATTGTTGATATCGAACGATGGCTTTATCAGTACCTATGGCGTCAGATTAAAATGAATTAAACATGAAGCGCTGATTCCAAACGCTTGATCGAGGTAACCAACAACATTCCCCTGATTTTCTTCAGCTAAAATTAGTTGGTCGTAGAATCTTCGCCGATAAACAGCAGTCAATGTCACTGAATAATTATCGCGCACAAAATATTCACCCCCTAATTCAACATGTTCACCTGATCCGGTGAATCCCGATTGGTTATTTAAGATAGTGGCTATTTCATAGCCAATGATAGCGACAGGATGAATCGAGCTGAAATTCCCGAAGCGATGCATCCATTCAACCGAACCGCCTCCCAGAGCAAATTTTGCCGGCTTGAGCAAAACAGTTTGATCGTCAATTCTTTCATTTCCGGTATAAATTTTAATATTGATCATGTTCGAGGAAGTGACGTTGTACCCAAAGCCCACGTAAAAGGTGTTTGCGAGGTTCATGTACGAAGATAGCGACGCGAATGATGGAGAATATCCAATAAGTGTTGTAAATCCGCGGGGTACGGGAACCTGAGAAGTTGCATAGTTATTCGCGCTTGAATCGGAGATGGTGGTTCCATCTCCGGAATTGAAGAATTCCGTTGAGCATTTTGCGCTAAGCATTGTGAATAGAATCGTGATGGCAAGTAAGGATATCCGTCTCATAATTCGGTTTTTATATGATAGGTATAAAAAATGCCAAATTTAAGTTTACCATCTTCTAATCCGATTCCGGGAGCGGGAAGATGGAAGTAATCGAGCGCGCATAAGAAATCGTGAAGGATGCTGCTTTGAGTCTCAATTTTTGAAAAATTATAATCGAGCGTCAGGTAATATAATCGATCCCCGCCTCCCAATTCATTAAGATTATGAGCGGCGAGTCCAAACGAAATCCCGAGCCACGAGGGAACAGCTTTTGCAGCATTATAGCTGAGCAAAAAATGCGGATCCATACTTACCCAAAATATCGTTCCTTCATAATCATCAATAAAAGTCCGGAATTTTTCAGAGCGCAAATCATTCAGGTATTGATCGCTTGGGTGATAGCTATATTTTAGAGAAAAATTTTGCAATATAGGAAATTGATTCTGTGCGAGGGGGATGCTTGCTCCCATGATATTTGAAATTGCGTCTCCCGGACTAAAACCGTAATCCTTATGATAGCCGTCTTCAACTTCTACGTACATCTGATAACTCAAGCCGATTAAGGACCCATAAAACAGGCTGCTTTTTTCGCTAAAACCTGTCCATGAAAGAATTGAGTGCGCAAGTTTCGATTCAGTGTAAGCGCCATAGATATGTCCGCATTTATCAATGTTTAACGCGTAAGTCCAATCGTTTTCGAAACGGAAAGGTTGTCGTTCACCCTGCCACCATGCCTCACGCTGGTAGATATGAACCGCGGTGACGATCCCTGTCATGACACCGAGGATGATTGCTGCTTTGGCAGGATTAATATTAGTTGAATCCTGCGCATGTGTTTGTCCGATCATGGTACTCAAAATCATGCTAAATATGAGGGAGGACCGTCTAATCATTTATCAAGTAGTAATTTGCGTAGATTTCCATTTGATAAAGCGGAAGCATTTATAGTTCATTTGAATTAAAATGTTAGCAAACGATAATAATCACACGGGAATTTCACTTGTTGAGCTTTTATTGATGAATTAAAATGTAAAAATGAAGGAGATTAGTTAAATCAGGAGAGTTCGATTACGCAGATATCGGTTGAATCCCAAATTAAGGTCCTGATACCATACGCATTTTTGGTTTGAGAACACATCGCATGATTCATGGTTGAGTAGTTGTGAGGCAGCCAGCGATGGGCTATCCTGGTCAAAGATGATGTGTTTAAAAATAATGTGATTGTCATCCAGCGATTGGTTAGCCGGATCGTAATTTATACCTGATGAATTTGTGTTCGTATCTTGCGGCGATTCACTATCGGAGAGCGATGTGCATTCATCGAAATGAATCGCAATTGAATCAGAATAGATATCCGTGAGATTTGCGCCATCGATAAATAAAACAACAATCGATACCCATGTGAGGAATATAAAATACTTCGCTGTGAATTGGAATACGGAAACCATATGATCCAAACGATATTATTTTTTTGAGTAAATTGCAAATTTCTGGAGATTTCTTAAGAAAGATTAATATTGAGAGTGATGTTTTGATGTAGTACAAGAAGCTTCTTCAATTGTGTTTTGCACTTTCTCTTTAAAAATGTTATGTTTTAAGGCGTTTGTTCTTTATTAAAAACTGAAGATTCTCGCTGAACTATCTTCCGCCATAATAGGGGATGACAATATGCTCCCGATCTTGCGGGGAGCGGTGTTTGTTCACTCATCGAAAGATTTTGCCATGTGTAATATTAAAACGACTCCTGGAATGATAAGAGTAAATTTCTTCATACTCCTCGCTGCGTTCCTCATAAGTAACCCACCACTGCTATTTGCAACGTCTCCTAACTCCGCTATGAGATATGACACGTCGTTTTATGGAAAGGTGCGATGGCGGGAGATCGGTCCATTCCGGGCAGGGCGTTCTATCGCTGTAACAGGGCATCGTGATCAACCAAATACGTTTTACTTTGGGGCGACAGGCGGGGGAATATGGAAAACCGAAGACGGCGGTAACAAGTGGATAAATGTTTCGGATGGATTTTTAAAGGTTGGAATCGTTGGCGCTCTTGCTGTAGCTGAATCCGACCCCAATGTTATCTACGCGGGCACAGGTGAATCGTGTATACGCGGCAACGCAATGCCGGGAGAGGGTATCTATAAATCTGTTGACGCTGGGAAATCATGGCAATTTTCCGGATTATCATCGGGGCAAACAATTAGTAAAATTCGTATCAATCCTAAAAATGAAAATTTAGTGTATGCAGCGGTGTTCGGTCATGTCTTCGGATCGAATCCGGAGCGCGGAGTCTATCGTTCAAAGAATGGCGGTAAGGACTGGGAAAAAATATTATACAAAGATGAAAAAACAGGCGCTGTTGATCTTGAAATCGATCCAATGAATCCCCGTATCATCTACGCGGCATTGTGGGAAGCGTATCGAAACCCGTGGACGTTCTCCAGCGGTGGACCGGGAAGCGGCTTGTGGAAATCGACTGACGAGGGTGATACCTGGACTGATATTTCCAATAATAAAGGATTGCCAAAAGGAGTTAAAGGACGCATCGGAATCGCTGCTTCGGGAGCAAAATCCGGAAGAGTTTGGGCGTTAGTTGAGGCGAAGGAAGGCGGTTTGTTCCGTTCCGAGGACGCCGGTAAAACATGGTCGAAGGTGAACGAAGATCATGAAATTCGTCAGCGAGCATGGTATTATACACATATCTTCGCCGACCCCAAAGATCCCGATCTTTTGTATCTGTTAAATGTTGGATTCTATAAATCCATTGATGGCGGTAAAACGCTCAAACGTGTTTCTGTTCCTCACGGAGATAATCATGATCTGTGGATCAATACGGTTGATCCTAAAATTATGATCACCGGCGATGATGGCGGCGCCGCCGTGAGCTATAATGGGGGGCAGCAATGGACTGAAGAAAACGTACCGACTGCTCAGTTCTATCATGTCGTAGTCGATAGCCAATTTCCTTTTAAGGTGTACGGCGCGCAGCAGGATAACAGCACGATTGCGATCCCAAGCCGTACAACGGGATTCGGGATTGGTAAATCTGATTGGTATGGTGTCGGAGGGGGTGAAAGTGGTTTCGTCACTCCCGATTGGCAGGATCCCGAGATTGTTTATGCGGGAAGCTATGACGGACTGCTCACGCGATACGATCACCGTACAGATCAACAACAGGATATTTCTGTTTGGCCCGATAATCCCATGGGCGCAGGCGCGGAAGGAACTAAGTATCGTTTTCAGTGGACCTACCCGATTGTAGTATCGAAATATGATCCGAAGGTGCTCTATGCAACGGCAAATGTCGTGTTCAAAAGCTCGAACGAGGGAATGAGCTGGGAAAAAATTAGTCCGGACATCTCACGGAATGATACATCAAAATTTCATGCCGCCGGCGGACCGATCACCAAAGATAATACCAGTGTCGAATACTACGGCACTATCTTTGCTTTTTCCGAATCCAAAGTGCGGAGCGATGTTCTCTGGGCAGGAACGGACGACGGGTTGGTGCATGTAACAACCGATAATGGCGCCGGTTGGTCGGATGTTACGCCGCACGATCTGCCTTCCTGGTCGATGATGAGTATCATCGATGCTTCACCGTTCGAAGCGGGCGCCGCATATATTGCAGCCAATAGATATAAACTTGATGATTTCAAACCATACCTTTTTAAAACAACCGATTTTGGCAAAAGCTGGAAAAAAATTGTCAATGGAATTCCGGAGAACGAATTCACCCATGTAATCCGCGCCGATCCAAACCGCGCCGGATTATTATACGCGGGAACCGAGCGAGGGTTGTACGTTTCCTTCGATGATGGCGACAACTGGCAGCCGCTGCAGATGAATTTACCCGTTACCCCGATTCACGATATCGCTATTCAAGCGCGGGATAAAGCTCTCGTTGTTGCAACTCACGGGCGATCTTTCTGGGTATTGGACGACCTTTCTCCAATCTATCAGATGAATGATGATATCGTAAAGTCTGATTATTATCTCTACAAACCCGGTGATACATACCGTGTGTTCGGTTTTTCTTTCGATCGACCGGGTTTGGCAATCGGGAAAAATCCTCCGAACGGTTCGGTTATTTATTATTATTTCAAACATACTCCCAGGGAGAAGGATAGCGTAAGATTGGCGTTTTATGATGAAGATGGAAAATTGATTAAAAAATTTAACGGCAAGCCGTCTGTTACCGATGAATCGCCGGATAAGGAAGACGGTGACAATACTGATGTCGAATATTTCCCGGCGGATTCCGGATTGAATAGATTTATCTGGGACATGCATTATCCGAAAGCAACTGATGTGAAAGGAGCGATATTCTGGGGTGGAACAACGGAGGGTCCGCTCGGTATCCCCGGTAAATATCAGGTGCGGTTGATAAGCGGCAAAGATAGCATGTCGCAGGAGTTCGTGATTAAAAAGGATCCTCGCGTGCAAACTTCACCGTCAGATTTTAAGGAACAATTCGATTTTCTTATTAAAATACGCGATAAAATTTCCGAGGCGCATCTTGCGGTCAATACGATCCGGGATATTAGGAGACAATCCAACGACCTGGTAAGCCGCCTTGATAAAAATCCGTCGAAAAAGATTATTCAGGATTCGGCTAAATCTTTAAATGATAAGCTAAGTAAAATTGAGAACGAAATTATTCAGACCAAGCTTAAAAGCGGGGAAGACGCTTTAAACTATCCGATCAAGTTAAATAATAAGATCGCGGTTATTGCAGACGTAGTTTCCAGCGCGGATACAAAACCGACCAGACAATCGTATGATGTATTTAACGAACTTTCCGAAAAACTGGATAAACAGCTTACGAAATACAATAAAATACTCACAGATGATATTCCCGCATTCGAAATGCTGGTTAAAAATTTAAATATTCCTGTGATCATTTTGAAACCTGCAGATAAAAAATGATCAATTCGATTAAAAATCCAGCATATTCATAAAATAGGGGCATTTTTATGTGATTTAAAGCATTGGGTGATATTTATCATGCCGATAGTTATCGATTACATTGTATATTATGTTGTCGTTATGATGAAAGGATGACTACGATGGCATGGAAATATAGACATATTACCGGTGTCTTACTGGTAAATGATAAAAAGGGCAATAATGATGAAAAATCATTATCGCAATTTGACGGCAAACCGTTAATTCAGCATATCTCCGAAACACTGCAGGAAATTTTCGAGAAAGTGATTATTATTTCGGATTTTCCTGAAAAATACCAATTTCTCAAACTTCCAATTTACCCTGAAATTCTAAAAAACTGTGATCCGCTCGGTGCTATCCACTCAGCTCTTATAAATGTTGATACGGAAGAAGTTTTTATTATTTCAAGCGATATCCCCTTTATAAGAAAGGATATCATTAATTATGTTCTGAAAAAAGAAAATGGCGCCGATATTTCCGTTATGGCTACGGAAGGGAATGTCCATCCGTGTTGCGGTTTGTATAAAAGTTCATGTATTCTCCCTATCGCTATGAACTACACACGCGGCTTTGTTTCAATGCAAAGTTTGCTGGACCAGGTCTCAATTCAAGAGATCACTCCTGATGCTGCAATGCAACAGATGGTAACGTACGCCCTCGGCAATGTAAATCCCCCTCGCATAAATTCGACGCTGGTTTCTTTAGCAGGATAGTCGTTAACCGCCGCTTTTGAGAGGTGAAAGAAAAGTATTTATTTCTGTATCATCGGCGGGTGTGTGATGAGCCCGCCTATGCCAACCAACCCTGGTTGCGATACCAATCCACTGTGTTTTTTATTCCCTCTTCAAGAGAGTATTCCTCTCTGAATCCAAGTTCAGTTTTCGCCCGTGTAATATCGAATGTCCAGTGACTCTGAACCATATCGCGCGCTTTTTCAAAATTGATGAGGGCAGGTTTGCGATTGATGAGCGATACGATTTCAGAGAATGCCGCTATGAGATAAATGCCCGCTTCAGGAATCCGAAGACGCAATGCTTTCTTCTTCATCACCCGCGCGGTTACTTTTCCAACTTCTTTCCAATCGTAATATTTCTCGCTTGAAATAAAATACGTTTTCCCAATGGCAGAAGGATGTTCACCCGCGAGAATAGTTCCTCTCACGAGATCGTGAATATGAATTAAACTTACAAATTTATCGGTAAACCCCACCATGGGTTGCAACCCCTTGTTCATCGTATTGAAAAATTCAAAGATGTCTTTATCGCGCGGTCCATACACCGCGGGTGGTCGTACGATGGTGATAGGGAGTTCGGTCATCAGTTTACGGCATTCTTTCTCCGCTTCCATTTTGCTTATGCCATACGTTGTAATTGGGTGGAATGGAGTATCTTCAGTAACTATACAATCTGCGCTGCCCGGACCAACGGCAGCGCCGCTGCTGATATGGACGAATCGTTTAAGACCGGGATTCACCTCTCGTGCTGCGATTAACAGATTTTTTGTCGCAATATGATTGCCGCGAAAATATTCTTCCTTTGTTCTCGCCTTCGTTAGTCCGGCTACATGATAGATAAAATCGACGTCTTTCACCGATTGGTGAATATCTATATTATTGATGAGATCGCAGAAGGTAAATTCAATCGGTAGATTTTTGAGCCATTGTAGATTTGAACTCTTACGGACGGAACATCGTAGTTGATAACCTTGTTCAAGCAGCTTTTCGACCAAATGGCTCCCGATGAAGCCCGTTGCACCAGTTACTAAAACACGCATGATCATTTATTTGAGTTGTTATTAAAATTGCACACCTCTCACAGATTCAAAATGTCATCTGCCCATTTATTTTCTTCTCAAAATCGAGAAGAATTGATATTGGTGTGCTTTAGACCACCAAATGGAGGGGTAAGTTCATTGCTTTTTACAGCATAATAAATTATATTAAAAAAACCATTTAGAATCAATTTTCAATATTTATTGAAAAATTCGCACGATTTAGAACTTTTTCGGGTGGATTCAACAATTATAGTTTATAATATTAAGGATTATTAAGCGATATGTCAGAATATCCCGAAGTCGATCCACCAAGCGTGGTTACAGGCGAACTAAAGCAGCCGGTCGATTTATTTCAAAAATGCTGTGATTTTACCCGTGCTGATGAAGTGAAAGCCGCTGGATTCTATCCTTACTTTCGAGCGATAGAAGAAAATGAAGGTCCCGTTGTTCAAATTGAAGGGCGAAAAGTTATTATGGCGGGATCAAATAATTATCTTGGTCTTACCGCTCACCCGAAAGTAAAAAAAGCTGCTGAACAAGCTGTCGAAAAATATGGTACGGGATGTTCCGGTTCACGCTACCTGACGGGAACCCTCGATTTACATTATGAATTGGAAGCGCGTTTAGCCAAGTATATGGGAAAAGAAGCGTGTCTCTTGTTCAGTACCGGGTATCAGACCGGACAGGGAATAATCCCAACGCTCGTTCAGCGCGGCGAATATGTCGTTACGGATAAAGATAACCACGCAAGCCTTGTTGCCGGCACGTTGATGGCGAAAGGGTTGTTCGCGGATATTATCCGGTATAAACATAACGATATGGTTGATTTAGACCGGGTCATTTCTCGCCTTCCCCGCAACGCAGGAAAATTGATTGTTACGGATGGAGTGTTCAGCACTTCAGGTGAAATTGTGAATCTTCCACAACTTGTTCCAATCGCCAGGGAGTATAACGCCAGAATCCTTGTTGATGATGCGCATGCCATCGGGGTTATCGGCAAAGGCGGACGCGGGACTGCAAGCCATTACAACCTCAGCGATGATGTTGATATGACGATGGGAACATTCAGTAAGACCTTCGCCTCGCTTGGAGGATTTGTTGTTGGTACGGAACGAGTCATAAATTATCTAAAACATCACTCACCTGCATTAATTTTTAGCGCTAGTCCCACTCCTGCTTCGGTGGCAGCGGCATTGGCTGCCCTCGATATCGTGGAAGCAGAGCCCTGGCGCATCGAGAACCTGATAAAAAATGCCTCTAAGATGCGGAACGGGTTTAAAAAACAAGGATTTAACGTTATCGATGGTCAAACCGCCGTGGTGCCGGTAGTCGTCGGCGATGATATGCTTGCATTCCAATTCTGGAAGATGTTGTTTGCAAACGGTGTGTTCGTAAATGCGTTTATCAGCCCGGGAGTTCCTCCAGGCATGCAGATGCTGAGAACAAGTTACATGGCAACCCATGAAGATAAGCATCTGGATCGTATCCTTGAAATTTTTGGTCAGGTCGGAAAAAATCTTGGCGTTATATCCTGATCGTAGAAAATCGCGTTGATTTATCTATATTTCCTATTTAAAAAATTAAACCCCTCACGAAGCACGGTCGGTTTTAACAACCTCCATAACGGGTAAACCAAACATATGAGTTCTCTTACTGTCCGGCCAATATCCAGTAAAAAAGACACAAAAGATTTTATAAAATTCCAGTGGGATATCTACAAAGAATATCCCAACTGGGTTCCGCCGTTGCTTATGGATAGAAGGAAACTCATGGATCGCGATAAAAATCCCTTCTATAAACACGCAGACGCGGAATTTTATCTTGCATTTCGTGATGGAAAGATTGTCGGGAGAATTGGCGCGATCATCAATCATAATCATAACAAAGAGCATAAAGAAATCATCGGTTTTTTTGGCTTCTTTGAATCTATTAACGATCAATCAGTTGCTGATGAACTCTTTAAAACAGCGATCGAGTGGATGAAGAAAAAAGGAGTTAGCGCCGTTCGCGGACCCGCGAGTCCCTCGGTAAATGACGAATACGGCTTGCTCATTGAAGGATTCGAGTTTCCTCCGGTGCTTTTGATGTCGTATAATCCTCCCTATTATGCTAAACTGATCGAAGCCGCGGGCTTTAAAAAGGCAAAAGATCTTTATGCGTACCAGGTTGTCCAAGAAAGTGTCTTCGACCCAAAATTGGTGCGCATGTCTGAAATTATCAAGCAACGCGAAGGACTTACTTTTCGCACGTTGAATATGGATGATTTCGACGGCGAAGTTAAACGCATCAAAGATCTTTACAATCGCGCTTGGCAGTATAATTGGGGCGCAGTTCCTATGACTGACGAAGAGTTTGATGCTCTTGCAAAAGATTTGAAACCTGTTGTCATTCCAGAATTCGTTATCATCGTCGAATTTAAGGGAGAACCAATTGGTTTTTCGTTGTCGCTTCCCGATTTGAACATCGCCTTGAAGCACAACAAAAACGGACATCTTCTCACAGGTTTGATGTATATGATGTTATTTAAGAAAAAAATCCATAGAGCTCGCATTATGGTTCTGGGAGTTGTCAAAGAATTTCAGCGAACCGGCGCCGGCGGCGTGTTGTTCTATGAAACAGCACGGAGAGGTATCGACCTTGGATACTACGAGGGTGAAGCGAGTTGGGTGCTTGAGGATAACGTCATGATGAACCGCGGCGCCGAGCTGATGCATGGTAAGCGATGGAAAACCTATCGTATCTACGAGAAATCAATAACTTGAAAGGAACACACTATGGCTGTTAAAGCTGTCGATAAAATTTGGATGAATGGTAAATTGGTAAATTGGGCGGATGCGAATATTCACATCCTGTCGCATGTCGTTCACTATGGCTCAAGCTGGTTTGAAGGTATTCGGTGCTATGATACCAAGAAAGGATCGGCAATTTTCCGTCTTGACAAACATTTGGAGCGATTGTACGATTCCACAAAAATTTATCACGCGGATATTCCTTTTTCTAAGGAAGAGCTTGAGAAGGCAATCATCACAACGATTCACGCCAATAAAATGAAGGCGTGTTATATCCGTCCTGTGGTGTACCGCGGTTATGGCGATGTCGGAGTTAATCCGTTGAACAACCCGGTCGATGTTGCTATCGCTGTTTGGGAGTGGGGAAAATATTTAGGTCCCGAAGCGCTCGAACGCGGCATCGATGTTTGTGTGTCTTCATGGTCCAGACCTGCGCCTAATACAACCCCCACCTTCGCAAAATCAGGCGGAAATTATCTTAATTCCCAGCTCATTAAAAGCGAAGCGGTTAAAAATGGTTTTAGTGAAGGAATTGCATTGGATGTATTCGGTTATGTGAGCGAGGGAAGCGGCGAAAATATATTTATTGTGAAGAATAACGATGTTCACACTCCTCCTCTCACATCGTCAATCCTGCCGGGAGTTACCCGGTCATCTGTCATTACGCTTCTTCGGGAATCCGGATATAATGTCATTGAAGCTCCCGTCGCCCGTGAAATGTTAACTATCGCTGATGAGATTTGGTTCACCGGTACGGCGGCAGAAATTACCCCGATTGCTTCTGTCGACCGATTTCCGGTCGGTAATGGAAAACCGGGTCCCATCACGAAAGAAATCCAAAAACGCTTTTTCGATATTGTTCAGAACGGGAACGATACAAAAAAGTGGCTGAAGTTTATCGTCAACGATTAGGGTTTAATCCGACAGGCGCCTGATGGCCGCTGAAGGGGAAAATACAATAACAAACGACTCAAAATCACCGGATATTATTCTCCGTAAAGTGCTGATGCCTATCGATTTTTCGACGCATTCAAAAAATGCGCTCGAATACGCTGTAACAATCGCCAGGCAATTCAACGCTGAGTTAATTCTCCTCTATGTTGTCGAACCGACGGTCTATCCTCATGATTTTGGATTTGGCCATATTGGGATGACGTCGCTGGAGAATGAACTGTGGTCGAAAGGAATGAGGGAACTGCAAAGACTGATTGACACAAAAGTTGGTGGTCAGGCAATTGCGAGAGCAATAGTGAGGATTGGAAAACCATATCACGAAATCATTGAAGTTGCTATTCAGGAAAGTATTGACCTTATCGTCATCGCGACACGCGGTCATACCGAAATGGAACACATCTTATTTGGTTCGACTGCAGAAAAAGTTGTTCGCAGAGCCCCCTGTCCGGTTCTCACCTGGCGTGGAAAAGAAGAAACCCTGAAGTAAACCGACGATATTCGGTTCATTAAAAAGAAACGGGGTTTCACTTTGAATCCCCGTTTCTTTTTCTATCATTTATTTGCTTCTCTCCAGAACATAGCTCACGAATTTTGTAAGGGAATCTTTAGCGGGTGAATGTTCGAAGGGTTCTAATGCGTCGAGCGCCCGCGAGGAAAACTCCTGGGCTTTCATCCGTGCGTAATCGATGCCGCCGTACTCATGAGCAAAATCAACAAGCTCAACCAATTCTTTCCGGTTTGCGCCATTTTTTATAGCCCGGAGCATTTGTTTTGCCTGGTTGCGCGGCGCTTTCGAGAGCGAATGAATTAGCGGAAGCGTGAGCTTTTTCTCTTTCATATCAAGCCCGGTCGGCTTCCCCGTTATGCTTTTACGTCCCACGTAATCAAGGAGATCATCGCGAATCTGAAAGACCATGCCTAAATTTTCGCCATACTCTTTCATACCTTCGATAACTCTTTGGTCTTTTGTGACACTTGCGGCTCCAATTTGGCAGCATGTAGAAAGCAAGGACGCAGTTTTATCGGAAATAATCCTGAAGTATGTTTTTTCGTCGATATCGAGCTGCCGGCTTTTCGCTATCTGTAATATTTCTGCCTCGCTCATTCGTCTGACAGAATCGGAGATAATTTTGAGGAACACAAACTCATCGTTATCAAGCGAGAGGAGAAGCCCCTTTGCAAGAAGATAATCACCCATGAGGACGGCAATTTTATTTTTCCAGACAGCGTTGATAGAGGCAATGCCCCGGCGGGTATCGGCGTCGTCAACCACATCGTCATGGATGAGCGTTGCAGTATGGAGTATTTCCACCAATGACGCGCCCCGGTAGGAGCTTTCATTAACCGATCCGCAAGCTTTCGCAGTGAGTAAAACCAAAGCCGGTCGGATTTTCTTCCCTTTTTGTTTTACAATATATCCCGCAATGAGATCAACAAATGCAATTTTTGATTTCATTGCTTTGCGAAAATGTTCGTTAAATATTTCGAGCTCTCCCGTAATTGGCTGGATGATGGGTTCTAAATTCATGGAATAAAATAATTGATCAATATATTTTCAGCATACTTTAGTGGTTAGGCACCGTCCGGACATTATCAAAATTTTGAACCTATACTCATTCTTCGAGATCTTTTCTCATGAAGGCAAGTAAAATTATTCGGCAACAGTTTCCCGCTTTCGCTGGGCGATAGTGGCTACCCAGATGCTTATCTCATATAAAATAAACATTGGAATGGAAAAAACACTCATGGTGATCGGGTCGGTTGTCGGGGTTACCACTGCAGCGATAAAGAGGATGACGACGATGGAATGACGCCGGTAATGTTTCATGAACGCCGGAGTCACAAGGCCGAGTCGAGCCAGAAAATATGAAACCATGGGCAATTCAAAGATCAAACCCGAGAGAAGGACAAGTTGCAATACAAAACTCATATATTCATCGATCGTAATCCAGTTCTGGATACCCGACGTTCCGAAGTTCGCAAAAAATTGGAGCATATAGGGAAGCATTAGAAAATACGCAAACGCTACGCCCGATAAAAAACACAGCGTTGTATAAAACACGATGCTGGATATGTACTTCCGTTCGCGGGGCAATAAACCCGGCTGAACAAATTTCCATAATTGCCAGAGGATCAATGGAGAGCATATTATTAACGCCGCGACAATAACTACCATCATATAGAAGGTGATTTGTCCGTACGGTACGGTGTTAATAAGATGCAGTGGAGGATTGGTCAACAAGCTGGGACGCAAGACGATCTTGTTGACTATCCAATCAGAGTAATAACCGCATACAATTACCGCTGCAACTATCCCGAGGAGCGCTTTGATGATGCGCATTCGGAGTTCTTCAAGGTGATCGAAGAAAGACATTTCCGGTTCTTCGCCGGCTTCTTCCTTATCGCGCGGCTCTGTGGTGTCGGTGCTCAAGGTTTAGGATTCCGGGAGTGGAATTAAATGGTCTACGTACTTTACTTCTTCGTGAGGTCATTCATTGTTCTTGATATAACGGATACCTCTTGCACAGCAATTTCACCTTTTCTTCAACTGTCTTCGTTATCTTATCGTTGCCGACATTGTTAAGAACCTCGTTAATGAACTCGCCAACTGTTTCCATTTCCGGTTCTTTCATGCCTCGCGTGGTAAGCGCAGCAGTGCCAATCCGGATTCCGCTGGTGATGAGCGGGCTCTTATCGTCGAATGGAACGCCGTTTTTATTTACAGTTATTCCTGCGGGATCAAGCGCTTCCTGAGCGTCTTTGCCTGTCAGATTTTTATTTCTCAAATCGATGAGCATGAGGTGATTATCTGTTCCTCCGGAGATGATATTATAGCCGAGATGGGTCAGTGTTTGAGCCAGCGCCTGTGCGTTTTTAATAACCTGCCTGGCATACACTTCAAAATCAGTCTCCAGATTTTCAAGAAAACCGACGGCTTTCGCTGCAATGACGTGCATGAGGGGACCCCCCTGAATGCCCGGGATGACCATCGAATCGATCAGTTCGGACATCATCTTTGTTCTACCCGATTTAGGCGCTTTCAATCCAAATGGATTCTCGAAATCGGTTCCGAGCAGGATTAATCCGCCGCGAGGTCCGCGTAATGTTTTATGTGTTGTCGAGGTGACAACATGGCAATACGGAAGAGGATCGTTCAGTAGTTTTTTTGCAATCAATCCTGCGGGATGAGCAATGTCTGCAAAGAGGAATGCCCCAGCTTTATCTGCAATCTGGCGGAACGCTTTATAGTCGATGTTGCGCGAATAGGCGCTTGCGCCAACGGTGATCATTTTCGGTTTTTCCCTGAGAGCTATTGCCTCCGCTTCGTCATAATCGATGTAGCCGGTTTCTTTCTTCACGCCGTAGGCAATAAAATTATACAATTGCCCGGAGAAATTTACGGGTGAACCATGGGTGAGATGTCCGCCGTGCGCAAGGTTCATTCCCATCACTTTATCGCCCGGTTTTAGGAAACTAAAGTAGACTGCCATGTTCGCCTGTGAACCCGAATGGGGCTGCACGTTTGCGTATTGAGCCCCAAAGAGTAATTTGGCGCGATCCCGCGCAAGGTTCTCGGCGACGTCGACGAATTCACATCCGCCGTAGTACCGTTTTCCGGGATACCCTTCGGCATATTTATTTGTCATGACAGAGCCCATTGCTTCCAGAACCGCAGGGCTTACAAAATTTTCTGAAGCGATCAATTCAAGTTTTGTGTTTTGGCGCCGTCGCTCGTCGTCGATAGCATTAAAAATTTTTGGGTCTCGTTGGTGGAGATTGCTCATAAAAATTTTAGATTAAAGATTTGTCAATGTATGGATTTTATCGATACGGCGTTGATGTCTGCCGCCTTCAAATGGTGTGTTGAGGAATATGTTGATAATTTCAGAGGCGCGTTCCCATGGAGTTAACCTTGCACCGAGTGAGAGAACGTTCGCATCATTGTGCTGCCGGCAGAGTCGGGCAGCTTCGAGCGATTCAACAGTTGCGGCTCGTACACCGTTGTGTTTATCCGCGGTGATCGCCATGCCGACTCCACTCCCGCAAACGAGAATGCCTTTTTCCGCAGCGCCTTCACTCACTGCTTGCGCAACCGCATGAGCGTAATCTGGATAATCAGTTGACTCTGCTGAAAAAGCGCCATAATCTTTGAATTCAACCCCCATCGATTTCAGTAAAACTTTAATTTTTTCCTTGAATTCAAATCCTGCGTGGTCTGCTCCTAATGCGATCATGTGAACTATCCTTCTTATTCTTCCGGCGGGCGAACGAACCACAGCTCGCTCACGTTGAAACTGAGTGTTAGACGAAAAAATCTTTCTTTTTGTAACCCGTAATCGGTTGCACCTCTCGTTCCGTATTCCCCGGCAATAATCAGACGTGAATCGCCCTGAAGAGGCATGCTCATACCGCCCGTAAATCCTAACTCATTTACAGGTTGATCGTTAATCACATAATATGTCGCATGATAAAATGTGCCGAGTCTATATGCGACACGCTGGAAATACGGAGATGATTGTTCTCGTTTTGGAGTGAACTCGCCGCCGAAACTCCACCGATACGTGTTACGCAATGTTGGGATCAATACCCCGACGACTGAAGGATCATTCCAATTTTGGATTGCAATATCCGTCGCCACGATAAAATGATCGGTCAAATACGATAAGCCGGTGGTGAACATGAAGGGAAGCTTCAGCTTTGGCTCGGAGATCTGACTCGTATCGAAGGTAGTATTGCTTCCGTTTGAAGAGGAGGCATAATTTTCAAGATCCGCTTTTAAATACGAAGTCATCGTAAAAGTGGCGCCAATATTTAATTTCGATGATTCGAGATGGAGAAGATTTGTCAGTCCTGAATATACCGCGCCGATCGTAGCGCCGCTTCCTTTTAACTGCAAGAGCCGTTCGACAGAATAATTTGAATAGAGTGAGTTTGATAAATTTTGGGAAATATTATGTTGAATGGTCCCGAAATAGTAATTGTATTTCGCTCCGACATGTAAATCAGATCCAGCATTGACGGAAACTCCGAAATGCGCCTGCGACACGCCGCCTTCGCCATGATTCACGAGGGTATAATCGTAACCGGTTTGATTATTTTCCTGTTGGATTGTATAGCCGATAGTGCTATACTGGGACAACCCAAACGCTATTACCACGCCGTTTGGCGCTGAGAGGGGAATAGCAAGCATTGCATCGTTAAAATTCAAATTACCATATCTCGCAGAGCCCGATGCATCGGTTGTGGTTAGTCCGCGAAAACTCGCTCCTATGGATAACCGGGTAACCGCAATCCGAGTCCATAATGCGGGGTTCATCAAATCGACAGAATTGATTGCTGAGCCGGCGACTCCCGCGCCGCCCATTCCAAGCGCGCTACTATTTGGAAAATAATTAATATCGCCGATACCATACCGTGTGTACGGGGAGCCCGTTGGTTGACCGAAAACATGGAGTAATCCAACTATGAAAAAGAGCGTGATAAAGAGGACTATTTGGCGTTGTGTGTGTAAGCGGATCATCTTAATGTACAGCAGTATATTTAATAAATAATTTAGGTCGCAGCAAAGATAGGGCGCCGGTATCATAAAACGCGTAACGATCAAAGTTCAGATATTCCTGATTAACATGGATAACGATGCCATGGTTAGTATTTTTAGTTACCCATTGTTGAACAATTTGAGTAATTGGAAACGTGATGAGCGTTGAATTTTGGAATGTTCCCAATCCGTATAACCCTCCCATGTCCGGTCTCGCCGAATCGTCAATTGCCATCTGTGCCAGGATAGAATTATCTGTTGAGTACCCGCGTTTCGATAGCACTGTGTCAAGGGTTAATTGTAAATTTGCTTCGGTGATCCCGGCATTTTTCGGAATACCGGAAACATCAAATCTTAAAAGGCCCCTTTCCACAATCGAACCCTGTGTAAAGAAATGATGGTTCACCGTTGGAAGAACACCGTTAGCTATGAACACTTTTTGTGTTGTGAAAATCGAATCGACATGAGTGGAATCGATTGTATCGCGATAAACGATTGTTAGTTTCGGTTTCAAATTCACCGAAGAATTGATGCTCGAAAAACCCAGAATCATCGTTGTTGTGGCGCTGTCCGGGATCAATATAAGGGACGCTTGTGCGGCGCTGATCCAGGGAGGGACTACGTTGGGATTTAAGTTGATCGTCAAAGTGGAATCACCGGCAGGAATTTGCACCGTCGAATCGACGAGGACGGTATCGCTATAACTGCCGGGGGTAACAGTCCCATTGGTGAAAAGTGAATCCCACGTGAACGTACCCTCCGTCCACGTCCTTCTCACATTATGAAGCTGGAGCCCTACAGTGCCGATGGAATCCTTGTATCTGTACGAAATTTGGAAACTCACCGTCGCTGAAAGAATCTGAGCTCGCGTGTACCTCGTTGAGTCAAGATTGAATAACATGAGCGCCAGGGCTTCATTATCCTGATATTTCCCAAACATTAACAATGTTGAAGAGCCGCTGATCCGCTGTAGATATGATTCGCTCCCCGTCGCGATGGTGTCGAGGGGAATTATCGTCAATCCATCTTTTTGGGGGAGAATTCCTGCCCCGACAGAATTTGGAGGATCGTCAGAACATCCCGCTAAGAAGAGTATAACGATGGCGGAACAAAAAAAAGACAGGCGAAAATATCGCGACGAGAATTGGATCATTTAGATCTTGAGAGCAAGGTAGAAGAAAGCAGTTGTTTAATATGATTGAGAGCATCCATAAGATCGGTTGCTATATATTCTGCATGTCCGTTGAGCCCGGTGAGAAGATTAACCTGATTTTTTCCGTAACCGGTGAGCACCAAGATTGAAACGGCTCCGGCATTATTGCCCGTTTGTATATCGGAAATTTTATCGCCAATGACAAAGGATCTGGTTAGATCGAGCTGGAATTCTTTTTGTGCTCGCAGTAACATCCCGATTTTCGGTTTCCGGCATTCACATTCAATATTATAGGGGGAACGCTCACCCTTTGGATAATGCGGGCAATAGTACATTGCGTCAAGGTGGGCGTTTTCTTTTTCAAGCAAAGTGCGTAGCGTCGTATTCACGATCTTCACGTCGTCTTCGGTGAACATTCCGCGAGCTACGCCCGATTGGTTTGAGATGCCTATCACTTTGAAACCGAGCTTGTTTGCCTCGTGTATCGCCTCGGCGGCACGCGGAATTAATCGAACCTGATGTGAAGAAGAAAGGTACTCAACTTCTTCGTTGATCGTTCCGTCTCTATCAAGGAAGAGCCCTATATGCATTATTAACTCTTCGCGAGGTCACGGTAAATAGAGACAAATTTCTCCGCTATCTGATCGGTTTTCTTGCCCTCCTGTGGGGACGATGTGAGGGAGATTATTTTTTTCTTGATTTTTCCAAAAGGATCAAGATGGTTTCCCGCTGGAGTCGTGCCAAGTTTTTTATCCGCCTTCAGTCCAAAGGTTGTGCTGACGTCTGCGTAATTCATGCCGGCTTCAAGAAAATTTAATTTCCCCGTCTGCCCGTTATTATCGTCGAAAATGCCTGAAGGGAGACCTGATTTTTCATATGAACTTTTTGGAAATATCCCGTGTGAAGCCAGACTATATGCCGTAAAAACCGTTTTAATATTTTTAAAATAAGGATCATCCTTATAAATTGTTTTTAAATATACGGGAATTAACCCGCATTGCCAATCGTTACAATGAATGATCTTTGGTTGCCATCCAAGCCGCTTTAATGTTTCAAGCACACCCCGGCAAAAAAAGATGAAACGTTCGTCGTTGTCGGAGAAATATTGTTTTGACGCCGGATCGGCGTACAAACCTTCCCGGTTAAAATAATGGTCATTGCTGAGGAAATAGACTTGCACTTTTTTGTTTTCACAATTAAGATAGGACGATTTGATATATGCCCGTTCTGATTTATCTCCCACTGGAACGGCAATATCTTTCATTCTGAGCAAATTATGCAAATGGAAGCGCCGCTCATTAATAAAACTATAACCTGGCAACATGACACGAATCTCATGACCCATTGTTTTCACCATTTTAGGCAAATTCCCCGCAAGATCGGATAGACTGCCGGTTTTAACGAATGGTTCTGCCTCGCTGGCGACAAAGAGAACATCGATGGGTTTATTCATAATTTCTCGAAAAGTATAGAATTTTAGATAATATTATAAATAAGGTACGAATTTTACATCACAAAATCAACTATAATAGTTTGAACTTCCGGCTGAAAATGCGTGGTAAGTATTTGTTTTTTAATAACTTACGCAGTCTTTAGCCGAATATTAATAAAAGTATTGCCGGAGAGAATTTTAAAAAAACCGTATGATTGCTTGACAATCATTGGAATCTTCTCTATATTTATAAAAAATTGTATCATTCTGGGCTTCCATATAGACGTATTGTTAAAGGTTAGTATTTACTTTTTGTGAGAGATCGTGTCACAAATTTTTCCGCGAATTCGCTGAAAAAATTAATGTTCTAAACCTTTGACATTACAATAGTGGCTATGCCGGAATGATGAAACCGAATGTCAGGGGTATTCTCTCGCATTCGGTTTTTTATTTTAAGAAAATATTATTGAACTCAATTAATAAAATAAATCCTATTCAAAAATCAGCAACCGCTGTTCTGCTCTTTATCGTGCTAAGTTATTGGAATGATATTGCTGTGTCAGCCGATGTTCGGGTTTTGCAGAGTGATAAATCGGGTGTGCTGATCGAATACACGCCGGTGTATCAGCCACCCATCCAAACCATGATTAATGGTAAACGCTATTCCTCATATAAGTTCGATGGATATAGGGTTCCACCGAAATCCGTACCAGGTACGCCGGAGATTTTTGAAAGATTATTTACAATCCGGTTCCCTGGTAAGGACGCCAATTCTGTTGACATTATAAAGACGGCGTATGAGGATTTTCCCAGCGTCGATTTAGCGCCATTTCCTAATTACCATAAAGGAGATTTTGGATTAGAATCGTTTTACCCGGAACATCCCCGATCAGTAAATTCGACAGGGTATCTTCCGGTGAATATTGCCAGACTTTCCGGGATCGGTGAAACCCGTGGCGCCTTTCTCGGATCACTCCGAATCTCCCCGTTACAATTTAATCCAAATACCAGATCCCTAAGAAAATATAATCTGATCGTATGCAGGATAAACTTTGGTCCGGCATCTGCAGTACATTCTGTCCCGGATGAAATGCTGGGTGGAGTTGCGCTTAATGACGACCAGTTTTCGACAATTCAACGACCTGGAAAAATGGTCGGGAAAATCTCCTCAAAAAATAGTGTATTAGCGACAGGTATCCTTTATCGGTTCCCGATTACCGAAGAGGGAATCTATAAAATCACCGGACAGATGCTTTTAGACGCTGGTATTCCTCCCAACACCGATCCGGCTGCAATAAAAATTTATAATAATGGCGGATTTGAGCTTCCAGCAGATCCTTCGCTGGATACTACCGATGACCTCGTAGAGAATGCCGTCCAGGTGTTCGATACGCAGCGTCAGCACGCGTTGGATCCCGCCGATTATATTATTTTTTATGGTAACGGCACGCGTGGGTGGAATTATGACTCGGTTACCCACAGATTTTCGCATTATATTAATCATTTCACAGAGACAAATTATTACTGGCTAAAAGTTGAACAGGGCGGGGGCGGATCATCAAAACAGATGGTCGTGAACAATCCACTGCCGGTGGCAGTTTACCCGCAACCAACGACGGTAACTGCAAAAATTTTCAGAGAAGACGAAATGGTTAATATTTTAAATTCCGGGATGGAGTGGTTGGGTCAATCTTTAAGTATCGGTAATTCAGTCTCTTACGTGCATCCTTTGCCCGCGTTAGATCACACTCAAAAGATATTGTATCATGTTCGCTGGGGGGCGCAGGACTTTAGTTACTCTAATTTTACATTGTATGACCATGAGGTACCCGTAGGCGGGTCTACGATTTATCCTATCGGTTCGGGTGATTATGATATACAATTAAACGAATCTGATATGATCGATTCACTCACCCCGTCGTTCACCGACGATCAGAGCTCTCTCCGTATCCTTTATTCATCCAATTCTGGAAATTCCGGGACGGGATATCTCGATTGGTACGAAATATTTTATCAGAGAAAACTAATTGCTGATAACGATATTTTCGCATTTTCCACGCCCGTGAGTTCCGGGATATTGGAATATAAAATCGGTGGATTTACAAATAGTCACACTATAGTGTACGACGTAACGAACTTTCAGAATGTTTCTATCGTCCCCGCTGCTATTGATGGTTCGAACAACACGGTGATTGATTTACAGTTTTCGATAAAAAATGTCCGTAAACTATTTGTCGTCGGACCGAACGGCTATAAAACGCCTGGAACCATGCAAAGAATGAATAATCAAAACCTCCATGGCGCGGCAGGAGATATTTCCTATATCATCGTAACTCACTCGGATTTTCGACCTGCTGCCGACAGGTTGAAAAATTATCGCGAACTACCCGGCAACTCATATTTAAAAACTCTTGTTGTAGAAGTTGATACGATTTATAATGAATTTGGCGGTGGATTACCCTCGCCGGAAGCGATCCGGGATTATCTCAGATATATGTATGAGAATAGCGGAGGAGCTTTGAAGTATGTACTTCTTTTCGGCGACGGGAACTTCGATTATAAAGGAATTATTTCTACAAGCCCCAATTGGATTCCGGCATGGGAAACCCCGGAATCATTTAGTCCGCTGGATTCCTACGCCAGCGACGACGATTATGGTATATTTTATTCGGGGGGAATAGTAAATGTTGGGATCGGACGACTGACGTCGCAATCGCTCGCAGGGGCAAATACCATGGTCAGCAAGATTATTGATTATGAATCAAATTCGGTCGTTGATGCATGGAAAACCCGAATTACTTTTGTTGCCGATGACAGCCCGTCCGCTCCAGGAGTGTTTGATGGATTTAATCATGTAAACGACGCTGAAGGAGTAGCAGCCCAAATACCCGCATTATTTAAAAAAGATAAAATTTACCTTGCGCAATATCCGACTGTCTATACGGCAAGCGGAAGACGGAAACCCGACGTCAATACAGCAATTGTAAATAATATTAATGATGGAGCTCTCATTTTAAATTTTACCGGTCATGGAAATCCGCGGCTTTGGACCCATGAGGAAGTATTTGTCCGTGAAACAGATTTTCCTCTATTACATAACAAAGGAAAATACTTTTTCCTAATCGCCGCTACCTGCAACTTTTCCCTCTTCGACGGTATTGATAATCCAAGCGGAGGAGAGGTTCTTGCAGCCATACCCGATGCGGGAGCCATAGGAGTGTTTTCCGCAACACGCGCCGTTTTTGAAGATAGTAATCATTACCTGAACCTCGCACTCGTTGAAAATTTATTTACGGTAGATAGCACGGGAAGATATCCCAGGAGAATCGGCTCCGTCGTTTACCGTACCAAAAAAACGCTTAACGATGATAACGACAGAAAATATTTCTTGCTGGGGGACCCTGCGCTGCAGATCGGTTATCCGAAGTTAAATGGTTCTATTGATTCGGTCGATCATAAACCGGGAACTACCGTCGTTCAACTGCAGGCGCTCAGCCCTGCTTCTGTAAACGTGTCCGTGCTCGATTCAACCAATGCGCCTAATCCATCATTCAACGGGAAAGCGCTCACCGAAGTATTTGACGCCGATAAGACGGTTCAAATTGAAGACGTCAGTGATAATTTGGGGGATAAAATTTATGAACCAATCTCGTTGGCGGGTGATGTTCTTTTCAGAGGAGAGGCTACGGTCTCTAATGGAAAGATGCATTCAAATTTCATCGTTCCGAAAGACATTTCATATTCGAACGCGAACGGTAAGATAGGTGTTTATTTCTGGAATTCAACTATTGATGGAGCCGGTTTCACACAGAATGTGAAGATTGGCGGAACGGACTCCACTGCGGTAGCAGATACAAAAGGACCGTCCATAAATATCTATATTGATTCGCGGTCGTTCCATTCCGGTGATGTTGTGGGCGCCGATCCGCTTCTTTTGGTCGATTTGGAAGACGATCATGGTATCAATACGTCGGGTGCCAGCGTCGGCCATCGTCTTGAAGCCTGGCTTGATGGAGCATCCCAAAGCATTGATCTTACGAATTCATACCAAAGCGCTCCGGATAATTATCAGAAAGGGACGATCGAATACACCCTTGGAGCGTTGCCAACCGGCACCCACCGCCTCCGTCTTCGAGCTTGGGATACATATAATAACCCATCGATTGGCGAAGCGGTTTTCGATGTAGTGACCGCCGTTGGATTGCAATTAACAAATGTATTCAATTATCCTAATCCATTTTCGTCCTCCACCATTTTCACTTTTGAACACAACCAGATTGGAAAGGTGAAAGCGGACGTGAAAATTTATACTGTTGCCGGGAGATTGATTCGCTCGATTAATGCAGATAATCTCGCAGCTCACAACCGGGTCGTGCAGGTAAGCTGGGATGGTAGAGATCAGGATGGAAGCCGGATAGCTAATGGGATTTATCTCTACAAAATAATCGCGAAAACGGAAGATGAACGCTTCGCCAGCGAGGCATATGGCAAAATAAGCGTTTTACATTAAGATCATGTTTTTAATGGCAGGAGAAGTTGCTTCTCTATTTGAAAGAAGATACATTATAATTCCCCGATTTTTTGAATATAGCTTAAATTTATCAATTTCATCTTTTTTTGAAGGAACAAAGTTATGGTTTTAAAGCGCATTAATAAAGCAGTGCTGCTCGTATTATTCGGAATGGCCGGTGCCATGCTATTTATACCGAGCCCATTGTTTGCGCAAGGTGAAGCGGCTGTGCCGTTTTTACAAATTGCTCCCAATGCAAGAGCCGATGGTATGGGGGAAGGTGGTATCGGACTTGCGGACGATGCATCCGCTGCGCACTGGAACCCGGCGGGATTGGCGTTTCAACGAGGACAAGAAGTGAGTTTAACTCATTCAAACTGGTTGCCACAATTTCAACAGGCGGATTTATTTTATGATTACCTGGCATACCGTAATTATATGCCCGAATGGGGTGGGACGATTTCTGGAAGTATCACGTATCTCAACCTGGGTGAATTTACAGTAACTGACAAAGATCCAACCCCTTTGGCAACCTTCAAAGGATATGAGTTTGCAGTCACAGGCGGATATTCGGCGGAATTATCTCCTTCGCTGGGTCTGGGTTTGAATATCCGTTATATTCGTAGTGTCCTGGCGCCATTCGATGTTCAGAATCAGGGGCGTGAGGGCATTGGTTCTACCGCAAGTTTCGATATCTCGACTTTATGGAAAGCGAGACCCGACTTAAATATTGGAGTGAATCTTTCAAACATAGGTCCAAAAATTACTTATATCGACGCCGCACAAGCGGATCCTATCCCGACCAACCTCGGTCTTGGATTTGCTTATTCACCTGTTGTTAGCCAGTATAATAATATCACACTCATAGCTGATTTTAATCGATTGCTCGTTCGACGCTATCCTGAAATCGCCGATTCGACATTCAATCCCGCGACTGATAAATATGTTGTGAATGTTATCCAACAACCGTCGGTTGATGGTTTACCGAAAGCATTAATTACCGCATGGGGTGATCGGGCATTACAAAAAATCACCATTAGCGGCGGCGTGGAATACTGGTATGGTTATCCCAAACTCATTGCCCTGCGATTCGGTTATTTTTATGAGAATCCAAATACCGGAAACAGAAAATTTATGACGTTTGGCGCCGGTATCAGATACGACGTCTATGGTTTCGATTTCAGCTACTTATCAGCGATCGAAGAAAATTCCCCCCTCGCGGAAACTCTCCGTTTTACTCTCTTGATTTCCTGGGGTGAAGTGACGCCGGAATAATCGGTAGGGGGCTTTCAATGATTTTCGTCTCTTTGGTGCGATAATTTTTTCGGCGAACTTCAATCCTATTGGCTTTCAAAAAAGAGTCGGGAATTAATTTATTAACATACAACCATATTTTAAATATTTGGAAGTCTTGTATTTTTCTTTCATTATCCTCACCATAATGTTGTGGGCAGCGTGCATACTTTAACCGGAAGATTTCTTCATATATTGATTCTTATCTGTGGATTAACATCGACAGCCCTTACCCAGCGGGTTGTGTTGACTCATCCACTAAACCTTTCACCGGAGCCGTTCGCGGCTAACTATCACACATCCGAAAGAATGAACTCCGCGGGTATCCGCAACATTCGCATGCTTGCTGTAATGGTTCAATTTCAACTCGATAGTATTAACATCACCGGTAAAGGACGGTTCGATAATTCTGCTTCATCAAAAATTATAGATCCGCCCCCGCATAATCGGGAATACTTTAATCAGCATATTACTTTCGTTCAAAATTATTTTCGGAAAGTTTCAAAAGGCAAGGTGATCATTACGGGAGGTGTGCTCGATTCTGTTTACACTTTGTCGAATAAGATGCGGGTGTATAGTCCCCCGCGCGGGAGCACCAACAATATTGAACTTGGGAATCTGGCAAAGGATACCTGGCAATTAGTTGATACTACATATCCCGGCATTAACTTTGATAACTACGATGCATTCGTGATTTTCCATGCGGGCGCGGGACATGATATAGATTTTGTGAGCATTTATGGTTACGACCCCACGCCTTTTGATATTCCTTCAATATATATTGGTCTCCCAAGTTTTAAAAACATGTTCGGCGTTGATTATCAGGGAATCAGCGTAAGGCATGGCAGCCGTCCTATTGCAAACACGATGATCCTTCCGGAGACGGAGGATCGTCAACTCTCGAGTGTAGGCGGAAATTTTTTACTGCAACTGGGAATAAACGGATTATTTGCGGCAAGCATCGGAAGTTATCTGGGCTTACCCGATCTTTTTGATACGAAAACCGGTAAGAGCGGTATCGGTCGGTTTGGTTTAATGGATGGGCAATCGATTTTTAGCTGGAACGGCGTTTTTCCGCCGGAACCATCTGCATGGGAGCGATTTTATCTCGGTTGGGTTGACCCCGTTACGATTTCCAGGGGGGATTCATTTTACACGCTTCCGGCGGCTGGTTTTAGGTCGACATCCGATTCGATTTATCGGGTATCCATCAGTGAGAAAGAATATTTTCTTGTTGAAAATCGAAACCGGGATGCTCACCACGATGGGGCTAAGATTACAGTGGCAAGGAATTCTCAAATCGATACGCTATCATGGACGCGTGATACCACTGCTGGATTCAACGCCTTTGACCAGGATTCCTTGTGGGGAGTTGTTACCGACGTCGACGAATTTGACTGGAGTTTACCCGGGGGCGTAGACAATGATGGGAATTTACTGACAGGGGGATTGCTCATCTGGCACATCGATCAAAATGTCATCGATCAAAATTTCGCGACGAACACTATTAACGCTAATCCGGATCGGAGAGGCGTAAATTTGATGGAAGCCGACGGTTCTCAGGATATTGGTCAGACGTATGGAATGTTCACCGCGGGTTCAGGAAGTGAAGATGGAACTCCGTTCGATTTCTGGTATCGTGGAAATTCGTCTCAGATGCGCGCAATATCGAATGAATTTACGCCAACCTCTTTCCCGAATACTATGAGTAACGACGGGGCGAACAGCCACATCACGATGAAAAATTTCACCATACCGGATTCCATCATGGGCGTGAGGATTGAGGTGGGCGATTCCGTCATAAGTCCGTTTTTGAATTTTCCAAGAACAATCAGCAATGTTGACGGAAAAATTGGAAATCACTCGATGAAACTATCCGCCGTTAATGGCGTTACCTCCATGATTATGAGTACGCCGGATTCAGTATATGGGTGGCATATCGATGGTAGTTTACTTCTATCAACTTTACCGGGGAATGGGCTTCTTACAGATATTACACAACCCGATGGACCCGCTGATGTGGCTGGCGATCCGATTGCCGGAAAATTTAATGCGGGAGATACCACGGATATAGCTATTCTGGATGCTCATAATTTAAAATTGCAAAGTTATTCAGTGAGCGATAGACTCAACCTACACAGGATCGATACGTTGTACTCGAGACCAACCACATCAATCTCCACGCCCCTTATCGCGACTGATTCTATGCTTGTATGGGGGGATAGTCTGACTGCTCACTTCTTAAGACTAAGCAAGGCTTCGGTGAGTTCAATAAATTTCGATTCGGCGAGTTCTGATAAAATCGTTGGCATATCTCCTCTGGGAAAAAGTTATCCCGCTTCGTTTGTATCAATTACTGCCGGAGGGTGGATCAAAATATTAACTTCATCATTGATTAACGGTGGATTCCTAAGTTCATCGACGGCGAGGAATGTTGAGAGTGTGACGATTCCCGGCAGGCAATTCACCGGAACGATGACGTCCCCCGCAATTGTTGGATATCCCAATTCAGGCATGGGTAAACGAATCATGTTCGCCTCGAAAGAAGGCGCGGTGTTTGCCCTTGATAGTGTTCTGAATGATATTCACGGATACCCGGTTTCTTTATCGGGTGAAATCCTTAACTCGCCCGTCTTTGCCGATATTGACGGCGATGGAGTGCGTGATATTATCGTTTTTGCGGGGAACAAAATCTACGCCCTGAATGCTGCGGGTGCAATATTGAACCATTTTCCGATTACAACTCCCACTCAAAAAACAATTCTTTCGGCGCCCGTGATTGCGGACGTCAACGGGGATGGCAACGTTGATATCGTTGCCGTTACTCAGGAAGGATTAGTTGTCGCGTATGACCGGAATGGAACGATGATTAATGGATTCCCTCTCTTCGCAGGATTAAACAGCGGATCAACGCCGGCATTATTTATGCAATCGAATACCATTGTATTGACCGTCGCCGCAGATGACGGTCGCGTCTACGCATGGAAAACCGGTACATTAGTAAATTCCGCGTCATGGCAATCCCCATGGACGCAGAAAATGCGCGACGCGCAGAATTCAAATTATGAGGATACCTATCTAACGGGAAATCCTCCAACGAATGATTTTTTCCCCGCTTCTTCCGCATATAATTGGCCCAATCCTGTCGGTCCCCAACAAAATTATCTAACACATATCCGTTATTTCCTGGGACAAAGCGCTGCCGTCAATATTAAAATATTCGATATGGCTGGTGATATTGTGCAGGAAATTACCGCCCAGGGTTCCGGAGGTATGGATAACGAAGTAGTTTGGGATGTCTCCAACATTCAAAGCGGTGTTTATTTTGCGCACATCCAGGCGCAGGGAAATGAATCCTCCGGCGTCGCAATAGTTAAAATTGCCGTTATTAAATGAGGCATATCTCTGCGGTTCCTCTGGCTCATGTTTGCGTTGTCTGTCGTATTTCTTCAATGCAGAGAAATACTCCCTTTCCCACCGCCGGGAGTGAACGGTTCGTATGGAATTTCAGGATTGGTTACATCGGAGAATGGGGCTCCCCTCGATAGTATTGCTGTGTGGCTTACATATACACTTGTAAGGGTTGATTTCCGCCCAATGGATACGAGCCAGATATTCGTGAATACCAGATCTGTTATTTACCGTGTCGATGTCTTCAACCTGCATGGTTTACCTGTGCGTAATTTATTTTATGGCTATCCGGCGCACGGCGTCTTCCCGCTTTATTCCTGGGATTCAAAGGACAGCAACGGGAATTATGTAGCGAGCGGTAAGTATTTAATAAAATATCAACAGGATTCGACCATTATAAAAATTGATCCCTATTTGGCGAGCGGTTTACTTACGACAATTACAGATAGAAATGGGTATTTTTCTCTCGGAGACGATAATTTGCCCATCGGTGAATTATTTGATCGGTATTCTTCGGATGGTACCTTCGAGGGTGTTTTTCAGGTGACCTCCGATGTTAATCTTTTATTAACGCATGGATTGTTGCGCGGGCAATTCACCGTTCCGCTTCAGCTAAATAACGTATATCATGGAAATTTTATTTTACGATGAAACAATATATTTCAACCGTTCTTACAGGAATATTTCTCTTTGTCTTTCCCGCGTTGTTAATAGCGCAGGATGATTTTTATCATCCCGAACTTGAGTGGCACACGATAGAGACTAAACATTTTTTTGTCAATTTTCATGATGGAGAAGAGCGGACTGCTCGTGCAATCGCCAAAATTGCGGAAGATATTTATGGACCGGTAACAACCTTGTATAATCACGAACCTGATCAAAAGGTCTCTTTCGTTGTGAAGGATTATGACGACTATTCCAACGGGGCTGCATATTTTTTTGATAATAAGATAGAGATATGGGCTTCCTCGCTCGATTTTGATCTTCGGGGTACGCATAATTGGTTGCGTAATGTTATCACTCACGAATTTACCCACGTGGTGCAAATTCAAACATCCCTAAAATTCGGCAGAAAAGTACCGGCAATATATTTTCAGTGGCTCGGTTATGAAAATGAGCGCCGCACCGACGTCTTGTATGGTTATCCCAATAAAGTTGTTTCTTATCCCATTTCCGGATATGTAATACCGAGTTGGTTTGCGGAAGGGGTTGCGCAGTTTAACCGGCACGAACTCGGATATGATAACTGGGATACTCACAGGGACATGATTCTTCGTATGTATGCAATCGATAACAACATGCTCACATGGGACGAGATGTCCGTGTTTGGGAAGACAAGTCTTGGCAATGAATCCTCCTATAATGCGGGTTTTGCTTTCGTGAAATATATATCCGGCCGATATGGCGACGATAAACTTGAGAAAATCTCCCAAAACCTTGCCTCGCTAACAGAAGTAACAATTGACGGCGCGATTGAACATGCCGTGGGGAAAAACGGTAAGGACCTTTACGATGAATGGCGCCAATTTCTAAGAGATGATTATACTGCACGCACAGAATCGATTAAAAACTCGCTTGCCGCCGGTGATATTATCGGCAGAGTAGGATTTGGAAATTTTTATCCCACATTCTCACCTGATGGAAAATCGATTGCTTATGTCTCCAACAAGGAGGCGGATTATTTTGGACTTTCTTCAATCTATCTATATGATGTGGCAGCGAAAACTGAGAAAGCTCTAAAATCAGGCGTCAGATCGGAACTGTCGTGGTCGCCCGATGGCAAGAAAATATATTACAGCAAGCTGAGCCGGAAGAATCCACACTGGTCAAATATTTTCGACCTGTATGTTTACGATATTCCAAACGATGATGAAAAACGGCTCACGGAAGGCGTGCGCGCGAATTCTCCCGCTGTTTCACCGGATGGCTCAACAGTTGCTTTTGTTGCCGAAAGTGATGGGACGATCAATCTTTTTACCTGCGATGCGAATGGGAAAAACATACGCCAGCTGACGCACTATGCAAACGGTGAGCAGGTGTATAATCCGAAGTGGTCGCCCGATGGAAAGAATATTATCTTCGATTATTCTTTAAAAGAGGGCCGCGATATCGCGATGATTTCCGCTTCTTCCATAGATACATCATCCGGGTCTGTTCGATTCATTTTGGCAACTCCCGCCGATGAAAGAAATGCGGTTTTCACACCGGATGGGAAAAGCATTCTGTTTTCCTCTGATAAATCCGGGATTTTCAATATTTATAAAATGAACCTGCAGACCGGCGAGACTGTTCAATTGACGAATGTTCTCGGCGGGGCATTTATGCCCTCGGTAAATGATTCCGGACAAATCGCATTTGCAAGCTATACTTCCACAGGATACAAAATCGCATTGCTGACGCAGCCCCGCGTTTTGGGAAATCCCCCCGTTTATGCTGAGATGAAAAAGATGGAAGTGGTTCCGGATATGAAGATCGCTTCGGCTGATCCCGTGAATAAAATTCCCCAATTTGATTGGGTTAAGCTGCGGCATTACGACGATACTTCGCTTCCCATGGATTCAATTGTGGACAATAAAAGTTTATTTACTAGTCTAACCTTCATTCCCTTTTTGCGGGTCGATAATTATAATCCAAAAAACAGCGGACTCGATATTATCAAACCGGGTTTGTATATGTTTTCGTATGATATGCTCGATCGGTATGGCTTCTTCGCCGGAGCGGCTGCGAACAAACGCGGCGAACGCGATCTCTTTTTTACCTTTGATTTCCGGGGAAGAATACCGGGGCTGTATCAGTTGGGATATGAGCCGCAGTTATCACTGGAGGCGTACAACCTTACGCGAAAAACCAACGCAGCATTCGGCCTGGGGGTCGATACCATAGGTGTTGATGTTACCTACAGCTTGTTGGAATTTGACGTTGCTCTGAAGAGCAAATTGATAACGGAGGCGCTTGAGACAGAATTCCGTTTTGCCCATAGCAGGTACACGGCGATCATCGGCACGTTTCAACTTCCCGCGGCGAATTATCAAGTTGTTCAAGCTTCAAGTCAGGAATATCTGGTGGGGAATGATTTTTCACTCTCGCTGGATTTTGACGGAATCGCCCCATCACGCACGGAAGAGATCAATCCAATCGGCAGGAAATTGAAATTTAGATACGATTACGAGTTCAGCAAGTTTGATCCGAATGGCGAGTATGAGGTTTCAGGAGGACTCATCGTGCCGAAATATGACCGCCCGCGATTCCATCGTTTCGAGGGGAGCTGGATAGAGCATCAACCATTACCGGGTTGGAAACACACTCTCTCCGCGCAACTCCGTGGAGGAACCATTCCCGGTCCCAAGGTGGACGATTTCTTTAATTTTTATATCGGCGGTCTGGCGGGAATGAAAGGTTATCCATTCTACTCCCTCGGTGGAAATCAGTTTGCCTATGCGAACCTTACTTATCGGTTTCCGCTACTCGAACATATCGATCTCCGGGTGGCGCAGATTTATTTTGATAAGCTCTACATGGCATTCTTTGGCGATGCGGGGAATACCTGGAAGTTTGGATATTCGGAAAATCTAAACATGGGAAATCCAATAAAGCGGGATGCGGGAATCGAGCTCCGGCTCGAATCATTTTCTTATTATTCGTATCCGACCAGAATATTTTTCGACGCAACATACGGGTTCGATAAATTCGACCGGGTGATAACGATCGATAATGTGCCGACGGCATTTACCTACGGTAAAGAATGGAATTTCCATTTTGGAGTTCTCTTCGGTTTTGATCTTGATTAAATGAAAGGTTGTTTCTAATGAAAATAATTTTAACCTTCATCATTTCGTTTACAGTCTATTCGGCGGCGGTTGCTGGAGAAGCTCCGAAAACTTCCATGAAGTTTACCGGCAACAGCGCAGTCGATTTATTCAGCATAAAAGAACCGGCAGTTACTTTGGCTTCTCCGTTGCTGAAATCATTCGATACGGCTGAAAGTGAAGAAGAATTTAAACCAAAATCACCCTGGTTAGCAGGGGGGATGTCGCTTGTGCTGCCCGGAGCCGGAGAATTTTACACGCATTCGTATGTGAAAGCCGGTATATTTTTTGGGATCGAAGTGACTTCTTTTATCCTCGGACGCAGCTATAATAACAAGGGAGACAATCAAACGAATTTTTTCCAGAGTTATGCCGATGCCCACTATAGCGCGTATCAATACGCGAAATGGTCGTTGGATAATATCGGTGTTCTCCATCCGGGTCTGATCGCCGATAGTTTTCACGTGCTTCAGGGACCACCGGATGGACCTCCATTTCCAAATATTAACTGGGATGAGTTGAATAGAATGGAATCCGAAATCGCTAATGGCGTGTATAATGGTTATACTCATCAGATGCCGTATTACGGTGAACAGCAATACTACGAACTCATCGGAAAATACGATCAGTTTAAAATTGGATGGGACGACGCGGATACCTCGCCGGTGAGCGCCCTGCCGGTGATGAATCGGTCCCCATTCAAAGCCAATTGGTATTTCGATCAGCGGGCGCTTGCAAACCGGTTTTATGATATCGGCAACACTTATTACACAGTTCTTATCATCAATCATATAATCAGCGCATTGGATGCGTACTGGTCCGCAACGCGCTTTAACAGCGGTTTTCGTGCTCACGCGGATGTCAAAATGGTCCCTACCTCGAATGGAACAGTCGCAGTTCCCGAAGCGAATTTCAGCTATGACTTTTAGCAGGTTGTTGAAAAACGCATAAATATTTTCTTTTGAGTGTCGGAAATAGGTGATGATGTATTATATTTGAAGAACGAATAATATTAACCATCAGACGAGCCAAGAAAATGCGCGGACCAGAAATCAAACAAACACC
>JBIOHP010000004.1:0-225181 GCA_044449065.1 Bacteroidota bacterium
GGGATTGAGGGGTGGGCATAAGTCAAGAATATATTGTCAAAATAATTCAATCTTTTTAGTTCCAAATCTTTTTGCCAATGACGATTTTATTATCTCTTCCTTATCTGATCCAGCAGCACAGCAAGAAGAATCACAAATCCTACGATCACCTGCTGCACGTAGGAATTGACGTTCATGAGATTCAAGCCGTTCCGCAGCACGCCGATAAGGAGCGCGCCAAGGAATGTCCCTATAATAGAGCCCCGTCCGCCCTGCAAGCTGGTTCCGCCGACCACAACTGCGGCGATAACGTCAAGTTCGTACATCAAGCCTGAGTTCGGCTGCCCCGAATTCATCCGTGAAGCGAGCAAAATCCCGCTTAGCGCCGCCAGCGCGCCGCAAATAACGTACGCCCTGATGAGCACTGAATTTGCGTTAATCCCCGCCAGGTGCGCTGCTTCCTTATTTCCCCCAACGGCGTACACATACCGCCCGAAGCGGGTATGTTTCAGCACAATGTACGCGGCGATATAAATGACGATCATGATAAGCGTGGGGATGGGAAGGGCAAGCAAGCGTCCGTTTCCGATGAAGCTGAATTGTTCCGGCAATCCCCACACAGGTCTGCCGTCGGTGTACATGTACGATGTGCCGCGGGAAATTGTCATCAACGCGAGCGTGATAATGAACGGGGCAATGTTGAATCGCGTGATGAATATTCCCGCGATGCTCCCCGATAACGCGCCGATAAGAAGCCCGGCAAAAATTGCGAGTGGAAATACAACAGCAAGCGGCAAATCGATCTTCAACATGCTTGTTGTGATGACGCCGCTGAGCGCGACAAGCGCGCCCACCGAAAGATCAATTCCTTCGGTGAGAATCACAAACGTCATGCCCACCGCGATGATCGCTGTGATGGAAATTTGCAGCGTTACGTTGAGGATATTTTCGGACGTAAAGAAATACGGAGAGAGGAAGGCGAAGAGAACGATTTCTAAAAGCAGCGCGATGCCGATGCCGAACTCCATCAATACCTGTCCGGCGCGTTTTGATTGCGCGAGAAATTGACCTTCAGGCGACATTGGATTCCTCCGCCGATCCGCCGGTTGCGAGCGTCATAATTTTTTCCTGCGACGCTTCCGCGCGGTTCAGGACGCCGGTGATTTTCCCATCCCACATCACCGCGATGCGATCGGAAATTCCCAGAAGCTCGGGCAAATCGGATGAAATCACAATTACCCCGATGCCTTCCTTCGCGAGATTATTGATAAGATTATAGATTTCGAATTTCACTCCCACATCGATGCCGACGGTGGGTTCATCGAAGATCAGCACTTTTGATTTTGTAAACAGCCACCGCGCAAGCACAATTTTCTGCCGGTTGCCGCCGCTCAGGTGCTCCACTTCCTGTTCAAGAGACGGCGTTTTGATTCGCAACTTCCCGGTGAATTCTTCTGCCGCGGCATTTTCCTTTTTCCTGTCGATAAATAATCCTCTCATCACCTCTTTCAGGTTGGAGAGAGAGATGTTTTCGCGGACAGCCATTTGCATAATGAGTCCGTATTTGTTCCGATCCTCGGTGAGCAAGCCGATGCCGAGATCAATTGCCTCGCGCGGCGAGCGGGGATGGATTTCCTTGCCTTCAAGGATTATTTTACCGGATAGTTTCGGGTCTGCCCCGAACATTACGCGCGCAAGCTCTGTTCTTCCCGCGCCTACCAGTCCTGCAAATCCCAGAATTTCACCGCGGTATAACGTGAGATTGATATCGTTGAGCATGGGGGTGTTGATCCCTTCAAGACGGAGAACCTCGCCGCCGCGCTGAAGATCGATCTTGGGATATTCATTTTCCAGCTCGCGTCCCACCATCCAGCGGATAAGACTGCGGCGGTCGACCTCGGAGACGGGACATGAATGAATAAACTTTCCATCGCGCAGGACCGTCATGCGGTCTCCGATCTGGAACACCTCTTCCAGCCGATGCGATATATAAATGATTCCCACGCCCTCTGTTTTCAACCGTTTGATCACCGTGAAAAGATTTTCCAGTTCGTGATCGGTAAGCGATGCCGATGGCTCGTCCATTGCAAGGATGCGGACATTTTTGGAGAGCGCCTTCGCAATTTCCACCATCTGCCGTTTGGCAACGCTGAGTGAGCTGACGGGGATGGAAGGATCGAGGTCTTCGCCGAGGAGCTTTAATGACGCACGCGCTTTCTGGTGCATGGTATTGAAGTCGATGAAGGGCGAGTTGCCTTTCCGCGGTTCATTGCCGAGCAGGATATTTTCCGCTATGGAGAGTTCGGGCACCAGCTTGAAATCCTGGTAGATCATACCGATTCCGCAGCGTTGAGAATCTGCCGGCGAGTGAATTTCCATTTCCATGCCATCGATGAGAATTTTTCCCGCATCACCGCGAAGCGCTCCGGAGAGAATTTTCATGAGGGTCGATTTTCCAGCGCCGTTCTCTCCGAGAAGGCAGTGGACTTCACCGTTCCGCAGTTCGAACGAGACGTCTTGCAGCGCGAGCACGCCGGGGTACTGCTTGGAGATATTTCGCATTTCAAGAAGCGGAGGCATTGCTAATTCATCGCATGGTTGAACATAATATAATCAGGAGTTATGGTTATTAAGTCTCTCCGAGAACTCGTAGTAGCGGGTCACCAGACCCGCGCGAAAGCTCAAAGGGATTCAAAACCAGCCGCCGATCCGGTGACCTGCCCGTACGGTTGGGCGGGTCGGCTACTACAAAACATGGTTCTCGAATACACTCTATTTCCCCGCAGTTTTCTGGAGTGCTTCTTTATCGACGATTCCTACCTCAACGGGCATTATTTTCGGCACGGTCGCGCCGGAGAAATACTCTTTAATCTTCGCAATCGTTGACTCGCCTATCTTTTTGGGATATTGAACAACATCAGCTTTGAGCGCGGTGCCTTTCAGAATTGCGTCTGCCGCAGGAGGCGTGGCGTCATACCCGATAATGCTGACCTTATCGCGTTTAAATTGCCCAACGGCGTCGAGCGCTCCGAGCGCGGAATCATCATTGATCCCGAAAATCCCATCGAGGTTGGGATGCGCCTGCAAAATATCCGACGCTGCCTGCAATGCTTTATCGCGCACGCCCTCGCCGTTCACGTCGGCTACGATAGAGATGCCGGGAAATTTTGCAATCGCGTCTTTGAATCCCTGTGTCCGGTCCAGCACCGAGGTTATGGTCGGCTGACCGATGATGGCGACCGTTCCCTTTCCGTTAAGTATCTTTGCCATATATTCTCCGGCGAGTTTCCCACCAGCGACATTATCGGAGGCGATGTGGCAGACAACGTCTCCTTCCTGCGCAGCAATATCGGCGGTGAAAACGGGAATTTTCGCGTCATTCGCTTTTTTAATTGCCGGTCCGATGCCGCGGGAATCCACCGGGCTGACAATAATAGCGTCCACTTTCTGGGTGATAAAATCCTCGATTTGCGATGTCTGTTTCCCCAGGTCAAAATCCGCCGCGGACATCACCAGCTCATACCCGTTCTTTGCGGCTTCGGTCCGCAATCCCTCTTCGAGGTCTTTGTAGAAAACATGCGCGCGTGTGAGCAGCGTAACACCGATCACTTTCGAGGCTTTATTTTCCTTTCCTTTTTTTGCGCACCCCGCTGCAATCAAAAGCGTTGCGATAATCAAGATAACCAGCTTCCTCATTCAATATTCTCCTTCTATAATATTACCGTTTTGTTTTCCGATCCATAACCACTGCAATTAAAATAACCAATCCGATTGCAACTTGCTGCCAGTACGCCGACACATTGAGAAGCACCAGGCCGTTTCGTAAAATTCCCATCAGGATGGAGCCGAAAATTGCCCCTAACACCGTTCCTCTCCCGCCGGATAAACTCACCCCTCCGATGACGGCCGCCGCGATGACGTCCAATTCGTAGCCGGAACCCGCCGTCGATTGACCCACGCCGAACCGCGACGTAAACAGCACGCCCGCAATTCCCGCCGCAAAACCGCAGAGCGAATAAATAACGATTTTGTTTTTTGTGACCTTCACACCGCTATAGAGCGCGGCTTCTTCATTTCCACCGATGGCGTACACGTATCTTCCCCACGCGCTGGATTTTAAGAGAAAACCGACAACGAGCGCGAAGACCAGCATGATGAGGATCGGAATCGGAACTTGCAAAATCTGTCCCTGTCCCAGCACAAGAAATTCATGCGGCAAGCCCCTGAGTGTTTCTCCTCCCGTGATAGCGAAGGCAAGCCCGCGCGCGATGCTCATCATACCGAGTGTGACAATAAACGGGGGAAGATTTATTCGTGTGATCAGGAGGCCGTTCACAAATCCGCACGCGAGTCCGGTAAATAATCCTGCCATTGCTGCAAAAAATATATTTACACCCATATTCAACAGGATCGCAGTGACCACGCCGGATAACCCGAGCACCGACCCGACCGAAAGATCAATACCGCCGGCAATAATCACGACCGAGATGCCGACAGTCATGATCGCGATAAAGGATAATGCCAGCGTGACCTGGGAAAGATTAGACCAGTTGAGAAATGTCGATTGAAAAAAATGTTCCCCGCCGAACGTCGATGTTAGGATGGTCAGGACGAGAATTTCTGCCAGCAATGCAAACCAGATGCCGATGCGTTGGAAGCCAAAGCGTTTCAGGTTCAGGATTGTCATGCGGCGCTGGGTCGATTTCGTGTACTTAGTTCAATAGATTGTCGTTAACCGACAGCAAAAGTGTTCGTAAATATCCGCAAATTTTGAGCAATAATCAATTTTTCGGCAGCAATTGAGCTATCTTGCGCATCCCAATCATCGCCGGGAAGTCGGTTGATATTTGAGAACTTTCTTTGTAAGATATACTGAGATTGAACATCAAAAGATTCGTTTACTAAGCAAATGACAAAGTATTCATGATAAATCCATTCGAGAAATTCTCAGCGCGCACAATCCGCATTATATTTACCGTCATAACTCTCGCAACGTTTGCATTAAGCGTCCATGCATTTTTACAGGTGATGGTTTTTGAGGTAACGAGCAACGATCAATGCGGGTGGAACGACGTTCGGGGACGGCAATCGCATATCATCATCAGCGACGTCCTGCCCGGCGGAGTCGCCGAGAAAGCGGGCATCCGGAACGGCGATACCCTCGTCGCGATCAATGGAAAACCTTTCGTCAATTCCGGATTTGCCCAAGTGATGCTGAATCAGATTTCCCGCGGCGAGTATGCAACCTATTCTATCCACCGGGGGACGATGCAATTCGAGACAAAGATAGAAATATTGAAATCGTTCAATGTTTTGGCGGTTTCAATGTCTCTCCTCGGTTTCGGGTTTCTGCTCGTCGGTTATGTCGTTGTGATGACCAAACCTCGCGGGAAGGTTCAGCGCATGTTCGGCTGGTATGGGATTTACACGATGTTGTTCTTCGGGATCACGAATGTTTCTGCAACTCTGCCGCCCTGGCTCCGTATTGTGTATATCTCCGCTCTGGTCGTGGGTCACGGTTTCAGTCCGCCGATGTTCGTTTTATTTTTCCTCCATTTCCCTGTGCGCCGCAAAGTCCTGGATAAAAAATGGCTTAAGCCGCTCCTGTACACTCTCTCGATTGTCTATGGAATCACGTTTTTACAAATGTCGAGAAATTTCTCTACATCAGTTATAGGCACGCTTCTAAGTCTTGTGCCGCTGTTTTTCTTTATCGAAGGATTGGTCGAGTTCACAAAGAATTATTTCAAGTATGTTGATCGTCAGCGGCGCGATCAGCTCCTTCCAATTTTAGCCGCCGCTTCGGTTACCGTAGTGTGCTTTACCTACTTGTTCGTTATTCTCGCAGTCAATCCTTTTCTTTTCTTTCTTAGACCCTGGGTTATAGCGCCAATTGCGCTCATCGTCGGGCTGCCGCTTGCGTTCGGGTACAGCATATTCCGCTACCGGTTGATGGATATCGATTTCATCATTAAACGGAGTCTCATTTATGGGGCTGTCACGGCAACTATCGCGGCGGTATATCTCCTGATCGTCGTCGGCGTGGGCCAGCTTGTCGGGTTATTTTTTCACTACACCGATAACCGGACGCTGAATATTGTCGCATTTATGGTCATCGCCTTTATTTTCGATCCGGTCAAACGAAAAACCCAGGGATGGATCGACCGCGTATTTTACCAGGAGCGCCTGAATTACCAGCAGGCATTGCTGGAATTCAGCCGCGAGCTTCCCCGCCAGATGGATATGGAACAGATCCTCCAATCGATCATCAATACTATTTCGACGGCGATGCACGTGGAAAAAATGGCGGTGGCGGTTTGCGATATAAAGGAGGGATGCCTTGCGGTTGGGAAAAATATTCCTCAGAAACTGGGAGCATTTGAAAACGAGCCGGGCGGATTGATGGCATTGCTTCAGCAAACGCGGAAACCCCTCTCCCTTGTTCTGATCGGCGAAGAAGGAGAGCAAATTGCCATACACGAAGCAGACAAGAAACAAATTATCGATTCAAACATTGTCCTTTCGGTGCCGATGTTTATGAAAGAGCGGCTGATCGGAGCCATCAACGTTGGTCCGAAACTTTCCGGCAAGGTATATTCGCAGGACGATATCGATCTGCTCGGTACGGTGGCGGGGCAGGCGGCGATCGCGATTGAAAACGCGCGCCTCCATGAAAGCGAGCTTGAGAAAAAACGGATGGAAGAAGAGCTCTCCATCGCCCGGAAGATTCAACAAGGGTTGCTCCCAAAATCCGATCCGAAGATGAAAGAATTGGATATTGCCGGAGTCTCCATCCCCGCGCTTTCGGTTGGCGGCGATTATTACGATTACATTCCTCTGAACGGCAACCGTCTCTTGATTGTCGTCGCGGATGTATCGGGGAAAGGGATGTCCGCAGCATTGTACATGTCGAAGATACAGGGAATGATCCAGCTTGCCGCGCATCTCTATCACTCGCCGAAAGAAATGCTGGAAGAAGTGAACCGGCGCATTTACGACGGTATAGAACGGAAATCGTTTATCACCATGATCCTCGGGTTGTTCGACCTGAACAGGAAAGAAGTAATCCTGTGCCGCGCCGGGCATAACAAAGCGCTGGTGAGCGTTGATGGGCAAATGCATTTCGCCGAAGCGGGCGGCATCGGGCTGGGATTGGAGCCCGGACCGATTTTCGAACGGTACCTTGAGGAAGTGCGTATTCCGCTTGTGCCGGGCAACCTGTTTCTGTTTTATTCCGACGGACTCACCGAGGCGATGAACGAAAAGGACGAGCAATTTGGCGAGGAGACGGTGTGCGATCTGGTGGCGGGCAAACGCGATCTGCCTGCTGCGCAGATACAGGCGGCGATTTTGCAGAGCGTTGAAAAATTCCGCGGCGCCGCCGAAGTGCATGACGATATCTCGCTTGTAGCGGTGAAGGTGAGGTGAGGGGTTGGAAGTTGTAGAATAAATTGGATTGGCAATCAACTATGAGAAAACATTCTCATTATGATGAATTACGGGTGAATTAAAGTCGATTCGTCTCCTAAATTCTCTAAGATCCAAAATAAATTTTGCATAATTTGAAATTTCAATGCTATGAATAGCGGATGACTGAGATGAGTATTCTTTTAAAAGATAGCTTTTCGGTGTGGGGTACAGGATTTGAATGTCAGGTCTATATAATTTAAAAAAGGCTATCGCGATAGACTGCAATTTACTTACACCAGCACCAACTGTAAACTTATGCGATGTTTTATATTGATAATAGTATTTCTCGAGAACTTGAAACGTTTCCGCATAATAGTAGGTGGACACTTTTATCTGGTCGGCTGCCTTAATTTGACCCAGTATATGCCTGTTTATATAATGTATGGCTTCTGTTCTCCATTCATCTTTTTTCCTCAAGGGTACCCCGTGAACAATTACTGTGACACTTGGTGAGAATTCCTGGAAAAGAGTAATTAGTAATTCTTCATTGAACGTAGGAAAGGCGATCAAAAATATTGGAGAATTGTTCATGGCTGAACTGGAAAGACTTTTGGTTGTCGTGGTTGCTAGTAAATCCGATGTTTGAAAAAACAATTTCGAAGAGCGGAGTTCACGATTTCGTTTTCTCGTTTCGAAAACGCGCTTTGAGGGTTTATATATCCTTGATTCAGTATAAACGATGACGAGCTTAGTCGCCAACTTATTAAGGCCAACAAGAAGTGACATCATTAACAATTTTGACATCGAAGAAATATCAATAATTGTTTCCCGAGAATCTTGTAGATGTTTATATATTTTCGAGATTTCATCCTCAAACTCTTCGGGTAGCCTTCGATCAAAAGAGACTTCGATAATGTTCACTTTCATATCTCTCAATATTTTGCGGATTTCATCATCCTTATTTTTGTGACTCTCTCCTTTATATAGAATTAGGAATGCTTCCTTAGGGGGTTTATCGATCAAATGTTGCAAATAATTTACGGTTCTATCTTCAAATCCCGAAGCCAGGATCAAAGAATATTGCCCAGCAACGGGAATGTAACATCCTTCATAAATGCGAGGAAGTTGAGGAATAATTGGGTCTTCAAACTTGATCATATAATTCACTCAAATAGAGCTTCTTGGCCACTTTTCCCGAAACGAGCCTTCATATTTTTTAAAAATTGTTTTGGATCGGAGAGTAACAAGTAAAAATCTTGAACTTCTAAACTGATATTATCCCGCTTGCTAAAAGTCAGGTGGAAGGTTGGTATTAAGAGCCTTCTTAAATAAAGTCGGGGGACAACTGCGCCACGGATACTCTTACCACGTACATCTCTCAAAAAAACCGAATATCGAATTAAATCATCATAGTATATTTTGAGGTTATCATTGGGTGGATCAAATTTAGGTGTTTCTCGCAATTCAATTTTGGTCGCAAGCTTTGGGGGGTTCGTCAATAGGTTTTTTGATGATACATTTAATATGGCAAGCTTTGAAACTTCTGCAAAGGATTCGATAATTTCCCTCATCCTCTTCCCAGTTTCTGGTGAGGCTTCAATCCGAACCAAAAAATCATTACCCATTTCTCGTATATTTCTGTCTTGAATTTTCCGATCTATCGGAATTTTTTCGAATTCAATTTTCCCCGTCCCAATTCCTTTCTTTTTTGCAGAAACAAACATCTCTTTCAATAATCTTAACATTAAGCCTATTTCGCCAGAGCATATATCAACAAAAACTTGAGTTCCCCAATATTTGACATACGACTTTTTCCCGTTTTTTCCTTTTTCCTTGCGTAAGAGATTGGCTAATTCAGTATCTTCAATTTTGTAGTCCCCGAGAATTATTGAGATATCCTTATGGTCTATTGATGGACAACTATTTAATCGATTATTTACAATTGCCGTAATAAATTCGCTCTTAACAGCTGGATCTGCATTTAGAAAATATGCCCCAAGATCAATAACGTCATATTCTCTAGATAATTCCAGTACCTTACCGGAAGCATCCTCAGGATAAATCGATGTTATGCTTTCTGTTGAAATTTTGAAAAAACATTCAGCGTTTCTTTGAAATAAAATTCTGTTCAGACTTCTTTGAAGAATATTAGGTATTTTGGGGCTGGAATAATCGTCGATGAAAAAGAAAACAGGTTTATTTTGAATATAACTGAAACTATTTTGAAGAATCCTTGAAACATCTTTTAGGAAATCTATTTCGTCCACTCCGTTTGTCGGTGATTGCTTTCCCCCAACAACATCATCTCCTCGCAATTTTCTTTTCATCGATTCAACGTGTGTCATCATTGCATCAAGAGGATCGCTAGAAACTGGTGAAGTGAACTTTAGATTTGGGAAAAAAGTACCAACTTTCTCAATGAAAGTTCTTATTTCTTCGCTTTTAATCAAATCACTATTTTGAACTTGTATTATCGAGATGGTTTCCAATATTTCGTACAAAAGACTCAAATTTAAATATGCGGCTGTAATTCTCAGTCTTTCCTCAGTCAATTTGTCTTTTAAATATAAATATGGGAACGCGAAAAATAAATCACTACATTGATAATAAATACCGATAAACGTATCTTCTCCTCCACTGCCCGATAATAACGCCACTTTTGTACTCAAATTTCTAAAAACCGTAGTCTTCCCACAGCCACGAGGACCTGTGAAAATTGTGTTGTTCCTTTCAAGAAGATCATTTCTTCCTAAGAAATCCGAACTGTATAATTTTGCAAGTAACTTGAAAGAGTTACCAATTTGCTCACAACTAAGATATTCAAATGGGTCCGATAGTTCCTGCAAATGGTTCTCACTATGTTGTTCCAAAGTGGATAACAGTTCTCGGAGTCTCGCAATTAGGTTTTTAGGTTCGAATACATAAGAACCAACGGTGGGATTTCTTTCGGTGAGCTCCTTCAAGAAAATTTTAAATTTATCATATTTTATTCTATCACGCGAACCTAAGTTTGGATATTCAATTTTCTCCAATAATACATTGACTATGTCTGCCAAACCAAAATAATCGTCTTTTGGAACCAGATCATTTGCACTACCACCAATACCGAAGTCGGTGACATAGAAATGCTCCGCCTCTGATTCAATCTCCTGCTCACTTTTGGCGACCAGGATATTTCCCGCATGTAGATCCTCATGATGTATTCCTAAAATCTTCATAGCATGAAATACTTGGAGTATTTCTATGATTAATGCTTCAATAAAAGTAATCGAAACTAAATTAGATTTTAACCAATCGTTGAGATTATGTGATGAGGGAATGAATTCATATACGATAAAAGCAATTAACTCATTGTCAAAATAAAATACTCCGTGATCTATGTATCTTGGGACTCGAATATTACCCTGAATGCCGCTCAATTTTATTATCTCATTTTCCCAATTGGGTCGGAGTCTTTTTCCCCGCATTATCTTAATGGCTACTTTTATTTTTTCATTCGGGGTAATATTTCTCTCTGATCGAAAAACAACTCCTATTTTCCCATGTCCTATTACCTCCTCTAAAAAATATGGCTTACCCGGTATTGCATAATTGCTAAAGTTAATTTCTGCATATTCTTTGAAATCCATCAGTATCCTCTTTTTTGAAATACGAAAGTTGTCTCTTGTATAGTCCCTCTATTTTCCCTACGTGTACGTCTCGTTGAAGGAATCGTATTGCGAACGCTGTCAATAAGTTTGAAGTTTCCAGTTATTGCCGATTCAAGAATAATTGAATCTAAACTCTGACTTCTCGCTTCACCCACAATTAGGATACACAATCCTTTATGCTTCAACAATTTATGCATCTTTTGAAAAAATATTTCTATCAGTTCCTTAAAATTTGATCGCCTATTAAAACTTGGATCGTCGAATATTTTCCAGTCATTATAACCGAGAATCCAAAGGCGTAATCTATTATCTCTCCCGTAGGAGAGGTTATTCATGTAAGGAGGACTTGTAATACAGGCGTCTACGGACTCTTTTTTCAATGACAATTCACGGATATCTTTAAGTAAAATTTTATCTATATATTTATTTTTGTTAGATGGTGTTTCCCGAAGTGTTCTAATGATTTTTCTGGTTAATCTAACAAATACTGAACGATGGGTGTACAATTCAGGAAATTTTTCTTTTGGAAAGTTTTTATTTCTCAAATATGGAGTTGAATGTGAAGATGGATACGAAAGAAATCCTATCCGTTGATGATGTAAAATCCCTAATAAGCAAGCTAATTGAAAATTATGCTCATGCTTTTTGAGAATGTTTGAATATGCAAGTGTTTCAATTAGGGTTTTTGGATGAAAAAATGTTCTCACCCATTTGGGAATATCTGAGAGAGATATTTTTTTTTGTAACGTCTTAACTTCCTCTTCCACTTCCAATAATGTATCGATGGCATCAATATAATTATTCGGTGGGTATAATTTACCTAAGGTAAGTATATTTCCGTACGGGTTTATATCCGAAGCAATAATAAATCTATTATGTAATATCGCTTCGAGGGGAATCACCCCAGACCCGGAAAAAGGATCTATAATGATCTCATCTTTTGAAGTATACTCTTGTATCAAATTATATGCCCTTTCAGGTGATATTCTCCCAATATAGGGGGCTATCTCATGTAGAGGACATTTGGTGAAAAGATGTTGATTTTTTATCAAACTTCTATATTCTGTAAATACTCAAATGATGAACAACTATAAAATATCGCTCATATCTTGAAGATAAGCAAACAATCAAAAATTCTAATTCGCCATGTCAGACAACCAACACTCTCATTAAGTATATCAGCTACCATAGGATGATTTACAACACTTCCCCAAACGCCCTTACCGGCATTGCAGAAACTTTTTTCCCTTTCACCGGCACAGCGAAAAAGCGAAATTCCAACCCGAGCAATTTATCGAGATTGCATAAATTTTCCACAACATAAATCTCTTCTTTCAGCAGCCACGAATGCGCGGGCCGTTCGGGATCGTGGTGGTCGTCTATATTAATCGTATCCACGCCGGCGAGTTTTACCTTTGCGTCAAGCAGGTACCTGATCACCTCGCGTGAGATAAACGGGTACGCGTGATATTCCGGCTTGGCAAACCCGCCTTCGGGATTCCAGTATTTATCCCATCCAAAATTGAACAGCACGGCTTTGCCTCGAAGGTTCTCTTTTGGAGGCATCGCGTTCGTTTTCACTGAATCATAGGGCTTCATTCCACGCACATCGATGACGATACCGGGGAGGATAAGATCGTCCAACTTCATTTGAGATATATCTTTCATACCGGGATAGCGATGGTAGGGGGAATCGATGTACGTGCCGATTGAGGTGTGGAATTTCATCTCCGTTATTTCGAATGCCGCTTTTCCCTCATATTTTAGAGCGCTTTGGGCGTGGGTGAGGAAGGGTTTTATGGAGACGGTGAATTGGGTAGCGCTACCGTCTTCGTTCTTCATCTTGAAGCCCGGCATGCCGTCTTCAAGCGTGTGGCTGAGGTCTATAAACGTGCTCATATATCTTTTCCCTAATAATTTACGTAAACCAATGTAGCTCAACTAGAGTCAAAATGTACGTGGTACCGTTCGCCGGTAAGTATTATAATAAATTCTTAATAATCTTGCTTTTCCACATCCAATAAAGTATCTTTTTTAATCATTTTATCTCATGGGTATGGAGAATCTCGTTTGTCTCCGCCCTTACGGGTGTGATTAATAGTATGAAGGAGAAGGAGTTTAAATATGGTTCATGGTAAGTCGGTTTTAATGATGTTTGTATTGGTCTTGTTGTTTGTTATCACCGCCAGTTATTCACAGCCGCAAATAGCCCCGCCCGTCGGGATACGGCATAACACCCCAACCGTGCATGCGTTCACAAATGCCCGGATCGTGACAGCGCCGGGGATAATCATAGAAAAGGGAACATTGGTGATTCGTGACGGTATCATTATTGCGGTGGGAGCGGACGTGGAAATTCCCGCGGACGCGAGACGCTGGGATATGACCGGAATGACAATCTATCCCGGACTCATCGACAGCTATTCCGATTTCGGAATGCCGAAAAAGCCGCAACAGGGTTTCGGTATGGGCGGAGGGGAACAGCAGCCCAAACCACCTGAAGCGAGAGGTCCCAAGCACTGGAACAATAACGTTCTCTCCGGCACGAACGCGGAAGAGCTCTTCATGCCCGACGCAAAAGCAGCGGAAAAATTACGCGGCATTGGATTCACTACCGTTCATGTCGTTCCTCAAAAAGGAATTTTTCACGGTACAACCGCCCTCTTCGATCTCGGCGACGATACGCCAAACGATCTTTTAGTCAAACCTGCAATAGGGCAGTACGTGACAATTGAGACAAGCAGCGACGACGGCTATCCCAATTCACTGATGGGAGCGGTTGCATTAATACGGCAGACATTCATTGACGCGCTGTGGCACAAATCGGCTATGGAAATCTCGGCGAAAAATCCGTCGATACCGAAACCGGAATTTGTGCCTGAACTTGCGGCTTTAGAAGCAGCCGCTACGGGCAAAGAACCTGTTATCTTTGAAACTACGGATGAACTCAGCTTGCTCCGCGCCGGACGCATTGCGGATGAATTTCATCTGAAATGGTGGGCGCGGGGATCGGGTTCCGAGTACCGCCGCCTCGACGCGGTGAAGAAAACAGGCGTACCGATTCTCCTTCCCGTCGCATATCCGGAAACGCCATCGGTGCAAACGCCTGAAGAAGCTCTTAACATCTCGCTCCAGGATCTCCGGTACTGGGATGAAGCTCCGGATAATGCAAAAAAACTCGCCGATGCGGGGATCACCTTTGTGTTCACAACAGCGAAGCTCAAAGACGCCGGTTTATTTATGGGAAATCTCCGGAAAGCGATCGAGCGCGGTCTCACCGCCGATCAGGCGCTTGCAGCGTTAACCACAACGCCTGCGAAGTTGTTCGGCGTCAATAATAAAATCGGTTCGCTCGAAGCGGGAAAGACGGCGAACTTTGTCGTTGCGGATGGAGATCTCTTCAACGAAAAAACAAAAGTGATGGAGACATGGGTGGAGGGAAAACGGTATGAAGTGAAAGCGAAACCCCAGCTCGATCCCCGCGGCAAGTGGGCTGCAAAATTTACCGGCGCGCCGGTTGATTCCTTTACGCTCTCAATCAAAGGAGATATCGATAAACCAGAAGGGAACATCACGGTAAAAGGAAAAGACACAAAACTCACAACGCTTAATGTTTCCGATCTTCGTATTGCGTTATCTTTCAGCGGCGATTCTCTCAGCATGAGCGGTATCATACGTTTAACTGCTACAGCGACCGGCAATACACTCATCGGCACAGGTGAATTGCCCGATGGTAAATCGATACAATGGAATGCCGTCCGCACCGAAGCGTTCAAGCCGGCTCCCGATACATCGAAACCGAAGCCGCCCGCAAAATCGTCGTTCAGTGTCGTCTATCCGGACGGGGAATTCGGCCGGAGCAAACCGCCTGAACAGCCCTCCGCCTTGCTCGTAAAAGGCGCGACAATCTGGACAAGCGGTCCGAAAGGAAACATCGAAAATGGCGATTTATTGATTGAGAAAGGCAAGATTAAGGAGGTTGGTCAGAACCTTGAAGCCCCCGCTGACGCCGTTATTATTGATGGAAAAGGCAAGCAGGTGACTCCGGGGATTATTGATTGTCATTCCCATTCGGCGGCAGCAGGGAGTGTGAATGAAACGGGAAAAACGATCACTTCGGAAGTCAGAATCGGCGACGTCATTGATTGCGACGACATCAGTATCTATCGCGAGCTGGCAAACGGCACAACGGAAGCGAATGTTCTTCACGGCTCGGCGAACCCGATCGGCGGGCATAATCAAGTAATTAAAATGCGCTGGGGAGCGTTGCCGGAAGAGATGAAATTTGACGGGGCGATGCCCGGCATAAAATTCGCGCTTGGCGAGAATCCGAAGGGGAGTAACTGGGGCGACCGTTACAATACCCGCTATCCTCAAACGCGCGAGGGCGTCGAGCAGATCATCCGTGATGAATTTAAATCTGCGCGGGATTACATGAAGGCGCAGAAAGAGTATGAAGACGGGAAAATAAAAATTCCCCCGAGGCGCAACCTGCAAACCGAAGCTCTTGCAGAAGTGCTCGAAGGCAAACGCCTTGTGCATGCCCATTCATACCGGCAGGATGAAATTCTCATGCTGATGCGCGTCGCCGATGATTTTGGATTCAAGGTAGGAACATTTCAGCATGTGCTGGAAGGATATAAGGTTGCCGATCAACTCGCCGCGCATGGCGCCGGAGCATCGTGCTTCAGCGATTGGTGGGCATATAAATTCGAAGTGTACGACGCCATCCCCTACAACGGCGTTCTTATGCACAACCAGGGCGTGGTTGTCTCGTATAATTCCGATAGCGATGAGCAGGCGTGCAGGTTAAACACCGAGGCGGCAAAAGCGGTAAAGTATGGTGGGGTTCCTCCTCAGGATGCGTTAAAATTTGTCACGCTTAATCCTGCCATCCAGTTGCATATCGATAAAAATGTCGGATCGCTGGAACCCGGTAAAGACGCGGATTTCGTCATTTGGAGCGGAGATCCTCTCTCCTCGTATAGCATTGCCGAACAAACTTGGATTGACGGCAAAAAATACTTCGACCGCGAGGAAGATCTCAAAGCGCAGGACGAAATCCAAAAAGAACGGGCGGTGTTAATACAGAAAGCGCTCGGAGGAAAGAAAGAATCGGGCGGCAGTCCCGCAGGGCCGGCTCCTAAAAAGGAGCGATATTCCTGTCAGGATGAAGAAATGGGAAAGGGGAGCAGATAACATGAAAACGATTACGACTCTCATTGCTGCGGTATTTATTGCATCGTTCTTATTTCTTTCATCGGCGCCGGCGGCAGAAATCCCGGCAGCGCGACAGGATCATCCCATCGCGATAACCGGCGCAACTATCCATACGGTGAGCGGCAGGGAAATAGAACACGGCACAATCCTGTTCGACAAGGGGAAAATTATCGCGTTAGGAACTGACGTCCAAATTCCCAGCGGCGCGGAGATTATCGACGCAACCGGAAAACACGTTTACCCTGGAATGATCGACGCGCGTTCAATTATCGGTTTGACAGAAATTGAATCTGTCCGGGCGACGAACGATATTTCGGAGGTTGGAGATATTAATTCAAATATCAAACCCGAGGTGGCGATCAATCCGGAAAGCGATCTTATTCCGGTGACCCGGGCTAACGGGGTTACTATGGCGGCGATATTCCCCGGGGGCGGAACCATCTCCGGCTCTGCCGCGCTCATCGAGCTCGATGGGTGGACATGGGAAGATATGACTTACAAATCGCCGGTTGGCATGCGCGTAAATTGGCCCTCGATGGCGATCAATCACGCATGGTGGGAGAGGAGATCGGAAGAGGATCAGAAAAAAGACCGCGATAAAGCGTTGGATGGACTGAGGAATGCTTTCAAAGAAGCGCGCGCATATTTAAAAGCAAAACATTCCGAAGGCAATTCATCCGTTCCGTATCATAACGTCGATATGCGATGGGATGCTCTGGAACCCGTGATCGAAGGAAAAATTCCCGTGTTTGTCGATGCGGAAGAAATCCAACAAATTGAAGCCGCGGTGGCGTGGGCTGATCAGGAGCAGATCAAACTGGTGATCCTCGGCGGATATGATTCATGGCGCGCCGCGGATTTGCTGAAGGCGAAGAAGATCCCGGTAATTGTAAATCCGATTATGCAGCTTCCCTGGCGCCGCTTTGAACAATACGATATGGCACAATCGCTGCCGAAACGATTGCATGATGCAGGTGTAACATTTTGTATCGCCGGCGATGGCGGGGCGTCGAACGAGCGTAATCTTCCCTACCACGCCGCGATGGCTGCCGGTCACGGATTGCCAAAAGACGAAGCGTTAAAAGCCGTTACTCTTTATCCCGCTCAAATACTCGGCGTCGCCGATAAAGTCGGTTCGCTCGATCTCGGCAAAGATGCAACGCTGATTGTCACCACAGGCGACCCTCTCGAAATCAGCTCGAACGTGGAGATGGAATTTATCCAGGGAAAGAAAATTGCTCTTACCACGCGCCATACGCGTTTGTATGAGAAATATAAAATCAAATATGAACAACAAAAAGCCGCGGGAAGCGGCTCATTGAAAAAAGCCGGAGAATAAGAAAATTCATGAACGATATACCGATAGAAAATCATTCTCTTTCTCATATTCCGGAATTAACGGTCGATCCGGAGATCTTTCAGGTCCGGTTCCGGCGGGATTGCACGATGATCAAATGCAGCGCCGCCTGCTGCAAATACGGCGTGTGGGCTGATGTACTGGAGCAGAAAAATATTTTAGATCATACCGAATTAATTCAGCGGTACATGGAACCGGATATGGAAAAAAATCCCGCCGGCTGGTTTGATGATGAAATTAAACCTGACAGCGATTATGTGTCGGGCAAGGTAATCGGAACGGCTGTAAGGGACAACGGGTGTGTCTTCCTCACACACAACGGGTTATGCATCTTGCAAAAAATAGAGATGGAAGAAAAGGATCCCTCCCTCAAGCTAAAACCGTTCTATTGTAAAGCGTTTCCCATAGCGATTGAACATGGCCGCGTTATCTACGACGATTATATGAAAGATACTCAGCCCCAATGCTGCAGTCCCGTTGCAGGCGGGGATTTGGACGTCTTCGATGTTTGCGGGGAAGAATTGGAGCTTGTCCTGGGTAAAGACGGGCTGAATGAGTTGCGGGAAAAAGCTCAGTTGATTTCAGAAAAGACCCTTTCCGGGTAACCTGCCGATCTCCCGTGACCGGGAAGATCATCCGGAAGGGTAACAAAGGATCATCTCATGTACTATGTTTGAACGGACGATGAAACGAATTATTTTACTGTTGATATTCTTGGTCTCAAACGGTTGTTTCCTTTTTGGCCAGGGGAAAAATACATCTGTCGCGATTGAGAACGGATTACTGCAAGTTTCATTTAATAATGATTCACACACATGGTCGTTATCGGAATATGAGGGGGATTCATGGGTTCCCATCATCGTCAATGTGCGTTCTTCCATAACATTCTTTGATCGGGAATCTCTCACGACTGGCATAAGCGGCGGCGATATCGATGTAAGAAAAGAATCAATATCTGATCCTATCGGCAAAGGTCAAAAACTTACCGTAACGATCAACAATGACACGGCAAGCTGGACGCTGGAATTTGTTCTGTATGACGGACAAAAAGTTGCGTCTATTGCAGCATCCGTTAAAAATTCCTCTGTAGATCGCTGGAAACCCCGCGAGTTCAGGTTGCTCGACATGGATAGCAGCGGGTATCTTCAATTTGCGACGAACAACGTCGTTTCCCAGCTCAACGGTTACCAATCGTGGAGCAACTGTGAAATCGTGCAGGTTGATTCACTTAAATCCAACACGAGTTATTGGTCGAGTATATTTTTTGAGCCGGAGGTCTCCCGCGGGCTTGCCATCGGGTTTGTGGAAAATAGGAAAGCGTTGAATACGATTACCTCCGGGCTCCTCGATACGCTGACAAGCCAAATTCGCATTCATACTGCGTCCGATCTGCATACGCTGATTATCCCGCCGCGCGGAGAATGGCGCTCGGATAAACTCATGATTTCATTTGGTCCGTCGCCGTTCACGCTCCTTGAGAGATACGCGCAGGCTTGCCAGGTATTCGCTGATTCGGTCTGTAAACCCATGACGCCGACTGGGAGAGACGTTGTTCAACGGAAGGAGCCGGCGCCAACGGGTTGGTGCTCGTGGTATTATTACTATCAGAATATTTCTGAAGATTCCATTCTCGTGAACCTGAATACCGCGGCAAAAGAATTAAAAAAATCCGGATTGTCTTATATCCAGATAGACGACGGCTACCAGGTCGCGGCGGGCGATTGGGACATGAATAAAAAATTTCCACACGGGCACGCGTGGTTGGTGCAGCAAATCCACGATAAAGGATTTCGCGCGGGGTTGTGGCTTGCGCCATTTGCCGTCGCGGAGAGCAGCGCCATCTATAGAGATCACCGGAACTGGCTATTGAAGGGCGATGGCGATACGCTGAAACAATTTTCGACAAATTCCTGGTGGGGAGGGCGGATTTATAGTCTTGATCCAACAATCCCCGAAGCGCAGGATTGGCTTGAGCGCCTGTTCGATAAAATTGTGAACGAGTGGGGATACGATTACGTGAAAATTGACTTTCTCTATTTCGCGGGCGAGGGAGCAAAGTACCGCCGCAATGTTTCTCCGGTTGAAGCGTATCGGATGGGATTGCAGGCGATACGCCGGGGCGTGGGCGAGGATAAATTCATTCTTGGATGCGGCGCGCCAATAGGCGCATCCATCGGATATGTCGACGGGATGAGAATAGGAGGCGACGTCTACGCAGGATGGGACGGCGTCCTTCCCTGCGTCAACGCGGCAGCGCAGCGGGAGTTCTATCACAACGCGGTTTGGTTCAACGATCCCGATTGCCTTGTGGTTCGCGATCCCTTATCGATGGATCAGGCGCGGTTTTGGGCGTCGGTGATAGCCCTATCGGGTCAGATGAATTTGTTAAGCGATAAATTACCCGCCTTGCCGCCGGAGAGAATGGGGCTTTTAAAAATGACGCTCCCATCCTATGGCGCCGTTGCAGAGCCGCTCGATCTCTTCGAGCCGCCAGTTGATAACGGACTGACGTTAAGCTCGCCCGATGGTTCGTTAAATTTAAAACTTCCCGGAGTATGGAAATTTTCTACTGTCGATTCAATGGCTTGGAAGGAAGCCGGTATCAATGACAATGCCTGGAAAGAAATGCCGGTGCCCGCGCACTGGGAAGATTTCGGCTACCCCGATCTCGATGGATACGCCTGGTACAGGATTACGTTCAAATTTCCCGAAGGGTGGCGGCGGGGACCGTTGAATTTCCATTTCGCTAAAGTTGATGATTGCGATGAAACATATTTTAACGGGACGCTCATCGGGAAGACGGGCGAGTTTCCCCCGAACTATGATTCACAATGGCCCGCGTTCAGAGAGTATAAAGTGCCGGAGAATCTCATTAACCTCAACGGCGACAACACGATTGCCGTTAGGGTGTATGACGGCGGCGGTCCCGGAGGGATTTACAGCACGAAACGGTTGAGCACGCCCTCGGTATGGAAGTTAGAAGTGGCGAAGAAATATGAAAATTGGATCGTTGCGGGACTGTACAATGCAACGGATCATGAAAAGATTATTTCAATCTCTCCCAAAGAGCTGGGGCTCTCCTCCCAGAAAAAATATCTTGTCTATGATTTATGGAGCGATAAATTCATCGGTGAAATAGCGGGCGAGACGCCGTTTGGGCTTTCCCCCGCGTCGTCGATGATTTTATCGATTCACGAAAAGACAACCCGCCCGGTTATTCTCTCCACTTCGAGGCACATCACCCAGGGCGCCCTCGATATTGCCGATGAGGGCTGGGATGATCGATCGCATACGTTAAAGGTCGTGTCCGAGAAGTTAAACGACGAGCCGTACCGTGTCACACTATATCTTCCTGCCGGTTTCGATGTGAAGGATGTTGTCTGTTCAACACCGCATACACTCAATAAAATATCAGATTCAATTGTTCAAATAACATTCGATCCGATCACCAAGTCGAGTATGAATTGGTCGGTGGTATTTAAATAAGTATAGTTTCCTCCTCAACCGGGTTATTCATCTTTGAAAATCGCCCTCGCTTACGGGGGATAAGTCAAATAGATAAATAATTTAGTTCTTAATGCACCGGACGCTAACACCGTATTCCTTGCTGAAGTTGTACACATAGATGGCGATATTGCCGTAGGCCAGGCCCAGGGTGCCTACGAGCGACGCATAGCCCTCCGTGGAACTCCAAACGGTCGTGGTGATGCCAAGATCACCGAAGTAACCAGTGATATCACGGTAGCCCGCCAGCAACGCAGAAAATCCGCTTATGTTTGTTCCGGCTCCACCACTTTGACCCACTGCTTCTAATGCGTTGCCGTCATTGTTTACAAGTGTTGCTAATGTTGTGAATTCATTATTTGATGGTATATGCCAACCGGTTGGGCAAATACCTTGCGTGCCTGGTGTTGTATCATACTGCATCGCTTCATTCCACTGGTATAATCCACCGTATGTATTACAATTTGCCGTGTCGTTACGATAACAATATTTTTCAATTATGCCGTTATTGGTTTGGTTTTGCATGCTGTCCACCATCGTTCCAACGTCAAGGTTTTCTTTTAGCCAGCATTGGTTTCCTATTTGTACCGTATGATAAGTTTTACCCGCGTAAGTTACCGTTGGCGTACCGGGACAAGGTACTCCCTTTGCCTCCTTGACATAAATGTTCACCGTTGAATCTCTCTTCAATCCGGTGATGAGGAACGCTGTATCCAGCATCGAAGGGTAAGTTGAAGCCAAATTGTACAGCTTTACCGTGAATTGATTTGCCTGATATTCCGATATCCTACCGGATCGCTGAGTCCATGATCCAATGCCGGAAGAAACAAGCGTCAGTTTTGATTTCCCCTTTTTTTCTCCGCCGAACTGTATCATCTTTTTTGTTTCCGCAAAATCCTTCGTTATCAACCGGTAGAATACGACCCCCGCCGCGCCACCCGGAGCATACTGCACTTCATAGCTTCCGGGCTCCAACGTCAGCTCAAGCGACGCGTCTTCTTGCCCAAGGATAGTGTATGTCTTAAGCGAAACAGGACCCGCGCGGGGAACGGTGAATTGTATTCTCGTCGTAGGATTAAACGGGTTCGGGTAATTTTGTTCGAGGAAATATCCCGTTGGTAACTCTCCCGGTGGGCGTACGCCTGTTATAGCCACACCGGAAAATTTAACAACGTTTGTATCTTGCGCGATAAGCGAATCGATCCTTCCTCCCGATGAATCATAGAGAGCGGCGGCATAATTTTTCACCGGCGTCGAAGTGCCCGAGGTAAATACCTTAATGGTTATCGAAGCGGTGGAGGAATACCTGCTTGGGATAGCTTGCGCGTGCATGATAGTAACAAAAACTATCAATGAACATAACACGGTAATAAATAATTTCATGTGGTTGCTCTTTATGTGTGATGAAAAGATTATAGTAGAAAAATCTATGTTTTGTGCTTGTTTCCACCGAGGACGGTGGGAATGAGATTTAAATCTGGATATGCAGCTTATTTGCAGTATAAAATAACAAGTTTGTAAGGGAAAAACAAACGAACCTGAATTGGACCGTGTATTTTAAATGGCTCTGTGCCCTCACGCAAATAATTCGCCTTTGAATACCGTTACTGCCTGGCCGCTTAATAAAACCCTATCCCCTTCGATTTTCAGTTTAAGAATTCCTCCCCGTGCCGACGCCTGGTACGCCATCATCTCATTTTTATTGAGCCGCGCTTTCCAGAACGGAGCGAGGCAGCAATGCGCCGAGCCGGTGACAGGGTCTTCGTCGATGCCGGCGCCGGGAGCGAAGAACCGCGAGACGATATCAAATTGCGGCGTATCGGAACGGCTGGTGACCATGACTCCGCGAACACCCAATCCAGCGAGAAGGGAGAAATTTGGTTTCAACTCACGAACAATTCTTGCGGTTTCAACTTCCACAAGATAATCGAATTTATTTTTGCCGATATATTTTACCGCGCATCCGAGCGCTTCGATGAGACCCGGCGGAGCGGGGGCGGGGCTTTCGGGAGCCGCGGGAAAATTCAAGGTGATCCAATCGTTGTTTCGCTGTGCAGTCAGTTTCCCGCTCTTGCTGTGAAAGACAGCCATCTTATCGGGAGCAATATATCCCTGCTCCCACAGAACGTGCGCGCTTGCGAGCGTTGCATGGCCGCAGAGTTCAACTTCAACTTTAGGGGTAAACCATCGCAGGTTGAACCCCTCTTCTGCGGGATGGAGAAAAGCAGTTTCCGAAAGATTCATTTCCATCGCTACGTTTTGCATCCACTCCTTATCGCGCGGGGCGGGAAGGATGCACACTGCTGCTGGATTTCCTGAGAAGGGTTTTGAAGTAAATGCGTCAACCTGGGTTATGGTAATGCTCATAGTTTTTAAAAATATTTTTAGTTATTGTATAGTATCGTGTTTTGTAAATAAATTGAATAAGTCATGGATGTACGTAACCCCATGATTCATCATGGGGGTTTGAATATCTCCGATTCTTTCGAATCGATTCATCGGTTTTTTCTCTCGGGAAACCGTTGAAACGGTTAGAGAAAAGATGAATATTAGCAATTTTCCCCACGATGAATCGTGGGGCGACTCTGTGAAATGCGAAGCAAGCCACAGTTTAATTCACAGGGCTAACGCTATGGATGATTTATTTACCATATTTCTGAAACACAACACGAGGTGTATCGTCGGTTGCCCTATTGAATAATATAGGGAGAACGGCTCGTTGATGCAAAAACCCTTTCATTTATGTTAAATAGCCCTTTTTTTAATATCCAGGCATTGCTTAATTTCCCCGTTATAAATTTGCACCTTCACGGAATTGTTTCTATTTTAATGTCATACGTATGAGAATATATTCGCTGGCGATTGCCTGGAACTGGGAACACGACGCAGATTTCGTCAGATGTATCGCGAACGCGTGTCAGTCGCGGAAGATTTCGGTTCTAAATCTCCAGCCCAATAATCTCAATGAGATCCTCGCTGAGATTCGCGCGGGTCGGGTAACGTTTCAGTCGTTCTACGACAGGGCGTCTGATGACGACGACGAATTTTTATCGGTCGTTGATGCGATCAAAAACCACGACATCGTCATCATCAACCCGCACTCCTTTGCCGAACGGGCAAAAGATAAAGCCGCGATGCACGGTGAATTATCGGCTGCCGGTCTTCGTGTTCCATTTACCATTATTATTCCGCCGTATAACAGGAACCCGCAGCTCGACGTGGATGAACACGCGCTTGAAAAACTACGGAGACCTTTTGTTATTAAACCGGCGGTCACCACCGGCGGCGGTACCGGCGTTATCCTCCGCGCGGAGTCGTTGCAGGACGTTATAGATACGCGGCAGCATCATAAAGACGATAAATATCTACTACAGGAACAAATTCGTCCCGTTCTCCTTGATGGCGGCAGAGCCTGGTTCCGGGTATTTTATGCTTTTGGGGAAACAATCATTTGTTGGTGGGATGATAGAACGCATATTTACCGCGATTGTCTCATTGCAGAAGAGAAGCAGTTCGGGTTGACGGAATTGCGAACCATCATCCTGAAAATTCAAGCGATATGCAATCTTGATTTTTTTTCCTCCGAGATTGCCCTGAACGCCGAGGGAAATTTCATCGTGATAGATTATGTGAATGAAATATGCGATATGCGTTTTCAATCCAGGTTCGAGGACGGCGTTCCCGATGCAGTCGTTCACCGTATTGTTAATTTATTAGTCGACCACATTGCCGCAAAAATTGCTGTTTGATAATTCGTTGAAGCTACTTAGTATAAAAAGCGCAAATAGAATCTTGAAATCATCATGAACAAAGTGCTGGCTCTGATATTGGGCGGCGGACAGGGGACACGCCTCTACCCGCTGACGAAACTCCGGGCAAAGCCCGCCATACCGCTCGCCGGAAAATACCGCCTCATCGATATTCCGGTAAGCAATTGTATAAACTCGGGCATTCTGAAAATATACGTGCTCACGCAGTTCAACTCTGCCTCGCTTAACGCCCATATCAACACCACATACCGTTTCTCCCCGTTTAGCACAGGTTTTGTGGAGGTTATTGCCGCCCAGCAAACTCCGACAAATCCCCACTGGTTTCAAGGAACAGCCGACGCGGTGAGAAAATCGTTATGGTTCACCGAGCGATTCAAGATGGATGAGTATCTCATTCTTTCCGGCGACCATCTTTACCGGATGGACTACCGCACATTCCTGAAACATCACCGGTCGCTCAACGCCGATGTTACGATTTCAGTAATTCCCGTTTCAGAAAACCAGGCGCCCGCTTTCGGGATACTCAAAATCGACGATAACTTTAAGATCGTTGATTTTAAAGAGAAGCCCCGCGGCGAACAATTAACTTCGATGAAGGTTGATGCAAACCGTTTCGGTAGCGGGGAAAATTCCAGCGAAAAACCGTATCTCGGTTCGATGGGGATTTACATTTTCAAACGAAAAGTGCTTGAAGATCTGCTTGTGCAGTATCCCGATTTTGCGGATTTTGGCAAGGACTTGATTCCCCAGGCAATCAAAAAATTAAATGTGTGCGCATACGTCTTTCGCGGCTATTGGGAAGATATCGGCACAATCGAAACTTTTTATAAAGCGAATCTTTCGCTTGTGAAGCAGCCAAATCCCGATTTTAGTTTCTATGACGAGGTATCTCCGATCTTCACCCGTCCCCGTTTTTTACCGCCGAGCAAAATTCTCGATTGCAAGATCGAAGAGACGATGGTGTGCGACGGATGCATCCTGAAGGGTTCGCACATCCGGAATTCCATTATTGGCATCCGGTCAAGAATAGAAGATCGCTGCGTCATTGAGAACAGCTTATTAATGGGCGCCGATTATTATCAATCTGCTGAAGAACGGGCGGAGGATATTTCTGTAGAAAAAATACCAATGGGTATCGGCGAAAATTCGGTTATCCGCAATGCCATTATTGATAAGAATGCGTGCATAGGGAAAAATGTTCAGATTATCAATAAAGACAATGTCCAGCACCTCATTCGGGAGAAGGAGGGTTACTGGATCCAGAATGGCATTATCACGGTGATGAAAGGAGCCGTCATACCCGATAACGCAATGCTCTAACGGGCGAATCAGATGAATTAAAAGTTGAAGGGGTGTACGATGAACGAGAATGATAAGCATGTTGTGATGGTCGCGTCGGAAAACGGCGCGCTCTCGGGCGGGAAGATCGGCGGAGTTGGGGACGTCATACGCGATCTTCCGGCTGCATTGGCAAAATTAGGATGGCGGGTCACCATTCTCATTCCGTCGTATGGTTTTCTTCACCGGCATAATCCATCGAGGTTTCTCCAAAAGTTAGATTTTCCGTTTCGGAATAAGCCTTCCGTTGGTGAATTATGGCGTGTAAATCCCGTTTCACCAGAAACGGGAATCACCCATTTGTTATTCGAACATCACGACTTAAAAGGAAACCCGGTTTATTTTAACGATCCACCGAATACGCCGTTCCTCCGCGACGCAACAAAATACGCCCTTTTTTGCTCTGCCGCCGGCAAATTCCTTGAAACGCTGGAGCCGCCTTTTGTGCTTCATCTCCACGATTGGCATGCGGCTACGCTTCTGCTCTTGGCTGAGCTTCACCCTGAATTTTCTCACCTGAAGGATAATCACACTGTTTTTTCCATCCATAATCTTTCCATCCAGGGAACCCGGCCGATGCTCGATCATCCGTCTTCTCTTGAGAACTGGTTTCCCGAGTTGTTCAAAAAAACCGGATGGATTTCTCACTGGAAAGATCCTCGCTATCCGGATCCATGTTACACGCCGATGGCGGTTGGAATCCGGTTCGCGGATAAAGTGAATACCGTCTCCCCGACGTATGCCGAGGAAATTCTCCAGCCGAGCAATCACCGCGTGGGAGTGTACCGGGGCGAGGGTCTGGAAAATTTATTGCAAAATGCATCCGCTGGAAAACGGCTCTTCGGAATTCTGAATGGCTGCGAATATAATGATGCGCGAGTTAAGAAACAGTTGCCGTTCGCCGATCTCGCTGCAAAGATCATTGAAGAAATTGAACGCAATCCGCTGGTGCATAACGAAGAAATTCTGGATGAATCGGTGTTTCGGCTCCGCCATTTTTCGAAGATAAATCCCGGCATTATCCTGACCACCGTCACGCGGATTGTGGAACAAAAAGTGCGGTTGTTTTTTGAAAAAGGAACACGCGGAACTATAGTTCTCGATCATCTCATGAGAATGCTCGAGGCGCGGAACGGCGTCTTTATCATTCTCGGAACCGGCACCTCGGAATATGAAGCGAATTTGCTTAAATATTTCGATGAACACCGGCGGATTATTTTCATCAACGGCTATTATGAACGAATTTCCTCGCTGCTGTATGAAAACGGGAATCTTTTTCTCATGCCGAGTCTGTTTGAGCCGTGCGGGATCAGCCAGATGGTCGCGATGCGCGAGGGGCAGCCGTGCGTAGTCCACGAGGTCGGCGGGTTGAAAGACACCGTGAAGGATATGGTGAACGGTTTTTCATTCCGCGGAGAATCTCTTACCGATACGGCTGAAAATTTTATCGGCGCGCTGGAGAATGCGATGTTTATTTATGAAAACGATAAAACACTCTGGGAGCGCATCCGCTGCGAAGCGGTGAATTCCCGGTTCACCTGGGTGGACAGCGCAATGCAATACACCGATTTGCTCTACACATCTTAAATGAAGTTCTCCCCTCTGCCTGAACGTAATCTGTCTTTCACAAAAATATTCCGTATATTACAATGTTGAACGAGATTTATCTCGTTCTTTTTTTATTTTTATAAAGAAAAATTATGAGATCAGAAATTCTAAATCTATCCAAAGGGATGGTCAACCTCCTTGAAAAACACGGAATAACCACCCCGACGCCTATCCAAAAAGAAATCATCCCGGCAATTTTTGCGGGGAAAGACGTGCTGGCGCAATCGGAAACCGGGTCCGGGAAAACGTTAAGTTTCGCCGTCCCCGTCATCGAACGCATGAACAGGTCCGATGGTTTGCGCGCACTGGTGATCGCTCCGACCCGCGAGTTAACGTTGCAAATTGCCGAAGAATTTATCAAGTTTTCTCAGGGCAAACACCTGGGGGTCACGCCCGTGTACGGTGGAGTTTCCATGACCATGCAGAGGAAAAAATTCCCGACTACGAACATCGTTGTCGCAACGCCCGGCAGATTGCTCGATTTTCTCACCCGCCGGGAGCTGAAGCTCGATAACGTCCGGTGTTTGATACTCGATGAAGCCGACAGAATGCTCGATATGGGTTTCATCGTCGATATCGAAAAAATCCTCGCGTATATCCCGAAGGAACGGCAGACAATGATGTTTAGCGCGACCATTTCCCCGGATATCGAAAAGCTAAGCCGGAAATATCTCCACAACCCCGTGAATGTAAAAATGGAGCCGACGGTGAACCCCGATCTTCTCCACCAGACCTATTATCAAACGACGCCCGAACAGCGTATCGCGGTGCTCATTCACCTGCTGAAAAAAGAACGCGATCTCTCGCTGGTGTTTTGCAACAGGAAGCATATAACCAAAAAGCTCTCCCGACAATTGGTGCGGGAAGGCATCGAAGCGAACTGCCTGCACGGCGATATGTCGCAATCGCAGCGGGAACGGGTGACGCGCGATTTTAAAGCCAAGAAATTCACCATACTGATCGCCACCGATGTTGCCGCGCGCGGGCTGCACATCGACGATATTTCGCATGTCTATAATTACGAGATACCGCGCGACGTCGATTCCTATACCCACCGCATCGGCAGAACGGCGCGGGCGGGAAAGAAGGGCGAGGCAATATCGCTCATCGCCACCGGCGAAGAGAAAAAATTCTTTCAGCAGATTTTATTTGTGTACCGCGGAAGCATCGCCCTCAAAACAATCGATGCTCACCTTCTGCCTCACATCGCGCCTCCGGTTAAATTAGATCATCCCCACGCCCGGAATCAAAAACCGCAGCAGCACCGTAAGGGACGGGGCAGAAGCCGGCACGAAGGCAATCAGGGCTCCGGTCAAAAGCAGCGCAAACGAACACCCTACGAAGGCGGGCGGTAAGCAGCTCGTTAGATAATTCTATCGGGTTCCGATCCTCTCTACATCGTAATCGTTACCGAGGCAATAGCCCGGCGTTTGAGGAGCGATCCGCCGAATATTTCATAATGAACACGGTCGAAGAGATTTGCAATATTGAGCCCGATCGATACATTCCTTGTCGCCTGGTAGCTTCCGGCAAAATTAAAGAGCGTGTATTCAAGAATTTTTCCGGCGTAGATGCCTGCCTCCCAATCGTAGGCGGGAACAAACTTCGCTGTCGCATTCAGAGTAAGACCGGTTGCGTTCTTATAGGTCAATCCTGCATTCACTTTATAATTGGGCGCGTTGGGAAGAAACGTTTCGCCTCCTTTTTCGATGATATTAAATCCGAACGGCGCGTAATTCCAATCGAGCATGAATTCATCCGTCACATAATAATTGACGCCTGTTTCAAATCCATACTCGTCAACTTTTCCGAGATTGGTGTAAGAGTAAATATCTCTCGGAATCGAATCCCCCGGAAGGATTGCGCGGGAACCATAAATAGGATGAACGCCCTGCGTGAGGTCTGTGATAAAATCGGTTAGTTGATTGTAATAACCATCGATGGTGATATAGAATTTATCGCCGAAAATACCTTTATACCCCGCTTCATAGCCGGTGATTTTTTCAACCTTGATATCGGAATTTCCGAGGTACGCGATATTGGTTGATGAGTTGTTGATGGGATTGATCAACGTGACCGGAACGAAGAGAAATCGCTCGGAGAGATTGGGCGCCTGGAACGCTTTGTTAAATGTCAACCGGAATGAATGGTTAGCATATGGCGTCCATACGGCGGCAAGTTTTGGAGAAAACTGGCTTTCGTGCAGTGTGCTTTGGTCTACCCGCGCCGCACCGACAAATTTTAAATCCGGAAGCATCTGGTATTCAACCTGGCTATAGAAACCCTCCGCGTTATCCTTGCGGGGTTGCAGCATGAGCGTTCCCTTGGTGTCAATGGTCTGGTACCTGATTGATAATCCGCCGATAAAAAATAATTTTGGATCGAGGACGGTATGCCGGTACTGCAGTTCCCCCTGTGATATTTCAGAATGTTCGTCCAGCGGCAAGCCGGTGGAAAGTGAAAGCTGTGGTTCAATAGAAGATCGTCCCGCAGTCCAGAACTGCATGTATACCGATTCGCTGGCGTAACTCATTCTTGCCCAGGGCTTGAGCGCTTTCGGTACTTGCACTCTGCCGATTCCCGTCACAAAAACTTCATTTTCAACCTGTGTGATGCCGCCTTCAATGGTAGCTTCAGCCCCGTTTTTATAATCGTAATCCAACCTGCCGGATGCGTAGGTCGATGCGACATGATTGGTCGGAAGGTTGACCGCTTCAATATTGAAAATGTTGAAGCCCGGATAATCAAACGGCAGGTTCCGGCGCGATACGCTCCATGTATCCCCCTGGAATCTTCCCGCATTTATTTTATATGCGAACGGTCCCCTCGCTTCCGCGTATCGTACATCGGTTCTTATGGTGTTTAATTCACCTCCGGCAAGCGTTATTTTCGTGCCCAGAATATCTCTTGCCCTGGGCGATTGAATGTTTATTACGCCGTTGAACGCATTCGCGCCGTAGAGCGCGGAACTGGGACCCCTCACTAACTCGATTTTTCCCAGGTCTTCAACCGGAACGGAGAGGCCGTTCCACTCCTGCGCGCCGAGAAACGCAATTGCCAGATCCCTGCCGTCGAGCAGAACGAGAAGCCGCCGGCTAAGCGAACTGTTAAATCCACGGGTGTTGATATTGAAATCGTTCAATCCATTTTGCACGATATCAATGCCCGGTTGTGTTTCCAGCAATCTTCCCACCTGACCCGATACGCTGTTCAGTTTTATCTGCCCGGGTTCCAGAACAGTAACTGCCGCCGGCGCGTCGTTGAGCTTTTCGTTCCGCATCGATGCGCCATAGACAACAACTTCGCCGACCTGCACCGACTGATCTTCGAGAGCGAGAGAAATGTTTGTAGTATCTCCCCCGCGCACCTCGATCTCCTTCGCTTCTGCCGTTTTATGTCCGATGACGGAAGCGGATACATCATACGATCCATCGGGAATATTCGAGATACTAAAATTTCCCTTATCATCGCTCGACGCGCCGTACGAGGTGCCCTTCAGCCGGATGTTAACGTAGGGGATGCTCTCGCCGGTTTTTTGATCCTTAATGACGCCTCTGATAGTTCCGGAATTTTGAGCTACTGCCGGATCAGGAAGATACCAGAGACCGGCAGCGATTGTCAAAATGACAATATACATAGATGCGGATGTTTTCATTATCAGGGTCTTCAATTTTTCTTGGAGCAGAAGAAAATAAAAAAGGGTTGCACACGAACTACGTACAACCCCGATACTTATTTACCTATGGAAGTTTTTGAATCAGGACGCGGAAATGTCCTATGTTTTCCGTATCCTCGGCGATGTGCACCTGAACGGGTCCCACATTTGCAACCAGCCATAGTTCGGACGTTAAAAACGTATTGGTGTTGGATCCGGCGGTGATGGCTCGCGCCGTCTTGAACTTATAGGTGTGCCAGATAGTATGCGCTGCGCTGCTATCCATGACGTCTTCCTGATCGACAACAATGCCGTTGATCTGCAATCGCACCGCTCCTGCCGCCGCGCTTGTGAATGTTGAGTCGAATGCAACCCACGTTCCGCCGAGACCTACGCTCGGGCGCGCGATCGCGACCCATCGCGCGGTATCCGTGCTGTTGATCCCGAATGCGCGAAAGAATGGTCCGAGTGTCTGTAGAAACGAAAAATCTCCGGTCGTAGAATCCTTTCTAATGAACAACATTGTCTTCTTGCCGATGAGACCTGATTGTCCCTGGAGGGTTGTTGTATCAATTATTGCAACCGCGGCGCCAAACGGACCAAGATTGACGGGGGTACCAACCGTCCAGGCCGTTCTATAGACGTGAAGCGGGTCGGGGAGTTTTGTGCTTCCCGCCGTTGTGGTGTTGATTGCATATCCGGTATAAATAAATGTGTGGCCGGCGACCAAGGGAAACAGATCCACAGTTATAGGTTGTGCCCCCGCCGGGCCTGCCGTTGGTGTATCATTCGTTTTGCAGCCATTGAACAGGCAGAATGCCGTAATGAACAGGGCGAACACGGCAATAGGAACACTGCGATATACTCTCATTTAAAACTCCTTAATTGGGTAAAAAACGATGATTTAAAGTAACTTATAAGATAAAAGAAAAAAGGTAATAAAAAAATAGGAATGAGAGGGCATGAATTCCATTATTCTCAATTAATGCGTCCCTCGTATTGATTTTCATATACGTCTTTGTTATTTTGGCTGATACCTGAATCGACTTCAAAACGTAAGATTCATCCCGCAAATGACCGTTGGCGCTATCGGTAAGATGAAAGGAGAAGTTTTTCGGGGCTGAAAAATTACATATGAAAAAACTCACCAAAACAGAGATACGCGAACGCTTTGAATCATCCAAAGCATTCAATGTTATTTTCGATGCGTTTGAACAGGCGATAGAACAGCGCATTGACGATATTGAATTATACCGTATTTTATTCTGGAATATGTTTTTATCCTCAGACGAGCTTTGTCTTTTCGGGGAAAAGTTATCAACAGAATTTCCATATCTTGCCTATGACACAAAAATGTGGCTCGCAACTGTTTTCGCGGTCACCTATTCTATGTTTGATAATTTCGAACTTGCAATCACGTATTACAAAAAAGCCGCGGAGAGCAATCGGACGGAAGCCGCACCCTATCTCGATGCGGCAGATTGCTATGATAAAGATTTGAAAATTCCTTCCATCGATGTTCTCATCGATTTTCTCAAACAGGGAGCGGCTCAGGTAGCAGATCCAATGCCATTGTATACCCGTCTCCTTGAATTTTATAAAATGCTTGACAACGATGAAATGGTAAAATTTTATCGCCGTAAAATTGAGGAGAACTCGCCCCCATCAACGGAATCTCCATCCGCATAATGGAAAATATCAGGGGGTACCTCTCTATCATCGGAGCAACAATTTTTTGGGGAATTTCCGCAACCACAGCAAAATTTCTTTTCATACGCGATATCAACCCGCTGATTCTCGTTCAGACAAGAATGACGTTTTCCTGCATCTCGCTATTCCTTTTTTTTCTGTGGAATGACCGAACCGTCTTTAAGGTTCATCTGAATGATCTTTCCGGATTCGCGCTTCTGGGTATTATCGGAGTTGCCGGTTCAAACATTACTTATTATTATATCATTAATGCGACCAATGTTGCCACCGGAATTCTGCTTCAATACATGGCGCCTCTTCTGGTTTTAGGATTTGCAGTTATCAAACGCAATGAAGAACTCAGCCCGGTGAAATTCCTTGCTGCAATTATATCCCTGGCGGGGTGTTTTCTTGCGGTGCGCGGCGAGAGGGTATCGTTTCTTCATCTCAGTGCGTTCGGCATCATTATGGGGATATCCACACCGGTCGTCTGGGCATTCAACAATATCAGTTTGCGCCATTTATTGAACAGGCACCGGGTATGGACTGTGACTATGTACGCTTTCATTTTTGCTACCATCTTCTGGATGTTTTTTAATCCGCCCTGGAAGCTGGTTACGGCAGGGTATTCGGCGAAAACCTGGGGCGTTTTTTTCATATTCGCAATGATGTCGGTATTAATCCCTCATTCACTTTATTTCATCGGCATGCAGTATCTGACCGCATCGCGGGCAATTATCACGGCGTCGTTTGAACCCGTTGTAGCGATCGGCTCTGCTTTTATTTTTCTGCGTGAATCGCTCACCCCGGTACAAATCGGCGGAGCGGCGCTCGTCATCGCAGCAATTCTTCTCCTTCAGTATAAAAAGGAATCCGGTGCAGTACTCACGGATCAGAATATTTCCATGAAGATAGAATAGCGTATGCTTACAGAACAGCGAACGAACAAATTTTTATCTGTTTTACAACACCGCCAACCCGACCTCACGGTGGTGATGGAGGATATACACGATCCGCACAATGTAAGCGCTATGCTCCGTTCGGCGGATGCTGTCGGTCTGATGGAAGTCCAGCTTGTCTACAAGAATGAGGAATTTCCGAAATTAGGGAAAAAAAGCTCGGCGAGCGCCACCAAATGGATCGCGAGGCGAAAATTTCCATCCATAGAAGAGTGTTATGCGAAGCTCCATGAAGAGGGGTACATCATTTGCGCAACACATCTTTCGAAAAAAGCGAAATCATTGTATGATCATGATCTCACAAAGAAAATTGCGCTTGTGTTCGGCAACGAACACCGGGGGGTATCGGACACGGCTGCAAAATTAGCCGACGTGAATTTCCTCATTCCGATGGTTGGAATGATTCAAAGCTTGAACGTTTCAGTTGCCTGCGCTGTTTCTTTATATGAAGCGTACCGGCAGCGTATAAAAAAGGGGAACTATAGCCGGGCAAACCTCCCGGAGAAAGACATCGACGAACTATTTAAACAATGGGCACACAAGAGATAACAAGCGAAGATAGATTTATCGATATCGATGGAATTCGTACACATCTGAGGATAAAAGGGACGGGTCAACCTCTCGTGCTGGTACACGGTTTGGGGGGACCGTTGATGTGGCAAAAAATATTCGATCCACTCGCGAGACACTTCCAGGTGGTCATCCTCGATCTGCCGGGATATGGGGATTCTAACCCGCCGCAAAAAAACTTTTCAACCGATGATTACGCAGGATTTCTTTATCGCTGCATAGGCGAACTCAACCTTAAGAAAATTCATCTCTGCGGGATATCGTACGGCGGGCATATCTCGGCAACATTCGCCGCTCACCATGGAAATATTATCGATTCCCTCATCTTGATAGGCAGCACCGGACTGATGCCCAGGCCATTTTTTCTTCTCAATAATTTTCTCTTGGCGCCATCAATCTTTTTTATCGATCACATTATCCTGAGAAGCGAATTAATAATGTGCCGGATGGGAGCTCGATCGTTTTATAATATCGGGAATCGTCCGTCAGATCTTTGCCATCAATTTTTTATCCAATTATCGAAAGATGGAAGGCGGAAGATTTGGCTGAATTCATTACAAAATATCTTCTCAGACCAATTGAAGTTTAGGAAAATCCTTGCCGCATTGCGGGTGCGGACCCTGATCGTCTGGGGCGAAAACGATATGACCGCATCCCACGAATATGCGGAAGAGTTTCATCGCTTAATCGCCGGATCAACAATTATCACATATGGAAAATGTGGCCACTCGGTGCCCCTCGAATATCCCGAAGAACTCTGCACCGACATCCTCAATTTTATTAATTGTACGTCCAACGAAAATATAACATCATGATATTACTAAAAAGGAACGACCATGACCACCGTCAATTTAAAAACCAATGATCTGATGCCTTCCTTCGGCAAACTGCCGGCAACCGACGGGAAAAAATATTCATCCGGTGATTTTAACGAAAAGAAAATTCTCATCGTAGTATTTTCCTGCAATCATTGTCCGTACGTTCAAGCATACGAGGACAGGATGATCGGCATTCAAACGGGCTATAGCTCAAAAGGTCTGCAATTGATCGCGATTAACTCGAATGAAATCAAAAATTATCCCGAGGATTCGTTCGAGAAAATGGTCGATCGTGCCGGGAAGAAAAAATTTAATTTCGTTTACCTCCGGGATGATGATCAATCGGTTGCTAACGCTTACGGGGCTACTCACACACCCGAGTTTTTCGTCTTCGATGAAAAACGCAAACTGCGTTATCGCGGCAAAATGGATGATAACTGGGAGAGACCGGAATCGGTGAAGGAGAATTATCTCCGGGACGCGATCGACGCCCTTCTTGCCGGCAAGGATGAAATAGTGCCCGAAACTCACTCAATCGGTTGCACAATTAAATGGGGATAGGTTAGACCTTATCTAATGAAATGGTATTGCTCGCCCCTCGCTTGAAAATCGGAATGCCCGCAACCATCACAATAGTATCGCCCGGCTTGAGATAATCTTTTTTGAGCAATTCTTTACGGATCATTTTTAACACCGTATCGCTATCTTCATGCAGATTATCTACAAGGAGGCATCTGACTCCCCAGACAAGATTCAAACGGCGGATGATTTTGACGTGGTCAGTCACTGCAATGATCGAACAAGGTGGGCGAAACTTCGCGATATGCGAAGCAGTCGCTCCGGAGTGTGTCAGCGTAACAATTGCATCCGCTTTTCCATAATCCGCCAGCATACACGCGGCATGAGCCAAGGGATCGTATGGATGTGTTGATAATGCCCTATCGTTTCCGAACCTGAATTTTTGAGGCGCATTATCCTCGGTATTGACGATAATTTTCTTCATCATATCAACCGCCTGCGAAGGATATTTTCCGACCGATGTTTCTTCACTGAGCATAACTGCGTCAGCCCCGTCAAGCACCGCATTAGCGACATCACTTGCTTCGGCTCTTGTTGGTTTTGAATTCTCGACCATCGATTCGAGCATCTGTGTTGCAATGATTACGGGTTTTCCCTGTTCGTTGCATTTTCGAACTATCATTTTTTGAAGAATCGGAACTTCTTCCGCCGGCATTTCCACACCAAGGTCGCCGCGGGCAATCATTATTGCGTCCGATGCCTCGATGATAGCGTCGATGTCGTCAATTGCTTCGGGCTTTTCAACTTTCGAGATAATCGGGATCATCCTGCTCCCGGGACGTTGCCTTCCAATAAATTCCCTCAGCATAACGATATCCTTCGCTCGTCTCACGAATGAAAGCGCCACATAGTCAACCTCATTATCCAAACCGAACAGGAGATCTTCTTTATCTTTCCCGGTTAAAGAAGGAGCCGAGACAGCAACTCCGGGCAAATTGATTCCTTTATGCGAACTGAGGAAACCTCCGGTAACAACAATACAGTTCACATCATGTCTCTTGATATTTTCCACGCGTAATTCGAGCTTCCCATCGTCGAGAAGAATTCTATCGCCCCGTTTAACATCCGTATGCAGGTGTTGATACGTTGTCGATACCCGCGATTCGGTTCCCTTGAATTTTTCCGTCGTAATCGTGAGCGGTTTGCCGGGAAGAAGTTTCACCGACTCACCGATAAATTCACCCACCCTGATTTTTGGTCCCTGAAGATCCTGAAGAATCGCGATGGATTCTCCTGTGACTCGCGACGCTTCCCGAAGATTTTTTATTATCATCCGGTGCTCGCTGTAGGTCCCGTGAGAAAAATTGATTCTTGCCACATTCATCTCTGCGCGAATCAACCTTGTCAACGATTGGACGCTTTGCGAAGCGGGACCGAGCGTGCAAATAATTTTCACTTTGGAAAATTTTCTCTTTGAATTATCCGATGATGATCTGTTTTTCATTTTTATTTATGTAAATCCAGTTTCTGTACTATGGCCAGGATACGGGGAAGTGTCTCCGCAGCTTTTCCGATTATGACCTCATCAGCTCGCGTGCTGAATTCTGTCCGTTCAATATTGATTTCAACCGTATACGCGCCTGAATTCTTTGCCATTTGCGGCAGCGACGCCGCGGGATATACGACGGCGGATGTGCCGATTGAAAAAAACAAGTCGCAATGTTCCGCTGCCCGCACGCTATCATTCCATGCGTCGGCGGGGAGCATTTCACCGAACCAGACAACATCCGGACGAATCAGCCCATGACAAGCCGAACAGCGGGGAACGGACGAGCTTTTGAAAATTTCTTCATTGGGGTAAAATTTTCCGCAACCAATGCAATAATTTCTCTCAATATTTCCATGAAGTTCGTAAATATTTTTGCTCCCTGCCCGCCGGTGAAGATTATCAATATTCTGGGTGATAATTGAAAATAAGGAATAGAGCTTTTCCATTCCGGCAAGCGCATAATGTCCTGCATTCGGTTCAATACCGGTGATTATTGTTTTGCGATGTTTATACCACTCCCACACAAGATCGGGGTTTTTGATAAACGCGTCAAAATTCGCCAGCTCTTCCGGTTTAAATTTTTTCCATATCCCATCCACGCCGCGGAAGGTGGGGACGCCGCTTTCGGCGGAGATCCCGGCGCCCGTAAAGACCGTAACTCTCGACGCAGCGTGAAGAACATTTTTAAGTTTATCGGAGATGTCCAACGATGATTTTGTTTCCATGGCGCTCATTCGTTTTTCAACGGTTTCAACACTAATCGTTCCCACTCTTTCGAAAGTATTTCATTTCGATCGATTGTCACGGTGTGGTACCCGCCGTTCATCCACAAGGGAGTTTGATCTTTATAATGTTTGTGGAATGCCTGCCCCGATTGACCGAGAGGAATAATAGTGCGGGCGATTTGCGGTTTACCCAGATCGATAATCTGGCGCATCGATGGTCCGGAATACACCATGAATGGTTCATTCAGTTGATAATCACCTTTGTTCACTGTTGTTGCGCTTCCGCCCGCGGGAAAGGGACCGACATTAAAAACCTGATCCAGCGGTTTGCGTTTACCAAATGGATGCTGAAATAAAGATTGATGAATGCCGCCCCATTGCCAATCTTTCATTTCCGGACCGGATGTTTGTTTCAAAGCGCTGATGGCATCGAGGAGACTTTTATGAATGATATCGGTTTTGGTTTCCACCCTTGGGGTGCGTATATCGTCAAACCATTCAGAACTATCCGCATCAAGAAGCTGCGCTGTGACGCGATAAGGGATCGCTGAAAAAAACACAAAATCCTTGAATGTTTCCGGTCCCATTTCGTCTTCATAAATATTAGAAATAAGCTTTACAAAAAATTCATTGAAGATGGATGATGCAATTTCAGTTGGCGTATCACGGTAATCCCAATTGTGTAAATATTCAAGGGCTGTTTTCACATCGTTATTCTCGATTGTTGAATCAGCAGGGTATGCCGCCAATATGTGTTTCACTATTGACCGGTTGAACGGGGATAGCACATCTAATTGAAATCGTTCAAAATCATCCGTTGAAATTTTGTCTACTGAGGTGAGGAGCTCCTTGATCCGAAGATAGCGGGACGGAGTTTCCCAATAATTCGATAAATAATAGCGATAATCGTTGCGGGCAAGTTTTTGGTTCGCACAAATAAGATAACCCTGGGGCGGATTCCAGGACGAGGGAAGCTGATCAAACGGAACGAACCCCTTCCATTCGGTTTCAGAAAGCCATCCCTCCGTCGGAAGTAAGGGATTTTGTTTTCCCCGTATGGGCACGCGTCCCGCCATCCAAAATCCGATATTCCCCGCAACATCGCCATAGACGATTGCCTGAGCAGGCACTGTGATATCTTTCAGCCCATCAATAAATTCCCGGTAATTTTTTGCGGTATTTATCCGTACGAAGCCGGTTAATTCATCGCTCATCTCGAAACCCGTCCATCGCAGGGTAACAAGAAAGGGAGAACTTTTGGAGCCATAACTATTATGCGAGGTAGAAGGATGAACATCATTAATTGCCGGACCGTGACCTGTTCTGCTGATTGTGATTTCTATGCTGTCTTTTTTTCCGATCATCAACATCTCTTTATGCTTTTCGATTGGGAGCGTTGCCTTGTTATACTGGTACCTCGCGGAATTTGAAGTATCGATTTTATCAAGATAAAAATCCGCGTCATCCAGCATCGCATTTGTGCATCCCCAGGCAAGTGAATCATTATGACCGATGACGATGAACGGCACGCCGGGCACCGTCATACCGGAGACATTCCAACCCGGCGCTGAAAGATGCATTTCATACCATCTCGCCGGCACCGATGTTTTCAGATGCGGATCATTGGCAAGGAGAGGTTTTCCGGATAATGTTTTTGCTCCGCTTACTACCCATGCATTACTTGCCCCCGAAAATGGTCCGGTGGTATTCCATTCCCGATAACTGCGGGCAGCCGCCATAAAATTTTGGATATCATCTAAGGTGGCTTTATCTAGTAATGCTTTTTTGTTCATTATTCCGGGAGTCGGCGCCGGTATCGAATCAGGATATGATGGAATCAGTTCTTTAAATTTTTCCGGAGGTAATTTTGCCTCAAGTTCGCCATAGGTGAGTTTTTCCCACCATGAAAAATTAAGTTCCCATGCCATCAATCGCGAAATAAGAATTGAATGCCGGGGCTTCCATTGTTCAGGTTGATAATTCAACATATCGAATTCAATGGGGTATTTGCCCTTATGCGTTTCGATATAAGCATTCACGCCGGCAGCGTATTGTTCAAGCATCTGCCTTGTCTGCGGATTCATAGCGCGATATATCGATTCTGCCAGGGCGGCAAAACCAAGGGTGCGGAAAAGTTTATCATACTTTACGGTGGCGGTATCGAATATTTCGGAGAGTCGCCCCTCGCCCGCTCGTCGCGACAAATCCATTTGCCACAACCGGTCCTGGGCATGCACATAACCTGCCGCAAACATGAGATCGCCGGTGTTTCCGGCAAGGATATGAGGAACTCCATATTCATCGCGATAAATATTTATCTCTTTCTGAATTCCGCCTAACTGAATATCACCATGCGTCACAGGGAATGATTTTGTGACAAGGTGATGGAGAAAAAATGCGCTTGCAATCAGAACGACGCAGAGCATAACACAACTGCCTATGAGAAACTTAATAGTATTAGACAAAGAAGAGTCGGTTTTAGTGAAATAATCTTACGTATCGAGCGGTTCAATGATCAAACGCCGCACGCCATTTGCGCAAGTAATATAATTTATTCCGGAATATCATACAAAACGGGAAGGTAGGAATGCGAAATGGAACGACCCCGTCTTACAAATCGTTTATAAAAAAAATTCCGTTCCAGCAAAGGAACGGAATTTATAAAATTACTCTATTTTAAACTTGGATTAGAAACGGTATAAAATCGTCCCAATCAGAGTATTGGTAGTAATGCTCTCGCTTGTAACGGGGGAGCCATCGTATTGGATATGCGAGGTATTCCATTTGCCATTGGCATAACCGACATCGAAGGCGACCGAATTTTCTACGATAAAGCCGAGCCCACCGGTGATGTATTTCTTATCTGCGCCGGAGATATCGTTCTGATACGGCGAAGGTAAGTAGGCATATCCGGCACGGATTCTTAATCCTGTCGTCGGAATCTCATACTCCCCTCCAACACGGAAATTTGTCGTTGGCCTAAAAATATCTTTAATATCGGTATTATACTGTAATATGGCGGGATCCGCGTTTGAAAAACTCATCTGGGTCCAATCGGTATATTCAACATCTCCGCTTAAGAGCAAATCGTTGATCATGTAAGATAATCCGGCTGAGAAAACATATGGCGTTGTAATATCGTATGTTGAATTGAAGGTGCCATGATACGTATACATACTGTTCCCGTACCGATCTACCAATCCTAAATTCCTCGTCCCGTCATCGGTGAATGTTTCTGTGATCGAGTACCACGTTGGTGTCTTTACGCTTATTCCCAATCGGCCTTTTGGATTAAATTTATAGAGCAACCCGAACCGTGCGGAGAACCCGCCGATATCATCGGAGATAGTATTTTGCAAATTGAATATGTACAACGCTAATGTATCCGGATACGGGGGCGAGGTATAATAATTTTTCGTATCAGTCTCGGTAAAATTCCGCGTGTAATTGTACGACCCTGCAACAAAGTTTAACGATAATCCGAGGAACAGATTATTCGCCGCCTCGATTGCCCCCGCAACAGTCCAGTTGTTGGTTCCACCGCTTTCCAGCACTTTCCCCTGTTGCTCAAGGTTCTTTGTGAAAGGAGTATAACCCGTGCTGTCGAGAAGGTAAAGAGCCGGCGCTAAATTCGGATCTCCTTCGACGTCAAGATGCGGGATAATGCTGTTTGCAGAATTGAATCCCTGGAGACTGAGAGCAGTGGTAAAATCCGAATTCCTTCCGTATCCGACGGCAAAAACCATACTCCCGCGCGTCGTGGGAAATGGGTAAACAAAATTAAAATTATTGATGTTCGTTGCGCTATTACTGAATGAACTTGGATTCGTGAGATAGGTTGAAGAATTGTTATACGAATAATTCGATAACCCAAACGAAACTTCGTTCAACCTGATTTGACCAAGCCCTGCGGGATTTGTGAACATTGCAGAAAAATCGCTTGCCACGCCGGTATACGCGGTGCCCATGCCGAGCGACCGGGCTCCGATTCCCAGATTCGGTGTTGAAAACAACGCAGCGTCATAAGTACTTTGTGAATAAACCACTCCGCAACATAAACAGAGTGAACATAATAATATTGTTATGGAAAAAGTCTTTTTCATATTTGTCCAGGAAAATATTGAATTTATTTATAATTACCGTCTTCGACCACCGCCGCCGCCGCCTCTGCCACCGCCGCCACCTCTGCTGCCGCCCGAGGATGGAGCCCCACTTGAACGCGGGGCGCTCGGCGTACGGGGCGCATATCCTTGAGTGCTGCGACCCGCACCGGGATTCGTTCGAGGCGAGGGTTGATAAGCGCGTCCAGAATTGGGCGTTGCCGGAACCGGTGCACCATATCGCCCATTACCATAGGTTGGATTCGACGGAGCGAGATTGGGGGGTCTTGAAGCTCCACGCCGCACAGCCACTCGTGAACTACCATTTACACCCGGGGCATACCGGCGAATATCGGAACGTATTCCGCTCGTACGAACGGTCGGACGGCTCTGAGCAGGAGCTCTGCTCACCACGCCGCCGGTAGATAATCCACCCTGAACTGTGCCAACTGGAAAATTGGAATTTGATCCGTCACCATTCCTCAAATTTTGCATATCGCTACCATATCCTCCACCGGATCCTCTGCCGTTTACAGTCGCGCCATTCATGACAGGCCGTCTTGATCCAAAGGTTCTAACGGGTTGGCGGATTGGTCCGCGTGCATAGCCGGAGCCATAATAATTCGCCCCATAATAGGCGCCATAACCGTACACAGGAGTGTAGTAATACGGATAAAAGGAATTATAAAACGGTCCGCAATAGATCCCCGGAGATCTGAACGCATAATCATAATACCATGGATCATTATATGCGTATCCAAAATATGAGGAGGGCCAATAATTCGATGGGTAATAATATGAGAACCCAAACCGATAATTGGGATTATAATAACCGTCATCATAATAATTATTGTTTGGATATTGCCCGCCATAGTAAGCATTCGAATCAGCCATTTGCGTCGTATCGTTCGCATAAGCTTGCGGCGGATTGTTCTGACCTTCATCTTCAGGATATTCCCGGGTTGTTTGCAGTTGAGTATAACATCCGGAAAGCGTGAAGAAAAACATGGCTAAAATGCCAATGAAAAAGGAATATTTTAAATATGTTTTCATAATTTTACCCTTCTTGTTCACTATCTATTAGAACAACATTGATGCCAAAAGGATTCATCTGTTGTTTACTTAATTTACACCGAAAAACAGGGAAAAACAATAGATTTACTAAATATTCTCGTGTTAAGATAAATAAATAAACCATCATTGTTTGATAAAAAAGACAGAGCCTTCATAAGTGTAGAGTTTTTAGAACAAATGATTTCAGAAAGGACTCTCATACTCTAAACTTAAGGTTCTATTGCCAATTGAGACATTTTGTTGATTTCTCATTACATCTTTCAAATTAAAAGAAAGTGTAAATCCGCTTCCCACGGTACATTTTAACCCAAAATTCATATAACCGCGTCCTTTTCCAAGCGCGTCATGGTACTGATCGTTAAATCCGGCATTATACTCGCCAACAACCGAAACATATTGTCCAAGCGTTTTTTCTGCGCCAAAAAACAAATTGGCATGCTGGGACTCCGCCCCGTGTTCAGTCGTATAGTTTATCCCGCCATGAATGCTGAAAAATCCAAGCATTTTATAATTTTTGCTTGCCGTTGCATAAAAACCGAGTGATTTAATAGCGTATCTTCCGAGCGAATCGATATATCCATCCTTTCCCTGGGAATCGTACCCTAAAAGAATCGCCGGTATCATCATCGATTCTTCCAATAATCTGAGCCGAAATTGGAAACCGACATTTTTATTCCATACAGGGGTTTCAGCCCCAACAATATTGGTCCCGCCATAACTCAGTCCAAGAATCACCCTGTTAAATAGTCCGCCTGATACTCCGAAGAGAATCCCTCCGTTCTGATAATAATTCATATCCAGCGCTAACGTCCGGTGGGGGAACATTCCCGCTGTCGGAATATCGACAAGGTATCGAGGTTCAATATCCGAGCTCGACCCGGCTGATCCTTGAGAATATGATGGAGAAGGAAAAAAGAGATAGAAAGCGAACAAACCGGCAATTATTATCAGCCGGAAATTGATATTTTTCATCTTCTTGAACGATAATTATAGTTAATGAAATATAATCTTTTCTTTATCCCCAGACAATACTGACCGCGTTGATTTTAAGCCGAAAAGCGTGTACTTTGATAGTAATAAGATATTTTTATCGGGTTTGAGATTTTTGAAGTAATTTCAACTCCAATAATAATAAAGGTCTATGAGACGATTATAACGGTTTTGACGAATGTGAGAACAAAAGCCCTCTTTTCCGTGTTTAGAAGAAGAGAATTATAAACAAGATTTATAAAATAAAAAGGGAACTATGTCTACAGCAAGAACGATCGGCGAACTCAGGAAATCGGGATATAAGCCGCTGCCCGTAAAAGATGAAATCCGGAAGAATCTTATCCGAAAAATAAATGAAAAGGAAACGCTCTTCTCCGGAATTATCGGGTATGAGAAGACCGTCGTGCCTTCGCTCATTAATGCAATACTTGCCCGGCATGATATCATGCTTCTGGGATTGCGCGGTCAGGCAAAATCGCGCATCGTTCGCTTGCTCCCTACACTTCTTGATGAATACATCCCCGTAATGAAGGGGTGTGAAATCAACGACAACCCCTTTAGACCGATTTGTAAATCGTGCGTCGATATTGTGGAACGATGCGGCGATTCAGCGGAGATAGAATGGCTGCACCGCGACGCGCGGTTAGGTGAAAAACTTGCAACCCCCGATGTCACAATCGCCGACCTCATCGGCGATATCGATCCGATCAAAGCGGCGTCGCAACGGTTAAACTATTCCCACGAAGGCGCGATTCACTTCGGGATTATCCCGCGCACCAACCGGGGTATTTTTGCCATCAACGAATTACCAGATTTGCAACCGCGCATTCAGGTCGGTCTCTTTAATATCATGGAAGAGAAAGATATTCAGATCCGCGGATTCAATGTCCGCATCCCGCTGGATATCATGATCGTGTTCACGGCTAACCCGGAAGATTACACCAACCGCGGCAACATTATCACGCCGCTGAAGGATCGCATCGATTCACAAATTTTAACCCATTATCCTCGCACCCTGGATGACGCTATACAGATCACACAACAGGAAGCATGGCTCCAGCGCGATGGCTATAACATGATTATTCCCCGTTACTTCAGGGAGATTATCGAACAGATCGCGTTCGAGGCGCGGAAAAGCGAATTCGTGGATCAGAAATCCGGCGTAAGCGCCCGGCTCACTATCAACGCGATGGAAAATCTTATCAGCAACGCCGAACGGCGCGCAATCGCAACAGGCGATAAAGTGGTCGTCCCGAGAATTTGCGATCTTTCCCACGTTCTTCCCGCCATGACGGGAAAAATTGAACTGGTTTTTGAAGGGGAGCAGGAGGGCTCTGCAAAAGTGAGTAAAGCTCTGATAGGGAAAGCCGTCCGCGAGATTTTTAAAAAATACTTTTCTGATCCCCTGCAGCGGAGGTCTGCACGCACGCAAAATCCCGACAAACTATCCGGCTCCGAATCGGAATATCAAAACATTACCGCCTGGTTCGAAGCGGGGAATAAGATCGACGTCGCTGATGATTCATCTGTTGACGATTATTATAAGGAATTGAATAAAGTCAAAGGTTTGCGCGAGCTGGTGATGAAACAAATGAAACTCACCGACCGGGACCGGTACGAGCTTGCCTCGGCGATGGAATTCGCCCTTGACGGACTTCACCAGTTCTCCAAAATCGCCAAGGACGAGATCGAACATGTTACTTCATACAAGGACCTCGTGGGCAGCATCTTCACCGGCAAGGATAGAAATGTCGATGAATTTTAATTTTTACATTTCATAATTTTTAGTATGCATTACCGATATAGTAAATGGACTCCTGAATCGATGACGGACGAGCAGCGGCTTGAGGCGATGAAATCCCTCTTCAGCTACCTGCTCATCCAGACAAGCGGCGATGTTGAAGAGGCGCTCGAATACTTGCGCCAGCTTGCCCGCCAGTACGGCATTTCCGATGAAAATCTTTCCATCGATGAGCTGATTGAAAAATTGAAGGCAGAGGGAATCATCGAAGAAGTCAATGGCACGCTTACCCTCACCACCAAGGGAGTCCAGCAGATCCGAAAGGACGCGTTAAACGAAATCTTTTCTTCACTCAGAAAAGGCGGATTGGGCTATCACGAGACGCCCCAAACCGGCAACGGCGTCAACAGGTTGAGCGAGACGAAGAAATGGACATTCGGCGATATGCCGACGAACATCGACCTTACTTCGACGCTCACGAACGCATTCATCCGCGGCGGTATAGACGATTTTACTTTGAAAGAAGAAGACCTGGAAGTGTACGACTCCGAGCACATGACGTCTTGCGCCACCGTGCTCATGCTCGATATTTCCCACTCGATGATCCTCTACGGTGAAGACCGCATCACACCCGCCAAGCAGGTCGCCCTTGCCTTATCCGAGCTTATCATGCAAAAATATCCGAAAGATTATCTTGCCCTTGTCGTCTTTGGCGACGAGGCAAAACTGATGAGCTTAGGCGAGTTGCCGTTTCTGAATGTGGGACCTTATCATACGAATACAAAGGCGGGCTTGCAGCTTGCGCGGCAGTTGCTCCGCAAACGCGGCAAGGCAAACAAACAAATATTTATGATCACCGACGGTAAACCCTCGGCAATATACGACGCCAATCACCGGCTCTATAAAAACTCCATCGGACTCGATCCCCGTATCGTCAATAAAACACTCGATGAAGCGGTCGCATGCCGGCGCGAAAAAATCGTCATCAGCACGTTCATGGTTGCGCAGGATCCGTATCTCATCAATTTCGTGGAAGAGCTTACCAAGGCAAATCAAGGGCGCGCGTTTTATTCAACGCTCGATAACCTTGGCGAGTTCATCTTCGTCGATTACATCCGAAACCGAAGGAAAAAATTCGGGGCAGCGTAAGCTGCTTCCACTCAACTGAGTTACCCTGCTCCGATTTATCGGGATCAGGGTCTAAATAGAAACACATCCCATCCCAATATCGTTGTGAAAGCATGACCGGGCATTTCGAAAGAATTTCTATAGTTTTAACCTCATCAAAAGAATTCTTGCCTTACTGCACCTTATCGGCGCGTTCAACAGTGTAAACAGCCACCGGATATTGAGGAGTAAAAACTTTTATTTTCCCCTCTTGCTACTCCCTTCCCGAAGAAGTACATTTAAAGAGCTTTTATTTTCTGTAATAAGATGTCTTTTGTAAAAACTGTGTCGCTTGTTTGGTCCTGGATCGCAACAGCGATTATTATGCTGTCATGCGGCGGCGCGGCATGGGGGCAATCGCGCCCGTTTCCCCAGCATACTCCGTATACAGCGGGAACAATTTTGCCTGATACGGTTTCCCAATCGGCGCTCGATGATTCCACCCGCGCGTTCTACGACCGGTGGAAAGCGCGCTACCTCAAAACGGGATGCAACCCCGGCGAATATTACATCCTGATCGATGAGAACGATACCACCATCTGCGTCTCGGAAGGGCTCGGGTACGGGATGCTCATCGGCGCGCTCATGGCGGGATACGATCCGGACGCCCGGCAGTACTTCGATGGTCTCTACCGCTGGTCGCGCTCGCACCCGAGCAAAGTCAACCACGACCTGATGGCGTGGCGGCAGCTTACCGGCTGCGTCAGCTCGTACGACAGCAGCTCCGCCACCGACGGCGATTTGGATATCGCCTACGCACTCCTGCTGGCGCATGAGCAATGGGGAAGCGGCGGGCAAATCAATTACCTCTATGAAGGATTGAAGATCATTCAAGCCGTCAAGCAGGATGAAATTAATCCCCTGCTGAACTCCGTTAAGTTGGGCGATTGGAGCTACGCCGGCGAGCCGCTTTATTATTACGGAACGCGCACATCGGATTTTATGATGGATCATTTCCGCATCTACGGGCAGGCGACGGGCGACCCGGTGTGGTCGGCGGTCGTCGATACCTGCTACGCGCTCATCGGGAAAATGCAATCGAACTTCAGTCCCGCCGCCGGGCTGGTGCCGGATTTTATCTGGCGTCTCAATACCTCGCCGGCTCCCGCTCCGGCAAATTACATCGAATCCCCCTACGACGGTTATTACAATTACAATGCCTGCCGTGATCCGTGGCGCATCGCAACCGATTACCTCGTCTCCGGCGATCCGAGAGCGAAAAATGCTGTCCAGAAAATTAATACCTGGATGAAAACGCAGACGGGCGGCGATCCATCGTTGATCCTTTCCGGCTACAAACTGAACGGCGCGAATATTCCCGGCAACAATTACAGCGACGCATCATTCACCGCTCCGCTGATGGTCGGCGCCATGGTCGATCCCTCCAACCAGCCGTGGTTGAACTCGCTCTGGTCGTTTGTGCTTTCTTATCCGTTCTCCGCGGGCGGATACTACCAGCACACCCTCACGATGCTTTCGATGATCGTCGCTTCGGGAAACTGGTGGTCGCCGGATATTCAGCATTCGATTAATTTTTCAGGATACGCGTGGAATGTGAAATCAAGCACCGGCAAGGTTGGTCCCGGTCCCAATTATTTTTCCGATAGCGCCGCAAACGTCCGCGTCGATTCTGCCGGAAGATTGCACCTTCGTATTACCAGCTCCGGCGGGAATTGGCATTGCGCCGAAGTTTCGCTCGCCCAGCCGCTGGGATACGGGAGGTATGTATTCCATATCGAATCGCCGGTTGGGACGCTCGATCCAAACGCGGTGCTTGGCTTATTTACCTGGGATGACGCGCCCGCGGAAAATCACCGGGAGATCGATGTTGAATATTCGCGCTGGAGCGATTCTACCGATGTCACCAACGCGCAGTTTGTCGTTCAACCGTGGCAGCATGGGGGGAATCTCACCCGCTGGACTCTCCCCGGCTCACTCGATTCTTCAACGACCGGGTTCACGTGGCGGCAGGATAGCATTTCGTTCCTCACGGTGAAAGGCGGGCAGACATTTCCGCCGTACGATTCTGTGGTAACATCGTGGAACTATGCCGGTGCCGATATTCCTCAGCCCGGCAACGAAGCTGCTCATATAAATCTCTGGCTCACCGGCGGACTCGCGCCGGCGCGGAACAGCGAAATTGAAATTGTTGTCTCGAAGTTCGAGTTCAATCCCGTGCCACCGCAGTCGGATGCGCCCGTGCTTCTCTCCCCGGATGATAATGCTATCGTTGCATCGCTGCCCGCCGTGTTCCGGTGGTCGTCTACACAAAATACCGTTCATTATCATCTCCAGATTGCTGCCGACGCGGGGTTTACAAATCTCATGGTAAACGATTCCACGCTTACGGATTCGACAACCACAACTTCCTCGCTCACGAACCGTTTGTATTATTGGAGAGTGCGTGTGAAAAATATTGCAGGGGGAATCAGCCGGTGGTCGCCAGTGCGGAAGTTCACCGTAACAGGCGCGAGCCGGTGGCAGCTTGTTTCCGTGCCGCTGCGTGTCGGGAATGGCGCGGTTACTAACGTATATCCCGGAGCGCTCTCCGCTGCGTATGCGTATAATCCTTCCGTCGGCTATGTTCAATCCGATACGCTCTATCCCGGCGCCGGGTACTGGCTGAAACTTCCCGCCCATGAAATTTTTAGCGCGGCTGGGGACTCAATCACTGCCGATACAATTCCGGTGGCGAAGGGTTGGAACCTGATCGGTTCTATCAGCAGCGCAGTTTCTGTCGCTCGCATTGCCTCCGACCCGCCGGGAATGACGGTATCGTCATTCTTCGGTTATCGCAACGGGTACATCACCGCTGATTCAATTCTTCCGGCGTATGGATACTGGGTTAAAGCGGGGAGCAAGGGCGGTCTGATATTATCGGTCGCTGCCGCGGCGAATCCGCAAAACCGGATACGGATTATTCCAACCGACGAGCTTCCTCCCGCTCCTCCGTTGGAACAGAACACATCGTCAAAAAACAGAATACCGGCAGAGTTTGCGTTAGCCCAAAACTATCCTAACCCGTTTAATCCTGTAACCACCATCCGGTATGCAATTCCCGTTACGGGATTTGTGTCGTTAAAATTCTTCGATATACTCGGAAGAGAAGTTCAAACACTCGTAAATGAAACGCTGCAGCCGGGCGATTATTCTGCGCAATTCGACGGAACAAATCTGCCCAGCGGCGTGTATTTCTATCGCATCCAGATTGGCAATTTTACTGATGTGAAGAAGATACTGTTGATGAAGTGATTTTTTAATTTGAGGACGGAGGGAAGTTGACAAATTTCCTCCATCAAGATGGTGATACTCGTTTTTTTAATTTATACAATCATCGCAATGATCATCCATTCTTTTGTATTTCACCCAAAATTTCCGCATTTTAGATAATTATAGACAGATTATGCTTCTCGTCATACCATCAATCGAAATCAAAGGCGGTAAGTGCCTCCAGCGCGTGCGCGGGACCTCCGGCGCCGCGTACAGCGACGACCCCATCGAAACCGCAAAACTCTGGCGGAAAGAAAATGCCAAAGCATTATATGTTACCGACGTCGACGGCGCGATCGAAGGACGGCTGGTGAATTTTTCGCCGATCAAAAAGATGGTGGAAACGGTCGACGTCCCGATCATGGTCGGCGGCGGATTGCGGACGCATGATTCGGTGAAGGAAGCGTTCGACGCCGGCGCCTACCGCGTGGTTATCAGCACGATGTGCGTGGAATATCCCGACCAGGCGAAAGATTGCGTTTCGGAATTCGGCGCGAATAATATCGTTCTCGGAATCGACGCGCGCGACGGCATCGTGGATATCCGCGGGAGAAACGAAACCAGGGGTCTCACCGCGATAAGTCTTTCCCTCAACGCGAAAGAACTGGGATTCAAACGTCTCATGTATACCGACGTTCTCCGCGAGGGATCAATGGAGGGTCCCAACATCCCCGCGATTAAAAAACTCGCAGGCGCCACCGCGATGAAAATCACCGTCTCCGGAGGAATCGGCTGTCTGGACGATCTGATGAAAATCCAGGAGCTTGAACCGCTGGGGGTCGATTCGGTGGTCATCGGCAGGGCGCTCTATGAAAATAAATTTTCGTGCCAGGCAATTTGGCGCTTCAGCGAAAGCGAAAATTATCCTTATACTGCAAAAGTATGATATGCATAATCAGATTAATAAGAAGGGGAAGTTCACGACTTACATTGATGTGAGGAGATTGCCCGCCCGAACGACGAAGGCGGGCAGGCTACTCCCGACTCCCGCAAAAAAGACGGCGGGAAAAGCGGTCGGGATCGCAATGACGTATCACATGCGCGGAGCGGTACAATGACTATAACTGTCATCGGACATCTGTGTCTCGACGTTATCAACCATGCGGATGGCACGGAGACCCAGAGCCACGGCGGGATATTTTTTTCCCTCGCGGCGCTTGCCAATCTCCTCGGCGATAACGACAAAATTTATCCGGTCTTCGGCGTAGGCAGAGCGGATTATGACGAATTGATGGAACGCCTGATACCGTATTCCAACATCGATCCATCGGGAATATATAAATTTAACGGGCCAACCAACCATGTCCATCTTCAGTACACCGGATCGGCGCAGCGCATCGAATGTTCGAAGGATATCTCAGAACCCATTCCCCTGAAAAAGATCCGCCCGTACCTCGACAGCAATATGATTCTCATCAATATGATATCAGGATTCGACCTGCTGCTCGATACGATGGATGAGATCAGGATGGAAGTCCGCGATGAACATACCCCCATCTATCTCGATGTGCACAGTTTAACCCTCGGCATCAAGGAAGATTGCACCCGGTATCACCGCGCTCTCGATACGTGGCGCAGGTGGCTCTTCATGATCCATGGCGCGCAGATGAACGAGGAAGAAGCCGCAATCCTTTCAAGCGAGCGATTCGAGGAACCCGCGCTTGCCAAACACGCGCTCGCGCTCAACACGCGCGCAATGATCGTCACTAGGGGGCAGAATGGCTGCACGGCATATATCGATACTCATAAAACCATCAGCAGGCACGATATCAAGGGAATCGATACAGAAAATGCGGTCGATCCCACGGGCTGCGGGGACGTCTTTGCCGCGGCGTATTGCGCCCACTATCTTTCATCCAAGGATATTCTTGCCTCGGCGGAGTTCGCCAACCGCGTCGCGGCATTTAAAACACAGTTTGCCGGTTCCGAAGATATTGATAAATTATCCGCGTTCCGGATTCCGGAACATGTTCAATGATCCATCGCACTTCTATTAACACCGCAACAGGGAACAATCAATGAACATTGCGATCATAGGCAACGGCAGGATGGGTGTCGAGATTCAAAAAGCCGCCGCGGAACGGAAAATCACCGTATCGAAGATTTTCACGCTTGAACATAGTGTCAATTCAGATGAACTGAAAGGCGTCGATATATGCATCGATTTCTCCTTGCCCGAATCGGTCATAAAAAATATCGAGGTTTCCGCCAAAGCCGGAAAAAATATTGTCGTCGGAACAACGGGATGGCACGATAAACTTTCAACCGTGAAAAATATCGTCGATGAACGCCGGATCGGGCTGCTCTATTCATCCAATTTTTCGATCGGGATGAATATTTTTTTCCGCATCGTGACCGAAGCCGCAAAATATTTCAACGACCACGAAATGTACGACGCAGCAATCTCGGAGATTCATCACACTGGAAAAAAAGACAGTCCCAGCGGAACAGCGCTTACCCTGGGCGAACTCATCCTCAAACATCTTCCGCGGAAAAAGAGGATGCTCAGCGATACGAGCCGGGGGGGAATATCGCCGGAACAACTCCATATTACCTCCACCCGGACGGGAAGCGTCGTCGGAACTCACCGCGTCATCTTCGATTCCGAAGCCGATACCATCGAACTGACACATACCGCGAAAAACCGTTCCGGATTTGCGTTGGGCGCCCTCCTCGCGGCTGAATGGTTGATAGGCAAACAAGGATTATTCACCATGGAAGATATTTTCAGATAACGCTATGAAACGAACTTTACTTTTTGCCGGCACCGGCACCGCGCTCGTCACTCCCTATAAACGTGACGAAACCATCGATGAAAAGGCATTACGGAAACTTGTGAATTTCCAGATCGACGGCGGCGTTGAAGCGCTCCTTCCTGCGGGCACCACGGGCGAGGGAGCCACCCTAAATGAAAACGAAACGAGCCGCGTCATTGAAATTGTTTGCGAAGAAGCGAACGGCAGAGTGAAAGTGATTGCCGGGGCGGGAAGCAATTCGACTCAAAAAGCCATTGCACAGTCAAAAGCGGCGATCGCGGCAGGAGCGGATGGAATTCTCTCGGTCGGTCCCTATTACAACAAACCGACGCAGGAAGGATATTTCCGCCACTTCGCGGCAATCGCCGAAAAGATCGACGCGCCGATTGTCGTGTATAATGTTCCCGGTCGCACCGCAGGCAATATTGAAGCTTCAACGATGCTGAAAATTGCGGAAGAAATTCCAAACGTTTCTGGCACGAAGGAAGCGTCGGGCAATTTTTCACAAATCATGGAAATTCTCCGCAACAAGCCGCAGGGATTCGGCGTCTGGTCGGGTGATGACGCGATAACGCTTTCCTTGATCGCACTCGGAGCGGATGGCATCGTATCCGTTGTCTCGAACGAAGCGCCGAAACAATTTTCAACGATGGTGCGGCTCTGCCTGAAAGGCGAATTCACGAAAGCGCGGAAATTGCATAATCAGTTGCTCCCTCTTATGAATATTAATTTTATTGAATCGAATCCCATCCCGGTAAAAGCCGCAATGGCAATGATGGGAATGATTGAAGAAGTGTACCGGCTGCCGATGGTGCCGATTGGAAAACAGAATCGCGAGAAATTGAAATCGATATTGAAAGATTTAGGATTGATATGAACCTCCGCGAATCCATCGAACGATATTATGATACTCCCGCCGGTCAATTACATAAAGAGGAAGTTCGGAAACTCATCGACCGGTTCAAAGAGGAATTGAATTCAGGAGCGATACGATCAGCCGAACCGTGTGAGGGATCCTGGAAAGTCAATACGTGGGTAAAAAAAGGAATTCTTCTTGCCTTCCGTATCGCCGCCGTGCAGCCGTACGGCAACCCATCCCCGATGCAGTACTTTGATAAAGAGACTATGACGCTGAAGCAATTTGCAACGACGGATAATGTCAGGATTGTCCCCGGCGGCAACGCGATCCGTGATGGAGTGTATGTCGGACCGGGCGTTGTCATGATGCCTCCCTCCTATATCAATATCGGTGCGTATGTCGGCGAAGGAACGATGGTGGACTCGCATGCATTGATCGGCTCCTGCGCGCAGGTCGGGAAGCATGTACACCTGAGCGCTGCGGCACAAATCGGCGGCGTGCTCGAACCCATCGGCTCGATGCCGGTGATCATCGAAGACGATGTTCTTATCGGTGGAAATTGCGGAATCTATGAAGGCGCAATCGTCAAGCGGCGTGCGGTGATTGGAGCGGGTGTGATCCTTACCGGTTCAACTCCCGTGTACGATATTGTGCATAATAAAATTTACCGCAGGACCGATTCCGAACCGCTTTGCATTCCCGAAAACGCTGTTGTCATCCCCGGCGCCCGCGCAATCAACAATTCATTCGCGAAAGAACATCAGCTCTCTCTCTACACGCCCGTCATTGTAAAATACCGCGATGAAAAAACCGACGCCGCCACGGTGCTCGAACAGAGTTTACGGGAAGATGTTCCGTGAAACGGATTTTGATAACAGGCAGCAACGGGTTGCTCGGTCAGCAGCTTGTTGATTTGTTCACGCGGTGCGGCGATTATAATCTCATCCTTACCTCCCGGCAGCCGCAATCGGTTTTTGCCGAGGAAACGCTGCCGTACATTCAGCTCGATCTCACCCAGCGTCAGAAGGTACGGAATGTCATAGAAGAATTTGAACCGGACGTCATTATTAATACCGCATCGATAACCGACGTCGATAAATGTGAAACGGATCGTGAAACCGCATGGCGGACAAATGTCACCGGAATCGAAAATATCCTCGCTGCGGCAAAATTAATCGGTTCGACCATTATCCAGATTTCCACGGATTATGTGTTCGACGGTAAAAACGGTCCCTACGATGAACTGGCGCGTCCGAATCCCCTTAATTATTACGGCAGAACAAAATTAGCCGGCGAAAATCTGATCAATACCTCGGGCGTGCCGGCGGTTATCATACGGAGCATGGTGCTCTATGGACTCGGAGTCGGGGTGAAACCGAATTTCGGGTTGTGGCTTCTGAAAAATTTCATTGACAATAAACCGATGCGAATTGTCGACGACCAAATCGGCAATCCGACATTGGTAGCCGACCTGGCGTATGCGATCCTCCGGGTGGTCGAGCGGGATCACACGGGCACCTATCATATCGCAGGACCGGATCTGGTCAGCCGCTATGATTTCGCGCTCGCATTTGCCGAAACATTTTCTTTTAACCGTAAGCTGATCACCCCGGTTAAGACATCGGCGTTGAAACAGGCTGCCGCGCGCCCTCACAATTCAGGATTTATCACACTCAAAGCGGAAACCGACCTGGGAATAAAAATGTCCGGCATCGAACGCGGCTTAACGATATTCAGGAACGAGGTAACAAGCCAGGCAAAGTATATTGCAGAACACGGCATTCACTAATATTACAATAACACGAGCACCGTTTCAATTAATTTGAGAAAGACAAATCATACATGCTTGATATAAAATTTATCCGGGAACATCCCGATGCGGTTAAAGAAGGTATACGAAAAAAAGGCGAGACCGACCGTATTGATGAAATCCTGAAATTGGATTCGCAACGGCGGGAACTGCTTCAAAAAGCTGAGGTAAATAAAAACCGGCGCAATGTGGTTTCTGAAGAGATCGGCAAACTGAAACGTTCCGGGCAGGACGCCGCTCCCGCCTTAAAGGAAATGGAAAATGTGAAAAGCCAGATCAAAATCCTTGACGACGAGCTCCGTGGAATTGAAGAAACGCTGAATAATCTCCTCTTAACTGTTCCCAATATTCCACATCAATCGGTGCCCGAAGGCAGGATGCCGGCGGATAACAAAGAAATTGCCAAATGGGGAGAGGGGCCCGTCATCGATTTCAAACCGAAACCACACTGGGAACTTGTGCAAAAGCTCGACATCATCGATTTTGAACGAGGCGTAAAAGTCACCGGAGCGGGATTCCCGATCTATAAAGGACAGGGCGCAAAACTTCAACGAGCGCTTATCAATTTCTTTCTGGATGAAGCGGCTGCGCGGGGTTACCGCGAAATTCAACCTCCCCTCATGGTGAACGAAGCAAGCGCGCGCGGCACGGGGCAGCTTCCGGATAAAGAAGACCTCATGTATACAGCTCCCAAAGATGAACTGTATCTCGTTCCAACTGCAGAAATCCCTGTAACGAATATTCATCGCGACGAAATTTTAAATGAAGACGAGCTTCCCGTTAAATATTGCTCGTACACGCCATGCTTCCGGCGCGAGGCGGGCTCGTACGGAAAAGACGTGCGGGGTCTTAACCGTCTTCACCAATTCGATAAAGTGGAGCTTGTAAAATTCGTTCATCCTGAAAAATCATACGACGAATTGGAAGGGTTGCGGGTTGACGCAGAATCTCTCCTTCAAAAATTGGGTATTCCATATCATGTTCTTCTCATGTGCGCGGGCGATATGGGATTCACCCAGGCAAAAAAATACGACCTTGAAGTCTGGTCGATGGGGCAATCGCGTTGGTTGGAAGTCTCCTCGATTAGCAATTTTGAAGCATTTCAAGCCCGCCGGATGAATATTCGCTTCCGCCCCCTTAAAGCTGGGAGCGGAATCAAGCCGGAAATTGTTCATACATTGAATGGTTCGGGATTGGCGCTTCCCCGCGTGGTAGCCGCTTTACTCGAAAATTATCAAACTCCTGAAGGTAAAATTATCGTGCCGAAAGTGTTGCACAAATATACCGGATTTGAAGTAATTGGTTAAACCAGGGAAAGAGGCAATGATAATTACCAACCTCGTTAAAAATGAGGTTGCCATCATTTCGTCGCCGATGGCAGGAAAAATAAGTATACATGAATTAAAATGGCTCCACTGTTACGCCTAAAACCGTATTTATTAAAATATAAACCGATTCTGTTCTGGGGATTGTTAACCGTCGTCGGCAGCAATCTCTTTACTGTAGTGCAACCCTTGCTTGTGGGACGTGCGATCGATATCCTAAAAAGCGGCATAGAACTTCACTCAATCGATGAATCGGGCATTCTCCGGTACGCATTGGTTATCGTAGGATTGTCGCTCGTGGCAGGCGTCTTTACATTCCTCACCAGGCAGACTCTCATCGTGATGTCGCGGCATATTGAATTCGATTTGCGTAACGATTTTCTGAGCCATATCCAGCAACTCCCGCTGGCATATTTTCAAAACACGCCCACCGGCGATCTCATGGCGCATGCGACAAACGATATCAGCTCGGTGCGCAACGCGCTTGGTCCCGGCATCATGTATCCCACGGATACGATGATGACCTTCATCATGGTGCTCGCCATGATGCTGTATAAGGATTGGAAACTTACCCTACTCGCGCTCATCCCGCTGCCCGTGGTTTCTTACGCCGTATATAAACTGGGAAAAATTATTCACGAAAAGTTTGAGGAGCGTCAGGCGCAATTTTCTGCATTAACAACGCGGGCGCAGGAAAATCTTTCCGGCATTCGCATCGTTAAAGCATACGTCCGGGAAAAATATGAGATCGATCTCTTCAATACTATGAGCATCGATTATCTGAAAAAAAATCTGGTGTTGGCGCGCGCGCAATCGGTAATGTGGCCCCTCATGTTCCTCCTCGTCGGCTTTTCCCTCATCATCACGCTGTACTACGGCGGCAGGCAGGTGATAAGCGGGACGATCTCCATCGGAACCCTCACAGCATTTTTTGGCTATCTCACTATGCTCATCTGGCCCATGATAGCGTTCGGGTGGGTCGTCAATCTTCTTCAGCAAGGCGCTGCGTCGATGCACCGGCTCACCAAAATACTTGATACAAAACCCGATATCGCCGATTCAGATTCAACCGATTATTCTGTTCATTCCATCAAGGGAGATATTCTTTTCCGCAATGTAAGTTTCACGCACAAGAATGCTTCACATCCAACGTTGAAAAATATTAACCTCCACATTAAACAAGGAACCACAATCGCGCTGGTCGGTTATACCGGCTCGGGTAAATCGACTTTTGTGAATCTTATCCCCCGTCTCTATGAGGCGACCGGAGGGGAAATATTTGTCGATGGAATCGATATTAAAAAAATTCCTCTCAATATTCTTCGTTCGAATATCGGCTATGTGCCGCAAGAGACGTTTTTATTTTCTGATTCTCTGAAAGAAAACATTTCGTATGGAATTGATAACGGCTCGATGGATCATGTCCTTGAAGCCGCAAAAATATCGCAGATTGCAAATGATATTAAAGAATTCCCGCAAGAATTTGAAACGATGCTTGGCGAACGAGGCATCACTCTTTCCGGAGGACAAAAACAGCGCACGAGTATTGCGCGATCTGTCATGCGGAATCCAAAAATCCTTATCCTGGACGATGCGCTTTCCGCGGTCGATACATACACGGAAGAAGAAATCCTAAAACGACTCAGGGAGGTGATGAAAGACCGCACCAGCATCATTATCAGTCATCGCATATCGACCGTCAAACTTGCCGACGAGATCATCGTTCTGAACAATGGCGAGATAGCGGAACGCGGCAGCCACGAAGAATTGGTAACACTGGGCGGGATCTATGCGGAACTGCATACAAAACAACTCCTCGAAGAAGAATTGGAACATTTATCATAATATGAGATTAAGCAGCGCTCACTTTAACGAATTATTGAATTCATGCACGACGAAGAAATATTAGGTAAAGCGTACGACAGCCGCCTGATGAACCGGCTCATCACGTATTTGAAACCGTATAAATGGTATGTGGCGCTTGGCATAATATTAAGTCTCATCGTTTCTGCGCTGGAAGCAATTCGCCCGTGGTTCACCAAGCACGCTGTCGACGTAAACATTGCGCAGCACGATGAAAACGGCTTGCTCGGCACGGCGTTGATGTTTCTCGGAGTTCTCATCTTTCGCGGTTTGGTCCAATACTTCAATGCCTACCTCACCCAGTGGATCGGTCAGAAGACCATTCTCGATCTTCGCATGGAAGTATTTACGCATCTTCAGCGGCTTGGATTAAAATTCTTCGACCGCAATCCTATCGGTAGATTAATAACCCGCGTTACAAACGACATCGAGGTGCTGAACGAAATGTTTTCATCCGGCATTGTCATGGTATTCAGCGACGTATTCACTATCGCCGGAATTCTGTATTTCATGTTCTCGATGAACTGGAAACTTGCGTCCGTTTCCCTCAGTGTGCTTCCATTTTTATTTTATGGCACATTCCTCTTCCGTAAAAAAGCCCGCGAAGCGTACCGCGATGTGCGTATTCAACTGGCGCGGATCAACTCGTTTATGCAGGAACATATTACCGGGATGATGGTGGATCAAATCTTTAACAGGGAGAAAAAAGCGTTTGATAAGTTTTCCGGAATCAATGGCGCCCACCGTGATGCGAATATCAGATCGATTTTTTATTACGCGTTGTTTTTTCCCGGCGTCGATCTTATCGGCGCAATGGCGGTGGGATTAATTATCTGGTACTCCGGAGTCGACGCCTTAAAGGGTTCCATCACCCTCGGAACCGTGATGGCATTTCTTCAGTTCAATGAAATGTTTTGGAGGCCCATCCGCGATCTCTCGGAAAAATACAACATCATGCAGACCGCGATGGCTTCTTCGGAGCGGGTCTACAAACTCCTCGATGATAAGACGATCGTCCCAACACCCGGGCATCCGGTTCCGTTAAAAAATATTCAAGGCGATATCGAATTTAGCAACGTCTCGTTTGCCTACGTGGATGAAGAGTGGGTGCTGAAAAATGTCTCATTCAAAATCAATGCCGGAGAAACCGTTGCAATCGTTGGGCATACCGGCGCCGGAAAGACTTCCATCATCAGTCTCCTGAGCAGATTTTATGAATTTCAGAAAGGGCAGATTCTCGTCGACGGAATGGATATTCGCACGGTGAACAGGGACGATCTCCGGAAAAGCATGGCGGTAGTTCTGCAGGATGTGTTTTTATTTTCGGGCGATATCAAATCGAATATCAATCTTGGTGATGCTACCATATCCACGGATAGGATTAAAGCAGCGGCACGGGTCGTCGGCGCAGACAGATTTATTGAAGCGCTTCCCCAGGGTTATGATCAAGAAGTGAAGGAGCGCGGATCCACGCTCTCGGTCGGGCAGAAACAATTAATCTCTTTTGCGCGCGCGCTTGCCGTCAATCCAAAAATTCTTGTTCTTGATGAAGCGACCTCCAGCGTCGATACCGAGACGGAAATTTTAATTCAACAGGCGATTCAAAAACTGCTTCACGGCAGAACATCCATAGTTATCGCGCATAGGTTATCCACCATCCAACGCGCGAACAAAATTATCGTGATGCACAAGGGGGAGATACGCGAATCAGGAACCCACCAGCAGCTTCTCGCGCTCGGCGGTATCTACTACAAACTTTATCAATTGCAGTATAAGGAACAGGAAAAAGTTGCGGTGGCGGTTTAATATACGGCGATTTATGTAAATCGCCCCGGGGTTAGTTGGAAATTTGCCCTATACATAATCGAAGCTGATACATTCTGTGGTGGACATTGACACAGGAATTAGTTATACTACGGGAAACCAACGAACGATTGTTTTCGTTTACACATAAAAGGAGTGATTGGTATTTCTTTCTCAACTGAATTTATAGACGACGGTAAAGGCGTGATCCAGGTCGCCCGCGGCAAGGTTAGCGGGACTGAAATCATTGATGGTTCGCTGGAAATTCAACATTTTCAGGAACGCACCGGCACGCTCAGATATGGTTTGGTCGATTTGACTGACGTATCCCATCTGGATATAACAACAGAAAATATCCTTCGCATCGTCCAGACAAATGTTATTACATCCAAATTATCACCCAGCTCCGTCGTTGCCATTGTCGCATCAAAGGATTTCACGTACGGGATTGCTCGCATGTGGGAATCATTCGCCGTAGAAACAGGATGGAAAACAAAAATATTCCGAAAACGCGACGAAGCTGAAATATGGCTGCGCGATACGCTCGGTTCGAAGACGACAGAAATTTCCTCAAAGTAAAATCTCATTTTAGGTATGCTGTCCGGTGTTTTAGAAAAACCGACCTTTGACGTTTGAATACAGATTGAGGATATTTTCTGTCGAGAGAGTTCATCTATCCACACCACCAGCGCCGGTAGTAATAAAGAATGCAATACCAGAATATAAAATATCTTTTAATTCTCGCATCGATTGTGGTTGTCTTTCTGAATATTTCCTGCCGGGAGAATCCAAGCGCTCCCAATATCCCTGTCGTCAATTTTAGTTTTAAAATCGTTGTTCAGGATAGCGCGGGCCATCCCGTTCCTGGAATGCAGATTAAAGTGTCGTTCAAGAATAGTCTCGACCCATTCGGCTGGTCGATCCCCTATGTTACTAAAATTGCCTATATTGCCACTGATACATCCACGTCTGCCATCCTGGCTCAAACCTCGGCGTATGTTGTCGTTGACCGGTCGGGCTTACCCGATGCAGATATATTCGGGGTTACTAAAAGTGACGGATCCTATAGTTGTTCTGATAGTTTGCGATTCCCCGTGGCGCTAAAGCAACTCGATAACGCGATCATCAGCATGACTACAACCGATCCGGCAGAACGCGCCAGAATCTCCTACGGCAGCGCGGACAGTGTTCAGATCATCCTTCGCGATACACTCACAGGGAAACAAAACGTTCATTACCAATGGCTCACAAGAGGAGCAAACGAATTTCACTATACATGGAATCCATCACTGACGAATTATGATAACACGAATCTTCAGTACGGGAAAAAGATTCCCGCGACTCCTCCCATAATACCGGGGGATTGGAATTCAATCAAGTTCACCGATCAGCATGGCACCATACAGACGTTATATTTCAGCCCCGCCGACTCCACGCTTGATCTTGGACCGTACGAATTACCTCCGCCGCCTCCCCTGGGTATTTTCGATGTTCGCTTCGATACTCAATATATGGTGGCGCCCGGCAGTTACACCGATACCATCTCATATCCAATCACCGTACAAGCGGCAGATTCAGGTTTTCCGGTAGTGGTAGAGTGGAATACTCCTTACCCTATAACAGTTTATGGACAACTCAACTATGGAGCAAACCAACAATGGCTTACAGGCACGGGAACGATTACCGTCAGCGACAAATATACCTACTTTTATCTCACGGTTTTGCCTTCCGGTTCTAACCCGTTAGCGCCAACACGCTGGAGTTCGGTTAATCCTTACCCCAATCCCACAAATGGTTCGTCAAAATTCACCTATAACGTTGCTGCGAGAGCGGCTATAAGAATTACCGTATACAACTTACGCGGAGAGTTGCTCACAACGCTTGTCGATTCGAGGATGAGCCCGAATACCTATACCGTTTCCTTCGACACGGGAACTCTCGCTCTTGATGGATGTCATTAACTCCACATCGAATTGCATAATATTTCATTCCTGATCGGAGGATGAGAGGCAGATAGGTTTCTATGCTTCCATCACATTAAATTTTATTTATTTTCACAAGGGAACATTGCGCCATCGCCGGAAGTTAAACGAATGTGACGCCGCAGAAATACTCGACAGTGTTTTTGCGTTATTCAGTACGCTGGATGTATTCATATATTCTGAAAGGGTTTTTCAATGAAACAATGCATGGTAATCGTTATGCTCTTGGTTGCTGCGGGATGGTTTTTACCGCTTCAAGCGCAGCAAAAATCTATCACCGCCTCCGATAGAACCGCCGTCAGTATCACCGTGTACAATCAGGATCTCTCGTTAATCAGGGAAGAACGAACGATTGATCTCCAAAAAGGATTATCAACGGTCATCATTCCTGATATTCCCGCTACTATCGATGGAACGTCGCTTCATTTTTCCAGTCTCACAAATCCCACAGGGGTGAGTGTGCTGGAACAGAATTACCAGTACGATCTCGTGAGCCAGGATAAACTTCTTGGAAAATATATCGGCAAAGAGGTGGAGTTTGTGCGTGTGAACGACGAAACCAAGAAAGAATATACCGATAAAGGGATATTGCTTACGTCATTCAATCCCGGCCTTATTGCCAGAATAAACGGAAAAATTGAAATAAACCCGATTGGGCGGCTTGTTCTACCGAGTCTACCCGAAGGGCTTATACTTAAACCACGTCTCGAATGGCTCGTTTCATCTACCGAAGGAGGCAAACAAAATACCGAAATCAGTTATCTTGCAGGGCAGATCTCCTGGAACTGCAACTATGTTGTTTTGCTGAACAAAGACGACAACCAACTCGGTCTTACCGGATGGGTGACGTTAGTGAATAATTCCGGGACGTCTTTCAGCGATGCGGCGCTTAAACTTGTTGCAGGAGATGTAAATATGGTCCGGCAAAATTTCCGGACAGATGGCGGAATAGCAAAAGCGATGACGCTGGAACAAGCGCCGCAGTTCGCACAGACCGATCTGTTTGAGTACAAATTGTACACGCTCCAGCGGCACACGGATTTAAATAACAACGAAACGAAACAGATCGAGCTTGTCTCAGGCAATGAAGTCGCTGCAAAAAAAGTGTTGATTTACGACGGCATCGCCGATCAATGGCGGTACTGGTACAACAATTACGACTACCGGACAAATGGGAGTTTCGGCCAGCAATCCAACCAAAAAGTTGGGGTGTACATCACGTTTAAGAATGATAAGGCCTCCGGTCTCGGAATCGCGCTGCCGAAGGGCAAGGTGAGAGTTTATAAAAAAGACGACGACGGCAAGGAACAATTTATCGGCGAGAACGAGATCGATCATACGCCTAAAGACGAAGAAATAAAATTATATCTTGGCAACGCGTTCGACGTGGTGGGAGAGAGAGCTCAAACTGATTTTAAAACTATTTCTAAACGGACGGTTGAAGAAACCATCACCATTAAAGTGAGAAACCATAAAGAGGAATCCGTTGAGGTACAGGTGTACGAACATCCCTGGCGCTGGAACCAGTGGGAAATCACGCATAGCAGCGACGATTATGTGAAGATCGATCAATCGACCATCAAATTCCCAGTGAAGCTGGCAAAAGATGAAGAAAAAGTTATCACCTATACAATCAGGTATTCGTGGTAGGATGGTTAAATTAGAATAACTACACGGTGGGTATTAAAAGCAAGACGCCACGGGAATCGGCGTCTTGCTTTTTTCTTAAATCAAATTTATTTAAACAATCCTCTCCTTCAATAAAATTAACGTGTTCTCTTCCCCGATAAAAATTCGTAACACAAATCCACATCCTCGGCGCTGCCGAGGAATACCGGTGTGTGTTGATGAAGCGACGTCGGTTGAACATCGAGCATACGGATTTTCCCGTCGATAGCTTTCCCTCCCGCGTGTTCAATAACGAACGACATGGGATTGCATTCGTACATGAGACGCAGTTTTCCGTTCGGATTTTTGGAATCTCCAGGATAAGCGAATATCCCGCCATACAATAGAGTGCGATGAATATCGGCTAACATAGTGCCGATATACCGCAATGAATACGGTCTGCCGGTATCTTTATCATCCTGTTTAAGAAAATCGATATACCGCTGCATACCGTCGCTCCACCGGGAATAATTTCCCTCGTTCAAGCTGTATATTTTTCCTTTTGACGGTATTTTCATGTTCTCATGCGAAAGGAGAAATTCCCCCACTGTTGGATCGAGAGTAAAACCGTGAACACCGTTGCCGGTTGTGTAAACGAACATTGTGCTGGTGCCGTAGACAATATAACCTGCGGCAACCTGATTGTGTCCGGGCTGTAAACAATCTTCGAGAGTGCCATTGCCGGATTCCGAGAGTCGTTTATAGATGCTGAAGATCGTTCCAATGGTGATATTTGCGTCAATGTTGGATGATCCATCGAGCGGATCATAGAGAAGCACGTATTTTCCCTGCCGGTATTGCGGCGGGACATGGAGAATGTCTTCATTTTCCTCCGAAGCCATCACGCAAATGTGGCCTCCGTGGTCCATCGCTTTGAAAACTGTCTCATCCGCAAAAACATCTAATTTTTTTACAAGGTCGCCGCTCACATTTATCGTTCCCGTGGAGCCGAGGATGTTCACCAGGCCCGCTTTGCTCACTTCCCTCCAGACTAATTTAGCGGCGAGCGAGAGATCGTGGAGCAGATGAGAAAACTCGCCCGTTGCACCCGGATATTGTTCTTCCTGTTCGTTGATGAAACGCTGAAGGGTCATAAATTTTCTTGTCGTTACAGCCATAAGAACTCCTCGTTAATAGTGTTCGATCCGGATGATCTTCAAAAACAAAAATGTACCAAAAAGACCTCTGAGTTGCAACACACTTGTTGGATTTATTGAGAATTTTAGGTATCTTTATAAAATTATTCCACGTATGGTAACAACTCAATGTTTGTAAAACAACCACAAATAATCACCCCGGAATCAAAAAAATGAAATTTGTCGTATGCGTCAATCATGTGCCGGACACCGAAACCAAGGTAAAAGTCGGTTCGGATAATAAAACTCTCGATCGGACCGGCGTTAATTTTATACTCAGCCCGTACGATGAATTTGCCATCGAAGCGGCATTGAAACTCAAAGAAAAGTTCGGGGGCGAGACACTCGCCATATCCCTTGGCGGCGACGCCCACAAAGAAACCCTCCGGAAAGCGTTAGCCATGGGGATTGAGAAAGCAATCCTTTTGAAAGACGACTCGGTGCGGGATTCATTTTCAATTGCACGCGCACTCGCGGAAGAGTTGAAAAAAATCGCTCCTGACTGCGTTTTCTTTGGGAAACAATCCATCGATTTCACCGATGAACAGATTCCGGTTCTTGTTGCAGAATTTCTCGGCATTCCATCAGTTTCGGTCGTTGTTAAATTGGACGTTCAGGACAACAAAGTTATTTGTGAACGGGAAATTGAAGGCGGTCACGAAATCGTGGAAACAAAACTCCCCGCCGTCATCTCGACGCAAAAGGGATTGAACGAACCGCGCTACCCGTCGCTCAAAGGCATCATGTCGGCAAAAACCAAACCGATCGAAGAACGCCAGCCGGTTGCGGTTCCGCCGCATGTTGAAACGATTCGCATGCATCAACCCCCCGCCAAACAGGCGGGTAAAATAGTCGGGACGGATGCCGGCGCTGTGCATGAACTCGTTCGCCTTCTCCACGAAGAAGCAAAAGTAATTTGACAGCGTGAACAACCCTACGCATTTGACACAATAACAAAAGACCATTGCAAAATTATTAGTTAAAATTAATATTATGAAAATCATTGCATTTGCAGAACAACGGGAAAATAAATTTAAAAAAGCTGCCTTTGAAGTAACACAGGCATCCGCGAAGATTGCTTCCCAGCTTGGCGCCGAACATATCACTATCGTTATCGGCGATGCTATCGAAGCGATTCTACCCGCCCTGGGGCAATACGGAGCGACAAAAGTGATCGCCGTTCAGGATCCCCGGTTGAATTCCTACTCAACAACCGCGTACGCAAAGATTATTGCCGAGATTGCCCGGAAAGAATCAGGATCGGTATTATTCTTTCCCGCAAGCCAGATGGGAAAAGATTTAGCGCCCCGTGTTGCCGCAAAACTCGACGCCGGCGTCGCGGCGGATTGCATCGCGGTGAAAGTGGAAGGCGGCGATATTATCGCAACGAGACCTGTCTATGCAGGAAAAGCAATGATCGATCTTAAGGTCGCCTCGGCAATTAAAATTTTTACTTTGAGACCGAACGTATTTACCGCTTCGCCGGTAAACGGCGGAACTGTTTCAGTAGAAAAAGTATTAGTAAACTTGACCGACGCTGATTTTATCGTTAAAGTAACAGGAACAAAAATCAACGCCGGCAGACCGGACGTAACAGAAGCGAGCATTATTGTTTCAGGCGGCAGAGGGATGAAGGCGCCGGAGAACTTCCAACTTGTTGAAAAACTTGCGGATGCATTTGGCGGCGCAGTGGGAGCGTCCCGCGCTGTTGTCGATGCAGGTTGGCGCCCGCACGACGAGCAGGTGGGTCAGACGGGAAAAACAGTTTCACCGACACTGTACGTTGCCTGCGGAATATCCGGTGCGATTCAACATCTTGCGGGTATGTCCTCTTCTAAGTATATTGTAGCTATAAACAAGGACAAGGACGCTCCGATTTTTCAGGTCGCAGATTACGGTATCGTGGGCGATGTTTTTGAAGTTATGCCGCCCCTGATCGAGGAAGTTAAAAAGATTCAGGGGAAATAAATGACGCAAATAATGATCAGGTAGGAAACGCAGTTTTGGAAAAGATTCAGGTAGACATATTGGGACTTTCAACCAGTCCTTCAAGCGGTGGAGCGTACGCGCTTATCCTTAAAGAGGTGAACGGCGACCGCCGGCTGCCGATTATTATCGGCGCGTTCGAAGCTCAATCCATTGCGCTGGAAATGGAAGGAATCAAACCCCCACGCCCGCTGACCCACGACCTGATGAAAAACATTATTGATGCGCTCGGTATCGGCGTCAATGAAATCATGATAAACGATCTCAAGGATGGGACGTTCTACGCCAAGATCAGTTTAGACAGCCAGGAGATCGATTCACGACCCAGCGATGCGATAGCTCTTGCCGTGCGGTATGGAGTACCGATTTTTGTTTCGGATAAAGTGATGCAGGAGGCGGCATTTTTACCCGAACAGGAAGATCAAGAAGCTGCAGATCCTGCTGCTCCCCCAAAACCAAAAGAAGTAAAACTGACAAAATTAGAAGCCCTCCGCGCGCAACTGACCGAAGCAATTGAACGGGAAGATTATGAGAAGGCAGCCCAATTGAGAGATGATATTCGAAAATTAGAGAACAGAAAACCTTCCTGACCGGAAGAATCCGCCAACCTCAAGGGCGTCCGGCTGAACCCCTGTCAATCAAGCTTTTCATTTCTTTTACAGCGTTTCCCCATCCGACTTTTATCGCGTGAACTACAATCGCGTGACCGATGCTCACTTCTTCGATCTCATGTATTGCAGCGACCGGAAGAATATTCGAGTAACCCAATCCGTGTCCGGCATTTACGACTAATCCCAATCCGCATCCATAGACTGCGATCTTGTATATGGTGTGGAGGAACTTCTCCCGCGCTTTTTCCTTTTTCGCGTCGGCGTATCCGCCTGTATGGATCTCAATCATATCGGCGGATATTTCTATTGCGGCGTCTACCTGCGATTTCACAGGATCGATAAACAAGCTGACCGGAATTCCACTCGCATGAAGATTTTTAATATCCTTCTTCAATGAATTTTTTAACCGGGCAACGTCAAGTCCGCCCTCAGTAGTGAGCTCCTGTCGCTTCTCGGGCACCAGCGTAACCAGGTCGGGTTTGATGCGTTTTGCTATCGCGATAATTTCCTTTGTCGCCGCCATTTCTAAATCCAACCGCGTGGAAATATTTTTCCGCAGACGTTTCACGTCTTCATCGCGTATATGCCTGCGGTCTTCGCGGAGATGGCAAACGATGCCGTTTGCGCCTGCTTCTTCGGCAATAAGAGCTGCTTCAACAGGATCGGGGATTTTCCCGCCGCGCGCATTTCGTAATGTTGCTATATGATCGATATTAATAGAGAGTTTCATGTATAAGAATGTATCCTGATAAATATTACAGGGTAAACGAACCTCGCCTGTCAAATATAATTTATTTAAAGTTTCTTCCGGATGATAAACTGAAACTGTTCCGGAATTTTCCGGATCACCTGAACCATTTGTGGTGAATTCAAAGCAGGCGACGCCACACCGCTGCTATCCTGAACAATCGCATTATAATCAACGCTCGCCTGGAAATCATCGTTCGTCAGTTTTGCTAATTGTTCTATCCCGCCCCGCACGATAATATCCATTTTGGGAGGGATAAAGATAACCTCCCGGTTTGAGGGAACTGCCATAGCGCTTAATGGTATGCCTGAAAATGTTTTCTCAGCAAAATGTTCAATATCCGCGTAATAATGAACGGCAGCCGGCAACACTTCCACGGAATAGGTCGGGGGCGTATCAAGAGGAATATCTTCATTAAGCGCGGTATGACGGTCGTCGAACCGCCGGTGAATTGTCGACCATTCCTTGACTCCCGCGATCATGAACTGCGATCCGGAGATAACGACGCTTTCGGGAATAATGTTCACCGCTCCAACTTGTCCGTACCCATCCCTGCATGCCACAACGATGCGGGACACAACCGGCACCCGCTTTTCGCTGTAATCATCCAACGCGAGTAACAACGATTCGGGGATGACGTCGAGCGTTTGAACAGCGAGTGGTAGTTTTACATGTTCCGGCAAATCCTTGCCCGTAATGATATACGGTTTATCTGTCAGGGACTGCGCGTCGATGTAGTATTTAACGTTCGGTGAAAGATAAATGCTTGCGAGCTGCCAGCCGTTGCCGCGGAAACGCACGGTCATGCTTTTCGGAACCGGGTATTTAAGGACTTTGCCTTCTTTCACATTCTCGAGCACCACAGGGATATATTTTACAACGATATAATCGTACCCCATGTTGAGGGCAATCCACATGAGCACCGCGAAGATAACCGAGGCAATAATAATATGGTAGCGTTTATGTTCCATTTAAGAATATTTGTTATAGGATATTTTAGTTGACTCTATCAACCAACATAATCTCCTTATTCAACCCGTTCCGTCATTGCGAGTTCCGCAGCAGGGGAACGTCGCCTGCCCGACTGCGTCGTTCGGGCGGGCAATCTCCTTATATCATTACAAAATACAACGGTCGCCCGGTCTAAAAATAAAAACTCCCTCATATAATACTGAAGGAGTTCATCATGTGCAAGAATTTTGTACAGAGTATAATATCATCAGCTAAAATATACTGAATGGGCAGGATTTAGGCAACATGGAGGGTGTTTATTCTACCGACGAGAAATCGTTAGGATGGTGAGAGAGCTCCGTAATAATGCCGATATATCTTTGTCGTCGTTAATCCCGTAGGGATGGAATGTCTATAGAATAATCGTGAAGGTTGCGTTCCGAGCCCCATCGGGGCGTTATGTACATTAACACACAGAACTCGATGTGTATTTTTTACATTTCGCTCCTTTGGAGCTCTTGCGGCACTCACTCCCAATTCTACAGATATCCCGCTCCTCCGGAGCTTTATTGGCGGAAATCAGAAACTTTGTATATGAAAGTTTGAAGACTATGAAGTAAAAGCTATTAAATATTCAGACTATATTTTTAATTTCAATCTGTTTCGTTACCCGATGTTTTATTGCCATTCTCCCCTCAAATAAGTATATTTTTTTATGATTTTCATCACTTCGTAAAGAAAAGAGAACTACCATGGCGCTTACAAAAACAGCAAAAATCTGGCTTTATATAATCGGGATTCCGGTCGGGCTTATTATCATCGCGGTGATCGGGGCAAAACTCTATTTTACTGATGCGCGGCTCAGGGCTTTGATTATCCCTAAAGTCGAGGAAGCAACCTCGCGCACGGTTACCGTCGGGGACGCATCGCTCAGCGTTTTCCCTTCCATCGGATTGTCGCTTGATAACCTCGTCATTTCAAATCGCCTCGGAACACACTTCGACCGTCCCGAGATGGTCGCGCTCGATCATCTTCAACTGAACGTAAATCTCCTTGCGCTTTTCCGGAACGAAATTGATGTGACCAGCATTACGATCGATCATCCCGTCATCTACTTGGAAATACAACCCGACGGCTTAAAAAATTACAGCGATAAAACCGCGGCGAACGAAGCGCCATCAACAACAACGGCGCAAGCGGGCGGAACCGGCGCATTGTTATTGCAAAATCTCGAAATCACCAACGGTGAGATCCTGCAGGTGGATAAAAAATTCGACGCGCGCATGGCGATTTCCGGCTTGCATCTTCAGGCGCGGGGCGGGATGGGACGCGGCGCCAATACCCTGCAACTGACATTTGAAACAACCGTCGATAAATTCAGCTACGGCTCTCTTGCAAGTAATTTTCTTGAGGACCTGCCGATCACCGCCAGAGGCGCATTAAGTCTGGATCAGTCGAAACAATCGCTTTCGATCGATTCCGTAGGGGTCAGATTAAAAGATCTGCCGCTATCTGTTCACGGAAACGTCACCGACCTCAATACTGTGCCGTACCTCGATCTCCTCGTCGATGCGCCGAACGCAAATATGACCGCGCTGCTTTCTCTCGTTCCACCGGAGATGCTGAAAGCCGCAAAGGGAATCAACAGCTCCGGGAGTATCGATCTCTCGGTCATCATCAAAGGAGTTTCGAGCGATAAGATGAACCCCGGCGTGCGGGGCAGATTCGCGCTCTCGAACGGAAAAGTTCAATACGCATCGCTGCCGAAATCGATCACCAACATTTCCGTGGAGGGCATGTTTGAAAAACCCGCCGCGGAGATAGGAGCGAAAGGCATCGGCACATTCAATATCGATAAGCTATCCGCTTCGCTTGGCGATAATCTTATCACGGGCAAATTAGATATGACAAATTTCAGCGATCCTGTTATTGCGGCTTCGATGAACGGCGCCGTTAATCTCAGCGACGTGAAAAGTTATTACCCCCTTGAAGAAGGAACGGAAGTTTCCGGCATGCTGAAATCGAACGTATCTATCGAGGGCAAGGTGAAAGTTCCGACAAGCATCAAAGCGAGCGGCTCGCTGGAATTTCAGGACGTCTCATATAAAAGCGCCGCTTCTCCGAAACCTCTTCAGCATCTCAACGGGGTTATCAACTTCAATAACCAGGTCATTCAATCCAAACAGCTTTCGATGAACATCGGGGAATCGGATTTAAATCTCGCGTTCACACTGAACAATTATCTTGCGTTGGTGATGAAAGAGGCGGGTCAGGCGGGCAAGCCAAACGCCATGATCACGCTCAATTCGAAACAGCTTCGCACCGCAGATCTCGTTTCCGAAAAGAAACCGGATACATCGCGCGTCAAAACAAAAACCGCATCCGACCAGACGGGCGTGCTGCCGGGATTTGATCTCAGCGCAAATCTCAGCATCGGGAAATTAGCGATGGAGAAATTTGATTTTACCAACGTGCACGGAACGCTCTCAGCGTCGCAGGGAATTGTGACGCTCCAGAATTTCTCCTTCAATGCGTTTGACGGAAATATTATTTCAAAAGGCACCCTTGATCTCCGCGACGCGAAAAAGAAACCGTTCAACTTTGATTTGAATATCGTCGGCGTGGACGGGAATACGATGCTCTCAAAATTTTCGTCGTTCGGGAAAAATATCTTTGGCAAATTTACCATGAACACGAAAATGAAAGGCGATCTTGACGATACGCTCGGGCTTGTGCGTCAAACGCTTGCCGGCGACGGGACGGTGCAGGTGAACGACGGTAAATTAGTAGGATTTGCCCTTACCAACAAACTCGCCGATTATACAGGATTGAGCGAGTTCCGGCAGATCGATTTTAAGAACTGGTCGAACGCATTCACCATCGCCGATGGAAAAATGAATCTTAAAAATCTTGCTGTTCATTCTCCCTCCGCCGATTTTACAGTGAACGGCAACCAGGGATTGGATGGAAATATGGATTTTATGCTCAACGCCAAGCTTAACCAGGCGGTTTCTTCACGGATTAATCTCCAGGGCGTTGGCGCGGAACTGCTGCAATTCTTTAAAGATAAAGATGGAAGAGTAAATTTAAATTTCGCTGTGACCGGCATGGTGGATTCTCCCGCGCTGCGGCTCGATACCCAGGCGCAGCAGGATATGGCGAAGAAAGCTCTTGAAAATAAAGTCGGGGACGACCTGAAGAAAAAAGCCGAAGACGCATTGAAAAATTTATTCAAGAAGCCATAAACGAAGCGCGGGTGAACTGCATCATTACCCGATGAAGAATATCAGACCGAAGCAGTCGCTCGGACAAAATTTCCTCATCGACGACAATATAGCGAGGAATATCGTCCGCGACCTCCACATTCAGGAAGACGATATTCTCATTGAAATTGGTCCCGGGAAAGGAGCCCTCACCAAGCACCTCGTTGGAAAGGGAAAGCGGCTCATCGCAATGGAGATCGATAATCGCGTTGTGGAAGAATTAAAAGCTCTGTACGAGTCGCCAACGGTATCCATCCTCCATCAGGATTTTTTGGAAGCATCCCTCGCCGATATTAAGAAACAATACAGGCAAAAACTCCGGCTTATCGGCAATATTCCGTACCATCTTACCAGCTCCATTCTCTTCAAGGCATTCGATGAGCACGACGCGTTGATCGATATTACGATCATGCTCCAGAAAGAAGTGGCAAGGCGGATCGTCGCGCAGCCATCCACAAAAGATTACGGCATCCTTGCGGTGTTGACGAAATTCTACGGGGTTCCGAAAATATTTTTCAACGTATCTCCAAGTTGTTTTTATCCGAAACCGAAAGTCGAATCGAGCGTCCTCCACATCGCATTTCACAGGAAAAAAACCTTCCAAATTGATCAAAAATTATTTACATTGATTGTCAAAACAACGTTCGGCAAGCGGCGGAAAACTCTGCGGAATGGGCTTCAATATCTTCCGTACGATGAAAAAATCCTCGACGAGATAATTTCCATTGACGATGCAATGATGGAAAAAAGACCCGAGCAGTTAACCGTTGAACAGTTTGCCGAGCTCGCGAAAGATATTGAGAAAATCTTAACATCCAGCATTGGCTGACAACCGGTTACCATTACAGTATCATCGATGAAACTTCCGGGGCTATTTGCCCATCTTCGGGCGCTTGATGCGCTGAACATTTTCTTTCTTGTGTTTCTCTCCGGACTGGCGCTGTTCTTCGCCGGTAAAATACCGGTGTGGAATCTGCTTATCGCTGCAAACCTTCTCGGCGGCGTCATTATTTACTTTATTTCTATCCCGCCGCCTCATCCAAACAGTTTCGTAAAAAAACTTATCCGCGATTGGTATGTTCTCCCCTTAGTCTTCCTTGTCTTCAAAGAAATATATATCGTTATCCAATCGCTCGCACGGGACGATTACGATCATCTTCTTATCGATATCGACAGAAAAATTTTCGGGTGCGATCCTACGGTATGGTTGTCGAAATATACTGCGCCGCTCTTGACGGAAATTTTGCAAATCGCTTACGCGAGTTACTTCATCATCATGTTTACGGTAGCGCTGGAGTTATATCTCCGGGATAAAAAGGAAAGTCATATCAATTACCTGTTCACGTTGATGTTGGGATTTTACATTTCGTATATCGGATACCTGATTGTACCGGCGATTGGACCGCGGTTTACCCTGCACGATTTCAAGCTTTTAGACAAGGAGCTCCCCGGTCTTTACTTTGCGGTGCCGCTCCGTGATTTTCTCAACGCGGCGGAATCAATCCCCAAAAATTCTCCCGATGCATGGATGCTTGCCCAGCGCGACGTCTTTCCCAGCGGGCATACTGCCATGACGTTAATTGCGTTATTTTTCGCGGCAAAATATCATTTAAAATCGCGATGGTTTTTATACGTTGCAGGAGTGCTGCTGATTATCGCAACTGTGTATTTGCGCTATCATTATGTCGTGGATCTGATCGGTGGAGCGCTTACGATGTTGATGGTAGTGGCATTAGCGCCGATATTTTTGAGGTGGTGGGAAAAAGTACAAACGACGAGTTTAAGATCCACCCGAAACGAAGTGTTTTGATGTATGCATTGAGAAAAACAAGAATCTACCAATACCTTTTTCATTATTTGTACTATTGGCGACATCTTGATCATTTGAAGGAGTAATATTTATTTTGTGACTATTCTTCTTCCTTTCTTTTTCTCATGCTAACTTTCTTTTCATCTTCCTGAATCAAAAACGGCTTCAACTTAGCGATTAACGTATTATTCAATTGATTATCGTCGAGTAACTTCTTAAGCTTGGAGGTCGCTAAATCCGAAACATCCTTCCAAATGAGTTCTTTTTTCAGGAGCGTCTCTAAATCCTCGCGCAGTTTCGGTTCTTTACTCTTCGAAGGAAAACACTGTTTCATGGTGCGTTTCAATTCTACCTCAAATTCGCTTCCAACGATGACTTTTTGATTATTCTTTTCCCCGTACGCAAACATTGCCTCGGCAAGTTGTTCCTGCTTATTTTCGATCTCCTCAATCTTCTGCTTTGTTTCTTTTTTCGCCGTATCTAATTCGGCATATTTATTGACAAGAGTAACTCCATCATCTTTAAGGAAATCATTTACGGGAAGCAGTTCTACCGAAAGTTCGTGATTCCACATGGGACACATCGGCTTATATTCACAGTAATCACACAGGCGACTTTTTTTGCCGGGAAAATCGTTTTGACGAACAGCGTCTTCTATTTCACCGATCCTCGCTATTAAAGTTCTCCTAAGTTTATCCAATTCTTCCGGTGTTCGCCTGGATCGAATAACGGCGTCGAACCGCACAAAGTGCCAGACAAGCGTTACGTCCTGCACATCGCTCCACTCTTTTTGAATCCCGATCTGGTATATGGCAAGCTGCCGGTCCGCGTCCTGTTCTTCCTGCGTGGGAAGATTCTTGTTTGTTTTATAGTCATGAATTTCATAGACCCCGTCCCGGGTTTTCACCAGCCGGTCAATGTAACCTCTCAGCTTGTATTCACCATCTCCATTGAGATCCACAATAACTGGATGTTCAATTCCAATCGTCCTGCCATCTGCAAATGGATTATGGCGATTGTAATAATCCATGACAGCTTTTTCACCGACCAATTTGTAGTTGTCTGCGGTCAAATCGTTTTGCGTGATAACAATCGAAAGATTCCATTGACGTTCCCATGATGAACGATAAAATGAGAGAATATCATCCAACGAGTTAATTTTACCGTTATTCAAATCGAGATAAATCTTTTGGATGGCCTCGTGCACACGCGATCCAAGGAATGTTTCAACGCCCTCCCGCTCAATCTTGATTTGGTCAACATAACGGAATTTATATTTGAGCGGACATGTTTCGAAACTACCGATGCGAGAATGAGAATAGATTGGCATAAATCTCCTTTCTTAGTTTAACAAGAAGCTTTCACATCACCTAAAATAATCAATAATATCTTTAATTCCGTAATACAGCGATCCTATTATTCCAATAGTTAGTTTCCCAAATAGAAAAAACAATATTATTGTTACCCATAACCAACCGGGAATAACCCCCGCAAACCATAAAATTGGTTGAATGACGGGCTGCAAAACATGGATAACCAATAAAATCGGACCCATGAATAAAGCAAAAATTACCGAAGCCATGAGCATGAATGATATAACCCATACAATAAAATTGCCCATAAATTATCGTTTCAGAAAACTTACGATATTTTTGGATCAATGATTTTGGGAAGTTTCAGCACATGTTCTTCCAGCATTAACTCGATACTGTCTTGTATGTTTCGTCGCAGCATTAATGGTGATATAAAATCATCCGGGAAGCAGTACATCCTATAAATATAATCCCGGAAGAATGTGCCAAGGTGATGCCAATGCATCGTCGTATAATTGTTCGTAAGCTTCTTAATGTAATCCATCAGATAATCGATTACAATTTGCCTCTGTGGAAGACAAAGCCACAAAATGGTGTACGACTCGCCGTACATCAGGAAATCCTTAGAACGGGTTTCCATCGGATCGTTATCAAAACTGTTTAATGAGTCATCAAATTCATACGTTTGTTCGTCGTAATGCGCTTCAAATTCTTTCACCTTTGACCAGCTGTAACAATTTAAAAAATAATTTAACTGCTTCGGATCTGAAGGCAGAATCGTCGGTTTTGGAATAAGATTTTTCAGTTCTACAATAGAATCGCCCGGCTTCGCCCAATCAAACGATAGTATCTTTCCTTCGCCCTGAACATAGTTGAGTTCGAGGTTCTTGAAGAGAACGTGCGTGGGCAATCCAGCCGCCGCGACTACATCTATAAGAGTTAGCATATGGTTGATATGGATTTTATGTAACTTGGGCGTTTATATGCTTACCATGAAGAGAAGGTAAGAAGAAGTTTGAACCGACGATCCTTATTTATTATGGTCATTGAGAAACGGGTCCATTTCCTCGTCAAACATTAGTTGAATCTTGTTCCATACACTTCCATCCAACATTATATCTTCCGGGAAGAAGTACATTCTGTGAGTAAAATCGAAGAAGGTATCAACGTGATGATGCTGGATGTTCGTAAAATTATTTGTTATTTTTTTAAGGAATTCTCTTACATATTCGAAGACTTTTTTCCCATCTGGAAAACAAAGCCATAAAATCGTGTACGATTCACCGTACATCAGGTAATCCTTAGAGCGGGTTTCCCAATTGTTGACGCCATTCTGAAAACTCATTAATGAGTCGTCAAATTCAAACATCTGTTTGTCCCACTGCGCTTCAAATTCTTTCACATCGGACCACCCGTGATAATTTAAAAAATAATTTAACTGCTTCGGATCTGCAGGAAGAATTATTGGCTTGGGAATAAGATTTTTCAGTTCGACTACAGATTCTCCCGGCTTCGCCCACTCAAACGAACATATCTTTCTACTACCTTGATCAATATTAAATTCAAGGTTTTTGAAGAGAAAATACCTTGGTAAATAAGCCGCAGCGATTACATCAATGAGAGTCTTCATCTGGTTTAGCGTGAATATAGCTTCATCAAGGAATCAATATCCGGACTAATTGCTAAACCCAATCGATCCTTTGCTTTTACTCGTGTTCCGATAAAATCCTGTATCCAATTGATCGATTTTCGTTAATACATAATCAATATCCAATTCTCGTTTTTCGAGCATTGAGATAATTTCAAGATGCTTCACCAGATTGGCTACGAATGCGCCGGTAACTTTTCTTGCCTCAAGCGATAATAATACCGTCTCATCAAACAACGAGATAATTTTTTCAGAGCTTGTTTTCGATTTGATCAGCGGAATATAATAACCCGCGCCGATTGCCTCAAAATCGAGAATCGCGTCGAATCGTCCCGGCCGGCTTGCGGCAATATCAACGAGCGTTTTATCATTAGTTGTCGCAAGAACAAATACGTCCGATCCGATGAAACCGTCGAGACGCTGAAGGAGCTTCGCCAGAAGATAACGGTCGGTGTTTCGTTCCCGATTCCCCACAAGGAAATCAATATCGTCAATACAAATGACGACAGGCGAAAAATTCTTGGCGAGTTCAAAAACAGATTCCAACCGGTCGTCTGAGCCGTTTGTGAAAATAATCGTCCCCAAACCTTTTACTTCATTGGCAATGGCGCGAATCGCTTTGGTTTTCGCCGTTCCGGGTTTACCGCACAACAAATACCTTAGCGCATGCCCCACCCGTCGGCTATTTTTGAGCGTTTCGACAAATAAATCAAGCGCTTCATAAACGTCTGCGGGCAAAAAGACTTCGTTCAAAGAAGTCTTTTCTATTTCCGCAATTTCAATTTCTATGCGCGGACTCGTATGACCACGGACGTCGATCGGGATGACATTAAGAAATTTATTCCGATACAATGAAGTATAGATTGCTTCTTTTACAAGAAGATCGAGAAGCGCTGCGGGGATGAGAGATTCCGGATCGACTCCCAGAGCTTCAACCGTATAATAAATATCGCTGAAGTCTTTAATCACCGCCAAAACTATCTCATAGCGTGCGTTTTGAAACAGTATCGTGCCTTCTATAGAAGAATCGAGAACGACATGTTCACAATCGCCTTTGGAACTGGAACTCGTTATGGGTCTGAGTCGTCCCGTGCTTATTGATTCTCTAGCGAGGAGCCGTGTGACCTTAATTTCCGGGTGAACGATGCTCCCTTTATGGAGATTATATAGGTACGTTTTGATAAATTCATGGCGAAAATAGCTTACTTCGATTTGCTTGAATGTGGCATTCGCGATCATCTAATGGTTTCCTTCATTGATGTGATAGAATCCGCATTAATTGCGTTCGTACTGTGATCACAGAGGGGATACTATTTATCTCTTAACGAGATTGTTGGGGTCTCTGTAAGTATATAACGTTTGAGCGAGAAGATCGATTGGTAAAAAACGATTAATTTTTGTTAATAAATCTAAGTTTTGCGGAAAATGGAAAGAATTCGAGGAAAAATATTTTTAAAAAGAATTTTGACGTGAACATTATGTGCCCCACAAACCACGCAAATTCGTACTTAGAAAAATGAGATGTGCCTGTTTCTATATGAAATTTGATGTGTAATATGTGGATTTGTTATTCATTATTTAGATTATGTCTGGTTTTTAATCTTTAATCGATTTTAGTTAAATTATACTTCAACGATTTAAAAATGGATGAATGATGCAAGCGTGCGAAGATATAAATTGTAATAGATTTACACGTTTTTGGTAAAGCAGAACAGAATAAAGCTAAGCCTAGACGATCTTTTTTCCAAAAAATTCGGTCATTTTCTTTCATATACAGGAGTCTGAATATCATGTGTGACGAACATATTAAAGAACCGCCAACAAAGAAAGACAGAATTTGTGGTCTTTTCAAGGACGGAAGTTTCAAGTTCCCTTCTGGATATGAGGAATGGGAGATTGATAAAATTATAACCGCGTATCGGGATGTGTTCAATGTTTATGATCCGGAAAGCGGCGAGGTGTTAAAGAAATACTATTGGGAAAACACGAAATTCGAGGGAAATAATCAATGGGAGTTACTAACATCAGATTTTACAGTGGAAAGGAATGATTTCAAAAAGAACCTCCTACAATTCGATAAATCTTACCGAGAATTTCTTAAGAATAACTCGAAGATCTTTTCTACGCTTTGTCCGAAAAAGATCGGTGAAAAGTTACTTGAATTATTCCCTACAAACTCATCTACGTCGAAAATTGGGTTCAGCATTGGAATCTGCCCCAAAACGGATGACTTGTTGCTCGAATCGTATAAACCCCATGAACCTGAAAGAGAGATTATCATAGTATTGGGTCACAATTGGTATCCTATCGTTACGAAGAATAAGGAGCTACCATTTCCACCTTTGACTGGAGAATCAGTTTTCGAATGCACTAGAAATTACAAGAAATATGGCCGTTACTTTGATCAACGGCTACTTGATAAATTTGTTGTGTTGTATCTCAATCTTTACCCACATTTTCTACCACCGGGAGATCCCACCACAGGAGCGGTATCAGCGCCTGTGCTGGAAAAATACCTATGTCACTTTGAAAATCTTTGCAGAATTATACAAAAACGGAGAAATATTCAAGGCATAATAACGTGGGGAGCTCCAGTCTATGAACAAATTCGAACTTTGTTCATACCAGAAATAAAATCCAAATATATGATTAAAGGGGTAACAAAAGCAGCTACGGAATCAAGAGTAAAAATAGATCAATTCTTATTGGCCAAAATAGGAGGAGAAATATTGAAGGTTTATCCGCATGTTCACCCCTGTCATCAAGGAAATTTTAGGACGAAAGAACATCGAAACTCATACTGCAAAACAATTAATGCGATCTTGGAATTGGCCTGTTAAGTTCCTTGAGAACTATTATTTTTTGTGGCTATCCATGAATCTTCTTCTTCACCAGCGATAAAATCTCGTTCCGCATTGCTTCGCCCGTTTTGAGTAAACTGCTCAGTTCATCGTTCTTCCAGCCGACAAACTCGGAATCTTTAATCGAGCCGAGATTAATCTGAACGTTGAACGCGGCGCCCTCGAGGGCGCTGTAGAGCATCAGCGCGCTCACGCCGGAATCGCTCATCGAATTTTCGTTCCCTTTTTCCGCAACCGCTTTCGTCAGCGCCAGCGCGTCGATAACGTGCTTCATCACCTCCAGGGGGACAAGCGTCGCTTCTTTGGTGGACGCCTGGATCGCGCTTGACCGCAGCGCTTTCTGGTCGTCGGAGTCCTTCGGCAAACCGTACGCCTCCATCACTTTATTGAACGCCTCGGTGTCTTTATCCACAAGGAGCGTAAATTGTTTGCGCAGCTCTTCCGATTTTACGAGAACGGCTTTTATCTCCGTCTCGGCGCCGGCGTATTTCTTCTTGCCGATGGTCAGGTTGCAGACCATGGAGGCAAGCGCGGCGCCCATCGCTCCCGAAAGAGCGGCGACGCTTCCTCCGCCCGGCGCGGGAGAATTTGACGCAAGTTCATCGAGAAAGCTTTTTACAGTTTTTGAAGTCAGCATGGCGATATCCTAATGTTTTCGTGTTTGAAATATACTCGTTTTTGATGTGAGATTGAAATTACTTTTTCTGCGTCGGTTATATCATGAACTCGATAATCTTTTTCGAGGGAATAAACGGTTCCAACTGGCTGAGACCGAGATGCTTCATCGCGGTCTCGATGAGAATCGAATCGCCGTTTTTGGCAGGAGCTGCTCCCGCGTAATATTTGCCGGCGATGATGAGCGCTTCTTCGGGAATCAACCCGACGATCTCGCTTCCCGTCACTTTAGCGCCCAGCGATGCGGCGTGTTTCTTCACTTCCTCGAAAGCTGCGTGCGGCGGCGTGACGTTGAAATTTGTCAGGTTGATCGATACCTGAGCGATATTGAACCGGTCGAGAAATACTCCCATCGCTTTCACCGCTTTCAGGGTTCCGGGAATTTTTGTGGATTTTCCGTCGGCCTCTTTTACCGTCCTGCCGCTCTCCCGGATGCGCAGGGCGATTTCGTGGGCAATATCTTTATTATTCGTGTCAAGATTGACGTTGTAGGCGATCAGGAACACTCTTGCGCCTGTCACTGTCGCTCCGGACATCGCGTTGAATTTAGCCGGACCGTAATCGGGCTTCCACGCGGGGTCCTTTAATTTCTCCTTCAGTCCTTCATACTCGCCCTTGCGGATAGTGGGCAGATTGCGCCGTTCCGGAACGCGGGCGGCTTCCTCGTAAAGATAAATAGGAATGCCTAATTTCTCACCCGCCTGTTTGCCGAATTCGTTGGCGCACCGCACGCACTCCTCCATGGTAACTCCGGATACCGGAACGAATGGAACAACATCGGTTGCGCCGATCCGGGGATGTTCTCCCTTGTGTATCTTCATATCGATCCGCTCGGCAGCTGTTTTTGTCGCGCGGAACGCCGCTTCCACCACGGCGTCCGGTTCTCCAACAAAGGTAACAACACTCCTGTTATAATCAGTGTCGGGTTCAACGCTGAGAAGTTTTACGCCGGTTACCTGTTCGATGCTCCAGGCAATGGCATTGATGATATCTCTGTTCCGTCCCTCGCTGAAGTTCGGGACGCATTCGACAATTTTATTCATAATTTCAGATCTAATTATTTTCGATTTCTTTGCTATCTCAATTCCTGTTTTGTTGTCTTGAATGTCACTATGACCTCACCCCAGCAAAGCTCATACATAAAGTTTCAATTCAATATTGGGGTCGTCCAAAAAGAAAGAATGAGTCATCCCGAACTTGTTTCGGGATCCAAAAATTAGTTAAAACAGATGCTGAACCAAGTTCAGCATGACTCAGTAAACTTAGTTATGTCCTATTTGGACGACCCCATAGCAAGGTAATAATTTTTTAAAACTCAAGCACAACTCCATCCTTAATAACTTTCTCCACGTGGTTTTCCCCGAAGTGATACGGGAGAAATTTGTAATTGGGAATATCCAGCACGACAAAATCCGCCTTCTTACCCTTTTCAATGCTGCCAATAGAATCGGATCGGTTAATTGCGGCGGCGGCATTCAACGTCGCGGCGGTGATCGCTTCCTCCGGCGACATCCCCATGTGGGTGCAGGCGATGGTCATCATCATCGGCATGCTGTACGACATGCACGATCCCGGATTGAAATCGGTCGCGATGGCAACCGGCACGCCGTTAGTGATTAACTCGCGGGCAGGAGCATAGCAATGATTGAGGAAAAATGAGACGCCCGGCAATAACACCGCCACAACTCCGGCGTTCGCCAACGCAGTGATTCCCTCTTCAGTGATATGTTCAAGATGATCCGCCGAAACCGCCCCGACCGACGCGGCGATTAACGATCCGCGGGAAGGAGTAAGTTCTTCAGCATGAATCTTCGGCTGCATTCCGAGGTTTTTTCCGGTTGCTAAAATTTTTTCGGTATCTGCGTATTCAAAAAATCCTTTCTCGCAAAAGACGTCGCAGAATTCCGCAAGGTGATGGGAGGCGATATAGGGCAGCATTTTTTCCAGAATTTCCGTCACATATTTTTCCTTATGAGTCAGGAATTCCGGCGGGTACGCGTGCGCGCCGAGAAAGGTCGGCACAATGCCGATGACCTCTTCTTTTTTCAGCTCGTTAATCGCTTCTAACATTTTGATCTCGTCGTCATTGTTCAAACCGTAACCGCTTTTAATTTCTACGGTCGTCGTCCCGTTTCGCAATAGTGCGTTAAGGTATTTTCGCGCATTTTTTTTCAACTCTTTTTTTTGCGCCGACCGGACATGTTGAACGGTGTTGAGGATGCCTCCTCCCTTCAAGGCGATTTCAGCGTATGTTGAGCCGGAGCTTCGCATCGAGAATTCATCCTCCCGCGAACCGGCGAACACCAGGTGGGTATGAGCGTCGATGAAACCGGGCATCACAACGTTTTCGATGCAATCGACAACTTCAACCTCGTGCAAATCACCGACGCCAAGGTCTTCCATTCTGCCGACCCAGTAGATCGTATCCTCATTCACCAGTACAGCCGCATTTTCAATAATACCCAGCTCGCGCATATCGCCGCGGAGTTTTACCCTGTGTCCATTTGAGCGCACTGTTATAAGCTGTTTGATATTAATCAACGCCAGATTCATACTTAAATACGGTTATGGTCGAAATGAGGGATTTTTGATTTGTTATTTATGATTGTGCTGTAATAAGATAATGAATTTTCGAGGGTTTTTCAATTGTGGAAATGTTGTCGCTTGATATTTAAGAGAGCAATTTTTTAAATTGTATCCTCTCCAAACGGTACGGTAGCCAGCCGTCTAACTGTTTAGCGCCAAGCCGATCGTAAAAATCAATAGCAAGTTTGTTCCATTCCAGCACCATCCATTCCATCCGGCCGCATCCTTGTGTTTTTGCTTCCCGCACGCACGCCTGGAATAATTTCCATCCGGCTCTCTTCTTCCGGTATCCGGGCAGAACAAACAAATCCTCCAGATACAAAGTGGTCAGCGCCAGGAATGAAGAATACGTATAATAATAAATCGCGTAGCCGATTGCAGTCTTTCCCTCGAATGCGAGGAACACATAGAACAGCTTCCTCTTCCCGAATGCATCGCGCAAGAGCCGGGTACATCCGGCTTTATCCGGACGTGCAAGTTTTTCATAATCGGCTAATGCATTAATCAAGTAGAGAAGCGTCTTCCCGTCGCTTTTTACCGCGCGTCGTATGGTTACAGAATATTTTTTTGGAGATGATGTTTTTGAAAGATTCATATTCTCATATTTATAATGACTCGAGTATTCGCTCTAAGGTTATGGAAATGATTTTTCTGGTACTTCGTGATTTTATTTGTCACCCAACCCATCGATAATTTTTTGATCAAAGCCGGGAAGACCGTCGCGGTCGGCAACACTGATATATTTTTGGAAAAAATCTCCGGGTCCAAGAGCGATCGTTTCAATGAGCGCTGCCCGTCCGAGTCGCAGATCGATCTCGCGCGCCATCACCATGCCCGTCATCGCGCCGTACGATTCCCAGTATCCGCTGAGATTCGCGGAGCGGATCAATTCGGAAGCGCGTTGCGACATCAGCGTATCGGAAAGAAGTTCCTGTCCATTTTGATTGAATGTCTTGAACACATCTCTCACCCTTGAGGACCAATCGCGAGGAAGATACCCCCGGCCTTCCTGATCCAGGGATAAATAATACGCGATGCCCTCGTTCTGGGTCAGGTCTGCCAGGGCATCGAATGGACGGTTATGGGATGCAAAATATCGTTTCCATACAGGCGAGTTATCTTTATAGACACCGAACGCAGCATGAAACACCTCATGAGCGACCACGCCAAGGAGCGTGATAATCTTATCCTTCATCTCCCCCGGATAATCGATTGCCTTCGAAAGGTTCACAACGATAGTGAGTTTGCCTTCATTCTCGCCGACAAATTCCGGCACATCGCCATGCCAGACGATGCGGCGGACATACGCGTCAACATTCTCGTGTCCCAATGCGACAAAATAAACCGGAATCTCGGCGTCAATCCGGGAATTTTGCGGAAAGATTTGCTCCACGGTAGCAGTTACTCTCCTGCTAAAATTACTTTTTTTTATCTCGGCAAGGAACGCTTTGATTTCCGCTACCCGTTCGCGCCCCGATTCTAAATGAAAAATGTCATTGCTGATCGGAGCATGAATTTTCAATGAATCGAGATAATCTCTCAGGTTTGCGCTGGCGCGACCCTGGTGCGCAATCAGCCCTGTTGTTGACGCTGCGATACGATTTCCGCGCAAACTTGCGATCTCATCGGTATTGACGAACCGATCTTCATACAAATCGATCATCCGCTCCGCCGATGCATAATCGAGATTGAGCGTTATATTGAAATTGGGGTTGGATTGGGAAAATATTTTTAACGGAAGTAAACAACTCAAAAAAATTGCAAATAGAACTAATAGATTTTCCAACCCCCATTTATTTCTATTTTCCATTTTAATCATTTCTTTATTGGCCCATCGATTTTCTATAAATTTCCTCGGCAATTGTATCGCTTATTCGAAAATGGATGCCGTCTCGCAGCAAATCTATTGACTTTTGATAATTCACATAACCCATTTTATCCAATTCAGCGAGGATATCTGCCGTACCCCGAACCGTCCGCATTTCACGCCTGGCAATTTTTCTTGCGCGACGTTCATCAATAAGTAAAACATCTGCATTTCTATAATCCATCTGCGACAATGCTTCTGATTCACCCTTATGTAATTTTGTGGTTAAATATATTGCAACTTGCGTTGAATCATAATCGTCGCACGGAGAGAACAAACTACCGGCGATTAATTGATTTAATGCAATCACGAGATTTCCTTTTTCATCTTTCGCGATAAATTCGTTGCGAACTTGAGTAGGAATTAATACTTCACGATAAAACAAAGAGAGCTTTGTAAGCAGGCGAAGGTAATGGAGGGCGACAATGACAGAGGTATCGGCAACCGCAATCTGACCAACCATGAGTTTGTTTTATTTGCTTGAGGCGATCAAAACAAATAAACCGAGAGCGATCCCTACCAAAATCAACGCATCACGGTTTTCTTTCGATTTCCTTTTCCTTTTTAATAACTCTAATACTTCCTGTTCGATAATTCCGGGATTATCCCGATATGGATCAAATTCTATCCACTCATATTTATCTTTTAGGGACGATAATTTGGTTCCCTTTTCATAAATTGGAATGATTAGCTTTTTTTTCTCTTCGGCATAAGCGAGTTCTTCTCTTACATGTGGAGTTAACCGGGATGTTAAAAACGCTATGACGCTATCTGCTGAATCAATGCGATGTTTGGTTTCGGGGGTTAAATGCGTCCCATTACGTTGAGGCAATAAGATGGTGATACCGCTTGTTGAAGCAATTGCTTGAAGACGGTACACAACCACCTGCTCATCTTGGGTCGTATTATAGCTTATAAATGATGTATATGCCATAGGATTTCCTCTTCTTTCTTAAAGATAGAGATATTCTTTTAGATAATGAAATTGTTCTTTTATCCCATCATCGGTATTTTCACGCCATGCTTTTTTGCATTCGCAATGGCTGGTTCGTAACCCGCATCGGCGTGACGGATAATTCCCATCCCCGGATCGTACGTAAGCACGCGCTCTAATCGACGTTCCGCTTCTTTCGTGCCGTCAGCGACAACTACCATGCCGGCATGAATCGAAAGACCGATTCCCACGCCGCCGCCGTGGTGTACGCTCACCCAGCTTGCCCCGCCGATTGCATTTAGCATCGCGTTGAGGATGGGCCAATCGGCGATTGCGTCGCTGCCGTCTTTCATCTTTTCGGTTTCGCGATTCGGTGATGCGACCGAACCGCAATCGAGGTGATCGCGCCCGATGACAATGGGAGCTTTCACCTCGCCTTGAGCGACCAAATTGTTGAAAATCTTTCCCATCTTCGCGCGTTCGCCATAACCGAGCCAGCATATCCGTGCCGGCAATCCCTGGAATTTCACCTGTTTTTGCGCCTTGTCGATCCAGCGGCAGAGCGGTTTATTTTCAGGAAATGTTTCAAGAATAGCGCGGTCTGTCCGGTAAATATCGTTGGGATCGCCGGATAACGCCGCCCACCTGAATGGTCCTTTACCGTCGCAAAAAAGCGGGCGGATGTATTCTGGCACGAAGCCGGGAATATTGAAGGCGTCGGTCAATCCGTTTGCAAGCGCTTCGCCGCGAATATTATTGCCGTAATCAAATGTTATCGCGCCCTGCTTCTGCAAACCGAGCATCGCCTGCACGTGCTGAACGATAGACGCTCTCGCCATCGCGATGTACTTCGAGGGATTCGATATCCGCATCGCGAGCGCCTCATGGTATTGAATCCCAGCGGGAACATAGCCGTTGAGCGTGTCGTGCGCTGAAGTTTGATCGGTGAGAATATCGACTTTAATTCTACGGGCAAGAAGCTCGGGCAGCACATCGGCAGCGTTGCCAAGGAGCGCCACCGATTTCGGCTCTTTCAATTCTTTAGCCGTTTGGAGAATCAGGAGCGCTTGATCGAGGGTCTCTGCCATTTCATCGACATAGCGGGTCCTCAAACGCTTTTCAATCCGGGCGCGATCGACTTCGATGGCAAGACACGCGGCGCCGTTCATTGTGGCAGCTAACGGCTGCGCCCCGCCCATGCCGCCAAGACCCGCTGTCACAAGCAATCTGCCGGCAAGACTTCCGCCGAAATATTTTTCCGCGCATGCGGCGAACGTTTCGTAGGTTCCCTGCAATATTCCCTGCGTGCCGATATAAATCCAGCTCCCGGCCGTCATCTGGCCGTACATGGTCAAACCCAAACCTTCGAGGCGGCGGAATTCATCCCACGTCGCCCACTTCGGCACCAGCATCGAATTGGAGATGATAACGCGCGGCGCATCGGGATATGTTTTAAACACGCCGACGGGCTTGCCGGACTGGACAAGAAGGGTTTCATCATTTTCCAAAGCCCGCAAACTTTTTACGATGGCGTCGTAGCAATCCCAGTTGCGGGCCGCTTTCCCCGTTCCTCCATAGACGATAAGTTCGTGAGGATTCTCGCCGACTTCTGCGTCGAGATTGTTCATTAACATTCGCATCGCCGCTTCCTGAATCCACCCCTTACAGCTCAGGGCTGTTCCGTGCGGCGATTTAATAGATTGGTGATTTTTCATAGTCGTAATTCAATAATTTAGAGTTCAGATAGATGATCTTATCCATTCGGTCTCAGACAGTGTGAAAAAGCGAGCCGTCGTTCGCCATAGATTCAAAGTATTTCAATTTGCATCCATATGAGGAGATCGCGACGTCCGCCTCCCGCCAAAAAAACGGCGGGTAAAGCGGGCGGACTCGCGATGACGTTTTCCACAAAGTCTGACTCTGAGGGATTTGAATCTGAGAGGGAAAATTAATCCCCCTCGGCAGTTAACGTAACATTTCTTATTCCCGGCATAAGGAGCACGCTGTTTAAAAATATTTTATTTAATCCGTCCCAGAACAGTCGAAAATTGGGGTCGTCGGCAAAAAGAATAATATTTCCGCCGCCTAATTGCTCATGAACGAGATACGCCGTTCCTTCTAATTTCTTCTCATTCTCCGCGGACATATATCCGCTTAACCGCGGTGACGACGGATAAATACCGACGTTATATCCATGATCGCTGAGCTCGAACATTGTCGACGAGGTTTTGAAAACGTTGATGGTCGTGTCGTAACCAAAACCGAGCGGGTGCGAGACGTCTAATTTCACGCGCACAATAGTGCCGGGAATTTCTTCGAGGCGGTTTTTTCGCTGTCGCTCTTCAACCGTCATCCGTTTCTCAAGCTCTTCCTTGCTCGGCTGGGTATCTTTCTTTTCATCTTTCTTCTTATCGTCGTCTTTTTTCTCTTCTTTAATTTTTACGCTCGACAATTTTCCCACCGAAGCGGATGCGAATGCCGCGCCGCCCTCCAAACCGATGAATGTACCCCCACCCCGTATCCAGGCTTTCAATTTTTCTACCATTGATGAATCGATCTGAGATTTGTAGCCATTACCGCCCGAATTATCATCGGGAAAAATTATCGCGGTATAATCGTGGAGATCGACCGAGCGAAGCTGAGAAATTTTCATCGGAACAAATTGTATCTCATACTGGAGATCAAACATCGCCCATATCGCGCCGTAGGATTCGGAACTGACCGGTTGTCCGGTAATTACCAGGATTTTCGGTTTCTTCACCCGTACCATCTTATCGGAACCGAGATTGATGCCATGCTCGGTATAGCCGCTATTCTCGCCATAAATTGTGACGCCGAACTTCTGCGCCACTTCGTTCATCCGGGTGTGAATATCAGCCGGATTTCCCGCCACGGGAATAATAATTGTTCCTCTGGAAAATTGCTCACCGCCGGTCTGGAACGCCTGCATCGCAACATTTGCCCGGTAATTGTTCTGAAGCAGGTAGGAGAGCGCTTTCATCGCCTCATTGGAATTCCATTTCATCAGGTAGGCATACGCCGCCCTGGAAGTGACCGATCCTGACAGAAATTCATCGCCGGATACTTTTTCCGTTTGAATTGAAAAGGACTTGCCGGTCCAATAGGCGGGAACGCCATACGCTACCGGTAATGTCCATGTCGATATATCATAAAAAAATGTATCCGAAAGCACCGGTTCCTGTTCCATCAATGCCATGATGAGGCGCTTGGCAGGTTGATTGAGGGAAAGGATATAACTTCCCGCAGGAAAACTTTTTGAAACTACATTTTTTGTAAAATATGTAGATACCTTATCCAGAGAAAATTCTTTGGTCGATTTTTCAACTTCAATTCCCTGCTTGCGGAGCAGAGATACCATTTTGGCGGCTCGCGCGGGATCTTTCGCGGGATCGATGATAAATGATTTTATGTTTCCTGATTTTCCCTCGTCGATAGCGTCTTTAAAAAATTGGTAGAAATCGCGGAGGCGGGTTTCTCGGTGCTCCGAAGCGGCTTTGATAGTCGCAAACGACGTGAGTGAATGATGATTGAGCCGGTCTTTCAGGGTGAGGATTGTTTCGTCGTTGCGCATAACGCGCACGCCGGTCTGTCCGCCCTGCTCGTACGTCATGCCGATGGCGCCGCTGAACGTGGGCCATGAATCGCCGTACCCCGGATAGAAGAGATCGAACGACTCGCCGCTCCAGTAATTCAAACCCTGTGCGTCGAATGCCGCGGCATTCGCCTTGCCGAAAATATCCGCCCACGTCATGGTGCTCTTCGGAAAATTTTTATTCACGGGCCTGACAGGCGGGAAGAAGAAATACGAGCTGTTGTAACCCATCTCGTGAAAATCCACCACCACCTGGGGTTTCCATTCCTGGTAAATTTTAATGCGCGCTTTGGTTTCCGGCTGCGTCATCCACGCCCAATCGCGGTTCAAATCAAAATAATAATGATTCGTTCTGCCGGAGGGCCAATCTTCATTGTGTTCAACCGCGGCTTTTTCCAAAACCGGCGAGGCGCCGGTATGCGTAATCTCATAATTCACATACCGCTCGTGCCCATCGGGATTCAGCAACGGATCAACAACAATGATGAGATTGTGGAGCCAGGATATCAATTCCTGATCATTTCTGCTCGCAAGCTGATAGATGACATTCAATGCCGCCTCGGAACTTGACGCCTCGTTTCCATGCACGCCATACGATAACCAAACTATCGCAGGAGTATTCTTCACGATATCATCCACATCCCCGGATGTAACAATTCGAGGATCGGCAAGTTTGTGAATAGCGGTTTTTATTTCATCCAGCCGGGACAAATTTTCAGGCGATCCGAATACCGCAATATAGAGCATTCGTCCCTCGAACGTTTTTCCGTACGGAAAGAGCTTCATTCTGTTCGGCGCTGCATCCCGCACTGCGAACAAATATTTTTCTATCCCGGAATGCTGTGTAAACCGGTCGCCGAGCTCATAACCAAGGACCTGTTTCGGCGTCGGGATTGTTGAATCGGCGGGCGTCTGGGAGAATAACTGCCATGACCACGCAAAGAGAAGCAGGATGTATTTGAACATTATGACACCTTAATGAGATTTAACGGCAATGGCGGCGATCTCGATCCGTGCATCTTTCGGCAAAGCGGCAACCTGAATTGTCGAACGCGCGGGATAATTACCCTGATGAAAAAAATCGCTGTAGATTTTATTCATAGTTGGAAAATCTTTCATGTCCTTCAGATAAACCGTTGTTGAAACAACATCATCCGGCGTGTAACCGGCTGCCTTTAAGATTCCTGAAAGATTTTCCAGCGTTTTATGGATTTCTGTTTCAATATCTTTATTTTCCATTGCTCCGGTTTCCTGGTTGATGCATATCTGTCCTGACATGAAGAGGAAGGGACCCGTTTGCTGCGCGGGGGAATAGGGTCCGATGACCTTTCCGGTTTGAACAGAAACATGTTTCCATTGATCGGCGGGTTCCTGGTTGGGTTTTTGACGCGCTGCAATGGCAAGAATACAGCAAATGACAATAAGAATAACGATAGACTGTTTCATAGTGTTCTCCAAAATACCGTTGTGTGCTTTGTGATCGTATGTTACAATTTATAACCGATTGTTCTCAGGAATTTTTTCCGGGTATCGATATCAGCTTCCGATTCAATTCCTTTCGGTTTCATCCCGTCAATAACGCCGAGGATACCATAACCCTGTGCTGTTTCAGCGACGATGACTTCCACGGGGTTCGCCGTGGCGCAATAAATATTGCAAACTTCCGGAACATTTTTGATAGTGTTTAGAATATTCACCGGGAAACCGTTATCCAAAAACAGGATGAACGTATGTCCGCACGAGAGGGCATAGGCATTTTTTTTTGCCAGCTCAATCAGCGCGCCGTCATTTCCGCTGTATCGCACCAGCGCCGGACCCGATGATTCGCAAAACGCCAGTCCAAATTTCATGGAAGGCGCCGTGCTTGCAACCGCTTCATGGATGTCTTCTACGGTTTTGATAAAATGCGATTGACCGAGAATAAAATTCAGGTTTTCCGGTTTCTGGATGGGGACAAGTTTCAATTCCATGATCTACTCCAATAATTTCTTTTGATAAGGTACGAATTTTTCCCGACCAAAACCAAGAAAGTGCCCATGGAGAAATAAAATCGACAATTTCGGCTGTTTGCCAATGGCAAACAAATTCATTATATTTAACCTGAAAATAACAGTACACGATTTTTGCCCGAAAGGGATGATTTTTTCTTGTTTCTTATGGAGAAAATCAGGCTTTTATGTAATCAATGAAGATCTGCTCAGATTCATTCAAATCAACTTGGAGAAATCAAAAGTTCACTCATTTGAAATAAAGCCTTCTGTATGCATTTTTTGGTACGGGGATGGTTAGTAAAAAGTCAAAAATGGATAGCGGCAACGCTTCGGGTACAGCATAATAATTACTATATCGAAAGGAGATTGTCCATGGAACAAGGGACAGTCAAGTGGTTCAATAAAACTAAGGGTTACGGATTCATCTCACGGGAAAACGCAGAAGATATTTTTGTTCATTTCAAAGCAATAATCGGAGACGGTTTTAAAGTGCTCAACGAAGGAGATAAAGTTCAATTTGACGTTGAACAGGGACCCAAGGGATTGCAAGCTGCAAATGTAGAGAAAATCTAATTTTTTATCCACCAGGAGCCCCAATTCAGCCGGACAGGCATGATGGGGTTTTTCTATTATTTTTGTTTTGAAAGGGTTTAGCTATGATGAAGGGCACTGTAAAATTTTTTAATATGGTTAAGGGATTCGGATTTATCACTGCGGAAAGCGGCGAAGATATATTTTTCCATAAAAGCAATGTAAAAAATACCGGGTTCCGCGACGTATTAGTGGAAGGCGATGACGTTACTTTCGAATTAAAAACCGAACAGAAAGGCAAACGCGCATACAACATTATGCGTACATCGGCATGAAGCCCGGGAGAAATTCTACTTTATAAAAGTCCCGCCCAAAAGGCGGGATTTTTGTTTTTAAAGGGTCAGGTCATGATTGTGTGACGAGATAAATCAAATAATTTGATATTAACAATAGGGGCAATTGCGTTCATTCATTCAAACTCCAAGGTTGGACCCACATAATAGCGATGTTTCAGATTGATAAATTATCTTCATCTGGATCGATCTGCAAATTCTCAACCCGTTTAATATATGCTGCTGCAAGTTTCAAAAAATGAATTATCGCATTACCATCCCCTGCCATAAAAACATCTTTATAAGATAACGTCTCTCCAAACGCAAGAGAAACCTCGTCAAGAATATCATCAATCTGCCTAAACATCGTCTCTATCTCCCTAAAAGTCACTGAGGGGAGAATACTCGCATTATCATTCAGCACGGTATTATAATCATTATGAGCGATTTTTTTATCTCTAATCAAACGAACACCTTTAATATCCTTCTTGAGATCCTCCAATTTTTTTGCCATTGACTTAGAAAGCTCATCATACCCCAAGTTCCGTATGGAATTCTGCAATCTTTCCAACGTCATATTATTATTTTTATTGATACGAGAAGAATCTGTTAAACGGCTAAAACCAAGGATGATATCATTGATTAATAATCCTTGTAATATGCTGAAAAAAGTCGGTGCGGTCTCATTCATCAGATCTACTCTTTCGTTATCTGTTCCATAAAGTTGAACAAATATTTTCCATTTTCCTCGAATCACCATTGTTTGTTGAAGCAGAGTAGTGTACTCACTCTGAAGTTCCGGAGTCATTTTTGTAGTGTTTTCCATGCGGGAATTTACCTTCTCTATTTCCTATATGAATTAGAAAACTTCAAGACCGATATTTAAAGACTTGTAATTCATTATTCTTAATAGAGTTTACATCATGCCCACCGGATCGACATCAATAAGGATGCGCACGGCACTGATATTTTTAACCGGCGATTTTATGTATAGTTCCATCACATGACGAATTGCGCGGTGGAGTTTCGCGCCGGATGGATCCCTGCTCTTCACGTCTTTAATAACGATATGCCAGCGGTAGTGATTTTTTAATTTGGTAATCGCCGCGGGGGCGGGACCCAGGATCATGAACTGCGCATCGTGCGGCTTCAACAACCCGGCGAAGGCACGCGAGGCGTTCATCACCGTTTTTTCATCTGTGCCGTTAAATTCCACCAGGACAATCCTTGAATACGGTGGATAGCTCAACTCGCTGCGGGAATCCATTTCCTCTTTGAAAAACGATTTGAAATCGTGGCGGAGAACGTAATTGAGCGATGGGTGCGAGGGCTGCATGGTCTGGATCACCACTTCGCCAGCGATAACACTCCGCCCCGCGCGTCCCGATACCTGCGTCAACAACTGGAACGTCCGTTCGGAAGAACGGAAATCGGGCAGGAGCATTTGCGTATCGGCGGAGATAACTCCCACGAGACTGACGCGTGAAAAATCCAATCCCTTGGCAACCATCTGTGTTCCGAGAAGAATATCCGCCTCGCCCCCGGCGAATTTTTTCAACAGCGCGTCATGCGATCCCCGCTTCGTTGTTGTGTCCAAATCCATGCGGAGTAGTTTTGCCTGCGGGAATTTATTTTTTAACTCTTCTTCCACTCGCTGCGTTCCGAAACCTTTGTAATCGAGATCGATGCTGCCGCACTGGGCGCAGACGTCGGGCGGAGGTTTCACCGCACCGCAATAATGGCAGCGGATTTCCCTATTCGGCGCATGGTACGTCATGGAGATATGACAGTTCTCGCACATCTCCACGTAGCCGCAATCGGGGCACTCGATAATCGGCGCGAACCCCCGCCGGTTCTGCAGGATGATAATTCCCTCGCCTTTTCTCAGGCGGTCTTCGATGAAATATTGCAGCCGTTCGGAGATTGTCCCCATCTCGAATTTTATGTATGCCGGATTATCCCTCAAATCGGCTTTTGCTTTCTCCCGTTCCGCCTTGCGCTCGTCTTTATAGATGGTGTATTTTTTCTTCCGCTCGGCAAGCATATCAACAATCTCGATCACCGGCAGCTTCGCCTCGTCGATGCGTTCGGGAAGCTCAAGCAATGTGTATTTGCCGCCTGCAACATTCGCGTACGATTCCAGGGACGGCGTTGCGGAGCCAAGAACGACGACGGCATTTTCTGTTTTTCCCCGCATAATAGCAACATCGCGCGCGTGATACCGTGGAATCTGGTCGAATTGCTTATACGCCGCTTCATGCTCCTCATCGACGACGATGACGCCGAGATTTTTCAGCGGGGCGAAAATTGCGGATCGCGGTCCTATCACAATAGAACACCGCCCCTCATGGGCAAGCCGCCAGGTATCGAACCGCTCGCCCGGGGTCATGCGGCTGTGCATTGCGGCGACCTTATCGCCGTAATAGCGCTTAAATCTTTGCACAATTTGCGACGTGAGAGAAATTTCGGGCACAAGCACGATTGCCGTTTTACCTTGTTCCAGAACCGGACGAATTGTCTCTATATATACCTGTGTTTTTCCGCTGCCGGTCACCCCGTGAAGCAGGAATGTGTGAAACACACCTTCCTCCGTTTTTCGTCCGATCTCCGTGACCGCCTGCGACTGATGGGCGTTGAGAATAATCTCCCCCGTTCCGGCAGGGATAGGATATTCATCAAATTTCATCGCACGGATAATTTCTTTTTTTACTATTTCAAGACTACCCCGCTTTGCCATGCCGTTCAATACAGCAAGGGACGCTCCCGATAGCTGAACGAAATTATTCAGAGTTGTATCTTCCGTGAGGGACGAAAGTTTTTGTAAAACCGCAACCTGATGAGCTATCCTTTTTTTATCAGCGGAGGGTGTTAGCTCCCGGAGGGCAGCTTTCCAGCGATTTTTCCATTCCGCGTTCACAAGAATGAATCGTTCCGCTTTAGGTTTTATCGCCGGTCTATTTTCTGTATCCTCAATAGCAATAACGCCAAGCTCTGCCAGATCGAGCAGCGCGGGATAGATGCTTTTACCCGGTATAACTTTTTTAAGATGATCGATGCTGAGCGGATTTTTATTTTCAAGGGCATGGATTATTGATCGTTTAATAGCGGATTTGCCTATCGCCTCGCTGATATTAATATTATCAAGAGGCAGCAGCCGGACTGTGCGTTTGGGAACGCGCGTCGAACCCTGGAACAGCGCAGTTTTGATCACATCTCCCACCGGAGCGAAATAATAATCCGACATCCATTTAACCAGTTGGAGCATACCATCGGAAAGGATCGGCTCCAAATCTACAAGATCGCGGATCGGTTTTAATGCGGCACCGTTTGAGTTATCAACGTTCGAGATGGAGAGGATAATGCCGATGAGATTTCTTTTCCCGAACGGCACCGTTACACGCATGCCGGGTTTGGCAACGGATTGCAAATCCTCCGGCACGAGGTATGTGAAAAGCTTATCGATTGTTACGGGAATCGCAACGTCGGCAAAGAGTTTAGGCACTTAGATATTAATGAATGTAGATTGAAGAACTACTACAAAAGTTCGTCAAAAAGAGGGAGAGAGGCAAATGAAAAGGGGGAAAACCAATAGAACTTTTTTTTTAATCACATTAAGAGTTCTTTGAAGCATGCCATTTCCTTCTGTCCCTCAATTCTTCAAAAGCTAATTTTGTTTCAGAATAAAGATGGTCTGAAACGCCAAGTTCATTATTGACTATCTCAGTGGCTAGTTCAACAGCCATCAAGTTCTTATTTCTCGATAACAAATCAGAAAGCATTTTATATTTTGATTCTGGAAAATGCTTGTTGATGTTTCTCACAATCGAATTCATTAGAGAACTGGGTTCAATTTTCAACACTCCCGAACCATAAATTTTTGAGTACGCTTCAAGTGACAATTGTCCTTGAATTGAAAGCAGAGAAACTTGAATCCATTTTACCTCATCCTCGTTCAGATTTTTGAAATTAATGCGATGGATTGAATTTGTGCATTGATACTCACCGTTGTTGATCATAACGAATGGAATGTCGGAAGTTCTATAGCAAATAAAAGCATCCGGAATTTTCCCAATTTTAACGCGATACCAGGGACTTCTATTCTGAGAATGGGCTCGAAGATGATAGCCCTTATTTTCGCCAAATTTTAAATAGTCGCTATATTTTTGTTCGTTTTCCCTTGAAAACTGCACCAATCTGTTCCCAAGCATTTCACCGTTTAAGGAAAGAGTCCGCAAATCACTCTTTTTAGTTAATATAGGAATTGAGTCTGATCGTTCAATACCGAGACGGTCCATTGAGCTCATATCCAATACAAAAAAACTATTTGCTCCCGTAACTACACCAATACTTACACTCCCGAATTCTTTGAATCGGCGGAACCCATGATTGTCGATATACTTATTAATTATCGCCTCTATGTCGGTCGATTTGTTTGAGCTACTCAATACTTTTTTAGCGCTCCATCGTTCGATTGAAATATTTTGGAATATAGGTTCTGATTCTATTTCCCGTGTAAAGGCAATTTCAATTTTGGACTTTTGGCTACCATAATTATGTAACCACAATAAGATGACCCGCTCTTGAGCGGAATCAAAGAATTTTTTTCCTAATATCTGAACTCTTATTTTTTCAAATCTTTCAGCAAGCCAGTTCCTTACGTCTATTGCATAATCAGCTTGGAGAAACGACCAGGGAAGAATTGCGCCAAGAGATCCACCTTTTTGAAGGTGAAATATTGATTTAATAAGAAAATGAACCCAAAGATCTGCTGGCCGAAGGGTTTTGATAACACTTTTAGACCAATTGTGATACTCGATTCGTTTTGTTTTGCTTATCCTATGGTATCTTACAAACGGTGGGTTGGTAACAATAACATCGAATAACTCCTGTGATTCTAATTTCAGAAAATCGGATTTGATGAACTTTATTTGTGATAAAGCAACTTTATTTTTGGGAATTACTCTGTCGCATCCATACAATTGAATCTTATCATTTCCACCTAACAATTCAACAAAGGTATGTTTTGCCGCCAGTAATAATGCGACCTCACCACAGGATGGGTCGAATACTTTAATATCTGAAATACGAACAAGATCCTTCGCTAAATATTGAGCTAGATCGAAAGGTGTGTAAAATACCCCATTAATTTTATTCCTTCGAAATTCTTTAGCCCCCATAACAAAAATCATTTGTAAAGAGATGGTCGTTTTTTTTATTCACCAGATAATTGTGACATGCCGCAATATAGGGGGCAATGAATTTCATTTCATCTCTTCGAACTACGTTGTTTCTCCACTCAGACAACTGAATTATTTTTTTGTTGTTTTCATCAGGAAATTCGATAAAGATCATATTGATGAGCAGACCGAGGGTCATTGGAAAATAAGATATTCGAGGTTCTGATAAACCGCAATCAAGATGCTTGTACTCAAGATCTAAAGCCAGTAGCCGTCGTGATAATTCTCCGGCATATTGCAATTGAAAAACAGGCTGACGCGATCTTTGTGTGTTTGTCGGTAGCGCATAATCAAAATGAAATTTACGAGACAGTCGACCATTTATCGCCACGGCAAAATAATATGTCTGGGCAGTAAAGTGAGAGTCGTTGTATAAAGAGCGGGCTCCGATATAAGCCGTTCCCTCATTTTGATTCGCGAAAATTTTGAATTCAGATTCAAATTCAAACGGTAGAGTAGATTTAGAGAGAGCGAGGTAAGTGTCGTTGGCATTATTGCTCAATATTGGAAAGCGCTTTTTAATGTTGACGTTGGCTCGCAAAAAACCCAACGTCATTAACTCATGCTTCCTTAATAGGCGTTCATCTTTAAGCCAGCCATTAATCATCAATCACTTTCCTTCATCATTCGAATCTCTTCAAAAAACAGACTATTTTCAAACCTTGGGTGAGGAATTGAGCACCGAAGATGAAGTTGAGCGGGGGTTAGGGCTGTTGCATCGGTAAAACCGACTATTTCGGGTAAATCCTCTCCACAGAAGTAGCAAGAACTATGATCTCTTATTGTAATATCCGATAATTTTCTTCCCAGCAATGCAATATCTTCGAGTTTTACAGGAACAGTTTTCTTTATAACAACTTGTCTCAATCTTGACTGCCACCATCTATCTTCACCGATATCGGCGAAAATCCCAGAATATTTGGCATCTTTGATTTGCGTTTCAATCTTAACGAGACTTTCAAATTTCAATCCCAATAATGTTGCAGTCCACAACCTATCATAAATAAAGCCTGGGTGACCCAAAAACGAAAACCTAATCCACCGAGAAAGAGTCGAGTATAGATATTTAGTTCCAAGATTGGACTTAATCTCAACGGGAATAATTGAGCTTATTTTTTCAACATCTTCAATCGGAGGGAGCAACAGACTTAGCAGGCCTTTGATTGTTCTGATTCTTCTTTTGTTCAACGAAATAAATCCATTAACGATGCTCCTTACGGTTTCTATATGTTTCGAAAAATCATCCAACGGAAAGAGATCTTCATATATTATTTTTTGTCTGTAATTAACATTGCCTATCTCTTGGCCAGTCACACCGATAATAGGAACACACGGGTTTTTTTCCAGAATGATTTCTGCAATCGTTGAGCCTTTTGATATTCCAATATCTGTCTGGCCCCTCATGTTGTTCAGAACATGGTCAATGATAATCACGACAGGTCTATTGGGAGGTAAAACCTTCTTGAGAAATACCGATAAGTCGAGTTCTTTAGCATCTATGAAACGAATGTCGTATTTCAGCACCTTTTTGGTATTTTCTGCAATCTTCTTTCTTTTAGGATCATCATCTATCCAAAATCCGATTTTTTTACTCATGGTATTACAATCTCCAGTTCCGTTTTCCAGCCACCACTAGGTTTTTTAAATCTAATGGAACCTTTTTTCGTATCTATAATTTCTCTTACAATCCCCAGTCCCAACCCACTGCCCGTTCCTAATATATATTTGTCTTCAGGATTAAGAAATTTATTCAACTTTCTATATAATTTACCTCTAGGATCCGATATGAACGGTAAGAAGACTTCATCAAACAATCCTTCATCTAATCCAATCCCCCGATCCAAAAAGATAATTTTCGTTTGACCATCTACATGCTGTGCCGTAACCTTTATCTTTCTTGAGTCTGTTCCTGCCGCAATAACAGATTTTATGGAATTTGATAGGATATTAAGGATAATGGCAAACAGCTCCGCTTCCATTATATTTTTCACCTTTATCGAATTGGGAACATCATCGATATCAATATCAATATCGTATTTGTCTCTAATAAGTTTATATACATCCTTTGCTCGCTCTAATCGCTCTTTGAGTGCCAATGTCTCGGGTTTATCATTTCGACTGTCTGTGCTTATTAAGGACGTTAACTTTAAAAGATCGGAAAATCGTTTTTTCGTTTCCATTAAATTTTCACGGATGATTTGAACCACGCCCGCATTTTTTTTATCAAGGAGTTTTGCCAAATTAGCCAGCGAAACGGTATCGCTATCTAAAGAACCAATCAATGATTTAACTTCATGAGAAAAAATTAATAAGAGAGATGAAGTTGAAGCGATTAATCGTAGGTGCCTGAGTTCCTCCTTATTCGACTTGTCGTGTTTCAGTATCGCGTCAGTTGCTTTCGCAACAGATTTCTTTAATTCAATTCTTTGCGAGGTCGGGAGAATGCTCGATATGTTCTTAACTTCCTTATCAATATAATCTACAGCGTTTTCGATAAGGTCTGTTGAATCAATCTTTTTTTGGAGAACATCTTCGAGGTATTCCCGTGCCACTTCGGAATCCTCTTTTGCTCTTTTTCTTAAATAATAATCGCGATATATTGTTGCCCAGTCAATTCCATATCTCACAAATTCCTTTAGTTTGGATGTGGGGCTAGAATCCAAAAATCCCTCTCTATTGGCCTTCATTTCAAATCCATTCGCTCGTGCATCAATTTCAACCGAACCGACATGGTTTCGCATTGAAACCAATGATAAAAGAACTCTTTTGGGATCTATGCCTTTTAATTTTTCAGCGAAAGAAACTAATTGATTGTTTTCGGGTTGTTGTCTTCTGAGTCCTCGGTCATGATCGATTTCAAGCCAATCATCATCTCCAAAGGGGTAAACCCGAAATCCTTTGAATCGAATTTGGACTCCTCCCCACATGGGAAGTATCTCGTCTCTCAAGGTCCCCAAAGATAGAATGGTGGGATCTCTAAGTTGTTGTCGCCGGTCAACAATTATTCCAATTTTAAAGGAAACACCTTTCAATTCCGGATATTTTACGTGGCTCGTTATTGTTTTTTCACCGATCCCCAGAGCATTTAAACTATACACGGCATTATGATTATTGTCAATTTCTCCGGACAGAGTCCCCCATCCAGCGTTTATCAATCTATCTCGTAAATCAATGGTATCTTCATCACCCGATGGTGAGCCTTCAAGCTTAATGTTGAAGCCGGGATCTTCAACAAATCCTTTTCTTTTGGTCCCCCTATTTCCAACCAAAACAGCTAGCTCCCTTTTTAATTTATTATAGCCATGCCCGCTCCATTCGTCTTTCTTGCTTTCACTGATGAATAAGGTTGTTCCAGTATGTGTTTCATTAACCGTACCTGATTCAACGGGGCACTTTATTATAGTAACATCTAAGCCCGGTTTGAATTTGGTCCAAGGAAATGTGACTTTCGTTTTTTCAAATTTACTTTTATTATGTGCAATCGTTACCAACTCGAGATGAGAACCGAGGCGTCTACAACTGAATCGACCAATACCTTTTGATCCTGTTCTTGGTCTACCATATTTTTCAGAGGTATCATTTTCATCCTTGTTTGTGGTTGCTATTCGCATCCAATAATCGCGAACATTATCAAGAGTCATCCCCACACCATTGTCAATGATGAAGATGTCTGGTCCCTTACCCGTGTTTAACTTGAAACGTACGATTACTTCTGTTGCGTCGGCATCATATGCGTTTTTGACCAACTCTATAACAGCAAGGTGAACAGTTTCAACCAGCTTTTCACCCAGTTCAGTCAATAAAGCACTATCAACACTAAAATTCAGATCTTCCATCGATATGTACCAGAGGTAGAAATAGTTTAATCTTGAAATTTATGATAATTTACTTGTTTTTCCAAAAAAGGAATATGCGAAGAGCTAAATTATTTCGTACTTTAGGGCATTAATTTAACCAAAACACGTTTCAGTCGTATCATTACCAGCAGACCGCCAATGACACAGATGAAAAAATTATCGGAACCGGAATTGAAGTACGCCGCAACGCAGGAGCTTATCAGGAAAAGCTGCGAGGGCGATCTTGCCGCATTCCGGTCGCTCATGGAATCGCATCAACGGTACGCGTATGCCGTGGCGCTGCCGCTTCTGCGCGACGAGGAACGCGCCAGGGACGTCGTGCAGGAAGCGTTCATCCGGGTCTGGAATAATCTTAGGGGCTACCGCCCCGAGGTGAAATTCACAACGTGGCTGTATAAAATTGTGATTAATCTTTGTTACGACAGCATGAAAATGGAAACACGCCGGAAAAATATTTTTAGCCGCATCGCCAACCTGTTTGAAGGGGGCGATCCTCCCGCGCATCGCAGCGTTCACGAGGAAGCTGAGAACGCCGATCTCTGCGGGCATATTCTTGCCGAAGCGAAGAAACTTCCCGCAAAAGAACGGCTTGTGTTTCATCTGCGCGATGTGGAGGATTTTTCCATTGAAGAAATAGCGGAGATGGCGGGAATATCCATCGCCTCGGTAAAAACCAATCTCTGCTACGCGCGGAAGAAAATCCGCGTTGCGGTAACACAATTGAAGGAAAGCGAACTCTTATGAACGAATGCAAAAAAATCGAACCGTTATTGTTTCTTTACCGCGAGGGAGAAGTATCGTCGGATGAAAAATCGCGCGTGAACGAACATCTCAAATCCTGCCGGTCGTGCAATACAATATTGCGCGAGCTGAAATCGATGGACGCCGCGCTTCAACCGGTGAGAAACACCGTTCCGGTCCTTTCAGACGATGCGGCGAGGGTTACCGATACGCTGAACATCATCACCGGTAAATCTGCCGGAAACATCTCCGGAAATAAGAAATTTTCAATTATCGATTTTCTCATTGGTTGGATGCAGCCCGCGTTGCGGTTTGCCGTGGCCGCAGGAATCGTCTTATTTATCATTCAACAATCGCGTGATGCGATGAAGATTACACACTTAGAAAACAACTTGCAGACCGACGGCAACACAGCAATGGCGGAAAATTCATTCATCCGTTCTGTCACCGTACAATTGCTCGATCTCTTGCCGTTGCAGCGGAGAACGTATGAACCGTTTTCATCTACCTTGAACACCGCCGGAATTGGGTCCGATCCGACAAAATTATTTGGCAACGATCTCCTCGCGCTGCTCCGGCAAAATGGCGCGTTGTTTGATGAATTTTCCAAGAAATATCCCAATCTCGCCAAAATAAACATCAACGACGGCATTGACGAACGGGAGAAAAAGATTCTTGAAACCGAAGGCGTGGCATTTATGAAAGATTTTGAACAATTACTCAAGGAAGGAAAAAAGTAATATGAAACGCTATGATATTCTATTTCTCGCATTCATTATTCCGGTATTGCTCATTCTACCCGGATGCCTCGACGAACAGGTGCGCACGATTGTTTCTGCGGACGGCTCGGTCGAGAGGATTTATTCGTTCCAGAATAACACGCGAACCATACCGACGAACGCATTTCCCCGTCCCTCTGATGATTCATGGAGGGTAGAATGGAAAAAACCCAAAGCAACGGATTCCACGATTGTCTACACTGCGAGCAAGAAATTTCCGTCGGCTGAAGAGCTCAACAAAGAGTACGCCGACGCGAGGGATACGGGAAATGTGGGGATCGATGTTTCCATCAATAAACAATTTGGATGGTTTTACACCTATCTCGATTACTCGGAAAAATACACGATGAGAAATCCCCTTCAACGCGTTCCGGTCACCGATTTCATGACAAAAGATGAGATTGACCGCTACGTTCGCGGAGAAACGAGCGACACGTTGAATCATAAAGTTGATATGTGGGATTTACGGAATCTTTACGAGGCGTTCTACTCCGATTTGATCGCCGAAGCGGAACGGCGTAACGACCGGGAATTGGCGCCCGCTCTGTTAAAAGAGAAAAAGGAAGAATTGTTTACGAAGGTTATCGCTGCCGATTCCCTCGATAGAGCCAACAAGAAAAAGGAAAAAGATTCGACTAAAAATAAGTTCGACGACATGAAAAATGTTATGAAGTTCTGCGCGGGGATCTACGGCACAAATGCCATCCTTAAGTATGATTCTTTTGCCCAAGCCGCATTGGAGAAAATTTACAATAAGCAGCACCCGGGCGGACATCCCGAAAACTGGCTGCCGTCTGTCCAGATGCCGGGCATCTTGCTTGCGACCAACAGCTCAACCGTGGAAGGCAACAGCGCGTCCTGGAAATTCAACTCAAAGCAAATTCATGTTGGGGATTACGCGATGACTGCCTCCTCGCGTGTCGCTAATATCTGGGCGTTTGTCGTTACGGGAATCGGCGCCTTGATGGTGGTGGCATTGGGATTTATCGGGATGGTGAGGAGAAAGAGATAAGGGGGTTAAAATGTTTTGGAAGAAAAAACCCGATCATTTTTCCAAAGTTGGTTGACAAAAAAATAAAAACAGGAAATCGGAAAGTGTTAAACGAGATTTAGAGTCTGCGTGAAAACCCCGATTCATCGTTTAAACTAAATTCAAAATGTTGCAATTTGCAGCGATATAAGGAGATTGCTACGTCCCGTCAAAAAGAATGACGGGACTCTTAATGAATTTTCACACCGGTATCAGAACCGTAAACGTAGAGCCCTTGCCGACCTCAGAATCCGCCCACATCCTGCCGTGATGAGCTTCAACAATATTCCTGCAGATCGCCAGCCCCAACCCGGTCCGTTTTTTTTCAGATTTTTTGCCGGTTAAAAACTCCTTATACTTATCGAAGACGAAAGGCAGTTCCTCGGCGGAAATGCCGCTGCCGGTATCCTTCACTTTTATTTCAATGTACTCCTTGGCGGGATGTTGCGTATCGGGCTGAACAATGCCGGCCTCCACACCGATATTCCCGCTCTCGCCGGTATAGGTAATGGCGTTATCGAGAAGATTTTTAATAACCTGTTCTATTTTATGCGGGTCGATCATTACCGTCGGAAGATTGTGAGCGACTTTAATGGAAAATTGAATTTTTTTCGCTCCGGCAAGCGAAGAGAACTCTTCGCAGACACGCGGAATAAATTCATCAAAGTTTGTCGCTATACGTTCAATCTCAACCTGCCCTGATTCAAATTTTGAAAGATCGATCATATCGTTGAGGAGCATCAGGATCTTTTCTGTGTTCGTGTTAATATGTCCCATCACCACCTGCTGCTGATCGGAGAGCGGACCCGCCATTCCCTTGAGCATGAAACCGATTCCGGTTTGGATTGTGGAAATCGGATTGCGGAGGTCGTACAATAATTTTGAAGAAAAATGCGCCTCGGCTTCGCGCAATTTAATTTCCGCCGCGCGCGCCCGCAGAATGGAACGGAGCTGGTGGAGAAGGAAATCCGGCTCGAACGGTTTCGTCACATATTCTCTCGCCCCGGATTTTACGGCGTCAACAGCAATCGAGAGGTCGTGCACGCCCGTCAACATAACATAATCGGTTAGAGGAGATTCTTTTTTTAAAATCTTCAACGCCTCTAAACCGCTCATGACCGGCATTTTTACGTCGAGTAAAACAATATCGTATGTCTGCGCGCGCGCCATTTCGATGGCTTTTTCCGCTTCATCGGTATCTTCGACTTTATATCCTTCATCACGGATAGTGGTTGAGAGGAGTTTACGAAAACTTTCGTCATCATCCACGACAAGAATGCGCGCCCGTGTTCCGGGTTCGATATTCATAGATATACCAGTCTTATTTTGCACGTTCATTCTGTACGAACATAGAGAAAAAGGAGTTTAAAATCAAGGTCATTTTCGCCTTTGCGTTGCAGAATTGAGCCGGTTTTAATACATTGGAAAGTGCTCAAAAACGAATAATTATTAAGAAATCCAACAGAGGTGCGGAATTATATGATATTTATCACTGTGGGGGTGATGGCCTCAAACGCGCTCTTAATATCTGTTCCAAAGAGCAAGCTGTGATAAAACCGTGATTCGCGTCAAGAAAACATCTCTTACAGAAATGCTTAAAGTGTTCAATTAAATGAGATTTACAACTATTATAGCATCATTTCTTCTTGTGATCCTGTGGGGTTGTTCGCCCACAATAAGAACTTCCTCCTCGGATAGATCGCCGGGAGCGGCAACGTACGATTATTTTGCGGTGAATGACAATTGCAACTGCGAGGAATTTACCACAACCGTACCGGGTAAGGAAATTAAATATACCTTCCGGGCAAACTATAGCGTGGAAACGACCATCATCACCTATATAGAAATTCAATTTCATAATAATAGCCGCCGGGTGATGGAGCTCGATCCCGGGGTCGTAAAAATCACCTCGAAAAATATTTCCTACGAATACAACGATAAATTTCTTCCACTGCCAAAGATCACTATCCATCCGCACTCGAAAGAACAAATATTATTAACAGGGAAAGACATCCGTACCTCGCCCAACGAGTGGAATAAAATCGCGGGCGAGCAACTCCAAATCATCCTGAAAGGCATGCGGCTTGGCGAGGAGGATCTGCCCCAGCAAGAGGTAACGTTCGTTCCGGTTAATCCGCAGATTAAGAAATAGTCCCCGTAGTAACCGGAAAATCTTTGGGAGGGTGTTGAAATTATATTAAATTAGTGTGAGTCATTCCGTCCCGATGAAATCGGGATCGGAATCTATTTACATTCAGACCCTGAAAAAAGTTCAGGGTGACTCGGATTTGCATTTTCAACACCCTGTTAGACTTATAGCCCCGCTAATTTTGCCTTCGCCCGCTTCACAAAAGGACTGGCAGGATAATTTGCGATGAGTTTTTTAAACTCGTCTTTTGCTTTCGCTTTATCGCCGAGGGAAAGATAACAATTTCCAATCATCATTTGAGCGTCATCTTTTTTCGTCGTGCGGGGAAATTCAAGAACTTTTTGGAAGGATTCGAGGGCGGCGTTATAATCCTTGAGGGCATATTGGCATTCACCGGACCAGTATATTCCCCTGTCGATATAATCACCGCCGTCGGCGCCGGAGATTGCTTGAAATTTTCCCAGGGCATCATGAAAATTATGCGCCCGGTAGAGACCTAATCCCTCTTCGTACGTTGCACTTGCATTTTCAATGGGAGGCGCTTTCACCGGTGAAGTTTTTTCTTCGACAGGCGGCTTTGTTTCTTCCACCGGCTGCGGAGCCGGCGGAGGGGAAGCAGCTTGCCGTTCCTTGAGATCGGCGAGTTGTGTTTCCAATTCGGCGGCGTGCGCGGTGATCGTCCGGTTATCCTGCTGTACTTTTTCAACCTGGGCTTTTAATCCGGCATTCTCCATCTTCAATTCGTTTAGTTGTTTCTGCATCAACTCTGCGGGGCTCGGGGCGGGGGGAATATTAGATTTTTCCGCTTCTTCCGAACCGTGGCATCCGATGATTAATAGATATGAGATGGAAATGAGAAGGATGACTAGGGTTCGAATAAATTTTATTGCGATGGTCATTGATATATTCCTGAAGTTTATTGTGTGGTACCGATGCGTTAATGTAATTAATTCGACAGGGAAAGGCAACAAATGAGCATTTTTCGTTTGATCGCATGCCAATTAAAATGAACCCTATTTTGTTTATATTAGTATAGGATTCCGTTAAGATAAAAATTATGACCATTGAAATTTTGGTAATTGGAGGCGGAATTGCCGCCATTGGTTTTCTCTATTGGTTTTTTTTCGGTACCAGAGCCGCAGTTTCCGCCCGGGTAACGGGCAAAGTTCAGGAAATAACGATAAAAGTCGAGGGCACGTATTCCCCCGATATTGTGAGAGTAAAAGCCGGTCTGCCGGTTCGCCTCCGGTTTAACCGCAACGAGGGCGCAAGCTGTTCGGAGCGGGTCGTTATCCCCGATTTTAATATCAGCCGCTCGCTTGCCGCGTTTCAAACAACCGACGTGCAATTCCTTCCGGATAAAACGGGCGAGTTCCCTTTCTCCTGCGCGATGAATATGTACCGCGGTACGATTATCGTTGAACCGGACAGCCGCAATCAAGGAGCGCAACCGAGCGAGCCAAAAAAGAGCTCCCGCCCGAAGACGGACTTACAGATAAACAAAGCGACTTTCATTGTACATGGCATCTCGTGCCCGTCCTGTCTCAATAATATTACTCCTGTCCTCCAGCAATTGGATGGCGTCGAGGAAGTGGTATCGAATTTCACCACCGAGGAAGTGACTGTTCGTTTTAATCCCGCAGCGGTAACGACAGATGAGCTCGGCGCAAAAATCGATACGCTCGGATACCAGGCTGAACTGCGCGATGATTCCAATTATTCTTCTGACGTCGGCGCGAAAGCTCACCGCGGGGAAGTTGAAGACCTGATGCGGCGGCTCGTTGCTGCAGTTGTTCTGACCATACCGGCGATTATCGGATCGATAGGCAGCATGACCGAATTTTTCAGCTCAATCCCGATGTGGTTAACGAGCCCGTACCTCCAATGGGTATTTATTACGCCGGTGTTATTCTACAGCGGCTGGCATATCATCCGGGGGATGTATGGCGCGCTCCGCAACCGCTCCGCTGATATGAACACCCTCATAGGGATCGGCGCGCTTTCCGCATACCTCTATAGCGTGATTGCAATGCTGTTCGGCGAATGGATGTCGATGCAGGGTATGCCTGCGCACGTGTACTTTGAAACGGTGGGCATGGTCATTACGCTTATCCTCACCGGGCGATTGCTGGAAGCGCGCGCCAAAAGTCACACCTCCGACGCCATAAAAAAACTTGTTCAGCTTCAGCCATCCTCGGCGAGGGTGATACGGATGGGAACCGAACAGGATATTCCCATCACGGCAGTTATTGTGGGCGACAAAATCCGCGTGAGACCGGGTGAAAAAATCCCCGTGGACGGAATAGTTGCCGAGGGCGAATCGAGAATTGATGAATCGATGATCACCGGCGAAAGCATGCCCGTGCATAAACAAAAAGACAGTGTTGTTGTGGGCTCAACAATTAACACAACAGGGAGCTTCATCATGACGGCGCGGCGGGTTGGAAAAGATACCATGCTCGCGCAGATCATACGGCTTGTGCAGGATGCGCAGGGTAGCCGTGCGCCGATCCAGCGCCTTGCCGATAAAGTGAGCGGATATTTTGTTCCTATCGTTCTCATGATCGGTGTCGTTACATTTGTATCGTGGTATGTTCTGGGACCACAGCCCGCGTTCCTGAACGGCTTGATGAATTTCATCGCGGTGCTGCTGATTGCCTGCCCGTGCGCGCTTGGTCTTGCAACCCCGACTTCAATTATGGTAAGCACCGGAAAAGGCGCGGAAAATGGTATTCTTTTTAAAAACGCTGAATCGCTTGAAATTGCCCATAAAGTCAATGCCATCGTGCTTGATAAAACCGGAACCATCACCCGTGGTCGTCCGGAATTAACCGACATCATCACCCATAATAGTTATATTGAAAATGATTTTCTCCGCCTGGTCGCAGCCGCAGAACAGGGATCGGAGCATCCGCTTGCGCGCGCGATTATTGCGACGGCAAAAGACCGATTGGGTAATCTTCCTTCCGTTCAAAATTTTCTTGCTATCTCCGGACTCGGAATATCCGCACAGGTTGAAAATAAAACGATTCTCACGGGAAATTCAAAATTCATGAAGGAACGCAACGTTCCAATTGATGCTCTACAATCGGATTGGGAACGCCTTTCGTCGGAGGGAAAAACTCCGGTCTTTGTTTCCATCGATGGTAAATTAGCGGGCATACTCGGTATTGCGGATCCGATCAAGCCGAGCTCCATCCAGGCAATCAAAGAGCTGAGGCAGATGGGGTTGGAAGTGACGATGATAACGGGCGATAATGAACATACCGCGAGAGCAGTTGGAAATAAAATCGGTATCGATAATATTCTTGCCGAAGTTCTTCCGCAGGCAAAGGAGCAGGAAATCCGGCGGATACAAGGGACACATAAAATTGTGGCGATGGTGGGAGACGGCATCAACGACGCTCCCGCCCTTGCGCGGGCCGATGTTGGCATTGCGCTCGGTACGGGTACCGACGTCGCCATTGAAAGCAGCGATATCACCTTGGTGCGCGGCGATCTGATGGGAGTTGTCATGGCAATAAAACTTTCCCGCGCCACCATCGGTAATATTAAACAAAATCTTTTTCTGGCATTTATTTACAACGGATTGGGGATACCGCTCGCGGCGGGAGTGTTCTACCCGTTGTTCGGCATTCTGCTCTCACCCATCATTGCATCTGCGGCGATGGCGGCAAGCTCAATCTCCGTCGTATCGAACGCTTTACGAATGCGATCATTTAAAATGACGAAATTAATTGATAGTGAATCACTTCAAAAATCGCAATATTCTTTAAATCCGGTCAATCCGACATTAACAGGAGAAACAATGGAATCAAAACCACAAACAACTGAAACTCATATCGATCCCGTCTGCCATATGGAAGTCGAGCCCGCTACAGCAGCAGGCAAAACCGACTACAAGGGCAAGACGTATTATTTCTGCGCGGCGATGTGCAAAAAGAAATTCGATGAGAATCCGGAGAAGTATTTAAAATAGTAGTTTAATAGTATTTCAGGAAAATAGTTATGATGAAAAAACTGCGTTTCTATTTCTTTCTGGTATATAGATTTTATAGTACGAAAGGCAAGAAGAGAGAAGTCGCTTATCTAACAACGATTGGGGTGTTTTCATCATTTCTATTCTTTAATTTAATGGTGGTACTCAGACTATGCAACTTATCTCAGTATGTCCCTATCCACACAGAGCCCCGATGGCTGGGAATCATCGAAGCTATAATCTATGTGGGCGCACCTTCATATTTGATTATGAATATGCTCTTCAAAGAGGATGAAATTAAGAAATTGCAATATGAAGAACTCTCGATTAATCGGGGAAATAGAATTCTATTAGCCTATTTCATCTTATCTTTCATAACCTTTATCATTGTCGCGTTTTTGAAAGGATCGACGAAGTAGTACGTCCCAGGATTTAAAGGGAGAGCAAAATAATTTGTAATATACCCTTTGAGACAAAGTGGAATGGGTGATTAAAGAAAATCTCCACTTCTTCATCTTCAATTCTTTTTATTTAAAAATTGTTTCAACTTAATTTTTGATTTGAGTGCAATTGCTTTTACTACGTTGATACCCAAAGCAGAACTCTCCAGGAACGGGTTAGCGTATTTGTAAAACGGATCGACCAAACCCTGGTTTACCAGATAGAGCCAATCTTTTTCCTCCTGCGTTAAATGCGCGAGGAAGAGCTTGTACGCCTGGCCGGGGGATAACGAGGGGAGAGCATATTGTTGAATAATTTCCTTCCGTACAAAAAAAGCGTTCCCACTGTAGCACACAAGCCCGTACCCCTTCGCCGCCGCGATTTTAGTGAACGCCGCCAGCGATTGTCCGACATTATTTTTCGCCGTTTCCGCGGGGATCACCTTCCCGTTTTTGGGATTATGACCCGCGTTTACTTCCACGCAAACGACCCGCGGCTGCATGGTTAAATTTTCAAATAATTCGTAATCCAGCCCGTCGATATCGATGCTGAGAAAATCGAGCGAGCCGACACCGGATTCTTTCAGCAATTGATCGAGTCGGTTCGCGGCTGTATCCACAAAGCGGTTCATACAGATTACCGCGGGATTATCCCGGTATGTCGCGACGAGATCATGAAACCGCATCTCATCCCCTTCGATCATCACGGCGCGCCAGCCGCCAAGGATGAGATTGCGGCAATTGCTGAAATGAATGCCGTCCCACGCGCCGAACTCGCAGCATGATATATCCGCTGCGCCGATCCGGGAGAAGATGAATTCGATAATCCCATCCTCGCCGTTCTGGCTGAAAACATTTTTTTTATGGCTAAGCAAATCTTCGGGCTGCATGAAATAATTCCTGGCGGTGCTTGGATTTCAAATGTTTAGTTTATTCGAATAATTTCCGGATAATAAGATAAGAGATTATCCGATTGATACAAATTTTATCATGACCGCAACTACCCATCATTCAAACCGTATAATAAAATGTTGCCATGACAAAGATCACGCTCAATATCCTTAAAAGAGAGTTATTTTGGCGTTTTTCATCATTATGGCATAGTAATAATTGACATTTATCCTAATTTATACTATTTTTATAACCACGCAGAAGGAATGTATCCCCCGTTTTGCGTGTTTTAATTAAAGAATGAAACAAACATTCACATATCGCCTGATTACGGTTGCGCTGGTGGTTCTGTTCAGCGTGTGCAACATCGGACTACCGATCGTCATTGCATCGTGCCCGATGATGAAAACGGGTAATAAACTCTCCTGCTGCGCCGTTAAACCAGCAGCGAACCACACGCAATCCATCGCCAGGGAAAAATCATCCGATTGCTGCAAAACGGTAATCGCAGGCGAACGCAACACGACAGAATTTGTTCAATCCCATTTTCAGCTTCAGCAAACGCAGGCGCCGGTTGGCGTGCTCGCACCAGTCATCGATAACTGCGCAGGGAACCTCGTTGTCTCCCGCATCGCGTCAATCCAGTTGATGCCTCCCTTGTTGGGAGATATCCCCATTCTAAACTCGTCACTTCTCATTTAATATTTCTTCTCAGCAGTTCTGACCGTTGATTTAATCTCAACGGCTTGTACTTTTTACGGTGAAGTACGCTTATACGCGCGTAACTGACTGTGTGAAACGTCATCGCGAGTCCGCCTCCCGCCATCTTTTAACAGGAGGCGGACGTCGCGATCTCCTTATATCGATGCACATTGCGATAGTTCGAATCTCGATTGAAAGATGAATTGGAGTTTTCACACAGTCGGGTAACCGTAAAAATACTTTATTCACAGAATAATTTTACCGGAACAATTTTAAGCTTTTAGATAACTCATCGCAATAAGATGTATTCCATTCTCACAGGAGAGTTGGAATCAGGGTGAGTTATCAAGAGAGGAAGTATGATGCGAACAATAGTTATTTTTATTTTCATAATGCTCCCCCTGCGGGCGCTGAGCCAGATGGATTCCATTGTGATACCGGAATCCCCGATCATGTCGCTCGACGCCGTGATCGAGGAAGCGATGGCAAACAATCCGGAAATCCGCGCCGCGTTCTCCGAAATGAGTATCCGCGACGCCAGGATTTCGCAGGCGGGCGTTCTCCCCGATCCTGAATTAAAATTCATGCAGGAAGCCATGCCGGGATTCCGCTGGAACGAAGCGATGTTCTCGCGATTGATGCTGGAACAGATGATCCCGTACCCGGGAAAACTTTCCACCGAACGCGAGGCGTCCCGGATCAACGCCGAACACGCTCATCACGATCACCTGGAAAAAATTGACGAAGTGCTGGCGAAGGTGAAATCGGCGTATTTCGAGTTATGGTACTACCAGCAGAATATCGTGCTGGATAACGAGAATAGCCGCCTGATGAAGCAATTCCTGAAGATTGCCCAAACGCGGTACGGGGTTGGCATGACCTCGCAGCAAGAAGTGCTCAAAGCGCAGGTGGAGCTATCCATGATCGGCAATGAAATTCTCGATTTGCGCCAAAAAGAATTGAGCGCAAAATCCATGCTGATGGCGCTCCTGAACAGGTCGCCGCGCGATACGGTCGGGTTCGCCGTGATATCCGAGGAGGTGAAATTTTCGATGCAGCTTGATTCCCTCCTTGATACGGGTATGCGCCAGAGGCCCATGCTCCTGCACGATTCCATCGCAATCGATGAAAACAAAATCATGCTCTCTCTGGCAAAGCAGCAATATTACCCGGATTTCAGATTCGGGATAGAACATCTCTACGCTCCTGTCGATGGCATAACAAGCTGGAGTATTTCGGCGGGAGTCACATTGCCGTTCGCGCCCTGGTCGCTGGGAAGAACAGATGCGCGAAAGGAAGAAGCGATTGCGTCCATCGATAAATCCCGCGACCTGTATCAAGCCGACCGGCAAATGATAGCGGGAAATATCCGCGACTACTACTATAAAGCGGACGCCGCGAAGAAACAGTTAGACGCATATCAGAGGGGTATTTTGCCCCAGGCGCGCCAATCGTTAAACGCAAGTCTCACCGCCTACCAGAACGGCACAACGGATTTTTTAATGCTCATGGATGCTTACCGGACGCAGGTGAACCTCACGAAAGAATATTTCATGACGCGCATGCAGTTTGAGCAAGCTGTGACCGGCATAGAGCGGGAGATCGGCTATCAATATGGTCCACACACAATGGAATGAAAGGTTTATATCATGACAAAAAAATATATTTTCTCAATTATCACCGTGGTACTTCTGGGAATTTTCGGATATATTCTGTACCCGAAATTCTTCCCATCGAAACCGGAACGGAAAATATTGTACTGGACCGATCCCATGCTGCCCGGCGATAAAAGTGATCATCCGGGAAAATCCCCGATGGGTATGGAAAGAGTTCCGGTCTATGCCGATAGCGCAATAGCCGAATCGTCAACAACAACCGAGCTTGCTCCCGGAGAATATTATACATGTCCCATGCATCCACAGGTGCATAAAGATCAACCCGGCGCCTGCCCTATTTGCGGAATGACGCTTGTGAAAAAAACTGCGGCTCATGCAATGTCCGAGAGCGATAAGAACAACATTGCTACTGTCTCCATTTCGCCTTCGAAACAGGTGCTTGCAAACGTTGCGACTTCAATCGCAGTGAAGATGGCTCTGGAAAAAGAAATCCGTGCCGTTGGCGCCATCGATTACGCCGAACCGAATTTCAAACAGATCAGCATCCGGTTTCCGGGTCGGCTTGATAAATTATATCTCACGTACACGGGACAAAATGTCCATAAAGGCGATCCGGTTGCGGACGTTTACAGCCCGGAAGCAATCTCAGCCCAGCAGGAGTATCTCCTCGCGAAAGATTCTTACGATGAAGTGAAGAGCCAGACCGATCTCATCTCCGGCGGAGCGCAGTCGCTTCTTGACCAGGCGCGCCAGAAATTGCTCCGGTGGGATTTCACCGAACATCAAATTGCGGAATTGGAGAGCACAAAAACGGTACAGAAAACAATTACCATCCATTCCCCGATCAGCGGAACAGTGCTTAAAAAGTTTGCCGATCCTCAGCACTACGCCTCGGCAGGAGAAGACCTGTACGACGTCGCCGATCTCTCAACGGTTTGGATGTATTCCGAGATCTATGAGTACGAAGTAGAAAACATAAAAAATGGTCAGATTGTTGTTGCATCATCGGATGCATTTCCCGGCAGGATATTTACCGGTAAGGTAATTTTCATCTCACCGACAATCGATCCGTCGTCCCGAACGGCAAAAGTGCGCATTGAACTTCCTAATCCTCGTCTCGATCTCAAGGTTGGAATGTATGTAAATGCCCGGATATCGGTAAAATTACAGGAATCGGTTGTCGTTCCCATCAGTGCAGTCCTTTCCACGGGGAGCCGGCAGATTGTATGGATTCAAAAAGACGGCGAAGTGTTTCAACCCCGCGTGGTTACTACGGGTGAACGTACGGGCGAATATATCCAAATTCTCGATGGTATCGATGAAGGAGATACCATTGTAACATCCGGCGGGTATCTCATTGATTCGGAGAGCCAGCTTGAAACCGCTATGAAAAAATAAAAGAGGAGCCTCCTTATTTACCTCGATAGCCCTTGAAGTAATTTCCCCTCCCCTGCCCGTCCGGTCAGGCGGGCTGCGAGGGAGGGGATCAAGGGGTGTGCAAAGGGAATAAGGTGGTACTAAAGTTTAACAAGACGCTAAACAAAAAACTAATTATAATAACATTCACTATAATCGAAAAAGGATAAATAAAATGAAAACCAACGTAATCTTAAGCTTCATCCTCACTCTTACAATACTCGCATTCGGTTTTACACCGGCGTCATCTGATTCAACAAAAACCATCAAGCAGAAAAAGATCACTGCTGTTAAGAACGCCACGAAAGTGATCTATGTTTGCCCGATGGATGCCGACGTCGTTTCCTCAAAACCCGGAGATTGCCCAAAATGCGGGATGAAACTGCAAAAGAAAACTATCGGGAAAGAAAAGAAACAGACCAAGAGTTTGAATAAGGGACAAAATAACTAAGATGGTTCGGTAACCGGTTTTGTTCATTCTCTCCGCGCCGGAGAAGCAGAACTCTAAAACGTTGAAAGCAAAATTATGATCGAAAAAATAATTGAATACTCGGCAAGGAATAAGTTTGTCATCATTCTTATTTATTCCTTCTTCATCGGATGGGGAATTTGGTCGGTGTACAACACGCCGGTCGATGCGATTCCCGATCTTTCGGATAACCAGGTGATCGTTTTCACCCAATGGATGGGGCGGTCGCCGAAAATTATAGAAGATCAGATCACCTATCCCCTTGTCAGCAATCTGCAAGGGCTGCCGAAAGTTAAAGCGGTCCGCGCGCAGTCGATGTTCGGCATGTCGTTCATTTATATCATTTTTGACGACGATGCGGATATTTATTGGGCAAGAAGCCGTGTTCTCGAAAAACTCAACTATGCGGCGTCTTCGCTGCCTCCCGGCGTCGTTCCGACGCTGGGACCCGATGGGACGGGGGTTGGTCACGTGTACTGGTATACGGTCGAAGGGAAGGGCTACGATCTTGGTGAATTGCGCGCAATTCAGGATTGGTACATTCGTTACCAGTTAAATTCCGTCCCGGGTGTTGCCGAGGTTGCGAGCATCGGCGGGTTCGTCAAGCAATACCAGGTCGACCTCGATCCCAACAAGCTGGCGGCGTACGATGTAAATTTCAATTCAATCGTCGACGCAATCCGCAACACCAACCGCGATGTTGGAGGCAAGGTAATCGAATCGAACGCGATGCAGATGTATGTCCGCGGATTGGGGTATGTGAAATCCATTGCCGATATTCAAAATATTCCAATCGGGACAGGCAAGAACGGCGTTCCCGTTTATATAAAAAATGTCGGCACGGTGCAGCTCGGAAACGACCTCCGCCTCGGTATGCTCGATAAAAACGGAGCGGGCGAGGTTGTCGGCGGTATCGTCGTCATGCGCTATAATGAAAACGCAAAGGATGTCATCGGAAGGGTAAAGGAAAAAATTAAGGAAATCCAGAAGGGATTACCGGCCGGCGTTGAGATCAAAACCGCGTACGACCGTTCCGATCTTATCGAAGGTTCTATTGATACGCTCCGTCGCGCGCTTATCGAAGAGGCGCTGGTGGTAAGCTTAATTGTGATGATTTTTATTTTCCATTTCCGGAGCGCGCTCCGCATCCTCATTGAGATGCCGGTCTCTGTCCTGATCTCGTTCATCCTCATGAAGCAATTCGGCATCACATCAAATATTATGAGTTTAGGCGGGTTGGCGATTGCCATCGGCGTGCTTGTTGATTCGTCCATCGTCTTAGTTGAAAATGCCTACCGGAATATCGCGCACGCGCAGGAACTTGGAGGAGAAATTGATTACACTGCAATCTCCATTCGCTCCGCACAACAGGTGGGGAGAGCAATTTTCTTCTCGCTTGCGATCATTGTCGTTTCATTCCTGCCGGTCTTTATGCTCGAAGGCCAGGAGGGCAAGCTTTTCCATCCGCTCGCGTGGGCTAAAACATTTGCCCTCGCTGCATCGGCAATCATTTCCATCACGCTTGTGCCGATGCTGATGACAATGCTGATGCGGGGAAAATTCCGTCCGGAAAGCAAGAATCCCATTTCCCGCTTCATGATGGGAATCTATTCGCCCATATTGAAGAAAGCTCTGAAATACCGGAAGACAACGCTCACAATCAACATTGCAGCGCTGCTCATCACGATACCGATGATTATGCACATCGGATCGGAATTTATGCCGCCGCTCGACGAGGGAAGTTTGCTCTTCATGCCGGTCACTCTGCCCAACGTATCCATTACCGAAGCAAAACGCATTGTGCAGGTACAGGATAAAATCATCGCCGGTTACCCCGAGGTTGATCAGGTGTTAGGGAAGGTCGGGCGTGCGGAGACTTCAACCGATCCCGCGCCGATCAGCATGCTTGAGACAATAATTCTCCTCAAACCAAAATCAGCGTGGCGTCCCGGAATGACAAAAGATAAAATCATCGCCGATCTTGATAGCAAGCTGCAGATTCCGGGAGTGCGAAACGGCTGGACACAGCCAATCATCAACCGCATTAACATGCTCTCAACCGGCGTGCGCACCGACCTGGGAATAAAAATATTCGGCGATAATCTCGATACGCTCGAGCGTCTCGCGATCAACGCGGAAACGATTTTACAAACGGTTCCCGGCGCCGCTGATCTCTATGCAGAACGGGTCACCGGCGGGGATTTCCTCGATATCAAAGTGAAACCCGAAGCAGTTTCCCGGTATGGGATTAACGTCGGCGATGTGCTGAATGTTGTTGAAACCGCAATTGGCGGCGAGAATATTTCAACAACGGTTGAAGGCAGAAGGCGGTTCCCAATCCGCATCCGCTTTTCAAAAGACTACCGCGACAACATCGAAGCGTTGAAGCGGCTTCTTGTTCCCGTGCCAAGGCAGGGGAGCGAAGCAATGGCGCCGGCAGCTTCTCCCGCAATGAGCGGCGGCGGTGCAAGCGCCGGAATGGGTGGAAACGGCGCTCTCGCTGCCGCTCCCGCATCACAATCTTTTTCATATCAGCCGAAGTACGCATACATCCCGTTGGCGCAGCTTGCCGATATACAGCAAATTGCAGGTCCACCGATGATCAATAGCGAGAACAGTCTGCTTCGTTCGATTGTGTTTCTAAATGTTCGTGGCAGGGATATGGGCAGCTTCGTAAACGACGCCAAAACCGCTCTCGAAAAACTGAAACTCCCTCCCGGGTATTATGTCTCCTGGAGCGGGCAATACGAGAACCAGATACGAGCCAAAAAGCGGTTGGAGATTGTCATCCCGGTTGTCTTCTTTATTATTTTCGTGATGCTCTATTTTGTGTTCAAGTCGTTCCTTGAGGCGTCGATGGTGATGCTTTCAGTGCCGTTCGCGCTCATCGGCGGGGTGTATCTGATTTATTTTCTCGGATACAATTTCAGCGTTGCGGTGTGGGTGGGATTTATCGCATTGTACGGCGTCGCTGTGGAGACCGGTGTGGTGATGGTGATTTACCTTCACGAATCTCTGGATAAGCATCTCCTCAAAGGCGCAGTGACGCATGATGATATTATCAACGCAACTATTGAGGGCGCCGTGATGCGTCTGCGCCCCAAGATAATGACCGTTGCAGTCAACCTGATCGGCTTAATGCCGATTATGTGGAGCAGCGGAGTCGGTTCCGACGTGATGAAACCCATTGCCGCGCCGATGATCGGCGGTATTATCACATCTGCAATACATGTTCTGCTGGTAACGCCGATAATTTTTTCCATGATGAAAGAAACCGCCTTGAAGAAAGGAACGCTGAAGGTATCGGGAATAGTGCATTAATCGGTGATTCTCCGGATAGAGGAGGTAAATCCTAGATTATTAAATTTTAATTGAACCCATTTACATATTGATGCATCTAACAATAGATATGGGTTCTACCATGTTCAACATAAACTTTTAAACAGACGAAATTTCTACGAATCTGAACTTAATTCGCTATTTAGTTAAATAGAAATAAACAAGGAAATTAAATAATGAAACAATGTTATCTATTTATATGGGATAATTTCAGCATTGTGATGGTTTCACTTGCCCTTACGACGCTGTTCATCTCGGCGCCTGCGCATGCACAGCATCATTACGACTATTGGGTGCACAAGAATGCGTCAGATACGACGATTGTGCGTTGCTGGAACGATTCCATGACGACGGTGATGTTCCCGCCCGGCTCCATGACGGGCATGATGATGATGCCGGATTCCGCCTATTGCCGTATCGATGATATGCCCATGGATAGTTTAATGCACCCGCACGATTCGACGTTTATGGGTTGGCACCGAATGAGGATTGGCAGGGACTCTATGAATTTCGACATGATGAATGACCAGTCCCAGTTGGGCGGCACTCATATGATGCAGTTTATGATGAACATGCTATATCATCTGCACTGGGACAGCATGATGACCGATTCGATGCATCGTAATTGGCGCACAAAAAATATCCGGGGATGGAATGGCTCTCAATGGATCGCGGTATCCGGCGTCACCTTCGACGGGAACGACGCAGTTTTCAATTCGCCGGAAACTTATTCTGCATTCGCCTTTACGGGCGAGCCGGGATCTGTTCTGGGCGTACAGGAAAATAGAAATGTCCCGTCAAAGTTTACATTAGGTCAAAATTATCCAAACCCGTTCAATCCGTCAACGACCATCAGCTATGCATTGCCGCAATCGGCATACGTCACATTGGCTGTGTACAGTACGCTGGGTGAAAGGGTTGCCACGTTAGTGGATGGGGAGCAGCAGGCGGGTTCTCATAATGCGATCTTCCAAAATTCGAAACTATCGAGTGGAATTTACTTTTATCGTTTTCAGGCGGGAACCTATGTGGAAGTTAAAAAACTTGTATTGATCAAATGATTATTTAATATCAATGACACTCAATAAAATTCCCGGAATTAATTCACGGAATTTTGGAGAAAACGGTATCCTTCGTGGAGAGGGATACCGTTTTTATTTTTTACCACACCCTCGTTAACTCGAGGTTATTTGCTGTTTGATACCCTTTTCACTATCTTTTGGGGACTTTAGAAAGGATAACGACAATGGATGAACAAACATCAGCTGTTGAAGCGCTTCCGAAACCCAGTTCCCTTTTCACGCGTATCTCAAACGTATTTTCTTCTCCTGGCGAGTTATTTGCTGAACTTGCCCTGCAGCCGATCCAAACTTCCTCATGGATGATTCCCCTTCTTCTCTCGATTATCATGATGGTGGGATCTACGGTTTTGATTTTCACAAATGACACTCTTCGAAACCAAGCGCTGGAGCCCCAGCGCGAACAAATGCAAAAAATGGTAAGCGAAGGCAAGTTAACTCAGGAACAGGCGGATCGGGCGGTTGAGATGACCACCGGCTCAAAATTGGGTACAATCTTTGCCGCAGTTAGCGTATTTGGCGTTGCGGTTGTGATTTTTTTCGCTATTCCCCTGGTGGTCTGGCTTTCCGCTCAACTTTTCCTCCAGTACAAGGGAGGATATATGAAAATTGTGGAGATGTATGGTTTAACCACGTTCATTGCGTTTCTTGGAGGCGTTGTGACAATTCTCATGATGCATATCTTCCTCTCCATCTATGCAACGCCGGGCGCGTGGTTGGCGTTAATGCAATCCTACGATCGTCACAACCCGGTTCATAATGTTATCAATGCAATCAATATCTTTACTTTGTGGCAGGTAGCGCTCGTGGGAGTGGGGTTATCCAAATCCTCGGGAAAACCGACCGGCAACGGGATGGCTGTTGCATTCGGTCTTTGGGCTATTGTGGTTGTGGTGATTGTATCGGTTAGTGCGATCTTTCGGTGATAATAATTTAAGTTAAAAGTTTTTTCTGATTTTATTCACCCCGCCGGTAGGAGGATTACAGGCGGGGATTTTTTTGTATGGACTTATACCTGAAAATATTTCTGCCATTGAAATTCTTTTCCGATCTCACACGCACTCAACGGAATTATCGTTCTCCTGCCATCAACTTCTTGCAGCCCGATAAAGGTTTGGAGATCGCCAATATCCCACAACACCGGAGTTTCCGTTGTGTGGGTATCCTGCTGGTACGATATTCCGAGGTCGACAGAAGTTTTAAACTGGTCCCTTTGTTCGATGATAGCATTCCGGACGATCACATCGAATACTTTTTTCCCGTTCGGCGGCAATCTTTCGTAATCGTCTATTTGGGAATGAAGATAATCACCTGTTGCGATTGCATAAAAACTTGAGAGGAGAGCTACCGTATTGAGTTTTCGGATAAAATTTTTCTGCGGATCGTTAATCGCGTGTCCCGATTCGATCAGTACGGTGGTTGTTCCCCATTTTTGAATATTATCACCGAATGCCCTCGGTTCAAAACCATCGTCGTATCGCGTGAGGTTATGAGGGACGAATTTTTTCAATGTTCCCGCAATATAACCGGCTACATGTTTGGCGCGCTTCCTCACATCGTTCATCGATTTTTCGGCGTCGAATGCCGGGGCAAGAAGAGCCAGCGCGGCAAGTTCCTTCGTTGTGTTTACGGTGCTGAGTTCCTGGTCATGGAGGTTAAATCCGAATTCGGGTTGAAGTTCCCCCTGCAATTGTTTCAGCAAAACCGCTTCAGGCGTGCGTAGCGCGAGCGCATCCCTGTTCATATCAATTCCCTGCGCCGTGCGGCGTTGTATTCTCTGGGCGCCATCCGGATTAAGCATCGGTAAAAAATGCAGCGTAAGGGATGATAGAATTTTTAACGTGGCGGGTTCGTTTTTCGTAGTGATGAGGTATTTGAGAATATCGCAGATCGCCATCGTTGCTGTCGATTCATCGCCGTGCATCTGGGACCACAGGAAAACTTTAGTTTGCCCCGTTCCCGCCGTAATATGATAAATGGGACGCTTTTCAAATGATTCGCCCGCCTGTGTTAATTCCAGGAGTTTGTTGGAATTTGTCGTCAGACGCTGCAGCGCCTTGTAGAGCGTATCGGGTGTAAAATGCCGCTCCCTGAACGAGCTTGCATGATACGTTTCGTACTTATCAAAAAGATAACGGGAAAAATCCTCGTGATTCACATTGTTCTTTCGTAAATAATAGAATGGTTAAATATAGAAAAAAGAAGCGGGAATGTAAAAAACTCACTGAAAAATAATTTTTTTCGGGTTTATTCGATTACGAAGCAGAAGATTTAAATATCTCAATTCCACATCAATAGCGCGAATGAGTAATCAATAATATGGGAACTTTGCACAACGCGGAGGCCATCTACTGCCGCAGGGTATTTCTTTCTTCGACAAATCTTAACGGGAAATTTACGCTGCGGATTGCCGTGCACTCGTTCCGCACCCATCTCGACACCATCGACTTGACTCTTGAGATATTGCGAGAGAGGGTGATAGAAATGTAGGAGCTTTCAATTGGCAACCCAGACGGCGAGTTTTGTTTTACTCCACCACCCATTGTCCTTTGAATTTTGGCCCACCCCCGATAAGTAATAATCGACGCTCAAAAATTTACAAGCCCGTCCCTTAGCATCCGTCCTACCGGACGGATAGGGAGGGGGGAAACTGCAGAATATTAGCAAAGATTTTATTGCAGCATTGATGATACAAATCGATAACCGTTCCCCACCTGTCAGCGCGGGGACGACCCACAACTGCGGGTCGGGGGCGGGCGCACGAAGCCATCCTCTTGGAATTTCTCTAAATAATTCCTAATTTATTCAATTACCGATTTTGCAAACGCCCGTAGTCCATAGTATAGAGCGCGAGTAAACGGGGGCAAGGGTATCACTATTATCATTTATCAGGATTACTCATGTTGACGAAATTAAAAAATCCGTTTATCCCAATCGCCTTTTTCGCATTCTGTTTGTGCATTCCGTTCACTGATGTTCATACACAGGAGAAAGATCGCTCATCGTCGAAACCCGAAGAACAACTGATGGGCTTTATCGGCGATCATGACAACGCGGAACTGGCGCGGGAAAAACAATTCAACACTTATCTCGACCGTGCCGATTATAATAGCTGGCTGAAAATATTATCCGCCCGACCGCACAATATCGGCTCGCCGTACGATAAACACAACGCGGAATATATCGATTCCCTTTACCGTTCGTTTGGATTCGATTCGAAAATCGAGGAATTTTCGGTTCTCTTCCCTACTCCAAAATTCCGTCTCCTCGAAATGGTTGCGCCGCAATCGTACACCGCGTTGCTCTCGGAACCCCCGTTAGCTGAGGATTCCACATCCGGAGAAACGGATGAACAGCTTCCCGTGTATAACGCGTATTCCATCGACGGAGATGTGACCGCTGAACTCGTGTATGTGAATTATGGCGTGCCGAAAGATTATGAGGAGCTTGCCCGTCACGGCATCGATGTGAAAGGAAAAATCGTGATTGCCCGGTATGGCGGATCGTGGCGGGGTATAAAACCGAAAGTCGCCGCCGAGCACGGCGCTATCGGGTGCATTATTTATTCCGATCCTCATGAGGACGGATATTTCGAGGGCGATGTGTATCCGAAAGGAGCGTACCGAAGCGACCGCGGCGCGCAGCGCGGCTCGGTTGCGGATATGCCGCTCTATTCCGGCGACCCGCTTACACCGTTCATCGGCGCCACCAAGGATGCTCATCGGCTCCCCATCAACGAAGCCAAGACGTTGACGAAAATTCCCGTGTTGCCGATATCCTACGGCGATGCCTTGCCCCTTCTCCGCGAAATGGGCGGTCCGGTTGCGCCCGAAGAATGGCGCGGTGCGCTCCCGATCACTTATCACATTGGTCCGGGTCCGGCGAAAGTTCATCTGAAATTAGAATTCAATTGGAACATGGTTCCCGCGTACGATGTGATTGCGAAACTCCGCGGCTCCGATTATCCCGATGAATGGATCATCCGCGGCAACCATCACGACGCATGGGTAAACGGCGCAGGCGATCCTCTCAGCGGCCAGGTTGCAACCCTTGAAGAGGGAAAAGCGCTCGGCTTGCTTGTGAAATCAGGATGGAAGCCGAAACGAACAATTGTGTACTGCGCGTGGGACGGCGAGGAACCCGGTCTGCTTGGTTCGACGGAGTGGGTGGAGACGCATGCCGATGAATTGAAAAATAACGGCGTGGTCTATATTAATTCCGACGGCAACGGAAGAGGATATTTATCGATGGGCGGATCGCACTCGCTGGAAAAATTTGTTAACCAGGTTGCCGTGGACGTCCGCGATCCGGAAAAAGGAATCAGCGTGAAAGAGCGTAACCGCGCCATGCGCGTTGTTGGCGGGAGAGGAGACGACAAAAAAGAAGCAATGCAAAGAAAGGATTTGCGGATTTATCCTCTTGGTTCCGGTTCGGATTATACGCCGTTTCTCCAGCACATCGGTATTGCCTCGCTGAGCATCGGTTATGGCGGAGAAGGCGGCGGCGGCGAGTATCATTCGATTTACGATTCGTACGATCATTATATGCGGTTCGGCGATCCGGGTTTTGATTACGGCGTGGCGCTTTCGCAAACCGGCGGACGAATAGTTATGCGCATGGCAAATGCCGATATTCTCCCATTTGAATACACCGATTTTTTTGATAACGTCTCTAAATTTGTTAAAGAGGTAACCAAGCTTGCAGATGATATGCGGGAGGAGACGGAAGATCAGAATTCGATGATTAAGGACAGCATGTATGCCGCAACGGCGGATCCCAAAGAAATTACAATACCACCGCCGCAGAAAGACCGGGTGCCTCATTTTAATTTTGCGCCCCTGCAAAACGCTCTCACTGAATTAAAAACCAGCGCCGCCGAATACGATGAAGCGGCGAAGAAACTGAAGGAATCTTCGTTCACTATTTCCGGCAGTCAGATTAAAAAATTAGATGAATTGCTGATAAAAACCGAGCGTGTTTTGACGACAAAAGATGGACTCCCGCGGCGTCCGTGGTACGTACATCAGATATATGCGCCGGGATTTTATACCGGGTACGGGGTGAAAACGCTCCCCGGGGTTCGCGAAGCGCTGGAGGAGAGAAAATGGAAAGAAGTCGATCCACAGGTGGAGATCACTGCGAAGGTTCTGGAAGATTGCGCTAAGGAAATCCGCGCCGCCGCTAATGTGTTAAGTGAAAAATAGCAATGAATTTTGTATCAAACACTCGATCAAAGTAAACAGAAGGAGAACACAACGTATGAAATATTTTATAACCTGTTTATGCATAAGCGTAATACTGTTTACATCGCTTTACGCAGGACAAAAGCATTCCACAAAATCGAAAACAGAAAATGCCACTGTTGAAAAATTCGATCCCAAGAGCGACCCCGCAAAGGATTTGAAGAAAGCAATCGCCGAGGCGACAAAGACCAACCGGCGAATATTGTTCGATGTCGGCGGCGAGTGGTGCATCTGGTGCCACCGGCTGGATACGCTCTTCATGCAGCATGCCGATGTTGCCGCGTACATGCATAAAAATTTCGTGGTGGTGAAAATTAACGTGAGCAAAGAAAATGAGAATAAGGAGTTTCTCTCAACGTATCCCGAAATTAAAGGGTACCCGCATCTCTTTGTGCTGGATAAAAACGGGAAATTTCTTTATTCAAAAGATACCGGCGAGTTAGAATCCGGTAAACATCACGATCCCGATAAGGTTATGGCGTTTTTAAAGGAGTGGTCGGGGATTAAAGAATAGGTGAGGGGGTCACAAGGGCTTGTGTGATGATTTTAGGCTAATCAAAACTTAAGGAAGTGAGGGGTAGAGTCCGATCCCCTGATCGGACACCCCCATTTCCAAATCGCGCGGTTAAAACACGTGCCCCTTCTTGAATTGCCAGGCGCTGACGAGTGTAATAAGAAATGCGATGCTGAACAGTATCCCCAGGTTTGGGAGGAGTTCAATAAAAGTGGCTCCGCTCCAAAGAACTTTCAGAAATCCGTCCATGGTCCAGTAAACCAGAGTCAGCTTGCTGAACGTTTGAACGTATGAAGGCATAAACGAAGTCGGGAACCATGCCCCGCCAACCGAGCTCATCGTTAAAATAAGGAGGGTGCCGAGACCGTTTGCCTGAGCTGCAGTTTTGCTGACCGCGGCAAGGAGCATCCCGAATGCTGCGCAAGCCGTTGCAGCCGCAATTACGAGAACGATCAGATTGAATAAATGGGAGAACACATCTATCTTATATAGTATCGACCCGAAACTGAAAAGCACCATAAGCTGGATAATCCCCAGCGACATATTATAGATATACTTGCTCCAGAGAATCTGAACTCTCGAAACGGGCGAGGCAAGCAGCCGAAGCACCACCCCGCTCCGCTTTTCTTCGAAAAGGGAAGACGCGGAAGCTGTGAGCGTGAAGAGAAGAAACATGATCGCCCAGCCGCCGACGCTCCGGGTCGCCCACGGGTTGACGATTTCTTTCCCGGCAACCTGTTCTCGTTCCAACCGGATGATGTTCTCAAAGAATTTATTCTGTTCGGTTCCCGCCCGCGTTGTATCCTGAGTTGCAAGGAGCGTATCCCACCTTGATGTGAAATGCTGTACGCCAAAATATTTTTGCACAATGGAATCAATCGAATGGGTGAATATTTTTCCCTTCGCCGCTCCCAAGTACGAACGCGCGCTTTGCTGCGTGATCTGCTGGAAAATATCCGGCATCTGGCGGTACACCGTTTGCTGAATCAATCCATCAATCACCTGTATCTCCATCGTATTTTTCGGATCGTAATAGAATTTTAATTTTACTCCCGATGATGTATCGGTAAACATGTCGACAGGGAGGACAAGCGCTGCTGAAGCGTTTCCTTTCAACACGTACTCTTTTATCGAATTGGTATCGAACGGAATACTATTGCCCTGATCGTCCTGGTACGTGCGGATCAAAGAGAATGCGTGCATCGTATCGAGGGTGGCTTCAATTTGTTTAGCGACCGGCGCAGAACTATTGTTGATGAATGCGAGGTGCAGTTTTTCCGGTCCCGAGTCTACCCTGCTGAACACCGCTCCCCATACAATAATCAACACAATCGGCACGATGAAAGTCATGCTGACGGCTCTCCGGTCGTGGAAGAAGAGCCGGTAATCTTTTTTAATAAGCTGGAGGACAGTTCTCAATCGCGCAATCTCTTTCCGGTAAGAGCAAGGAAAATATCTTCCAGCGTCGGCCGTGTTAAGGTGATCAATTTCGGATCGATGCCATTCGTTTCCATGCCGCCAAAAAATTGCGAGAGCTGAATCCCCGCCGCCGGTGTGATCTCGATATGATCGTTATGATCTGCGACAGAACCATAACCGGCGAATAATGACATTTTTCCATTCGTTTCAGGAGTTTTTTCTATGACAATTTTATCGCCGTGGGATGACTGGCTCAGGAGTTCATTGAGGGAGCCGATGGCGATGATGGTTCCCGAATCGATGATTCCGATTCTGCTGCATAGCCGCTCTGCCTCTTCCATATAATGCGTTGTGTAGATGATCGTTTTTCCATTTTCATTCAACCGGAGTAGATAATCGAAAATGGCATTACGCGATTGTGGATCGACGCCGACCGTTGGTTCATCGCATAGTAAGATCGGCGGATCGTGCAGCAAACTGGCGATGAGATTCAATCTTCTCTTCATGCCGCCCGAAAATGTCTTCACATTATCCTTGCGCCTGTCAAATAACCCAACCGACGTCAGCGATTCGCTGATCCGTTCTTTGAGTAATTTTTTTTCAAGAAGATAGAGGGAACCGAAAATTTCCAGATTATCAACGGCGTTCAGCTCATCATAGAGCGCGAGCGATTGCGGAATTAACCCGATATGTTTCCGCGACGAAAGATGATCCTTTCCGGTTTTTTCGCCGGCGATGGAGATTTCGCCGCTATCGGGATTCTCATAGCCAGCCAGAAGATTCATGAGCGTGGACTTCCCTGCGCCATTTGGACCGAGCAAACCAAAAAATTCCCCTTTGCTAATCTCGAGAGAAACTGAATTAAGAGCGGTTACAGTGGGAAATTTTTTGACGATATTTCGGATGGAAATCATTACAGGAATATACGATGGATGCAGCGTTTTTGTTGCATAAGTCAGAAGATCAATTCCGCACTATCCAAACCCCAAGAACTGTAATTCCAGCTCCAACCATTTGAATCGGGAGAACGGATTCGTGCAGGGTAAAATACGAGAGGACGAACGCGACCACCGGAATAAGGTTGCCGAAACCCCCGGTACGTCCCGGACCGAGATGCTTCACTCCGTACGACCAGATAGCGTTGCCAATACCGATCGAAAACAATCCCGAAGCAATCGCTCCTGCGTACAACGTCCAGTGCACAGCCGACCATTGGATTTCCATCGCAGCCGGAATCGCCATTGCCGTTAAACCAATTCCTCCCATCGATACCATGAGCATGGAAAGTTGAAGCGCGGAATATTTTGCGACGAGAGGTTTTTGCAAATTCGTGTTCCACGCCCAGAGAACCGCCGCCGCCAACGCGATGATATCCCCGATCAGTTCTGTTCCCCCTATAGTAAATTTTTTCCCACTTCCGATCACAATCATGACAACGCCGACGAACGAGATGAGCATGCCAGCCCACACTTTCGGGCGGACAGACTCCTTGTGAAGCCGGGAATGAAGAACCACCGTCCATAACGGCGACGTCGATAACAATACCGCGCTGTTGCCCGCCGTGGTCATATTCAAACCCACGATGAATGCGATTTGATAAATGATATGGGCGACAATGCCGGCTTCCAGCAATCGTTTCCGATCCGCTTTCAGAATCGAAATCCACGTTGAGCGCCAGAGGAAGAGTATGATCAGCACCAAAGAAGCCATGAAATACCGGATGGCGTTGAAAATAAAAATATTCATCCCGTTGATGCAGTATTTTGCCAGCGGATAATTCGCCGCCCAAACAAGGACGGTGATTAACAGCAGCAGCTCGGCTTTGAGTTCTGTGCTGCGATCAGGATGATTCATCTTACATGGAAGACGTAATAAAATGCAATGAGCGCCGCATCATCAGAAGTTGGTGCAAGGAAGATTTTGATGTTGAAATTATATGTGATTAAGCTCCGGGACACGCATCAGATACTATCACGAGTTATATGCACCGGAAGTTTAAAATGTATTTAAAATCCCCGTAAATTCCAATGTTCTTTGTGAATTCAGGTCTATTTACGTACATTATGATTTTCCATGATGTCATGGAACGACCGATGGCATCGAATTACAGATTCGCGATCATGGCATAAACCATAACCGCTAATGAAATATATAACACCATAGAAAGGTGGAATTTATTTTTTATGGCCAAAGAGATAACTCAAGAACAATATTTTGTTCTACGCACCATACAACGGTTTGAGTATTTAATGAGAGGATATAAATATAATATTTCTTCGATTATATTTAAGGTTCAAGCAGAAACTTCGGTAGGATTCGAATCAATTGAATGTCGTCGATTTCTCTCAATACAAGTGATGGATGGTCGTTTCTATATATCGATTTATAAAATGAAAAGACCCCATTACTATTCTGACGGAGTAACAAACTATGATTCGATCCGATCAGAAGATAGAAATGGTATTATCAAGGAAATTCAAAAACTTGAGAGGGATAATAATTTTGAACAATTGATTCAACTGTATGGAGATTATATCGAAAGCAATTTGGGCGAAATAATTAGGGGAGAAGCCTGGTTTAAATAAAATGATGATGCACACCATGAAGAGAAAAATATCTTTGCAAAATGCTTTTTCCCTCACCGAGCTTATGGTGGTGCTTGTAATCATCGGTGTGTTAGTGCTACTGGCGCTTGAAGTGAAACCCCCTGTCCCCCTTTGTCAAGGGGGTATTCTCGAAATCAAATTGCTGTATTTAAAGTCCTACAAATCCCCCTTGTCAAAGGGGGATCGCCGAAGGCGAGGGGGTTTCATACGGCGAGCAATTTATTTTTCCATGAAGTCATCGACCAATCCATGACAACCAATTCTCGTTTCGCGATCATGGTATGGACCATGACCGCCAAGGATATTCAAAACCATCCCGGTTACTCCGCGTTACAATTATCTTCCTGCCCGATAAGTATTACATGTATTTAAAATCGCCGTTAATTCCAATGTTCTTTGTGTATTCATGGCTATTTATGTACATTATCATTTGTAAAAACATAGCGAGAATATTTGCCCAACCGGTTTTTAAAAACAGATTTTGAATTACAATTATCAACAGGAATTGATACTATGGTTTCCATAAGGACGCTCTGCAAATATCTTTTTATTATTGCTTTTCTCATCGCGGCGATTGCAACTCCCGTAAACACCCAGGTAAAGAAACAAGGTAAAGCCGCCCCCAAAATCCCGTCGTTTGTGCTGATGGGACTTTCGGCGCATCCCGACGACGAAGATGGAGCCACTCTTTCCTATTACGGAAAAATCGAGAACATGAAAGTGTACAGCGTGTTTTTCACCCGCGGGGAAGGCGGGCAAAATGAAACCGGTTCCGAGCTCTATGAAGAATTAGGCGCGGTGCGAACGAAAGAAACGCTTGAAGCCGCAAAGATATTAGGAACAGAAGTTTCCTTCCTCGGTTTTCCCGATTTCGGATATTCCAAAACAGCGAAAGAGACTTTTACGAAGTGGGGAGGAAAGGACAAAGTTCTCGCAAAATTAGTTTACGCGATCCGGTGCATCAAACCCGACGTGATCGTTACAAACCACGATACCATAACCGTGAAACCGCGCCGGCAGCATGGCAACCACCAGGCGGTAGGAATAACAGCATACGAGGCGTTTGAAAAAGCCGCCGACCCAAAATATCACCCCGAGCAATTGAAAGACGGAGTAACGCCCTGGCAGGCGCATAAATTATTTTTCAGAGTCTTCAGCGCATCCGATACAACGCAGGATTCACTCACCACGATAAATGTGAAGCAGGAATTTTCCCCTTCGGTGACTATCGAAGACATCTCAGTTTCAGCTCTTCAGCAGCACCGCTCGCAGGGATTGGCAAAATTAGACCTGGATTCCATTCCACAGCAATACAGGAAACACCGCTATAAACTCATCAGAAGCGACAAAGAATACTATTACGATAAAGATGATCTTTTTATAGGTCTTACAGCAACGAACAGACAATTTTTTCTTCCAAAAAATTTATCAGTTTCCTATCAGTCGGAGTTTTCAATACATGTATCGCCTTCGTATACCAGCGCTGGTTTATCAACCTCGACAACGGAGAAAAAACTGATTACACGTCCGGTAATATTGACTCTCCTAAATCCAACCGGAAGTAAACTTGCCGTGGAGGTACTTGCGCATGCCGGCACGACGAGACTTTTTCAGAAAGCATACACCATGGAGGGTGGAGAGAATGATCGACTGAGCGATACCATTGCATTGCACCTCGAAGACGTTCCGGGAAAACAACATGTGATCCGGTTCATGGCGTCGGCGAAAGGCGAAGGCGTTCACCCGCTAAAAATACTTCCCGCTCATGCCGATATCGAAATTAAAACTGCGCCCGGGTCGTTTGCCCCCGACGCGTTTGTCGGCTTGGTGAAAACGTATGATAATACTGTTGAAGAAACGATGCAGTCGTTCGACGTCCATTATCAATTGATCGATTCCTCCATGCTTGCTTCCGGAAACCTGGCGCAATTTTCAGTGATCGTCCTCGATATAAGAACGTACGAATTCCGGTCGGACGCCGTCCGGTATTCATCCAAATTGCTAGAATGTGCCCATAAGGGGGGAAACCTGGTCGTCTTTTACCATAAAACAAGAGATTGGAACGGAAAAGGATTCTCACCCTATCCGATCCAGGTCACGTCGGAACGGGTAACCGAAGAAGATGCTGCCGTGATGCCGCTTCTTCCAAATCATTTTCTCCTGACGACCCCGAACAAGATTCAATCAGAGGATTGGTCGGGATGGGTGCAGGAACGAAGCATCTATCTTCCCTCGGATGATACGACGCTCACCTCATCATCGTACGACCGCATCCTGGGAATGAGCGACGAGGGAGAACGCCAGCCGCCAACATCGTTATTATGGGCGCGGTACGGGGATGGAAGTTATTCTTACATTTCCCTCGCGCTGTACCGGCAATTGCGGAACCTTCAGGATGGCGCGGTAAAATTATTTTTCAATCTGATTTCGCAAAAGAAAAAATAAATGAAGCCGCCATCCCCGGCGAATTCCGCCACAGATCAAGCTCCCGATGAACGACTCATCCGGGGGATAAGTCTCTCCGGCGCGACGGCTCTTAACATGATCGATATGATCGGCGTGGGACCGTTCATCACGATCCCGTTGATTGTGGGAGCGATGGGCGGTCCGCAGGCGATCCTCGGCTGGATATTGGGAGCGCTGGTGGTAATCTGCGATGGGATGGTATGGGCTGAGCTTGGAGCCGCTCTGCCCGCGTCGGGCGGATCGTACAAATTTCTGAAGGAAATTTATAATCCTGCCGGCTTCGGAAAGCTGATGGCGTTTTTGTTTATCTGGCAATTAACATTCAGCGCTCCCTTATCGATCGCTTCGGGATGCATAGGATTGGCGCAGTATGCAAGTTTTTTGATCCCGCAGGCGGCGATCAACCTCTACCGTCACGAATTTAATTTCTTCCTGCCGTACACGGGTCTTTCCACCGTAACGCTTGAAATTACCCCGACAACTTTCGTTGCGATGGCAACCTGTATCCTTGCAATAGTTCTTCTTTACCGTAAAATTACCATTATCGGTACTCTATCAAAATATTTATGGGTTGGAGTTATTCTCACCGTCATTTGGATCATCGCCGCGGGGTTGACGCATTTCAACAGCTCGAGAGCGTTCAGTTTCCCGCCGGACGCGTTCACGCTTGGTCCGGCGTTTTTCCAGGGAGTCGGAGCCGGCATGCTTGTGGCAATTTATGATTACTGGGGATATTATAACGTTTGTTTTATTGCCGGTGAAGTTAAGAATCCGGGGAGAACAATCCCGCGGGCAATTCTCTATTCGATTGTGCTGGTATTCATCATTTACATGGTCATGAACATCAGTATTCTTGGCGTCATCCCGTGGCAGGAATTGCGCGAGACTGCTCAATCGGACGCGAGAAAATATATCATATCGGTTTTTATGACGCGGCTGTATGGAAACTGGGCTGGAGCGTTGGCAACAATCCTGATCATGTGGACTGCGTTCGCTTCGGTGTTTTCATTGCTCTTAGGATACTCGCGGGTTCCGTACGCCGCGGCAGTGGAAGGCGATTATTTTAAACCGTTTACACATATCCACCCGGAGCACCGGTTTCCCGATGTTTCGCTTCTTGTCCTCGGATTCGTCGCAGTGGTTTTCTGCACGCTGCGGCTCGCCGATGTTATCGCTGCCCTCGTTGTCATCCGGATCATGATACAATTTCTCTCTCAAACAATAGGTGTGATCGTCTTCAGAATCCGCAGACCTGATATTCCCCGCCCATTCAAAATGTGGTTATACCCACTGCCCTCTTTTATCGCATTTCTGGGATTTCTGTATGTTTTGATCGAGCGGAAAAACTTCATGGTGGAGATACGGTATGCCCTGGTTATAATTCTGTTTGGAGTCGCCTTGTTTATCTTCCGTTCCTGGAATAAGAAAGATTGGCCATTTTTAGGCAATATTCATCCTTCCCGGCGGTGACAGAAATCACATCACGTGACTTCGGTCAAAGAAATGCAATGAAGTCGTCATGCACACTTGATTTTGTTCAATTAAATCATTATGCTATCGAATAGTTGTCTCTAGCGGATAGCTTCCCCGGTGAATAGGTTCATACCACATCGTGTTGTTTAGAGAAAGGGTGAGATGAGATAGATCGATATATGTCAGTCTTGAGTGTAACAGAAATAAACATTAGATACCTGAGGTGAAATAATGTTCTATTATTACGCGTCGATAGCCTACACGTTTACGAACTTAGTTCTCGCCTGTGTTGTCATTCTTAAGGGGCGACGAAGCGTCGTTAATCAGTTTTATATCTTTTGTATTCTTGCGCTGACGGGATTCGGATTTTCCGCATTCATCCTGACCCAGCCGGTCTTGCAGCCCCTGCAAGCCGCAATGGTAAGCGTCGTCTTATTCCTCTTTTCTCTGATCCCCTTTTTCTTTCTCCACTTCATGGTGGTTTTTCTACGGCAATACGACATTCTGAAATCGGGGAAAATTATTTTCGTCCTGTATTTTGCGGGATTATTCAGCTACTCGCTGGTGCTGAAAGGATTAATACCCGGACCATTGAGCGGGGATCGTGTGCTATCGGCCGATGGATATATTTATTATATCACGTGGATGTCGATATTTTTTAGCATCGGAATTGCGCTCTTATTTTCATTGCTCGAAGGATTCACAGAAAAAACATCAAAAACAAATCTCTTAATGACGAGTTTTGCTCTTCTGATGCTTATTCTCCCCAGCCCGTTCACGAAAACGATTTATTATTCTCTCTTCGGTAGAAATATCGAGTGGTTCGGATTAACCTCCGCCATTTCGCTCTTGATCGCCATCTATCTCATCTTCCGGTACAAAATAATTGCAACAATTTACGATGCGGTAAAATCTGCGCTTGTTGTGATGAACGACGTCTTTATTCTCACCAACGATAAGTTCGAGATTGAGTTATTCCGGGGCGGGGTTGGGCTCCTCGGATATTCTGAAAAGACAATGTTCCATCGCCAATTAAACGATATCATCGAGCAGAAACATTATATCGAAAATTATCTTGCCTATGTCCGGAACGGTAAAATGAAAGAATGTTTGTTCGGCGCCGATGTTTTATGCGCCGATGGAAAAAAAGTCGTTATGGATTTTTCGTTTTCTCCGGTGTTTGAGCATGATCAGATCGCGGGATTTGTGGGAATTGCCCGCGACGTAACCAAACGCAAAGTTATTGAACAGGCCCTCCGGACGAGCGAGGAACGATTCCGGCGGCTTACCGAAAATGCCCAGGATATTATTTACCGGTACAATTTTCTCCCCTCCCCGCGGTTTGAATATATCAGTCCGGTAGTCGCTGAAATAACCCGGTATACCCCGGATGAGTTTTACGCCAATTCCAACCTCCTCCTTGAGATTATCCATCCTGACGACCGGACAGTGACGGAAAAATACTTTCAAGGCGAAGGGGATTTCGATCAGATGCTCACGACGCGCATGCTCCGCAAGGATGGGAAATTAATTTGGGTGGAACAGCGGAACAGGCCGATCTATGATGAAACCGGGGCATTGATCGCGCTTGAGGGTATAGCGCGGGATATTACCGAACGCATTACATTGGAGGAGCAGCTCCGGCAATCGCAGAAGCTTGAAAGCATCGGTACGCTCGCCGGAGGAATAGCCCACGATTTCAATAATATCCTCACCATTATTCTCGGATACTCATCAATACTCAAAAGCCCTAAAATAACGCCAGAAAAATCTATTCAATATATTGATACCATCCAGAAGGCGGTTCACCGCGGCACGATGATGGTGCGCGAACTCCTCACGATTGCCAGAAAATCCGACGCCGAGCTATCCCCGACAAACGTGAACGATCTCATCCAGGAACTTATCCAACTGCTGAGAGGGACGTTCCCGAAAACGATATCGATTTCCACCAATCTTCATCAGGATGGAATACGGATTCGCGCCGATCAGAACCAATTGCAGCAAGCGCTGTTAAATGTTTGCGTTAATGCGCGAGACGCGATGCCGGATGGCGGCGAACTCACGATCAAGACGGAAATTTCCCCCTATCATACGCTCGCCGAACGATTTCCAAATCTCGATAACCACGACTATCTCTGCATCACGGTGCAGGACACCGGTACCGGGATGACGGAAGAAATCCGCCAGAGAATTTTTGAACCATTTTTCACCACGAAAGACCTTGGCAAAGGAACGGGGCTGGGACTTGCGGTGGTGTACAGCATTGTGAAAAGCCATCACGGGTATATCAATGTTGAAAGCGATACAAATGCCGGCACAACCATCTCGATGTATTTTCCGATAGATAGCGCCGTCTTGAAGCTCGAGAAGGATCAACCGTTAATTCCGGAGGAATTTCGCCGCGGCTCTGAAACCGTTCTGCTTGTTGAAGATGAAGATTTGCTTCTTCAGCTTGTCCGGAACATGCTTGTAGAAACGGGATACCACGTGCTGACCGCGGCAAACGGCGACGAGGCGATCCATGTTTTTCAAAAACACCATAAGGATATCGACGTCGTCCTTACCGATATGGGGATGCCTGTCATCGGCGGGATGGAATTATTTGAGTCGATTAAAAAAGTAAATCCAAAGGTGAGGACAATTTTTGCCAGCGGATATTTCGATCCCGCCCATCAAGACAATCTCATAAAGAAAGGCGTGCGGCATTTCATTCAAAAGCCGTACCAGCCAATCGATATTTTACGGGTTCTTCGTGAAGCGATCGACGCCCCCGAAGTGTCATAATTATACTTTGCTCTGAGATTGTTTAACGAATCTTTACGATCCCGACCGCGAGCGGCATATCCGAACCGCTGTTCAGGCGGATAATCTCCTCATAATATTTTATGGGATAAAATGGGGACACTTTTTATTTCAAGCTCTCAATACGCTATAGATTCGTCGTTTTGGACTTTTTTCTGTCCCCATTCTGTTTCATTTTATTCCGTTTTATCTCATTCTGTCCCATAATATCCCCGTTTAGTTTCGCTTTGTCCTGCTTTATTTCGTTTTAACTCATTTCTGAAATTATACCGTGAGCGAAAAATTAAGTAGTGTAGTAGCTGGTCACTGACCGGCGAAGAAAAACAACCCCCACCATTAATAATGATATTACAGTATACATGCTATATATAATACAAGGTATTTTAGTTAAAAAAGCAAGGGATATTTTTACAAAATGGAAAATAAATTTTTGTAAACACATATTTTGCTGAATGTGAGGGATATGTGTAGGTGCGGCCGGGGCATTCTCCCACTTGCGATATTAAAATGCTCCCTTTCATCCGGAGTATCGAGACGTTATTTTAACAACATAAGTTGTAGTTCTTTAGTCCCTGCCCGCCTACGCGGTTCGGAGGAAAAGAAAGTAGAGAATGTACACCGGTACATCTTTTACATCATTCTATTTCTGTTGCAAATAAATATTCAAGGTTCTGCGCAAAGCGGCGCAGAGCGCCATACATTTCATACCCACGGAGACCGTGGTTATGAGCATGATAGAGGTTAAGAACTGAACGAAATGAATTTCGTCTAACAGTTTCCTCTTCTTGTTTTTTTCCACGCGTTTTCTTATTTTTATTAAACCACGACGATGTGAACTCTCTTGAAGGGCTGATAATGCAGTTTCAACGCCATGCACTGCGGTATCTTGATGCACGGCACCAGTCCCCCCCTCACCACGATAACTCATCTAGTAGTTTGCGATCAAAATATTCAACCGGAAACCGCGGCTTTTATGTTTTTATCCGACTGGTCCGATGATTTTTTCATTTTTTAAAGTACTTTACGCTGTTTTTGCTTCCCTGCTGGTAGGGATTATCGATCTCATAGCCATCCCGTTCGACCGGAAAGGGCATATTTTTCACCTCCTCTCGCACTTTCATTCGCGGACTATTTTAGCCGTATGCGGCGTGAAAGTGGTTGTTCAGGGACTTGAACACCTCGACCATACGAAAAGCTATATCTACGTTTCAAACCACGCGAGCATGTTCGACATCCCTGCAGTTATTGCGGGCATCCCGGATGAGATACGGATTATGTTCAAGAAAGAATTGGGAAGAATTCCGTTGTGGGGATGGGGCCTTAAATTATCGAAAATTTATATAGAGGTTGACCGTGGAAAAGGACACGATGCGATCAGGAGTCTTGACGACGCCGCGGAAAAAATGCGCGGCGGTTCGTCCGTTCTGCTCTTTGCCGAAGGAACGCGCACAACGGACGGAAAACTTCAACCGTTCAAGCGCGGCGCGTTTTATCTCGCGATCCGCTCCGGCTTTCAGGTGGTGCCGCTGACGATCAACGGCAGTTACGGAATTTTACAGAAGCATTCGATCAAAATTAAGCCGGGAACGATCACACTTATTCTCGATAAACCGATCGATCCTCCGCAGGCCGACGGCAAGGAAGCGGAGTCACAACTTCGCGAGGAGGTGCAGAGAATTATCCAGGGACATTATATCGAGCAATGAATCAATTTTATGAAGAATAAACCACACATCGCGGCTATCATCCCGGCAAGATACGGTTCCACACGGCTTCATGCAAAACCGCTGATCGACCTTTGCGGCAAACCGATGATCCAGCATGTCTATGAACGCGCAAATCAGGCGTCACTGGTAAATCATGTGGTCGTTGCAACCGATGATGACCGCATCGTACAGTGTGTGAATCGGTTTGGCGGGGACGCTATGATGACTCCCGCGGAAATCCCTACCGGCAGCGACAGGATCGCCTGGGCGGCGGAACGATTGCCGGACGCAGATATCATCGTCAATGTCCAGGGAGACGAACCATTGATCTCACCCCGCATGATCGATGAAGCCATCGCGCCGCTTCTCGATGATAGTTTTATCACCGTCAACACGCTGGCAAAAGTCATCACCGATTCTAAGGATGTCCTGAATCCCAACGTAGTAAAGGTAACGATTGATACAAACGGCTACGCGCTCTATTTTTCGCGGTCAACAATTCCCTATATCCGCGATGAAATAGATCAATCATGCTGGATATCCCATCACCGGTATTACAAACATTTCGGAATATACGTCTACCGGCGGGATATGTTAATGCAATTTGCCGCGTGGAAGGAATCATCCCTTGAGCGCGCTGAAAAATTAGAACAACTTCGATTGCTTGAGAACGGCAGCCGGATAAAGGTAACCCTCACAGAATTTGATACGGTTCCAATTGATATAGAGGCGGATGCCCAACGCGTTCGCGAGATAATGCAAAAAGAACAATCTCTAAAAGCTCCAAACGATGGAAAATAACGTCGAAACGACAACACCCCGGGAAAGTTTACGGACGAAATTCAGCCGCGGCGTGGTCGTCATTGTTCCGCTGGTGATTACGATTTGGGTTTTGAATATGTTATTTTCCGCCGTCGATGGAATTATCTCGCCTCTCTTCGATCAATTGCTCGGAAAGCATATCCCGGGTCTCGGTTTCATCTCCATGATTATTATCATCTTCGGTGTGGGAATAATTTCACGAAACCTGATCGGGAGGGCGGTGTTAAAATTTTTTGAGAGGATAATTTTTTCCATTCCGCTGGCGAGGTCTATCTACAGCGCGATGAAAGACGTTTTCGGAGCGTTTCAGATCGGCGGCAAGGGGAGATCGTTCCGCCAGGTGATCCTGATCGAATATCCGCGAGCGGGATTATATACAATCGGTTTTGTCACCAACGAAATCAGCATCCAGTTGGAGGGGAAAACGGATGAGGTAGTGAGCGCTTATGTTCCCAATCCTCCGAATCCCACATCCGGATTGATGGTTCTGATCCCGCGCCGCGATGTGAGGGTGCTGGATATGACGGTTGAGAACGGTTTAAAAATGGTATTATCGGGCGGTATCGTAACATCACCATTGATCAAAACGAAATAAACAGGAACGAGGAAATTGTGGAACGGAAAAAAGTAAAATATATTTTCATCACCGGCGGCGTGGTATCATCGCTCGGAAAAGGCATCGCTGCCGCATCGATCGGATTGCTGCTTAAATCCCGCGGCTTGCGGGTGACGTGCCAAAAATTCGATCCGTATCTCAACGTCGATCCCGGCACCATGAGCCCGTTCCAGCACGGCGAGGTGTACGTTACCGACGACGGCGCTGAAACCGATCTCGACCTGGGTCATTATGAACGTTTCCTCGACGTCAACATGACCAAGGACAACAACACCACAACCGGCCAGGTGTATTTTGAAGTTATCATGAAGGAACGGCGGGGCGATTACCTCGGAAGAACAGTTCAGGTGATTCCTCATATCACCGACGAGATCAAGCGGCGGTTCGAGGTGCTTGCGAATACCGGAGACTACGACGTGATCATCACGGAAATTGGCGGGACGGTCGGCGATATTGAAAGTCTTCCCTACCTCGAAGCCATGAGGCAGTTTATGTTTGCTAAAGGGAAAAGCAATGCGATCAGCGTGCATGTGACGCTTGTCCCATTCATAAAAGCGGCGGGCGAGATTAAAACAAAACCCACCCAGCACAGCGTGAAAGCTCTCCTCGAGATCGGCATCCAGCCGGATATTCTCATCTGCCGTTCTGAAGAAGCGTTGAATAAAGAAGTTCGCGAAAAAATAGCTCTATTCACCAATGTTGAGACGGAATGCGTGTTCGATGCGCACGACGTCTCTACCATCTATGAAGTACCGGTACAATTCGCCGATGAAGAAGTAGATGAGATCGTGCTGGACAAACTTCAACTTACGTGCCCAAAACCGGATTTGCGCGATTGGCGTAAGTTTGTCAATCATCTCAAGACCGCGACGGAGCATGTTACGATCGGCATCTGCGGAAAATACACCGACCACCACGACGCCTACAAAAGCATCACGGAGTCGTTCATCCATGCCGGCGGGGTGAATAAAGTACAGGTCGATTTAAAATGGATCCGCGCGGAAGATATCGAGCACGACGGCGCCGAGCCGCACCTGCGGGACATCTCCGGACTTCTGGTTGCGCCGGGTTTCGGCGAGCGGGGAATTGAGGGAAAAGTTCTTGCCATACAATATGTCCGCGAACGCAATATCCCGTTCTTCGGCATCTGCCTGGGGTTGCAATGCGCGGTAATAGAATTCGCGCGCAACGTCTGCGGACTGAGCCGCGCTAACAGCACCGAGTTTGTGAAAGACTGCGACCAGAATGTGATCGATATGATGTTAGAGCAAAAAAATGTCACCGCGTACGGCGGCACAATGCGGCTTGGTTCCTATCCCTGCAAAATCATGAAGGGCACTAAAACCCAGAAAGCATATAAAAAAGAGCTGATCCACGAGCGCCACCGGCACCGGTATGAAGTAAACAATGCCTTTAAAGATGTACTGCAGGAAAACGGACTTACGATCAGCGGAATATGCCCAACCAATAATTTAGTCGAGATCATAGAACTTCCGACACACCCGTGGTTTATTGCCGGACAGTTCCATCCTGAATTGCGCTCACGCGCAACAAACGCTCATCCCCTGTTCAGGGAGTTTGTGAAAGCTTCTGTGGATTACAGCAGGAGCAAAACGCTGGAAGATTAGTGCGAGCTACTTCCCCACTAAAATTCTCTCGGCGAGGACGAAGGGAAGACCGATCTTGCGGATTTTTTCGGAGGCAGTTTTAACATCGTAGGTCGCGCGGATATTTTCGTAGCGGTATGTCTCCGTATCGTACAAGCCGAAACTGAGCCGCGGGTCTTTATCCCGCGGTTGTCCCACGCTTCCCACATTGATGATATACCGCTTGCCGGGAAGAACTTCCTTCGTCCAGATATCTTCGCAATAGACCATCGGCTCGTGGCTGTGCCCGATAAAACAAATCCGTTCGGAAAAAAATTCGAAATTTTTGTTCGCATTGCTGGCGGAGAGGATATAATGCCACTCATGCGGCTCAAACGGCGATGAGTGAACAAAATACAAATCCTCAATTGCGTAATCGTACGGCAGCGATTTGATGAACCTTTTGTTCTCGTCTGTTAATTGGCTTGCCGTCCACTCGGCGGCAGCACGGGCATTAGGATTAAATGTTTGAGCAATATCCGGATTGATGATCGCTTCATCGTGATTTCCCAGGAGGATGTGCGGTGTGGTTTTCCGGACAAGGTCAACGCATTCGTTCGGGTTGGCTCCGTACCCGACCGTATCGCCAAGGCAAACAACTTCATCGACCTTTTTTTCGACAATGATGCTGAGCGCCTGTTGGAGAGCTTCAAGGTTTGAATGGATATCGGAGAGTATAGCAATGCGCATATTTTTAATATAGAGAAAAACTTTTCATTATGTTTTTTGCTGCTTCTTTTTCGCCGCGGGGAATAATATATTATTCAAGATCAAGCGGTACCCCGGCGAATTTTTGTGGAGGCGCAGATCGGTCGGCGGATCGCCCACAGCGTGCTGGTAATCTTCCGGATCGTGGCCCCCGTAATATGTAAACGTGCCCCTGCCGTAATTCCCGTGAAGATATTTCACCTGGTCGGTGCCTTCTTTTTCGGCAAGAATGATCACATTTTTCTTAATGAGGTTTTTTTTAAACCCGGTCGTTTGTCCGATAAAACCCTTGATGATATTGGCATGATCCTGGGTCAACATGGTGGGGACGGGATCGTACTTCGCGGAAAATTCAAACAGCGTAAAATAATCCGTCTCGCGGTTGATCAAATCGACTTTGTCGCTGGGCGGCTCGTCGATATCGGAATACTCGTAGCGCAGGGGATTCATCTCCAGCGTGAAATTCTCAAACGCGAGGCATTTTGAGAAATCAAGTTTTTTTTGCGCCTGCGGATCGGGCGGGTCGCCGTCGTACATCACGTCGCAGATATCGGTATTTTCGGCAGCGAGTGCGATGTCGTAGGTATCGGTAGCGGAACACATCGAAAACACGAAGCCGCCGGAACCGATGTAATCCTTGATTTTCCTCGCCACCGCTTTCTTCAGCTCCGAAACTTTTTTATATCCTAATCTCTTCGCTTCCTTTTCGTACAATGCCTGCTGTTCAATGTACCACGGCGCCGAAGCGAACGATGCGTAAAATTTCCCGTATTGACCGGTGAAATCTTCATGGTGAAGATGCAGCCAATCGTACTGGGCGAGCTTGCCGTTCAGCACTTCTTCATCCCAGACTTTATCATAAGGAATTTCGGCATATTCCATTGCGAGCGTGACGGCGTCGTCCCAAGGGAGAAAATTTTTAGGAACATAGACGGCGATCTTTGGCGCTTTTTCCAGCCGGACAACATCCATATTGGTATTTTCCGCCTGCACATCGGCATAAATCTGAGCGGCTTGGGAACCCGGTTCTTCTTCAAACATGACGCCCCGAATCCTGCATTCGGATGAAACAATATCCAACCCATCGATCATAAACGATCCGCCGCGGTAATTCAGAAGCCAATCGACGTCGATATTCTTGGTCAGCGCCCAGTAAGCGATGCCGTACGCTTTCAGGTGATCGGTTTGTTTCAGATCCATTGGAATGAGAATTTTGCCCGCATAGACGCCCGAACATGCCATCAGAGAAATTAAAACTAAAACTGCTATTGTTCGCATCGTTACCATCGCTTTCGTCATAAAGAATCACCGCGCAACTCGCGAATTTGTTTTCGCGCTTCGCTGATATAAATAGAATTTGGAAATCGCTGCAAGAGCGCTTCGTATGCTGCAATCGCTTTCGCTTTATCGTTCAACCCCGCGGCATAAATACGGGCTTCTTTCATGATCGCTTTATCAAGAACGATACTCTCGGGATAATTTTTTATGAGCGTATCGTAATTCGCGACTGCCTCGGGGTACCGTTTCATGATGGTGAGCAGGTCGCCCATATTCATCAATGCTTCATCGACAACGCCGGCGGTGGGATAATTTTTCTTCACCAGCTCGTATTGCGCCAGCGCTTCCGCATATTTTCGCTGATGCTGCTGGAGGTCGGCTTTGGAATACTCTTTCAGCGCCGCTGAATCTGCTTTCAAATTTTCCTGGAGAAACAGAAGAATCTCTATCGCGTCGTTGGTAATATCGGCAGATGCGTTTTTCGTTAAATCCTGAAATTTCAGGATAGCTTCGGAAAATTTGCCGTTGAAATACAACAATTCCGCGAGATTATATGACGCTTTATCCTGCAAATCCCTCGTTACGGTGCGGAATTCAAGCACCGATCCGTACGCTCCTTTCGCCTTATCGAGATCGCCCATCGTTAGATAGACGTCGCCCGAAAGAAGCTGTGCATCCATTACGACAGGAATGAACCCGGCGTATTTCGTTCGGATGTTCTCCAGGGCTGAATGCGCCTCATTGAGATTATCGAACCGGTTATACATCATCCGCGCAATCTGCAAGAGCGAACGGGCTGCAATTTCGGTTCCGGGATAATCGGCGACAATTTTTTTATACTCCGCAACAGCGCCCGTAAAACCAGGCTGCGCCTCGTTCGCGGGTTTGCTGTTCTCGTAAAAAGGATTTTGATCGCCAAAAAGGTTCAGCGTGTCACGCGTTGCGCCGGATTCTTCAAGAGCCCGCGCGTACCCGAATTTCACCTGCGGCATCATATTGAACTTGGGGTATGTTGTAATAACATACTGGAACGCTCGCGCCGCGGTCGCGTAGGCGCGTTCCTTCAATGCCCGCTCGCCGAAATTTTCCATTTCGAGCCCGGCCGCTTTCATTTTATCGTCGATCTGCTTAAACACGTCGAACGACGTATCGAAATTCTTCCCTTCCATGTAGAGCCAGCCGAGAAGACTCAGCACGAGGATGTTATCGGGTTCAAGTTTGGAGCGTTCTTCCACAACTTTGGTTGCCGCTGCGAGACCATCTGGCCTGCCGGTATAATAGGAAATGCGCGATTGAACATAACTCATTTGCATGACGTCATTTTTCAGCAGGTTCAAATACTCGCGCGTCGCTTCGGTGTAATTCAGCACCATCGTATAGAGATAGGCAAGATCGCTCGTAAATAAATCGCCGTTGCCGATTGCCGTTCTGCCGCGCAGGTACATTTTGATCGCCTTATCGAACAACCTGCTTTCCAACATCGCGCTGCAAACCACGCGATACGTCGCCTCGCTCTTCGGTGAGCTTGCGATTGCCCGCTCCCAGAGTTCATCCGCTTTCGTTTCGTTGGAATTAAGATTATACACCCTTCCTAATTGGGAAAGAAGCGTGATATCATCCGGTTGGAGGGCGAGCCGTCTATTGATAAGCGTGATAGCGTCGTCGTACCGCTTCAGTTGCAAATACATTCTCCGCAGCGCATCGAAGACAATATAATTTGTAGAATCTGCAGCGTACATGGTTTCATAAAATTTTGTTGCGGCTTCGTAATCCCCGCTCCGTTCGTAGCTCTGGGCAAGCCGGTATTTAATATCCGTATCCTGCCCTTGAGCCCTGCAGTAAAAATTTCCGGCGAAGAGGAAGATCGGCAAAAGAATGGCTATTTTCAATATTTTGGGCATATAGTATAGATACAACAAATAAACACTATCCACAAGTTCGTTTTTGGTCAATATTTAATGTAAGAAGCCCTGAGGAAAAAAGCGATTAAAAAGACGAATTATGAGGATGAATACATGGTATGGGTAGGCACAGGCTTTAGCCTGCGAGATTAGCAGGGATTCGCAACCTGAAGGTTACGGCTGGGGGGTCTCAATGGCTTGGGTTCTCCTTCAGATCGCGGACAGGATGTGTAAAAGGCACCACGATCCTGCCTACTCCTGACCCGCCATGTGGCGGGGTCTTGATGTTTTTTATCGAGGGGACGGGCGCATAGCGATACGATGCCTCCGGCATCGTAAAATTTCTAATCTAATCATCTATAAATGTTTTATCCCTTCCGGATAAATACGGTGGTTAGAGATGCCAAAGGCATCTAAGGTTTCTAGAACAGTACAGATCTATCGTTTCTTCAATGCATGGGAAAGATAGAGAACACCTGTGCGCGAAACTTTTACCCAGTATGCTCTGCCCGGCTCGATGAATGGCGACGGGGCATATCCGCCGCCGTCATAAATGAAATATCCCGCCTGCACAATTCCGGAAGGGGAGCTGGTAATCAACGCCGCATCGATCGTATCGGTCATGGAGCCGATCATGTTCCATCCCTTCACAACGGCAAAAGTATCCGATTTTATTGCCAGGCCTGTCACCGGTATCGTGGCGGTATCGGAAAATTTTACCCAGCACCCCGCACCGTTATAGATGGAATCGGTTCGCGCGTAACCCGAATCATAAATAAACGCCTTGGAAATCGCGCCGGGAAATACCGAAGCCAAACTGTGGTCATATTTTTTCACGGAAAGCGAAACCATGTTCCATTTTTTCTGCACCGATAACGGAAGAGTGACCGGTGGAATAGGAGCAACATTAAGATTATCGATATACCAACCGTCCGCCGTTATGCCGGAGCCGGTCATCAGCCGGAACCGGAACGCGACAGTATCCCCGGCATAGGCGGAGAGATCCAATCGTTCCTGCACCCAATCGGCCGGGTCGGCTGTTCCATCCTGCCACTGCGGCTGGGCATTCCAGTTGTATGCCTTGAGGGTGGTAAACGACTTGCGGTGATTCGTGCTGATTTCAACGATGCAATAATTTCCGGGCCGCACGATGGCAATGTCGTTGAACCGCATTTCATAATCGGGGTTGAGGAGAATTGCCGGCGTCATAAAATACGTATTCGATGATGGCGCATAATTTCCATGCGGCGAATCGGTAATGCAGGATAACCCGCTATCGGCAATGCTTGAAGTGGTATCCCATGTTCCCGTTCGATACACGGGACCGGCGCCGTTCTCAAAATCATAATGCAAACCTTTTATCAAACCGGCGCATCCCAGGATAGAATCCGAAGGGGCGCTGAACTGCGCAGGCGCATCGCCATTTTTTGTGAAGAGCCGGTAATAATGATACCCCTGGGTGGAATCGAAGTATGAACGGAATTGACCGGTATCGGGAGACGATTGAGCAATGCTATCCAGTACGATCCCCTCGCGATAAATATAGATGAACGCCATGTCGTTTAACGGAGTGTTATCGGTTTGTCTTGACGGATTTTTCCACCAGAGTGTAATGCCCGCAACTGAATCCGTTTCCGCAATTGATGTTGGCGGATTCGGGACGCCGCTGCCTCCGGCATACGCGCTTGCGGAATTCAGACTGCTGGAATCTGTTGATGTTATTGCGCGAAAATAATACGTGTATTTCTGATGGAGCGTGAGATTGGAATCCACATACGCTTGTTCCCCGGAATCTACGTCGGCAAGGAACGCCGCGTCGCGGTAAATTCTGATTTTGAAATTGGTCAGGCGCGATCCGCCCACGGTCGAATCAGGGTCGATCCATGACAGCATTATTTTTGCAGGCGTCAGGTAATCGCTGTAGGCGCTCAATGCCTTTGGAACCCGTGGCGCGCCTTTATGCAGCGTGAAGGCGATATTCATCAGCGCTCCCCCACCTCCGTACGCTCCCATATCGTTGCGCAATGTTCCCATCGAAGGAAACAACGCATAACCGGGATTCGCGGGGTCTTCAACATCATTATAGAGCGGATTCGGATCGCCGGCGTCTTTGCATGGCGATCCCGCATAAAAGTAGTAACTCGTATCGGTAAAAAGGGGATCCGCGTTTATATCTCCTGCGCCGATATATCCCCCTTGCACGTCGCAATAACTCACGGCTGCCCCGCCGGCAGAGATGCTGATCTGCGGGCTTGTGGAAGCCGTGTTTCCCCAGATGATATTATTCCGGAGCGTCATGGAGGTGGAACCGATGCTCACGCCGCCGCCATCAAGCGCGGATGAATTTTCAGCGATGGTGTTGTTCTCGACAATTTTCGGGGCAGGACCGTTTGCATACGACCAGACGCCGCTGCCGCCGTAATCCTGTCCTCCGGTGTTCTTCACGATGACATTATTTTTGATGATCGCGCCCGTATAGTTCAACACAACGCCGCCGCCATAGCGTCCATCGTTTTGCATGATGATGTTGTTGAGAATGCGGGGATTCCCGTCGCTGCATCGTATGCCTCCGCCGCCGGCGCTGGAGACTCCCGCTCTATTATTCGCCGTGTTATTGATGATGAGATTGTTGCGAATCGTGGGGGAGGTGTAATCGGTTAATATTCCTCCCCCTTCCCTATAGTAAATAAAATTATGATGATCCTGCCATAGAGTGCCGGTTCCGCCCGTAAGAGTGAATCCTTCCAGAACGCTCGTTGAATCTTCGCCGGTAATAAATAACACAACGCTTGCTCTGTTTGCGTTCGCAGGCGCACTGCCATCGATGATGGTTTTTACAATGTACGCTGGGTTCGGATCGAGCAGGTAATTGCTCGCCACGATAATTTTCTTGCCGAGAAAATTAATATTTTCCACATACCTCCCCGTGTCGACGAGAACGGTATCCCCATCGACGGTAAAATTTATTGCGGTTTGAATTGATGGTGTTTGCGAGGGAACCCTGATAATTGTACCATACATACATAGGGGAAAGAATGTCAGGAAGAACAATACAACCACTAAATTTTTTGGCACGGTAATCACCTTGTTAGGATATTGAGATAGTATGTTTGAGGAAAAAATATGTAAAAAAAGGCCGCATTACAAGGATTTTGCGACCAGCACTATGCAGGATGCGACGAACAGAGTCCTGATGACGATGAAAAATCGGGTTTAGAGAAGAAAAGGAGAGCTACTTATTCAGGATTGATAACACTTTCTCGCGGTAGGTTCTTCCCATCGTGAGTTTTACCCCGTTGTGAAGGACGACGGCATAATCGCCGCGATATAACGGTTGAAGTTCTTTTATCCGGTCGATGTTCACAATCGTGGATCGGTGAATGCGTATGAAGGTTGCCGGATCGAGACTGTGGTCCATGTCGTTCATCGTTTGGCGGATGAGATATTTTTCACCGCGGGTATGAACCCACACATAATCGCCAGCCGCCTGCACCCAATCGATTTCCTTCATTTCGACGAAAAAAATTCTTTTCGCCGTTTTGATGAGAAGACGGCGCGCGGGTTCTTCCCTCGATTTTAGCGACATGATAAGATCGTAGAATTTTTCATTAATCTCCGACGTCGCATGGAGCCGGAGATTATTCCGCGCACGCTCGATGGCGTTTTTGAATCGTTCGGGGTCGATGGGTTTGAGGAGATAATCGAGAGCGTGAACATTGAACGCTTCGACTGCGTATTCATTGAACGCGGTTATGAAAATGATCGCGGGATTGTGATCGAGGGGCAATTCCTGGAGAATTTCAAATCCATCCATTTCCGGCAGTTCGATATCGAGAAAAATAAGATCGGGAAAATGTTTTTTAACCAATTCGATCGCCGTAAATCCATCGCCGCTTTCGCCGATGAGTTGGATGTCTTTCTCGCGCAGCAAAAGTTGTTTAATTCCTTCGCGCGCCAGCGGCTCGTCATCAACTATTAATGCTTTAATCTTTGGCATAATCGTTCAAGGTTTATTTCGCGATCCGGTATGCCGTCGTGTGATACGGTATAGCAAGAGCTGTAAGAAAACCGCCCTCCGGAAGATCATGTGCTTCAAACTGTTGCTGCGCTCCGTAATATTGTTCAAGCCGCGAGCGAACATTGGTAAATCCGATTCCTTCGGTGATGTTGGCGCCCTTAGTTCCAGGACCGTTATCCTGAACGCGGAGACGAATGTAACCGTTTTGACGCTCGGCTGTTATTTCAATTGTTGTTGTTTCTCGCTGTTTTGCGGCGCCATGCCGCATCGCATTTTCCACCAGCGGCTGCAGAATCATTGTCGGTACAAATGCATTGAGTGAAGATTCGTCGATATTGAGTTTCATCTGAAGCCGGTCTTCAAAGCGGATCTTTTCAATCTGGAGATACAGGTCAAGAAAATCCATTTCCTCCGCAAGGGTCACTTCTTCCTTCTGCTCGCGATCAAGCGTCATGCGCAGGAATTCGCTTAACCGCACAATCATCTGCCTTGCGCTTTCGGGATTTTTCTCGATAAGCACCGAGATGGCATTCAGCGTATTAAACAGGAAGTGCGGTTTGATTTGCATTTTTAATGCCTGAAGCTGCGCCTGGATCAACTGAGTTTCTAACTTCGCGCTCCGGAGCGAATGCTCGCGCGATTGGCGGTAATAGGAGAGGGAAAAATCCAGGAGGATCACAGACCAGTACACCATCGCGCCATAATCGATGTACGAAAACAGCACCTGAAAAATATTTTGAAAAGAAAAAGGATTTTGAGTCGTGGCTTCCAGCGACATGGAAATCAAATGGAAGCTGAATTTATGGAACACCGCCACGATGATACTCATTGCGAGATGGAACAATCCGTGCTTGACCCATATTTTTGGACCGAAGGAAAAATGCCGCCCGAGATAAAGAATTCCGGGCGTGAGCAGCGCCCACAGATAGGCATAGATCAATTCCCGTTCAAGCGCCAGCCAGAACGAAACCGTGTGACCTTCGCGGGCAAGAAGCACATACGACTGGATACCCATCAGCCAGCCGAAGATACTCCATCCCACAAAAATAACAAGCCATTTTCGTTTTAAGAGATCAGGTATCGGCATCGGTTTTAACTTTTTTTGCTTGGGTGTTTTATGCGCTTGTCAGAATACATCTTGGATCGAACCTACAAAACATACAAAATAATTTTTTAAAAACATATTTCGGTCCGGTTCTGGTGACATGCGCCACATTCTCATAGTATACCGCTCCCGGATTGACAACAGAGCATTATTTCTTTATTTTTATGAGGTGCGGTCGGTTCGCTTGCAGAATATCCACACCGATAACTATAACAGTTTCAAGCGATTATGCTCATAAATGCAACCCTAAAACAAATCGTCATTCTAATAAAATCACTCAATCGGCGAGCTTCGTCAGCAGCCGCGAGATGACAAGGTGAGAATGTTCTCTTCTTCCGAACCCATATCGCAGCGCCGAATACCGTATGCAAGCCAATCATGGGTTTGGCTCATCACGTTTTTGGCGGCTATTTATTTATATGGGTGCATCAGTATACGGGAAACACTTGACATGGTACAGATATTAAAAAAACCAACCGCAAGCTGGACAGTTACCGAATGTAACGCCATTCTCATCGATTGCATGAGCAATACTGCAAGGAACCCGATGATTTCAGATGTACAAGTGTTCGCGCTACCAACCTACCCCAAAGTCCTTCTCGCATATAATATGAGGAAGATGCGCACGCTCCACTGGACCCAGCAGGAATTTAACGAGAGCGTGGACCGGCAAGCGCGCAATTGCCTTCATATGACGTATGAGGGTTCAAGAAATATTTTTCTGGATGAGAGCGGCAATACGTACCGGGGTCCCGATCAGATCGTTTCGCTAATGATTCTTATATCGATTGAAAATATCGGAGGGATGAGGCCCGATATCTCTAATCTGGAAGACCGGATTTATCTGCGGAATGAACGGGGCGAGGTGGTTTATCCGGATGAGGTCAGGGGAAGGCGTAATCGATCACTCCTACTCCGGGAAAACCTGCAGGCAGTGTTTAAATTCAATCGCGCGCGCGTTCATTTTCTCGGGGAATCAAGGGAGATCGAGCTGGTGATTTCTGGTTTTAACGAAGAGATACACCTCCCGCTTACAACGCCGGATTAAATTTTTGAGACAATCAAAGATGTAGATTTCCATGGTCTTGAAAGTTCGAAAATCTTCAAAATTGTCGCTGAATTAGTATATTGTAATTAAGAATGGAATATATACCTAAATTCATCAAAAATTGCACCCTCGTATTGTGTAATTTATTTATAAAACCCATTATACCTTCAACAAAATAGAAAGACTTATATCAATGAAACGTATCATCATGTGTATATTGGTTTGCGCGGTATGGTTCTGGGGATGTTCATCATCCGGCTCTTCGACGACATCGGGAAGTTCGAACATCGCTAACACAGCTAAAGCCACCGACACTACTGCAGCAACTCCCACAACCCCGTCAACAACAAATCCACCGAAGGACACAATAATAAAGGAAGCAAGCATGAATTATCCCGGCGATTCAACCCAGGCGCAACCAACATCAACTAATTCCGGTTTAGAATATATCGATATCATCGCCGGCGCCGGTGCGTCTCCCCTGAAAGGGCAGAAAGTTACGGTCCATTACACCGGTTATCTCACAGACGGAAAAAAATTCGATAGTTCGGTTGACCGGGCACAGCCATTTTCATTTACCATCGGCGTTGGTCAGGTCATCCGCGGATGGGATGAGGGAGTGCTAACCATGAAGATAGGCGGCAAGCGCAAACTCATTATTCCACCGGAACTCGGCTATGGTGAAGAGGGCGCCGGCAATGGATTAATTCCCGCTAATGCGACATTAATATTTGACGTTCAGTTACTCGACATTAAATAATGATTCTGTTGTAGTTCATAACTATCGGGGTCGTCCAAAAAGTTCGGAAGTGTAGAGTCCGATCCCCTGATCGGACTAAATATCCTCCGATCACATCGGATTTTAAAATGTCCATTCGGGGAATGGACTCTACACAGTTCTTTTTAAACGGTCCCATTACATAAGGAACCTCATGAAAACATCTCTGCGATTTGTACTGATTGCTGTTTTTCTTTTCACAGTGTTCTTACTTCCATCCTTCGGTCAAACGAAAAATTCCGGAACACGATATAAAAATCCCAAACTTCCAATAGAGCAGCGGGTGAAAGACCTTCTCTCGCGGATGACGGTGGAGGAGAAAATCGCCCAATTGCAATGCGAGATCACCGACCCTGAAGGGAAACACATCATCGGCAAAAACGGTATCGGAGGTTTAGGGACATTTACCCGCCGCTTATCGCCGGGGCAAGCGGCTGCGAAGGCAAACCGCGTGCAGCAGCTCGAACTTGACAGCTCCCGGCTGGGAATCCCGATCATCATCCACGATGAAGCGCTCCATGGTTTGGTGGGCACCGGTGCGACAAGCTTTCCGCAGGCAATCGGTCTTGCAAGCACATGGGATCCCGATCTGATGGAAAAAATATCCGGGATTATTGCCGAAGAAACCCGCAGCAGAGGTATCAGGCAGGTGCTCTCTCCCGTTGTCAATGTAGTGCGCGACGTACGCTGGGGAAGAGTTGAAGAAACATACGGAGAAGATCCGTATCTCTCCGCCCGGATGGGCGTGGCGTTTTGCAAGCCGCTTGAGCAAGCCGGTATCGTTACCACTCCGAAACATTTCGTTGATAATGTCGGCGAAGGCGGCAGAGATAGTTATCCGATTTTGGAATCCGAACGAAAGCTTCGCGAGGTGGATTTTGTTCCTTTCAAGGCGTGTTTCCAGGAAGCGAATGCGACATCGGTCATGGCGTCTTATAATAGCTACGATGGATTGCCGTGTTCGTCAAATCCCTGGCTCTTAACCGATGTCTTACGGAATGAATGGGGCTTTAAGGGATACGTCGTTTCGGACTATGGATCGGTCGGGGGAATCATGGACATGCATCATACCGCCGGAACACAAAAAGCGACGGCGCAGCAGGCGCTCGACGCCGGACTTGACGTCGAATTGCCCGGCGTGTATATTTACGGAAAACCATTGCTGGAAGCGGTCAATAAAGGATTGATTAAACCTCAAATTCTTGATAATGCAGTCCGCAGGGTGTTGGCTGTAAAATTCCGTCTCGGTCTTTTTGACAACCCATTTGTCGATACATTGGCAGCTGATAAGGCGAATGATAATCTTGAACATAGACATATTGCATTACAAGCCGCCCGTGAAGCGATGACGCTTTTGAAAAATGATAACGCCACGCTGCCTCTTAACAAAGGGATAAAATCTATTGCGGTTATCGGACCGAACGCCGACGCGATCCGCCTCGGCGGTTATAGCGGGACAGGAATGAAGGTCGTCACCGTATTGGATGGCGTCAGGAATAAAGTTGCCGCTGCTTGCACGTTGAAATATGCAAAAGGATGCGACCTTAGCGCGCTGGCGCTTCCTGTGATTCCATCGAAATATCTTATTTGCCCCGATCCCACATTAGGGTTATCCGGTCTGAAAGGCGAATATTTCAACAACGCCACGCTTTCAGGAACTCCGGTTTTGGTTCGCCTCGATCCGACGATTAATTTTGATTGGGGGAACGGCTCGCCCGATGCTAAAGTTCACTCCGATTCATTTTCTATCCGTTGGACCGGCAAACTTGTTCCTGCGCAATCAGGAAGATATCGATTGAGCATATCGAGCGACGACGGAGTTCGTCTTACCATCGGGGGAAAATTAGTTGTCGATAGCTGGTTCGACCGCGGGGAAACTGCGGATTATGTTACGATTGATTTCGAAGCCGGAAAACAATATGACGTCAAAATTGAATATTACGAAAATATGGGCGACGCAGCCGCCAAATTCGGATGGGATTTTCAAGAGGGCGTCGACCATGATTTCCTGGATGCAGTGACCGCCGCGAAAAATTCGGATGCGGCGATTTTTGTAGCAGGTATTCTTGAAGGCGAGGGAAGAGACCGCGCAGATCTCGATCTCAGCGAAACACAGGAAAAACTTATCAGAGCAATTGCGAAGGTGAATTCGCATACCGTCGTTGTCTTGATGACCGGCAGCGCGGTCACCATGAATAACTGGATCGATGGAGTTCCGGCAATCCTTCAATCGTGGTATGCGGGCGAAGAAGGCGGAAAAGCAATTGCCGACGTTTTATTTGGCGATTATACTCCGGGAGGAAAAATTCCGATCACATTTCCGATCACCGTGGGGCAGGAACCGCTGTATTACAGCCATAAACCGACAGGCAGAGGCGACGATTATGTCACAACTTCCGGCAAGCCGTTATTTCCCTTCGGATTCGGTTTGAGCTACACAACCTTTGAGTATTCCAATTTGAATATCACTCCCGCTCAAATTTCGCCTTCCGAAGCAGTGACAATTACCGTTGATGTAAAAAACACCGGAAAAGTGCACGGCGATGAAATCGTTCAGCTTTATACTCATACGCCTGTTGCAAGTGTAACGCGTCCCTTGAAAGAGTTGAAAGGATTTAAACGCGTGGGGCTCGATCCCGGAGAAAAAAAATCGGTGTCGTTTACACTTGATCGTCAATCCCTGGAATTTCTCAACCAGGCGATGAAGCCGGTTGTGGAGCCGGGAACAGTAGAAGTGATGATCGGGACGTCTTCGGCGGATATTAAACAACGCGGCTCATTCACTATTGCCGCTGAACCAAACGGAAAAAGACGTAGGTAAATAAATCATTCGACTTATTATTGTTATTAACCTCAATTCGAATTAGTTCCGGATACCGGAGACCATGAACATCTACGCCGTTATAATCCTTTCAACGCTCGTCATAAGCAACCTCCTCGATCTTATCGCGAACTTCTTAAATCTCAGCACCGTAAACGATCCGCTGCCGGAGGAATTTGCCGGTATCTTTGATGAAAAATCTTATCGTAAGTCGCAGGAATACACAAGAACCACGAGCGTCTTTGGAATGGTAACATCAGAATTTGATTTGGCAGTCACGTTGCTATTTTGGTTTCTCGGCGGATTCAATTATCTCGACACAATTGTTCGTGGTTGGAATCTGAACATGATTCTTATCGGTGTTTTGTATATCGGGATCCTTGTTCTTTTCCGATCGCTGCTTTCGTTGCCGTTCTCTCTCTACTCAACGTTCGTAATCGAGGAGCGGTTCGGTTTTAATAAGACCACCGTAAAGACATTCATTACCGATCTTTTAAAAGGACTTTTCTTGTCCATTGTTCTGGGAGGTCCCATTCTTGCAGGCGTAATCGCCATTTTCATGTATGCAGGAAACCTCGCATGGTTGTACTGCTGGATTGTTGTATCTGTTATCTCGCTGTTTATTCAATTCATAGCGCCGACCTGGATCATGCCGTTATTTAATAAGTTCACTCCGTTGGTGGAGGGCGAATTGCTCGATGCCATCCTCTCGTATGCTCAATCGGTGAGTTTTCCATTGAAAGGAATTTTCGTCATGGATGGTTCAAAGCGATCAAGCAAAACGAACGCTTTTTTCACCGGTTTTGGAAAAAACAAACGGATTGCGCTCTTCGATACGCTCATCGGTAATCATACGACCGACGAGTTAGTTGCGGTGCTTGCCCATGAAATCGGACATTATAAAAAGAAGCATATCATGCAATCTATTATAATGAGTATTGCGCATCTCGGCTTTATGTTTTACCTGCTCTCGATCTTTGTGAGTCACGAGGGGCTTTTCCATGCGTTTTATATGTCCTCCATGTCCATTTACGCCGGGCTGCTTTTTTTCGGAATGTTGTATTCGCCCGTGGAGGAAATATTATCCATTGTTCTCCAGATGATTTCACGGAAGCATGAATTTGAAGCGGATCGTTATGCCGTCGAAACGACAAGATCGCAACAATGGATGATCGCAGCATTGAAAAAACTTTCACGTGAAAACCTATCGCACCTGACGCCTCATCGTTTCTACGTTCTGTTGAATTATTCGCATCCGCCGGTTTTGGAAAGAATCCGCGCGATTAAAAATATCGATATATTGTGAAAGGTCATCGCGATCCCGACCGAAGTCGGGAGTAGCGATCTCCTTATATCGATGCAAATTGCAGAACTTTGAATATAATTTAAGCGATGAATCAGACTTTTCACACGCTCTCAATCCCCCTCTCGTAATTTTCGGCCGTTCACATGACCGATAACGCTGCATCCGGTATGCAGGAACGGGAGCCGTCCCCGCGCATTATTCACACCGCCGCCCCGGTCCGCATCTGTGATATCGGTGGGTGGACGGATACATGGTTTGCAAAATATGGTTCTGTCGTAAATATTGCCGTAACTCCGCGCGTTGAAGTTCTATTGAGCGTGTATCCCCGCCACCGTCAGAAATATCATATCAAGATCCATTCTAACTTTTTAGGCGATCTGTATCTTCCCGGTAAGACAGATAAGCCGGACGAACGATTTCACATGGTAAGAATAATACTTACCCATGCTGTCATTCCCCATACCGTTGCGATGGACGTGCAGATACAATCTCATGCGCCGCCCGGAAGCGCTGTTGGGACTTCGGCGGCGGTGGCGGTTGCCCTTATCGGCGCTCTGGAACAATTCCATTCACGCTCGATAAACCCACAATCGATTGCATACAAAGCCCACGAAACGGAAACCGTATTGTTGAAGGGACAAAGCGGAATCCAGGACCAGCTTTGCTGCGCTTATGGAGGGATCAATTTTATTGAAATAACAGAATACTCGCGCGCTATTGTTCATCCGCTGAAAATATCGCCGGGGATTTTTTCAGAACTCGAAGAGCGGCTTGCGCTCATTTGTCTCGGCACTGCGCACAATTCATCGTCTATTCACGAGAAAGTTATCGCGGATGTGGAATCGAGAGGACCGGAATACGAACCATTGAGGCAGCTTCGCTTGGCGGCAATTGACGCACGGGATGCGCTGCTCACCGGCGATCTACAAAAATTCGGCTATGCAATGCGGCGAAATACTGAAGCGCAATCGCAGCTTCATCCCGATCTTGTTTCAAAGGAAGCGTTGAAGATTATCTCCATCGCACAAAAATATGACTCCCCGGGATGGAAAGTTAATGGCGCGGGAGGTGAAGGCGGTTCACTCACATTGCTTGCCCCTGATTCTGCGAATAAAAATTTAACGATGCTCCATGAAATACAATCCGATCTTCCAAATTCAAAATATATTCCGGTAATAATAGATAGGGAAGGATTAAGGGTGCGGGAATAAGTGCCGGCTCGTTACCCCTTCTGCGAAAAAAGCCATGGTAGACGTACCATCCAGTGATAAGATAAATTTTCTCATTTCACCCTTTCGAAGTTAAACACCTTCGGATGTCCCATCACGCCGTCTTTACTGAATGTCCATTCCTCGGTAAAATGATCGGCGTCTTTAAACGTTAGGACGAGCTTTTTCATATATCCGTCTTTAGGACCGGCAAGATTGGTGGCGTCGACAAACGTGAAGGCAAGCTTGTTCGGGTCTTTCATGGCGCCGTCTGCTTTCATGCGCGGCTGGTTGCCGGCTGAACAATAGTGCGTCATCATAAGATTTTTCCCGTTCATATGGTACATGGTAATCATGGTGGCTGAGTCCTGGGCGACGTTCAGCATTTCCATTACTGCGCTGCCCGAAGATACGACCTGGTAGTTGATGCTGACTTTACCGCTGTCATCGGTCGTTCCGTTCCAAGTTCCTGCCATGGATTTCATCTTTTCAAACGCGGGGGATATTGATGCTGGCTCATCCATCCCGCCTGCGAAAAGCGTTCCGGCCCAAAAGGTTAGGATGATTGTGAAGATGAGGGTTCTCATTGGATTTTTCCTTTCAATGTCTGGTTAGATGATTTTTAGAATATAATAGATGCATTGGTGATTATCAAAAATGGCTGTGCTATCTTTAGTCGATTTGAAGGGGGTATTAACAATATCGTTATCAAATGGCAAAATCCTGTGGGTGGTTAAAACTCCCCAAAATGTACATTTTCTTGACTCTCTACTCTTTTTTCTCTATATTCATATAGTTTTTTCAAGAAAATGCTTGGAATCCAGCGGTATTGACCATTGGAACGGAAAGCTTTTATGAGAAATGATCACGAAGAAATAAAAATACGCATTTCAGGGCTTTCTAATGGTGTTCACGAGTATCACTTCGATGCTCTGCCTGCGGATTTGGGGTTGGAGGAAGCTTTTCAAACACCCGTTTCTCTTGATGTAGAACTTGAGAAAAGCAGCCGGCAACTTTATCTTAAATCGAAGATTATTGCCGATGGAATTTTTATTTGCGACCGGTGCCTGGGGGAGTTTAAACAGACACTCTCCAATCAGATGAACACGGTATTTGTATACAACGAATCTGATTCTAAGGATGATGACGGGGATGAGATACGGGTCATCACCCCTGAAACGATGAGCATCGATATTACCGATGATGTGCGGCAGGCGATTATTCTCGCGGTGCCGTTGAAGATGTTATGCAGCGAAGACTGCAAAGGATTGTGTCCGCACTGCGGAGTGAACCGGAATATCCGGTCGTGTAAATGCCGCGAGATCAAAGAAATTGATCCCCGGTGGGAAAAGTTGAAAAAAATATTATAAGAATTAACGAAGGATAAATCACCAATGCCAAATCCAAAACGACGGCACTCGAAGTCACGCGGCGCGAAGAGACGCACACACTATAAAGCTGTTGAACCCTCAGTCGCCGAATGCCCAAACTGTCACGAGCGGAAGCTCCTCCACCGCGCTTGCCCCAACTGCGGGTTTTACCACGGGCGCTCCGTTATTATCCCTAAAGAATAGCACGCTTTTATTACACGGGTGATCGGAAATATACAGCGCCGATGTTGCAATGATGCTGCTCGTGTTGTCTGAGTACCTGAATTCATTCCAGTAACGTGTCGGAACCTGAACGCTCAAAGATCCGCATTGCAGTGGATGGAATGGGCGGTGATTATGCCCCAAACAATATTGTTGCCGGAGCGCTTGATGCGCTACGGGAGACGAATAACCGGTTTGAGGTCATCCTGGTGGGTCCCGAACAGGTTTTAAAAGAATCCTTAGCGAACCGAACAAGCAGCGGTTTGCATTACACGATTGTGAACGCAACGGAGATTATCGATATGCACGATAGTCCCACCGATGCCCTCCGGAAAAAAAGAGATTCATCCATTACAGTGGGGATCACGCTGCAAAATCAAGGAAAAGCCGATGCATTCATCAGCGCTGGAAATACGGGGGCGGTAATGTCGGCGTCGACTTTGATACTCGGCAGGGTAGCCGGTGTCGGTCGGCCCACGATTGGCGCATTTTTACCCGCAGAAAAAGGCGTTTGTTTGTTGGTGGACGCCGGCGCGAATGTCGATTGCAAGCCACAGCACCTTCTGGAATTTGGAATCATGGGGAGCATCTATTGTCAGGAAATGTTAGGAGTTGAACGACCCACGGTTGGTCTGCTCAATGTCGGGGAAGAAGATACCAAGGGGAACGAAATAGTTAAGGAAGCGTTCAAGCTTCTAAAAGAAAGCAAGCTGAATTTTATCGGCAATGTTGAAGGGAAAGATATTCTCCAGGGGAAAGCCCTGGTCGTCGTCGCAGATGGATTTGTTGGAAATATTCTCTTAAAATTCGGGGAAAGCATTCCCCGTTTTCTTAAAAGCTCGATCCTTCAGTATGCGGCAAAGAATAGTTTCAGGAAACTTACAGCGCTTGCCATGCGTAGCTCAATGCGCCAGGTATTTAAGAGCATGGATTACGAAGAACATGGCGGAATACCGGTGTTGGGCGTAAAAGGTATTTCAATTGTCGGACACGGAAAATCAACCCCGAAAGCAATTAAAAACATGATTTTAAAAGCAGAAGAAATGGTGAAGAAAAATATTAATCAACGTATTCAAGAATCGCTCGGTAAGGCGTCATGAGCGGCAGCAGTAATAAAATTACCGCAGCGATCACAGCGGTTGGGCATTATTTTCCAGAGAGAGTGTTTTCAAATTTTGATTTTGAAAAAATGATGGATACGACCGACGAATGGATTCGAACACGCACAGGAATCATCGAACGGCGCATTCTCGAGAACGGGGCAACCTCCGATCTCTGTGTGCCTGCGATCCAGATGGCTCTCCGGAACCGGGGAATTGCGGCAGATGATATCGAAGTGATCATTGTATGTTCCGTCACGCCGGATATGATGTTTCCCTCGACCGCATGCGTGATCCAGGAGAAGATTGGCGCAAAAAAAGCGTGGGGGTTTGACCTTTCGGCTGCATGTTCGGGATTTCTTTTCGGGTTGACCGTTGGAGCAAAATTAGTGGAATCGGGCGCACATAAAAAAGTGATCGTTGTCGGCGCTGATAAGATGAGCAGCATTCTCGATTATACCGATAGGAATACCTGTATCCTGTTTGGCGATGGAGCAGGCGCAGTGCTTCTGGAACCCAGCGATGATCCCGGTATCGGCGTGCTCGACCATGTTTTATATTGCGATGGCAGTGGCGGAAAATATCTCAACATGAAAGGAGGCGGCAGTTTGAATCCTCCGACTCATGAGACCGTTGACGCGAAAATGCATTCTGTTTATCAGGATGGCAAAGCCGTTTTTAAAGTTGCGGTAATCGGCATGGCTGACGCTTCTGCTGAAATTATGACGAGGAACAATCTTGAAGCAAGCGACATCGCCTATCTTGTCCCTCACCAGGCAAATCTCAGAATCATCGACGCCTGCCGCGAACGCATGGGACTGGATCCATCGAAAGTGATGATTAACATCGACCGTTATGGCAATACCACCGCTGCCACAATACCTTCCTGTTTATCGGAATGGTATCAATGCGGAAAAATAAAACGCGGGGATAACCTGGTGCTCTCCAGCTTCGGCGCTGGATATACATGGGGCGCGATTCTTGTGAAGTGGGCTATTACTAATCCCAATCCCCAACAGGGCAAGTGCTAACGATGTCCCGCACAGCATATATTTTCCCGGGTCAGGGTTCCCAGTATGTGGGAATGGGTAAAGATCTTTATGAACAAAACTCTGAAGCCCGTTCACTCTTCAAACGAGCAGATGACATCCTTGGTTTTTCACTGAGTAAAATATGTTTCGAAGGTCCGGAAAAGGAACTTAAACAGACAAAAAATACCCAGCCGGCGATCTTCCTCCACAGCATCATCCTAACCAGGATTATGGAACCGGAGGAAGTTGATATGGCTGCGGGACACTCGCTCGGCGAGTATTCCGCGCTGGTCTTTGCTGGAGCAATGAGCTTTGAAGATGGGTTAACGATTGTACGGCTCCGCGGCGAATTGATGCAAGAGGCGGGTGAAAAACAACCCGGCACAATGGCGGCAGTCGTTGGAATTGAAAAAGCGCAGCTCGAAGACATCTGCCGTGAAGCTTCCGCTGCAGGGATCGTTCAATGCGCGAATTATAACTCGCCAGGGCAGATCGTCATTAGCGGTTCGGTTTCCGGAGTGCGTAAAGCGATGGAAATTGCCAAAGCACTGGGCGCGAAACTCGTGAAAGAACTCATAGTTAGCGGCGCTTTTCACTCTCCGCTAATGCGGAGCGCTAAAGAAAATTTGCAAAAGGCGCTCCAAAGCGTTACTATCAACGATGCGAAGATTCCGGTTTATGCCAACGTGACGGCAAAACCGGCATCCAGCGCAAGCGATATAAGGCAGCTCCTTGTTGAGCAGATCGATCATCCGGTTCGCTGGGAAGAAACGATTGAAGCCATGGGGGGCGCCGGCGCGACAAGATTTATAGAGATCGGACCCGGGAAAGTTCTCCAAGGACTGAATAAACGAATCAATGCGACTCTTGAAACGAGCGGTATAGACAAAATAAACGACGTTGTGAAATTAATTACAGGATAAGATAACCGATGGGCAATCTCGATAAAAAAATTGCGTTAGTAACTGGCGGATCAAGGGGAATTGGAAAAGCTATCGCAGTCAGCTTAGCTGAAGCGGGAGCTTCTGTCATGATCTTAGACGTGTTGCCGATGGAAGAGATTAACAAAACTGTGGACGAACTGCGGAAATTAGGCGTTTCATCCGCTGCCTATCAGGCAGACGCCCGCTCCTTTGAACAAGCGGCGAAGACCATCGATGAGATTGTTAAAGAGTATCAACGAATAGATATCCTAGTGAACAATGCCGGGATTACGCGCGACAACTTGCTGCTCAGGATGAGCGAAGAGGATTGGAATGCTGTCCTCGATATCAATTTGAAGAGCGTCTTTAATTTCACTAAAGCCGCAAGCAAGCACATGATGAGTCAGCGGTCGGGTAAAATAATCAGCATTGCGTCCGTGGTGGGTATCATGGGTAATGCGGGACAGGCAAATTACTCCGCTTCGAAAGCGGGTATTATCGGATTCACAAAATCGATTGCTAAAGAACTCGGATCCCGTAACATCCAGGTCAATGCCGTCGCGCCCGGATTTATTGAAACTCCCATGACGGCAAAATTAAACGAAGAGCAGCGGAAAAAACTTGCAGATACAATTCCACTGAAACGCATCGGTAAACCGGAAGATGTCGCAGCCGCGGTTCGTTTCCTTGCTTCCCCCGAAGCGGATTATATCTCCGGTCAGGTGCTCTGCGTCGATGGCGGTATGTTATAATTATTTAGTAAATCTATAGCTCAACGGTTATTACAGCGAAAGAATTCATTTATCATTAATTAAAGGAACAACAGTATGGCAGACGTAGATTCAAAAGTAAAAGAAATCATTATGAATAAGCTTGGCGTTGAAGCTTCCCAGGTCACTCCTGAAGCGTCATTTACCAACGACCTCGGCGCGGATTCTCTGGATACCGTCGAATTAGTGATGGAGTTCGAGAAAGCGTTTAATCTGCAAATCCCCGACGAAGACGCTGAAAAAATTTCAACCGTCGGCGACGCAATTACCTATATCTCCGGCAAAGCAAAGCAGTTTTAACCGGAATCGATTGCATGCCAGCGGTGAACATTCACCGGCGGCAGAGCATTTTTTGGAGAAACCATGAGTACATCAAAACAACGTGAACGACGCGTCGTGGTCACCGGTATGGGCGCAGTAACTCCCATCGGCATCGGACTGGATGAATTTTGGAAGAACGCTCTCGCCGGAAAAAGCGGGGTCGGGAAGATTACATCCTTCGATGTAACTCAATATGATACCAAAATTGCCGCCGAAGTAAAGGGATTTAATCCTCTCGATTATCTTGAGAAAAAAGAAGTGAACAGGATGGATCCTTTCACGCATTACGCGCTTGCCGCCGCCAAGATGGCTGTCAATCATTCCGCGCTGGATCTTGAAAAAGAAAACCGCGATCGTATCGGGGTTGTCTTTGGATCCGGAATCGGTGGAATGTGGACATGGCATAAACAAATGCAGACTATGTATGAAACAGGCGGACCCACGCGCATCAGCCCGTTTTTCGTGCCGATGATGATCGCCGATATAGCCGCAGGGTATATTTCCATGCGGTATAAGGCGCGCGGACCGAATTACGCGACAACTTCGGCGTGCGCAACTTCCTCTCACGCTATTGCCGACGCGCTTATGCTGATTCAGCGGGGAGACGCCGATGTGATGTTCACCGGCGGCTCGGAAGCGTCCATTTGTCCCATGGGGGTTGGTGGTTTTAACGCCATGAAAGCCCTCTCCACCCGCAACGATGAACCGGAGAAGGCGAGCAGGCCCTTCGATCTTAATCGCGATGGTTTCGTCATGGGCGAAGGCGGAGGCGTGCTTGTGCTCGAGGAACTGCAGCACGCGCTCAACCGCGGCGCTCAAATTTACGCCGAATTGGGCGGCATAGGATTAACTGCGGATGCATACCACATCACCGCTCCTGCGCCCGGCGGGGAAGGCGCTATCAGATCGATGCGACTTTGTATGCAGGATGCTAATGTTGCTCCGACCGAGGTGGATTATATTAACGCTCACGGCACATCAACGCAATACAATGATAAATCTGAAACAGAAGCGATCAAATCGGTCTTTGGGGAATATGCCTATAAGCTTCATATCAGCTCGACAAAATCGATGACCGGTCATCTCCTCGGCGCTGCCGGCGCGGTAGAAGCGATCATCGCCATTCTCGCAACCTACCACGACGAGATGCCTCCAACCATCAATTATGAAACACCTGATCCGGATTGCGATTTGAATTACATCCCTCTCAAATCGATTAAAAAACGGGTTAATTTTGCAATTAGCAACACGTTCGGTTTTGGCGGACACAACGCTTCACTTCTCTTTAAAAAATTTCCAAATAATTAAACGATTTAGGTTATGAATCTTTTTCGCCGTCTTGTTGATTTCATCAGCAAGGGTGGATCGGGGGGGCGCACAGACGCCGTCTCCGAAGTTGATTTTGAACAACTCGGAAAAGCGTTGCAGTATCAAATCAAAAACACCGGGATATTTTCAGAGGCGCTTTCCCACCGTTCATACCTGCAGGAACAGGGTCCCGGTAATTCGATTTCGTACGAGCGCCTGGAATTCCTGGGGGACTCGATTCTCAATTTCATCGTCGCGGAACACCTGTTTCATCAGCATACGAGCGCGGAAGAAGGCGATCTGACAAAAATCCGCTCTCGCCTGGTAAACAGAAAATCCCTCAATGTGTATTCCAAACAAACTCATCTTGAAAAATATATCTTGATGAGCGACAACGTATCGCGGCTCGGCGAACGGGGGACGGAGAAAATTTTAGCCGATGCATTCGAAGCGGTCATCGCGGCAGTGTATCTTGACGGCGGGTTTGAAGAAGCCCGCCGGCTCGTGGAACGGGAAATGCAAACTGCGATCAACAGTGGAGCAATTAAAATGGAGGATGAGAATTTCAAAAGCCAGCTTCTCGAATATTCCCAGGGAGTAGGGTTCGGCGTTCCGCGGTATGTTACGGTGCACGAAGAAGGTCCCGATCATGACCGCACCTTCACCATCGAAGTGTATCTCGAATATAAGCCGTACGGCGTGGGGATGGGAAAAAATAAAAAAGACGCGGAACAGGCAGCCGCCGAAGAAGCGCTGCAAAAAATACAGGCAATAGGATAATTTGAATATTCGTATATTGATGATACAAAAACACTAAACATGATGATATTGGGTTTGTACGGTATACGTATCCCGGAGCGTACGCTTCGGGATACTTTTTTTAGTCGCGCTCTGCGTCTTTTATATCTGCTTGGATTATTCTTCCTGCCGATGCAATACGCGTTTAGCCAGGATTCATCCGCAGTTCATCGTGATACGCTTTCGGGATTCGATGCTCCCTTAACCCTCGATTCCGTGATCATTTCCGGCAACGAACATACCAAAGATATGGTCATACTCAGGGAAATGTCGCTCAAACCCGGTATGCAAATGACTCCCGAATACCTCCAATACGATCAGGCGAGAATTTACAGCGTCGGTTTGTTCACGCAGGTTGAAATGCGCGTGAACCCCACCACACCGGGAAAAGGAAATCTCGAAGTGCATGTCCGCGAGCGATGGTATATTATTCCGTTTCCGGTGTTCGGGATTAAAGAGGGCGATTGGCACAAGGCATTTTACGGCGCGGGTCTGCTCCATAATAATTTCCGCGGGAGAGACGAAAAACTCTATGTTATCGGCGCGGTGGGGTACGATCCGTGGGGATCGATCTCATACCGTAATCCATTCCTCGACGATCTTGGCTCATACAATTATGATGGACGACTCGGTTATAGCCGGATCAGCAATAAAAGCCAGCAGTTTGCGGCATATCCAAACTTTGATGAAAACCATTTTGCGTTTTCGAACACTGTGGGAAAACGGTTCAACAATTATAACATAGCGTCGCTTTCTGCGGAATATGACGTGGTGGGGATGTCCGAGAGCGTTCCAAATGCGACTATCTCCAGCAGCGGCACCGACAGGTTTTTTGTCTTTGGCGCCGGCTATACATTCGACACCCGCGACCTGGCGGAATTTCCCGGAAGCGGCGTATTCACGAGAACTTCCATCACGAAATATGGATTACCCGGGAAGGAACTCGATAACGTCCGCTACGCATTGGATATCAGGGGCTTTGTTCCTCTCACTGAGGGATTCGTTTCCGCCTCCCGCTTCTATACAAACGTGATGGCTGGCAGCAGGTCTCCAAGTTACAATCATGTGTATTTCGGTTATGAGTACCGTATCCGCGGTCATTATGGTCAGACAACCGAAGGCGAAAACATCATGGGGACGTCAACCGAAGTGCGATATGCGCTTTTTGCGCCCAGATATTACAAGGTGGATTTTTTACCCGAACAATTCGGCGTCTGGCGTTTTGCAATCGCACTTGCCCTGTTTGCAGACGCCGGCGAAGCATGGTTCCGAGGACAACCGCTTGCGATCAACTCTTTCGAGGGCGGATACGGCGCGGGAATCGATTTTCTCCTGCCATATAGTCTTGTGGTGCGGACGGAGTATGCCATCAATGAAGTGCACCGCGGACAGTTTATTGTCGATCTTGGCGCAGCGTTTTGATGAACTACACTGTTTTAAATAATCATCTCCAGGAATAACGTTTGATCAGCACGGTAGATTATTTTTATTGTCCCCCCGAACATATTTCCGGCGATACGTTTACTATCGGGGATGACGAGTTCAAACACCTCGTTCATGTGATGCGCAAGAAAGCGGGCGACGCCATCCGCATTGTCGATGGAAAGGGATGCGCGTACGACGCAGTTCTGGAGGATCTGAAAAAGAAAACCGCCTCCGGCAGAATTACCGCCGTGTACCGCGATCATAACGAGCCACCCCTTCGTATCACCGTCGCCGCGGGAGTGTTAAAAAATCCATCGCGGTTCGATTTCCTTGTAGAGAAAGCGACCGAGCTTGGCGTGACAAAAATCCTTCCCATGACGACCCGCCGCGTCATCACCGGTCACGCAAAAACGGATCGATGGCAAAAATTAGCGCTTGCGGCGATGAAACAATCGTGCCGTTCGTTCCTGCCGGAAGTTACGCCGCTCACGCGGCTCAACGATATCATGAAATCGGATGAAAAATTCGATCTAAAAATAATAGCCCACGAACATGCCGGCGAAACGGGCAGCATAAAACATCTTCAACCCGGCACTGCCGAAAATATTCTCCTGCTCATAGGTCCGGAGGGCGGATTCACCGACGAAGAAGTTGATTCCTGCATCGCCGCCGGATATAAACCCTTATACATGGGGGCGCGCCGCCTGAGAACGGAAACCGCAGCAATTACCGCTTTGGCGCTGTTGATGAATCTTTCATAACTCTGCGCACGGGTCGTTTAGTTTCTCAGGTTTTATTCCCTGAGTATGAGAAGCTGTAAAAAGTCGCGTAGGGACGTGATGTCTATCGCTGGCGACCAAGCTGATTACAGTAGAGCCCCAGCGGGGTGGGATGTTGTCCTGGCGTTGAACGCGATTTATTTCGTTCAGTAGTTAATCTCTATTCAGCTAATGGAAATAATCCGGTTATTAAATCCGAATGAGATAAATCTCATTCAATAATAAACATTTCTAAAATAAAATTTCAATATATTGAATTACGTAATATCCCGGTTTCTTAATTTCAACCACAAGGGTTTCTCCATTGTCTTCCGACGAAAAACTCTCGCGCCTCAATCGCACCATCATCAACTGCCGTCTTTGCTCCCGGTTAGTTGAATGGCGCGAGGAAATAGCCCGCATCAAGGTCGCGCGATTCCGCGATGAGGCATATTGGGGAAAACCGGTGCCGGGCTTCGGTGATTCGTCTGCCCGTGTATTAATTGTCGGGTTGGCGCCTGCCGCTCATGGGGCAAACCGCACAGGCAGAATGTTTACCGGCGACCGGAGCGGCGAGTGGATGTACCGCGCGCTGCATAAATCCGGTTTCAGCTCGCAGCCGGTTTCTCTCTGCCGCGATGATGAATTGCATCTGAACAATTGTTATATTACAGCATCCGTACGATGCGCTCCTCCGGCAAATAAACCGCTGCCCGATGAACTTCACAATTGCAGACCGTATTTCCTCAAGGAATTACAGTACTTAAAAAATATCAGCGTTATCGTCGGGTTGGGGAAAATTGCCTGCGATACTATTTTCGCCGCGTATAAACAATCGGGGATGACGGAGTTACAGCGGCAGGTTAAATTTGGACATGGCGTCGAAACGAGATTGAACGAGCGGCAACTATTGATCGCATCGTATCATCCCAGCCAGCAAAATACATTCACCGGTAAATTGACCGAACCGATGTTTGACGCAATTTTTTGCCGTGCACGGGAAGTTGTTGAAGTGAATTGACAATGAAATATTGTTTTTAGGGTTGAACGAAATTTATTTCGTTCAAGAAAAGAAATATAAACAATAAGCAAGAACGAGAAAAATAGACTCTCTGAAAACTTCGCTTCGGGCTTTAAACTATATTCAAATTTTTGCAATTGGCATCGATATAAGGAGATTGCTACTCCCGACTGCGGTCGGGATCGCAATGACGGTACTCACAAGCTCGCAATCTCGTTAAACACAAGTGTATTTAAGCACAAGAATTACATGAAAATAATATATGAATGAATTTAAAAATAAAGTCATGATCGTAACCGGCGCGTCGAGCGGTATCGGCAAAGCGACGGCGCTGCTCGCTGCAAAACGCGGCGCAAACGTCGTTATCGTGGCGCGAAGGGAAAAAGAATTGCGCAACGTTGCGGGATACATCTCGCCCAATAATGTCGAAATTGTCCCCGCAGACGTCACCCAGGAACCCGACCGCCAGAATATCGTCAACAGCGCCATTGACCGGTTCGGGGGGATAGATATTCTCATCAACGCGGCGGGCATTATCGGCAACGGCACTCTCGAAAATACTTCGCTGGAACAATGGGATTACATGATGGACGTCAACCTGCGTTCGTTGTTCCGTTTGACGCAGCTCTGCCTCCCGCGGATCATCGAACGAAAAGGAAATATCGTCAATGTTTCGAGCGTGACGGGTGTACGTTCGTTCCCGAACGTGATGGCGTATTGCGTGAGCAAAGCGGGAGTTGACCAGCTTACCCATTGCGCCGCGCTTGAGCTGGGACCCAAAGGGGTGCGCGTGAACGCAATCGATCCCGGCGTCATCCGCACAAACCTCCACCGCACCAGCGGGATGGCGGAAGATCAGTATCAGAAATTTCTTGAACACAGCAAAACCACGCACCCGCTCGGCAGGGTCGGCGATCCCGAAGATGCCGCGGAGCTGATCCTGTTTCTCGCTTCCGACGCCGCGGGATGGATCACCGGCGGCAGTTTCAGCATCGATGGTGGCAGGGCGCAAACCTGCGCAAGATAAAAAAGTATAATAACAACATGAGAAAGAATACATTTATGAAAACCTCTAAAAAATCCGGCAAAAAATCTTCCCTGTCGCTCGCGACAAGAGCGATTCACGGAAATAATCTGCAGGCGTTCCGGGGTCCCGTAACATATCCGATCTACCAGACCACAACGTACCGCTTCGAAAACTCCAACGACGCGGTCCGGTATTCGAAAGGGGATGAATCGGTTTATGTCTATACGCGGTATCACAACCCCACGGTGAAGGAAGCGGAAGACCGTCTTGCCCTGATGGAAGGCGGCGAAGTCGCGGGGTTGTTTTCCTCCGGCATGGCTGCAATTTCTTCCACTATCATGGCATTATGCGGAAGCGGCGACGAGATTGTGAGCACGCCCGCCCTGTACGGCGGTACGTACCGTTTCTTCCGGGATACCCTGCCGCAATTCGGCGTGAACACGAAATATGTCGATCAGGACGCGCTGGAGGAATTGCTTTATCTTATAACGCCGAAAACAAAAGTGGTGTACCTGGAATCGCCCACCAATCCCACGCTCAGGATTGTCGATATCGCCAAATTGGTGAAACTCACAAGGAACGCCGAGAAGGAGTTCGGGACAAAAATTACCATCGTTATTGATAACACGTTCGCGACCATCCTCAATCAAAAACCGTTCGAGTACGGAGTTGATCTTATCGTGGAAAGCACGACCAAATATTTGGGCGGGCATACCGATCTGATGGGCGGAGTCGTGATCGGTCCGAAGAGCATACTGCAAAAAATCAAGGGAATTGCGAAGCATCTCGGCGGGTGCGCCGATCCGTTTGCGGCGTTCCTCCTGCTGAGGAGCTTAAAAACCTTTGAGATGCGGATGACCCGCCACAATGAAAATGCCCTGGCGCTCGCGAAAACCCTGGAAAAACATCCCAAAGTCGTGCAGGTGCTCTACCCGGGATTGCCCTCGTTCCGGCAGCACAAGCTGGCGAAAAAACAGATGAGCGGATTCGGCGGGATGGTGACTATCGAGGTGAAGGGCGGCGTGAAAGCCGCTATGAAAGTGGCGGATAGTCTGCGCGTTGCGGTCAATGCGATGTCGCTTGGCGGCGTGGAAACGCTGGTAAGCATTCCGGTTTATTCCTCCCATGTGAACATGGGCGCGGACGAATTGCAGCGCCACGGCGTCTCGCCCGGGATGATCCGTATTTCCGTCGGATTGGAAGCGGTCGAAGATCTTATCAACGATTTTAAGCAGGCGCTGAGGAAGATATAAATTCAAATGCTGAGGTATTAGAAAAATTGAATATTTTAAATTATCTGGATGGTAACCTCTAAAAAAAAACCTGAAACAACATGTCTCAGGTTTTTTTGTTTTACCGTCTCCAGTCGAGTTCACCCTTCCACTTTATAAATTTCCCGGTGGCCCGAATCGACAAACTTATGATATTCGGCAAATGATTTCGCGAATTTCGCGTCCGCCATCGATTTGTTGATCATCTCCTGATATTTTTCGAGATTATCGGTCTCCACTTCCATCACGGCTGTCCAGTACCGTTCGCCGCTTACATCGGTCATGATGCGGACTTCGCCTTTGTACCCGACTTTTTTCATCTGGGTATTCGCCTCTTTAAATCGCTGCACAAGATCTTTCACCATGCCGGGCTTGCAGTGCATCACGTCTCGGATGATATACATAAAAACTCCTTTCACTCATGTTATAAAAATTGTTGAGGGTTATTCCTGATGTATGAATAACGAGGCAATGGTAATACGAGTTCCCGATAATGAACGTGCTGATAAACGCCATATCTTCTTTAGATACAACGGCTTTCAGGCAATAAATGATTGGATGCTAATACGGCTGTTCCGGCGTCTGGTACGTCCGGCTGGAGAGGGGATCAAAAGATTTTTTTCAACAGCGCAGGATCGATATTCCCCCCGCTGATGACCGCGCAGATTTTTTTGCCCCGTATGCCCATGGCATTTTTCATGGCAGCGGCGGGTGCGACGGCGCCGGTCGGCTCCACGATAATTTTCATCCGCTCGATAAAATATTTCATCATCGGATAGAGATCGTCGTCACTGACGGTAATAACGTCGTCGACATATTTTTGGATGATGCCGAAATTCATCGCGCCAACGGCGTTCGTCCGCATCCCATCGGCAATGGTATTAACTGAAGCGAGCGATATAATCTTTCCTGCGCGGATGGATCGCCAGCAATCGTTAGCCCCTTCCGTTTCCACACCGATCACCTTCACGGCAGGAAAAAGATTTTTTGCCGCAATCGCGCAGCCGGCGATCAATCCGCCGCCGCCAATTGGCACGAACAGGTAATCGAGGTCTTGCATCTCCTTGAAAATTTCAAGAACGACTGTTCCCTGACCGCAGATAATTTTTTCATCGTGAAATGGGTGGATGAGGGTATAACCGTGCGCGGAAATAAGTTCGTTTGTCTTACGTTCCCTGTCGTTAATGGTTGTACCGCAAAATACAACTTCCGCGCCATACTCTTTTGTCGCTTCGATTTTACTTGAGACGGAATTTTGCGGCATAACAATGACTGCTTTGATGCCGAAAAGTTTGGCGGCGAGTGCAACTCCCTGTGCGTGGTTTCCCGATGAGTGAGCGATCACTCCTCGTTTTCGCTGGTCTTCAGTTAATGATGCAATTTTGTTGTAGGCGCCGCGGAATTTAAACGCGCCAACCCGCTGGAAGTTTTCCGCTTTAAAATAGATTTCATTCGCCGAGGTACCATTCAACGTTCGTGATGAAAGCAGGGGAGTTTTATGCACAACAGGTTTGAGTATGCGGTACGCATCCTCGATGTCGCTGAAGGTAATCATATCGTGAGAACAATTTTTCCAATATTCAAACGCTGCTCCATGCGCCGATGAGCGTCAGCGGCTTTGGCTAGCGGAAATTCGGAGCCGATCACGGGTTTTAGGATCCCAAGATCATAATAATAAAGCGTTTTCACGAGTTCTTCTTTCGTTCCCATAAACGAACCGTACAGCGTAAGCTGTTTGGAGAAAAGATACCGGAGATCCGTCGTTGCCAGATAATTTGTTGTGGAACCGCATGTTACCAGCCGTCCCCCTTTTTTCATAATCTTAATGCTCTTTTCGAAAATTTCTCCGCCGGTATGTTCGAAAACCACATCGACGCCTTGCTTATCCGTCATCCGGCGCGCTTCCTCGATAAAGTTTTTCTCCCGGTAGTTGATCACTTCATCCGCACCGAGCTTTTTTGCGAGGGATAATTTCTCATCGGAACCGGCGGTCGTGATGACGCGTCCTTTGAAGAGTTTGACTATCTGGATTGCCGCAGTGCCGACGCCGCTTCCTCCCCCATGCACGAGCACTGTCTCTCCTTCTTTAATTTTTGCGAGGGCGATAAGCATATGCCAAGCGGTAAGAAACACCAGTGGGAACGCCGCACCTTCCTGGAACGACATTTTTTCGGGCATTGGGAGTATATTGCGAAATGGAAGTTTTACATACTCCGCATACGTGCCATCTTCCAGAGTTCCGAGCACGTGGTAACGCGCGCACATGTTTTCCCTCCCGCCAAGGCAGAATGAACAATTTCCGCAGCCGATACCGGGAGAAATCAGCACCCGGTCGCCTTTTTTAAAGGACGTACCCGACGATCCTATTTCTTCAATGACGCCGGCGCCATCGGAACCGGGAACATGAGGCAGAGGGATATTCTTCTCTCTCTCGCCGCTCCTGATAAAAACGTCGAGATGATTTAACGCCGCCGCTTTCATCCGGATGAGAACTTCCCCGCCGGTAAGAACAGGTTTTTCGATTTTTTCGTATTTCAAAACATCTGCATTGCCGAAAGCATGGAATCGAATTGCGTTCATTCTTTGTTATCGCCCCGCCCTGGGAGCCGCTGCTTTCACAGCTTCAGACGCCTGGTCGGCATATTGCTCAAAGTTTTTATGAAATCGACCCGCAAGGTCATTTGCCTTTTCGTCGTACGCGTGTTTATCACTCCACGTATCGCGCGGGCTGAGCACTTCTTTTGGAACGCTATCGACGCATTGCGGGATTTGCAATCCGAAAATCGGATCGGTTGTGGTTGGGACATTTGAGACCGAACCATTGAGGATGGCGGCGATCATTGCACGGGTGTGACCGATTTTCATCCTGCTGCCCGTTCCAAATGCTCCCCCGGTCCAGCCGGTGTTCACCAACCAGCAGGCGGCTTTATGCCTTGAAATTTTTTCACGCAGCATTTCTGCATACACCGTGGGATGATGCACCATGAACGGCGCTCCGAAACAGGTGCTGAACGTTGCCTGCGGCTCGCTGCCAACCCCTTTTTCGGTCCCTGCTACTTTCGCCGTATATCCCGAAATGAAATGATACATCGCCTGGTCGGGAGTAAGTTTTGAGATTGGCGGCAGCACGCCGAATGCATCTGCGGTGAGCATGATAATATTATTCGGATGACCTCCCATACCTGATGGTTCCGCATGTTCGATAAAACTGAGCGGGTAAGCTGCGCGCGTGTTCTCCGTGAACGATGCGTCGTCAAGATCGAGATGGCGGGTGTTGTAATTTATTTTCACATTTTCCAGCACAGTACCGAAGCGTTTCGTCGTTTGATAGATTTCCGGTTCCGCTTCAGGCGATAACCGGATCACTTTTGCGTAACAGCCCCCTTCGAAGTTAAAGACGCCATGGTCGCTCCAACCGTGTTCATCATCGCCGATAAGTCTTCTTGATGGATCGGCGGAGAGCGTTGTTTTCCCCGTGCCTGAAAGACCGAAAAATACAGCCGCGTCCCCGTTTGCGCCGATGTTCGCAGAACAATGCATGGGGAAAACCTGTTTGAGCGGGAGGAGATAATTCATGATGGTGAACACCGATTTTTTGATTTCGCCCGCGTAACTTGTTCCGCCGATGAGGACTATCCGTTTGGAAAAATCTATGATGATGCAAATCTCGGAGTTTGTGCCGTCGATCTCCGGAATCGCGTGAAAGCTCGGCGCGTCGAAAATGGTGAATTCGGGTTTGTGATTTTTCAACTCGTTGCGGTCGGTTTTGATAAAAAGATTGCGGGAGAACAAATTATGCCAGGCGGTTTGCGTGATGACGCGGAGGGCGAGCCGGTAGCGCGGATCGGCGCCGGCGTAACAATCCTGGATAAACAGTTCTCGCGTCTGCCAGAACGAGAGCATGCGATTATAGAGGTTTTTGAATTTATCGGGGTCGATCGGGCGGTTCACTTTACCCCACCAGACTTTTCCCTCGCTTGACGGTTCTTTGACGATAAATTTATCGTTTGGCGATCTGCCGGTATGATGACCTGTGCGGGCGACTAACGGACCCCGATGCGAGAGCACCGCCTCGCGGCGTTTGACCGCTTCCTCCACCAGCCCCGGCGTGGCAAGATTCCAGTATTCGGGTCCGTTGTTCTCCAATCCATACATTTCCAAACCGTATTTTGACCGATCCATGAGCTCGCTAACTCCTTTGTAATGCTTGTTTTATGTATTATCGTAATAAAAAGTTGAAAATAAAATAAGAAAAATTGTATGTGGAACAAAATAAGACAAATTTATATTATTTGGGATGCCGCCTCATAGCCTATCAAATTAACATCGATAATTTGATGAAGAAACGATCAGGCTCTTTCTCGAGAACCTGATCAGTTCATCGTTTTCTTATAGTTCTATCAGATTGAATCTGCGTGTGAAGCAGTCAAAGAATACCGGTGCGTTACTAAATACGCAGGTCACTTCATAAAAATCATTTTCTTTACATCTGTGTAGGATCCCGCGTTGAGCCGGTAGATATAGACGCCGCTCGGGATATTTGCCATTTCGAATTTTACGCTCTTGCTGCCGGGTTCCTGCTGGGCGTCGACAAGCCTGGAAATCTCCTGGCCCAGCATATTATACACCGTGAGTGTGACATGCGTAGCGCTGGGAAGCTGGTAGCGGATAATCGTTCCGGGATTGAACGGATTGGGATAATTCTGCAACAGGGCAAATTGTTTCGGGAGTTCTTTGCCCGGGAGAACGCCTAATGTCGTTCCGTTGATGGTGAATTGCCGGGGATTGGCGGTGGTGAACAGATAACTGCCGGTGATCTTCATATCTAACGCCGTTCCTGTGAGGTTATCTGTTAATTGCAATTGGATGCTATCCGGAACTGTTGCTTTAAGTTTATTTAGATCCCACGATAAGGTAATATCCGAGTTTTCCGAAGGTGCAACGGTAAATATCCATGAAAATGTCTTCGGTGATTTTATATCCGTGTCAAATTTTGCACCGAGGATCGGCGCCCAATCAGGGTGATTGAAATATTCCTGAATATATTTCCCCCCGGGGGGAGCAGGTGGTTTCGGTTGATCATAACGCACGTCGAACCCGTCGGTTGCGTCGGATTTAACACCGAAATATAACGATTGATCGGCGCATGTTGACGTCGATGCTATGATATTGACCTGCCAATCGGTTGGGGAGCTCGGGGAGATCTGCGGTTTCGGGAGCGGAACAATATTGCCGGGAGGAGGACTGACAACGAGACTGACGCCGGATTGCAGTGTGCCGAGCCAGTATCCGCCCCAGGGGTATACTGTATCGACGGATTGGTAATTCTGCGATACCGGATCATATTTTTGAATTCCCGTTGTTATCCATCCGTTGGCGATCGCCGTATCGTACGGGACGGTTAATCCCGCCCTCCGAAAGCGAAGATAACTTTTTGACACCGGAACAACAAGGGGATCGGAGATGATGCCGAATCCAACCGGCAGCGCAATAACGTTTGAATCGGTAATTGCTAATCCTTTCACATCGACCATAAAATTGTGCAGCAATCCCAGCCAGTATCCATGACCCTGCGATACCGAATCCGGGATGTTGTAACCGTTTGCCGGCGAATAATCATAGACGTAATATGCTTCGTGGATATTATCGCCGAATGTTCCCGCGAGCGTGGGATTTGATGGTTTTAATGCAGTGCCGAGGAGATTCCAACCGGCGCTAAAGTTGTTTGCGATACTATCACCAACCAGGGTGAAAGTATGAGCGCTGACAGCGCTGGCGCTATTGCCCATCGAATCGAATGCTGTAACTCTGATGCTGCCGCTGCTACGGAGATACGCTGCGGGCGTTAGCCAGGTGTAAGACGTATTCAATCCGTGCAGGGTGGTCAGCGGTTGATAGCTATGCCCGGTATCCAGAGAGGTATACACTATAATAGAATCGATGCCTGTGCGATCGGTGTTACTCCAGTTGAGGTTGTAAGAGCTATTCGCGCGGATGATCTCGCCGCCATTAGGTTTCAGAACAGTGACCACAGGCGGCGTGCTATCGCCAACCATTATATCGAAATGCCGAACTCCACCGGCGCCTGAATTGTAACTGTAGGTCATACCGGCGCTTTTAAGATTTTTTCGCGTTCCGGCAGTGAGATCTTTAAGCAATACTCCAAACCTGCCCGGTATCCTGCCGTCGGATGTAAAATTAATCGTAATCAATGAATCGGCAAGGTCAGTGTTGACGTCGAACTGCCAGTGAATCACGGTATCGCCTATGGCGTGTTCAGCGCGGATATCATCGGCAAAGTTATTGCCGATCGGCTGGTTCCATTCCGGGTGCGGGAAATAGAGCTGGATGAAATTTCCCGGCGGCTGGGGAGCTTCGGGCAGATCGTACGAGGGATCGAAGCCGTCATTTGCCGATTTCGCGACGCCAAGAAAATTATTGTTGGCGGTCGTCGAACTTGTGAACGCGGTCAGTTTCAATTTCCATGTCGTCGTGGTATCGGTTGTGACGCCTGCTTTATACAGCGCCTGGATTTCTGTATCGACGAGCGCGCGGTTATAAAGCCGGATATCGTCAAGAGCGCCGTACATCTGTTCCGCTCCAACGACTTTATTCCAGCCGATATTGACCGGAACGGTATTGGTGGATCTAGGAATGGTTATTGCCAGCGCGCTATCAAGAACGCCGTTTAAATAAATCAAACTGGTGTCATTTCTTACTATTACCAGAATATGTTCCCATGCATTTTGATGAATGGTATCGCCGGAAAAATGATAAAAGGTTTGTCCGAGACTGTCTTTCAATCCGAAAACAACTTTTTTATATTCGGTTCCTGATACACCCGCAACATAGGAAATCCCTACGCTCCACGGATAAATACTACCGATCGATTCGTCGCGTTTGGCAATTATCGTGTGATAATTGTTTGAGGGAGCAATCGATTTAACCCATGTCGAAATGGTGAGATCGTTTGTCAGGTTCAGACTCACATTATGGGGGACCTGAATATAATTACCGACGCCATCGAAAGAGTATGCCCGGTTCGCGTTACCGAACCGGTCGAAGGTGAGCGTTGCGCCAAACACGGCGCCGTTATTGCTATTGCCGCTTGAATCGGATGCATTACCGGTGAACGGATAGGATGCGACCAAGCCCGAATCTAATTTTACCTGTGAACTCGCCGTTGTTATCCCGGCAACGATCAGGCATAGCAACAACAGGATTGTACTGTAAAAATTTTTCATAGAATACTCCCCGTATCATGAAAGTGAATGAGTTGAAGAATTAAATTTTGAATTGCCGAAACTAACATCTGTAGTATTACCAAGGAGAAGTAGTAATAATATACAATATTTTAAACAATAACGATTTCAACAATAGTGCCCCGGATGAGGTGAACCGGCGTTAAGTATAAGTAAACAAATTCGATAGATGTAATCCGTGATTCAGATCACAGGTTTAGATATTGATAATGGCATGAAATCCATACATTTATTTAAAATAATCATCAATCAATGTCGCATTAGAAAAATTTAAAAGATATTATTCGTGAAATGTCAATTCTCTCAATTTTAGCACTTGTTTTTTATGATCTTAGCTATATAATATAGACTCTTTCCATACCTGAACTATCCATCATATTATCAACAGGTTTGGCTAAGGTTAAGAATGAATAAGATAATTTCACCATTTTATTGTTAAAAAAATAAACTCGAGTCATAAATTCCAACTACGAGGCACGCGACTAATTTGCTTTTCGTTACGCCAAAACATATATTTAGGTATGCCTAAACTTATTAAATAAATGATGCAAACTCAATCTGAAGAAGATTACATAAAAGGCATTTATTTTCTCCAAAAGGAGAATGAAAGCGTAGCAACTTCTGTTCTGGCGAAACATCTCGGTATTGGGGATGGATCGGTGACCGATATGATGAAGAAACTTTCACAGAAACGGTTTATCAATTATGAGCGATACCAGGGAGTAACGCTTACTACTGCTGGAAGACGGCTTGCCTTAAAGCTGGTTCGCAGACACCGCTTGTGGGAAATGTTTCTCGTGCAATTTCTCGGCTACACCTGGGATGAAATCCACAATGAAGCGGAAATCCTCGAACATGTAACGTCGGACGATCTCGAATCGCGAATCGATCAGGCGCTTGGCTACCCCAAAGTCGATCCGCATGGCGATCCCATCCCCACGCCGGACGGCGATCTTGTCGAGCTCAGGTACAAAAATTTATCCGAATGCACCGAAGGAGAAAGGGGAGTCGTCCTCCGTGTGAAAGATGGAAACCCGGAGATATTGAAGTATATGACGAAACTCGGACTCGGTCTTAACAAGAGAGTTGAAATAATTCAAAAAATTCAATTTGACGGGTCGGTGATTGTTAAGATCGACGGGAAAGAAGTGCCGTTGAGCGAGAAACTGGCGCAGTCGATTTTTGTGCAGACGGTGGAAGCGTGAAAGATGAGCCGCCCGATTCCTTGATCCCGAATGATATACATAAATCGGCGTCGATAGACACGCACGCGAACCACCTATCATTGGAAGGAGTTCACAGCACCGTTGCGGTTCCGCATCGGGCAGGATTCTGGCTGAACTGGAAAGCATTTGTAGGGCCTGCGCTTCTTGTCAGCGTCGGCTATATGGACCCCGGCAATTGGGGAACCGATTTGCAAGGAGGAGCGCAGTTCAAGTACGCGTTGCTCTGGGTGGTGGGTCTTGCAAGCTTGATGGCGATCTTCATGCAGGTTATCGCCGCCCGTCTTGGCGTGGTGACCGGCAAGGATCTTGCCCAGTGTTGCCGCGATTGGTACCCGGGCTGGACCCGATGGCCTAACTGGCTGTTTTCCGAGATTGCGATCGGAGCTTGCGATCTGGCGGAGGTTCTCGGCAGCGCCGTCGCCCTTAACCTGATGTTTCACATTCCTATTCTGTGGGCGGTGATCATCACCGGCGTCGACGTGCTGCTCCTTCTCGCATTACAGCGGTTCGGAATACGCACCATCGAAGCCGTTGTCTTCCTCCTCATCACAACCATCGGCGTATGTTACTTCATCGAGATTTTTATCCTGCCGCAAACCCAGCCGAACTTTCTTGAGATGGGAAGCGCGCTTATATCGCCAAGTCTTGGGCGCGCGGGAATGATTTATATCGCGATTGGCATCATCGGCGCCACAGTAATGCCCCATAATCTCTATTTGCATTCGGCGCTTGTGCAGAGCCGCAAATTTCAAAAGGACGAAGCTTCGATGCGCCGTGCAGTGCAATTCAATACCATCGACTCGGTGGTCGCATTGAGCATCGCCTTCTTCGTGAATGCCGCTATTCTCGTGCTGGCAGCGTTGGTGTTCTACGGCAAGAACAGTGTTACGGCTGCAGGCGGACATGTTGTCGTACTTGGCGCGGAGAGCGATTGGATCCGGGTCGCTTACCTGACGCTTGCGCCGCTCCTGGGGACAACAGCCGCCAGCACACTGTTTGCAGTGGCGCTCCTCGCGAGCGGACAAAGCAGCACTATTACCGGAACGCTTGCGGGGCAGGTTGTGATGGAAGGTTTCATGCATTGGCGGATTAAACCCTGGGTGCGGCGGCTTATTACGCGGACTCTCGCAATTTTACCCGCGGTTTTCATTATTGGCTTGAGAGGCGATAGCAGTGTTACCGATCTCCTCACGCTCAGTCAAGTCATACTGGCATTGCAGCTACCCTTCTCAATGTATCCCCTGCTCCATTTTACCAGCTCGCGCAAACGGATGGGGAAATGGAAAAACGGATTATTTCTCATAGCGGCGGGCTGGGGGAGCGCTCTTCTCATTACCGCAATGGATATTTTCGGTTTACCGGACTCTCTGAAAGCCGCATGGCATGTCATCACCGGCGGATGAGGTTCATAACGACAAGGAAGAAAGACTATGTATCGAACCATTCTTGTAACATTAGACGGCACCCAAACAGATAGGGTGATCGTGGACCATATCAAGCAAGTTGCCCGGTTTGCGCAGGGCCGTGTGGTTCTGCTGCATGTCGCCGATGGCTGGGCAGCCCGTAAATTCGGTTCTGAGGCAGTCAGCCCCGAAATCACTGAAGACAAAGATTATCTCGAAAAAATTCGAACGGAGTTTCTGGAATGCGGCATACAGGCAGAAGCTGAGCTTGCCTTTGGCGAACCCGCCGAGGAAATAGTGAAATGGGTTCAGAAAAATGGCTGCGACCTCATTGCAATGACCACCCACGGCCATCGCTTTCTCGCAGATCTGTTTCTAGGAACGACGGTGACAAAAGTGCGGCATAGCGTCAATGTTCCGGTGCTTCTTCTGAAAGCCGGATTGCGCCGCTGAGTGAAACGTCAAATATGAAGTGGGGGGAGCAAGTAAGAAGTTGTGACTGCTTGTCCCGTTATCGCTGACTCGATGAATTTTTTTCGTAGCTTCGATCTCCAAAGAGTGCCACTAATTATCGATCCCGGTGCTTGTAGTACAAGGAGGATGCGCCTCCAGACCCTTGTACTCATCAAACTTTCTTGGTCTGTAAATTTGTTACGCCAAAAATTCAACCCATGAATATTATGAAATGTATTCTTATTGTACTCTTTGCAGCAATATCCTGGTTGCCAGTTATGGGCGACAGGGTTTGTGCCCAGGACGTGACCGCTGACGGCGGGCAGCGCATCCAGGTAAGAATTACAGTACTCGATGCTGATGAGAAGATTCCCATTGAGCTTGCGCATATAGTCCTGAGACGCATGGGAAAACTTGTAGCGGAAGGCGTAACGAATCCCGCCGGACAACTCATTCTTCATGATGTGCAAGTCGGCTCCTATACGGTTAGTGCTTGGTTCATTGATTACAAAACGTACGCAAATTCCATCCTGATAGATCCAGCGCACACAATATATTCGATTAATCTTCATCCGCAGAACAGTCAGATGCAGGAAGTTGAAGTGGTTAGCGGGCGAGAACTCGGCGTATCGAATATTGATACAAAGACCGGCAATCAGAACTTTGAGTCAGAAACGTACCATGTTCCGCCGAGCGCTCAAATGACGACCTTAATTCAACAAAACATGATGGGAGCGGCTCGGGCTCCAACTGGTGAAGTACACATACGGGGTCAACATGGGGAATTCACCTATTACGTCGATGGTATTCCCGTCCCTCTTGGCGTCTTTGGGGGACTCAATGAGGTTGTCGATCCTAAAGTAATTGACCGTGCCACGTTTATAACCGGCGGTTTCCCGGCAGAATACGGCGGACAAATGTCAGCCGTGATCGACCTCAATAATCGTGTTCCAACAGGATCTATCCATCTGGATGCTTCAACGTATGTGGGAAGTTATCTGGTTTTCAATGGGGCGAAGCTATTTTCCCCTGGGCTTGATGTTGCTTCCGGTCCTTCAAGTTCCGTAGTTGGTGATACCCTCGGTGGACGCCTCGGTCCTTTCCGGGCGTTGAATTCAAACGGTCAGGCATTGTCGGTTAGCGATCACGTCGGCAAACTTGGCTTTTTCCTCTCAGGATCCCGGCAAGAAACAGACCATCGCATAGATACGCCAGTTCCGAACCTCTTCCACGATCATGGATTCGACTATTTCTGGTTCGGCAAGTTTGATTACATTTTGAGCGACGTTGATTACCTTACTGCGAATTTAAATTTCGGCAGAACCTATACTCAAGTTCCATATGATCCCAAAGTTCAGGTCGCTTCCGATATTCAAAATACGAACAACGCATTTCAGTCGATTTCATATTTTCGCGTATTGGGTTCTTCCGGTGATAATGAATCTAATCTGTTTGTTGGCGCGTACACGCGTGAGGGAGGATTAGAGTACGCACCGGGGGAGATTGATCCGCCAAATTTCCGGTTCGCAGCTGATACGCTGCACAGCTATCGGCTTTTTGAAGATAGAACTTTCACAACGGCCGGCGTCCGTTCTGTTTATGACAACAGGATTGCTCATGGCGTCAAATACAAGATCGGATTCAACTATTCGAATACAGAGGGAAGAGAAGATTTCACAACGCGTGATTTATTAAATAATGGAGGACCAGAAATTGTAACAGATTTCGTCGGTTCAGATTTCGGCGTATTTGCGCAAACAGAGTGGCAACCGCTTGATTTTACCTCACTGATAGGCGGTATTCGCTATGATCAACACATTGCTCCCGATGTCGCGTTACAACGGCAAGTCAGTCCTAGAATTCGATGGAATTTTTTTATCGATGAGAACAGCTCGGTCTACCTTTACTTTGGACGACTCTTCATGCCGACAAATACTGAAGCACTGAGATCAATAGCAAGCAACTTCAGTACCGGGGTAACACCAACAGTGCCTGAACGGGATAATTTTTACGAGGCAGTCTATTCACGCAGCTTCCCCTTCGGAGTCCGAATGAAACTGGCGGCTTTTCACAAAGTTGCTAACCCCTTCACAGACGACGCCACTCTGGGATCAAGCGCAATTAAAACACCCTTCAATATTGCAATGGTTAAAACGACGGGCATAGAACTGGCGTTTTCCTATAGTGATCCCGCTACACCTTTTTCAGGTCACTTGAACTCGTCCATTATTCATGCTATCGGATCGGGAGCATTGACAGGCGGGTTCCTGGCGCCGAGCGATGATGGACTTGCCACAGATTTGGATCATGATCAAAGGGCGTCAATTGTTGCTGATATTAATTATCAACCGCAGAATTGGTTTATGAATATTGAAGCAGATTATGGGTCGGGTCTCTCAAATGGGTACCCGGGAAACGTTCTCGAATACAAAACAGGATTATTCGATTTTAATCAAGCAGCACATACTACGCCATATTGGATACTGAATTTCAGCGCTGGTCATACATTTCGCTACGAAGGAGGCGTTTCGTTCGAACCGTCGTTTTATGTTACGAATCTGTTAGACCACGCACATTTAATTAAAGGTGCTTACACCACCGGGGCAAGCTGGGAAGAGAGACGGAATGTGGTTTTTAAGCTCTCCTTCCACATTTAACATTTGTTGGCTTGACGATATTCTCTTGTGGACTTTCATATCTGCAGTACGTCACACGCTGGAGATACCGGTGCTTGTGGTGCAGTAAACTTTCCGTTCGTCGTCCAAAGAACTTCGGAAGTACAGCGTCCGACCCGACTGACGGTTTTGACTGGTTACCTGATGGGCATATATACCATTAGCATCTATCTCGCCGGTCGGTGACCGGCTACTACGGTTATAATCAATTAATTAGAAGAATCCATTTCCTTTCCCTCGCTTAGGGATTTTTCATATTCCTGCTTATAGCGTTTTATCCCGGAGAAAATCGCCTCGGCAATTTTGTCCTGACCCTTCCCGCTCTTGAGCATTTTTTCATCATGCCGGTTGGAGAGGTATGCCGTTTCCACCAATACATTCGGCATCGAAGCGCCGACAAGAACATAAAATCCCGCCTGCTTCACGCCGTTGTTTTGCAGATCGAGTCGTTTGCTCATTTCCTTCTGGCAGATATCGGCAAACTTCTCGCTGTATTTCACATAGGCGCTCTGCGCCATCGTCAGAAGGATGAAATGTTCTTCCGTGAGCTCCTGGTACCGTTTCTCGTAATCTTTTTCGAGCTTAACGACGGCATTTTCCCGTTCGGCAATGCGCAAGGCGTTCTCGGTTTTACCCGGTCTGAGAAGATAGATTTCAAATCCGTGCGCGGGATTTGGTTTGTGCGGCATGGAATTGCAATGAATGCTGATAAATAATTTACCCCCGGCGGCGTTCGCTATTTGCCCGCGTTTGTAGAGTTCAATAAATTCATCGTTCTTTCTTGTGTACACAACTTTAACATCGGAAAGATTTTTTTCAATGAGTCTGCCAAGTTTTAACGCGATGGGAAGTGTCACATCTTTTTCCCGTACTCTTGTGACGCCGATTGCGCCGGGATCATCGCCCCCATGTCCCGCGTCGATGACGATGCAATCCAACTTCCACCTGCTCCGTTCGCGGTCAAGTGTTTCGGTGAGGTTACCCTTTTTCTCCGGCTTAGATGGTTCAGGCGGCGCCGGATGGATTGCGAGAAGAAGATCGTTGCTGCCATCGACCGGCACTAACTCGGCACTTGAGATTTTACCGTGAATTTTAAACGTGAATTGCGTCGATGCAGGCGAGGGAAAAAGAAGTATCTCTCTGATCGCTCCGGAGGGTTTCACCTTCGAGATTGCGTCCTTATCAACACGGGCGTCTTCAACTGTAACGTAGAGCCAGGTATCTTCGCCTGATTCTTTGGAAAAACTTTCGGAATTTCTAAGCGGTTTCTCCGAGATAAACCGCACAACAGTGCCATTCTCTTTTTCTTCGATGTTCATTCCGGTAATATCGAACGGCGAATGTTTGTCATGCCCCTCGATTGTGATCTGCCATTTCCCGGGTTCGAATTTTATCTCGTCGCTGACAAGATTATTGAAGAGAGGAATGAACGATTCCACGGGAACAAAAAATGATTTTGCCGCGAACAACACCGGCACAGGCATCTGGATGATATGGGTTGCGCTATCGGCGTCGACAAGGACGATGAACGGATTATTTGCGGATACCTGCAGAGTTAATTTTTTACCCTCGAACGTGAGTTTTTTATATTTCGCATCAAGCGTGGAATGAATCCGGAAGACTTCCAATAAATCGGTTAACGACGCGTATATCGTGCCGTTTTTTTCGAACGCGCCAATGGTGGTGTTCCGTGAATGATCTGCTGAAAAATTCACATGGATTGTATTTTGCCCAGCGCCGATGAAGAGCGCGATCAGCAATACGTAAGCAGATATCCGGAGAATGCGCATCGATTTACCGGTAATTGACGAATTGCGTTGCGAAGGCAAGATCGGCGTTTCGCACAAGGTTCATCACGGTCTGGAGATCATCTTTGCTTTTCCCGCTGACGCGCACCTGGTCTTCCATAATCGACGCTTGCACTCTCAGCTTAGTGTCTTTGATCATTTTCACGATAAGTTTGGCGTTATCTTTCTCGATTCCGTTTTGCAGCTTAATCGCCTGACGCACCGTGCCGCCTGCCGCCGGTTCAATTTTTCCATAGGAAAGCGCTTTCAGCGGAACGCTCCGCTTGATTAATTTATTCTGGAGGATATCGACGACGGATTTCAATTTAAATTCATCATCGGAAATCAGAACGATCTCCAGCTCTTTCTGGTTCAGGTCAATGGAAGTTTTCGAGCCCTTGAAATCGTACCGTTGAATGATTTCCTTGCGCGCCTGGTTCAGCGCGTTATCGACTTCCTGCATATCGACTTTTGAGACAATATCGAATGAAAATGTGTCAGCCATGATGTTCCTTAAAATTTTCCTTTGAATAACGCTTTGATGAAGATGGTAAGAAGCTTCAACCGGGGAAAGCTTGTCACCGCATCGAACCGTGTGTGAATCTCACGCTGTGTTTCGGGGTCTTTCGATATGATGACCACTGCCAACGGGTGTTTCATGGTGTCTCCTTCAATTCAATGATGAACGGGTCTGGAATATCGGCGTCTTCATTCTGTGACCGATTCGCGGAAAATGATATTGCGCGTTTTGAGTTGCGCGATGAACGGTTCCAGCGGCACGCATTCTTCCGGCGGATGCACGCCGCGCGCCGTGATTGTTCCATTGACGATCATTTGCGCAATGATCGAGGTTGGAAACGAGGTTGTTCGCGCCATGGACGTCATCTTTGATACAGTATCATAATAATCTACCATTTCATACGCAAGTCTCTGCCGCTTGTTGCCGCGGACGCCCTTCACTTCGATCCTCGTCAAAACAACGTCGGGTTGGCCGGAGGGAAGTTTTTTCATGAGCAGAGTTTCAAAAAATTCACGTGTCGTCATAAGGGTATTCCCGACCGCAACCGGTTCCGAACCTGCGAAACCGAGGTCAAGCAGCAATTTAAATTTCTCGCAGTGTCCCGGATACCGGATCGTTTTATAATCGAGCGTTTTCACTTTTCCCTTAAAAATACGCGTAAGGGTGGAAATTCCGCCCGATGTATTGAATGCTTCTAATTTTTCGAATGGCTGGGGGAAGCTCAATTGCTCAAGATCGATCATCGATTCGACTTTCTGCAACGATCCGTTCCGGATTATCTCCGCAGGTTCAAGATACTCGTTGATGAGCCCTTCTGGCGAGAACACGAGCTGATAGTTAAGCGGGGGCACAGGATGCTGCGGCAACCCGCCAACGCGGATGTGAATTTCGTCGACTTTTTGAAAATGCCCCGCGGCTCCGGCTGCGATTGCGCATGCCATGCCCGGAGCCAAGCCGCAATTCGGGATGATGCAGACCCTGGCTGTTTTTGCTTGAGCGTCGAGGGTAAGCTGTTTATCAACTACGTCCATGTTTCCACCGAGATCGCAAAAATGAATCCCGCTTTCAATCGCCGCTTTAGCGAGCAAAAAATTGTGGGTGTACGATGTCGCGCCAACCGCGACATCGACTTTTTTCATAGCTGCGATCACTTCGTCGTAATACCCGGTATCGAGTTTCATTGCTTCAACTGCGCCGCCGATCGCTTTTGCTTTTTCGTTCGCTTTCTGCCCATCGATATCCGCGAGGTATATTTTTTGAACGCCAGGTGAGCGGGCAAAATCGTAGGCAAGCGCGCTGCCCATCATCCCCGCTCCAATTACTAATGCTTTCATGATTGTTTAAATTTTTTGATAGTTAATTTTCATTGATGATTTATGCTATTCTGATTCTCAAGATCCCGGATTGTTTGAATAACTCACTTAGCGTAGTAGCCGATCACCAGATCGGCGCGTCAAATATTATTATTTCGCCGGTCGGTGACCGGCTACTACATTAAAAAATGTTTATATGTTGTGATCGTTAATTTGGATAATTGATTTATTTCAAAATCTCCCCCGTTTCCATGCTCCAGAATAACAGGTCGAACTCGTCCATCGGAATCCCCGCCTCGCGTGAAAAGGATTGAAATTTTTTCTCTATCTGACCGTAAAGTTTGGGAGTAAGTGTTTTAGGAAGAGCGCGCAATACGCCGATCTTCAAAAGATTTTTGAGTATGTGACGATCAAGTATTGCCAGGTCTTTATACCCGATATTCCTGAGAAAATGTGACGCTTCTTTCCAGCCCATTCCTTTCACGTTCTCCACCAGCCATTTACGTATTTCAGTCCCGGCGCCGCCATTTGTTGCTTTTGCGAGAATTATAGGAAAATTCTCTTTCGCATGGAGCAAATGTTTGGCTTTTGTTTTGTGAAACCTGATATAAAATTCTTTTTGGTGGAGCAGTTCTTCGGGATCGATCGGCGCGTTGATAAAATTACGTGCGCGGAGGAGCGAAACCGCTTTTGCCGCATTGACCGCGCTCGATTGGGGCGTAAGAAGGCAGTAGCAAAACTCGTAAAAATATTCTTCAGGGGGTACCCGTGCAAACTCATCTAACCGTTGGAGGATAGCGCCGCGTTTATCCCGATGAAGTGAGATTAACTCATCCAGTGTAGTTTTTTTTGAAGCACTCTTCATTCGAGCGGCAGCATCACTCTCGTTTTCCGCCCTTTTCCTCTCCTGATCAAAAGACCATCATTTGCCAACCGTGATACGAGGTCGAGCAGCCAGGGAAGTTCCCGCGGATGAAAATCTTTTTTAATTCTTTTACCAAGCCGCAGCATCCCGATCGATTTTTTACCATTTAAATTTCTTAGCGCCTCCACGATCCTGCCGCGCCAGAACCGGCGCGGAATACCCGCATAAACAGGTTCGCGAATTGTTTTATTGGGTTTTAGATTTCTGAGCGTTTCTCTCCGTAAAACTTTTTTCGATCCGCATAATTGTTTAACAGAGCACTTGCGGCACAGGGGGTTATGCGCTGTGCAGATGGTCGCTCCTAAATCCATGAGCGACTGATTCCATGTGTAAGCATCGGACGTCAATATTTCTTCCGCGATTTTGTGGATTTTTTTATCGTCTAAAAGTTCAGCGTGATGTTTCATTTTTCCGTAGATGCGCGAGAGCACCCGCTTGATATTTACATCCACGACGGGCACGCTTTGTTTGAACGCGAAACACGCAATCGCATGCGAGGTATACTCGCCGACGCCGGGAAGAGTTTTGAGCACGGCGATATCGTCGGGGATTACTCCATTATATTGCCGGACAATTATCCGGGCGATTTCACGCAACCGGACAGCGCGGTTGTTATAGCCCATGCCTTTCCATGCCCGAAGGACATCCCCCTTCGGCGCGGAAGCTAACGCATGGATATCGGGAAATTTTTGTAAAAATTGAGGGAGCAACACTTTCACGCGGCTCACCTGTGTTTGCTGGAGCATGATTTCTGAGACAAGGATTTCATACGGGTCGGTTGTCGTGCGCCATTGCAGGTCGCGCTTCCGTCTTTTATACCAATGCAAAATCCGTGTGCGTATATCCCTGGTGAACTGTAAATTCATTTTTCCTCCATTAGCATAGAGATAACGTGGCGGTTGCCTTCGAGGATATCGTACGAGACCAGTGATTCGATGGGCGCCCACTCGCATTGTTCAAATACCCGGTTCCTGATATTGCCAGCGTATGATTCAACTTTATAATAGAATACATCGTAGATGCCGCTGTCGGGATATTCGTACTGCCGGCGATGGTACAGGGGACCGATAGTCGCGGCGATACCGAGTTCTTCCTCAAGCTCGCGGCGGAGGCATTCTTCCAGCGGTTCGCCGTTTTCCACCTTGCCGCCCGGAAATTCCCACTTCAATCCGTACCGCATTGTTTTTTTCCGCTGGCAAAGGAGCGCTTTGCCGTCCTTCACGATAATACCGACTGCAACTTTAATCATCACAATAAGATACGGAAAGACGGAGGGAAAAACAATGGAGGGAAAATTAACTACCGTTCATTTTATTCAGTTTGAGGTTAAATTATCCTGATATCTAAAAACAAAAATAATTAATGATCCCATGACCTTCGTTCAATTTCCTCTTCGCGATGTTTGATACAGGATAAACAAAGTCTAATTGAGGCATCTAATCCCTTAGCATTGCCGATGTAGATTTCATCGCTATCACTAATATAGTAAGTCCCTTTGCAATACTCGCATTCCACAACTTCTTCCTTATGACCACAAACGTAGCAAGTACATTCATCATCTTGGATTACAAAAGCTTCCCACCCACAAGCATGACATATCCAGACATATTTTTGGTCTATATTGTTTTGTTCCATCAGCAATTGAGCTCGATTGAAAATTTCATTTCCATATTGATTAATTGAAATAGCTTCTTCCCATAGATCATTGGGTATGTAATAATGAAGATCCTGTTCGAAGTGATTTTGATGAAAGTCAGAAAGGAACCCTAACAGAATAGCAAAAACTGGTTTAAATATTTGAACGGAAACATCGATTTCAAAATGGACAATGATATTTCTCCACTCAGAAGCCTTTTCAATCGCATTTAAATCTTCTTTTTTAAACTCAACCTTCGCAATTTGTTGAAGTCTTGAAACAGTTTGCATTAACGTGGTGGTTTTCTTTGGGTTATCAATTTCTTTATAAATAAGGATTGGATGTTCACGACGAAGTCGTTCTTTCAAAATTAACTCAATTGCCTGGACGAGAAATAAGATAGCGAAATGCCACTGTGTCGGATCCTTTTCGGCAAGAATTGCTTTAGAAAGTGCTTCCTTTGTAAAGCTATGACTGTTATCGAAAAGGTTGAGTTTCAATTGAGACATTATTTATTGATCTTATTTATATTATATTGATGATGTATAATACTCTGAGTAATTTGTTCAGGTTCTCTTGATGTAACATTAAAACCATCTAAATCATACAAACCAATTTAAGTAAAATAATAAATTCATGAGTTAGTTCAAATTAGAAGACAATTCGAGGAGTTTGATTCATCCAGCCACTATCGGGTTTATTCAATAAAAATACGTGCCCTTAGAGGTTCGAATTATATTATCAGTGATGGATAGTCCATAACACTAAGCAAAAACTGTATAGCTTTTTTGATCCCTTCTCAGTACATTAACACACTGAAAATTCTTTAAAGATCGAGATTTATGGAGATAAAATGATTGGTTACATTTTTCTATCCGACAACAAGACAGAAAACGAATGCCTCCATCGTCTTTTATTTGGTACAGATCCTAAGTCATTTTCCAAATCGCCATTTCAAGAGATTAGACCTGGGGATTATCTTTTTCTTTTCAACTATGACCAGTATACAATTCGTGGTCCTTTTCGCGCTCTGACTATATGTTCAAAAGATATCGAAAAAGATGCATATAAGGATTCGCATAGCCATGGTTTCCCTTATCAAATAAGAGTTTCAGATAGTTCGATTGATCACCCAATATCTGGGGATCAATTACCCAAATCGTTAAAATTTTCGAATGGTTTTCCCCCATTTAAGATCAGTGATTCAATTTGTAATGACTTAATTGCTGCGTTAGCTAAAACAAGTAATAAAGAATTTGATATAAATTCATTATCGACATGTGCTACTTCTTCACATTATATATTCATGTGTGATGGAACAACGGGGGGACGTGTGTTTCACGAAAATCTATTCGGTGCTACGGCAGAAAAATTCAGACCGATTGTGAGTAAAATTCAAGAGGGAGATATTCTTTTCCTCTGGGTCATTGAAGAACAAAAACTCTATGGTGTGTGGAAGGCTAAATCCCGCGGACAATATAATCCAACTGCTTTTCCAGAGGCAGCAGGACGTTTTCCAGCCGTTGTTTACGCTACAAGATATTTACAAGTTGAACCTGGATTGGAGGAAAGCATATTAAGATCCATTGTTCCATACGACAGTAAGTTTCCTCCATTATCAATTACATACGAAGAGGGCAACCAATTATTGGTGGCATTCGAAGATCTATGTTCGGGTCGCTCCACCATTCGTGAAACAAAATCTATTCAAATTGGTAAAATCCGGACTGAAGATGGTCATTGGGTTCAATCACAAGCCGAAGCTCGCATTGATGACTGGTTATTTAATCATAATTTAACCCATGCATATGAATATCGTATTCAATCGGGATATAAATTCAAAAAGAGCGATTTCTATCTTCCCACGTATCAATTATATATCGAGTTTTGGGGATTAATGGGAAATCTTGAGTATGAAAAATCTCGCGAGGAAAAGTTGCAATTTTATAAGCAAAATAAGCTTAAACTTGTTGAGTTGTTTCCGCGGGACATTGAGATGCTTTCCGAAGTAATCGAACCAAAATTGGCAGCCTGGGGTGTTAAAGTAATTCCCGAGAAAAAATAATATTATCAATATGTCTGTCAAGGTATGATATGCTTTTGATGTAGTATCAAAAGTTTGAATCTCATTTTTTATTGGACGATTGAATTGGAAAAATTTCCTATAGCTTTTTTCCCCCCTTCTGCGTAAATTGTTTCACTGAAATTTCTCTATTATAATTATTTTTATGGCTCACGCAAACAATCCCAACGCTGATGCAATATTAGATAAAGAATATAAATGCCTGAATGCCGGGTTCGTCCGCCTTGTCGATTATATGGGCGGGGATGAATCCATCGTGCAGGCAGCTCGCGTTTCCTACGGAAAAGGAACGAAAACCGTGAATGAAGACCGTGGGTTGATTCGCTACCTCATGCGCCATCTTCACACGACGCCGTTTGAAATGGTGGAATTGAAATTTCACTGCAAGCTCCCCATTTTTGTGGCGCGACAGTGGATCCGCCATCGCACAGCCAATGTGAACGAGTATTCCGGCAGGTATTCGGTGATGAAAGATGAATTTTACGTCCCCGAACATGAGGCCATTCATTTCCAGAGCATGCGGAACAAGCAGGGACGCTCGGAGGATGAAGTTCCGGCGGATCAGCGGCAGCGCGTTCTCGATATTTTGCTCGGCGATCAGCGGCAAACGTATTCGCATTATGAAGAGATGCTGAACGGGGATATCTCTCGCGAGCTTGCCCGCGTCAATCTTCCTCTTGCGCTTTACACAGAATGGTACTGGAAGATCGATCTGCACAATCTGTTCCATTTTCTCCGCCTCAGGATCGATCCGCACGCGCAGTATGAAATCCGCGTGTACGGGGAAGCGATGGCGGAAATCACAAAAACGGTCGCCCCCATAGCATGGGAAGCGTTTGAAGATTATATTTTAAAATCGGAAAAATTTTCCCGTCTCGAAATGAAGATCATCACGGAATGTATCAACCGGGTGGAATTTACAAAAGAAACTTTATCGGCGAAAGGTTTAACCGGCAGAGAGGCGGATGAATTCTTAGAAAAACTAGCTAAACTGAAAAAAGAGTAACGTTTAATACTCTATTTTTCTCGACTGGATAATCTTTCCTCTTCGTTTTTTAGTTTCAAGGCGTCTCTCTTTCGATGCTGCGCCGGCTTTGGTCGGGATGCGTTTCTTGACCGGCTGCAGCGCTCTTTGAAGCAGCTCGACTAATTTTTTTACCGCGTCTTCCCTGTTATCCCACTGGCTCCGTGATTTTTGGGAAATGATGCTGACGGCGCCGGATGAATCGATCCGTGAGGAAAGTCTCCTCATTATCATCGCACGTTCTTCGTGGGTGAACGCTTTGGATTTTTTTATATTAAAGCGCAGCTCGACTTTTGTTTCCACCTTATTGACGTTTTGTCCCCCTTTACCGCCGCTCCGCGCAAAGCTAAATTCTAATTCCGTAACCGGAATTGCAGCAGAATCGCTTAAAAAAATCTTGCTGTTTGTATAGATCGTCGTTTTCATATATGTATTCCTTGTGTCGTTATACCTTCAACATACAAAATAGGTATGATTTCAACAATACGACTTTTTTACGTATCTTCATTATTGAAAATTTAAATTCATCGCTATAGAGGAGAACTCAAAACCATGGTAGATGCGAACTTTCTCTCCAAAATATCAATATTTTCATCGCTCGGAGAGCCCGACCTCCAAAAATTGACGACGCTCTGGAAGCCGGTTGCCCGAAGTCAGGGACAATTGCTTTTTAAAAAAGGCGATCCGGGCGATGCGATGTACATCATCCGTGATGGCGAAATTGCGATCACCATATGGAATGAAGATAATCAGGAGACCGTACTCTCCATCCTTAAAGAAGGCAATTTCCTGGGCGAGCTTGCGCTCCTGGACGGATCGTTCCGCAGCGCGTCGGCGAAAGCGTTGAAAGATACCCGCCTCCTCGAAATGAAGCGGGATGATTTTATGAACTTCCTTCGCTCGCGTCCGGAAGTCTCCATTACCATGATGAGCGTCATGGCGGCGCGCCTGAGAGCTACGAATGAAATGATGGAACGCACCTCCACAAAAAACGTGAACCAGGAATTACAGCATCATCTCAGCATCAGCGATAAAGTTGCATCGGGAATTTCAAAGGTCATCGGAAGCTGGGAATTTTTATTCGTCTTTATCGTCCTTTATGTCGGTTGGATTTTTTTGAATGTCGCGCGGATGATGGGGTACGCGCTTGACCCGTATCCGTTCAACTTCCTCAATTTTATGCTTGCAAGTGTCACCGCCATTCAAGCCCCTATCATCCTCATGACCCAGAACCGCCAATCGGAAACGGAACATGTGCGGTCGGAGCTCGATTACCAGACGAATGTAAAAGCCGAGCTCCAGATTCAAAGTCTCCATGTGAAATTGGATGAATTGCGGGCTTCCGAAATTCAGGAATTTGCGGTGCGTCAGAAAGAAATTAACACGCAGCTTATCGAGTTGCGCAAACAACTCGATGGGATTTCTCTGAGAATGAAAATTTAATAACGTAATCCGGCGATAAGTAATCCCATTCGCTGCAAACTCTGAAATTTGTTTATCCAGGATGTTGGTAAAAAGCAAGAAAAGCATCATCTCCTCCCAACCCTTCTCATCGCTGATCGCGGTACTCCCAAACCTGAGATCAGGCGAACCGGTAATCATGGAACACCTCGCCGGTTCGCTGCTTGCGTTTATCGCCGCCGGAATATCTGAGCAGGAATCAAAACAGGTTCTTGTTATTGCAGCCGATGAAGATCGCGCGGAACAACTCCGGGACGATTGCGCTCTTTTAACTGGGGATGGGAGAACGCTGTTATTCGGAGCGCGCCCCATGCACTATACGCAGGCGCTGGATATGAGCGCAACCATCGCGCAGATTGAAACGCTCAAAGCCCTCACATCCTCGTCCGGAAATCTCATTATCGCTTCGGCGGATTCCATTGTTGAAAAGCTTCGGGCCCGCGAGGCATTCATCTCGACCGTTCTTGAACTTCACGCGGGCGAAGAGATTAATTTCCAGGAATTGATCGAGCGCCTCGAAAATCTCGGCTTTGTGCGAAAAGATTTTATTGAAGGATATGGCGATTTTGCCGTTCGCGGGGGGATTTTAGACGTTTTTCCGTATATCGGAGAAAATCCGATTCGGTGCGAATTCTGGGGAAACATGGTGGAGTCTATCCGTGAATTCGACGTCCTCTCCCAGCGTTCAATTCGAAAATTACAATCCGCAAGCATTGTTCCCGATCCCGAAGCGTCCGTAAAATCGAATACGTTACCGGGGGAGGTGGACGATCGTGCAACCCGCGCATCCATGACAGCATCCATGTTCGATTATTTGAGCAACGATGTGATGATTATTCTTGAAGACCCGGTGTTGATCGAGCGTGAATATAAAGAGTTGATTGACGAAGGGAAACAAAATTTATTCGAGTGGGATTACATCGAAAAGAAAATTTTTTCCCATCCATGCCTTATCAGCGCCTCATTCGTCAGGCGGACACAGCCGGAAGAAAGTTTGGAAGAACATGAGGTATTGGATTCTCTGTATCATAATCAGGTGAGAATCGATTTTTCTTCTATTCCTTCTCCGGTATTCGGCGGGAGCGTCAGGATGCTCATTGAAAAAATATCGGAGTTAACCGCCCAGGGCTTCACCAGTTATCTTACCTGTGATACTTCCGTTGAAGCGAAGAGGTTGAAGGAATTAATAGATGAAGTGATAAATGAAGGCAATGGGAATGCCGGCGTTCTTAACGAATCTCTCGATCAAGTGCGCGGCACAACAAGACCTGTATTCGAGGTACTCTCCGAAACCGTTCACTCGGGATTTATCTATCCGCCTGCAAAAATTGCCGTATTCACCGAACACGAAATATTCGGCAGGTTGAAGCGAAGAGGGAGCGGCAAGCGAAGACGTTTTAAGGGAATATCGCAAAAAGAACTTGGGCAGCTAAAAATCGGGGACTACATTGTTCATGTCGATCACGGCATCGGCACATTTGACGGCTTGCGGAAAATTAAAGTGGGGAATGTTGAGCAGGAGGTCATGAAAGTGTTGTTCCTGGAAAACGACGTTCTCTACGTGAATCTCAACGCCGTGAACCGCGTGCAGAAATATTCATCGCAAGAAGGTCATGCTCCGAAACTCTCCAAGCTCGGCACGCCGGAATGGGAGCGGCTAAAATCGAAGGCGAAAAAACGCATCAAGGATATTGCCCGCGATCTCATAAAACTGTACGCGCGGCGGAAAAAAGAGGAAGGATTTGCCTTCTCGCCCGATACGCACTGGCAGAGGGAGCTGGAGGCGTCGTTTATGTACGAAGATACGCCCGATCAAATCCAAACGACGATCGATGTGAAGAACGATATGGAAGCGCTCGCCCCCATGGACCGGCTTATCTGCGGCGACGTCGGATTCGGGAAAACGGAAATAGCCGTACGCGCCGCGTTCAAATCGGTGAACGACAGCAAGCAGGTTGCCATCCTTGTGCCCACAACAATTCTTGCCCTCCAGCATTACAATACGTTCAAAGATCGTATCTCCAGATTTTCAGTAAAAGTGGAAAATATAACGCGTTTTCGGTCTAAAAAGGAACAAAATGAAATATTGGAGGGATTGAAAACCGGCAGCGTCGATATACTGATCGGGACGCACCGGCTGCTTTCCAAAGACGTTGTCTTCAAAGATCTCGGCCTGTTGGTCATCGACGAGGAACACCGTTTCGGCGTAACCGCGAAAGAAAAACTGCGGCAGTTGAAAGCCACGGTCGATACGCTGACGCTCACCGCCACGCCGATTCCACGGACATTGCATTTCTCGCTCATCGGGGCGCGCGATCTGTCGCTCATCAACACGCCCCCGCGCAACCGGATGCCGGTGTTGACGGAGATCGTTCCGGCAAACGGCGGTGGACGGGATACCCAGTGGCGGATCGTCCGCGAGGCGATCATTCACGAGCTTCACCGCGATGGGCAAATCTATGTAGTCCACGACCGTGTGAATAACATCGAGGAGATAGCGGATAAAGTCCGCGCTCTTGTCCCGGAGGCGAAAGTCCATATCGCGCATGGCCAGATGGAAGGGCATCAACTCGAAAAAACGATGCTCGATTTTCTTGAGAAAAAATACAATGTTCTCGTTTGCACAAAAATTATCGAATCGGGATTGGATATTCCGAGCGTGAACACGATCGTTATCAACCGCGCCGATAGGTTCGGTCTGGCGGAGCTCTACCAGCTTCGCGGACGTGTCGGTAGATCGAACCAGCAGGCGTACGCGTATCTGTTGACGCCTCCGCTCAGCGTTGTGCCAAAGCAAAGTCTCCGCCGGCTTCAGGCGATTGAAGAATTTGTCGAGCTTGGCTCCGGTTTTAACCTTGCGATGCGCGATCTCGAATTGCGCGGGACGGGGAATTTATTAGGCGCCGAACAATCGGGATTTATTTTAGAGATGGGATTTGAAATGTACGAGCGCATCGTGCGGGAATCCGTCGAGGAACTGAAGCTGGAAGAGTTCAGCGATATTTTCAAAAAGAAGAAAACGCCGCGAAAAGCGGAAAAAACACGAGCCGGAATTTCTCCGGAATCCCGGGATGCCGTTCCTGCTCAGTTGCCAGAACCCGTTGCCTCGCAGGAAGTTATCGTCGATGCCGATGTCGAAGCGTTTCTGCCTGAATTCTATGTTGAATCACAGACCGAGCGGCTGGATTTTTACCGGAGATTATACCGCCTCGTCGATAGGAACATGATCAATGATATGCGCGCCGAGCTTGAGGATCGCTTCGGCGAATACCCGGAAGAAGTCGAACACCTCTTTTATATCGTCGAGTTGAAGCTCCTTGCGGGCGAGATCGGTTTTACGAAAGTGGAGCTGCGTCCCGGCGTGCTCGCGCTGACATTGCCGGAAGAATCACGGATAAGTTTTTACGGCGCCGATGACGATCCGACCTCCCCGTTCCAAAAATTGATGGTGAAGATCGCCGAAGGCAAAGGCAAAACATTGCGGCTCCAGCCCGAAGGAAAAACGGTTAAGCTTATGGTTGCAATGTCTTCCGCACAGAAACCGGGCGTACAATTAGCCGAAGCGATTCAAAAATTGATGGAGGTGAAGGGGTGGGTGAGAACGTGAACCCTCACCTGATTTAAGATTTTGCATTTGACATGCTGCATTTATACCCTCTCCCGGCTCGGGAGAGGGCGAAACGACTGCTTATTTCACGATAGCAGAAAAAAGGGTGAGGGTTGAAATGGAAAAGGCAAAGCAAACGACAAACGATCGTAGTGAGGTTCGGCGAACCCTAAAGGATAGATTAACCGAAGCAATTCAAAAATTGACGGAGGTGAAGGGATAGGTGAGAACGACCCTCACCTGATCTGTGAGTTTGCGTTTAACATATTGCATGTCAACCCTCTCCCGGCCCTTCGACTTCGCTCAGGACAGGCTCGGGAGAGGGCGAAACGGTTGCTTACTTCACGATAGCAGAAAAAAGGGTGAGGGTCAATGTGGAAACGGTAATAATATCTTTCAATTAAAAAGTAATAAAATAGATTTTTTAAATAAAGCTCATTATTATAAACCGTCGTAATTTTAATCAGAAATAACAAGGAGATATTATGAAAAAGAAGTCCAAAATTAATTCGGTCGATCGAAGACTTATCGGTCGTACCGCCGAAAATTTATTCCTAAGCATTCTTAGTCAAAAAGGAATAACTGCTGCTGCATTCGATACTGAAGGAATTGACTGTATTGTATTTGACCTAAAGAAAGATTTCTTCCAGAAAGGTACGTCACCTTTCTATGTGCAAATTAGATGCCGTAATTCAGTAAAACAGAGTTGGAATTCTACTGGAATTGGTTATTCATCCATAAAAAAAATACGTAAGATTGCCAAGGGATTAAAAATTAATTCAAAGTCAGTTTATTATGTCGTTGGATTTTCTAATTCAAATGATATAAGAACAATCAAGTATTTTGCGTATCCGATTAAAGACATCCACTTAAAACGAAAAGGTCAGTTCAGGGTTTATATGAAAAAATGTGAAGAGGATGTAAAAATGGGGATATGTTATCCATTATAAATTATTTTTGTTTTCAATAATTATCAACAGGAACTAAAATTCCTCAAACTGTTCTGTACATCTATTGACAGTTCATGCATAAATTCCAAGAATAAATTCAGTGCTCTCAATTATAATCATTTTAATCAGTAGTTCGGACAGCATTCCTTAAGACTATGCCGGTTCTACGATATCTTATTAAACTCCATCAGAACGAATCGCCGTTGTAGTGCCGGACGGAGTCCGGCATATTTGTGAGAAAGGCAGGTGGGTCGTTCTACTATCTAACCGTTTGAATTATAATGACTTATGGGAATTTAGAGGGTGTGATTTGCATGTCATCAATATCTTATATATAATTAAATACTAATTTATGTAAAATTAGTATTTGGAAATATGCCACTGTTTAATCAAGAAATTCAACAAAACAACTCGCATGACTTTGATTGAAACACCTCCCGAATGGGGTTATATATCGTCAACAAGACAGGAAGAATTTAACGGGGGACTCAACACTCCCGAAGTTCAGTCATTTATACGCAAAGCGAACGAAGAGTATCTGCACTGGGAGAAACTCAAGTATCTTCCGATGCCGGAGGGTATCGATCCGGAGCTGGCTTGGAGTTTTGTGAAGCTGTCTCGTTTTATGCAAGCAAAACCCACCGAAATAAAAACGCCTAATGGAAACAGATTCAAATATTGGCTGCCGGATAGTATTTTAAGAGAACTTCATTTTATCGATCAGACCGCAGCGGGACAAATTTTGGTAGAAGATCCGGCGTCGGTCGGCAGCGAGAAGGATCGATACGTCATAAATGCATTGATGGAAGAAGCAATTGCCTCAAGTATTCTTGAAGGCGCGGCGACCACGCACAAAAGAGCGAAGGAGATGCTTCGGGACGGGAGGAAGCCGGTTACGCGCGGTGAAATGATGATCCAGAACAATTATTTAACAATGAAAGAAATTAAAAACCGTCTCCGCTCAGAACTCTCCATCGAATTATTATGCGAATTTCAAGCGTCCATTACAAAGAATACGCTTGATGATCCGACTGGGAGCGGCAGATTGCGAAGAGAAGATGAAGACGTTCGCGTTTACGATCAGACGGATGGCGCCGTTCTCTATACGCCTCCTCCTGCAGAGGAGCTGAGGACCCGTCTTAAAAAGTTGTGCGAGTTCGCAAACACCTCTTCGGAGGATTCCTTTGTTCATCCTGTTATTAAAGCAATCATCCTCCATTTCTGGTTGGCATACGAACATCCATTCGTAGACGGCAACGGAAGGACTGCCCGGACGCTGCTTCACTGGTATTTGGTTAAGAATAAATACCGGCTCATCGAGTATCTTCCGATATCCAGAATCATCTTGCGCGCGCCTTCAAAATATAAGATGGCATTTCTCTATTCGGAGCACGATGATGAAGACCTTACCTATTTCATCCATTTTAATATTCATGCGCTTCGTCTCGCGCTCGACGATCTCAAAAAATACGTCGCAGAGAAGCAAAAAGAAATAGCGGAAGCGAGAACAATCGTAAAACGCCTGCCGGGATTAAATTACCGACAGCAGGAACTTATTCATCATGCCCTTCATCATCCGGACGCAATATATTCTATCGTCCGCCATAAGATACTTCACCGGGTAGTCTATCAGACTGCGCGAACGGATCTCCGGCAATTAGTCGCTAAAAAATTGTTGAGAATGGGAAAATCCGGGAGAATTTTATTATTCTATCCCGTTGCAGATTTAGCAAAAAAAATGAAAACGGGTTAATAGCAACACCTTGGGGAGTAATTTCTTACTCCCCCATCACCGTCACAACAACCTCCCGTGTTCTTGCCCGGTTATCGAAATCGATCAGGATAATCTGCTGCCACGTGCCAAGAAGGAGTTTTTTCCCTGAAAATGGAATGGATAACGAGGGTCCGAGTAGCGCGGCGCGAACATGAGAAAATCCATTCCCGTCGCCCCAGCGTAAATTATGTTTGTACGTGGTATCCTGCGGAGCTAATTTTTCGATTGCGCGGCTCAAATCTTCAACCGCGCCGGGCTCGTATTCGATTGTGGTTATCCCTGCCGTCGATCCGGGAACAAAAGCAGTGACAATCCCATTGGCGATTTTTGAGCTTTCAAGAAATTCTTGTACCTTATCGGTGATATTGTGGGTATCGTTAAACCCGCGTGTCTTGATTTGAAATGTGTTAGATTGTACTGGCATAAATGGTTGGAAATATTAGTTTTTGAATTTTTTGGTTTGTCTAAAAAGTAATAATCGTAGTATGCCGTGCAGTGGTGAACGAGACTAAATGGCTGTGTGAAAACTCCGGTTCGTGATTTAAACTATATTCAAACTTTGTAATTTGCATCGATATAAGGAGATCGCGACGTCCGCCTCCCGCCAAAAAAACGGCGGGTAAAGCGGGCGGACTCGCGATGACGTTTCACACAGCATCTGAATCTCGTTCAACTTGTTACTTTTTAGATATCCATTACTAAAATAAATTTACGTTATCGGATCATAAAAGACAACATCGAAGAAAATGAAAATTCTTGCACTCACCGATATTCACGGCGCGTATCACATCGCTGAAAAAATTCTTCTTCATGAAAAACCCGATCTCCTTATCCTCGGCGGCGATCTCACAAACGCCGGTACGCTGAAAGATGTTCAGGGAGCTGTTAAAGAATTACACAACCATTGCAAAAAAATTTTCTGCGTAGCCGGAAATATGGATCTCCCGCATCACGATGATTGGTATACGTCCGAGGGAATTTCGTTGAATGGGACAGGCATGATAATCGATGATGTCGGTTTTTTTGGCGTGTCCGCTGCGCCGGTATCGCCCCTTCGCACTCCCTACGAAATCACCGAAGAGGAAATTCTTCGCCGCATCGAAACGGGGTACCGCATGATTCAATCATGCGGGAGAATAATTCTCGTCTCACATCCTCCTCCGTATGGCACAAAAGTTGACATCGTTCATGCGGGATATCACGTGGGCAGCACTGCTGTGAGGGAATTTATCGAGGAGAAAAAACCCGATCTCGTAATTTGCGGACATATTCATGAAGGAAGAGGTTATGATACAATTGAAAAAACTAAAATTGTGAATTGCGGATACGGTCACAACGGCTATTACGCGCTCATCGATATCGGCAAGGATATACAGGTTAATATTAGACAATTTCCTCTATAAAGGCATTATCGTTATTTCTTAATCTCAGGGGAGGATAAACGGGGAGTATTTTACTCCAACCCTTTATATTTCAATCACATAAATCACCTTTCCAAAAAAATATTTTTTTAATCCTCAAAATTTCGGGATAAATCCCCACTCCCCCCAAAAAACCATTAAATCAATCTGATTTAGCCGCTTATTTGGGCTATTATTAATGATTAGAAGTGACGCAAATCATTAAAAATACATCATTTTTCAAGTTTTGCTTGACTTTTTTTCAAATTTGTATAAATTAATAGATATAAAGTGGGGAAAAGTGGGTAATTTTTAAACCGAGAAATCTTCGTTTCGAACGGTTTTTCTTCTAATTAGTATATAAAAATTTAATGTCGTCCTTTAAAGGATCATACAGCTATTCTGTCGATTCCAAGGGCAGAGTAAATCTGCCTCTGAAACTGAGGAAATATGTTTCTCCGGATGCGAATGATACGTTCATTATCACGCGCGGTTTTGAGAAATGTTTATTCGTTTATCCGAGCGATGAATGGAGCCGGCTCGAGCAAAATCTCCGCACGCTCTCAACCTATAATGCAGACGATCGATTGTTTCTCCGGTTGCTTCATGAATGGGCGTATGAGAGCCAGCTTGACGCGCAAGCAAGAATTGTAATACCGCCGGAGCTTCGTGCCTACTCCGGTATTGGCGGCGAAGTGCGTGTTGTAGGCGTACTCGAGAAGATCGAATTGTGGAATCCGAAAACGTATGAGGATTATAAAGCCGCGCAATCAGTAACCTATGAAGACATCGCTTCGAAGGTCATGAAACCCAAATGATTCACCGATTTTTACAATAGATGCAGCATGAGTTTCATACGCCGGTTCTCATGGATGATGTTCTTAAGTATCTCCCGGATTTCAACGAGGGCGTGTTTGTCGATGGGACTGCCGGCGGCGGCGGACACGCAGAAAAAATTTTAAGCCGCCTCGGCCCGGCATGTCGGCTCGTATGTTTCGATATGGATGATGAAGCGCTTACATACGCCCGCGCGCGATTACAGGAATATGGCGACAGAGTTTTATTCATCAACGATAATTTCAAAAATTTACACAAGCGATTGCATGAGATCGGTGTCAGCAGTATGAACGGGTTGTTATTGGATCTTGGCGTATCCTCGCACCAGATCGATAACGCCGACCGGGGTTTCAGTTTTCAATCGACGGAACGAATCGATATGAGAATGAACCGCCGGCAAACACTCGATGGCTGGACGGTGATAAATTCCTATCCCCCCGAACAAATGTTCGAGATTATCCGTGAGTATGGCGAGGAACGGTTTGCTTCAAGGATCGTGAGGAATATTATAAAAGCCCGGAGCCAGAATGCTATGACAACCGGAATTGATCTCGTCGCTGCGGTCAGGTCTGCGGTGGGAGGCAAAATCCTCCAAAAATCGCTCGCAAGGGTGTTTCAGGCGATTCGGATCGAAGTAAATAACGAGCTCGTAAATTTGCAGCAGGTCCTCGATCAGAGTATGGAATTGCTGGTTCAGGGAGGGCGGATCATGGTCATCTCCTATCATTCATTGGAAGACCGGATCGTGAAACATTGGATCAAAAAAGGAGCCGAGAAGTTCATCAGGTCGGGTAATAAATTAGCGCCGGATGTTCCCGTTCAACCGCGTCTTCTGGAACTCACGCGGAAGCCCATTATTCCCGGCGAGCTGGAAGTACAATTAAATCCACGCGCGCGGAGCGCGAAGCTTCGCATCGCAGAAAGAATCTAACATGGCAAGAATATCATCAACCCCCGTCGCATATCCGGTTCCTCCCGAATTGGATGATCATCGTATGGTGTACAATGGAGATGAAACACCCCCGCCGGTAAATGAACCGCTGCGCCGGAACCGCCCGGTACGCCGAAAACAGCGCTCCCCGTTCCGGCCTATGTTCGTGCTGATGATGATTTCGATTTTTATTGTCTTTTATATATGGAATAAAATTGCGGTAAACCGTCTTGCCACGGAGGTGAACGACCTGGAAAATCAATATCGAAAACTTGTGAACAGCAACGGTCTGCTGCAGGCGGAGATTACGCAAAAATCGAACCGGAACCGTATAGAAAAAATTGCCGGCGAACAGTTGAAAATGATTTATCCCAAAGAACAATCGTTATGGTTTGAAATCGATCAACCGCGCGTGAAGCAATCGCAGACAAATTGAAATGCAGAATATCCCCGAACAAAATACTAAGCAGCCGAAACCGAAGAAAAAACCCGGCTCGATAAAAAAACGAACCGCTGTGCTGCGATTCGGGTTGCTCGCGTTGTTCCTGATGGTCACGCTCCGGTTGATTCAAATTCAAATCATCGATGCATCCGAGTTACGGACAATTGCCCAGAATCAATATAAGTCGACAATACATCTTCCCGCATCGCGTGGAAATATCCTCGATCATAACGGCAGCATCATTGCTGCGAACACGATCTCAGTCTCATTCGTCGCCGATCCGCACATTGCGGTAAATGACGCTCACGCTATTGCCGAGGCGTTTTCGAGAGTGTTCGGAAGAACGAAGAAATATTATCTCGACACGCTGGATACCGATTCGCATTTTGTCTGGCTGGAACGCCAGGTGAGCATAGACTACCTGAAGAAACTCGATATCACCAAGCTGCCCGGAGTCTTTGTGCATTATGAACCCAAGCGGCTCTATCAACACGATCAGGTAGCCGGACAACTTATAGGCACCACAAACAGGGATAATAATGGAATTGCCGGCGTTGAGCTCGAATTCGAACACGAGCTTCACGGCACTGATGGATGGGTAATTTTCCAGCGCGATGGAAAGGGTCGCGCCCGTCCGGTTATCGATTATCCTCGTCATGAGCCGCAAAACGGCAATACTGTGACTCTCACAATCGATCTGGGCCTTCAGTCCATACTCGAGGATGAACTGAACAAAGGGATTATCCAGAACAAAGCAGAGAGCGGCCTTGCGATTATCATGGACCCGCACACAGGAGCTATACTTGCGATAGCGCAGAATCCACCGGTGAATCCGAATATGTTTTCCGGCGCTGCTGTGAAGGATCAAAAATTACGCGCAATCACCGACCTTTTCGAACCCGGTTCGGTTTTCAAGTTAGTGACTACCTCCGCTGCGATTGAAAATAATTTAGTTCAACCGGATCAAATGTTTTATGCGGAGGAAGGAACCTATCGTGTTGCCGGAAGACAACATCCGATTAAAGATACGCACGAATACGGGTGGATCACGTTTGGCGACGCCCTGGCATATTCCAGTAATATCGTCATGGCAAAGGTGAGCGATATCATCGGGCCCGAACGGTTTTACCGGATGGCAAGAAATTATGGATTCGGGATTCAAACAGATATTGAGCTTCCAGGTGAAGTAAGGGGAAACCTCAAAAAACCCATCGATTGGTCGGCGCCCACTCTCAACACGATGGCGTATGGATATGAAGTGGGTGTCACTCCCATTCAGATTGCGCAGGCGTATGCCGCGCTTGCCAACAATGGGGTGATGATGAAACCGTATATATTTGAAAAAGAAGTCGATGCAGATGGAAATATTCTGCGGCAAAATGGTCCGCAGATGATACGAAGAGTAGTCTCCGAATCCACCGCCCGTACTATTAAAGATCTCTTGGTCGGCGTGGTGGAAAAAGGTACTGCGAAAAATATTAAAATGGCTAATTTAAAAATCGCGGGGAAGACAGGCACGTCCAAGAAGTTTACCGAAGGTCACTACGAGACCGGAAAGTATACTGCTTCGTTCGTCGGGTTTTTTCCCGCAGATGATCCTAAACTGCTCTGCCTCGTGATGATGGATAATCCGAGCGCAGGTACATACTACGGCGGCACAACCAGCGCCCCGATCTTCAAAGCTGTTGCGGAAAGAATCATCAACACAACCGATCTCTTCGCGCCGTTGACGCCGGCGCCTGTTATGGCGCAAGCGCAGACCCCGAAACCGGTCGCGCAGACTCCAGTTAAACAGCCCGATGGGGAAAAATACGCAGCCGCTGAAAATATGAAGAGCATGCCCGTGAAAACCGATTCATCGAGATCGATAGTTCCGGATGTGACGGGATTTACCGCCCGTAGAGCTATCACATTATTAACAGGAGTACAATTCGAACCGGTTGTGAACGGTTCAGGAATCGTTATTAGCCAGGATCCCCAGCCGGGAACCCCTGCATCCGCGGGGATGAAGATTCTCTTGTATTGTCAGCCAAAGTCGCTGACGCTGCAATAAAATTATGAATAAGAATTTAACGCCGTTATCGAAATTACTTGAACACGTTGAAGTATCGAAAATGTTTCAAACGCAATACGGGAAAATGGTGGTAACGCATGATATTATGATCGGGAATATTCAATATGATTCGCGCAAGGTTGAACGGGGCGATCTATTTGTCGCCATCCGCGGCGCATCGCTTGATGGAAATAGTTTCCTGACGCAAACTGCCGAGCAGGGCGTGAAAGCGTTCGTGACGGATCGCGACGATGCGATTCCGGATTCTTATTGCATGCACAACGGGATCGTGAAAATTGTCGTTCCAGATTCCCGCGCTGCGCTGGCGCAAATTTCGGCAAACGCGTTCGATCATCCGTCAAAAAAATTGACTGCTATCGGGGTCACGGGCACGAACGGAAAAACAACGACAACGCACCTTATAAAGTTTCTGTTGCAGCAATCGGGGATGAAGACCGGCATGATCGGAACAATCGAAAACGTCATCGGCGATCAGCGGCTGCCGGCGACGCATACGACTCCGGAATCCCTGGAATTGAACGAGTTGTTTGATCGAATGGTGCGGGAAAAATGTTCCGCTGCCGTGATGGAAGTTTCTTCGCACGCATTGATCCAGCATCGCGTCGATGGGATCGATTTCCGGGTGGCGGTATTCACTAACCTGACCCAGGATCATCTCGATTATCACCAAACAATGGATGAATATTACAAGGCGAAAAAGATATTATTCACCATGCTGGCGCCGGACGCGTATGCTGTCATTAATACAGATACTCAGTATGGCATGAAGATTTACAGCGAAACCGCTGCGAAAAAAATTTCCTACGGTGTTAATGCAAATGCCGATATACGCGCTGTGGATATTACTTTATCGCTGGAAGGGGTGAAATTTCTTATTGAATATCGCGGTGAACATACAACCATCTCTTCGGGGCTTGTTGGCAGGTTTAACGTCTACAACCTTCTCGCCGCGTATTCAGCGGGGATCGCGCTGGAAATTCCCGGACAGACTATTGCGCGAATTTTGAGCGAACCGGTTTCCATCGCCGGACGGTTCGAAAAAATGGCGTCTTCAAAAGGTTGGATAGCCATCGTAGATTACGCTCATACGCCCGATGCGCTGGAAAAGGCGCTCGATGCCGTACAGGATGTGATGGGTAAACCGCGCAAAGGAAAGATCATCACTATATTCGGCTGCGGCGGCAACCGCGACAAAACAAAGAGACCCAAAATGGGAGCTATCGCGTCAACGATGAGCGATGTTGTGATCGTAACATCGGATAATCCGCGGCATGAAAAACCCGAATCGATTATCGATGATGTAATGGCGGGTATCGAACCGGGCGCGAAGATTTTGCGGGAAGAAGATCGAGCTGTGGCGATCAACAAAGGACTGGAATTAGCGTCAAAGGGCGATATAATTCTTATCGCCGGCAAAGGACACGAAGATTATCAGATTATCGGCGATCAGAAGATCCACTTCAACGATCGTGAGATCGTCGAAAAATTTCTTCGATTGCATGCATGAACCTCGCTTTGAGCGAAATTATTGCGCTGCCGCATTTTCACGCTCAAAATGTCGATGCTGTCGTTCATAAAAAATTAAAGGGGATATCGACCGATTCGCGTTCCATCAACCGGGGCGAATTATTCATCGCTTTACGGGGCGAAAATTTTGATGGGCATAAGTTTATTTCTCAGGCATTGAACCGGGGCGCAGTTTGCGCGGTCGTAGACCGCAAATGGATATCTGAGAATAAGGAACCGGTCATCACCGTTCCGGATACAACCAAAGCGCTGGGTATAATAGCGCAATTGTACAGAAGAAAATATGCAATTCCCGTTATCGCAATAGCGGGCAGCAACGGTAAAACAACAACCAAAGAAATGGTAACCGCCGTCTTGCAGCGCAAATACAACGTATTGAGCACGAAAGGTAATTTGAATAACCAGTTTGGAGTTCCGCTAACCTTGCTTCGTATGAAGCCCTCTCATGAACTTGCCGTGATTGAGATCGGGACGAATCACTTTGGGGAATTACAATATTTATGCAATGTTGCCGAACCGACGCATGGAACTGTCACCAATATCGGGCATGAACATCTGGAATATTTTAAGAACCTTAACGGCGTCGCGAAAGAAGAAGGCGAGTTATTCAGATTCCTGAGTAATTCCGGTACTGCTTTCGTCAATGCCGATGATGATCGTGTCGTCCGTTTATCGAAACGGGTGAAATCAAAGCTCACCTATGGTTTTCAAAATAAACGTGCTGATATTTACGGAAAAGTGATTGGAGTTAATTCAAAAGGATGCTGCGAATTTGCGGTTAAGTCTCGCGCAATGCGGCAATTCTCAGTGAAACTCGCTGTTCCGGGGAATCACACCATGATGAATGCGCTCGCTGCTGTTTCGGTCGGTATTTCCTTCAAGGTGCCGGTAAAAGATATTCAAAGCGCTCTTGGAAATTTTTCCGGTTTTGATAAGCGGATGGAAATATTCACGGCGGGCGGCGTGAAAATATTAAACGATACATATAACGCGAACCCGGATTCGGTTCGATCAGCGCTGCAAACGTTGAACACAATGGATGCGGCAGGCAAGAAAATCATCGTTCTTGCCGATATGCGCGAGTTGGGGGAAAGTTCAATTACCGAGCACAAACGTATCGGTAGCATGATTGGCGAGATGAAATTCGATTATTTACTGACGTACGGTTCCGATGCAAAATATATTTATCAGGAAGCGGACGTCGTTCATAAATTTTACTCGGGAAAACAGGAAGAAATAACGAAACGATTATGCGTCATGGTGACGCCGGGTGATATCGTGTTGATTAAAGGATCGCGCGGATTGAAGATGGAAAATGTTGTTGCGGCATTGCGGAAAAATCTTGAAGAACGCCATAGCTCAAAAAAACGCTCATTCTCGTCAATCGCAAACTGATGCTATACTATTTATTCGACTATATCCGCCAGGTGTATCATCCGAAGGGCTTTGGCGTTTTCCATTACCTTTCGTTCCGTGCCGGCGCTGCCGCTGTGACTGCATTGTTGATTTCGTTCTGGGCGGGTCCGGTGATAATTCGGCTGCTGAAAAATCATCAGATCGGTGAAGCGGCGAAATTAGAAGCGCCGAAGACCCATCTCAAGAAAGCCGGGACGCCGACGATGGGCGGATTGATTATGCTCGCCGCAGTGTTGGTGCCGTCATTGCTGTGGGCGGACATCAAGAACGGGTATATCATCTTGATCCTTTTCGTGACGGCATGGCTTGGCTGTGTGGGATTTCTTGATGATTTTTTAAAAGTTGTTAAAAAAAGACCCAAAGGTCTCATCGGCAGATACAAAATTGTCGGACAGGTTACTGCGGGTTTAGTAATTGGCAGCGTGATTTACTTTTATCCGCAATGGATCGATCAGACGCTTGTGAAATATGCGTCGTTGACAACAGTTCCGTTCTTTAAAAATCTGGAAATCGATTTCCGCGTGTTCTATATACCGATTGTCATTTTTATCATCACCGCCACAAGTAACGCTGTGAACCTGACCGATGGACTTGATGGGCTGGCAGCGGGTACCATTGGAATTGTTGCGGGCACCCTTGCAATAATCAGTTACGTCTCCGGCCATGCAACGTGGAGCCAGTATTTAACAATCCCGTTCTTACGCGGAAACGGCGAATTGAGCATTTATTGCGCTGCGCTGGTCGGCGCTTCGTTAGGCTTTCTTTGGTTTAATTCGTATCCCGCACAGGTTTTTATGGGCGATACGGGATCGCTGGCTTTTGGCGGCGCTATAGGCGCATTGTGTGTGCTCATTAAAAAGGAATTGCTCCTCCCAACCTTGGGGGGAGTATTCCTGATCGAAGCGTTGTCGGTAATTATTCAGCGCGGATATTTTAAATATACCCGGAAAAAATACGGCGAGGGAGTGCGGGTATTCAGAATGGCGCCCTTGCACCATCACTTTGAAATGATGGATTGGCCCGAACCAAAAATTGTGACCCGGTTTTATATCATCGCAATCCTGTTCATGATTTTAAGTCTCGCAACCTTCAAGGTGCGTTGAAATCACCGGTAAGACGGAGCAAAATGTTTAATAGTGAAGTAATAGCGCGAAATTCAATAGCAGCAATGATAAATAATTCAACTACGACCGTAATGGATAAACATTCGGTGAACGGAAAGAAAATCACCATTATCGGCGCCGCCCGCAGCGGTGTTGCCGCGGCTGAATTACTACAGTCTCACGGCGCGAAGGTTTTTGTGACCGATAATGCTGTCGAAGAAAAACTTAGTCCGCAGATTAAACGACTTGCTTCATTAGGCATAGGATTCGAAACCGGAGGTCATACTCCCCGCATGTACGATGCAGATTTGATCGTCATCAGTCCGGGAGTGCCGTCGAATACTCCCGCTGTCCGCGAAGCGGAGAAAAACGGAAAAAGAATCGTCAGTGAATTAGAGATAGCAAGCTGGTTTTGCAATTCACCTATTATAGGAATTACAGGTACGAACGGAAAAACAACGACCACTTCCCTGATCGGTAGACTGCTGCACGATGCAAAAAGAAAACATGTCGTTGCAGGCAATATCGGCAACGCATTTTCAGGCGTGATCCCGGAGATGGATACTGAGACAATCGCTGTGCTGGAGGTAAGCAGTTTTCAACTTGATTATATCGAATCGTTTCATCCGAAGGTTTCGGTATTTTTGAATTTAACTCCCGATCATCTCGACCGGTACAATGGTCTTGTTGAAAATTATATCGCCGCGAAATGCAGAATATTTGAAAATCAATCGATGAACGACTACCTGATTTATAATTACGATGACGACGATGTGCGGGAAAATGTGCGGCGCATGGCAAGTCTTCATGTGCGGACGCTCGGTTTCGGTATCGATCAGCAATTTAAAGAGGGCGCGTTTGTTGAAGATAACAAATTGGTGACGCTCATCGGAGGCAAACGGTCGGAAATAATTGACACTGAAGCGATCAGTATTAAAGGGATTCATAATTTGTACAATGCTATGGCATCGGCGCTCACCGCTCAGGTGATGGGGGTGCAAGTTCCCTCGATCCGCGCAACGTTGAATAATTTCAAAGCGCCCCCGCATCGCCTCGAATTCGTCAGGGAATACAAAGGAGTGAAATATATCAATGATTCCAAGGCGACAAATGTATCCTCCGTGTGGTATGCGTTGCAGGCATATTCGGAGCCGATAATTTTGCTTCTCGGCGGCAGAGATAAGGGAAATGATTATTCAAAATTATACGATCTGGTCAGGAAGAAAGTCAAAGCAGTAGTGGCTATCGGGGAATCCGCAAATATCGTCGTCGATGAATTTAAAGATAAAACAAAAGTCGTGCGCGTACAATCAATGAACGAAGCGGTCGATGCGGCAAGTTCGTTAGCCGCGCCGGGTGATATCGTGATGCTCTCACCGGCGTGCGCTTCATTCGATTGGTTTAAGAATTACGAACATCGCGGCGATGTTTTTAAACAATTAGTAAACGAATTATAACCCTAGTGTTGAAACAGCGTAATCATATTGATGTTGCATTAATGATAGCCGTTCTCATTCTCATGTTTATGAGTTTGGGGATTGTGTACAGCGCGTCGTCTTCATGGGCGTTGGAAAAATACGGCGAGAGCGAACGAATGCTCCTGAGCCACGCCATTAAGGTCGTCCTTGGCATCATGATGCTCTTTATCGGGATGATGATCGATTATCATATGATAAAGCGTTATACAAAAATAGCGCTCGTTGTCGGTGTAACGCTGCTTGCGGTTACCCTCGTCATGGGGGGTGAAGCAAAAGGCGCTACGCGATGGCTTCGTTTCGCAAGTTTAGGATTTCAGCCATCCGAATTTGCGAAATATGCGCTCCTGTTTCATCTCTGCACGCTCATTGCGATGAAAAAGAGTCTCGTGCGCGATTTGAAACACGGATTTCTTCCCATGGTGGCATGGATTGCTATTGTTACCGTGCTGGTGATGAAGCAACCCAACTTCAGCATGGGGGCGATGATTTTCTTCCTCAGCCTGATGGTGCTTTTTATGGGAGGAGTAAAACTTTCTCATGTTGCGATGCTATTCGCTATCGTCGTTCCGCTGCTGGCGATTTATATGTTGAGCGCGGAATACCGACGCGTGAGGGTAATGTCGTATATCAGCGGCAATGCAACGGCTGCCCAGCATAACTATCAACTGTGGCAGGGAATTCTTGGTTTTGGTAACGGCGGGATTTTCGGCGTAGGTTTGGGTGAAAGCAAGCAGCGCGATTTATTTCTCCCGGAATCGTACGGTGATTTTGTTTTTTCCATCGTCGGTGAAGAATATGGCTTACTCGGCACAATGTCCATCATGTTGTTGTTTTTATTTATCATGCTGCGGGGTTTCCGGATCGCCAGACATGCCGAAGACGGATTCGGAAGAAACCTCGCCATCACGATCACGATGGCGATTACGCTCTATGCGCTGGTGAATGCCAGCGTTACGCTTGGAGTGGTGCCCACCACCGGATTGCCGATGCCTTTCGTGAGCTATGGGGGATCATCGATGGTTTTTTCGGCGTTTGTTCTTGGCGTGTTGTTGAATATATCTTCACAGACGGAGCTGTATCCGCGCGTTGTACAGGTCCCTGTTGTCGGGGAAGTGAGCGCCGATGGCTCCGCTGTCGGGAAAGTGTATTAATGTGCCCGAAAACAAATTTATATTCGCCGGCGGCGGAACAGGCGGACATCTGTTCCCTGCCATCGCCATCGCGGATGAACTTAAAAAGCGTATACCAGACGCGCGGATTCTCTTTATTGGGAACAAAAACAAAATTGAAGCGACCGTTGTGCCCCAGTGCGGTTATGAATTTGAGGCGATATGGATCAGCGGTTTGCAGCGAAAGAAAATCATTGCGAATATTTTATTGCCGTTTAAACTTTTTATCTCTGTAATGCAGTCGTTAGCTATTATAAAAAGATATGAGCCCTTAGCGGTCATCGGAACCGGCGGGTATGTGGCGGGACCCGTCGTCTACGCCGCGAGTATGCTCGGAAAACAGACGCTCATACAGGATCAGAATAGTATTCCGGGGATTACAACCCGTTTCCTTGGAAAAAAAGTCAACGAAGTGCACCTCACATTCGATGCGGCGAGGAAGTATTTACGACGGACAGATAATGTTTTCATCAGCGGAAACCCAACGCGGGGATTGCTGGAAACAAACGATCTCCAGGCCGCGGCGTCCTATTTTGGATTTGAACGCGATGATAAGGCTAAAACGCTTCTCATCTTCGGCGGTTCTCTCGGTGCAACAAGTATGAATAACGGTGTTCTGGCGATCATCGGCGCGCTATTAGAAAAGAATATTCGAGTGATCTGGCAGACGGGAAAAAAAGATTTTGAATTGGTGAAAAGCCGTACGGCTTCTTATTCGTCAAAAATGTTATGTATCCGGCAGTTTATCGATCGAATGGATTATGCGTACGCGGTGAGTTCGCTGGTCGTGTGCCGCGCCGGCGCATCAACTATCGCCGAGCTGACACGCCTCGGAAAACCGGCGATTCTGATACCGTATCCCTTCGCCGCGGCAAACCATCAGGTGGAAAATGCGCGGGTATTGGGGGCTTCAGGCGCAGCGAATATTGTTCTCGATCATGAAATTCAGGAAAAATTATTAACAACGGTAACTCGATTAATCAACGATGACGCTGCGTTGCGTTCGATAGGACAAAAGTGCAAAATGCTCGGCAAGCCCGACGCGGCAGGAGTTATTGTCGATCATATTCTCACAATGGTAAAACGGATGTAACGATTAATGACTGATCATCAGCAGACAAACGGTCGTTCGGTATTTCGTTACAAGCTGGATTTCTATTACCAGCAAACACTGATGTATTTGATTTTCCTGATGGTATACTGGGGTCTCCGCGGGACGATACGATGGGAACGCTTGCCATCGCTTAACGCAGACCCGGTATTGTACATTATAATTTTTTTCGTCCTGCTCTCGAGCATCGTGCTGGCATTGAACATGATCCGCGAGCGTAAGCTCATCATCACCGGTGAAAGCTTGATTTTTCATCAGAAATATCATGAGCGGATCATCCTCCTCGCCGATATCGAGTGGATGTATATCGGCAGGGAGAGATTGGTGCAAACGGCGGGACGATCCCAGGTGATCGTGTTTAAGATAAAGGACAGGAGAAGATTATTCCGGATCCGCATCGGCAGGTACGAGCGTGACGCTGAATTGCTCGAAGCCATGGAACAAATTGCCGAACGCGTTCCCAAAATCGACAAACCTTCTTTGAAGTCCAGGATGTCGCAGATGGCAAAACAAAGTCTTAGAAAGGATTAGGTATGATTGAAGTTCTCGAATATATCGCTCTCGGGCTTGTTGGCGGAACGTTAAGCGGAATTCTCGGAATCGGCGGAGCCGTTCTCCTGATTCCGGCATTAGTGTACTTTTTTGGTTTTGAGCAGCATACTGCCCAGGGAACCACGCTCGCAATGATGATTCCCCCCATCGGTTTGCTGGCGATGCTGGAATATTATAAAGCAGGATACGTGAACATCAAAGTTGCGGCGATTATGGTTGTTGGTATGTTCATCGGCGGATATTTCGGGGCAATCATTGCCACCCACATTCCCGCGGCAACACTGCGGAAAATCTTTGGCGTGCTCTTGTTAGTCGTCGGATTCAAAATGATTATGGGTAAGTGACGGTTTAATGTTCAAAGGATATGTTCAGTTCAATTAAAAAAATACATTTTACCGGAATCGGCGGAATCGGCATGAGCGGGATCGCCGAAATCCTCATGAACGAGGGTTTTAAAATCAGCGGTTCCGATAAATCGTTGAACGAGGTGACCGACCGGCTCCGTTCGCTCGGAGCGGAGATTCATGAGGGGCACCGCGCGGAAAATATCGGCAAAGATATCGATGTGCTGGTCTATTCTTCCGCAGTGCCGTTGGACAACCCCGAGATCGTAGAATGTAAGCGCAGGAATATACCGATCATTCGCCGCGCAGAGATGCTTGCCGAAGTGATGCGGCTGAAATATGGTGTGGGCATCGCGGGCACTCATGGAAAAACAACCACCACCTCGATGATCAGCTTGATCATGATCGAAGGCGCGCTTGATCCAACGGTCATTGTCGGCGGCAAGTTAAGCGGACTCGGCGGCACGAACGCCCGCCTCGGTAAAGGCGAGTTTATTGTTGTGGAAGCAGATGAATTCGACAGGTCCTTCTTATCGCTCACACCGACGATTGCTGTTTTGACAACTTTGGAAACCGATCACCTCGATTGTTACCGCGACCTGGAAGATATAAAAGGGGCATTTGTTCAGTTTGCAAGCAAAGTGCCGTTTTATGGTTTTGTTGTCCTTTGCCTTGATGAACCGGCATTGCAGGACATCATGCCCCTGCTCAATAATAAGAGAATACTAACATACGGGTTTAACCCCCAGGCGGATATTCAGGCGGTGGATATTCAACATAACGAAGGGACGACACGTTTTACCCTTATCCGTAATGGAAAAGAATTGGGACAGGTGGAAATTCAACTCCCCGGGAAACACAACGTAGAAAATGCCCTTGCAGCTTTGACAGTAGGGATCGAGCTCGGCATCTCGTTTGACGTTGTGAAGAGAGGAATCCAAAAATTTACCGGCGTGTACCGGCGATGGGAAAAAAAGGGCGAAGCCAACGGCATTGTCGTTTTTGATGATTATGCCCATCATCCCACCGAGTGTAAAGCGACGCTCGCCGGCGCGAAAGCCGGATGGCGTAAAAGGGTGGTTTGTGTATTTCAACCGCATCTCTTTTCGCGAACAAGAGATTTCTATGAAGAGTTCGGAAAAGCGTTCCTGCTCTCGGATGTGCTCGTCGTTACCGACGTCTATCCGGCGCGGGAAGAACCGATTCAGGGCGTCACCGGCGAATTAATTACCGACGCAGCAAAATCATTCGGACACAAAGAAGTGTATTATGTTTCTCAAAAAAAAGATTTGCCGCAATTTCTCATGAAGATCGCCCGCAACGGCGATATGATCATAACCATGGGCGCGGGCGATATCACAAAGTATGGCGAAGAGTTTCTCAAACTGCTGACGTCAGGCAGAAAGTAATATTTTTGATCGATATGATTACCGTTGATGAAATAAAAAAATGTTTTCGTGGAAATTTCTCGTTGAATGAACCGCTCGACAAATTTACTTCGTTCCGTATCGGCGGACCGGCGGATATTTTTCTCGAACCGGTGGATCGCGATGATCTGAAAGAAATCATCAGGTACCTCCGCGGAAAAAATGTCCCGGTTACTATTATCGGGAACGGTAGTAATTTGTTGATCAGCGACGATGGTGTTCGCGGCGCAGTCGTCAATCTTGAGCGGGGATTCAACAGCATCTATATGGATGGCGAGTTGGTGGTGGTGGATGCAGGCGTCCGGACAACCAAATTTGTCGATTTCTGCATTCTCCAGGGTCGAAAAGGCGTTGAAATGCTCGCGGGTATTCCCGGCACTCTTGGCGGAGCAGTTGTGATGAATGCAGGCGCTTATGATGGAGAAATTTCAGATTTCCTCTCCGATGTTGAAGTCCTCCGGGGATTGGAGATTGTGAGGATTCCGAAGAAGGATATGGGATTCACCTATCGCCGATCCGCGCTAAAAGGTGAAATTGTGCTGGGCGCAAGATTTTTACTGCCGGCGGGCGATCCGGGAACATTGATGAAACGAAGGAGAGAGCTCCTGGTGAAACGAAATCAGAGCCAGCCCCTGAACCTGCCGAATTCCGGAAGCGTGTTTAAAAATCCTGCCGGAACCTTTGCCGGCAAATTGATCGAAGACGCTGGACTGAAAGGCGCTGCAATCGGCAGGGCGCGTATTTCCGAAAAACATGGCAATTTTATTGTGAATTCCGGCGGCGCGATGGCAAAAGATGTGCTCGAATTAATTCTTCTTGCCAAACGTACCGTTATGGAACGAACGAAAATCATCCTTGAGCCCGAAGTTAAGTTGATCGGCTTCCCGGAACAGATTTTGAAACAGGTGTATTCATGATACTGAAAGAACAGATGACCAGCCCATCGGGGCGGGAATCAAAGTCATCGCGGTGGGGATTCCTTGTGCTGATTCCGCTCGCGTTATTCATCGTGCTGTTGTTCATTTTTGCGGTGAAGTGGAAAGACTCGCTCATCATACAAAAAGTCCAGGTTGAGGGCGCGAGAATACTCGCGGCAAAAGATGTGGTAAATTTTACGGATATAAAGCCGCAAACCGCGATGTACGGAGTCGATCTTTTCGAAGCCGAGCAGCGGCTTCTGGAACAGCCGATGATTAAATCTGTCACTATCACAAGGTTGTTGGTCGATGCGCTGCGGGTTGTCATCCAGGAACGGGAACCGGTAGCATCGCTCGGCGGGAATGCTCTGCGATATATTGACGCCGATGGCGTCCTGCTGCCCCACCAGCAAACTGAGGTGCAGTTTGATTTGCCGTTGATCACCGGTGTGGGCGGTCTTGATACGGCAGTGTACGGAAAGAAGATCAACAACCCCGAAATAACTTCTGCATTGGAGGTTATCCACGCAAGTGAAGAAACCGGATTTAATCGTTCGATCTCAGAAGTGAATATGAATAAAGGCGGCGACATCGTTATTTATTCTGCCGAAACCGGTATCCCGATCATTCTCGGCAGAGGTGATATGCTAAAAAAGATGGTGATGGTACAGACGTTCTGGAATAATTTTATGAAAAGCGATTCTCTTGGTTCCGTTAAATATGTCGATGCTCGATTTGAAGGTCAGGTTGTATTGAAGCACAATGAAAAAGTGATATTGCCTCCTCCATCGAAAAAGAATATGTAATTAGTTGGTTTGAAAGGATCTATGCATGGAAAATGAAATAATCGTCGGTCTGGATATCGGGACGACAAAGGTGTGCGCAGTCGTCGCTGCAGTCGATGAGAGCGGTAAGTTTAATATACTCGGTATCGGCAAAAGTCCCTCCGATGGATTGACGCGCGGCGTGGTGACCCATATCGATAAGACGGTGCGTTCCATCCAAACGGCAATTGCAGAAGCGGAATCTCGTTCGGGAATTAAAATTCAATCCGTGATCGTGGGAATAGCGGGAGACCATATTCAAAGTTTCCAGAGCCGCGGCGTCATCGCAATCAGCAGTTCGGAAAACGAAATCACCCAGGCGGATGTGAACCGGTTGATCGAAGATACGAAGCGCGTCGCACTGCCCTCCGACCGAAAGATCATTCATGTGATTCCGCAGGAGTTCATTATCGACGGACAGGATGGGGTGTATGATCCGGTGGGAATGTCCGGCGTGCGGCTCGAAGCGAATGTGCACATCATCACCGGGCTGGTTACCGCCGCGCAAAATATATATAAATGCGTCCAGCGGGCTAACCTTCATATTCGCGATATGGTGCTCGAACCTCTCGCTTCCAGTTACGCCGTGCTCGATGAAGAGGAAAAGGAAGTCGGTATCGCTCTGCTCGACGTCGGTGGCGGAACAACCGACCTGGCGGTTTTTGAAGATCATACGATCCGGCATACCGCCGTGATTCCTATCGCCGGAAACCAGGTAACCAACGACATCCGGAAAGGCCTGGGTATCCTTACCGATCAGGCGGAACGGCTCAAATGCCAGCATGGATTTGCCTACGTCCCGAGCGTTGTCGACGACGAGCCGTTAACGATTCCGGGTATCGGCGGCAGGCCTCCGCTGGAAGTCGATAAAAAATTATTAGCCCAGATCATTCAACCGAGGATGGAAGAAATATTTGAGATAGCCGCGATGGAGATCAAACGTTCCGGCTATTCGCGGCATCTTTCGGCGGGCGTGGTTCTTACCGGTGGCGGGTCGCTGATTAAAGGCGCCTCCGAGCTTGCGCGCGACGTGCTGGGTATGCCCGTGAAGTTAGGAATTCCGTCCGGCTTCAGCGCCGGATTAGTGCGGGAAATCGAAAATCCCATCTATGCGACCTGCGTCGGATTGGTGCTGCATGGGTTCCGGAATAAGGAAGCGATGCAGTTGAATTTCAACAACGGCAAAAAGGATGGATCGGTGAAAAATATTTTCGGTAAAATGAAAAGCTGGTTTGATGAATTGTAAATTTGTATAAATATTTTTTAAAAAGCATAACTAACTCATAATCCACATAACCACATCACTCATATAGGAGGAGCGATAGTGATAGAACTAGATAATTACCTCGACCACGGAGCAAAAATCCGCGTAGTAGGGGTTGGCGGTGGCGGCGGAAACGCTGTCAATAACATGATCAGTAAGGGTCTGCAAGGCGTGGACTTTATAGTGATCAATTGCGATATGCAGGCGCTTGAGAGAAATCAGGCGCCGAACAAAATACAAATCGGGAAAAATCTCACCCGTGGCTTAGGCGCCGGAGCTGATCCGACAATCGGTCAGCGTTCGGTGGAAGAAGATCGGGAGGAGATTGCCCGCGCCCTTGCCGGCAGCGATATGGTGTTCGTAACATCAGGCATGGGTGGCGGCACAGGAACAGGCGGCGCGCCCGCGGTGGCGAATGTCGCTAAATCCCTCGGCGCGCTTGTGGTCGGCATCGTTACGCGGCCATTTAATTGCGAGGGTAAAAAACGCATGGCGCAGGCGGATGCAGGCCTTGAAGAGCTGAAACGGCAGGTTGATACGCTCATCGTGATACCGAACCAAAAGCTGCTCTCCATTGTCGACCGGAATACGCCGTTGCAGGAAGCGTTCGCAAAAGCGGATGACATCCTCTACTGCGCAACCCGCGGCATTTCCGAGATCATCACGGTGCCCGGTCTGGTCAACAGGGATTTCGCCGACGTCCGCACGATCATGCGGGAAATGGGAGACGCCCTGATGGGTTCGGGCACTTCCAGCGGCGAGAACCGCGCAATCGAAGCGGCGCATGCGGCGATTTCCAGCCCGCTGCTCGAAGGCGTTTCGATCTCCGGCGCGCAGGGCGTGCTTGTCAACGTGACAGGCGGGCCTTCGATGTCGTTGATTGAATTCGACGAAGCCGTCAACGTTATCAAGGAAGCAGCCGGCGACGACGCCAATGTTATCATGGGCGCAGTCATCGATGAAAACCTGGGCGACGAGATGATGGTGACCGTTATCGCGACGGGATTTAACCGGCGGGGCCAGGCAGCAGTTCGCATAGCGAAACAGGTGCCGAAGGTCCTCGATCATATTCCAACCGGTCTCCATGATCTCCAGCGGCTCGATGAACCGGCGTTCGTGCGAAAAGGGATTGAGATTCCACTCAATACCTATAGAAACGAAGAACCGGAACCGGTGCCGGCTGAAAACGTCGATATGGATAAACCGGCGTTCCTCAGAAAAATAATGGATTGAATTAATAGTTCAGCAATGAATTGAGGGCTGGATTGTCGCCGGGTTTATCTCCCTAATCCCCGTTCGCGGATCGAACGGGATAAACTTAGTTGCGACATGCTCTTCGGTTTCATGTTGTTTCACTCAGTGTGATCCGCTGAGAGAGTATGACAGAAACGAAGGGTTGCTCGAGTTTTCGAATTAGAGATTCAGCCAAATAGTTCGTTTCCTCCTACACGACGACATGCCCGTCTGTGTCCCGTCATGCTCTATATATAGAGTATGTGGCGGTACGACGGACGGGCGTGTCGTACGGTTAAATTTTCAGCGCCATTTCGAATAAATGAACTACCCCGCCGCAAGCAGCGGGGAATTCAAACCGGAGAGATTAAATTGGTATCCCCTAATATATTTTTAAGGGCTCGTATTATTGATTTGAAGGAGCCATGGCCTCGCTCTGCTTCAGGCGGCGAGTGTGATGATGAAACTGATTGTGTTCCAACCACCCCATCCCGTAACAAATGAATGTATTGTGACAGGAAGGGGTAGTCAATGTAACATGCGGATAAGCTCAGCCAAAATTAAAAAGCCGGCTCAAACCTCGAACCGGCTTTCTTGTTATATTAAGGAGCTATTCTAATTTTACTTCATTAATACGAATTTCTTCACATCCGAGAAATTATTTGCCTGCAATCGGTAGAAGTACACGCCGCTGGGCAGGTTGTTTGCATTGAACGACACCGATTTGTATCCTTCATTTTGAACTTCGTCAACCAATGTCGCTACCTCTTGACCTAGTATGTTGAATACCTTTAATAATACTTTACTCGCCTTTGGGAGTTGGTACTGAATCTGCGTAGACGGATTAAATGGATTGGGATAGTTTTGTTCCAAAGAAAATTGAATCGGCACAGCGATACCCGAGTTCGAAGTCGCTCGTAAATCTATCGTTCCCTGCGGTATAGAAATCAACATGCTTCCGGTTCGAGCGAGCGACTTATCGCTTGTTTCACCTTTCAAGGAAACAACATATTTTACACCGTTATCGGATTTGATATCCCAGCTCAATGTGATGGGGTATACAGCAGATCTTACAGAAATCGTTAGTTCGTCAGATTTATCAATGGAATGTATTGTTTGAACAAAATTCCCCGATGTGAAAGAAGCGCCGAAACTCCCCGGAGGATCAGGCGGCATTTCAATATCCCCATCGGTGGTGATCTTTCCCGATTGATTGATTCCGTTTCGGACATACAACTGTTGCTGCCGCCCTAAATGATCGGTAATAGTAAATTTATCAAGCGATGCAAGATCGAGTCCTGCAGTGGTTTTAGGAGATGATGCCGTAAGAGTCAATCTTCCGTTGTTTGTTACTTTTACCCAATACCCCCATCCGGGATATAACGTCGACGTCATAACATATCCGTTATTATAGCCAAAATAATACGACGCGACATTATTGGCTGGAGTGGAAGTAATAGATGACGTCGAGATTGGCTTCACGACGCTGCCAATTATATTCCATCCCGCTACGACACTGTCAATCCCTTTATAGAGCGGTGGACCAATGTAATTTTGAAGCGTTGCAAGATAATTTTTGAAAAAATATCCCTTACTGACGCTTAGATCCTGTCCCATCATATCCACATATCCGTTATTGTATGAATATATCCCTAGATTATTGGGATATACATTCCCCGAGTAAAAGTCCTTAATAGTATCCGGAATAGATACCATGTACCAGGTGCTATTCAGGAGCGTAGTAGTGTCGGTTGAAAGAGACTGGAAGTAAATATCTTCTTTATAATTCCTCAAATCAGTCCAGGGAATAAACGTCTTCCCTGTTGATGCAATAGAAGCGATGCCGAAATAATCGAACGACCAGGTCCCATAATTTGCAGGATCGGAGGAAGTGCTTGTTACATACGTTGAGACCGGAAATGTTGAGCCGCCATCCGTTGAATATGCAACTACGGTATTCATGTTATAAGAACCATAGTTTGAACGAATATCCAAATACGCGATAGCTATCCTTCCCGTCGAATCAATAGCAATTGATGGCTGTATCTGTTGTGAATAGCCGCTATTGTATCCGATTAATAGTGGCGTTGACCAGGAGGCGCCAAAATCGGTAGAAGTCGTAATCTTCACGGTGAGCGTCGCATCTGTGGACGATTTAGGATCGGTGTACGCCACGCAAATCTTTCCATTCGGCGCCACTGCGATACTTGGCATATTAACCCAGGTTCTTGCATTGTAGAAAGGGGGTGGGTTGGTCTGAGTAAACTGGTTGTACGGTTGCGTCGACCTCAGGGGACCCCATGACGCTCCCCCATTAGTCGAACGGCGCATTCTAAAAACGCGATTATTAGGAATTTGTCCGTCATGGTACCACCAAACCACATTTACATTACCACTTGCATCCACTGTCGGCATCGCTGCCGCCTCATCATAACTACTCATTGTGCCCGATGGACTTCCCCCCATTTGGGGAAGCATCGACACTCCTGCGAAACCACCAGTATTTACACTATCGATGTTGACAACTGTAAAAGTTTTTCCTGAATCCGATGAATATGCCAATTTTATATATTTGTAGTTTCCTATAAGCGTTGTCCATGCAACGTAAAGCCGCCCGCTATACGATCCGCTGCTATTATCGACGGCAATGTATGGTTTGTCGTTATGTTCATTTGTGTCACTTGTCATCGGTGTATATAATCTAAATGTTGAATCTGAAGATAAATATCTGGCGACCGTCGGAACCTTTCCATCTAGCAGGTTGTTGAAAAACGCATAAATATTTTCTTTTGAGTGTCGGAAATAGGTGATGATGTATTATATTTGAAGAACGAATAATATTAACCATCAGACGAGCCAAGAAAATGCGCGGACCAGAAATCAAACAAACACC
>JBIOHP010000005.1:0-201618 GCA_044449065.1 Bacteroidota bacterium
AAATCGCATAGGCGTCAACTTAAGACGAGACGTTTTTGACAATAATTAAGTCTATCATGGCGAAGATCGTATGCGCCATAATAGCGCAGATGGTCAAACAGTTTGATCGGGCGAAACACGAAAAATACCGCCGCCATGAATAGTTCCTTGAAATACTGCGACAGTCTGAGCAAACTCAGCGGTCGGTTCGCACGCTGTTGAGGATCGGTAACCCCTGTTAAGGGTGCAACAATCACGATATGGAAAATGGTGACAAAAATACATAACGCGTACAATGACACACGCACCTGGCGAGCGGATATCTGCGTGGGGAATTTGACCTTGTGAAAGTGGCTCTTCCACGCTTTGAAGATGGTCTCTATTCTCCATCGTAGACCATATAATGCCACTACCTCATCGGGAGGAAGCAAGTCAGCATCCACATTCACCAGAAAGATATCCCATCCCATCAATGCCAGATGATCCTTGCTTGGATTGAGACGGCGATCCCGATTAGTTTTCAATCGCCGCCGACGTTCTGCGGCGACTTCAGAGGCGACCGGTACGGCGACCAAGCGAACCTTCAGGTTTTCGGTGGAACCAAGCAGTACCTTGCAATCACATTGATGGCTTCTTTTGAGCAAATTGAGCAAATTGATTCGCTCCCCTGTTGCCGGATCAAGCAAGACAATTCCATATCGAAATCGGGTGATAAAATATGCGCCACGCTGATGAAGTTTGGTCAACGCGTTCAGTACAAAATATCCCAGATCACGAACAATCAGATCGCCACGTCTGACAAAATCCAGTATGGTCGTTGCGATGTATTGGTCGTTCACCGTGAAGGGTGAGAAATAAAACCAAACAAATTGTTCCTGGAGCATGTCGTAGACCGCTTGAATCTTTACCGTGGAAAAGTCTTTCTTTGTCCAGTTTTTACTGCCGGGGAAATTGGCGGATAGCTTCGATGGCAATGGAATGTTGGTGCTATCCTGAAACAATATGCGTGTGAAAGGCAATTGCTGTAGCCTGAGCGGCTTAGACGCCTGTAACTTTTCCTTAAGGGCATAAGCCAAAACACATTCCAGAAAGCTTATCAGTGAGTCATTCATCCGTTTACTGATGGCTTGTTTTGAGATACGGATTCCTTGCAATTGTGTGACATTCATTGCCAGACTTGCAAATGCAGTGGTTCCCTGAAGCACGCTCATAAATAAAGCCACAAGAAACCTTTTTGGGTCGAGTTTTCGTGGAATGCGTTTTAAAAATCCACTTTGTTTTGCCAGCAGGATTAGATGTTCTCCATTCAGAAAATGTGTCAATTGCTCAATAATTGGCTCTGTTTTAACAATTGTTTCCATTATTTAACCTTTCGATGATGTCATTAACATGAAAGGTTAAAATACTTCTATTCCCATTAAGTTGACGCCTATGCGACAAATCGGGATTGTTGTATATTTCAGCAAAGCAGCGCTTTGCTGTACAAAACACGTGCAGAAATAAGGATTGATTAAAATTCAGGGTTCTATAAGGGTTGATGAGTATCAAAATTCTTGAAACGCAAGATTGATAAAAACAAACCCTCTATTAATTATTATTAACCATCGGATAATGATTTATGGAAACATCTCTTCTTATCGATCAAATCGTTGAAACATGGGAACGGCACAACAGCATCAACCTCTTTCTCATTGATAAGCTGCCGCAGGAGGGGTTTAAAGCTGTGCCGTATGGTTCCAAGGGGCGCACGATTGCCGAACAATTTGTGCATCTGAATAATGTCCGGCTCCGCTGGCTTCACTACCATAAAACCGGCAAGCACATATTGAGCGGTCACGGAGCGAAGGGCGCCAATCCCACCAGGGCGCAGCTTAAGAAAATGTTCACCGATTCGGGTAACGCCGTCGCAGATATTATCAGGGAAGCTCTTGAAGGCAAATCCGAGCGGACTGTGTTTCAGAAAAAAGCCGTCAGGTGGATGGGATATTTAATTTCGCACGAATCGCATCACCGCGGCTCCATCCTCCTCACGCTGAAGCAAAACAAGATGCGCCAGCCGGAAGCGGTCGCGCTGCAGGGACTCTGGGGCAAATGGCTCTGGGGCGATGAGCCGAAGTGAGTTTTATTAATAAAGCGGGGTTTGATAAATCAAACCCCTACGAAAGTCCATAAAATTTTATATATGAGGAATAATAAAAATCATGAACTATAGAACCTCAATAATTATTAAATTTATCTCGGTCATGATTTGCACAATCGGAGTTTGTGCTGGTATCGGTTTCTTACAGGGTTTCGTAGTCTTTGGTGTGAGTGGTAGTACGGAACCATTTTCGATGAGCTCCTTATCCGCAATATATGGTAGCATTGCTGGTATTTTTATGGGGTGCATAATGTATATTGTTCATGATTATCGAAGATTTGAATTTATTCAATTTTCTATCTTGGTATCTACTGCATTTCTGGTTGGGAGTGTAAGTGGATTGATAATGAATGTAGCAATTGGACATGATGCAGGTTTTCTTTCAATTCTTGTAACACTATTCGTCGGGGTGATAGGCGCCATTTATCTGCGATTCAAAAATTTTATAAATTTGAACGACGATTAAAATTAGTGAGTATCATAATTTAATTCCGTAAGAATTGCGGTTTGACGACCCCAATTTGGATGACGTTTGTTGTAGACCTTATGATTTATCAAATCAAAAATAAAATTTCCACACGACCCTCACCCCGGTAAGAATATTATTTACTTAAACTGCATGTCAACCCTCTCCCGCGTCGGGAGAGGGCGATAAAGATGGATGTCAAACATACGATATTGCTTTGGGTGAGGGTCGAGGTTTAGAAGATACTATGGTTTGATAAATCAATCCCCTACGAAATGCAACATTGAATCGCCTTGCATCCCCCTCCCAATTTTCTTACCTTTGAAGGGAATAATCGTACGTTAAAACGCAAAACGTTGAGTGCATAACGTTCTCATAGTCTCAAATTGTATGAAAATGTACCGTGACCCGGTAGCCGCAACCTTCAGGTTGCGCGTCCATGCTGATGTCGCAGCTGAAGCCGACGGCTACCCGCACTATAATTAAACTGAGAGTATTTAATTATTTATATACTGACCACCCCTCGCTCCGCGAATCCCCTCCTCAATCGAGGAGGGGAGACCAGCAGGGAGGGGTGGTCGAAACGTCGTCGAGGTCTTGATTACGATAAGCATTATCCGTTTCCCTCCCGACAAGTCGCGATCGGAACGAAAGAAAAATATTATATCTTCGGCTACTCCATCACAACATACTCATAAAACCAGATTTTAATGTCAACGCCATTAATGACGCAATACTCGCAGGTGAAGGCAAAGTATCCCGATACGATACTCCTTTTCCGCATGGGCGATTTTTACGAGACGTTTGAGGAAGACGCCAAAGTCACCGCGAAGGTTTTGGGCATCACCCTTACGAAACGCGGGAACGGCTCCGCGAATGAAACGCCGCTGGCGGGCTTCCCCTACCACGCGCTCGAGGCGTACCTCCCGAAACTCCTCAAGGCGGGTCTTAGAGTAGCTATCTGCGAACAGATGGAAGACCCGAAATTCGCGAAAGGCATCGTGAAGCGTGATGTCATTGAAGTCGTCTCCCCCGGCGTGGCATTTTCCGATAAAGTGCTCGAGCAAAAGCAGAACAACTACCTCTACGCCATCGCGCTCCCAACATCCCTGGCGACAAGCCACGATATCATCGGCGCGGCGTTTATCGATGTGACAACGGCTGAGTTCAGCGTGACGGAATTTCCCTTGAAGAATCTCGCGGAACAGATCGCGTCGTTCGCACCATCCGAGATTATCGTCCAAAAACGCGATCTCGAAACCATCAAGGATTTGCTGAACGGCACGTATAACGGTCTTTATTCCAAGTTAGACGATTGGATATTCAATTATAATTACGGGTATGAGCTGCTCATCAATCATTTTAAGACGCAGACGCTAAAAGGTTTCGGCGTCGAGCAGTTCCGCGTCGGCGTCATCGCCGCCGGAGCGGTGATGAATTATTTGCAGGAAACGCAGAAGACGAAGCTGCACCATCTCCGCAAAATAACGCCGTTCAATCCCACCGATTACATTACGCTCGATCAGTCGACCAAACGGAATTTAGAAATCTCGACTTCCATCGGCGGGACGGAAGAAGGCACGCTTTTCTGGGTGCTCGACCGCACCCAAACGCCGATGGGTGGACGTCTCCTGAAAAAATGGATCAACCAGCCGCTGAAGCATCTCGAACCGATCAAGTCGCGGTTGGAAGCAGTTCAGGAACTAACCGGCGAAGAAGATTTGCGGAAGCAACTCTCCGGATCCCTCTCGCACATCGGCGATCTGGAGCGGCTGATCTCAAAAATATGCACGGGCAGAGCCAACCCGCGGGAAATGATCGCGTTGAAAAACATGCTGCACCAGGTTGCCGATCTGAAATCCATTCTCAACGGAAATCCCGGCGCTGATATCCCCTCCGTTGTGTCGTCGACGCTGGTAAAACTGCGCGATAGTTTGAAACCGATGTATGAAGCGATTACTATAATCGCTGCGGCTATCGAGGATGATCCTTCAATGGCATTGAACGACGGCGGGGTGATCAAAAAAGGATTTAATGCGGAACTCGACGGGCTGAGAGATATCGCACTCAACGGGAAAACATGGATCGCCAACCTGCAAAAAGCCGAACGCGACCGAACGGGGATATCTTCCCTGAAGATAGGGTTCAATAATGTGTTCGGATACTATATCGAGATCACGAACACCCACAAGGAAAAAGTGCCCGATAGCTATATCCGCAAACAAACGATGACAAACGCGGAACGGTACATCACGCCAGAACTGAAGGAATACGAAGACAAGATACTCCACGCGGAAGAAAAAATTCTCTCGCTTGAAACCGAGCTGTTCAACGATGTGCGGCTGAAAGTGACCGAGCACGCCGACGGCATCCAGCAGAACGCCCGGCTTGTCGCCCTGCTCGATTGCTTCGTCTCGCTTGCCGATATCGCGGTTGAATACGAGTATGTCGCGCCCGTTGTCGATGAAAGCTCCGGCATTGAGATCATCGAAGGACGGCACCCCGTTATCGAACGGCTGCTCCCCCCCGGCGAAACATACACGCCGAACGACGTTCGCATGGATAACGAAGAGAACCAGATTCTGATTATCACCGGACCGAACATGAGCGGCAAATCGAGTTACCTCCGCATGTCGGGCCTGGTGGTATTGCTGGCGCAGATCGGGAGTTTCGTCCCGGCGAAATCGGCACGTATCGGTATTGTGGATCGCATCTACACCCGCGTTGGTGCAAGCGATAATATCGCATCGGGCGAGAGCACATTCTTAGTCGAGATGCACGAAGCGGCGAACATCGTCAACACGGCGACTAACCGCAGCTTAATTTTATTGGACGAAGTCGGCAGGGGCACCAGCACATTCGACGGGATTAGCATCGCCTGGGCGCTCACGGAATATCTCCACAACCGCATAGGTGCAAAAACGCTGTTTGCGACCCATTACCATGAGTTGAACGAGCTTGCCGATCTCTTCCCGCGCATCAAGAACCTGAAAGTGGAAGTGCGCGAGTACGGCGATAAGGTGATTTTCCTCCATAAAGTTACGCCCGGATTTGCCGATCATTCCTACGGCATCCAGGTCGCGCAGATGGCTGGCTTGCCGGAAGAAGTCACCGACCGGGCGAAGAAGATTTTGAAAAACCTTGAGGGCTCCGAGCTGACGCTCCATGGCGGGGAAAACGAAGCGGAAGATTCCTCCGCAAAGATCGCGCACAAGCAGCGCGGCAAGGGACGCATCGCTCCCGCCGAAATGCAACTAACGCTTTTTGAAATGAAAGACGATTCGCTCCGGGAAGAAATCCGCAAACTGGATCCCGACAAGCTGACGCCGTTGGAAGCGCTGCAAAAATTAATGGAGTTGAAGAGGAAGACGTGAAATGATGCGTTGGTGTTCTTACAAAATGAATGATGGCGAATCTTGTATATATCCGGCATTCGATAATGATAAGGATGACCTATGTATTTTTCATTCAATTGATTTAACCCATAAAACGGAGTTTCATACCCATTTATTCAAAATTTTAGATGCCGTTGAAAATGACATAAATAAAAAAGAAATTGATTGCAGTGGATATGTTTTTCCTGAAATAGATTTTTCTTCGCGCGAATTTAAGAAATCGGTAATTTTCAAGGGTGCACATTTTAATAATGGTGTCAGCTTTAAAGGTTGTAAATTTTTTGGACCTGAAACGGATTTTTCAGGCTGCATTTTCGAGGGGGATACCATCGATTTTAGTTCAACAGAGTTTAATTGCAAAAGAATAATTTTTGCAAAATGTAACTTCAACGCAAATAATGTTCAGTTTGAACGTGCAGTTCTTAACGCAAAAGAAATAGTCTTTGCAGGATCAACTTGGAATAACGATTATACAAGATTTCATGGTTCAAAATTTATCGCAACTAATGGGACTATTGATTTTAACGGTGCAAAGTTCATCAAGGGAAACATTTATTGGTTTACAACGGTGTTTGAGGGGAAACGATTAACTTTTAATAAAACACTTTTTGAAGTTAATTTTTTATCCTTTAAACATACCGATTTTAGATCAAATGATACAATATTTGAAGGAGCTACATTTAATTCCAAAGAAACAATTTTTAAATATACCTATTTTGGCGGTATTACAGCCAGCTTTGAACGAGTTCAATTTGTTGGACAGAAAACATCATTCTACCATGTCATGTTTAACGAAGCGTGGTATAGTTTTGACCGAAGTTTATTCAGAGGGAAAGTTATAATCGAGGGTGATGGATTCTCGGAAAGGTCGTGTCCATTATGCTCTATGATAAACATTCAAATTGATGAGCCAAACAATTTAACATTTAGACATATCGATTTATCCCGAACCGAATTTCGAGGCACCGATGATTTACGGAAAATTGAATTTATTGATGTAGGCTGGTACAAGATTCCAAATACATTTCTTTTCTTCAAAAAATTTTATAGAAGTGGCTTATTTGATGAAGTAAGTTTAAGTACCCCGGATATTTATCTCATTTCTTTTGCGGCAAACCTTGAGTTGATTAGGAGAGCTTACCGGCAATTAAAACAAAACTATGATGATAACAAGAATTATTCCGAAGCCGGGGATTTTTATTATGGCGAAATGGAAATGCAGCGACGGAAATTGGGATGGCGTAAATACATTTTCTCGTGGGAATGGTGGTATTGGGTTATCAGCGGTTATGGTCAGCGGTGGGAGAATAGCTTTGGTTGGATGATATTTTTATTCTTTGGTCTACCTCTTCTATTTATCAAGACAGGGCTCGATTTTATTTACAAGAATGTTCATTATCCAGCGGGTTATTGGCACGCGTTTCAATTTAATTTTTTAACAATAACCTTTCAAAAAGATATTGGATTGCTGTATGATCCATCGGTACTGACAAGAAATATTGCCATCGTCGAATCGCTGGTGATGCCGGTATTAGGAACGCTGTTTGTTTTGGCGTTGAGGAGGAGGTTTAAGAGGTGATGTTAATTTTCGCCCGCCCCTTAATCCCCGCCCTGGCAGGCGGGGAAATAGTCAGTTCCGGTATTTGAAAATCCTGACGGGGTGAGGGTCCGGTTGGAAACGCTTTATTAATTATTAATGTTAAAATGAAAGATTTAAATTGAGGAAACCACTTTCAGTTTTAACAATATTAGTCGATACGTTCCCCCTCCATTTTCAAGGAGGGGGCAGGGGGTGGTCAGATCTCCAATAGACAACTAATTATTTAAAATTATAACACATAAACTTTTATCATGAACAGACGCAAATTTATCACCACAACAGCAGCGGGTACGGCGGGCGCCGTTGCCGCAACCACGCTCCTCTCCACCGCGCTCAATGCCCAGGAATCGGGCAAGCCGGCGCCGAAACAGGACCCCGCGAAAATCGAAGCCATGAAAGCGCGGATCAAACCGATCACCGACGACGAGCGATCGGAGCGGATGGAACGCGCGCGCAAACTTATGACGGAGAATAATCTCGACGCGATGCTGATGGAGGGCAGCACGAATTTGCAGTATTACACCGGAGTCGGCTGGGGAAGAAGCGAACGCGTCTTTGCCATGCTTCTTGGGCGAACAGGCGAACCGCACTGGATCGTTCCTAAGTTCGAGGAAGGCAGAGCCGATGAACAGATCAAGAAGGGAAAAGTGTGGACATGGGAGGAATATGAAAGCCCGTACGAACATATTGCACAGGCGCTTGGAGAATTAGGCGCGTCAACAGGCGCGCTTGGCATCGAGGAAACCACGCGCTATTTTGTGACGGAAGGAATCGTTAAAACACTCGGTTCTTTGCGGCTCGCCTCTGCGACTCCCGTCACCGCTGGCTGCCGCAGCGTGAAAACAGAGCATGAGCTTGAATTGATGCAAATCGCCAACGATATCACGAAGGAGGTATTTTCATTCTCCCTCGGATTTTTGAAAGACGGCATGAAGGAACGCGAGTTCGGATCGGTTATATCAAAATTATATTCGGAATATGGCGTAAGCGGCGGCGCGTTGGTGCTGTTCGGCGAGGCTTCGGCGTACCCGCACGGCATGATACAGGATCACGCGCTGCATGACGGACAAATTGTTCTCATCGACGGCGGCTGCACCGTTGGGGGGTATGAATCGGATGTCACGCGAACGAATGTGTTCGGCAAACCGACAGACAAAATGAATAAGGTATGGGATATCGTAAAACAGGCGCAAACCGCGGCGCGCGACACCGCGAAACCGGGCGTGCCCTCGGAAGACGTCGATGCAGCCGCACGAAAAGTTATCGGCGACGCGGGATATGGACCGGGATACAAATATTTCTCGCACCGGCTTGGGCACGGCATCGGCATGGACGGGCATGAGTGGTATTATCTGGTTAAAGGCAATACCCGCCCGCTTGCATCGAACAATACGTTTAGCGATGAACCGGGAATTTACATCCCTGGTGAATTCGGCATCCGCCTCGAAGATGATTTGCAAATCACAAACGACGGCTCGCGCCTGATGCTCCCGCAGGCAAAAAGTTTGGAAGAGATATTTTAAACTCTGATAGTGTTATGTATCGGAAATATGTAAATTAAGTTTGGGGCATCCAAGACCCCCTGCGATGCAAAATGCGCATCGCGTCCCCCTCCGAAAGGGGGACAAACTCAAGGCAAAAGATGGAATCATAACGAAAGGAAAACGTATGACAGTTGCAGAAATTAGAGAACTCTTTGAGTACAACGCGTGGGCAAACAAACGCACGTTTGAGATCGTGGAGCAAGTTCCCACGGATCAATATATGCAGGACATGAAGACCAGCCATGGCAGCATTCATGGAACCCTTCTCCACCTTGTGGGCGCGGAAAAGATTTGGCTTGATCGATGGAAACAAATATCTAATCCCACTATGCTGCAGGCAAAGGACATTCCATCGCTGGCAGAGCTGCGAAAGATATGGGATGCGGTTCAGCAGGAGCGGGAAAAGTTTCTCGCCTCGTTCACCGATGATACGGTTAAAACCTCCATGAGCGAAACAACCCGAACTGCCGTTTACCAATTTAAAAGCCCGAATGAAGCCATCCAGCTCTCAACGACGAAGGGTGACACGTACACGCACACTTTCGCGCAGATGATGCAGCATCTCGTCAATCACTCAACGTATCACCGTGGACAGATAACGTCCCTGCTGAGGCAAATCGGGGTTAAACCGATCGGCACCGATCTGATAACGTATTTTAGAAAAAAGTAAAACCATAAAGGTGATCTGGACATACGAAAACTCCGATTTGTTGTGCAGACGGATTTCGATTCTTCACAAGTTACATATATGTAAGGAGATTGCGACTCCCGACTGCGGTCGGGATCGCAATGACGTATTACACAGACTCAATCCGTTCGGAGCGACGCGCGATGACGGTGCATACAATTTGCATGTATGGAATACACATTACAGTATTTATCATTCCTTTGAAAGGTAATTCATGGATTTAGGGCTTAAGACCAAAACCGCTCTTGTTGCGGCAGCCAGCCAGGGATTGGGGAAAGCAACGGCGTTCGCCCTCGCAAAAGAAGGCGCACGGGTTGTCATCTGCGGACGTCGCAAAAGGGAGTTAGTGAAAACCGCCGATGAAATATGGAAGATCACGGGATCGGAAGTCATCCCGGTCGTCGCGGATGTCAGGAAACTTCAGGATATCAAAAAACTCGTGAACATCGCGAAGAAACGGTTCGGCGCGGTCGATATTCTCGTCAATAACGCAGGCGGTCCTCCCACCGGCGATATTCTGGATATCTCTGACGAACAATGGAAAAAGGGGCACGACCTCACGCTTATGAGCGTTATCAGGATGACCCGCGAGATGCTTCCCATGATGCGGAAGCAAAAATGGGGAAGAATAATCACCATCGTATCCATCGTAGCGGTTCAGCCATTGAACGATTTGTTGATTTCTGCGACGATACGACCGGGGATTTTTGGCTTGTCGAAAGTTCTTTCCAACAAATACGCGAAGGATAATATCACGGTGAATACCATCTGCCCGGGTATGATCCTGACCAGGCGGCAGGAAGAATTGATGATGGCGCGCTCCGCGGAGAAGAACATCACCATGGCGCGGTATATGGCGGACGCAGTGAAAGAGATTCCAATCGGTAGATTCGGCAGACCCGAAGAAATCGGGAATTTCATCGCGTTCCTTGCGTCTGAAAAAGCGAGTTATATCACCGGAGAAAATATTATCGTTGATGGGGGAATGGCAAAGGGTATTTAATGATTCAATGAATATCCGAATCCATCATAAAAATTGATTGTGCGTTTCTATTATAACATTACCACTTGATTGCTTATGCCAAATTTTCAAACCTTATTGTATGAAATAAAGAATAACATCTGCACCATCACGCTCAACAGACCCGACGTGTACAACGCGCTGAATGAGCAGATGAAAAAGGAGATTAACGATGCGTTGAAAGAAGCGGAAAAAGATCCTTCCGCGCGGTGCCTGGTGATTCGCGGATCGGGGGATAAAGCATTCTGCTCCGGGCAGGATCTTAAAGAGCACGCTTCCGGAAAACGATCATTGAAAGAATCGCTTGAAAAAAGCTATAATCCGATGATCCGGAAAATCCGCACTATCGAAAAACCGGTGATCGGTATGATCAACGGCGTGGCTGCGGGGGCGGGATGCAGTCTGGCTCTCGCATGCGATATGAGGATCATGTCGTCCTCCGCGAAGCTCATTGAAATATTTATCCGTATCGGGTTGGTGCCCGATTCGGGTTCGCATTGGTTCCTCCCGCGGCTGGTCGGGATGGCAAAAGCGTTTGAGTACGCGGCGACCGGCAGGGATATCACCGCCGAAGAAGCAGAACGGGTGGGATTGGTAAATTATGTCGTTCCTCCCGATAAATTAGAATCGAAAACTATGGAGGTTGCCGCTCACTTCGCTTCTGCCCCGACCAAATCCATCGGTTTAATTAAACGCACCCTGAATAAAGTTTACACGTCCGATTTAGATTCGATTCTGGAGTACGAAGCGGTCATCCAGGAAATTGCTTCCCGGACCGGAGACCATCAGGAAGGCATTAAGGCATTTCTGGAAAAAAGAAAGGCGAATTTCAAAGGATCATAAGATGATTTTATCGAAAACGAACTGATTCTCTTTGTTTTTAGTTTCAAATCATGCGGTTGATCTTATTGATTTTATTTCGATTTTTGCCTATTATGAGAATTAAGCAATAATGCGTTTTTCAGTCGAAATCAGCTAAAATTAACTCATTTATTTAGTATTGGAGATATGACTATGCCCGGAGTTCCTTCTACGATCCCCAGCGCGAAGCGGGAAGAACTTATGATGAAAAAACTCTCAAAACATGAATCGATCGAAACACCCGATGAAATGAGCGATGAGTATTATGAACACCTCACCAATTTAATGGTTCAGCAGGCAGATTCCGAACTCGCAGGCGGGTTCGGGTATGTACCCTGGATCATGAAAGCGCCGACGACCGAAGAGATGCTTATCGTATCGAATATCGTCCGCGATGAAGTGCGGCACGCGCGCGCGATGTACCGGCTTCTGGAAGATGCGAAATTCGGCGTCGACGATTGGGTGGAGAAGATGGATTTTACATTCCGTGTCGGCGATACGCAGAATCTTGGCACTGAACGAGCTGCGAGCGATAAACGCGTAAATATTTTCTATTACCCGATTGATAGCTGGGCGGATTTTGTCATGTTCAACTTTCTGATGGATCGCGGCGCGGGTCATCAACTTGAAGACGTTAAGGATAGCAGTTTTGGACCCTGGCGGAGAGAGATCGATCGGATTTTTAAGGAAGAACTGACCCATATCGCGCATGGCGATTACTGGGTGAAACGCCTCGCGCTCGATCCCGCCGCCAAACATGAAATTCAGGATTCTCTCAATCGATGGTGGCCCCGCGTGATGGCGATCTTTGGCAGACCAGGGTCGAGAAAAAATAAACGCTACCGCGATCTTGGATTGAAAATCCGGGATAATAATGACGTCCGTCAGACATTTGCCAAAGAGGTTACCGAAAAAGCTGAAGCATGGGGTTTAACAATGCCGAGGTGGGTACCCGAGTGGGATAAATTACCTGAAGATTCGGTAATTCCCGGGTGACAATCGACCTTTCTATCATTCTAACACAATTCATTTAACATCGGGGCAATGAAACAGATAGGGATTATTGGAGCCGGGACGATGGGCGCAGGAATAGCGCAAGTCGCTTTGCTTTCGGGATTTTCTGTAACCATTTATGACGTAGCAGAAACAGTTCTATCGACTCTACGCTACCGCATCCGTTCCGATTTTTCTCTCCTGGCGCAGAAGGGGAAGCTTGCCACCGAACAAATTGACCCTCTTCTCTCAAACCTCAGTGCAACCAATTCATTATCAAATTTTTCAAACTGTGATTTTATTATCGAAGCGGCAGCGGAGGTACTGGATATAAAGCAGGGAATTTTTAAGCATCTTGAAGTAAACTCTCCTGCAGCATGCATTTTTGCCAGCAACACTTCATCGCTCTCAATCACGGAAATTGCGGGAGCAATAAAAAACCGAGGCAGGTTTGTTGGCTTGCATTTTTTCAATCCTGCTACCCGTATGAAACTCGTTGAAGTGGTTAAAGGATTCCATACATCCTATGAAACGCTTCAGTTAGCATTTTCATTGGTGAAACAATTCGGAAAAACTCCCATCCTCGTAAAGGATACTCCGGGCTTTATCGTCAATCGTATTGCCCGTCCGTTTTACGGCGAGGCGCTGCGTCTGTACCAGGAAGGAGTTGCGGATATCGATGCAATCGATAAAATTGTCCGCCTTGAGGGTGGATTTAAAATGGGTCCCTTTGAATTGATGGACCTGATCGGCATCGATATAAATTTCACCGTTACAAAATCTATCTATGAACAATCCTTCCACGAGTCGCGCTACCGTCCCCATCTCATTCAACAAATGATGGTGAATGCCGGTCAACTCGGTAAAAAAACGGGGCGAGGGTTTTACAAATACAAATGATGAAAACTCTAACAGCTTTATTGTCACTGTTGCTCATCGTCGGATCGATAGGCACAGGATACTCATTCGAGAAGATTAACGACCCCCGTCTTGGATATTACGATGTGCAACATTACGATCTTACGATGGGATTCGATTTCCTCGCTCGTACCTTCACCGGAAAAAATATTGTTCAGGCACAATCCCTCAGACCGTTATCTGAATTCGTCATCTGCGCCTCTCAACAAACCATCAAGATAGATTCGGTGCGTTATTTAAAGAAAGCGATCCCGTTTCTTCAAACCGATGATTATCTTACGGTAAATCTCCAGGGTACCGTAAGGAATGGCGAAGTATTTTCGGTCTCTATTTATTATCATGGAAGATCCAGTTTTCAGGGTCAGTATGAGACCGGGGGAATATTCATTGATCTTGTGAAAGGACTTGGGAGAGTTGCAACAAGCAGTGAGCCGAATTTTGCCCACCGGTGGTGGCCTTGTAAAGATGTTCCCGACGATAAAGCGACGGTTTCGGTGCATATGACCATCCCGGGAAATCTTACCGGAATTTCAAACGGTATCTTGAAATCTGTTGATCGAACGCCCGGTACAGCGACCTATAACTGGGAAACAAAAAATCCCATCGCAACGTATCTTGTCAGCGTCACCGTAGGAAACTACCGGCTATTCACCAGCACCTACACAGGGTTGAAGGGCGAGCAGATGAAAATGTATTTCTATGTCTTTCCGGAAGATTACGAGAAAGCCAAAATCGATTTCGAGAACACAGGTGAAATAATTAAATTTTTTGCGACGAAGTTCGGAGAATACCCCTTCCTGAATGAAAAATTCGGTTTTGTTGAAGTCAGCGGCGGTCTTACGATGGAGAATCAAACAATATGCTCTATTGAAGATCGTATGATCGGCGGCGATAATCACGCGGAAAACACGTTCGTCCATGAAATAGCGCACCACTGGTGGGGAAATCTCATCACTCCAAAAAACTGGATACATTCATGGTTGAATGAAGGATTCGCCACCTATGCAGAAGCGCTCTACCGAGAACACCTTGAAGGAATAGTCGGTTACCACCAGTATATGAATTCCCTTATGAACGTGAAAAACGGCCGGTATGAGGGATCAGTCATCGGGCAATCGGATACATCGTATTGGGATGCATTTTCAATGAGAGTCTACAACAAAGGAGGAATCATCCTCCACATGCTTCGCGGCATTATGGGTGATGATAAATTCTTTCAGGCAATGCGGAATTATATCGCAAATCCCAAGTACCGGTATGCAAATGCAGAAACCGACGATTTTATCAACGAATGCGAACTTGTTTATGGAAGCAGTTTGCGATGGTTCTTCAACGAATGGGTTTATGCCTATACTCCAACAATTGACAGACCGGAGTACTCCTATGATTGGAACAGCGCTCCATCCGGTAATAGTTATGATGTAAAGCTGAACATACTGCAAAAGACTACTTCGCTATTACTCTATAAAATGCCCATGAATATTACCGTTTCAACAGAGTCGTCGATTGCGAATTTTGCCATTGTGGATAGTTTAGCATCACAAAATTTTATTTTCCAGACAGCGGATAAACCCAGATTTATCGAACTTGATAAAGCAGGTTGGATATTCAAGACGGTGACGAAAACGGGAGCCAATTAACCCTCATGCGATCGGACAGTAAATCTATTTTCCTGATCGGAGATTTTACTCTCGTCAGAGAATGGAGCGAAATTTTACATAACCATAATTTCCTGGCGGGGTGTATCGTTAACCAAACGGAGAATGGGAAACTTCCCTCATACTGCAAGAAGCAGGCAACAATTCCCAAGAATTGTTATGCCGCCTTCGAACTCACCATCCTCGATTCCGGAATCAAAGAAAATAATCTGCTGCGATTAGATAGAACCCTAAATCCCAAAGCTGCAATATATTCAACGTCAGTTACCGTATCGACCACCGAACAGGCGGCATGGATAAAAAATCCAGGGCGGCTGCTCGGGATAAGCGGTTTCCCGACATTCGCACAGCGCCCGTTAATTGAACTTGCGCTTTCGATCCATACATCAAAAAGTGTCATCAATATGGCGGAAGAACTATTTCTGCAACTCGGTAAAGAGATATCCGTTGTACAGGATCGGGTGGGTATGGTGATGCCCCGGATTTTAACTTCATTAATCAACGAGGCATTCTTCGCCGTCATGGATGGGATTGCCACGGCGGAAGATCTTGACGCTGCGATGAAATTAGGCGCTAACTATCCGCGCGGTCCAATCGAATGGGCAAATTCAATCGGCGTGCAATATACGGTTGCGTTGCTTGATGCGATTCATAGAGACACGGGCGATCCGCGATACCGGATCGCGCCGTCGTTACGGCAGCTTGCCCTGGGAAAGAAATGGTGGAACGGTTGAATGTTTCACGCAATTTTTGTATATATCCCATAAATAAAAGGTAAATAGCTCTAAAATGAACGTACGATACCAAGTTTTTGTTTTTCAGGGTATCAAGAGTTTTATGCATTGTTGTTATTAACATTTTTTAATAAGGAATAATTGTTATGATGAAGGAGTTTTTCAAACTCACATTGCTGTCCGTACTAATAATTGGGCAGGCGCTCTCCCAGGCGAAACTTTCTATCGGTGATAATAAACCGATGGATTTTGGCGATGTTAATTCGGGAGCAAAGCTTAATCATGTTGTTACGCTAAAAAATATCGGTAACGACACGCTCCGGATCGGGAACGTCAAGGCACAGTGCGGATGCACCGCCACAGTGCTCAAGAGTTCCACCGTTCCGCCGCATGACTCAACGACACTCAACGTGACATTTAATTCGGGCGGTTATCCGCCAGGAAAAGTAACTAAGCATGTTTATATTACCTCGAACGATACCGCCATGAACGGCACCTATACGATGGAATTTCTTGCCTCCGTTATTACGCCCCTCATGGTGGACCCTCAGTTTTTCTCGTTCCCGAGCGCAAAAGTGGATTCGACCTATAAGAAAACCCTTACGTTAACAAATAAATCAAAACTCCCCGTCTCAATTGATTCAATCAGCGGCGCTACGGAACAAATTACCTTCACTCTTGGCAAAATGAAACTTATGCCGGGTGAACAGACCAGCATTGATGCGGTCTTGCATCCTGTAAAATCCGGTTCATTTCAGGGATCGCTTACGCTATTTACAACAGTTCCCGATCAACCGAAATTAGATATTCGCTACCTTGCATGGATTAATAGAAAATGATGAAGCCTACGCCGCGATACATCGCCTTTCTTGTTGTCCTCGGAGCAATAGTTTTCCTCCAACCATCCGGATTGATTGGACAACCAAAATTGAAAATCATTGATGGCACAAAAATCGATTACGGGACGATTTTCTCAAACGAAATAATGAAGCGGGAGATCAAAATTAAAAATGAAGGGACCGATACGCTCACTGTTACCAGCGTGAGTTCATCCTGTGGATGTACGGTCGCACTTGTATCAAACGATCATATTCCCCCGCAGGGAAGCGGTAAAATCTCTGTGTCGTTTGATCCGGAACGATTCTCGGGAAAAGTGAGCAAGGGGATTTCATTCGAAACCAACGACCCCAAACAACATCATGCACATATCGATTTTACGGTGAATATCAGCAAGATCATCGAGTTAAGCAATGATTATATCACATTTCCAAATTCCCGGGTAGATTCCATTGTACAAACCGATTATACCTTAAAAAATCTCACGGATCGACCGATTAAAATATTGTCCATATTATCCACCTCGTATCTATTATCTGCCGAATCTGATAAAAAAGTTATTAACCCAAATGAAATAGCCACCATCACGTGCATCCTTCGCCCCAGGGAACGCGGAGTAATCAAAGGAAATATTAAAATTGATACTGATAATCCCAATATTGCCCATATTTCTACAAGATTTTTCGCGCTTGTCAAACCTAAGCCATCCTCTTCCTCCTCAAATCATAATTAATACGATTACGGAAAGGAAATGTCCCGCCCGGTAGCCGTTATTATTGATGCAGTGCGAACTCCCATCGGAAAGTACGGTGGGATTCTTCGGGATATTCGTCCTGACGATCTAAGTGGCTTAATAATCAGGAAATTAATTGAACGATCCTCTCTACCCGGATCAATTATACAGGATGTTATGTGGGGATGCGCGAATCAGGCAGGAGAGGATAACCGTAATATCGGACGGATGGGAGCATTATTAGCAGGACTCCCTTACTCCGTCCCAGGAAACACGATCAACAGACTTTGCGGTTCGAGTCTGGAAGCGATTAATCAAGCCGCTCGCGCAATTTGGGCAGATGATCTTGATATAATTATATCCGGAGGAGTAGAATCGATGAGCCGTGCGCCTTATTCCGTCCCGAAAAATCAATCCGGAGCATTCGGCAATCTTACTGCCTATGACACTGCGCTCGGATGGCGTTATCCAAATCCCCTTCTCGAAAAACTCTTTCCTCTTGAATCAATGGGTGAGACAGCGGAAAATTTGGCAGAAAAATACAAAATTCCCCGTGAAGAACAAGATCTGTTTGCCTGCGCAAGCCACTTAAAGGCAATCAAAGCACAAGAAGATGGCGGCTATGATGAGGAAATAATCCCTGTGGAAATTCCTCAAAAGAAAAATGAGTCACTTGTTATTAGAAAAGATGAAGGGCCCCGTGGCGACACTTCTATTGAAAAGCTTGCCAAACTTCAACCGGCGTTCAGAAAAAATGGAACAGTAACGGCGGGCAATTCTTCATCATTAAATGATGGCGCATCCGGTTTATTGATCATGAGTGAGATAAAAGCGAAGGAATTAGGAAAGACGCCTTTGGCAAGAATTATTGCAACAGGCGTCGCGGGCGTGGATCCACGATTTATGGGGATAGGACCGGTTCCGGCGGTTAATCGAGCATTAAAAAAAGCCGGTTTGACTCTCGAACAAATCGATCTCATTGAATTGAATGAAGCATTTGCCGCTCAATCAATCGCTGTCATCAGAGAGCTGGGGATTGATAAAGGGAAACTCAATATTAATGGGGGAGCAATTGCACTGGGACACCCGCTGGGAGCCAGCGGCGCACGAATCATGACGACACTACTTTATGCCATGATAAAGAAAAAAGCCCGTTACGGGCTGGCTACCATGTGCATCGGAGTGGGACAAGGTATTGCAACCATCGTTGAACGGATATAATCCGCCAGATTTTATGAGGGACTCCTCGCGGTTTTTCCCTACCAGGTAAAACCGGAATCTTATTTAATCACCGATTTATACACTTCCATAGTAATCTCTCCCACACCGCTCCATAAAAAAAATTTCTTAATATGATCGCGCAAAGCGGGATTTTTCTTTTTATTTAATGCGGTAGTTATCCCGTGATGAATGAGTTCCCATGAAGTCGGTTCGACATAATCGGCGTTTTCTCCAAAGTATTCCTGCGTTCCACCATTTTTTGTAATCACAATTTTAGCTCCCGCCAACCCTGCTTCCAGCGCTGCAATACCCGGTGTTTCAAATTGGGAAGGAAGAGCGAATACATCACACGCTGCATATGCAGAGGCAAGAAGCTCTGAATCGTGCGGGAGGGAATCGAGAATGGTAATATTTTTACTCTTCTTCGCTTCCTCGAGACACCGCCGACCCTCTGCGGTGTCCTCTATGCGTCCTATGATAAATGCAGGCGCATTGATTTTTTGGAGCGCATGGATCAATCGGTAAACATTTTTTCGCTCGGGTCCGATATGCCCTACGTTCAAAATAAAATCCTTCGACTTGTATGTATTGTTAAATAAATCGGGAGTTGCCGCGTAAAATCGTTCCTCCACGCCATTTGGAATAACGAACAACTTCTCGCTGGGAATTCCGATACCTTGCGCTAAGAGATTGCGTTCGCGGGTCGTATTCGGTAATACGGCTTTTGACCAATTGCAGATATCCCTGAGGAGTCCAAAATCCATCCAGGTACCCCGCGCTATTGTTCTGAAAATACGCTCAGCCCCGAGCACACTTCTAATAAACAGAGCAGCGTGCCGGGAAAAAAATATCGGAGAAACAACCATGGGAATACCTAACTTATGAATCTCGCGGGCAAGATGATAGCTTCCGATATTTGCGCCAAACAAGTGGACAAAATCGAAACTCTTGAGCGGGGCGTCTTCCCATGCGTCGAAGAGCACTACCTGAGCGCCCAATTTTTCCAGCGCTATCTTTGTTTGAAAAATCTGGGTACGAGGTCCCCCTTTCAGAAGCATGACCGATGGATATGTTACAAAACAGATGCGCATCGTTTATGATTGTCGAAAATTATTATGGAGAAAATCCTCAAACCGGATCAAAGGGATCCAGAAATTGAATTGTCGTATACGGTTTATATCTCCGGGTAAGGGTTCAACCTGTGGTTTTTGACGCCATTGGATTTCTGCCTCGAGGATTGATTCTCCGGCGGGAATAAATGCTTCACGACCATTTTCGCTCGTTATTCGTGCCATGATGTTTTGGGATTCTCCTTCCGCCGTGAGAGTGATTTTCCCGCTTTCATACCGGGACGATAACCGAACCTTGTCCCGTTGTTTCCACCAGAGAGAATATTCATGCATAGTCATAGCCGGCACATTCTTTTCTGCAGCGTGATTGAAGATGGTTTGCAGAACATCTTCGTGTCCATTTTTTGGATGATGATAAAAACACATCGGGTCATGCGATGATTCCTTCATACCGATCGCCGAACGAAAGTATTCAATCATTTCTTCATCTGAAAATCCCTGGCGCTTTAAACTTCCAATACTTATTGGATGAACAGGTATTTGTAAAACCGATTTCTGCAGCATACCGGCGACCGGGTACGAAGGCAGATTATCATAATCATACGAAAACTCGGAGGAATACTCAAATCCACTCATGGAAATAGCTGCGGCAATCGCGGGATTCCAGGCGCCATAGGGCGCCGCAAATCCCCGCGCATGAAGTCCGGCGTCATCGAGAATATTTTTTGCCATAGAAATATTTTTTACATTCGATTCGACGTCGTCGAATATCTTATGTTCAAAACAATGGATTCCGATTTCCTGATCCTGCATTTGCGTAAAAACATTCAGAATTCCCTGCTGGCTTTTCACATCAAGAAACCATGTCGCCGAGGTATTGTGTTGTTGACAATAAGTATAAAGTTTTTCTATATCACCCTTATCCGCGTAATCAGTATCAATACGAAACATAAAGACTGACGGTTGAGCGTCCGGATAATACCACAAATGAATATACGGCAATCCGCGCCGGTGGTGAAGAATTTGAAGACTGCGCGAAACGAGTTTGCGAAGCGCCGCACGATTTACAAGTGAAACACGTTCGAACGGGAGCCGCTGCTTGCTGGAATAAAATGATTTCATGCAAATACGATGATCGAGAACGAGCTGCCCTGCATCGAACGGCAGCACAATAATATAACCGCCTCCCCATTCACCGCAAAAAACAGCATTGTTAGACCCATTGGTATGGAAACAATTCGCGTTTCCAGGAATCTGACAGATCATGTCTACATCGAGCACGCCCACGCCGTCTAACGGCGACTGAAGTTCGGGAACCAGATATTTTATTTTCTCGCTGCGGCAGGAATGTGTGGCAATCTTCTCAAATGAATTCGCGGAGCATAAAACTCCGCCCCCAACACGCAGATATTCTGTAATCATTGAAACATTTTTATCATCTACCGATTCCGGCACAATTAACACAGAATAATCGTGATCGGCAATATTTCGCAGATATACGTACGAAAATCCCTCCTGATTCAAAAGAAATTCCCATCCCGGAGCTTTATCCCCGGCGATTGCAGAAAGAATCTTCATGTTTCCCTCATTATTAGAGTAAGAAGTTCAGCCGAAGTGACAGCGCGGGTGATAAATAACAGTATGATATAGACTGCCGCTCCAAGCACGATATCCAAGAATACCGGCTGATCGGAGAGAAAGAACACGATAACACTCATAATAACAGCAGATACGAAAATTTTCAGTAAGCCAGGGGGCAGAGAGAAAGCGATAAATTTATTGAACGATTGCCATAACAAAATCACTGTTAAAAGTTCTGAAAAGACAACAGCTCCGACAGCGCCGGCGACGCCAAAATATTTAATGCCAAGAACAATCGTAATGACATATACCGCAGTACTGACCGTCATTATTTTCCCATACAATTTCTCTTTATTGATCGCGATTAACCCCGTTGCAAAGACTGTATGCACCAGCGTGAAGAAAAAATACCAAATCCCGATTTGCAAAATCAAAACGGAACCGATATACTGCCCGCCGTAGATCAGGAGAATAATTTTTTTTGCGATCAAAACAGCGCCCAGCGAACATGATAGGGCAATGATAATAATCCATTTGATTGTCATCTGAAGCCGGTCAACGAAATCCTCCGGTGCATGCTTATGAATTCGCGCCGAGGCGGGCAGCAACAACGCTCCGATAACCCGGTCGAACATCAGCAAAAAAAACACAAGCTTAACGGCAGCGCTGTAGATACCGACGTCGGTATTGGTCATAAAATAACCGATTGCTATAGCCGGAAAATTAATGCTGAGATTGCCGAGCATCGATCCGGTTGCCATCGGTATCGATTGGCGGAGAAGATCACCAAAAATTGAGAGATTGAATCGGATTCGCGGCATCCCATGAGAGCGGACATATTGAATAACAAATCCAGCCGCGGCGACTATATCCCCGAGCACAACGCAATATCCTACACGGCGAAGATCACCCCCGGGTTGAATAAGGAAATACAAACTCAAAACATACACAGCAGCTCCGAGTATTTTTGAGGCAACTATGTTTCCCATTCGTTCCTTCCCCTGATAATACCAATCGAGAAAGAACGCTTGCGGTATCAGCGTGAAATTAAAAATCACAATCACGATAGCAATTTGCGAATTCGTCGTAAACAAAACGACGCAGAGAGTGAGCAGTATCGCTGCCCCCGACAAAAGTATACGCAATCCGATGATATCGCCGACAATGTCATCGGAGTTTCCCTTTGCGATCTCACGGGTGCCCAGGGAATGCAATCCTGCAGAACTCGCCATAAGCGTATACGACAGAACGGCGAAACCGATATTGATGATACCAAAGCCCTCGGCGCCGATTTTCCTGGCAAGGAACGCCACTGCCAGGAACCCGAGGAGACGGCGGGCAATATCCCCTGCGAGTATCAATAAAAAATTTTCCATCACGCGTCTCATTGAACCAAACCCTTCACGAGACGAACAATTTCACGATCTCTTTTTTCTTTCTGAAACATAGCCGTAATGCGGGCACGGGCACGGCTGCCAATATCCTCCTCAGTTTCCATGCATTGTTTCAGGGCCTCCGCCAATGCGAACGAATTTTTCACAGGCACCAGGACGCCATCATTGCCGATCGCAGTCGGAATTCCGTCGGCGTTGGAACCGACTGGTATGCATCCGCACAGCATTGCCTCGCACAATGTATGCGGTAAACCCTCTCTCCGGGAGGGCTGGGCATATACTTTCGCCCGTTGATAGAATGGCAGCAGTTCCCGCCGTGGCACGCGGGGGAGAAACTTGATATTTGCAGGAGGATTAAAACCCTCGGCAAACTTAGGATCGGTGCCGACAACAACAAATTTTATTGCGGGGAGCATCCGTGCAGCTTCGATCAGGATGTCAAGCCCTTTCCGGATAAACACATTTTTCTCTTTTGTCACAGCTACCGTCAGGACTATATTTTCCTTCATGCCCACCGGTTTCCAGTAAGCGCTGTCAAATCCGGCGCGAAGATAAACTATATTTTTCCCGTCATATTCGGCAAGACGGATAGCATCGTCTCTCAAGACCGGATCGAGCACTAAGACACATTCTGCATTTCGGATGGCATAACGGACGAATTTCGCCTTCCACGGCGATAGCCATACGCCGTAATTATATTCAGGTTCTTTCGAAACGTCTACGCCGCCGAGGGCAATAATCGATTTCACTCCGATGAATCGCGCCACAAAAACCCCCACTCCGGCATACACGGATGCGAACCATGAAAAAAATATATCGGTGTGAAAAATTGAAAAGATAATTTTGATAAGATGAATGAATCCGCTTCCAGTTTGTTGCTTCAGCCGGAAGTTGTTCTGGAGCGTGTCTATATCATCTTGAATAAAGGGAGTGTTAAAGGTCGATTGAAAAAATACTTTAATATGAGGGTTTGTGATTTGCATCCATCTGGTTAGTTCTGTTTTTGTATCCTCTGGTTCAACAATTCGAGCGTACGGGATGCAGCTTTATCCCAATCGAACGTGATCGCCCATCGATACGCGTTGTCCGCTAATTTTTGACGCAAACCAGCTTCATCGATCAGCAAGCGGATTTTTCCGGTGAGATCATCAACATTTCCAAATTCATACAATAACCCGGTTTCGCCGTCTTTCACAGCGTCGCGCAATCCGGGCACATCGCTCGCGATAACGGTAGTACCGCAGGCGTTTGCTTCGATCACTGTCAAGCCCCAGCCCTCTTTTGATGAGGTATTCACCGCAAACCAAACTTCCTGCAAGTATCCGACTTTCGTCTGTTCGTCAACAAAACCGGTGAACTGCACTTTCTTGTCAATTTTGAGCTCCGCCGCAAGTTGTTCAAGCGCCTTGCGATGATCCCCTTCTCCCACAACAATTAAATTTAATTCCGGAAGGTCGGCGGAGAGACGAGCAAACGCCCGGAGGAGTTGATCAGCCGATTTATATTTTTTTAATCTGCCAAAATATCCAATCAGCGGTGAGACGCTCCGCTTGGAGGGATCGGATCGATGAACCACATGGTCAACGCAATAATTAATAATCTCGACCTGTTCCGGAGGGAATCCTCTTTCTAATAATTCCTGTTTTGTGCTTGGTGAGCCCACGATGAAGGGGATTCTGCTCGACTTGCATAAATTGAATCCTGCTTTTTCCATTAAATAGACATACATTGCCAGGGACCATGACACTTCAAGAAATATACTTTTATTAAAAAGGTGGTGTGTAATAATATATAAAGGTTCGTGGACGTAGAGCGGAGTAAAAAAAGGGATTTTGTTCATATCGTCGATGACGAGGTCGTATTTCTCATGTCGAAACCGGGTTAGATATTTAAAGATCACGCGATAATTAAATAAATACCTTCCCCCTTCCCTGATAACATGAATGCCGTTCATGTTTTCTTCAGGGGCAGCCCCCTCATACCTTGAACAATAGAGAGTAACCTGATGGCCCATTTTGGCAATACGCGAGAATACTTCATGAAGGTGAACTTCAGCCCCGCCAGCAAGAGGATTATTGATATCCTGCCAATTAAAAATTAATATTTTCATGCCCGGCTGGTTAGCATTTGTTCCCAATATTTCAGTATATCGCTTAAAGTTTGTCGGATAGAAATTATGGGCTTCCAGCCGGTTTCCTGCCGAAGACGGGAACAATCCCCGATTATTTTTGGAATTTCTTGCTTACGAATCCTGGAAGGATCCGTTACAATTTCGGCATTAATCCCACTCATCTCAATAAGAATATCGAGAAGTTTGGATATCGCCATAGATTGACCGGAACAAATATTGTAGACAGGATAAGGACGCGGTTTTTCAAGCAACTTGATGTATGCCTGAACAACATCCCGCGCGTCTGTAAAATCACGTTCGGGATCGAGATTACCGACAAATAGTTTCCGGTCACGCAAACCCAACTTGATTTCAACAACCTGTTTGGCAAAAGCCGAACCGACGAACAAATCTCTTTGTCCTGGTCCAAGATGATTAAAGGGACGGGCGACAACGATTTCCATGCCATACGTTGAACGGTATTGCCGCGCAATCATGTCTCCACATGCTTTACTGACAGCATACGGATTCGAAGGTCTTAAAGGAATATCCTCGCTTACGGGAAGCATGTCCGGTGTAACATCGCCATAAACTTCGCCGCTTCCAACGATCAATAACGCACAACGTTTTTTCTGTTTCTCCGAATATGTCCGAACGGCATCGAGAAGATTAAGAGTGCCATCGATATTCGTGCGATACGTCGTTACGGGATCTTCCACTGATCTTGGTACAAACGCCTGACCGGCTAAGTGAAAAATTTTATCCGGATTAGCGCGGGATACCGCGGCTTTCACCGATTCTAGTTCGGTGATATCTGTATCAATCAGGGTAACAGCGCGATGAAGAGGTTGAAGCGGTATAGCAGGTGAGGTCGGTTTATGAATTGTGCCGAAAATCGTATATTCGGGGAACGTCAGGAGGGCGTTGGTGAGATGGCTTCCGACAAAACCATCGATGCCCGTTACAAGAACATTCATGTGAGAGGAAAAATATTATTCGTTGCGCAGACGTTCGATATCGGCATCGACCATCATTGTAACCAATTCTTTGAACGAAATCTCCGGTTTCCAGCCAAGTTTCTTCATGGCTTTTTCAGCATTCCCTCGCAACTGATGAACCTCTGCAGGCCGAAAGAGCGATTTATCCACTACAATATATTTTTCCCAATTGAGATGGACGTGTTTGAACGCAATCTCGATGAACTCGCGCACTGAATGGGATTTTCCTGTGGCGATAACATAATCTTCAGGACGGGATTGCTGGAGCATCAACCACATTGCCTTAACATAATCCCCGGCGTAGCCCCAATCCCTTTGAGCATCAAGATTGCCAAGCCGCAATTCTTTCGTGCGCTTCATCTTGATGCGGGCAACCGCATCGGTAATTTTTCGGGTCACAAATTCTTTTCCGCGACGGGGTGATTCGTGATTAAATAAAATACCCGATACACAGAACAGGTTATAACTCTCCCGGTAGTTGATAGTTATGAAATGGCCGTAGACTTTCGCAACCCCGTAAGGACTCCGTGGATAAAAAGGAGTGTCTTCACTTTGAGGAGTTTCTCGAACCTGACCAAACATTTCGCTGCTGCTCGCCTGGTAGAATCGAATTTTTGGATCGACTAATTTAATCGCTTCCAGCATCTTTGTCACACCCAGAGCGGTAAATTCACCCGTCAGGGTGGGTTGATTCCACGACGTCGGTACGAACGATTGCGAAGCTAGATTGTAGACTTCATGGGGCTTCGAGACTTTGATTAACTCGATAAGAGAAAGTTGATCGAGGAGGTCCGCCTGGTACAATTGAATTTTTGAGCGGATATGCTCGATCCGTTCGAAATTTTCCGTGCTGGAGCGGCGAACCATGCCGGAAACATCGTATCCCTTGCGAAGAAGAAATTCGGCAAGGTAAGAACCATCCTGGCCTGTGATTCCCGTAATGAGCGCTCTTTTCATCGTAGAGTTTCTTAAGAATTATTTTTTAGATGTATCAGGTTTCGATCCCATTTTCATCAAATTCTGGTAACGCTGTATTTCACCCGGTATACTCTGATCGTTGGGATATTTTACTTCGAGACGGTTAAGAACCTCGATAACACCGCCGTAGTTTTTATTTTTGTCATACATGCTGATCAGCGCCGAATATATCTGATCCTGTTCATGGTCGGTCACCGATTTCGACAACAGGTCGGTCGCCTCGACTTCCAATGCTTTTGAATACATAACGACATGGTCTTTATCGTTGATAAGGTCGCTCACTTCCATCATCTGATATGTGTACCGCCAATCCGCATTCGGGATAATGTTGAGGGGGATAACCTGCTCCATGCGGTCCATAACCTTTTTTGCTTTTACGGGATCATGACCTACCCGACCCGCAAATTCAGCAAGCCGCAAAAATCCCGACCGGTAATTCATCAACATCCGGGTGATGTTCTCATCGTAATATACATTAGGATTATTGACGTTGCGATACATGAAACCCGGTTGATAGGTTTTAGACGGTTTTACATTTTCCGCCATGACATTCGCTTCCATCATCGGAATATTGAGTCCGCCGTCATTATCACTCATACGAATTGGTTTCAACCGCCATACCATGCCCTGCATCCAGAGATAGTTATCGAGTCCAATTTTTGAGTCGGGCGAACAGGTCACAGCAAAATCCAATGGCCTGGTCCAACCAACTGCTAGCACGATATCCTTCACCATTTGATCCTGCACCCTGAGAATCTTCATCGTCTCATTCATGGGGATGCCTGCCATTTTCCAGGACATTTTGCCTGTTGCCAATATCGTAGAATCCGTTACGCCGAATTGTTTAATCACGTTGGGAGGCACGGCTAAGCTGACGTCTTCGTCCTCTTTCCGCCAAACGACCGGCTGAATAGTAGCGATTTCTTCTTCAGTGAGTGTAATGGGAATTTTCGCTGTTCCATGGGGTGTTTCGTTCTTGAGTTGATCGATATACCAGCTTGTATTGATCAGACTAAGATTTGCAATCCGAACATCTGTCCGCACGTTTTCTACATCCTGGAGATACCACAGCGGAAATGTATCGTTATCACCGTTGGTGAAGAGTATCGCATCCTGATCGCAGCTCTGGAGAAGATTGTATGAATAATCCCACGCGACATAATCCTGACTGCGGTCGTGTTCATGATAATTGAGGCGGAGCAGATTTACCGGAACCGCGAGAAAGGCGAATGCAACCACACCTGAGGCGGCAGTGGCAACCATTTGAGGATTCTTCAATTTTAAACGGATAGTATCTACGAGGCCTACAACTCCGATTCCTATCCAAAGACAAAAATCATAAAATGCTCCCACGTAGAAATAATCACGCTCACGGGGTTGCGGTTCCTGCATATTGGCGTAGAATACAAAAGCAAATCCCATTACAATGAACATCACCAACCAGGGAAGAAAGTTTTTCCAGTCCTTCCGGACATGGTAATAGAACCCGAAACAACCAATCAGGAACGGTATGCCCCAGGTATCTTTCCAACTCACACCCGCGTCCTGCCAATCTCCTTCAGCGCCGATGTAATTCTGGAACAGGTATCGCAGAAACATATGATCAATTTGATACCGCCACATAAAATCGAGATCGCTCGTATAGTTCTCCCGCGTTGGTCGATGCATGTCTTCCTGAGACCACCGTCGCGGGAATAATTTTTCACGGTAATCCTGCAGATCATTATCCCAGCTCTCTCCTTTCAGCAATGGCGTATTCCCGTACTGTTCTCTGCCGAGGTAACTGACCAACCGGGCAAGATTGTTGGGATTGTTTTCATTCATGGGTGTGTGAGCATTAGCGCGAATAAGAACGGTAGCATACGTTGTATACCCGATTACGATAAAGAGAAACGAGAGCGCGCCGATGTTAATCCACTTTTGTTTCAACTTCGCAGATTTGTAAGCGTAATATGCCACAATAGCAGTGACTCCCGGGGGAATGAACAACCATACATCGCTCGTGATACCGGAGAATTCTCCATCCAACATCCCGGGCAACACCTGTACTATACCGGGATAGATCACAAAGAAAATAGGAATCGCGATTACTGAAAAACGAATCAAACTTGCGCGGGAATAATCATTGCGCTTAAAATACACAATCATCATAATTGTAAACAACGCGAGGAGCGATAAGATATGAACGCCGATCGACAAGCCGACGATATACGCGATAAGGATTAAATATTTCTCACTATGCGGTTCATCGGCTCTTTCCCACCAATGAAGCGCCAGCCAGAGAATTAAGATAATCATCAACATGCTTAAACCATATACCTCAGCTTCAATTGAGTTGTCCCAGAAGGACGCGCTGAACGCCATGGCAAATGCTCCGATTACGGAAGCCCCGTATACCGTTAATCGATCTGCGAAGGTTACGATTTCACCGCGAAATCGCGTGATGAGTTTTACCAAAATGAAAAAAGTGAATGCGGCGGCAAATGCGCCTGCGAATGCTGAAATCGAGTGCATGCGCGCAGCGATATCAGAGTAGAACGGGACCATTGAGACGCAACGTGCGATTATTACAAACAGAGGCGAACCTGGCGGATGAGGAACCTGAAGCAGCCATGAAGCAGCGCAAAACTCGCCAACGTCCCAAAATACCACGGTGACTGAAAGTGTTTTTAAATACACTATCAGCGTGACGAGAAAGACGCCAAGTCCTATTAACCGATTTATATTTTTTTCAGACATTCACACCTCGAAGATTGATGAAATTCGAACCATTTTCAACAAATTATTGAAATTTTAAGATTTAAATATAGCTGAAATAGCATACAATCGCAACAAATTTAGCTCCGGAAAGTATTAAATTTTAGGGTTTTCATGAAAAGATTTAACGGGGGTTCAACTGATTGGCTTTAGTTCAAAAATATCGAGTGATGATCCTCGCGCCGGGTTGAATCAATTGTATTACAGAGATTGAAAATAGTTTACGCCGCAATCATGTTCGGGAGCAGGCGTGCGCTGATCTCATCACAGAGTAAAAAACCTTGCCGAGTTAATCTGATGGTTGAGTCTTCAAGGATTGCCATATCCTCCGATAATAACTGATTGAGAATAAGTCCTTGTTCATTTGAAAGTAAATCAATTCCGAATTCAGATTGAATTTCCACAATATCCACACCTCCGCTGCGCAAACCAAGCATAATTTTTTCATTGAAGAGCTGTGAAGGTGATAGAGTCTCATCTCCAGCATGAGGCAGCACGCCTTGAGAGATTTGCTTAAGGTATGTCTGAACGTTGGCAATATTCCACCACCGGCGATCAGTCCAGAAAGAATGCGCCGATGGTCCGAATCCCAGATAATTTGTATGGTTCCAATAATTGCAGTTATGCCGGCAAGCAAATCCCGGTTTGGAATAGTTCGATACCTCGTAATGTTCAAAACCATTCTTTGCAAGAAAATCCATGGTGAATTCAAACATCTCCGCTTCTGATTCCACCGGCAGGGGAGATACCACCTTCGCCTTGACCATGCGGGCAAGGGGCGTATTATCCTCAACAATCAGACTGTACGCTGATATATGCTGCGTGCCTAGATCAATCGCCTGCCGGAGATTATCTTTCCAGCGATCGAGAGATTGACCGGGGAGCGCAAAAATAAGATCGATGTTAATACTATCGAATTTCGCCTCTTGAGCCCATCGTACAGCTTGTTTCGCGTCATCGACTGAGTGGATACGGCTAAGAAACTTCAATTCGTCGTTGTAAAACGATTGGACGCCTAAACTCAATCTATTGATACCCCCCGATCGGTATGCATTCAGCTTAGATAAATCGACGGTTCCCGGGTTCGCTTCGATTGTTATCTCAGCGTTTGAATTGATATTGAACGTTGAATGGAGATGCTGCATAATATCACCGATAGAATCCGGCGATAATAATGAAGGGGTGCCCCCTCCGAAAAATATCGTATCAATCTTTTCGAATTGTTTATATTCCTGATGGAGAATTATTTCCTTTTTTAACGCTTGAACAAATTCTTCCATCATGCTGTGATTTTCAATAGAATAAAAATCACAGTACAGACATTTCTTTTCGCAGAACGGGATATGTAAATATAAGCTCGCCATTATTTTCTCGCCATCACCCCGATTGAAATGTGGGTATAAAGGGAAATGCGTAAGTTGATGAGCGACTCACGGATTTTTTTACGCAACTGTGTCAACGGACCGAACACCTTTGGATACAGGGGAAGCTTAATTCCGAATTTTAACAACCCTTCGCGAAATGTCCTGTAGAATAGACTTGGATACATCCATTCGCCATACGCGTAGAATGGCGTCAGACCCAAGTGAGCAAGCTTTTTCTCTAATTCACTCACGCTAAACTCTCTCTCCCATCCGGCAAACCATGCGTTAAGAGCTATCAGCAGATGTTTGATTACTGTATAAGGATGATACCGTTGTGGCACATCGATGAGCAATATTCCACCCTTCTTCACGATACGCGCATTTTCCTTTAAGAGTTCTGTGGCTTGGGGTTCGCGGAAATGTTCCAACAAACCCTGGTGAAACACGATATCGAATGTCTCATTTTCAAACGGAAGATGGAACGCATCGCCCCCGACAAGATAGACCTGCATCCCGCTTTCGTCCGCAACTTCTTTCATCAATTTAAGCGCGTTCATGGCGTAATCGAGCTGGTAAACTTCGGCGCCATACGTGATGAGATTAAGACTATCACGACCTGTTCCAGCGCCTATCTCAAGAACTTTTTTACCTTTGAGGTCGGTAACCTTAGCCAGGTTGCGAAGAACCCTGTCGGTATTCGAGTAATACTCATGGACATTTTCTTTTTTCTGCCAGAATGTCTCCCAATTATTTTTCGTGGAAGTTTTCAACGGATATAATTCCCCACGCGGTTCCACCGGATAGATGATAAGAATCCACCGAGTCCGCCATTGCCCATCTGGGTTTCAACAGACCAATAGATAAACTCAGCTTTTCCGATCACATTTTCTTCGGGAAGGAATCCCCAAAATCGGCTGTCGTTGCTGTCGTAATAATTATCGCCGAGCATGAATAAATAATTTTGGTTTATAGTGTATGTGTTTGCGTGCTTTCCGTCAATGTAAATCCCCCAGGATGTTTGGTCGAGTGAATGACCTTCCTGCCGGATTACTTTCTCCCATGTTGGAAGCGTCGATGAATTAAGTTTAACGATATCGCCGGATTTCGGAACAATAATTGGTCCGTACCTGTCCAAATTATATCTTGCATTCCGTGGAAACAACCGGTCATCCCAAAATGAATACGGGTAATGCGAACGGCGATGAATATCCGGCAATGCGGTATATCGTCCATTCACATACAAATCTCCGTCGCGAATCATCAGTGTATCCCCCCCGATGGCAACACATCGTTTCACATATTCGATCCTCGTCGGAGATGCATAATCATCGCGGTTTCCGGGAAATTTAAATACAATCACATCTCCCCGTTCGGTATGCCCGGCAAAGGGAATGTGGGGGAGAAATATTCCCGATGATACCACGGATGGATGCCTCACTTCTCTCGGATTCACCAATTTATTAACTAAAACCAGATCACCTACCATTAGCGTCGTTTCCATGGAGGGCGAGGAAACAATGACAGCATCAAGGACAACGAGCTTAATAACACAGGCCGCAATTAATGCAACAAGAGAAACCTGTATGTAATCGCGCATCTTCATTTAATGAAGTCCGGGTTCGATATCTGTAGTTCGTTTACGCACAACTCCAATTCACGCTTTGATGGAAAATAATTTATCACCTTACCAATGATCCTACTCTGTTCCACCTAATCGTAGATAATTTATCTCCCATACTGAAAAAAGAGAGATCCGGGTCCCACGACCAATAGACTATCAACGGCGTGCCGACGACGGATTCTGCGGGGATAAATCCCCAGAACCTGCTATCCAAACTATTATCCCTGTTATCGCCCATACCGAAGACATAGTTTCTCTCTACTGTATATGTATTTTTTTCAATCCCATCGATATGGGCTTTACCGTTGAGAAATTCAAACGAATGTCCTTCACGCTTAATAAATGTGTCCCATTGTTCGTAATTATCTTGGGTCAACTTGATATCGTCGCCTTTTTTGGGAATAACAATCGGTCCGTAATTATCTTCGTTGAACATAGTGCCTTTCGGAAAAATCCTCGGATCGGGATACCCGGCGGGTTTGATGATTGCAGAATTGAACTTCATATTTCGCGGGGTTGTCATCGGTTTGCCGTTCACATAGACAACCCGATTAATAACTTGCAAGGTATCGCCGGAGATTGCAACGCATCGTTTGAGATAATAGGCAAATTCGGATGCTTCCACTTCCTCGCGCATACCGGGGAAAATAAACACGATTACATCGCCGCGCTCGACTTTCCACGGGGCGGGTAATTTAAACGAGGGTATTTTTGTATTGGTAAACGGAATCGTCCTCGGAGTAGTTCCTCCGAAGACAAATTTATTTACCAAAAGAAAATCACCAGTCATAATCTCATTCTCCATCGAGCCGGTAGGGACTTCAAATGATGCGAGAACAAAACTATTGAGGATGAGAAACGCGCCAAAAATAATTCCCATTTCCTTCAGCCAATTTGTGAAGGCATTTCCTTTTGAAGATTTCATTTTCTCTTAATTCCTTTTCATTAACAGAATTTAACTTTCAACTTAAATTTATTCCTCCATTGCCAGAACAGCCAAAAACGCTTCCTGGGGAATTTCCACCCTGCCTACCTGTTTCATACGTTTTTTGCCTTCTTTTTGTTTCTCGAGAAGTTTCCGTTTACGGGAAATATCACCGCCATAACATTTCGCAATAACATTTTTTCTCATCGCAGAAATGGTATCGCGCGCAATAATTTTCGCGCCGATGGCTGCCTGGATCACGACTTCGAACATCTGGCGGGGAATAATTTTCCGGAGTTTGGCGCACAACTTTTTCCCCCACTCGTAGGCCTTATCGCGATGCACAATTGTGGATAAAGCGTCAACGGATTCTCCGTTTAATAAAATATCCAATTTCACCAGATCTGATTCACGATATTCCAGAAATTCATAATCGAACGAAGCATACCCACGGGAAGTGGATTTAAGCTTATCGTAAAAATCGAAAATTATTTCCGATAGAGGCAGCTCGTATCGAATATCTGCGCGGGTTGGATCGATATAGGTCGTATTTTTATAGATTCCTCTTCTATCCGTGCAGAGCTTCATTATATTCCCGATATATTCAGATGGCGTGATAATTTGGGCACGAATATATGGTTCCTTTACCAATTCTATATCGCCGATATGCGGCATGAACGCCGGATTATCGACGACCACTACTTCCTGATCGCGTTTGACAACATGATATTCTACGTTGGGAACGGTGGTAATGAGCTGCTGCTCATATTCACGTTCCAGACGTTCCTGGATAATCTCCATGTGAAGCAATCCGAGAAAACCCGCGCGGAACCCGAACCCCAAAGCAACCGAAGTTTCCGGTTCAAAAATGAGCGAAGCATCGTTCATCCGTAATTTTTCAAGCGAGTCGCGCAGTTCGGCAAAATCATCCGCATTCACAGGATACAAACCGGCAAACACCATCGGCTTCGCTTCGTGGTAGCCGGGGAGCGGCGCATCGGCGGGATTTTCAACACTGGTGACCGTATCGCCGACTTTTGTGTCGTGGACATCTTTTGCGCCGGGAATCAGGTAGCCGACGTCTCCAGCGGAAAGGGAGCCGGTACGAACCCTGTGCATTTCCAGTACTCCGACTTCCTCGGCTTGAAATGTTTTTTCTCCCACAAAAAACTTAATTTTGTCGCCCTCTTTCAATGTCCCATCCATAACGCGGATATAGACCACCGAACCGCGATAACCATCGAAAATGGAATCGAAAATTAAACCCTTCAGCGGAGCTTGCGGATCGCCTTTCGGCGGCGAGATTCGTCCTACCACGGCTTCCAGTATTTCATCAATCCCCATTTTTGCTTTTGCGCTGGCGAGAATGATATCCTCGTCCTTACAACCGATCAGATCCATTATCTGATGTTTAACCGGATCGATCATAGCGCTTGGTAAATCAATTTTGTTAATGACGGGGATGATTTCCAGTCCGGCATCGATAGCGAGGTAAAGATTGCTGATGGTTTGCGCCTCAACACCTTGAGAAGCGTCGACAACAAGGATAGCTCCTTCACATGCGGCAAGGGAACGGGATACTTCATACGAAAAATCTACATGCCCGGGGGTATCAATGAGGTTAAGAGCATACGTTTTACCATCGTGAGCTTTGTACTCCATGCGAATTGCATGAAGTTTAATAGTGATGCCGCGTTCCTGCTCTAGCTCCATATCATCAAGAACCTGGTTGGTCTTCATCTCGCGTTCGGTTATGGTGCCGGTGCGTTCCAGCAGCCGATCCGCGATTGTCGATTTTCCATGGTCGATGTGGGCTATAATGCAGAAATTTCTAATATGATCCATTCAGTTCCCGATAGTAAAACAAACTCCGAACATAAAAGTTACAAAATTTGAGCGGAGGAAGCTAATATAACACAAATCCCGTCCCGACTACTCTCGGGGCGGGATCGCATTAAAAATATACCCAAAAATGGGGTGAGTTGCAAGGATTGGGGGATTAAAGAATGTTCATTGAAATCTCAAAATTTCCGTTTTCTATATAATCGAATTTTAGTTTTTGAATTTGGCAAGATTATCTTCTTCTTCCCCCGCCGCTAAACCCGCCACCCCCTCGGTAACCGCCCATTCCGGGAGATGACATTCGCGGCGCAGACATACGCGGAGATGACATCCGGGGCGCGGTCATCCGCGGCGCATACATTTGAGATCGAGATCCTCGAGGTTGGTATATTCCCCGACCGCCGTAATATGGATGCTGGTAATACCGGAAATAGGGGGACCTGCGATAACCGTATCGATAATACGGCGGGTAGTAATAATGCGGGTAATACCCCCGCCAGTAACCGGGATACCAGTAGGACCAGTAATAATCCGGATACCACCACCATCCAAATCCATAATAATTATTATTCACAGGGGGAGCGTTGTAATCCTCCGCCTCGTTTGATGTGGAATCGGGATTCATTGCGTTTCTGACCGTATCGCGAAGGTTGTTATATTTTTCCTTCTGCTCGCTCGAGTTCAGCACACTCATCAGATCGGTGTCTACCTTATCCAAACGGTCCTTAACACTCCGGCGGATATCCGAATTATATTTACCCATATCATTATCGATATCTCCCCGCGCAGATGAAAGAATATCATGAACTTTCGAGGTTTGCTCAGCTGATAAATTAAGCTCGGTTTTCAACTTGTTTGTCCATTGTTCTACCGCCTGATCGCGGTTGTTTGCGCGATCATTTTCATCGGTCTGGGAATATACATTGCCATGAAATACTGAGAGGAATATAATTAATCCGACTGGTATCAGTAAGTGTTTGAGGGGATTTTGCTTAAACTTCATTAGATTCGCTCCTAACTTTAAAAACTTTGTAAAACTTTCTCTCTCTATATATATACAATTAGACATAAAATAAAGTTTCAGGGTTTAATACAGCAAAATCCGGAGAAAACAATAACACCCAAGCATAGTATATGCGTTTTTGCAGGATTGACATTTTTTTTGCATATTAATACTATTAGCAAAATCGACCCTATTATCATCGTATTTACCACAACATTAATCGGAACACCTCCATGAAAAAAATCACTCTATTGCTTACTATAGCAGTCATGTTCGTTCTCCTTTTTTCCGCTATGATCCCCCCGGATGAAGGAGAGTGGCTCTTAACCCAATTCGGAAAACTGCCCTTCGACCAGATGAAGAAAAACGGACTGACGCTTACCCCCGATCAAATCTATAACCCGAATGGCACGAGCTTGGTAAACGCTGTAATATTGTTAGGCGGCGGCACAGCAAGTTTCGTTTCTAAAGACGGATTGATTATGACCAATCATCACGTAGCATTCGGCGCGCTTCAGGCGCTGAGCACTGTGCAGGATGATTATTTACTCAACGGCTTCCTTGCCGCGACGAAAGACAAGGAATTATCTGCGCCAAGCTATTCCGCCCGCATCGTGATCGGAATAAAGGATGTTACATCGGACGTCCTCTCCGCTGTCAAAGATACAATGACTCCTGAAAACCGGGCAAAGGCGATCCGCGAAAAATCCCGCGCGATTGAAAAAACTGAAAAAGGGGAAACGGAAAATGAATGCAGCGTTTCCGAGACCTTTAGCGGTTTAAAATATATCCTTTATACATTTGAAGTCATCCGCGATATCCGTGTCGTCTATGCCCCTCCGGGTTCTATCGGCGTATTCGGCGGAGAGACTGATAACTGGATGTGGCCCCGGCATACGGGAGATTTTGCGCTTCTCCGCGCCTATGTTGCACCGGATGGCAAACATACGAAGTACTCCAAGGACAACGTCCCGTATCATCCGAAAGTATTTCTTCCGATATCCAACAAACCCTACAAGGAAGGATCATTCGCAATGATTATGGGTTTCCCCGGAAGAACGTTTCGTTACCGGACATCTTCCGAAATCAAGATTTCCAAGGAAGAAACGCTTCCCATGTATGTGGAACAATTTAAGAAACGCATTGACATCATCGACTCGTGGGGAAAAAAAGACCGCTCGCTGGCAATCAAATACGCCAGCAAGGTGAAAGGATTAGCGAATACCTATAAAAATTATGAAGGAGCCCTTGAAGGCATGAGGCGCTCCAATCTTCTGAAGATCCGCGAGGATGATGAAACGGCATTCAGCAAATTCATCGATACCAAATCCGATCTGGAGACAAAGTATGAAAGCTTACTTTCGGATATCACCGCTTCACAACGCGACCTGAAGACGTTCAACAAGAAATCGATTGCACTATCTTCACTTTATTCTGCCTCTGATATCGCCCGGCTCGCGAACCGTTTCAAAGAGTATGCGAATTCTTTCAAGAAAGATTCCACCGGCGAAATGAAAGGCAGCGGGCAAAATGAATTAAATACATACATCCCCGATCTCTTCAAAGATACGGACGTTAGAGTGGATAAAGAGCTTCTCGCAGCAACAATTCGCATTGCCGCAGAATTACCCAAAGATCAGCAAATCGAAGCGGTGAAAAATATCGTCGGCGACAAAACCGGCGTAGAACTTGACAAAAAAATCCAGGAATACATTGAGGATTTGTATAAAGATTCGCACCTTACAACGCCGGAGGATGCGCAAAAATTATTATCCAAATCAGCGGATGACATCAAAGATGACGCTTTTGTGAAATTCGTTGTCGCATTAGATAAGGATAATACACCTTTGATTGAGCATGTATCGAAATACAATGCCGAAATCGGCAAGCTCCGCGCGCAATGGATCCAGGCGCGGATGGCATGGAAAGGCGAAGATATGTATCCCGACGCCAACAGGTCGATTCGCTTTACCTATGGCACCGTAAAGGGTTATGCTCCACGCGACGCCGTGCATTACGATTATATCACCTCCCTAACCGGAGTAATGGAAAAGGAATCGGATAATGAAGATTTCATCGTCCCGGCGAAACTAAAGACGCTCTGGGAAAAGAAAGACTACGGCAATTATACCGATCCCACGATAAATGACGTACCGGTAGCATTTCTCAGCGATCTGGATATTACCGGCGGAAATTCAGGCAGTCCGGTCATCAATGGAAACGGCGAGTTCATGGGGATAGCATTTGACGGCGACTGGGAAGCCATCGTCGGCGATTATTATTTCCAGGAGAGCTTGAACCGCACCATCAGCGTTGATTCGCGATATATTCTCTTTACGCTCGATAAATTTTCAAACGCAAAGAATATTATGGACGAGTTAGTGATAAAGTAATTCATTCTCCATTCCTTCTGGAAAGAAGGAATGAGATTTAGGACGATTTAACTAACAACCCCCATATTTCATTTGAAAGATGGGGGTTGTTGAGTTTTGCCACGGTTATATCATTCAAATAATTGAATTAGAAAATACATATATAGGCAAATTAAATCGTCAAAGGGAAAAAAGAAAAATTTTTCCCCCTTGACAAAATGTAAAAAAAACACTATTTTAGAGTATAAGAGAACGCCCTATATCTCGGCTGAATATTCTTAAACTTGATAGAGAGCTACTCCAACAAGTTTTGGTATACCATTCTCCTTTGATGGCAATCACCACAGGTTAAACTGGATAGCAAGTATTAATTGTTTTAGGCCATATTCACAAATATTTAAAAAGAAAAACACCGACTTTCCTTCGTTCATTTTAAAAAATCCTTAACAGAAAGGCACTCTGATGAAAACCTTATTACAATTTTATTGGCTTTTGTTTTTAGTGAGCTTTTTAAGCCTTAATAGCACAATCGGATTGAGCCAGATATCTTTTAATGTCACTCCCAATCCTGTGAAATGTTCATGCGCTTCACCAACACTTGTCGGCACATGTCCTTTTCAAATTTGTAATAACAGCTCTCAGGTTGTATATCTCCATTTGACAGATTTCGCTATCGGTACAGGGGATAATGGTTTTTCCATGGGAAATGCAACTGAATGGGTAATGCTTCAACCAAAAGGTGTTTACGGCGCTTGTTATGCGGATCAAGTTCAGTTCAATTATTGGACTCACCCAGCTCAAACCCCATACGGTTCAAAGAGCAATACTTTCAACATTAGTTACAGTCTGACAGACGGCGGGCCACATAGCGGATACGCTAGTTTCCCAATTTGCGGGGTTTTTGAAAGCAGTACCAACAAATGTCCTTCGGGATACCCTTGTATAGATGCAGTCAAGCTTTACAATAATGTATTACCCACAGGATACATTTTGAGTCAAAATTATCCAAATCCATTTAACCCATCAACGAGAATTGATTTTTCGATCCCTCAACGTTCACATGTGATCCTCAAAATTTTTAATATCTATGGCGAAGAGGTAAGTTGCTTAATCAATGAGGATCTTCTTCCAGGAAATTATATGCAAATATGGAATGGGAATAACTTCCCAAGCGGAATTTACTATTATAGGCTACAGGCAGGTCTTTTTAGTACAACAAAAAAATTGTCTTTTATCAAATAAGTTGACCTAAGCAATCTTTTTGTTTTCAATAATAGGATTGTCTACACCCTTGGAAGATAAATTTCAGTCAAATATTACCTATTCATTCTGAGGAAAATATTATGAGAACATTCATCGCTATATATGCTCTTTCGATACTATTTTTTAATTCTATGACTTTTTCACAAGAGGTTATGGCAGAATTAAACAATCAACAGGTTACTCCTAAATATTCCGAAAAACAAAACGAAATCATACACATTATTCCAAAATTTAAAGGGACTCCGTCTATTGGGAAATCATCTACATTGGTTATTCAAATTAATAGTGAACGACCTCTGGAAGATGTTGATTTGGTAGTTGATGATTGTCAAGGAGTATCAAACTCACGAATAACAAAGACAATTGGAATGTTAGGTATGAGCAATATATCAATAAATTATTTAACACCTTTTTTAAAAACCGGAATCAATTCGATTTATATTTCAGTATTTGGGAATGATAGTTTAAGCCAATATTTCAAAAAGTTGAAATGCAATATATTTATTAATCTCAAAGCGACATCAATCTCCATTGAAGAAAATCCAAGTATTCGAACTTCTTATAATAAATTCCAGTTAAGGAAACAAACTAATGAAAGTGATTCGCTTGATATGATGCCTGCACCACCAAGATCTGCATTTGAAACTTATTTCGGTTTGATTGATCAACATTTTGGACAGAATAAACAAAAGACAAATTCTAAAGCAACGGTATCTACTACCTACGTTCAACAGGATTATGTTTTCGACCAAGCATATTGGCAAGATATTGATGTCGGCATTAAAACATTATTAGAAGGAGCATGGTGGGTTGATTATGATTGTTTAGTTAGACTATCTTTTACTCCTGATGGTAGCTCCAGTGGCTACAATCTTAAGCTTTACATTGATCCATATATGGTAAGACACGCCACGGGTGGTGCTTTCCACTTTGCCGATGGCTATAATGAATATGGAGATTTTGGCACACCTTTCCTTGGCAAGGCTATTGAAGTAAAGTCAAAAGGGAAAGTGATCGTTCCAGGTGGCAATTACTGGAATATACCTGAAATAAGCCATGGTAATGGTGGAGAACAAATTTGGACTTTAAACGGATCAAAACCATACGGCAAATGGAATGTTGAAATCGATATGTGGAATAGTTCTTCTGCGTATTATCAAAGTTATACATTTGAATTTGTTTTGGAAGACCCGGACCAAAAGAATCAAATAGAAAATGGTTATTTGGTGGGATCCGGAATTGTTTTGTGCAAATCCGAGAATATGATAGAAAATGTTGATCGTGTTCCGATCAATCATTATGCAGGCACCTTTAGATATTATATTGACAAAAAAAATCCATCTAAGACAGACAATGTAACCTATCGGCAAGTATGGAATAGGGTTAGAAATAACTCCGACTATGGGAGTCCTTACAATTATACACCAGAATATATGCTTTTAATGCGAATACGAGCATTAGGCGAACAAGATACCTGGGATGGGCATGGCATTCCAACAAATGAATACGCAAATATTCTTCCTCCGGTATCAGCGAATATTATTTCTAATAATGGGATTGCGAGTATATCTACCACGACAGAATGGATAATATCACCGAAAATATATCAGACGGGAACGAACAAATCTTTTGGAATCGCTGGGACTTTCGGATTCAATTATGGAAATTTGAATTCGGCTGTTACAGTTAGCGGTAATGCAACAACAAATTATATTATCCTACCAACCCCAGTGAGCACAACATTTAATAGTTATCCAATTACAATATCCCCCACAGGAATTATTGAAAATCCTAATCACAATCTTGAAAACTATTCTATAGAACAGAATTATCCCAATCCATTCAATCCTATAACTACCGTGCAATACGATATCCCTGTTCGTTCGAATGTTCTATTGAGCATCTACAATATTCTTGGACAGCGAATGGCAGTATTGATAAGTGGTATCCAGGAGCCCGGCAAAAAATCCGTTCAGTGGAATGCTATTAGTGTGCCAAGCGGCATCTATTTCTACAGCTTAGATGCAACGTCGATAAGTAATCCGAGCAAGCATTTCACTCAAAATCGAAAGATGATTGTACTCAAATAATCATCCACATTTAGAATTTGCTCCTGGTTTCCCTCTAAGAAGCTGGGATTTAATTTTACACTTATTGGCAATTCCTGACTATCTTCATCTTAGAGAAATGGGAAATTTTATGGATAGATATTTCTGTTGGGTTTTGTACGGCAACAAAGCCGGCACTTTGTTGTACATGGTTCTCTTGGAAGACATCGCCGTAGATTTACGCTGCACGATCCTGCATTATCCTAACCGCTTCCTAAACCTCAACACGCTTAGTGTTAAAATAGAAATGCCGAACACAAAGAGCGCGAGAGATTCGCGCCAGAGCTCGTTAATTCCCACTCCCTTTAGAAATAATCCGCGTATAATGGTAATGAAATACCGGAGGGGAATTATATAGGTAATGTATTGAATAATCTGCGGCATATTCTCGATGGGAAAGGTAAAGCCGGAGAGGAAGATAAACGGCATGAAGATAAAAAACTGAGCCGTCATCATCGCCTGCTGCTGGGTTTTTGATATGGTTGAGACAAAGAGTCCCAACCCCAGTGTCGTCAGGATAAATAATCCGCTTAATCCATAAAGGAGAAAAATGCTCCCGCGAAGAGGAACCTGAAACCAGAACCGGGCGACAAACAGAACCAGCGTTACATCGACAAATCCAATCGATATAAACGGGATTAATTTACCCAGTATCAGCTGGTACGGCTTGATGGGCGTAACAAGCAATTGCTCCAGCGTGCCGGATTCCTTCTCTTTTACAATGCCGAGAGAGGTGAGTGTCATCGTCACAATCATCAGCACAAGCGCGACGACCCCCGGCACCATAAAATTGCGGCTTTTCAAATCGGCATTATACCACACTCTAATTTCCGGCGTAATCTGCACCGAAGCCAGCGGCGCGGGGGTTTTCATCATTGTTTCCGTAACAATCGATTTTCCGTAAGCGCCGAGTATTTGTGTCGCATAATTCATGCTCACGTTCGCGGTCGTTGCATCGCTTCCATCGATAACTAATTGAATGCGGGCAGTTCTATGAGCGCCTACGTCTGCCCCAAATTGCGGCGGAATAACCACCGCTATCCATACTTTTCCATGCTCAATCGCACGGTCGATTGCGGAGTAATCATGCACCTGATCCGTCAGGATGAAATACCCCGAATTCGTGAATCTGGAAATCACCTCCCTGCTCGTGCTGCTGCCATCCTGATCGTAGACCACGAGGGGGATGGAATCCACGTCGGTCGTGGCAGCATATCCCAGGAGAAGTAGCTGAATAATAGGCGCCATGATGGAAAGACCGAACATCCGTTTATCGCGTCGAAGCTGAAGCAGTTCCTTGACTATGATATGATAAATCGTTTTCATCTCACGCGTTTTTTTTCAACATCCGGATGGAACTGACCGTCAGCATTATTGCGGCAAACAAAGACAGATATATGAGTTGATCCCAGAATGCTTCCGGTCCGAGACCTTTTAACACAATCGACCGGGTAATAATGAGAAAATATTTTGCGGGAGCTGCATTCGATACAATCTGTAGGATAAGCGGCATGCTCCGGATCGGAAACACGAAACCTGAAAGTAAAAAGGTCGGCAGCAACGATGAAAAAATAGATATCATGAATGCCACCTGCTGGTTATCGGCAACAGTGGAGATGAGAATTCCCTGTCCCAGAGCCGCTAATAAAAAAAGTAATATAGAGGCATAGAGGAGAAGATAACTCCCCTGTACAACGATATGGTACATCGTAAAGCCAATCGTCACGACCAATATGGATGAGATAAACCCTATAATGAGATATGGCAGGGTTTTACCGAGAATAATTTCGAATGTATGCAACGGAGAAATCATCAACTGTTCCATCGTCCCGTGTTCTTTTTCTTTTACAATCGATAACGACGTTGAAACGACTCCGGTGATCATTAGGATAAAACCGATCATACCGGGAACCAGGAAATTCGCCGAGATCAACTCGGGATTGTAAAGAATCAGCGGCCGGATATCAAGCGGGATAAATTGATCTCTCCCGATTTTTTTCAACGCGTTGGCGGTCAATCCGGCTGAATAGCTTTGGAGGAAACCGTTTGTATACCCGACAATTGTTGTCGCCGAATTTGCATTCGAACCATCGATCAGGATCTGAATGGCGGCGTTACCTGTAGAATTCAAATTTCTTGAATAATCCGGAGGGATAACTATTGCGACCGCAGCCATGCCTTCATTCATGAGATGCTCGATAGCCCGGTAATTATCCGCCTTATATTTTACATCGAAATATTCGGAATGGGTGAAATATTCCACCAGGTTCCGGCTTTGGAGACTCTGTTCCTGATCGAAGACAACAATGGATACATGCTTTACATCGAAGTTCATTGCATAACCGATGAGCAGAACGAGCGCCGCCGGCAAAACAAGCAATACCCCGAGCGAACGCCTATCCCTGCGTATTTGGCGGAATTCTTTTACTATAATCGGTTTAAGGTGTTTGAACATTATCTCGCCATACTTTTGGTTGCATCCTGTTCAAGCAAATGAAGAAAAACATCCTCCAGAGAGGGGATGATTGGTTCTATATGTCTAATCGGTAAATTAATTTTCCGGAGAACTTCTAAAATATTTTTCTTTCCCTCCTCCACTTCGGCAACCCCGACGTGAAGATAGGTGCCGAACACCGACAGCTTTAACACCCATGGCTGCCCTTGCAGTATCTCCATCGCGCTGATAACATTATCGCAATCGACTTCAAGGATAGGATACGTGATATATTTTTCTTTCAGGACCCGCGGACTCCCATCGGCAATGATGCGGCCGTTGTTGATGAGAATGATTGTGTTGCAATATTCTGCCTCATCAAGATAATGGGTCGTTACGAGGATCGTTACTCCCTGTCCGGAGAGATAATTGATGAGATCCCAAAAATTCCTTCTCGAGATCGGATCAACCCCGCCCGTCGGTTCATCAAGGAAGACAATTTCCGGTTGGTGAAGTATAGCGCACCCCAACGCAAGCCGTTGTTTCCATCCTCCCGATAACGTCTTCGTGAGACTGTTTTCCCTCCCCTGTAGTCCTGCCATCTCGATCACCCATGCCATGCGATCGGCGATTCGATTTTCATTTAAACCGTACACTCCGCCGAAAAAATTTATATTCTCTTTCACGGTTAGATCATCATAGAGAGAAAATTTCTGGGACATGTACCCGATATTCAATTTCAGCAATTCTGTTTGAGTATTAATATCGCAGTCGCCAACATTCGCCGTGCCGGAAGTCGGTTCAAGCAATCCGCACAACATGCGGATTGTGGTGGATTTTCCCGCACCGTTTGCGCCTAAAAATCCGAAAATTTCCCCTTTCCGCACGGAAAAATTTACGCGGTCGACAGCAGTGAATGAACCGAATTTCTTGGTGAGATCATTCACCTCTATCATATTCTCAGACATGCGGTTCCTGCGATACGGACTGATTCTTCGTCATGAGCATAATAAAAACATTTTCAAGCGATGGATTGATTCTGCGCCAGGATTCGACAGAAATTTGATTTGCAACGAGCAAATCCTGTAGAGGATGAATATCTTCGGCAGAATTTCCAACAATCACATTAAGACGGTCGCCAAACGATTGCACATCGCGCACCGTCGGATGGGATTTCAACAGTTTAGCCGCTTCGCGGATACTATGGCAGACAATCTCTATCACTTCGCCGTCGAGAAGGGTTTCCACTTTCTGCGGCTTATCCACAACCATTAGTTTTCCGGAATGCAGGAGTGCTACCCGGCTGCACCGTTCCGCTTCATCAAGGTATGGTGTGGACATCACGATCGTGATATTTGATTTGAGTAAACTGGAAAGAATTTTCCAAAAATCCCGCCTCGAAACCGGATCGACACCGGTTGTCGGTTCATCGAGAAAAATAATTTTCGGTTCGTGTATCAACGTGCAGGCAAGAGCCAGCTTTTGTTTCATCCCGCCCGAGAGCTGCTCGGCGAGCCGCGTCCGGAACGGCGTCAATCTGGTAAACTCGAGAAGTTCATTGCGGCGTGCTTTATAATCGTACACCTCGTTTATTTCGGCAAAAAATTCAATATTCTCATCAACGCTGAGATCGCCATATAAGCTGAAGCGCTGCGAGAGGTACCCTATCTCTTTTTTAATTCGGACGATATCCTTTATCAGGTCTTTTCCCAAAATTGTGGCATTGCCACCGGATGGTTGGAGGATGCCGCATAAGAGCCGCATGATGGTAGTCTTTCCGGCGCCATCAGGCCCGACAATACCGAACATTTCTCCCTCATTGATGGAGAGCGTGAGCGCATCAACCGCGTTAATTGCGCCGAACGATTTTGACAATGATTGAATGTCTATTACGGCAGGCATGATGTGTTATTGGCGAGATAAACAGAGCATATATTGAACGTCAAAATAAAACGATGACGTTTCATCAGCAATATCATGCAACCGGCGGAGGATGATTAACCCGAAATGGAGATAACAGCATCGGCAGGCATTCCCGGCTTAAGTTCCTGGGTGGGATTGGACATTTCAATTTTAATCCCGAAGACTAATTTCGTTCTTTCATCCTGCGTCTGAATATTTTTAGGCGTAAACTCCGCAACTGGTGATGTAAATACCACCGTACCCGGGAAGGCTTTACCAGGCGCTCCATCGATGGATACCTTTGCTTCCTGTCCTAATTTTATACGGGCAAGGTCGGATTCGGAGACATAAACCATGAGGTGAATTCTGTCGGCTTCGGTGATGCGGAACATTGAAGCGTTCGGCGAAACGGTTTCTCCGCGTTCAAACATCTTGAGAGTGACAATCCCATTCATGGGTGAAAGGACATACGAATCGCGTATTTTTTTCTGAATGGCGTCGACTTGTGCGCTCGCCTGGTTCCTGCGTGCGCGGGCGGTTTCAATTTCTTCCGGCCTGGAACCGCTGTGCAGCTTGTCGTATGTTTGCTGGGCAACGATATTGCGGGTTACTACATCGTCATATTGTTTTTGGGTAATCGAATTCGAAGCAAGGAGCACTTTCATTCTCTCGAGATCGTCCTTCGAATTTTTTAATGTCGCCTCAGCTTGCGCAATATCCTCGCTCCGTGATCCCTTTACGCTTAATTGATACTGCGCTTCGGATGCTGCCAGATTTGCCTTTGCCTGATTTAACTGAATATCGAAATCGGCATGATCGATAATCGCGAGGGTATCTCCCTCCTTCACGCGGGAACCCTCATCGACAAACAGTTTTAAAATTTCCCCTTGCACTTTGGCGCTGATGGATACTTCTGTTGCTTCCAGAGTTCCGGATCCCTTAATTTCATTTGTATTCTTATTCGAACAACCTAAAAGAAGGAGAAACGCTGCCAGGGAGAAATTCACAAATATTTTTTGGAAGCTTATTATTTTCACGACAATGTTTTTAGAAGAATTAGAAAATACACTAAACTTTAACGCAATATCCCCCTTGTTAAAGGGGGCGCCCCGAAGGGGCGGGGGTTTCTATAAAAAATTTCGCTAACTACTTAACACTAAGGATAATTATGATAACCGTTCAATCCAATTCAGCCGATTCATACTTAAAACCGCCTCAATCCCTCCCGTTAAATCGGGACAGGCTCTTTGACAAGGGGGATACGTGCCAATTCAAAAATTACTATACAAATTCGATTTGGGAATTAAATTGATATTAATATCGCTTTATCCCCTGATCAATTTTCACCGACCACGCATCAATACCGCCGGTGAGATTCTTGACGTTTTTAAATCCGTGTTCCCGTAAATACCGTACCACGACCTGACTTCGTCCACCATGGTGACAAAACACAATAATCTCATTGGATGAATCAAGTTCTGAGATGCGGGCAGGAATGAGATTCATCGGGATGCAATGACCTCCCAGACTCGCTTTTTGATATTCGAATGGTTCGCGGACATCAAGGAGAAACGGGGTCTCTCCCTGATCGAGTTTTGCTTTTAACTCCTTTACCGATATTTCCATTTCAAGAAATTGGATCAGTTAGCGTAAGAGAAGATTTATTTCAATATTGCAAGGACTTCCTGTTGGCGCGGTTCGCCGGGAACTATGACTTTCTTATCCTTGCTGATATATACATCAATCTCGCTTCGGACCCCGAAATCACCCAGGAAATAAATCCCGGGCTCGATGGAGAATGATGTTTCGGGGATGATTGTTCGTTCATCGCGGGTTTCAAGGTTATCCATATTAGCCCCGCTGCCGTGAAGATCCTCGGTTATCGAGTGACCCGTCCGGTGAATAAAATTTTCACCATACCCGTATCCGGCGATATATTTTCGCGCTACGTCATCAACTTCCCACCCATGCACTTTCTTTCCAGATGCGAACGATTTAGAAACAAAATCTACAGCCGCATCTCGGGCGCCCTTTACGATGTTGAAGATCTTCGTGTATTTTTCCGGAACAGTTTTCCCGAGATATCCCACCCACGTAATATCGTTATATGTCGATCCCGATTTATTTTTTCTTGACCATAGATCGATGAGCACGAAATCATTTTCTTTTAACGGAGCGTTGACTTCTTTCGTGGGTTCGTAGTGGGGATTACCGCTGTTCTCGTTGACAGAACAGTTCGGCGCTTCATTAGCGGTGAGGCCGTTTGCCTGAAACCGGTTAAACATAAATTGCTGAACGTCATACTCGGTGATCGGCTGGCGGCCGGTGATCTTCTCCCGCATAAAATTAAATGTCTGGTCAACGATTCCCCGCATGATTTTCGCCGTCTCAAGATTATCTTTGTATGCCTCCTCGGTCCATCGCGATTCGAAATATTGCGCCAGATCCATAGAAGAAACCACCTTGACCCCGGTTTTTTGTATTACTTCAACAGTCCCTGCATCCACTTTGGAAATATAGGGAATTGCATTTTCCGGAGAATATTCCATGGCAACCGTTTTCATTCCTTTGAGAATGGTCTTGATACCGGCTTCGAGCGATTGCCAACTGAGAAATATCGTTTTCTCGCCGGGCAGGTGGTCGAGATTCCAACGTTCAATGCTGTGGACAAGTTTCTTCGGCTCCCCATGCGCCGGGATTAGATAGAAGAACCGTCGTGTATTCAATATATGTTTGGGATATTCGAGGATACGCTGGGCATACTCGTTCCGTTTCCAGAAGTCATAGAAGAGCCAGCCATCGATTCCCTGCGTTTGCAATGCTTTTTGGATTGAACGGATTTTATCGAGTGTTGCCGGTGTTGGGGTTATTTCAAGCATGGAAAAGTTGTCAGATTGATTTTATAAAAAGAATTTATTTATGAATATACATAGGTATGGGTGAAGATGCAACCTCGCCAACTTATTGAAAAACTATCAAATCCTTTTAAAAGGGCAAACGCTCACCGAGTCGCATCACCGGCAGGCACCCTGTTATCTTCGGGTAAACCAAAATATTTATTTCTAAACCGAAGCGAAACGTTCACCAGACTAATGAGAACGGGGACTTCGACGAGCGGACCGATCACAGCCGCGAACGCTTCTCCTGAATTAATCCCAAAAACCGCAATCGCAACTGCAATAGCCAGCTCGAAATTGTTGCTGGCGGCGGTAAATGAGATTGTTGCCGTTTTTGAATAATCAGCGCCAATTTTTCTGCCAAGGTAAAACGAAATCAAAAACATGATGATAAAATAAATGACCAGCGGAATTGCAATATGAACGACGTCGAGTGGAATCTTCACTATGTATTCACCTTTGAGAGAGAACATCACTATAATTGTAAACAAGAGAGCTATCAACGTAATCGGGGAAATCTTTGGGATGAAGCGTTGTTCATACCACTGTTTGGTTTTGAGCTTAAGAAGCGTAAAACGCGTAACAACGCCCGCGATGAACGGGATACCGAGATAGATGAAGACGCTCTTCGCTATTTGTCCGATGGTTACTTCAACTGCAAAGGTTTTTAAACCGAGCCATGAAGGGAAAACGGTTAGAAATACATAGGCATAGAGCGAGAAGAACAATACCTGGAAAATAGAATTAAATGCGACGAGGCCGGCAGCGTATTCCGTATCCCCTTTTGCCAGGTCGTTCCACACAATCACCATCGCGATACAGCGTGCAAGACCGATCAGTATCAATCCCGCCATATATTCCGGGTAATCCTGAAGAAAAATTATCGCAAGAGCAAACATCAATAGAGGACCGATAATCCAATTCTGCACGAGCGAAAGGGAAAGCACTTTGACGTTTCGAAAAACATCGCCAAGTTCCTCGAATTTCACTTTTGCCAGAGGAGGATACATCATTAAAATTAATCCGATAGCTATCGGAATGTTCGTCGTTCCGCTTTGGAAAGAATTCCAGAAGTTAACGATCCCGGGAAAGAAGTAACCGGAAAAAACTCCCAAGAGCATCGCCAAAAATATCCACAACGTTAAAAATCTATTGAGAAAACTTAATCGCTTGCCAAGAGCGCTCATATCCGGTTCCTCATTTCTTTACCACGGTATCTTCGTAAAATTTTTGAAATCTTGCGCGAATCTCATCCCTCACTTCCCTGAATGAGTTCAGAATATCCTCCTCCGATCCTCGTGCCGAGATCGGATCACGGAAGCCCATGTGGACGCGGTGTTTAACTCCTCCGGAAAATACCGGGCACGTTTCTTTCGCATGATCGCAAACGGTCACAACGAAATCAAAATTCTGCCCGATGAATCTATCTACATTTTTGGGCTTTGCATCACGGATATCGATCCCGATTTCATGGAGAACTTCGACGGCATACGGATGTACCTGATGCGCAGGATACGTTCCTGCAGAATATACTTCCAGAGCAGGATCGATTGCGCGCAAAATCCCTTCAGCCATCGGGCTGCGGCACGAGTTGCCGGTGCAGAGGATCAGAATTTTAGACATAGTTCAGTTAAATTTATCATTATCCTTCGTTGTACCGGTGCAAAATGTCCTTTAATTATACAGCTTAATAAAGTCAAGAATCTTCAACTTAATTTCGTCACGCACTTTTATCGTTTGTTCAACTCTTTCTTCGAAAGTTCCTTGAAAGGCGGAAGGATCTTGAAAGCTCCAATTCAATCTCTTTGCGATCCCCGGAAAAATAGGACACCGTTCTGCATTTGCCTCGTCGCACACAGTAATTACATAGTTGAATATTCGTCCGGTTTTGTAAATTTCAAATACTTCCCGAGTTTTCTTGCCTGAAATATCGATATTCATCCTGCGCATTGTTTCAACCGCAACCGGGTTGAGAGTTCCAGCTTCAAAACCTGCGCTTTCCGCCTGAAATTTATCTCCAGCTATATTATTGAGCAGCGCTTCAGCCATCTGACTTCGAGCGCTATTGTGGACGCAGATAAACAAGACTTTCTGTTTTTCCATGATCTTCTCCATCGAATTAAAGGAACTGTTCGAATAATTTAAAAATTATTTTAAAATGCTAAACATAAAGCATCCGGAATTAACGGATATACCGCACAAAAAGAGATTTGTATAAACGAAGACGCTCATCTCCCCAGTTCGGGTTACAGCTTGATTGCTGAAACCGTTATAGAGAACAATCCCGCAGTATTCTGCAGCTTATAATCATAACGCTTTTCTGAAACGGCGGCTATTTCCTTGAAACCGGCTTGTTGGATAAGACCCAGATACTCATGCCGCTTCAATGCTCCGCTGATGCAGCCAGCCCAGAGCGATGCGTCCCTTCGCTCCTCTTCTGTTATTTCGCCATGCACGACGATATCGGAAATGGTAAACTTTCCTCCCGGTTTCAGTACGCGGTATATTTCATTAAACGCCTTTCGTTTGTCGGGGACGAGATTGATAACACAATTGCTGATGACCCGGTCGACGGAGTTACTTTGAACGGGTAAATCTTCTATTTCTCCCAGCCGGAATTCCACATTGGCGGCACTTACCTTCGCCTTATTTTCGTTCGCCTTCTGAATCATCACCTCGGTCATATCGACGCCGATAACTTTTCCGGTCGACCCGACATATTTTGAGGCGACAAAGCAATCGATTCCCGCGCCCGAACCGAGATCAAGCACTGTCATTCCTTCTTTCAGCTCTGCGAATGCCGTCGGTGTGCCGCAGCCCAATCCCAGATCGGCTCCTTCCGGTATCGCTTTCCTGTCGACGTCATTATACTTCACAGACATATTCACAAAATCTGTATCGGAACAGCAGCTACTCTTACTACTGCCGCCACCGCAGCAGGAGCTTTTGGGAGCTATTTCGGTAATTTCCCCTTTCGCAATCGAGGCGTATTTTTCTTTTACAGCTTCTTTTATTTCGGTGTTTGTTTTCATAATTATTTCTCTTTCATCAATTTATTTTGATATGTTTCGATAAAAAAATATTTAACAACAGATTTGCATTTTTTCCTGAACTCGTTCGAGCACAATTTTGTCTTTCTCATATATCGGGTCATTCACTGATGACCGTAAGAGCAGGCCAACTAATTCTTTGTTCACCGGGGAGAGCGATTTCGTGTTGACCTTATAATAATTCCACTTCCCGCGTTTTTCATCATGGAGCAATCCCGCGTCCCGCAGAATAATAAGATGGTGCGATAATTTTGATTGCGCCATTTTAAAAACCGCCATCAATTCGCATACGCATGCCTCCTTATCCAACAGCAGCAGGATAATGCGGAGCCGTATTTCTTCAGAGATGGACTTGATTGATGGTAATAGGTCGTTCATTATAATATATCAATATATATTGATACGTTATTATACCGAAAAAAGTTTCAAAGCGCAAGTGACCAATAAAAACTATCCTATTACATTGAGAAAATACCATGACGCCTTGTTTCGTTGCCGGATGATTGGAGTTTATTCACCCTCTTTGTTTTCTTGTAATTTTTGGTTGCATATCAATGATTTTCATCGTATATTTGACTGTATGAGTCAAATAGTCAAAAAGAAATATTTGCCAGATACCCAATATCACCCCGGTAAAGGAAAGCTGATACTCGAAGCTGCCCGCGGACTCTTCGCGCATTACGGTTATACGAAAGTAACCATGGAGGAAGTCGCCGACGAGGTTGGCGTTGTTAAAGGAAGTATTTATTATTATTTTCCAACAAAAGAACAGCTCTTTCATGCGGTCATTAGCAACGAGCAAGAAATATTTCTCACTAAGATCGCGCAATTATTAGCAGAGGAAAAATCTGCAAAGGATAAAATCCGCGTTTATGTCGAATGCAGGCAGCGTTATTTCCGGGATATGGTGAATCTGAGTCAACTCGATTATAGCTCGTTGATAAAGGTAACATTGAATTTTTCCGATCTCTTTCACGAATTCGAAAACCGGGAGGTGGTAATCCTGCAAGGGGTATTTGAAACCGGGAATAGAACGGGTGAATTCAATATTAAGGATTCGCTGCGTGTGGCACTCATGTTCCTTCACCTATTACAGGGCTTACGATTACGGTCAATGCGGGATTCCACTCCCCCCCACCGGGACACCGGCAAATATTCATCGCTCAATAAAGAAATCAATCTTTTCGTAATGATTTTTCTCGAAGGGATAAAACAAACCAGTGACACGGAGATATAACTATTCATGAACAAACCTGATAATAAGAATATGGAACAAACTGAAACTAACGCGAACATCTCAAAACCCGATTTACCGGGGTTAAACGGTGATGAAGCTATAGAACAGGTTCCACTCTACAAGAAGAAGCGTGTTATCATTCCCCTCTTTATTCTCATTCTGTGCGCTGCCGCAGGATGGTGGTATTGGAACGTAAACTTAAGAGGATTTAACTCGACCGATGACGCTTATGTCGAAGCCGATCGTTTAACAATCAGCACAAAAATGCTGGGACGCATCACGTTCCTTGCTCTTGCCGAAGGTGATACCGTTTCCGCAGATCAAGTAATAGTAAAGCTTGATGACAGCGATATCCGCGCTCAGGAAGAACAGGCAAAAGCTGCCGTTGCTTCCGCATCACAAAATGTGGCGCTGGCAAAAGTTAATCTTGATAAGACAATCGACGATTTGGACAGGGCGGGGAAACAAATCAAGAACAAAGTGATACCACAAGAACAGTTCGATCATGCCCGTCAAGCCCGCGAAGCCGCACAAGCGCAATATTCAATCGCGATTGCGCAGGTAGGAACTGCCAAAGCGCAGCTTGGCATTATCGAAACCAATTTAGAAAATACCATTATTCGTTCACCGATGAGCGGCGTGGTTTCAAAACGATGGGTGTTGACCGGCGACGTCGTTCAACCCGCGCAGCCGATCTATTCACTCTACAATCTTAAAAATTATTGGGTCACTGCAAATTTCGAAGAGACTAAACTTTCTTCGATACGTGTGAATGATCCGGTCGCGATTTCCGTTGACGCATATCCAGATCGCGAATTCCACGGGAAGGTGTTTCAGATTGGATCGAACACCGCGTCGCAATTTTCACTCATACCTCCGAACAACGCTTCGGGGAATTACACAAAAATCACCCAGCGGATTCCCATAAAAATATCCGTCGATGATCCTCAGACAGCGCAAATGCCGCTCCTCCCGGGTATGTCGGTTGAAGTTAAAATCAAGGTGAAGTAAGCGATGGCACAATCGCCTCATCATTATATCCGCTCCCAGCTTATCGGCAGATACGAATCGCTCCATCACGAGCACGAATCGTATAAATGGTGGGTATTGGCAAATGTTATGATCGGCACCTTCATGGCGGTGCTTGACGCTACCATTGTTAATGTCGGACTGCCGAAGATCATGGCGGCATTCGGCGTCAGCGTCGATAAAGTAGAGTGGGTTTTAACCGCGTACTTGCTGGTGTTTGCCGTGATGCTCCCAACTTCGGGTTGGGTTGCCGACCATTTTGGATTTAAACGAACGTATTTTTTTGCCCTGCTTCTATTTACTGTCGGGTCCTTCCTCTGCGGACTCTCATGGAATGAAGATGCGTTAATTATCTTTCGTATCATTCAGGGTGCAGGCGCGGGATTTATGATGCCGGTGGGAATGGCAATAATAACGCGTGAATTTCCGCCGGAAAAAAGAGGCGTCGCTCTTGGGTTTTGGGCTATCTCAGCCGCCGCATCGGTGTCGCTCGGACCGCTCATAGGCGGATATTTAATCGATAATTTAAACTGGCAGGCAATTTTCGACGTCAATGTGCCTGTTGGAATCGTCGCAATGTTTGCCACCTTAATTATTCAACGCGAGTATAAAACCGAACATGTGCGATCATTCGATTTTGTCGGCTTTCTTTCCGGCACAGCATTTTTAACGTTTCTCCTTCTCGCATTGGCCGACGCAAACGCAGCATGGAATATCGGCGGGTGGACGTCGTCGTTCATTCTCACATGCCTTGCGATAGCGGGAGTCGGACTGGTAGTATTTTTGATCACGGAGCTCACCGTTCAACATCCACTTATCGAATTGAGTCTTCTTAAAAATTTTAATTTCGGGGTGACCAACGCAATTTTATTCATCTTCGGATTGGGGATGTTTGGAAGCACGTTTTTATTGCCGCTCTATCTCCAGAACTCGCTGGGATATACCGCGTTTCAAGCGGGCTCGGTCTTTTTGCCGGTTGGCATTCTCCAGGGATTGATGTCTCCCATTGCAGGGATGTTATCGGATAAAGCGAATCCAAAAATTCCGGCCTTTATCGGGATCGTTCTCCTTGCGCTGAGTCTCTATCTGAACGGTTTTCTCTCGCTCTATACAGAACATTCCTATATCATGCTTTCATTGTATATCCGTGGAGTCGGGCTAGGTCTTCTCTTCACACCGCTAAGCGCCATTGCTCTTTCGGAAATACCCCGCCCGAAAATGGCGCAGGCGTCGGGATTGTTCAATGTCATACGGCAGATTGGCGGAAGTTTCGGGGTTGCAATCCTCGGGACGCTTTTGTCGCGCCGGACGATCTTCCACGCCGGAATGTACGGGCAGATGGTGAATCCATCGTCACCCGCTTTCACACAAACCGCGATGCATCTTCAACACTTCATTCAACAATCTATCGGCGGGACATCTGCTGTTTCTGCTCTACGCGCGCAGGCGGTTATAGCATCGCATATCGGTCAACAGGCATTTATCCAGGCAATCAACGATGATTTCCTCATCGCCGCGGCAATAACGATTATCGGCGCGGTTCCGATTCTCTTCCTGCGGTCACACCGGCAAACGGCTCGCGAAAAACCGGTTGCGATGGAATAACAATAATAAACCACATTTTGAAACATCGAGCATGAAAAAAATAATTCTCATCCTGTTCTCATTTTTAGCCGTATTCACCGGCTATCCCCAGACACAACAAACATTGACAATCGATCAGGCGATCCGACAGGCGATAGCACATAACCCGTTGGTTGAGCAAGCGACGCAGGGCGTCAACGGAGCCCTTGCCCGCATTGAACAAAACCGGAGCAGCTATTACCCGACGAGCGACGTCGATTTAGAATATGTCCGGCTCAGCCCCGTATCGGAACTTGCCTTTCCCGGACTGGGAGAATTTCAACTTTTTTCGGCGAATAATTACGACGAACATATCTCACTCAAGCAGACGATTTACGATTTCGGCAAAACGTCTGCTTCTATTGATTTGAGTCAATCGGCTATTGCATCGGCGTCAATCAATGTCGACGTCATTAAAACGAACATCGCCTACCAAACGATCCAAACGTTTTATGCTATGCTCTTCCTGGAGAAAAGCATCGAGGTTCAGGATGAACAGATCGACGCATTATTGCAGCATCAGGATGTGACAAAAAAGAAAATCGACTCCGGCACAGCGACAGATTTCGATACGTTAACGACGCGCGTCCGGATCACGACCGCTCAAAATAAAAAATTCGACCTCCAGAACGATTTTAGCAAACACGAGGCGACATTGTGCCGTTTACTCGGTCTACCGCCAGATAGCGGGATTCACCCCCAGGGTGAATTTGATACACGTATGCTTCAATTGAATACCGATTCACTCGTCACCCTGGCAAATCAACAGCGCCTCGAATTAAAAGCTGCGCATGACGAAGAAAACACCGCCGTATTGGGCGAACGAGTTGTTTCCTTGAACGACAAACCTTCGGTTAAGTTTAATATGATGTATGGGCTGAAGAACGGGTTTTTCCCGGATATGGATGTTCTTCGCGGAAATTGGGTTTTTGGACTTGACGCGAATATCCCCATTTTCAACGGATTTAAAACACACAACCAGGAACAAGAGGCGGTGGCGATGCGAATGGCAACCGAAGCGCGCACACGGGATCTTGAACGCACTGTGGTGAGCGAAGTCCGGCAAGCGTTATCAGACGTCCGGACAAACATCCTGAAAATCCAATCATCTACTTCCCAAGTCGATCAGGCGAAGCAGGCGCTTGCCCTCGCAAACCTCAGATACGAGACCGGCGTCGCCACCAACCTTGACGTGATCGACGCACAGACCAATGTATCGCAATCCGAATTATCCCACCTCGACGCGTTATATAATTATGTTCTCAGCCGCTATGCGTTGGAGAAAGCTGTGGGGGATAGTTTGGCGGCGCGGTGAGAATATGATGAGTTGAGAATATCGAATTTACTATGTAAGGATTGGATATAGATGCATAGAGGCAATAAGCGGCAATTCCCAATTGTTCAAATGCTCATGTTTAATAAGAAATTAACATGTTCCAACGTGTAAAATATTTTAAATTCCTCCTTTGAAATGTCTTACCACTGAAACGATATCGGCATTAAATATAAAATCACCTATAAATTGCCACCCTGAAAGACCCGGAATTTGATCATTCTCGAATATAAAGCCAGTTGGCATATTACAAGCCCTAAAAGAAAGCGTCGTCGATTTCGTACCGAGTGTCACTCCGATTTCGAAGCCGTTAAATGTCGTACTCTTGGATTTCAGGAGAGTGGTCCGCAAGTTATCATTAGGTTCCAGTGAAATATCTCCGCTTAGATGGCGCAAAGTGTATCCAACATCAAATATGCACGTAAACTTGTTGTTGTCATTTTGGTCAAGATTATCCAGGTCGACACGATGAAAGACATCATAGGAGACACCGAGGAACCAACTAAAATGCGAAACCCCTACTGGCTTCATATTAAGTGAATCAAGCGTATCTACCCTTATATGACGCCAATAACCGGATGTTGCCCTCAGGTTGGTGGCTAAATTAAAACAACTTGATGGGAAATACCATCGCCCCTTTAATTCGAAAGCCGTTGTATTTTTTGGAGGTAGCAAGACATCCGAACCAAAATCCGAAACTGTTGTATCATTATTCGCTGCCAAAGCGATCATGGCATCCAACTTCCAGTTAGGGCGATCTTTGATATAACTGTGATCTATCAAAAGACCTAGCGATCCGCTATTCCCAATATCTCCTGAAGAACTCTGACTTAGTGTTTTTTGAACATTTCCCGTAGCCCGTATGGTGACGGTGATCGAGTCATTGTAGGATATTGAAGGAGGAGGTGGAGGTTGTCTCGGCATAAGGTCGCGCTCGGGAATGATCGCCGCGTAGATATCAGAGGGACCGCTTTTATTGGAGTTTTCTCTCGTATCGGCCCAGGCACAATATAGTAAATTGCTGCTATATGCGATCGATAAATGTTCACCTATATAGAATGTATCGGGATAAATTAGCGAGGAATAATCCGATATTGAAATGGGTTGAGAAAACTTGCGGTCCCTCTGAAGTGCTGTTACACATTTTACGTTAAATTGGATATGATATTCCGGATCTTCACGAGTATCATAGTAAGCAATTGTAACCTTTTTACCGCTGTCATCACAGGTAATTGTGGGATTGAAGACGTCGAAAAACGGACCGGTGGCAGTTCGGCCAATCGTGTCAGTTTCCTTCCAAGAGATACCCATATTGGTACTGCACTTAAACAACACCTCCGACATGGGAATACCTTTGTCAGTAAATTTGTTGTTCCACGCTACATAAAGGTTTCCGGAAACAGGGCTGCAACTTAATACCGGAGAAGTAGCTAAATAAGGATTACATCGGATTGTATCTTGAACAAAGGTAGATATACCCGGAATTGGAGATTCCGAATAAAAAGAGAAATTCCAACCCTTTGATCGAACATATCGAATCGATCCGGTTCCCTCGTCGCTTTCAGCCCAAGACACAAAAATCACTCCCCCACTATTCGTTGCAACAACAGGAAAGGATAACTCCACAAGTGTATCATTTTCCCCCCCAATAACTAAAGGGGGGAGTAACCATTTTTTCCCCTGATCCGTGGACTTGGTTATTACTATAGCCCCTTTGGATTCATCCGCCCATACCACATACAACGTACCCCGTGTATCTTCGGAAGAATAATCAATTGCGATGGAAGGGTGTTCCTTAATCTTCGAGGAGTCTGGAGTAATGTTATTAAAATCCCAGTCTTGCCCTGCGTCAGTTGTAACCCCACTGTACACGGAGCAGTTTGATATATTATTACGTGATGAATCAACATTCCAGGCGAGAAATGCTATGTAGAATGTTTTAGGGTTCGAATTATCAGCTACTATTGAGACTTCTGCTGCACATTTTTCCTTCCCCTTCTCTATGAGGGAAATCTTGCCCCTTGTCCATTTGCCGCTTTCACTATTTGTGAAAGCATATCCTAAATGTGGCATTCCGTCCAAATAATCAGTCCAAACGACCATGATTGAAGATGGGTCTTCCTTACTCACTGCAATCCGAGGATCTAATTGACATCCGCCAATCTCACTCAATGGAAAATTCATACAATTGGCTTCTCCATTTCGTATACCATGAAATCCTGTAGGTGCTGTTCCTGAAGGGAATGGATAGGTTAAATAAGGGCTTCGATTGACTTTCCCTGCATACATATTTGAAGTCAATATAAAAGCTAAAGAGAGAAGTAATGTGAACGATTTCGCCATAAGATATGCCCACTGATTATGATGATAGTCTAATGTTCTTTTCATTTTATAAATAAATAGGTTAGTAATAAACCACCAACTCATTTACCTTTATACAAATATCACAATTATTTTGGTAGTCTCTTCCCACCGTCAAATCTGATCCATCGACCAAAGAAGCGTCTGAACTTCGGTCACGCTTACAACATGTCCTCCGCCGTGGTCTGCCGTGTGAATTTCGATAATCTCGCCCCAGATGTTGTAAAGATATCTTCCGCTCGTCGCGGTAAAGCTATCGGCGACGATGGCAATTGCCCGTTCCGCGTCCGCAAAATCGGTGTGCCAGGAATTGAAGATCACATCATCGCCGGTATTCTTATCCTGCACCATCGCGCGGGCGCGGTATTTGCTTTGCGCGTCGACCCATTCGATTGTTGAGAACGGATACAGCTCATACTGGGTGACGCCGTGTTGAAGATTATAATTTTGCTTATCCCCCACCATCGCCGGGATAGGAGGCGGCATGAATTTTATTTTATTCATTTGTTTTGTCATCTTTACCACTTTCATAAAATTATCAATGGAAGAATTAGACCGGAATAGACAGATTTGAATGATACCGTCTGCCGCGTGCAATTAAGATAATATTCTCTGAATAGTCAATACGTTCAACTACCCATTTTTTTGGGTAGAACTACGTATGTCAGTTTGGCAGAATGGGTTTTTTGGGAAATTTCATCGATTCGGGGCAATAATTCTATTCGATGAGTCTACTTCGGCTGGTCACGATATCGGCAGCTATGTCGATTCCGATTGGGCATTCGCGCGGGTCTGGTGACCCGCTACTACGAGCTCTCGGACAGACTCCTACACTTCCAACCTATTACTAAAAGTCTTTCACCTCAATAGTTATAATCGTAGTGAAATTGTTCTTCGGTATTGCTCTTCCCCGAAATGCCGAAATGGTAGGTCAGACCGAAATACATGATCCGGGAATCGGTTGTGTTTACTACGTCCTGGATGAGCCACGGAGTATCGAGCGCAAGTTCACGCTTCATAGTTTTAAAGATATCCGTAACGGTGAACACCATCGTCAATTGCTTATCCATAAACTGCTGCTGAAATCCAACGTTGCAGAGATAGTTGGGCGAGAAATCTCCCTGCGGGGTGAGCCGGGAGGAATTCGTCGTGCTGATAATTTGCATCCGCGAACTGCCGGTAAGATTCACGCCCAGTGTGAGGGCGCTGCTCCATGTGTCAATGGATTTCGTGCCGGGGTAACCGAGATTGGCGGCGTCGATTTGTTCCATGAATGCGTTTGCGTTCCAGTGAACTGTAAGGAAATCACTAAGATCGGCGCTAAGGACAATCTCCACCCCGCTCGCCTGATCATTGGAAAAATTCTCGTGTGTGGTGAGGATCAGGGTGTCGTTGATTGCATGCCTGATCGCGGCAAACCGGTTCACCGTAAAGTGATAATAAACCGACGGAAGAATAGAAATCAAATCGTTCCGAAATTGACATCCTAATTCAACGGATTGAATATACTCCGGCAGCAGCGTTGGATTTCCCACCGAGATATTGCGGGGATCCCGGAAGTCGGTAAATGGATTTATATCCTCAGTTTCGGGCCTGTGCACGCGCCGGCTGTAGCTCATCTGAAGTTCTGCTCCGGGATTCAGGGTGTATGACAAATGAAGCGACGGGTAAAGATTATTGTAGCCGTTATCAATTATTGAATCCAGCGTTACCAGATTGGATTTTACTACAGCCCGTTCCACTCTGGCGCCCGCCTCAAATCCAAATGCTCCGAACGACTGTTTGAATGTCGCGTACATCGCATTGATCGATTCATCATATAGAAACCGATTCGTCTGGTTGGTATTTGTCACAAAAAAATTCCGACCGGCGTCGAAATTTTGAGCGAAATAATCGAAATTGTTGCCGTTGAATTCTCCGGAATATCCCGCCTCAAGGGTCGATCCTTCGCTCAGAGGATCTTTATAGTCAAGCGTAATTCGGCTATGATTATCGCCTGTGGTAATCCGCGTGTTATCGAACGATAAGGCAGAAAGTGGAAGATTATAGCGATTGGTATAATAATTGTCTTCCTGCTCCGGTGATCGTGTATAATCGAATTCCAGCTTCAGGTTATGCCCATTCTCCTCGAAGGCATGTTCGGCGTACCCCGTGAAACCAAACTCCCCTTCAAACTCGTAATCGATCCGGTCGCGGTTATAGCGATTGATCGGGGCGCCGAACGTGTTGAGCAAAACCTGATTAGAATTATCAGTTCTGGTGAATCCGTTATGGAAAAAATTGCCGGAGAGACCGATTCGATTTTGATCATCCAGGGACCCGTCAATGCCAAGAGAAGCCAGATGTGAGAGCGGACGCGAATACGAATTGAGATTCTGATTGTAAAAACTTAAAATCGACGACGAATCCACCTGCCGGCGGTTATCGGTTGTAAAGCGGTTGCGGTTGTCCTTCCTGATGGCGTAGCTGCCGAAGATATTGAAGCCGCCCGGATTGTAATTGAGATGCACGTTGGCATTATACCGGTCTTCGTTTCCGGTATTGGCTCCCACATCGCAGTTGATTCCGGGAGAAGTGTTCTTCCGGGTAATGATGTTGATGATGCCCGACGTTCCTTCCGGTTTATATTTCGCCGAGGGATTGGTCATCACCTCAATCCGTTCAATTGAGCTTGCCGGAATTTCCTGGAGAACGATCGCGCTGTTTTTTTCCATTAACGGCGACGTCCGCCCATCGATCATAATGGTGACATCCGACGACCCCCGCAGCGTCACAGTGCCATCGATATCGACATTGAGTGATGGAACATTTTGCAGCACATCGCTTGCCGATCCCGCATTGCCCGTCATATCCTGGCCGACATTGTACACTTTCTTTTCGAAGCCGTTGTTCTGGAGCAATCTCGTGGACCATACTTCTACCGTTTTCATCTTCACGCTTTTCGGAATGAGCATGACTTCGCCCAGGTTGAGATGTTTATGGTTGGCGTCAATGAAAAAACTTGGCGTTGATTTTTCCCTGTATCCTATCAAGCGGAAGGTGATGAAATAGTATCCTTCCGGTATCGGTGCAAGCGCAAATCCACCTGCGCTATCGGTGGCGATGCCGGTAACAATTACGCTATCGGTCTGCCGCCGGAGGATGACATTCACAAACTTGACCGGATGCTTTGTGGTCTGGTCAATCACGGCGCCTTTAATTGTGCACGGCGAATTATCCTGCGCATACGCAGGACATATCACGAGATATGCCAAAACCAGAACAAAGAATATTCTCTGCACACCAACCTTATAATGGATGCTGGGTTTCATCAAATGATCAAAGTGATCTAATATAAGATAAAAGTTTGAAGAAATCGAATTGCGATACACCGTAACTATCATATACCTATGAATATACGGAATTTAGCTGAAAAAGTGGTATAAATATGGTGGCGGAAACCGATATAAAATCAACGACTTATCACAAAATTAGAATATAAAACCCCGACCATTTTCATGACCGGGGTTATTCTTTAACTCCCTTCGATATTTTTAAATGCCTGAACTAAGCCGTTCGGCGAATCAACGACACCATCAGTACAGACTCAGTGAGAAATCCGATCCATCATACATTAAGATTCATAATATTTAAATTTACAGCGATGTAAGGAGATCGCGACGTCCGCGTCCCGCCAAAAGAGATGGCGAGAGGCGGACTCGCGATGACGATGACTTACCGGACAATCCCACAACCATTAGACGGCTTTCACCTCAAAGGTTATCTTCGTAATGAAATTGTTCTTCCTTGTCGTGCTTAACTGAAACGCCGAAATGATAGGTCAAACCGAAATAGATGATCCGGGAATCGCGCGTGTTCAAAACATTTTGGTTCAGCACCGGAGTATTGAGCTCAAGCTCCCTCTTCATGGTTTTGAAGATGTCCGTGACGGTGAGAACTATCGTCAGTTGCTTATCCATAAACTCCTGCTGGAACCCAATGTTACAGAGATAGCTCGGTGAGAACTCACCTTGCGGCGTAAGCCGTGAAGAATTATTGGAGCTGACGACCTGCATCCGCGATGTGCCGTTAAAGTTCATGCCAAGGGTGAGCGAGCTGCTCCACGTGGTGATTGATTTCGTGCCGGGGTAGCCGAGATTGGTGGCGTCGATTTGCTCCATGAACGCGTTTCCGTTCCAATGTGCGGTGAAAAAATCTCCGAGATCGGCGGTGAGAACAACCTCCATACCGCCCGCCTGATCGTTCGATAGATTTTCATGGGTGGTGAGGGTTTGCGTGTTACTGAGCACATGCTTGATCGAAGTGAAGCGGTTCACTGTATAGTGATAATAGATCGCCGGAAGAACGGAGATCAGGTCGTAACGCAATTGACATCCCAATTCAACGGAATGAATATACTCCGGCTGCAACATTGGATTTCCTTCCGTTAAATTCCTCGGATCGCGATAGTCGGGGAAAGGATTTAAATCCTCGGTTTCGGGCCTGTGGACTCGCCTGCTATAGCTCATCTGCAGCTCGGCTGATTGGCTCAGTCCATATGAGAGATGGAGCGAAGGGTAGATATTATTGTAGATATTATCGAACACCGAATCCCGCGTCACCAGGTTCGACTTTACGTCAGCGTGCTCCCATCTCGCTCCCGCTTGAACGCCAAACGCGCCGAACGACCGCTTGTATGTGGCATAGACAGCGTTGAACGATTCATCATGAAGGAACCGGTTCGTTTTCAACGTATCCGTCATAAACAAATTCTGGCTGGCATTGAATTGCTGAACCAGGTAATCGAAATCATTTGAGTTAAACTCACCCGAATACCCCGCTTCAAAGGCCGATTTTCCATCAAGCGGGTTCGAATAATCAAGCGTGATACGGCTATGATCGTCCCCTGTAGTGATCCGTGTGTTATCGAACGTATTTGCCGATAGCGGAACAGCATAGGTGTTGGTATAATGATTGTCTTCCTGCTCCGGGGATCGCGTGTGATCGAATTCTAACTTCAGGTTGTGGTCTTTTTCCTGGAACGCATGTTCGGCGTATCCTGTGAAACCGTATTCCTCTTCATACTCGTAATCGATCCGGTCGCGGTTATAATTATTGAGCACGACGCCGCCGGTGTTCAGCAAGAGTTGACCGGAATTATCCGTCCGTGTAAAACCGTTATGGAAATAATTGCCGGAGAGACCGAATGCATATCCGCCATCAAGCGAGCCGTCGAACCCCAGGGAAGCCAAATGCGAAAGCGGACGGGAATAGGAACTGAGATTCTGATCGTAATACGTTATCGTCGAAGTCGAATCGACTTGAAGTCGGTTATCGGTCGTAAACCGGTTGCGGTTGTCCTTGCGGATGGCATAACTTCCGAAGAGATTGAATCCGCCCGGATTATAATTGAGACGCACGTTGGCATTGTAGCGGTCCTGATTTCCGGTGTTAGCTCCGACGTCGCCGTTTATGCCGGAGGTGGTGTTTTTCCGCGTGACGATATTAATGATGCCCGAAGTCCCCTCAGGTTTGTACTTCGCCGAGGGATTGGTCATCACCTCTATTTTTTCAATGGCGCTTGCCGGCATCTCCTGAAGAACTATCGCGCTATTTTTGTCCATCAACGGCGACGACCTTCCATCGACCATGATCGCGACATTTGCCGAACCCCGCAGCGAGACAGTGCCATCGATATCGATATTGATTGACGGAACGTTTTGCAGCAGATCGCTCGCTGATCCCGCTTTGCTCATCATGTCCTGATCGACATTGTACACTTTCTTATCGAACGCATTGTTCTGGAGGGACTTCGCGGCGCTTACATCCACCTCTTTCAGATTCACGGTCGTTGGAACAAGCTTTACCTCGCCGAGGTTGAGATGTTTGTGCTTAGAGTCGATGACAAATTTGAGAGTGGATTTATCCCGGTATCCTATCAATCGAAAGGTGATAAAATATTTCCCTTCCGGGATGGGTGTTAGCTCAAATCTGCCGATGCTATCGGTAGCTTTACCGGTAATGATTGCGCTATCAAGCTGATTGCGGAGGATTACATTCACAAATTGCAGGGGATGTGAAGTGCCCTGCTCGATTACCGCCCCCTTAATCGTCCAGGGAGAATTATCCTGCGCAAGGGACGGAGTTAAAAAAACAAGCACCAAAATAATTGACAGTAAAATATTTTGCACAACTGACCTTTCAAAGAAAAATAGGGCAATTTCGACCAATCTGATGGATTATCTACTGAATAGACGTCTGAAGTAATCGAACGATGATCGACCGTATTGGAGTTAAACCTATAAATATAATCATTTTAGATGAAAATATGATGAAAGAACGATTGATGGGGAGCCGGAATATAAAAAACCCCGACCATTTTCATGACCGGGGTTATTCTTTAACTCCCTATTACTATTTTAAACCGTTTGAGGTAAGCCGGTCTCCTATTCAACCAGCGTATCCTCAAGGACATCTAGTACATGTCGCCCATTCCGCCGCCGCCGTGAGGAGGCATCATCGGACCTTTATCTTTTTCGGGTTTCTCGACGATAGTTGCTTCTGTCGTTAAGAGTAACGATGCGACGCTTGCCGCGTTTTCGAGAGCGATGCGCGTAACCTTCGTCGGATCGATGACGCCGGCTTTGATCAGGTTCTCGTACTTCTCGGTCTGCGCGTTGAATCCATAATCGTCTTTTCCTTCTTTGACTTTGTTCAACACGACGGAGCCCTCGAGTCCTGCGTTCGTCACGATCATTTTGATCGGTTCGGTCAATGCGCGCCGGACGATATCGATACCGATGGTCTGGTCTTCGTTCGCGCCCTTGGCGCCATCGAGCACGTGGAGAGCGCGGATATAGGCAACGCCGCCGCCGGGTACGATACCCTCTTCCGCCGCCGCTTTGGTGGCATGAAGAGCGTCCTCAACACGGGCTTTCTTTTCCTTCATTTCAACTTCAGTCGCGGCGCCGACTTTCAGAACGGCAACGCCGCCGGAGAGCTTCGCCAGGCGTTCCTGGAGTTTCTCTTTGTCGTAATCGGACGTGGTCTTTTCGACCTGCGCTTTGATTTCGTTGATGCGTTTCTTTATATCTTCGGCTTTGCCTGCGCCTTCAACGATGGTGGTGTTGTCTTTATCGATGGTGACTCTGCTTGCCGTGCCGAGATAGGAAAGCTGCGCGTTCTCCAGCTTGAATCCCTTCTCTTCAGAGATAACGGTTCCGCCGGTGAGAACGGCGATATCATCTAACATTGCCTTGCGGCGGTCGCCGAATCCGGGCGCTTTCACCGCGCACACTTTCAACGTGCCGCGAAGCTTATTCACGACGAGCGTTGCAAGCGCTTCGCCTTCGATATCTTCGGCAATGACGAGGATCGATTTTCCCGCCTGCGCGATTTTTTCGAGCAAGGGAAGCATATCCTTCATGACGCTGATCTTTTTATCGTGGATCAGGATCATGGGCGTTTCGAGAACTGTTTCCATGCTGTCTGCGTCGGTGACGAAATAGGGGGAAAGATAGCCGCGGTCGAACTGCATACCTTCGACCCAATCGACTGTCGTTTCGGTGCCCTTTGCTTCTTCAACGGTGATGACGCCGTCTTTGCCGACTTTTTCCATTGCGTTGGCAATGAGGTCGCCGATTGTGGCGTCGTTATTGGCGGAGATTGCTCCGACCTGGGCGATCTTCTGTTTGTCGTCGCCAACGGTCTTGCTCATCTTCTTCAATTCGCCGACGATTGATTTCACGGCGATGTCGATGCCGCGTTTGAGGTCCATCGGGTTTGCGCCTGCGGTGACGTTTTTCATGCCCTCGCGGACAATCGCCTGCGCTAAAACGGTTGCGGTGGTTGTGCCGTCGCCGGCTACGTCTGATGTTTTGCTTGCGACTTCACGGACCATCTGTGCGCCCATATTCTCTACGGGATCTTCGAGCTCAATTTCTTTCGCGACAGTGACGCCGTCTTTTGTAATAGTCGGGGCGCCGAATTTTTTATCGATAACGACATTGCGTCCCTTCGGACCCAGCGTCGCTTTCACGGCGTCTGCCAACTTATCAACGCCGCGTTTTAAAGCCGCACGGGCTTCAGTATCATATGAAATAATTTTTGCTGCCATAATGGTTTAACTCCTTAAAATAGTGTTGATCAACATTTGTGAATGAAATAATTAAACTACCGCGATGATATCGCTTTCGCGCATCACCAGGTATTCCTGACCTTCGACGGTGATTTCGGTGGCGGAATATTTTCCGTACATCACCTTATCGCCGACTTTTACTTCGATGGGAATAATTTTTCCATCGTCGCCTTTTCTGCCGGGCCCGGCAGCAATTATTTCACCAATCACCGGACGTTCTTTCGCTGTATCCGGGATAATGATTCCGCCCTTGGTCTTCTCCTCGGCTTCTTGTGGTTTGATCAGAACGCGATCTGCTAATGGTTTTACCTTCATAGGTTAATCTCCTTGAACTTTTGAAACAGTTGTTAAATTAGTGTGAATTACAATCGGTAAATGAGTGTGTTCTGCTGTTAGCACTCATTAGAATTGAGTGCTAACAATATAAGGGATTCCTCACGGAAAAGCAAGTTAAAAAATTATGAAGATTTAAAATTTTTAAGTCGGGACAAAATGGGGACAGTTATTTTTTTCTTGAGTGATAGAACTGGCGTTTATTGAAGATTTTTGATGATTTCACAGAATTTATAGTCCCAAAGTGTCCCCATTTTGTACCTATTTTATCCTCATTTTGTCCCCATAAAATCTCAAATGTGTCCCATAAAATTTTAATTTGTTTTTTTATTCTTGGAGAGGAAAATTTTTGATTGAGTGATTGAACTGATCACCGATGGAACGGACTAAGGATTGTGTGTAAACTCCAATTACTTGTTCTGATGAAGTTCAAGAGTTAGCGAATTGCACACATATGAGGAGATTGCGACACCCGACTGTTGTCGGGTTCGCAACGACTTTCCTGAAGCTTCCTCTCCCCATAAGGAACAAACGTGGATATTGCATACTATAATATAATGAAAATTCATTAAATAGTCAAGGGAATTGCGATGAACGGGCAATTAATTTTTATTCACGATTGAGAAGGACGGCGATGAGGTAATTCTTGCAAATATCACCATATTTTTTTAAGTTATGAAGTCAATCATCATTCATATATCCATGAGTAAACAAGATTTCATTCACGTTCCGTACGGGCAGACTGTGCACGGGGAAGAAGAGATCGCAGCAGTCGTTAATGTCCTTCGCACTTCGACTCAGATGGGACCAAATGTCCGTGAGTTTGAGAGCAAAATCTCCGCATTGTTTGAGAAAAAATACGGCTTGATGGTGAATTCCGGATCTTCGGCAAATTACCTGGCTCTTGAGGTGCTTGGATTGCCGCAAGGAGCAGAAATTATCACGCCCGCTCTTACCTTTTCTACCACCGTTGCGCCCCAGGTTAAAAACCAATTTGTTCCGAGTTTTATCGATGTCTGCGAGGGAACTTACAATATCGATGCTTCGGCGATCGAAGGGATGATCACTCCAAAAACAAAAGCGTTAATGATACCCTCCCTCATCGGTAATATGCCGGATTGGGATTGTATCAGTCAGATAGCGAGAAAGTATTCACTGGTGGTGATTGAAGATTCCGCCGATACGCTTGGAGGCACGCTCAAAAATAAAAGCACAGGCAGCTACAGCGATATCAGCACGACAAGCTTTTACGGCTCGCACGTGATCAACTGCGCCGGAAATGGCGGCATGGTCTGTTTCAACAACGAAGAATTTGCGACCAAGGCGAAGCTCTTACGTAGCTGGGGACGAAGTTCATCGCTGTTTGTCGAATCCGAGAAAATTGAAAACCGTTTCAACGTCAACGTAGGCGGAATTCCCTATGATGCGAAATTTGTTTTCTCAGCCATCGGTTATAATCTTGAACCATCCGAAGTCGGCGCTGCATTTGGATTAGTCCAATTAAAGCACTTGCAGCAAAATATTGAGATTCGGAATAAGAATTTTACTTCACAAAGACAATTCTTCAAAACGTATGAAGAATATTTTATCCTCCCGAAACAACAGGCGGAATCACGCACCGGTTGGCTGGCATTTCCGTTGACAATCCGGGATACCGCGCCCTTTAACCGCCGTGAATTTCAAATCTTTTTTGAAGAACGGAACATCCAGACAAGAACCGTATTTACCGGCAATATTCTCCGGCAGCCGGGGTTTGCCAATATCAACTGTGTCAAGAAATCCAGCGGGTACCCCAACGCAGACCTTGTGATGCGCGGGGGCGTATTGCTGGGCTGCCATCATGGCCTGAAACAAAATCAACTCGATCATATCCATGACACATTTCATCAATTTTTACGAAGCAAAGGTCTTAAACCATGAAAGTTGTAATTCTGGCAGGCGGCTATGGAAACCGTCTCAGCGAAGAAACGCAGACAAAGCCCAAGCCGATGGTAGAGATAGGCGGCAAGCCGATCCTGTGGCATATCATGAAAATTTATTCACATTTTGGATTTCATGAATTTATTATTTGCCTCGGTTACAAAGGATTTATCATAAAAGAATATTTTGCAAATTATTTTCTCCATCAATCCGATGTTACAATCGATCTGGCAAAGAACGATATCAAAATTCACAGCAATTTCTCGGAGCCATGGAAAGTCACTCTAGTGGATACCGGCGAAGGAACCATGACCGGCGGTAGAATCTTAAGAGTGAAACAATATATTGAAAATGAAACATTTATGATGACCTATGGCGACGGTGTTGGAGACGTAAATATACGGGCACTTGCAGAATTCCACGCGAAGAAAAGAAAAATCGCTACCATCACAGCCGCTCAACCGGGCGGCCGGTTCGGTGTTTTAACAATCGACGCAAATCAGAATGTCACTCACTTCCACGAGAAACCCGCCGGCGACGGCGCGTGGGTGAACGGCGGATTTTTTGTCCTTGAACCGGGAATATTTAAATACTTAAAAGACGATAGCACCATCTTCGAGAAAACACCGTTGGAGGAAGCTGCAAAAGATAATCAATTAGCTGCCTATCACCATAATGGTTTTTGGATGCCGATGGATAAACTGAGCGATAAAATTGCTCTCGAAAATTTATGGAATAGCGATAAGGCGCCGTGGAAGTTATGGGACTGAATCATTTAAAATTATTCAGCGGGGTTTTTGATCGAAAGAAAGTCCTCGTAACGGGAGACACCGGCTTTAAGGGCTCGTGGCTTGCAATCTGGCTGAATGAATTGGGAGCTAACGTTTATGGATATTCCCTGCCTCCACGGTCAGCGCTGGATAATTATCCCAAATCGGGACTACACAACATCATCCATCATACCGATGGCGATATACGAGACGGGGTAACATTAGAAAAATACATCCGTGAAATTCAACCGGATTTTGTTTTTCATCTTGCCGCTCAATCGCTGGTATTAGAGTCGTATCAGGATCCCCGGTATACGTTCGAAACCAACATCATCGGCACAGTCAATGTCTTTGAAGCGGTCAGGAATACCGAGAGTGTAAAAGTTTTAATCAATGTAACGAGCGATAAATGTTATCAAAACAATAATTGGGTGTGGGGTTACAGGGAAAACGATCCCATGGGCGGCAACGATCCATACAGCGCCTCAAAGGGATGTTCAGAACTGATAACGAACTCTTACAATCATTCCTTCTTCAACCAGCATCGTTGTCATATTGCTTCGGTTCGAGCAGGAAATGTCATCGGGGGAGGAGATTGGGCTCCGAATAGAATCGTGGCCGATTTTTTCCGTGCAATTATGGAAAATCAAGAATTAATTTTACGGAACCCGCATTCGGTTCGTCCCTGGCAATTTGTGCTCGAGCCCCTGAGCGGGTACCTTATGCTGTGTTCACAATTATTTAAAAATGGGAAAAAATTTAGCGGAGCCTGGAATTTTGGACCCAGAGATGCGTCGCAACACCAAGTGCAGGAACTTATTGAAGAAATCGTTCAGACGATGGGAAAAGGTAAATATAAAACTGAACGGAAAAACAATGATCCCCCTGAAGCAAATATGTTGAATCTGGATATTTCAAAAGCTGTCAATATTCTTAAATGGTCTCCGGTGCTGAATTTCCACGAAACGGTTAAATTTACAATTGACGGTTATCAGGCAGGGTTTACTTTGGAAAATACCTATCAATCGAGAGCTGAACAAATTAAAGAATATGTGGATAAGGCAATGAATAAAAAAGCAGACTGGACAAGAGTTTAGATACGATAATGATTTAAACAATGCCTCGCAGCCATCTCATCCTATGTATCTCCACACTTCTTCTTCAAAAATGATCTCTATTTCAAAATTTCATCTCTAATAATTTATGCAAATAAATAAGACAACCATTCCTGATTGTTATGAAATAATCCCGAAAATTTTTAACGATGAACGGGGGATATTCGTGAAGACTTTCAGAACGGACATATTTGAGATAGCAAACATTGGAATGCATTTTGTCGAAGAATACTATTCAATATCGCATAAGAGGGTTTTACGGGGGCTGCATTTTCAAACGCCGCCAAAGGCGTGTGATAAAATGGTGTATTGCGTTTCGGGGGAAGTTCTTGATGTAGTCGTCGATTTACGAATTGGCAGCCCGGTATACGGAAAATATGAAACGATTGAGCTGAATTCCAGGAAGGCAAATATTTTACACATCCCCGCCGGCTTAGCTCACGGATTTTATGTGTTAAGCGAGAAGGCAATCCTGATTTATAAAACAACGTCCTTATATTCGCCGGAACATGACAGCGGCATCAGGTGGAATTCGATCAATTTCTCCTGGCCCGATACAAACCCAATAATTTCAAAAAGAGACGGGGAGTTTGTTGGATTGCAGGATTTTAAAAGTCCCTTTGTGTTCAAGAAAAACAAATAGAATGACTTCTCGGAACGCATTTATTACCGGGGCTACCGGATTTATCGGATCCAATCTTTCAAAATATTTAGTTCAGCACAGTTGGAATGTCCACATCCTCCTTCGGAACGCGCAATCCGATACTCAGGTATTGGCAGAGATTAAACCGAAGATCCATTTTCACACTTACGACGGCACAACGGAAAGCCTCATCAAAATTTTTAAAAAAGCCAAGCCCGATATTGTGTTCCATCTTGCTTCGCTCTACCTTGCCCAACACGAGCCCAAAGATATTCTGCCATTGATACAAAGCAATATAGTGCTGGGAACACAGATTCTTGAGGCAATGACGGCCTGCGGTGTTGCCAATCTTGTTAATGCCGGTACGTCATGGCAACATTTCCATGATGAAGAATATAACCCCGTTTGCCTCTATGCTGCCACGAAACAAGCGTTTGAGGACATTCTCGCCTACTACGTCGAGGCGCACGCGATGAAAGCAGTTACCCTGAAGCTGTACGATACGTATGGTCCGAACGATCGAAGAAAAAAATTATTCTATTTACTGAAAAAAGTAGTCGCTGAGCAAAAACCATTTGCGATGTCCCCGGGCGATCAACTGATCGATCTTTTATATATCGACGATGTGCTGGAAGCATTCACCATTGCAGCGAACCGATTACTCGAAGCAAAAGTGAAAAAATCAGAATCGTACGCACTCTCTTCCAGCCGCCCGTTGAAGTTAAAATCAATTGCGGAAATTTACAGCAAAATAACCGGAAAAACATTACCGATCCAATGGGGGGGCAAACCGTATCGAAACCGCGAGGTTATGATACCCTGGACAAAAGGAACTCGATTACCGGGGTGGACACCAAACGTGACGTTAGAGGAGGGGATAAAAAAAATAATCGCGGAAAATTAACTAAAATTTTTCCCTGTCTTATTAAGAATAAATGCGATAAGAAAATTCCAAAGATCGCTCAGGGTGGTAATAATTCGTAACAGCAACGCCAAACTTACCGCAATTCCATCCCCGATTTGAGGTCCAAATAACGAGACAAATACAACTTCGCGAATTCCAATACCCCCCGGAGCGCCGGGAACAATGAATCCGAGAATCCACGATATCGCAAAGCCGGAGGCGAATTGATTCCATGAGAGATTCGGTCCATCAGGCAGGATAGTATATCTCATACCCGCAATGATAATTCCCACCGCAAAAAAGAACACCAGATCTGCCAGGGCAGCTACGATGATCGGACGCGCCTTCAGGTAGGGCTTATACTTCAAAAACAATTCCCGTACCTTCCCCGAAAAGAAGATCAGCAGAAATCCAACAATAAGCACGCCTCCACCAAGTATCCATACTTTAGCGGAGAGTAAGAAGGAAAAAATGCCAGTATCATATAAAGCGGGGTTCATGATGTTCCAACCCGAAACGAAAACAATCATCGCGGTGATGATTGCAATCATCGTTTCCATACCCATCGAGATTATCGAGGCGTCTGTTGTAATCCCATACGCGCCTCCAATTTTTGCGCGGCCTACATATTGAAAAATATTGCCGGGAATGTATTTGCCGATTTGCGATAAACCCATGATCACATAGGTATCTTTTAGAGACATGTTGACGCCTAACGCCCTCAGCAGCTTTCGCCATGCTATCGCCCCGGTAACCGAGCTGATCAACCAGCAAACTGAAAAAATAAATATGAAGACAACGACCCGAAGAGGATTGGGGAAGTTCGACACTTCGTGGAAATGATCCTTCAACTTGAGGAAAAGTAATCCCAATGCCGCGATTGTAAGAAATCTGCCGAGCAGATTTAATATTTTTTTCAGTTTGGGGATATTACTGTTCATTTCAAAACGGCTAAGCGGAGAATATGTTGCCACTCTTTCCCGACCTCCGCAATACCGATGATCGGAAACGATTTTTCATCACAATTGATCCTCCCCGTTTTCTTCTTCATCTCAATAAAGTATTCCACGGCTTTCGCGAGCTTCTCCGGATTGCCCGGCGGAACAAGTCGTATACACGGACCCTCCTGCAATAGTTCGCGTACGGCAGGGGTATCTGCCGTTATGAGCGGTTTTTTCGCGCCGAGTATCTGAAACACTTTGGTGGAAATTACTCTTGACGCTTTCCCTGAAGTACCAAACAGGCCGAGACAAACGTCGGCGTCTGCCACATAACCCACCAATGATTCAAACGCCAGCGACGCCAGTGGAATTCGGGATACCGTGGTGAGATTCAGATCGTTGATTAACTTTTCAATCTTTGTTTCTTCCTGTCCTTTTCCAACAATCACCCATTGAACATCTTTGTAATTATCTTCAACAAGTTTTGCGGCACGAATTATTGTTTCAATTCCATGAAGAGGCGCAAATTGGCCATAGAAAAGAATTGTGAATTTTCCGCTCGCCGGGACGCGGCGCTCTTCCACCTCCGCGGCAGAATAAATTTTTTCCACACCGACAAATACTCTCTGGACACACTTTTCCGGCAATGAATAGAGCGCTTCCAGATACCTGCCATGGGCATCGGTATCAAGCACAAGAATGTCGGCTGAACGAGTTGCGAGCCACTCCCAGCAATAAATTCCCCATGCTATTGGCGAATAACGGGATACCAGCTTCCGGTCGTTCACCACCGTATCGTAAAGAGAGAGAAAAACATCCCAGACAATTTTTACCCCCCGCAAGCGGGCGAAGGGCCAGATCACGAGAACATCAAGATGTCCCATGTAACCAATCAGGAGAATATCGTGCGGGGGAAGAGAAAGGTAACGCCAGATCAATCGCGGATAGGATAAAATCCATCGGAAGAGCAATGCAATCTTTCTGCTCAATTGTGTTACCTGGCTTTTATCTTCCACGCCGATCCATACATCCGCGTGACATTCTATCAGTTCGATTTCGGATTGCCTGAGACTCGCGAGCATCATCCTCACGCGCGGCTTAAGGAGATCGTACGTCCCCCAAATGACCACCTTCATGCCATCCTCAACTTATTGATTATGCACGGTACGATGCTCAATGTAACTCCGGTAGATATGATGTACTGAAATGTTCAAAACTTTGATGATAAACATGAGAAGCGTGAACATTCGAACGTATCGTTATTGCCCCTCTTGCATATCGAACAGCATGGCGAACAACAAAAATTGTAATCCCGAGATGAGCGTCAAGGATATTAAAATCGACCGGGGTCCGGTAACATTATGCCCGCCGAAAAACAGCTTATCGATCACCAGGTCGACCCCGAAAAATAAGCCCAGCGGAATCAGGATAAACGAGAGGTAATAGAAGAAAAAGAGCGGGTGAAAATCGCGGTAGAGATACTTGAAATTCAATCGCCAGAAGAAATTGCGGATGAGCATGGGGGATACCCGCAGCGCGTACCGGAAGCCCTTTATCTGCGATTGCTTTTCGTGCTCCAGGTAAATTGCCGTTCTCGGAATATCCATGATCTTAAAGCCATACGCGTTCAGGCGGATGAGAAAATCCATCGGGTAGCCGTACCGCTTCCATGCGCGGTTCCAGTTGATCGCTTCGATGACGTCGCGGGAGATCGCCGTATAGCCGTCCACTACATCCATCGTTTTATAAAAGCCCGAGGCAATCTTGGTCAGGATCGTAATAATCCAGTTGCCGATCAGGCGCGTCTTCGGCATCTTCGAGAGCGTATCATCGAGCTGGCTGAGGAGGAAGCGATTTCCTTTTGTGTACGAAACCTTCCCATCGATGATGGGATCGAGGAATTTTTCAACCTCGCTCAGCGCCATCTGGTTATCGCCGCCAACTACAACCGCGATATCGTTTCCGTCCTTGTTGGATTGCAAATAACCGGTGATGATCGCGCCGCCGGGACCCTGATTTACCTTGTGCTGCAGCAGCACTATCCGCGGGTCGCGTTTAGAGCATTCAGTGATGACCGCCGCCTGCCTATCGGGGCTGCAATCATCGACAGCGTACACCATATCGAACAACGCGGGAACGCCCTCCAGGGTCGGCTTGATCAATTTTTCTTCACGGTACGCCGGAATGACGAGCGATATTTTTTTTCCTCTATACATGATATGGATTCCAATGCAACATTTCAGCGGTCATATACGTTAGTCGTTGGATTCTTCAACAGCTTTTTTCAAATTATCACAAATATACTTGATTTCCGTTTCCGTCAGCTCCGGGTACATCGGTAGACTCAGTATTTCATTCTGGTAGGCGGAGGCGACAGGAAAATCCGCGGGTTTATGCCCTAATTTTTTGTACGCGAGCAAATTCGGAAGAGCGATGGGATAATGCACGCCCGTATCAATGCCGTTCTCTTTCATTTTTTTCTGCACTGCATCCCGGTTTTTTAAATTGACGACAAAAAGATGGTAGACGTGAGTGCCTTTCGCCGGCACGGGGGATAACCGCACGCCTTTAAATCCCGATAAATTTTTCTGGAAGAGCATCGCGTGATCGTGACGACGGTCGTTCCATTCCTGAAGATGCTGCAACTTTACATTGAGGATTGCCGCCTGCAGGGCATCAAGCCGGCTGTTCACGCCCTCCAGTTCATGATCATATTTTGAAATTCTGCCGTGATTGGCGAACATCCGCGCTCTGCCGGCAAGCGCTTCATCGTTGGTGACGATGGCGCCGCCATCGCCATACGCCCCGAGGTTTTTGCCCGGGTAAAAACTGAAGCATCCCACATCGCCGATTCCGCCTACGGTTTTCCCGTTATACCGGGCGAGGTGCGCCTGAGCGCAATCTTCAACTATTTTCAAGCGATATTTTTTCGCGAACTCCATGATGGCGTTCAGATCAGCCGGACGGCCATAGAGATGCACGGGCATTACCGCCTTTACGGTGAACGGAATTTTCTTCGATTCGCGGGCAAGGTAATCTGTGAGCTTTGCGACGTCCATTGTGTAAGTAACCGGATCGCAATCGATAAATACCGGCTGTGCGCCCGCCATGGTTATCGCTTCCGATGAAGCGATGAACGAATTTGCAGCGGTAATCACTTTATCGCCCTGACCAATCCCCAAGGCCCGTAACGAGATGAATAGCGCGTCTGTGCCGTTCCCGACCCCGATGCAATATTTTACGGAACACGCTTTGGCGAAGGCATTCTCAAATTGTTCAAGTTCGGTTCCGCCGATGAAGCTTGTATTATCGATCACGCGCTGGATGGCGGCGTCCATTTCTTTTTTAATGGATTGATATTGCGCTTTTAAATTTACTAAAGGAATTTTCATCATACGTTTTATTTTCAAAAATTATAGGTAAAACTAATGTTACAGTTTAGCCTTGCGTTTTATGAAATCTGTCACTGCCCAAGCTGCAGAAGGACCTGCATTTTTATCGGTCATCATTTCTGTCGGTTTTTGTACAGCAATCCTCTTGTACCGGGATTGCTTAAATACACAACAAAGCTGGAGCTTTGTTGTACATAACCCCGGCGATGCAAAACACGCATCGCGGGTTGTTCAAAACGCTCGAAAGTGTAACGTCCGACTCGCCCGACCTGTCGGACATTTCTACAAACCGGATAAACTTGTCACCTTATAAAATAGATTATAAGGAATTCCAAACTTAACCCCCTGCGATGCAAAACACGCATCGCGTCCCCCTTGAAAATGGGGACGAACGTAAAGCGGACGCAGCTAGTACACTGGAATATCGGCAATAACTTTAATGATTTTCGCGGGATTCCCGGCGACGATCACGTTTGGTGGTACGTCCTTTGTTACCACGCTTCCGGCGCCAACGAGGGAATTTTCCCCGATCGTTATTCCCGGCAGTATTGTTGTGTTCGCGCCGATTTTTGCTTTCCGTTTTATGACGGGACCAGCGAGAGAATTTTTTACATTTTTAGAGAGAGGATATTTAGCATTGGTCAAGACCACCGCCGGACCGAGCCAGCAGCCCTCTTCGAGAACGGAAAATTCCGGAACGAACACTTGCGAATGCAGCCGCACGTTGGAGGCAATTTTCACATGATGCTCAACGATAGAATTTGTGCCGATGCTGACGTTGTTTCCGATTTCATTGCTTTCGCGGATCATAACGCCATGACCGGTTTGAAGATTCTCACCTATGGTATTGCCCGCGTAGATTACCGTGTGGGAGCGGAGCACAGCGTTAGCTCCGATGATCGTTTGAAGCTCCCCGTCTTTCATTCCCCGCGGCGGTTCGCCGATAACGACAAATACTCCGATCTGAGAATTGATCCCCAGTATTACATTTTTGTATATAACCGTTGTAGCTTGCATACCATTCGAATCCATGTTCGTTACTGCGCGTTCTTTCCCAAACGGGAGTGAGAGGGAACAAAACGCAGCGGCACCTTTTCACCCGATTCGGTCGATTCATAAATCGCGTTGATTAATTCAATAGATTTTCGTCCTTCGAAGCCATCTACCAGTCCTTTTTTATGTTGCCGGATAGAGTGAATGACATTTTTATAATACTCCATATGATTCCACGCGAAAGTTTCCGGTGTTTCGGAATAGTTTTTTACAATGGCGTCGTCTTCCGGAAGTTTATTTTCAAACGACCACAACTTCAGCTTATTCGTGTAGAAGCCGCCGATTTCGACTGATCCTTTTTCCCCAAGCACGCTGATCGATCCCTCGAGATCTTTAGGTCGGGTAGCGGTTGTCGCTTCAATAACTCCCAGCGCGCCGTTATGAAACTTAAGACAGGCGACGATGGTATCCTCCGCCTCAATTTTTACAAGCCGCGTGGCGCTCATCGAGCTGACTTCGTCCACATCGCCGATCAGCCATGTGAGCATATCGACGTGATGATTTGCCTGATTTGCAAGAACCCCGCCGTCCCACTGCCATGTTCCCCGCCATTTTTTCTGATCGTAATAATCCTGCCGGCGGCACCATCGCACACGCGCAGTTGCAAGCACAATTTTGCCGAATCGTCCGGCTTCCAGCGCTTTTTTCAACTGGACAATAGGCGGGTTGAACCGATTTTGCTGAACCACAAACAGCTTGCATCCCTTTGTATCGCACGCGCGAATAATTTCATCGACGTCGAATAATCTGAGGGCGAGGGGTTTTTCAACAACAAAATGTTTTTCATACTGCACAAGCTCAAGGATGACCTGAGCGTGCGAACCCGAAGGCGTAACGACTACGAAGACATCAAATGCCTCTTTTTTTGCCAATTCATGAGCATCGGTATAGTACGGCACGTGGTATGATTGCCCCGTTTTTGCAGCAGCATCTTTATCAATATCACAAACGGCAGTCAGTTCGGCGTCGGGAATATTCCTGAGCGATTCGATATGTTTTTTAGAGATAGCGCCGCAGCCGATCAACGCAAAACGTAATTTCTTATCCATCAATAAATTTCAAGTATTTCGGGGAAGTTCAGGCGGTTCAATTTTAGCACAAATGCTCTGATTACGATTACCATTCGATTACGCTGACTGCAAGAATTCGAAGACGTGTTTAATGGTTGGATGAACACTATTTTTCATCCTTCTAAATGGTATAATACCACAAAATTATGGAATATTCAAGTAACGATTTGAGGAAGATTATGGCTTGAATATTGTGATTTCCCGCACACACCCTGTTGCGTCATTGAGTCAAAAAACATTAATTACTATGGGATAAATGATGATTTGAAAGTTGACGTAAGCGATGAAAGATGAAACAGTAAACCTGACGCCTTCGAGCGTCTCCTTCAGCCGGAGATCGGTGCCCTATTCATACATTTTCAGGGAAGATACAGACCACAGCGTAACGGGCGTATTTGTGCTTTACCATCTTAAACGGTTCCGGAATGCTGAAGACATTGTTCCGGTGTACATTGGGTATGGAAATATTGTCAACGAATTGAAACGCATTGAAGAGGAACTCAAATTTTTATCGCTCTCTCCATTGTTTTTTGATTATATAGCGAATCCCGAACAACCGGAATTGCTGTTGAATTCTTTGAAAGACCGGTATAAGCCGCTTATTCAGTGAAGGTTGAAGCAGAAGCAAGTAGCAGAGTTTAAATAAATAGGAAACGAATACAAGAAAGCTCAGACTCCTCCGGGGCGAAGATAAAATCTTCGCCCTTTTTTATTTTAAGAACCTTGAAGAACCATTACTCACTTTCCACCCAGATATAATCTGATTTTGTCTGATGCTCGGACCAGTCGGACAGGTAGGATGATTCGAACAATTGGTTGTTGACTATTTTGAATAACCCCGACTTGGTTCGGGTTCTACGATCTCCTGATAAAGTGCGTTTATCACCTCGGAGATTCGTTAACGTTTAACCAGTAATGTGCGAGTTTGGTCAGCGTTTCAACGTAGCTCTTAAATTCGATCGGTTTTACCACGTATGAGCTTGCGCCGAGGGAATAACACATCTGGAGATCTTCTTCTTCGCGCGAAGCGGAAAATATAACGACGGGTATGGATCGGGTTTGTGGATTATCTTTCATGGTTTGCAGTACTTCAATCCCGTTAACCTTCGGCAGTTTGAGATCGAGAAGCACAATCTTAGGTTGAACACGGATATTGCGATGGGCATACTTACCCACAGCGAAAAGAAAATCAAGGAATGCAGCTCCATCCCGTAAATGGAGAATTTTATCCTTCGGCAAAATCTTGCTCAGGGTCCTGATTACGAATTCTGCATCATTCAGGTCGTTTTCAACAAGAATGAGGTCGACAGCTTCCGTTAGCGGACTAACCATGGTTTCACCCTTATGTTATATAAATTTGGCGCCCCGATCCCGGATGGCCGATGCTTTATTTATAACTCATAACCAACGGATAGGACGAGGTTCAGGCAAGTATAACTAAAAATAGTCAGATTGTCAAAATTTACGGCAGGAAAAACGATATTGGAGCCCGCCCCATCACTAATTCATATATATCCACATGTTCAAAAGCGGGCTCCAAAACAATATTCCCCTTTCCACAGAGTTTGGAAGTGAACAATTCCGGAAAGGAAAAACTGCTCACCGTATCTGCCGCTTACAAGGAGAATGGAGGGAGGAGCAAGCAGCAAAGTACTATACCCAAAATATGAATTGATGGAAAGAGTGTCAAGGAGGTGGGTGACAGCAGTCACCCGATTCATCCTCAATAGGAGATAACCGTATAAAAATCAAGCCCCCGTTATTCGTTATTTTCGCTTGGAAAGAAGAGTTGCAAGACGTGCGCGCTGCTCGCGGATACTATTATCGCCGGGCACGAGCTTGAGATACTTGTCATATTCTGTTAACGCGCTAGCATAATTATTCATTTTTATGTATGACTTCGCCTTTATGCGGTACATCACAGGATCGGACATGCCCAGCGTAATTGCCCCGGATGCATACCGGAGCGCTAACAGGGGCTGGTTAGTATTCAAATAGAGAATGGCAAGGTTTGCCAGCGCCTGAACCTGCAGCGAGTCCATCGATAAACATTGTAAATTCATTGCGATGGCTTTTGCCGTATCTCCGCGTCTCGCGTATTCCACGCCGAGGTTTGAGAAGACGCCCGGATTGTAATTTCCCAATTTTACCGTGCGCTCTAATACGCGGAAGTATCCCTCGTTATCCTCCAGCTTGCGATACGAATCAGCCAGGTTTGCGAGGATGCGCGAGTTCAGGGAATCGAATTGAATATATTGCTCGTAATAGTTTTTCGCTTTATCATAACCGGCATGGTCAAAATAAAAATTCGCCATCGCCTCGTAGTACACCATCCGGGTGCTCACCGAAAGCAATTGCGGCGCGTTTAACATTTCAATCCTTGCAAGATGTTTATCCTCGTTATCGTTGATGCCGATGAACGGGACAATGTGCAAAATAGTTATTACAGCCGCAATGAATTGAATAGTCCTCCTCCCCTCCATCTTAAACGGCAGTTGAAGAAGGTACACGTTCAATATTATCAGGGGAACATAAAAACTCGAAAAGAGATCCCAATCGCGCGCGAAACCTAACGCGCTGTTGATGATCCATGTGAATGCAAATCCGCACAAAGTTGTAATTATCAGAAATAGTAACGCCGGATTTTTCCATTCGATCTCCTTACGATAGGCAACGAAGTATGCTGCGGGAATAATCAAGCCCATGGGTACAATCAACAATTGTCCATTCAAGCAATCGATGAGATGGCGTATGGAGAACATGGAGTATGGATAAAAGCTGGATTCTAATGGCAGCACCGGCAAGAAATCGGGACTCCCGCGCAAAAAATGCTGGATGAACAACCACAGGTTGAATCCCGCCAGCGTGACGAGGATGATTCCCACCACACCAGCGGCGCCAATGATCAGAAACGCCCGCAGTTTATGTTCCCCCATCCGGTGAACAAACATATAGAGCATTGCGGGAATAAAAATTAAACTCCCCAAATGCAGTCCCACCAATAATACATAAATGCAAAGTGGGATGAGAATATGGATTTTCTTTTCCAGCGCCAGCCACCCCGTAACGGCAAACGCGGCGGTGAACACATACTGGGTAACGTAATTTTCAACATAGCCGAAGAAAAATTGAAAGCCGCCGGTGAACAACACCATCGCACCGAGTAATATTTTTTCGATTGCGGGGCGCTCGATCTGCTTCATCCACCAGAAAATCAAACCGACGAAACCTAAACCGGAAGCAATATCGACCAGGTAATAAACCTGCACGGTAGTCGGCGAGGTAAACACCCGAAGGATTGCCCTGCCACTGAGATAGAGCATCCATATCAACGGTTGATTACGGAAGCTCACAGGAAATCCCCCTAAGCGTTCAACCCCGGGAATCGACCGGAGCAAGATGGCGCCATCTCCCAATAAATGGAGCTTCGAAGGAAACGATAACCACATTACTGTAAGGATTATCGATACGAGAGGAAAAAGAATTTTGACCGGAACACCTACCAGCTTCTGCGAAATGGAAGTGAGGGATTGAATGGCTTTCGTTGAAACAGGCGGAAGTAAAATCAGCAGCGACAGGAAAAGAAAACAGAGCTGAATGGGAGTGCTATAAAATGCGAGGAAGTGCATCCCCCAATTAAAATGCGAGGGCTCGAGCGTACACCAGATCGAAATGAGAATAAAAACGAGGGTACACGGGAGAACAATGCGAATGATCTTCGGCATAGGAGAAAAATATACAATAAAATGGAAAGAGAAGCTAATGATGGGGATGCGAAAATTCCATGCCGACCACCCCTGCGCCCCCTCCCCGCCAGAATGACTTTCGTCGGGCTGGCTTGAAAATTGAGGGGGAACGTAAATTCCATGTTCATTCGTATGTGCTCCCATATTGCTTTTTTTCTTCAATTTATTGATATTAATGTCAATCAAAATCAACCGTTGAGATAGCATCACTAACAATCATCAATCGTACGCTGCCTTGCCAGAAGAGCCCATCGAATTTTCGATCATTGTTCCAACGTATAACCGGCTGCCGTCGCTGAAACGGGCTCTCGAGAGCTTATTCCGCCAGGATTTTCCGTCCTTTGAAATTATCATCGTCAACGACGGCAGTTCCGAAAGCACGGCTGAATATCTCACGGCTCTTGCCGGCGAACATAAACTTACCTATCTCCACCAGCAGAACAAGGGACCCGCCCTGGCGCGGAATTTAGGCATCGGCGCCGCCAGAGGGAAATACATCGCGTTCATCGACGACGATTGTATTGCACCCCCCAACTGGCTTTCATGGTACCATAAACGATTCAATGAGACGGGCGCGTCGGGAATCGGCGGCTCGTCGCGTACGGGCGATCCTTCCACACTCTTCGCCGTCGCAAACGATCTCATTGTGAATTTCTTTAAAGAAAATCTCAATAACCGGGCTGAGAACCAAACTCCGTTTCTTACGTCGAATAACGCCGCGTACACAAAATCGTGCCTTGATCACGTGGGGGGATTCCATAAAGATTTCAAGCGCGGCGCAGAGGAACGCGACCTCAATTTCCGGCTGGCGGCGGCGGGTGAAAAGCTGCTCTACGAACCTGCCATCGTAATCGAACATTATAATGACGCGGATTTTACCGCCTTTCTGAAACACCAGTACGAGCAGGGGCGCGGCTCGTATCTCTTATATGCAAACGCCCGGAAGGTTACAGGCAAAAAACCTATGATGATTCCCGCAGGCACATATCTGAAATTATTCTTTTATCCGTTTGGCAAATTCCCATTCGGGAGGAGTTTTAAGTTGTTTCTCCTTCTCATTCTCACGCAGGTTGTTATTACTATCGGATATGCCTCGCGGGCGCTATCGGGAACGGAAGCGTCGTAGGGAATTATGAAGACCGCCGATTCCCAAATCCCACGCAGAACAATCGCCTTTATCAGTCTTTATACTGAAATGGGCGGCGGCGAATTTTCGCTCTATTATATTCTCAAATATTTAGACAAACAACGGTACCGCCCAATCCTTATTGTGAACCGGGATGGTCCTTTGGTTGAGAGAGTGAAATCGCTGGGGATAGAAATATTCCGCATACCGTTTAGCGTGGTGATGCTTAAAGAATTGATCCGCCCGAAAAATTTTGCTCAGAATTTCCGCGCCGCCATTGCATTAAAGAAACTGCTCGCCGCCGAACACGTTGATATTATCCAATGCGGCGATGTGCTCTCATTTTTGATCCTCCTCCCTGCCCTGCTGACGCGCCCAAGATCGGTAGTCTTTAGCGTGATATTTTATTATGAGAAACTCCGCGCGTGGCTGCTGAACCTGCTTGCGCTGGTGTTCACCGCGAAAATTGTCACAAATTCGAAATCGGTAAGCGACGATTTGCTACTGCACACGATAGGATTACGGCGCAAAAATACGGTTATCTATATCGGGGTGGAGACGGCGGAATTTTATCCCCGTTCACCTGCGGAAAAGAAAGTGCTCCGGAAAAAATTATCCCTTCCCGAAGATAAAATCATCGTCGGATTCATCGGTAGATATGAGTTGTGGAAGGGACATCTCACCTTCCTCGACGCGGCGAAACAGCTTCTCGCGAAACGGAATGACCTGCTCTTTCTTATTGTAGGCGGCGCAATGACAGAGAATGTCATCCCCGCGATAACGCAATACCGGAAAACGGTACTGGAAAAAGCCGCATCCTTTAAACAGGGCAAGGAACTCATCATCATGGATCACCGCAACGATATCCCGGAGATTATGGGCAGTTTGGATGTTTTTGTCTGCCCCTCCGACCGCGAGCCGATGGGGATTGTTGTGCTGGAGGCGTATGCGTGCGGCATTCCCGTTGTAGCGAGCAGAAGCGTGGGCGCGCTGGAGATTTTTCCGCCTGATAAGAGAATATTCATCGCAGAACCCAATGACCCCGGTTCATTTGCAGGAAAAATTGAAGTGGCAATTGCCTTTGCTGCGCAAGAGATTTCTCAAGCTGACACGGAACGTAAAAACATCGCTTCCCTTCTGTCGCGTTATTCCTGGCTTGAACATGCAAAGGCGTTTGAGAGGGTATATGATGGGGTGTAAGTATGAACGATAGATGGTTAGCATCAGTGGAATTAAGTTTTTTCTTGCGAATTCTTACGAGATTTATTGTGTCAACGCTTTGGACCCTCACCCCATCAGGATTTTTATTTACCGGAACTGCATGCCATCCCTCTCCCGTTACCCATCTGTCCGGTCTGTACAGCGCCGGGAGAGGGAGCACATAAAGTTTATTTTCACTTCTATATTAATTGGGGTGAGGGTCAAGATATTCACAGGGTTTGATGATTCAAAGATCTACGAAAGGCAACAGGTATTTAACAATTAGCGCGGTAGGGATTTGATTTATCAAATCAAAAATAAAATTCCTTTATCACCCTTTCCCAAACCTGCGCGGAGCGAAATCCAATTAACAACCATTCTTACAGCGGACGCGGTTTTTTTCCTTGTTCCTCTACAGATTTTTTTGTATACTGAATTATACCGTACGATTAAACAAAAAATCTTATTGAATGCCACAAGCGCTCATGGAAACTATCTTATTAGTTGAGGATGAAGAAATGCTCCTCGATCTCCTTCAAACAATACTCCTTTCAAAAGGATTTAACGTATTAACCGCAAAGGACGGGTTGGAAGCGATCGACGTGTACAAATCGCACGAGGGTAAAATCGATCTCATCCTCTCGGATATGGGCTTGCCGCGCATGGGCGGGTGGGAGATGTTTTGCCAGATTAAGGAAATGAACCCCAAGGTAAAAGCGATCCTGGCGAGCGGGTACCTCGATCCCAACCTCAAAGCCGAGATGATCAAAGCCGGCGCAAAAGATTTTGTGCAAAAACCGTACGAACCCGATATTATTTTAAAACGCATCCGCGAAGTAATCGATACCTGACGCTCTCCCAGCACAGGCGTCTTACGATAGTTGTTGATCTCCACGGTGAACCGGGCAGGGACAGTGTTTCAGCAAATATTCCCAGCTATAAATACCGGTAGAGTGACCATCGCCCCAGTCCGGCTGCATGGCATACGTGCCGACAACCCGGATATTTTTTAATTCATAACGCCCCGGCGTCGATCGATCCGGCGACGGCGGAACGTAGGAATGCAAGAGAACAGTCTCACCGCTGCATTCCGCGCATGGGCAAATATCCCGCAGCAACTCAAGCGTGTACCGGCTTTCATGGCTGTCGTTCCATCGAACGACGACGCCGGATTTTCCATCTCTTTTTATAATTACGGGCAATAAAACCATGGGCTTTGATAAAAATTGATAGATAATTTTTTCAAAAAACGGCGGAAGTACCTAGAAACAATACCCCCAGCGCTGAAAAGGATTGAAAATATTCGATTTTTAAATATTTTAAAGGATTATCATTAGAACATACTGTATACTGCTTTTAAAAAATGTGATGCAGATCATGCCTTTTGGAACTAATAATAACCAAATTACCTTTATGATAATGAAGCCCGTTGGGTACTACCGGGTAACGGATTTGACGGCGAGTTTACAAAATCTCTGTCATATTACTGATTCGATGCATGACGCTCCCCCCGCATTCAATGCGAGCGGCTTTCTACTTATTGCATGGGTACTATCAGCCCAAACAATTTTCTGCGCATGGATCTTCGGCGATCCCGCGTCGATAGAAAGGATTTCAAGATGCCTGTTTTACTTGTGACCTACGATCAAAGTTTTTCGACCAAAAAAAACGACAGTCTGGTGGCGGCGATCAAACAATATAAACATGTTCAACTGTCGGAAAATACGTTTGCAATAGATACGTTCGAAAACACCCGTACGATCTACAACAAACTCATCCCTCACCTCAATTGCAAGACGAATATCTATATATTGACGGTGACCAGGCCTTTCACGAGCCAGTGCCTGGAAGAAGTGAAGAGTTGGCTGGGCAAACGACTCCCGCAATTTTAAAGCAACAGGCAGATCGATATCCCCTGTAACACTCGGGGATAACGATATTTCATCTTCCCAAGTTATCCCACGGGAAGCTGGCTGTGTCATGCCTGTCTTAACTTGTAGCCCCGCTGTTGACTATTATTGAAATTCAGGGTATACTATCAGAGTGCATTTACCCGTTTAGTGCACATCCGGCGCAGGTACGAGATTATTGCGTATCGACGCCCCGGAAAACTACACGTACCGTTCAGAAACAGGAAAATTCCCATGGAACTTCTGCCTAATACCAATCTGGTAGCTACACTGCGGCGGGCTGCGAACATTCTCAGCGTAGCCGTAGCGGGAATTGGCGTCGCCGTTGTCATCGGCTGGCTGGGAGATATAACCGCATTGAAGAGCATCCTCCCCCATTGGCCCGCCATGAAAATCAATACCGCCATCGGCATTTGTCTGGGCGGTATTTCGCTTCTGCTGCTCACGGGCAATCAATCGAGCGCGCTGAAAAATCAAATCTCGTTTGCATTCTCGATAGTCGTTTTGATTATTGGCGCGGTAACATTTCTGCAGGATGCGCTTGGTCAGAATTTTCGTATCGATCAGCTCCTGATGCATGAACCGGTCGGTTCGATAGCCACCTCGTCGCCGGGAAGGATGTCGCCCGCAAGCGCGCTCGATCTTATATTGATAGGCGCGGCGCTGATGATTGCAAGCCGCGAAAAGAACCGATCCTTTACCCAGCTCTGCGCTGCATCGGCGCAGCTCCTCAGCATCCTCGGTTTGACAGGGTATTACCTGTACGGGTCGCCGCTCGCTATCCCCGGTTTTGCATTATCGGCGTTTCATGAAACCATTGCATTCATCCTCCTCTCCCTCGCCATTTTATTTGCCTGGTCCGGAACAAGCTGGATGGCGGTCGTAACCAGCGACACGGTGGGCGGAATCACTGCCCGCAACCTTCTGCCAGCCGCAATTGCCACCCCGATATTTCTCGGATGGCTTCGCTTAGGAGGGCATAAAATTAATCTCTATCCTGTTGAAATCGGCATGGCGCTGTTGATCGTGTCCATCATGCTTTTTCTTGTAGCGGTGATCTGGAAAAACGCGGAGATTCAGACTAAGATCGACCTGCGGCGGAAAGAACAGGAAATTCGATTACGGGATAGTGAATCGATGCTCCAAACCGTACTTACGCTTCTGCCGGTCGGGGTTTCCATTACAGATAAAGAAGGGACTATTATACTCGAGAATCCGGCAAACCGTGAAATCTGGGCAGAGACATCCGAGCAGACAATCACGAATTATCGCGCGTATACCGGTTCGCACGCTGAGTCGGGGAAACCGGTAAAACCTTCCGAGTGGGCGGTTGCACACGCCCTTAACGAAGGAACAACAACAACCGGTGAAATAATCGAAATCCATAAATTAGACGGATCCCATAAAAATATTCTGAACTCAGCGCTTCCGATTCACGATTCAGAGAATACAATAACAGGAGCTATCATTGTAAACGAGGACATCACTGAATTGCGTCGCGCCCAGCAATCTCTGGAAAAACAAGCGCAGTTATTGAACCTGGTGTACGACGCAGTGATCGTCAAATCGACCGGCGACGAGAGGATTACCTACTGGAATCGCGGCGCAGAGGAGATGTACGGTTGGAATATTGTCGAGGCAGCGGGAAAACAAATGGACGCTCTACTCGAAACATCGTTCACAGAAACAAGAGAATCAATCATTGATATCCTGCTCAAATCCGGCAGATGGGAGGGCGAGCTGATCCAGCGGAAGAAAGACGGAACGCCTATTACGGTGTTAAGCCGATGGACTATCGAGAGGGATCGCACGGGCACTCCCATTGGAATTCTGGAGATCAATAATGATATCACCGCACGGAAACACATGGAGGACGCTTTACAAAAAGCGAATGAAGGTCTTGAAAAACGGGTGAAGGAGCGAACCGCGCGGCTTGCGAATATTAATGAAGAATTGAAAACGGAAATATCGGTACGGATGAAAGTGGAAGCGCAACTTCGGAGAAGTCGGGAACAATATTCTCTCTTAGCTGAAAATATCCCCGAACTCGTTTTCACAGCGCGGCAGGATGGCTATGTAGAGTATTGCAACCGGCGATGGTATGATTTTACCGGAACAAATCCCGATATCCCGCTGGGAAGAGGGTGGGAATCCGTTATCCATCCCGATGATTTAAAAACCTCAATCGATACCTGGACGCAATCAGTTACGAAGGGAATTGCGTATGATTTCCAGTTGCGCTTCAGGCGTGCAGATGGCGCTTACCGGTGGCATATTATCCGCGCTATCCCGTGGCGGAATAACGAAGGAAAAATCATGCGCTGGTTTGGAACATGCACCGACATCGACGCTCAGAAGCAGGCGGAACGCGAAATTAAACGATTCAACGAGGAACTTGAACGGCGCGTCGCCCGCAGAACCGAAGAATTAACGAGCGCAAACAAAGAACTGGAAGCATTCACCTATTCCGTTTCACACGATCTGCGTTCTCCGCTCAGGCATATCGAGGGCTTTATTACGATGCTCATGGAAGATCTCCACGGCGCGCTGGACGAGCCCGACCTTCAGCACCTCAACTCAATTGCAGTTTCCTCACAGCATATGGGAACGATGATCGATGGCCTGCTCGCTTTTTCCCGGCTCGGAAAAACCGAAGTCGCAACAACGATCGTTCAACCGGGCGAACTTGTTAACGAGATCATTCGCAACATGGAGCAAGAGCTGAAAGACCGATCTATCACGTGGAATATTCAATCCCTGCCACCCGTCAAAGCAGACCCCGTGCTTCTGCGGCTCGCACTGACAAATCTGATATCCAATTCCGTAAAATACACCGGCAAACTCAATCAAGCGTGCATCGATATTGGGGCGCTGCCGAGACAGGGAAACCACGAAACTTTCTATATTCGCGATAACGGCGTCGGATTTGATATGACGTATAGCGATAAACTCTTCGGCGTGTTTCAGCGGCTCCATTCGGAAGATGAATTTGAGGGACTCGGAATCGGCCTCGCTAATGTTCGGCGGATCATCGAAAAACACGGCGGAAAAATCTGGGCTGAGGGAAAAGTCGATTCCGGAGCGACGTTTTATTTCACGCTGCCCTCGGCTGATGAGTTGATACGATCCTGAAGAGACGGAGATTGTGTAAAAACTCTGATTCATAAGTTGATTGATATTCAAACTCTTGCATTTTGCATTGATGTAAGGAGATTGCCCGCCCGAACGTCGCAACCGGGCAGGCGACGTTCCGCTGTTGCGGAACTCGCAATGACATTTTACCCAGTCTGAACACTTTCAGCATAAATACTCGTTCGTAATATCAACTTTTAAAAAATAATATTTATATTTCATACAATCACGATAATTGCCAAAATAGATATGTCTTGCCATGATTAAGCTATCAAAGACGGCGCAACTACGAATCGTATACGCCGACCGACCGCTGGATGAAGCAGTGGTTGATCAAAATCCGATTGTGCAATTCAACAGGTGGTTTGAAGAAGCGATTGCCGCAAAGGTTCCCTACCCCAATGCAATGTCGCTGGCTACCGCTACGAGGGAGGGAAAACCATCAGTCCGGATCGTACTCTTAAAACATGCCGACGCGCATGGCTTTGTATTTTATTCCAACTATGACAGCCGCAAAGGCGATGAACTTTCCCGGAACGCACATGCATCCCTCGCCTTCTTTTGGGCTGAACTAGAACGTCAGGTACGAATTGAGGGCGAAGTCAAAAAGATAAGCGAGCGGGAAAGCGATGAATATTTCCAATCAAGACCACGGGGCAGTCAAATCGGGGCGTGGGCGTCCCGCCAAGGCGATGTACTTACCAGCAGGAAAGAACTGGAACGAGAATTTAAACGTCTTGAACGCCAATACGATAATAAACCGGTGCAGCGTCCACCACACTGGGGAGGATATCGTCTGGAACCAAATTTTATTGAATTCTGGCAAGGGAGGCCTAACCGCCTTCACGATCGCATTATTTATACATTACAAAATGGAGACAATTGGAAAATTAGCAGACTCGCGCCTTGATTCCGGCGATATACCCCCGTTTGTCATTTCCACACCATACGAAAATTAAAGACAGAAAATAGCACAAAATAGTAAAAAAATCCAATAATCGACTGGAGCCAATAACAAACATTGGGCCATTTTTTTAATGAATGAGTGCAAAATATCACGAAAACTTTAATTTTATTCATTAGAAAATCGATCATCCTGCCATGCTACAAAGAATTGTATAAATTTACTTGACAAACTAAGTAAAGTTCATTATATTATTATCAATACAGTAAACAACATTCATTAATTTTTTGATATGGAAAAACAACAACAAAGTGTAGCAAAACGGCTCCGGGAAGTCGGCATAGAACGGTACGGAACACTCGCTGAATTCGCCCGTACATTGGAAATGAAGGCACAATCGCTGAACGATTATCTCAGCGGAAAAAGCTTGCCCGGGAATAAACTGCAGGCGCGGCTTCGGGATTTAAATTTCGACGTCGAATTCATCATGACGGGAAAAAAGCGGCTGGGCGAATCGATGGATAAATTCGGTCAGGCGATGTTTCCAATTGTCTCCCACATCCGGTGCGGGTCGGGCACCATCAACCCGTATGAAGTGCATTCCCGGAAAACCCTGGAAGGTCCCAGCAACCCTAAATATAAAGGCGCCTTGTTTTTTGAAGTAAAGGGAACAAGCATGGAGCCGAGATGGGAGGAGGGCGATTTCGTGCTCGTACATCCTAAAATGAAACCCCGCAACGGCGATTACGGGGTTGTGTGCTGGGATCAGGAAGAAGGAGCTCTAAAAAAAATATATTTCAAAGACGGGAAACTGATTCTTCAATCGATCAATCCCGCATTTCACGCGATCTTCATCGATCCGCCGAGTGTTTGGTTTATCGGCAGGGTCCTCTGGACAAAACACAAAGATTCATAATACTGGAGATTAGTATGGCGAATAAAACCTATCTTGAATTAGCCGCCGAGACGGTAACGGCGATGATTAACAAAGGATATATCAGGGTTGTGCCGGATAAAGGAGACGATTGGCTCAACCATAATCATAAATCGATTCATACGGTCGGCTGGGCGATCCTGGAAATGTACCGGGAAATTCAGTCGGTGCCGCAGAAAGCCAAAGAACTTCCGAAACCCCCGGCAAGATCAAACGTAAGACCGGTAAGATAATAGATACTCCGACAATCGTCATTTTTCTATTTTCATCCTAACAAGTTCGCTTGTGCGGATTATTCAAGCGTCACCCGGGTAATTGCCGCATAAATAGCAGGCAGGATGTTTTGATATGAAACTCTATTCGTTTGTTCTCCTTGTCATCCTCGGCACTTCGTTTCTCTACGGAGAACCAGATTCATCCGGCGCAGGCGATGAAAAATTTATTCTCCGTCTGCATACCGGTTCTCCACAGCTTATTTTGCATAACCGGGTGGGCATAGCGTATGAGGTGAATATGTTTGGGAGGAGCGAATTATCCTTCAAAGGCGTCGTCGGGGTTCAATTAGAGCCGACGTCCGCATACCGACACTATGAAGTAAATAATATTGGACGAGGTGATAATATTTACATGAAGGTGAACGATTCGACAATCTATTTGCTTCATATTAATAATATTTTGAGTAAGCAAATAGAAATAGAATTTACCCTGCTGCCGAAGCAGCCGCCGCTATTGGGGGAAGTTCCTGTCGAAGGGGGCGTTACGCCATATTACCGCCCGCCCGGCGAAGCATTGAAACAACGCATCACGTTCTACGTGATCGGAACTTTTCCTCTCGGTCAATTTGCAGAAGTAGATTTTTCCCGTTCTACATCGGGATTTGCCGAGTTCGGAGTCGGCGGAGGCGCGAGTTATATGCAGCAGCTAAGCGCTCACACAGAACTTGGAGGTGCATTATTGTACACCCGCAACAGTCTTAACGAACAATTATTATACTACAATATCCTGACCAGCGATCCTACCGCAGATTTGACCGTCAAGTCATGGGATTTACTCTGGCTTCTTGGTGAAGGCGGTTATACGGGAAAAATTTTACCATTTATAGATTATTACATTCACGGAACTGCGGGAATCCTTCTTGGTTATGCCCCCGATATCACCGTTGTTTCAGGCGGTAATGCAATCAATTATTTATCCGGCACAACAACAACGATCGGTTACGGGGCAGTATGCGGTTTTCGCGAAAGCAACAAAATCGATGTTGGAATGAGATTCCTTAATGCCAGCGGGACATTTGTGAAAAGAACTGCATCTTCGGTGAACAATCTGATGAACGTTCAATTATTTGTGGGGTTTATTTTGTAATCAATGAATAATCCCGTTACTACCAATTTCTCCAACAATCCAATGAATAACAAGATACCAGTAAAATTATGGCTGCGATTGGGGATTATCTCGGGTTTGCTGGCGTGTATCGTCTATCCGATCATTATCCTTGCGCCCCTGCCAAAACTTTTAACCGTCATTCTCGCTGCGTCGTTTGCACCGCTCCTCAGTCTGGGGTGCGTCGGTCTTTTTCACATCATCTCGCTTGCGCATAAATCTATCGCGGCGCAAATCGGGATGGTTTCAAATATCATTGCCGGCGCCATCGTAACAATGATGTTCATGGTTCAGTTATCAATCGACAGTCTCTCCGATGCATCTGGGTTAACAGGGGCAAATGCCGATCAACAAAAGCAGATCGTAGGTTTGATCCATCAAGGAGTCGGTATGGTTGATCTGGGTTTGGATATTTCATGGGATGTGTATATCGGTATCGGAACATTTTGTTTCGGTCTCGCCATGCTCCGGCATTCTCGTTTTGGAAAAATTATCGGAGGGCTTGGAATGGCAATCGCGATTCTTTTGATATCGTTCAATCTTTACACTTTACCGGTTCCGCCTGCGGACGCCGGATTAATCGATATGGGACCCTTTGTAGGATTATGGTACTTTGCTGTTACTATTCTTATGATGCGATCGTTGAAATGGGCGGACAGTGTGTTAGAATTCGGGAGTTAAGCACAAGTGAATTTTATTCCGTCTTTTCTTATCATCTTCCAATAATTTCAGGAGCCCTAGCACGTCGTTATTGCGAAACCGACAGCTATCAGTTCTATTCACAACACACCCCGTCTCGACTTCCTCGAGCCACCCCTCCCTGCCAGCACATCTTTATTGGGCTGGTGAAGAGGGGATTTAAAATCCAATGTAAATATTTAAAAAATAATCATTCTAAGGAACTTGCGAAGATAAGAAACCATCCGAGCGCCGCTCGGTGGTAACTTGCACCATTGAAACAACATTTCTAAGAATTTGAGACCGGGAATGAAAGGACGATTAGAACATTCCTTTTTTCAGCGCGGTGCCGCATCGATGGCACTTGGTCTGGAATTTCCCAACAGGCGAATCGCATTTCGGACAAAGGGTTGCTCCCTGTGCGACGGTATTTTGATCGGGATCGGGCGGTGTTACAGGACTCTGGGGCGACGGCTTTTCGATTGAACCAAACTTCTCCAGACTTGGATCAACGGGAGTTTTATCCGGCGTCGTGGTCAGTTCCAGCGGCAACGGCTGCATTTCCGGATTGTCACGGGCTTCACTGCCGGCAATCAGCGATGCAAATTCTTTGTCTATCACGAGTGTGCCCGCCAGAATATCGTGCAACGCCTGTCTTTTTTTTGTAAAGAAAGCCATGAAATAACCGATGAGCAGAATGCTCGAAAGCATTTTCGCAAAATACCTGCCGGTTGCCCGGGCGAACGAGATGGGTTGTCCCTCCATATCCACAACTCCCAATTCCATCAGATTTTTCCCTACTGTCGCCCCGCGGGAAGATTCCATTACGGCAAAATACAACCACTGACCGACCACAATAGCTAAAAAGATTATCAGGATGCTGAGCCATACATCATCCGACGCCAGCAGGATGATCATACCGGCGATCACAGCGACGATGAGCAAATCGATCAGCGCTGCAAGAAATCGCTTCCAAACACTTCCATAAAAAAGGGGGCTTTCCGCAGCGTCATTGAGCATAATGCATTTTCACCATATGTCAGGAATACTCGTTATTGAGATATCAATATACAAAGGTGGAAAGCGTTTATCAAATAATAGTGAGACTGTTATCACAGAAAGAAAGGTGACTAACCCGGTTAATATAGTGATCGTTCAATTGATAGAGCCCTGAAAAGTGCTCTTGTAGAAGAAATAATGAGATCCTCCCAAAAGGGCTATTATGATCTAAATATTGAGGAGAACATCTTGCCATTGCCCCTCGCGGCATAGTAGATGTGGCAAATGACTAATCGATCCCCCGTAGCGAGAGTTGCGGGGGATTTTTTTATTGATTGCAATGAATCAGCCAAAATTGTATATTTAATCATAATTTTTTTTCTTCAAATTTTAGCGAGTGGCTACACCAGTGGTTACATTGAACACGGAATTGAGAGAATTCCGCTCGCTTTGATAGCCCAACAATCGGTTTTTGTCCAATTATAATGGACGCTTAGCTCAGCTGGTTCAGAGCGCCGCCCTTACAAGGCGGAGGTCGCAGGTTCGAACCCCGCAGCGTCCACACGTTTCTTTCTTTAACTACAACGATGTTCACAACTTATATACTCTGGAGCGGTGCGCTTCAGAAATACTACGTTGGACATACCGACAATCTCAAGCGCCGTTTAGAAGAACATAATACTTCACGTTCAGTTTACACTAAAACGGGTATACCCTGGGTATTGGTATATCACCAAGAATTTGATACTCGAAAAAATGCAGTACGGCGGGAATTAGAAATCAAGAAGAGAAAAAGCCGAAGATATATTGAACGTCTCATTGCCGGTCAGAGCGTCCCGTCTTGCTAGACGGGAAGGTCGCAGGTTCCCTGTCCCGTCGCTAATGGGTGACGGGAGAACCCCGCAGCGTCCACCAACCTCCTCAGAGATGGATTAATCCCTATGCATTTCAACCCTGCTGAGCGGAAATACTCAATAATCCACAATCGCTTTACAATAGTTCATGGGCTCCCCATTTGATGTAAATAAAAAAGGTGTACAATGAAATACTCATGTACACCTTCGTTGCTCATAAGTTTTGGATTAGTGGATATATGTTATGAGCGTTACTCTCTTATTAAGTATAATGAGGGATATTCAAAAAGTCAAGGGGTTGAGAAATTTATTTTTTTCTCATATAAAGGGATTAGGTAAAATTATTCAAAGATCGCAAAACCAGGTCGAATCCCATTAAACATGATTCCGCAGCATTAATTCCTTGGGATGTGGATTGAGATATACCTGATCCAGAAGGTAGCTGACATTATTTTTTCGAAGATAATTGCGTAAAAGCGTAACAGGAACAATAAGCGGGACGATCTCCTTCCGGTAATCCTCCAAAACGCCTAGAATATCTGTTTTTTCGCCTTCGGAGAGATACTTTTTTAAAAAACCGAAGATATGCTGCAACACGTTCACGTTCTTCTTCGTCGTCGTTTTGACTTTTAACGCTTCCATGAAAAGAGACGAGTATTCATCCCTCAGTCTTGACGGCGGAACACTTTTAGCTGCGGCGACGAGCTTTCCTAACGCGTTGTAATGTTTCGGGCTGTGTGCAAGCGATAAATATTTATGGCTGGTATGAAATTGAACCAATGCGCCGATTGTAAACCGGTTGCGCAGCAATATTTGCAGGCGATGATAACTAAAAACACGCACGATAAAATTATCCCGCAATCCGGCGTCGTTCAATCTACCCTCTTCCTCGACCGGCAGCAATGGAAATGATTTCATTAGCGCAGCGGCAAATAATCCTGTGCCGTTCCCGCCAAGTACGCCTTTATCCGTATAAATCCTGACCCGTTCGATACCGCAACTTGGTGATTTGCTTTTAAATATATATCCGGATAATTCAGATTTTTCCAATTGGTCGACTCTCCGTTCAGAGAATTTTAGCATCCTTTCGGTCCAATCGGTTCCGGATTCAGTTCCAATCATACGCGGCGAATGCGGTTGACCGGTTAGGCGTACCGGTTCGCGAGGCACGCCCATCCCGACTTCTAACTCCGGACAGACCGGAACCCACTCGAAATATTTTCCCAGAATATCAGTGAGATAGATGTCCTTTTTATGTCCCGCGTCATACCGCACTTTTTCACCTAGCAGGCAGCTGCTGATGCCGATACGAATGGGGAAATTATTTTGAATTGAAGTTTTCATGTATTCAACGATGGCAATAAATGATAATTATTGAATGTAATACGAAAAAACAATAACTGTATTATGTAAAGAAAGGGGAGCGAAACCGCTGCCCATTAGAATTGATATGAGGAGATTGCCACTCCCGACTCCCGCCAAAAAAATGGCGGGTAAAGCGGTCGGAATCGCAATGACTCGACACACTATTCGCGAGTTTAAAATTTTTATATCGATTCTCTCAAATTTGCGCTTGCGGGTATTGCGTCGATTGCCGTTTCCTTTTTGGGTACTGGTTTCAACCCGCGAACAGTTTTCCGGAGAAAAGCGGGCACGATAACGCGCCACTCATCCATCTTTACATAGACAATTGGAACTACGATAAGCGTAAGGAGCATAGAACTGGTCAACCCGCCGACGAGAGCCCACGCCAATCCCGATTTCCATTCAGAGCTTGCGCCGCCGCCAAGGGCGATCGGCAGCATGCCAAACACCATCGCCAGCGTGGTCATGAGAATGGGGCGGAGCCGCGCCTGCCCAGCTTCCTGGATCGCTTCCGAGATGCTCATTCCGTGAATCTGCATCTGGTTCGCACGATCAACCAGAAGAATGGCGTTCTTTGCAACCAAACCGACCAGCATGATGATGCCGAGGAACGAAAATGTAGAGAGGGAATTCATCGTCAAGGCAAGAGCGAATAACGCCCCCACAATTGCCACCGGAATGGAAAACAGAACAACGAACGGATAGAGGTACGAATCATACAGGGCGACCATAATCAAATAGACGAATAAAATGGCTGCCACGAGCGCCAGACTCAGACTGATGAAGGAATCCGCCATATTTTTTTGATCGCCGGAATAACTAATACTGACCCCTTTAGGGAGATGTTCTTTCGCGAGCAAATCTCTAAAATCCTGCACCACGCTTCCGATGGGTCTGCCGATCACCTGCGAATAAGCGGTTACGGCATTCGTCCGGTCTTCACGCTGCAGTTTGGTGGGACCGGAAGTTTGATAAATTTTTGCAAATTGTTTCAACTCGACTAATTTTCCCTGCTGATTCATGAAGGTCAGACTACCGACATCGGAGGTCCGGGAGCGATCAAACTCATCCAGCCGGATGCGGAGCGTAAATTCGTTGGGACCATCGCGGAACTTCGAATCATCGTCCCCGCTGAGGGCGATGCGCAATGCCGAACCTACATCTGCGACGGTCAATCCGAGGTTTGCCATTTTTTCACGGTCGATTTCGATACGCGTTTCAGGTTTGCCTTCCTCCGCGGAGAGTCGTATATCGGCGGCGCCGGGAACGCGGCGCAACAACGATGTAACCAGATTGGCGCCCCGGTACACGCTATCAAGATCAACTCCCCTGATGAATATGACAATTGGCGTTTGATTTGCGGTGCCGAATATTCCTATCGGATTGATGCGCACTTTCACGCCGGGTATTTTCAATGCATAGTTTTTAATTGCGGCTCCCACGGCATCCGTAGAACGTGATCGTTGATTCCGGGGTACCAATGCAATATTCAATTCCGAAACATATGTTGATGATTGCCCGATCAATCCTTCGGTGGAGGTGCCGACGTTTGCAAAGATTTTTTTCACTTCGGGCATTTCGGAAACCGCGCGTTCAACTTGTTGCGTGACTGTATTCGTCTGTTCAACTGTTGAACCCGGTGGTAATTCCAGTGTCACGGTAAACTCCCCGCGATCCGTTTGGGTCATAAACTCAAATCCAATAAAGCCGAAACCCAGCAGGGAAATTGAACTGAAGAATAAAACAGATGTCGCAATCATGACCGTCCAGCGGTGCTGGAGCGCCCACGGCAGGACTTTCCGGTATTCCTCAGTCAACCAATGATAGAACGATTCAAACGCGATGCCAAGTTTTCCCAAAAGGGTGCCCTTGGTCAGCCGCTCAATTTTTGCAAACCGGGAGGCAAGGAGCGGGGTAACGGTAAATGAAACGAATAAACTCAGGAGCGTTGAAAAGACGATCACCATCGCATATTCGCGAACGATGTTACCAATCAAACCCGATATTAATGTAAGGGGAACGAACACGACAACGTCAACCAGGGTGATCGAGAGCGCTGCGAAGCCGATTTCATTCCTCCCTTTTAACGCAGCAACACGTCGTTCTTCCCCTTTTTCAAGATGATGATAAATATTTTCGAGAACCACGATAGAATCGTCCACAAGAATACCGATCACCAACGACATTGCAAGCAACACCATAAGGTTAAGCGTGAAACCGAACAGATAAATGCCCGTGAGTGTCGAGATTAACGACGTAGGGATGGCTATCATGACGATCAGGGAGTTCCTGATGCTATGGAGAAACAAGAACATCACTATCGCGACGAGACATATCGCAACCATTAAATCGTGTTGCACAGCATCTGCCGCTTCGATGGTGAAGGTGGAACTATCCTGGGCGATATCGAATTTTACTTTTTTATCGGCATAATCTTTCTCAAGTTGATTTAATTTCGCTCGGACAAGCTTGCTCACTTCAACGGCATTCGCATCGGATTGTTTTTGAATAATTATACCAAGCGAAGTCACGCCGTTTATCCGGCTGGCGGTAGTAAAATCTTTCTTGCCATCCTCTACCTCGCCGATATCTCCCAACATGACATTTCCGCCCTGTCTCGATTTCCCGACGATCAATCGTCGAAGGTCATCGACCGATTTAAACTTTCCCGCAATTCTTACAACAAATTGGCGATCTGCATCCTTTACGTTACCGGTGGGAAAATCGAGATTGGACGCCTTGATCATCTGCGTAACTTGGAGAATAGAGAGACCGTACGCCCGAAGTTTTTCGGCATCGAGATTCACTTTAATTTCACGCTCTTCCCCTCCGACAATCGTTACCTGTCCGACGCCCGGAACATTTGAGAGCGAGGGTTGAATTCGATCTTTAACAAACTGATAGAAATCCGTCGTTGGGAGAGAGCTTGTTGCCCCCATGCGAATGATAGGAATTTCATCGAGCGCTATCTTCGATAATACCGGAGATTTTGCGCCTGTCGGCAAGGTCGCCTGGATGGCGGAAATTTTCCGCTGCGCGTCCTGTAGAACGAAATCTATATTTGCCGACTGATCGAACTCAACGTTTACAAATGATATCCCTTCGGAAGATGTTGTATGTATAGCAGATATCTTATCGAGTGTTGAAAGCGCGTCCTCTATCGGCTTCGAAACATCGGATTCGATCTCATTCGGCGATGCGCCGGGATATACTGTAGAAACCACGATAACCGGCGGGGTTATCTTGGGGAGCAGCTCATATTTCAACTGGATATAGCTGAAAATTCCGAGCGTCCCGAGCACCGAAAATATTACTACAATAATTGAAGGCCGTTTAATCGCTAATTCTGTTAATGTCATAATTTGTTCCTTTATGTGTTCTTTTCCTATCGTTCGTAATCAACGATCCGGAATATAGAATCAAAATATATTTATTGAACGATAGTGACAGCGGTATTATCTTTAAGGTTCACCTGACCGTTGACAACAATTTTTTCACCGGGATTGACCCCGGAAAGCACTTGTAAATTTGTTCCGATTTCAGAGCCAATCGTAATCGACCGAAGATTTGCAATGTTATTCTGTACCACATAGACTTGCGGATTTTTTGCGCTGCCCACAAGAGCCATACGGGGTACAATGAGCACGCTATCACGTCCTGCACCCCGGAAATTTACCCGTGCGAACATCCCCGCCTTTAACGGGCGCCCTGAACTGTTTTGGAGAACGATTTCCGCCGGATACGTGTGGACTTCATCTGCCTTGGCGCTTATCGATTGGATTTTACCCGGATACACCACACCGGGATAAACGTCGGTAGTAACATCCACCGCATCGCCGGTACGAAGGTTGAATGCGTCCGTTTCGGAAACATTCACTTTTACTTTTAACGTTGCAAGATCGACGACATTCGCGATAATATTGTTGGTCTGGACGTTCGCGCCCAGATCCACGTTACGCGCGGTGACAACGCCTGATATGGGAGTTTTAATCCGGGTGTCTTCGAACTGCCTTTTTGCAGTAATGTATTGCGCTTCAGCCGACTTAAATGTCCATCGCGCAGTTTCCAGTTGCTGATCGGTCACGGAATGCTCAGTCGCCAGCGATTCGAACCGGTCGAGATCTTTCTTCGCTTTATTGTATGTGACTTCTGCAATCGTCAGTGCTGCCTGCTTTAACTCGTCATCGAGCTGGATGAGAACATCGCCTTTCTTTTTATAATCCCCAACCTCGGCAAGAACTGCGACCACCTTTCCGGCCGCTTCCGCGGCAATGGCAACATCGTGGTTAGCGACAACTGTACCGACGAGAGAGTTTACATTACTCACAAGATCTTTTTTCACCTCGGCAATGCTCACCGCACACGAGTTAATTATTTGGTTATCCGATTGCGCAGCCATTTTTGATTTGTTATAAAATAATATTGCAATAATGACTGCTATTATGGCAACCAATCCAAGAAGTGCTTTAGTTTTCTTTTTCATACGATCCTCAAATAAGTAGTTACTTCAGTTATTCGCCGACAGCTTTTGAAAGCCGGGCGAGCGCCAATTCGTAATCGACAAGCGATTGAGTGTAATTTGTCTTTGCCTGCAACAACGATACTTCGGCATCGAGAAGATCCGTGTTCAAGGCAAGACCGGATTTGTACTTTTCATTCACCACCCGGTAATTCTCCTGAGCTTGATTAACCGCCTGCAACGAAACGCCGATACGTTCGGAAGACTGATTCACATTCAAATAATTCTGCGTCACCTCGAGCGTGACACCATCCTGCAACTGACCGTAGGCGTCTTGCGCCTGAGCTAACTGCGATTGTGCCTGGCTGGTCTGCTGGATTGTTGCGCCCCAATTCCACAGATCCCATGAAGCCACAACTCCGACGTCCCAGGTATCTTTGAACTGATCGAGGGTTGGAAATATCCTTGTGTTGGGCCTTGCGTAGTTATAATCCCCCACAAGGAAAATCTGCGGAAACCACCCTGATTTTGACGCCGTGACACCCGCTTCGCCTGCTTTTACACGGTAGCCCATCGCTTTGATTTCGGGTCTTTGATCTTTTGCTCTTATGATTAACCCATCAAGGTTTAACGGGGCAGAGACTCCTTTGCCGGTAGAATCCACCTGTTCTTTTGGCAGAGATGCAATTTCTACCTGTTTGCTCAACGGAACGCCCATAACATTATCAAGAGCGATCATGGCAAGCCGAACATTATTGTTGGCGTCGATTTGGGCAAGTTTTGCATTGGAAAGCTGCACCTCAACTCTCAATTTTTCGTTATTTGTCGCCATTCCATGATCCAGAAGGTTCTGCACATCGGCGAGATGCGCCTTTACCTGATCAACATTTTCATCGATAACCTTTTTAAATTCACCGGCTTTAAATAAACCCCAGTAAGCATTTTTAATATTATAGATCAGATCGCTTTTATCTTCGCTATAATCCTGCTCGGCGGCTCTCGTTGAGTATTCTGCCGATTGTATTCCGCTCTCAACGCGATATCCGGTAAACAACGGTTGCTGCAACGTTAGCTTTGAACTGTAATTATTCAAAATCGTTTGCGAAATCGTAACGGGAGGCAGATTAAACTGCGGCGGCAACGTTAGCTGCGCATCCGGAATACTGCTTAATTTCGTATACCCTCCGGAAAACTTCAACGAAGGGAGCCGGTTTGTCCTCATTTCGGATTCTTTCGCATCGGCGTATTCAACTTTCATGGAAGAGGCATGAAGCGATTTGCTGTTCTGCAGACCAATTTCAACGCCTCTCTCAACCGTGAGGTGTAACACATCTCCCTTACTAAAATCCTGCCCTTTAAGTTTGGGCGCTCCTGTAAAATCGAGTATTATACAAAGTATGAATAAAGACGAATGAATAGATTTCCGCATGTTCGATTGCTCCTCAATGTTTTATATTATTACATTCAATGGTGAACCTGGTACTGCTTACGGGTTTCTTCAGTGAAAATACCTTCATATAACACAACCATAATCGCATCGAAAACCTGCGCAGCGGTGAATGGCAATTGCATAAGTATTTCCGGCGTGATGATATTGCGGACTAAGTTTGAATAAATCAAAAGAATGAGATCCTTGTTCACATCGTTCCGGAAAACTCCGTCTTCAACTCCTTCTGTTAATAGTTTTGCAAAATTTTGCTGGATATGTTCGGTTCGATAATCGGCAATCTCTTTCCAGACAGACGGAGCATACTTTTCCAAATCTTCGATAAGCTGCCTGTTCATTTTGGAATATTGCATCCCGACAGTCGTCATCAACTGTTTCAGTTTTTCAACGAAACTGACATCGTCTTGTTTCATCACACCAACGCAGCATGCATCCATCTCCTTTATCGTCGTTCGCACAACCTCGTGGACAAGCTCGTCTTTACTCGGGAAAAGTTTGTACAACGTTTTTTTACTTATCCCCAGCTTGTTGGCAATTTCATCGACAGTAACCTTTGAAAATCCATACATATAGAAGAGATCCCGGGCGGTGATCATAATCCGGTTTTTGAGCTCTAAATCGTTGGAAATTTGTTTATCATTTTCCATGGATAATCTCCATATTAATCTTTGTAAACTATAATCGTTTCTTTAGTTTCCATACTGCTCTAAAAAAACCGCAAATTCATTCTATAATTGCGGTTATTGATGTAGGAAACCATGTTAGTTTCTACGGTTTTTTAATATAATAAGTTTCAAAATTAATTACAATTTTTTATTTAGAACTCAGCACTGATGCCTATCGAGGGTAGAATTCCGATGGCAGGTCTCTCTTCGGTATGTCCCAACCTTTCATTGTATAATGGTATATCGACAGGTTTTTTGTTATAGATGTTTTGGATATCAAGAAAAGTAATCAGGGTCCAATTTGAAAATACCCATCTTCGGTCAGCTCGCACATCAAGACTATGGTTCACTCCAACACGCGCAGCATTAAAGAGCGCTGATGATTGAGTTCCATCGGAGTTATACGGTGTGTACGGACGCCCGGTGGCAAATCGAAATCTCGCAGCAAATTCCCAATCATCATTAATAATATAACCGCCTCCAAAATTGATTATCCAGCGTTGATCGAAACTGCCCGGATGCGTGATTCCATCCAGACCGGAAAAATCAGTCTCATTGAAGCTAACGCTTATAATGCCATAGTATGGAGACTCGGATAATTTTTTCTGAATAAATAATTCAATTCCATGCGCTTCGCCTCTGCCGGCGCTCACGAGAGGATCGATCCCGAACGAAGCAAAGGCGTCGTCCGACCCGCCGTACCCGGTGCCTGAATTCGATAAAACAAGATATGGCGGTAAAGTGCTTGCAGGATAATCCGAATATTGTTTTACATATCCTTCAATATTAATCTTCATATCGGATCGAACGACGTGATCAATACCGAGCACGTATTCATTGGCCTCGATGTAAGTAAGATTCCTATTGTTCGCATTAGCAACCAACCAGATATACGAGGGCGCCTGAGCATAACGACCGATACTCATCGTCAATTTAGTTTGTGTCCAGGGTTTATAAGAAAGTGAAAACCGCGGTGAAATGGTGTTACCGTGAGAAATTAAGTTAAAATAATCCCATCGCGCCCCCAGTGTGCCCTGAAATGATCCTACTGTTTGAATAAATTGAATGTACCCCGCGCCTTTATAGGCATTGGTGTCTGCGTGCGTGTTGAGGGAGAGGTTGACGCCGTAATTTGTCCAAAAAGATGGTATGGCGAGATCGGTTGCGATTTGGATGAATTTTCCCTCAGCGCCAAATGAGAGTTCCGATTGCTGCGCCGGCTGCCAGACGAATTCCCCAAGAAGAGTGCTGATCCTTTCCCTTGAAACATTGGTAAAAATTGGTCTCAAAATAGTGTCATTCTGAGTGTAATGATATTCGTTATAGGTATTGCTGAGCACTACATTTGAAAAACCTGATGATAATAAATGCTTCCAGGCAATCCCGGCAACACTCTGATTTTGGTCAAGTAATAGAACTCTGGAATTATCATAGATATGATCTCTGCTATCATCGAACAACTTAATATTATCAAGAATTCCTATGCCAAGAATGCTTAACTGATCATTTTGCGAAAGATGATAATCTGCTTTTCCGGTAAAATCCCAATACTGTGGAGTAAATGCCAATCCGGCTGCTTTAAAAATAAAGTCCAGATAACTTCTCCGTGCAGAGAAGAGAAAAGAACCGTTCTCGTTGACCGGACCTTCGGTGGTAAGACCAAATTGCGTCGCCGATATCGTGGCTTTTGCGCCCAAACGATCTCTTCTTCCCTCTCTTAAATTGATCGCGAGAAGAGAGGATAACCGATCCCCGTACCGGACACCAAACCCGCCGCTGGAAAATGTCGTTCCTTCCACAAAATCGAGATTGATGTAACTCAATGGTCCGCCGCTCGCCCCCTGAGTTCCAAAATGATTGATATTCGGAACTTCGAAGTTGTTGATAAGGAATAAATTTTCCGAAGGCGCTCCGCCCCGCACCACCAGATCATTTCGACCCACCTGTACCTGCGCAACACCCGGGAGAATTGAAACCGCGCGAACAACATCTTCAAATCCCCCGGGCAGTCTCCGCAATTCCTCATACGATTGACTCCGCGCACTCACGGGAACGTCAGGCGTATCGTGGAAGTATTCTCCCTGAATTGTAACCTCCTTGACGTCAACAGATTTCTCCGCGAGTTCAAAATGAATCACCGCCGGTTTAACCACGGAAACGATTACATCGGTGATAACCCTCGATTCAAAACCAACGGCGGAAGCCCTGACTGCGTACCGTCCCATCGGCAGATGTTGAATTTTAAATGATCCGGTGGAGTCGGTCACTGCGCCAAACGTTGTACCAACTACCAGGATATTTACTCCCGTTATCGGCTGTTGGGTTATTTGCATAACGACCTTCCCGGAAATTATCCCTTCGTTCTTCTCATCACCAAATGCAAACAAATGAATACTGAACCAAAATAACATAACGGCAAGGAGCTCAAATCGTTTCATATTATAGAAGAAAGATTCTTAATGATAGATAGATGAGAGCGCATCCGGCAAGGAAGGATATTTGAAGACAAACCCATTAGCCGATAATTTCGATGGGATTGCTTTTTGTCCCGTCAACAGCATCTCTGCCATTTCGCCAAAGATAATTTTTAATATAAATCCGGGAACGGGAAACAATGAAGGACGGTGCATTGCTTTACCTAACTCGTTTGAAAATTGCTTCATGGTTACCGGGTTGGGCGCCGTCATATTGATCGGACCTGAAACCGTTTTTTGCTCCAATGCGAATATCATGCATCGTACCACATCTTCGATATGAATCCAGGGCATCCATTGCCTGCCATTTCCGATGGGACCCCCTACGAAGAGCTTAAACGGCAGTTCCATTTTTTTTAACGCGCCGCCGTTTTTCCCAAGAACAATTCCCGTCCTTAAAATTACAAGCCGGACTCCAAAAGACTCGACCCTACGCGCTTCCTGTTCCCAGCGGCGGCATGCACCAGAAAGAAAATCATTCCCCGAAGCCTTCTCCTCAGTCACATCACCGGATTCAACACTCCCGTAATATCCAACCGCGGAAGAATTAATCAACACTTGAGGTTTCGTCTTTGCTTTGAGGATAGATTCTACGATCGCTTTCGTTGCGTTCACTCTGCTGTTGATTATTTTTGTTTTCTGTTTTGGGCTCCAGCGTTTTCCTGCAATCGATTCTCCGGCGAGATTAATTACGGCATCAGCTCCATCTACGTTTTTCCGCCAACTCCCATTCGTTCCCCCATCCCATAATTCGACCGATAATAATGCATTAGCGGATGATGTTAACTCTGAGGATACATGCAATGGATCTCGTGATAGAAGAGTAACGTTATGTTTTCGTTGGAGCAACTCTTTTACCAATGCTGTTCCGAAGAAACCTGTTCCACCCGCGATTATAATTTTCATTACTGCACCGTTATACACATAATTTCCACATGGATAAAAGATGTTGTAAGATTTAAAATACCGAATCTTTTTATTTAAGTCGGAGGAATTATAATATTTTCCGTATTTTATAATCGATTATATAGCAACGATAAGATGCCTCAAAATATCCATAAAATCAAAGATTTAGAAAATAAAGATTTACATCCGTATAAAACACTTCGCCGCCCGCTTGAACATTTAAAGAGCGGGATTTTTGTCGCTGAGGGAGAGAAAGTTGTGAAGAAACTGCTGAGTTCTCAGCTCCAATTGGTTTCGCTTCTTGTGACTCCGGACTGGTTTTCAAAATTAGAAAGCGATTTATCGTTGCTGAAGGATGAAATTAAGATTTTTATCGCCGATAAAACCCTTTTAGAAACAATCGTCGGATGCAATCTTCATCAGGGGATCATGGCGATAGCGCGAGTGCCGGCAAACCGTACGCTCAATGAAATTATTCGTTCGTTAGCAAAACCAGCCATGTTTGTAGCGCTTGACGGATTGGTGAGCGCGGAGAATGTGGGTGTGATTGTTCGCAACTGTGCAGGTTTCGGAGTTGACGCAATCATCGTTGGCGAAACATCAAGCAGCCCATACCTGCGGCGTGCGGTAAGAAATTCGATGGGGACGGTGTTTGATATTCCAATCGTCCATGTCGATAATCTTCAATCGACATTGAACGATCTACGAACCATCTATAACTGCAACGTCGCCGCAGCGCATCCGGCAGGCGCGCAATCGATCTATGATGCGGATTTTTCCGGGAATGTCTGCATCGTTCTCGGGAACGAAGGCGACGGCTTATCGCAAAAGATTCTTGATGCTTGTTCAACTTATGTTTCCATACCAATGAACAACAAAGTCGATTCATTGAATGTCGGCAGCGCAAGTGCCGTACTCCTCTATGAGTCATCCCGTCAGCGCAAACAATCTCATTGATATGATTACGAAAGAAATCATTACCGCAGCCCTCTCCCGGCGTCAACGCAAGGTGATATCGTCTGAAGAGTATCCACTCTATAAAAGAGCGGCAGTTCTCATCACGCTCGTCCCTATAGACGATGAATTCAGTATACTGCTAACCGTCCGAACCGACGAAGTTGAAACGCATAAGGGACAAATATCCTGCCCCGGTGGAATGCGGGATGATGGCGATAACGATTTAACGCAGACAGCGCTGCGCGAGACAGAGGAAGAATTAGGAATACCACGAACGAGTATTGAAATTCTCGGTGTCAGCGACGATCAGGCAACACCGACAAAATTTATTATCACTCCCGTGGTAGGTTGTTTGGATGAACTGCCATCTTTAACACTCAATACGAATGAAGTCGCTGAAGTATTTACCGTGCCGCTCTCAGTTTTCATTGAAAAGAAAAATGCGCGAAACGAAGAGCGTGAATTCCAAGGGAAAATTCACACGGTTTGGTATTTTCAGTACGGGAAACACATGATCTGGGGTGCGACGGCAATTTTACTGGTAAATTTTGCCGAGATCATCATGAAAGCTAATACATCGGGGCAATGAGCCACACGGCTCCGATACTCCGGGGGCTATTCGACTTCTACCAATTCTTTATTTGAAAAGAAATAACTAATTTCGATGAGGGCGTTTTCAGGAGAGTCGGATCCGTGAATGATATTTTCACCTTTGTTATCCGCGTATAATTTGCGGATTGTACCCGCAGCCGCCTCTTTGGGATCTGTGGCGCCGATCAATACCCTGAAATCCGCAACAGCATTTACTTTTTCCAGCACAATGGGAACACAGGCGCCCGAACTCATGAATTCCACAAGTGAATCGTAAAATGGTCGCCCGTTATGCACGGCATAGAATCTACCGGCGGATTGTTTGGTCAGGCGCGTTTTCTTCATTGCGACTACCTTGAACCCTCCCTTTTGAATATGGGCAATAACCGCGCCGATAAGATTTTTCCGGACACAATCGGGTTTTAAAATTGCTAATGTTCGTTCCACTATTTTTTCTTTCTATTGATTAGTTTTATTTATCAGGGAAAAATCAACTCTTCCGCTTTTTAACGGTTGATTCTTTCTTCTTCGCAGCTTTGCCTCCAACTATAGGATAACCAAGTTTAATCCATTCCCGCCAACCGCCGTCCATCGATAGGACATTCTTATAACCCATCAAACGGAGATTATCGGCTGCAAGAACCGAACGAAATCCGCCGCCGCAATACAAAATTATTTCCGATTCCTTATCCGGAACAGAATTTTCAATATCTCTCTCAATAATTCCTTTACCGAGATAAATCGAATTCGGAAGACGCCCGGCTGCCCATTCACTCTCTTCACGGATATCGACAAGGATAAAATCATCGCCGTTATCCATTCTCCGTTTCACGGTTTTGGGATTTGTTTCCCGAACTTTCTTTCGGCGCCGGTCAACGAGTTTGAGAAATGCGGGGGAGTGTTTCATTTACGGCCCTTTTTCTTTTTCGTTAAAGAAGATTTTTTTGATGAAATAATCACCGTTTTTTTCTTCGCATTTTTGGGAAGTACTTTCTGCACCATCGCTCCGATATCCGCCGGGCTATCGACGACATGGATTCCTGCTTTTTTCATTGCTTTCATTTTCTCCTCGGCAGTGCCTTTACCGCCGGAAATGATGGCTCCGGCGTGTCCCATCCGGCGCCCAGGAGGAGCAGTCCGGCCCGCAATGAATCCGATCACCGGTTTGGTGAAATTCTTCCGCACATATTCCGCGGCTTCCTCCTCCGCGGTTCCACCAATTTCTCCGATCATGATGACCGCATCGGTGCCGTCGTCCTCTTTGAAGAGCTTCAACGCATCGAGAAAGCGTGTTCCGACCACAGGATCGCCCCCGATTCCCATGCAGGTCGATTGTCCCAACCCGCGTTCCGTCACCTGCCAAACGGCTTCGTAGGTCAGAGTTCCACTACGTGAAATCAATCCAACGGTACCCGGACTGTGAATAAAACCGGGCATGATGCCGATTTTACATTGACCCGGGGTGATGATGCCCGGGCAATTCGGACCAATCATGCGCGCGCCGGTGCTTTTTAAATATTCATACACTTTTACCATATCGCGGGCAGGGATGCCTTCGGTAATGGCAACGATTAATTTTATACCCGCTTCGGCAGATTCCATAATCGCTTCGGCTGCAAACGACGCAGGCACAAAAATGATCGACACGTTGGCTCCTTCCTTCTTCACAGCATCGTCAACCGTATTGAACACAGGAACCGATTTTTTAAACGGATATTGCTCATTGCCTTTATAAGACAAACCGCCTTTGCCGGGAGTAACACCTGCTACAACTTTTGTGCCGTATAGAATCATCTGCTGCGTGTGAAACGTGCCCTCGCCGCCGGTAATTCCTTGGACTACTAACCGCGTATTTTTATCGACTAAGATGCTCATAATGTTTTATTAATGTGGGTTCTAATTTGATATTAATTTTAACGATAGCAATTTTAAAACTCCCGATCCCCGGTGGTTTTCAATCAGAAGAAATTACTCTCTTCATTGAAACCGTTCACTTACCGCCGCAGCTTAAAAGTTTACCAGAGAGCTCCGCACCGCGATTGAAAAATAATGATTGAACTAATTGTGAAGTAAGAACGGGAGAATATATTCAATACGCCGAGGTTGGAATACCACCCCGGTGTTTGTAAATCTTACTTTAATCGCGCTAACGGTTTTTGCGAATTTTCTTCCGGCACATCCGGATTTTCCCGGGACGCCTTCCGGAATTCGCGCCATCCCTTTCCTAAACCCGCCGCAAACTCGGGTATTTTCTTTCCGCCGAAAAAAATGAGTATCACGAACAATAACAATAATATTTCAGGGGTCCCTAAATTTCCCATCTCTTATTTCCTATCAACCAACAGATTCTCCGGAATCATTTCCAGAGGAATAAAACTTTTAATGAGCGATGTGAATATCTTCTGACCATCGGTGTGACGCAAAACCGCATCGGAGGCGCGTTCGGGATGCGGCATCATTCCCATTACATTGCCGGCGATATTCATAATGCCGGCGATGTTGCGTGATGAACCGTTTGGATTTGCGGCATCAGTCAGTGTTCCGTCCAATTCGCAATATCTGAACAATACCTGCCCGTTTTCTTCGAGCATATCGAGCGTCTTGTCATCCGCATAATAGTTGCCTTCGCCATGCGCAATGGGTAACTGGAGGATATCTCCTTGCCGGCATACCGATGTAAATCTTGAATGAATATTCTCAACTCTCAGATTAACGAACTTGCAGGCGAATGATAAATTTGCATTCCGCAACAATGCTCCCGGCAAGAGCCCTGCTTCACAGAGCGTTTGGAAGCCGTTGCAAATTCCGATAACGACGCCCCCGGAATTGGCAAACCGGATAACTTCTTTCATGATCGGCGAAAAACGGGCAATAGCGCCGCAGCGAAGATAATCCCCGTAAGAGAATCCCCCCGGCAAAATGACGATATCGGAATTCTCCAGAGAAGAATTCTTATGCCAGAGAAAGGCGACGTCTTGATGGAAAATATCCTTGAAAACATAATATGCGTCATGATCGCAATTAGAACCGGGAAAAACAACTAAGCCGACCTTGAGCCGATCCATCTTACATCGATTCCAAAGTATAGGTATAATCTTCCATCACCGGATTAGCGAGAAGTTTTTTGCACGCCTCCTCGGTCACCCGCCGCGCTTCTTCCTTCGTTCCTCCGCTCACTTTCATCTCGATATATTTACCCATTCTCACCTCAGTTGTACTTGCCATACCGAGATTTTGAAGGGCATGATGGACTGCTTTCCCCTGGGGATCAAGAATGGATGATCGCAGGGTGATAATAATTTTCGCTAAATACACGCGGTCGCTTCCTATTACACATCAACGCTGGTTAATTCAGAATCTTCTTCCCTGTTTTTGGAGAAGGGGCGGAGTACCCGCTTAATGGTTTCAACGATCAGCCGTAAGGGACCCGTTGCAACATAAAATACAAAAAATGGAAATAACGCGCTCCCCTGCGTGAGGATGATCGCCGTGACTCCAACCACCATTACCGTAAATCGCAGCGGATGTTGAAGAAGCCCGCGCTTAGACAATTTTGGCAGGGCGTCATACTTAATATTGCTGACCATGAGCAGGGAGAGAATCACAACCATCGGGGCTAAAAGCCAGACCACATCGCTGTTGATCCCGATTTCCGGCGTGTAATATCTGAGAACAAACGCGCAAATCATCATTGCAGTAGCCGGAATGGGAAGTCCTTTGAAATATTCTTTATCATAACTAACCAACTGAGAATTAAACCGCGCCAGTCGCATTGCCCCGAACGCCATCGGCATGGCGCTGATCAGCGTGCCCGTGCCGTTCATTGTATGGAGAAAAATAGTGTAGACTAAAAACGAGGGAGCAACGCCGAAGGATACGACATCGCAGAGAGAATCGAGTTCAACGCCAAAATCGCTGAAAGATTTCGTTATGCGCGCCATCATTCCATCCAGGACGTCGAATATCCCGGCGGAGACGATAAGCCAAGCAGCCATATCGTACTCGCCGCGCGCCGTGCTCAACAACGAGAGAAAACCGCAAAAAATATTCAGGATCGTAAACAAGCTTGGTACAACAGCCCGTGTAATTTTCATTTTATGAGTTTCCTTAGTTAGACATCAGTTAATTAAGGTTATGCTTTGGGATATTTGGCTAAAATTGTCTCGCCCGCTTTTACCCGTTCATTTAAATGCACCATAATGATGGAAGTTTTGGGCATCATGACATCCACTCTTGAGCCAAATTTTATCATTCCAAACCGTTCGCCCATTTTCACCTGTTGACCGGGTTGCACTTCCGCAACTATTCGTCGGGCAACCGCACCGGCAACCTGCTTAAACATAACTCTTGTATCTCCATCCGCAAGACCAATATGCGTGCGTTCATTGCGTTCCGACGATTTATCCTCAAACGCCGCCAGATACTCTCCTTTAACATAACTATAATATTGAACGATCCCGCTGATCGGGAATCGGTTTACATGGACATCCAGGGGAGACATGAAGATACTCACCTGGAGTGCCGTTTCTTTCAAATATTCCGGTTCAAAAATTTCTTTAATGACGATCACCTTGCCATCTGCCGGAGAGAGAATTATCCGGTTCTCAACCGGCGGACGCCGCTCAGGATCCCTGAAAAAATTCAACACCAAAATGGTGACCATGGCCAGCAATACTAATATACTATATTTTATGGGATCGTTATTAATAAAGATCACCGTAAGCGACCCAATTATCAATAATCCTATAAAATATTTCCAAAGAACATCATAGCCGTATCGTGTAAGCATTATCCTGCACAATTTGTTCTAACAATTTGAAAGGTTTTGGTTGGATAATGAATTGCGATGGCTACCGATCACAAGGGTAAAACCCATATAATCGAATTGCAGGTGTAACGAGGTAAAAAAGAACGATAAAATTGGCTTTATTTGAATATTTTCGTCTTTCACGTGATAATATGATAGCAAAAAACGTGTTTAAAGTCAAAAATTCGTCATTTCCATCGGATTGATTAAATTTGGCGAGCATGGGACTTAAACGATTTTCTTCCTTTCCCCAGGGAATCCCTGGATTTCATTCCGGGACAAACTCAGCAGTTGAATTGTTGATAAAAAATCATCATTTTACGAATTAAAATTATCAATACAGCCATTTATTGATGCCGGCACAGACAACTATAAAATCTTCGAAATCGAGATATAGCGATTCGAAGCTTATCCTGCGATCCACTATAGCTCTTTTTGCGATTGTATGTATCGTCACTACAATTAACGTTAACGACAGCACTCTACTAAAACCGGTCGCTTTTACTCTGGGAACCTGGGCTCTCGCCGTATTCGTATTGTATCTGATCTTCAGTGGAAGGAAGAGCGCATTTTCGTTTTCGATAGTTCATTTTTTCATCCTCGCCTATCTGGGGGCGGGTCTTCTATCCATTGTTCGCGCGATTAATACCCACCAGAGTTTCGAAGCTATGGCGCAGCAAGTTTGCTGCGCCATCATATTCTTCATCGTTTTTGAAACCCTAACGGAGAAAGATTCGCTTGATGAAATAACAAAGCTGACTCTCCTTGTTACAGGGCTTGTCTGCGCAATCGGAATCCTCGAGGTTATATCTCCATCATTTTTTTCCCTCGTGGCAATTTCCAATCAACAGGAATATTTTTCGACGTTTGGGAATTCAACGTATTTCGCCGGTTACCTGGTGATGATTCTTCCGGTAGCGATAGCAACGTTGATAAATATTTCCGGGTGGAACAGAACAAAATTCGCCCTCATGATTCTTGTGATCAGTATTCTTTATTTGTTGGTGATGACAGAATCGCGCAGCGCCTGGATCGGCGCGCTTGTCTCTATGGGTTTGTTCTTCCTGATCAATTATTCGAAAAGCAGCATACGATGGATGTTCCTTGGCGGGTTATGCGCTGCCGCAATTGCAACCTATTTTCTTTTCCCTGAACTGATTCAACGGCGGCTTTCAACAATATCACTCAATAATCCTGAATCCTCCCTTGCCCGAAGATTATTTTTCTATGAAGGAGCGATTCGGGCATTTTTAGCGTCGCCGGTCATCGGTAATGGTGTGGGAAATTTCTCTATCGTTCTCCCAAAATTCCGATCGACAAATTATTGGATGTTCAAATCCGAAGATATCGTACCGCACGCCCACAATGAATATTTAGAAATCTTATCGGAAACGGGTATTATCGGGTTCACAGTTTTTATCATTATCCTTGTTCTTACGTTTAAATCCATTGGACGCTTCGTCAAGAATCAATCCGGTGAAAGAAGGACATTGCTCATTGGTTATCTTGGTTCTCTCATAGGTGTATTAATAGATAACATGGGCAGCTTGAATTTACGGACGATTCCGGTCATAATGGGTTTTTGGATGTTCCTTGCCCTTGCATTACGCACATCGGAGATCAAAATAATTACAGTTCCATTTCGTTTATCCAGGGGGCTTTGGAAATTACGCTACTCACCTTTTATTGGTTATGGAGTTTATTTGCTGTGGGCGATTCCAGGAATCATTGATCGCTATATCACCGATAAAAGTTTCTTTGAGGGCTTGCAATCCGATTATCAAGGGACAATGGAAATTGCGAATGAGAAATTTAGCGACGCTGTAAAACGCAGCCCCGATAACGCTCCGGCAAGATTTTATTATTCATCAACCCTCATGTTAACAAGTCATTTTCAGGAAGCAGTTGAAAACTGCACAGTTCTGCTGAAAACATATCCCTATTACCCAAAAGCAAAACTTATCCGCGCTGTTTCGGCATTCAGTCTCAATGATACAACTATGGCTTTGAAAGATATAGCAGACGAGATGAAGCTGGAGACAGAACCCCTCACGTTATATTACGCATCATTTTTTGCTTACAGGATGGATAAGCCCGCTGTTGAGTACCGGTACGTTTCGGAATTGATCCGGAACAGTCTGTTGAGCAAGAATCCTGATTACGTAAGCCAGGCAATCGAACGGTATTCTATCCTTAATGTCGGAATGCAGGATACCCTCGCCTGCGATAGTATGTTCACGCAACTCTGCGCAAAGTTTCCGAAGAATGGAGATATACTCTCATCGATAGCGGAAGGGTATGCAGAGATGGGAAAATTTAATAAAGCTATGGAAATACTCAACCGCGCGTTAGCTATTGACGGGTTAGAAGATAAAATAAAAGATCGTCTCAGCGCTTTATCGGCTAAATTGAAAGCCGTTGAAGCACCCCGATGACTCGATTAAGAGGTGCCAACGACCAAAATTCATCGAATTTCGTTTGCAAGAGAACAAAATTTTTAATACCTTTATATGCATCGGATGCGAAATGGTACCATGCCATTGAAATTTATCCTCCAGAATAATACACCGGTGTACGTCGATATCAATGAATTTTTAATTGCCCGGTGGTGTAATTGGCAACACACTTGACTCTGGATCAAGGAAGTCTAGGTTCGAGTCCTAGCCGGGCAGCAATAAAGGGCGCTTTTTGAGCGTCCTTTGTCTTTAGATGTAAAAAATCTTACCGGTATCGTTCAATCCGCCCCCGACCTTCTCAGAATATTTGAATTTTCCTTAAATCTTTCCTACATTTTTCAGTAACAGAAGATTGTAAAAACCTTTATTCCAATGAATTCCACAAGCGATTATAAAGGGCACACCAATGGACGAAACAATTAAATTTAATCTCAACGGCAAAGAAACCAGCTTCACAGGCGATAGCAGCCGCATGCTCTTATGGGTATTGCGAATAAATCTCGGGTTAACCGGAACCAAGTATGGATGCGGTGAAAGTTTTTGCGGCGCGTGCACGGTGATTGTTGAGAATGAGGCGGTGCGTTCATGTCAAACTCCGGTTAAATTTGTCAACGGAAAAAAGGTTCTCACCATCGAAGGATTATCGAACAATGGTAAACTGCATCCGTTACAGACAGCTTTTATCCAAAACGACGCCATGCAATGCGGATACTGCACCCCGGGTATGATAATGAACGCCTACGCGTTTCTGAAAAAAAATCCCAAGCCCTCGTCGTCGGATATTCTAACGGGAATGGACGATAATTTTTGCAGGTGCGGAGCGCACACGCGTATCGTTAGAGCAATCCGGGACGCTGCGAAATCGATGGAAGGAGGAATGTAATATGGAAAACCAACAATCGTTAGATTTCGAACTACCCTACGGGACGCCCAATCTTACGTTAGACCGGCGCCAATTTCTAAAAATTACGGGAAGTGGAATTTTCCTTCTGTTCACCATCGGGGATTTATCGCTTCTTGCACAGGAAAGGTTACGCAGAAATCTCCCCACCGATTTTAACGCGTTTCTTAATATAGGAGAAAACGGACGCGTCGCGTGTTACACCGGAAAGATTGAAATGGGACAGGGTGTTGTTACTTCCCTCGCCCAAATGCTGGCTGATGAATTAGACGTAACATTGGAAGCAATCGATATGGTCATGGGAGACACCGAACTTTGTCCATGGGATATGGGGACTTTCGGATCGATGTCGACACGATTTTTTGGTCCAGCTCTGCGATCCGCTGGCGCTGAAGCAAGAAGCGTTCTTTTAGAATTAGCATCCGAAGAACTCAAAGTTCCTTCGAAGAACCTGGTAACAAAGAATGGGATTGTTTTCGACAAAACCAACAAAGACCATCAGATTACCTACGCCAATCTTGCAAAAGGGAAAAAGATTGTAAAACATGCTACCGGAAAATCGGTTTTGAAATCGGTTTCGGAATTTACGGCAATAAACAAGTCCACTCTCCGGGTTGACGCCGAGGTAAAGGTTACCGGAAAAGCAAAATATGCCGGGGATGTTCAACTCCCTGGGATGCTGTACGCAAAAATACTCCGTCCCCCTGCTCATGGCGCCAAGTTTATCGATGTTGACGTCTCCGAAGCGAAAAGCGTACCGGGCGTCCAAATCGTCCGCGATGGCGATCTTGTAGCCGCCCTGCATAAATATCCCGACGCCGCGGAGTTTGCCCTTTCTAAAATCAAGGCGAAATTCGATAACTCCAAATCGGACCTTACCGATAAAAATATTTTCGATCATCTGTTAAAAGTCGCCCCGGAAGGAAAAGCTATAGCGCAAGAAGGCGATCTTGAGAAAGGGAAAAAAGAATCGGGTTCAATCATAGACGAAACATATTTGAATGATTATGTAGCGCATTCGCCGATGGAGCCGCATACCGCAGTGGTAAGCATCGAGGGATCCTCGGCAACAGTTTGGGCGTCGACACAAACGCCATTCAGCGCGAAGGATGAAGTCGCCAAAGAACTTGGCTTTTCTCCCGAGAACGTTCGTGTGAAGCCATCGTTTGTTGGCGGCGGCTTTGGCGGAAAATCCCGAAACCTGCAGGCGGTTGAAGCCGCTCGCCTTGCAAAACTAAGCGGGAAACCGGTGCAGGTCGCATGGACAAGAGAAGAAGAATTCTTTTACGATTCGTTTCGCCCGGCGGCAATTGTGAAAATTCATTCCGGTGTGACCAACGAAGGAAAAATTGGTTTTTGGGATTATAATGTGTATTTCGCAGGCGAACGCGGCGCGGAGCATTTTTATAATATCCCGAATCATAAGACGACCTCCTTCAATTCCTCGTGGATGGGATCGCCGGATTCTCATCCGTTCGCGACCGGACCCTGGAGAGCGCCGGGGAACAACACCAATACATTCGCCAGAGAATCACAGATCGATATCATGGCTGCAAAAGCGGGTGTGGATCCGCTGGAATTCCGCATGAACAACCTGACCGACCCGAAAATGAAGAACGTGCTGCAAACCGCAGCGAAAAAATTCGGATGGATTCCGGGAAAAGCCCCAAGCGTCAGAGGTTGGGGCATCGCGCTTGGAGTAGACGCGGGCACCTCCGTCGCGACGATTGCAGAGGTTGCGGTCGATAAGAAAACCGGAAGCGTTAAAGTGAAGCGCGTGGTGTGCGCGCAGGATATGGGATTGGCAATTAACCCGGAAGGCGCCGCGATTCAAATGGAAGGATGCATCATGATGGGGCTTGGATACGCCCTTTCGGAAGGGATCCATTTCGAGGCGGGAAAAATATCCGATATTAATTATGATACGTATGAGCTTCCGAGGTTTTCCTGGCTGCCAGAGATAGAGACAGTTATTATTGATAATAAAAATTCCGATCCCCAGGGCGGCGGCGAACCCGCGATAGTTACGATGGGAGCCGTGATCGCGAATGCAATTTTCGATGCAACGGGCGCCCGGTTATTCCAGCTTCCGATGAACGAAGAGCGAATTAAAAAGGCGCTGGAGAAGGGTTAATATCCTTTTCTGAAGCGATTCTATTTCATGAGAGGGATACTTTTCTATTATGTAGTGGGGTGAGGTTCTGGTGATAAAAAAAGGGGGCGTCCAAGTTGTGACCTACACCGTTGAACGAGATGGAGAGACTATGTGAAAACTCCAATTCATCTTTCAGTCAAGATTCGATTTATCGCAATGTGCACCGATATAAGGAGATCGCGACGCGGTGAAACTGCTCGCGATGACTTTTCACACAGCATCTGAATCTCGTTTTTCCAGGCGGTCATGATCCACACCATGACCGGAATAAAATGAAAAAGTTGTCATGAAATGGTTCATGACACCCCGGCAAAGTAACTTTTAGGATGTAACCTACAGCGTTGAACGAGATTTAGAATCTGTGTGAAAACTCTGATTCCCCGTTTAAATAAGATTCAAAGTTTTGCAATTTGCATCGATATGAGGAGATTTTTCACACAAATTGCTTAGTGTGGGGCGCGTAGTGTGGTTGTTAAAGGGCTCTCGATATCGGAAGCCTTTTTAATTCAGAACTATTGCAGGAAGTATTTCTTTAAAATTAAAGGTCGGTCGCCCGGCTTGGTCTCTTTTTTCTAATGAAATATAGCAAACGATACTAGCTCCATAACGCGGGTCCGGGACACAACCCAAACAACTTAAGGATTTTTTCCTCTTTCGTTTTGATCCATACTCTTGATAAGTTCATCAACCTCCTCAATCGAAGGCCGGTCATCGCTCAGAAAGTAATTGGTTGGGAACTCCACGATTTTCAGGTACGCTGCTTTTTCCCCTTCCTCATCCTGGATATCTTTCAGAGTGATGGCAAATCTGTGGTGATCGCGCAAATAGGTGTAATCTGAAAATGGCGTATCGAAATACGAGACCTCGAAATCTTCAACATCCTTCAACGAATCATCGCGAACATCCGTTTCCAGTTCGACTGCATTTTCGCCAAACGATTTCAGCGAAATATGAATCTTGTGAGTATCTTTTTTCGCCTCGTCGTTTGAGATAAGTAGAGCGTTGTACGATTCACCTTTTTTCAAGATGAAGCTTGCAAATGTCTGCTTCGCATTCGCCTCAATCAGTTGTTCCTCAGATTGAACAATCTCTTGCGCGAATGAAATCAAATCATCGAGCGCTTTACGCCGTTCGTGAGGATCGTGGAGCTTATCGGCCTGCCCCGCAAACACATCGAAAAACACGCGCGGATTAAAATGACCTTTGGCATTATCGTAAAAGAGCCTGAGTGTCGCGATGCGCGAGCGGAGATCGAGCTTGGAATTCAAGACACTCGACAGCAATATTTTGTAGCTTTCCGTTTTAAAATTCAGCTCAAATTCTTCCCGCTGGTGCAAGAGTTGAAAAACATCCTCCCGTAACTTTATTTGAGATTCAAGTTGGCGGCTTCTCTCCTGCTGCCAGGAACTGAATATCCCGATCGCGGTTGCCAGGACGGTGACGAGACCGGTTAATTGAGCGAAAGAAATTCCCCGTCGTTTGCTCTCAGATTTATCTTCGAGTTGTTCTTGTGTATTTTTCTCCATACCAGTAATCTTAGCTTATTGTATGATTTGATCATTTTGAGCAGGCCGCCCTACGCATAGGTTTTTGGGCCGCTGCTGGCTCCAGATTGGACAAATTTACGTATTTATTCCTTCTAGTCCAATTCAGATCACTCACGCCACGAATCGCTACGTGATTTGGTAATTGAGAGAGGTTAAATGCCAAAATTCAATATTCCCCGAATCCTACAAATTTAGCTCCAAATATCGTTTTGTATCTTATAGATAAGATCAATAAAATCAATGCCTTGGAATTCCAAGAACAAACTTCAAACGGAGGGAGCGAATTAAGGGGAACTGTTAATAATGAAGTATTGTTAATCACGCTTGTAAGATTCTTTATCAGATAAAACTATCTGATAACAGGTCTTCACAAAAATACACCCCAGATTATCTTAACTCATTTTATCAACGCTTAATCCAGGAGTCCTTATGCGAAGATTTATAATATTGTTCGCCGTCGCATTGTTCGTAACGGCAATTGCAGTTCAGGCGGGAGAAACATCCACGCGTTTCAAAAAACAGCATCTGAAGCAGACGGAGGAGAATCTCGTCAGCGTCTTGAACAACAACAGCAGTCCCTCCATGCAGGCGTCTGCTGCGCAAACCATCAGGGAATTGGAATGGTCATTTCCCGAGGAATCGTTTGATTCTTTTGTTGAACCGTTAATGCGCATTGTAAAAGATGAAACTTCAGACACGCAGGTACGCATTCTGGCGGCAATTGCGCTGGACGGGCTTCACTCAGATACCGGAGACGGCGCCATCGAAAGCGTCGCAAAAGGAGCCGGCGATAAGAGCGTAAAGACCTTGTGCGCAGCATTGTTAGTCAAGTCCGGCAAATAGAGGGAAAATAATCACGAGCCGTTAACCCCTTCTGACTAAACAAATGCCTCTTCCGGTTAATATTTACCTAAGCGGGATCTTTATGTAGGGCTTCTGCCTCCTGGTAGAAGCATCAAGACCGTCCCTTGCATGGTAATGAAGATACCGGGTATCGTAGTTGACATCTCCTTATCACATAATGAGGGGAATGAACATTTTTGTCCGCTGCATGTAGCGGGCGTATTCATCGCCAAACTTTTTGAGCATTTCATGCTCTTCTGTTTTTGCCGTCGCTACCAGAGCCCATAGATTCACCACCGCGCACGCTGCTGTTGCCGGGGTCATTTCCTTGAAAAAAATACCGGCGCCGAGGAGTACGAGCGACGCATAGAGCGGATGACGGATATAACGATAAATGCCTGCAGTAACGAGCGCCGTTGTATTTTCGATCTGACCCTCCGGCTTGCCTGCTGTGCGCAAGGCGTTGAATCCGTAGAGAGGTAGCGGAATTGCTCCAAAAAGAATCACCCAGGAAATGAGTTGATTCCACGCCCAGGGATGCACAAACCACACAGGCGCGCACAACAAGGTAAGGATGAGGATGCTTTCAAATGAAAAGAACCGGTAAACGCCATGATAGCGACCAGCCCTGAGGGAGAAAAACCATGAAATAATGCTATTCGTGATGGTGCCAACTGCCAGAATAACAACAAATACTGTAGTTTTCATGGGAAATTTAAAATGAAACAATCATAAATTAACAATAATAATATGAACGAGATGAATCTCGTTCTACAAGTTACTTTTTGGGTGCCCCCACTTCGATCTCAAGTGATAAAGTCACTCTTGCACGAGACTTCGTCTTGCGCTACATTTTTCTAGGCGGTCATGGTCCACGAGTCTGTCCGAGAACTCGTAGTAGCGGGTCACCTGACCCGCGCCCATGCCCAATTGGATTCGAAATAGCCGCCGATCTGGTGATCGGCTACTACAAAACATGGTTCTCGGACAGACTCCCACACCATGACCGGGATAAAATGAAAAGGTGTCATGAAATGATTCATGACACCCTGGCATGGTGCCAATTGCCAGAATAACGACAAACACTGTAGTATTCATTGGAAATTATTCCTAGTGCTAATCGTTAATCATGGCAATCGCTCTCACCGGAGATCCATCGGCATGTTCAATATTCAACGGTAAACATTGAAACGAAAAAGCTTTATCCGGAAGTTTGTCTAAATTGGTAAGATTTTCGACCAAAATTATTTCTTTTTCCAACAGAATGTGATGGTTGGGCAGGTTTTCGGATGTGACATCTTCCGCGGAGAAAACCCTATCCACCGAAAAAGAGTCGATGCCAATACCCTTCAGGTTGAATTTTGTTAGCCAACGCGCCGCTTCCTGGGTCGGAATAGGGCAATTCTCAAAATAGTCGTCCCTATTCCATTTATACTGCCAGCCGGTAAAAAAGAGGATGAAATCCACCCGTGATATTTTTGTTTCAAACTTCTTCAAGAAATTCACATCAATTTCTTTTCTATCCCGGCAGGGAATTACAATTGCGCTGCCGATAAATTTATCGATTGGGAACAGGTCTAATGATTTTGTATTTTTTACTATGTGGCATGGAGCGTCGATATGCGTCCCCGAGTGCAGTACCATCGTCATTTTAAGCTCGGCAAAGTCATTTTTTTCAACGGTATTGAGAACTTCAAATGCAGGCCGAAGAGTATCGGGGTATACCGTAATTTTCTCATTCAGAATATGAGTAAGGTCAATAAGTTTATTTTGCATAGTTTATCTTTATTTATTTCACGCTACCAGTGGTCAACATGGTTCGATCAAATTTTGACGGCGACTTAGGAGCTCTTTGCTCCTTTGATCAGCGAAGTCCCAAACGGCGTATCAATTCTTGCAATCTTTTTTAAGCCGGCTGCATTCATCCACGAGCGAATTTCAGATTCGGTGTAAGTGTCTCCCGCGCGCGTGCCGACAAGCATATTCAAGGAAAAGAACGCGCCGTGCTGAGGGCGTAACCGGTCTTCGTCCATAATAAAATCGACGACAACGAGTTGTCCGTTGGGATTAAGAGATTTCGCGCATTTCTTCAAGAGCCGACGATTTTCTTTCTCCGAGTTGCTATGAATGATCGCAGAGAGAAATACGATATCAAATCCCCTGCCGATATCATTTTTCAAATAGTCTCCCACTCTATAATCAATTTCGGATGAAAGCTTCGCCTGCTTCACATATTTCCTGGTGAGCGGGATGACGTTAGGCAAATCGAACACTGCGGCGGAAATCCCTTTCCTTGCTCTGACAAATGCCATGCTGAATGCTCCGGAGCCGCCCCCTACATCGAGTATGCGGTTGACTCCTGTGAGATCGATGTACGAAACAACTGCCGGCGCTTGCATGACCGCGCGGTCATGCATCGCGGCAATAAACGCCTCCAGCCATGTGGATTTGCGATCGTTGGTGTGCGGGCGGATTGCTGCGGTCGTCCCTTCACGCACAGCCCGGGTAAGCGTGCTCCACGTGTCCCACAACGAGACCGTATGCATGAACCCCGCCATATACTCGGGCTTGCCCTTCACGAGCAGATGCGCAGCGGCAGGCGTGTTGGAAAATTTCCCGCCTTTTTTAATAAGCAATTCCATTGCGCAGAGGGCGTTCATCAACCGATCCGTTGCGCGAGGGTTCGTTTTCAGATTTTTGGCTACTTCAGCGGAGGTCCTTGCCCTATCGCCAAGCGCTGTAAAAATCCCCAGCTCATACGCGGTGAGGAAGATCCGGCTCGATTGGAAGCCGGTGGCAATCTCCCTAATCTTGATAGGAGTGAAAAGATCGGAGTTCGGTGTATTCAATTTATGTGTGGTCATATTCAGAAGTATCAAATTTTGATGAAGAATTTAAATGATTACGTTCTCTGAATCTACCAATTTAGCATGACTTTCTCAATCTTAATGAGAGGGATCGTACTGCCTGAATCCATCATCGACAAGAAAAACATTTCGTTTTTAAAAATTGACAATTTTCCGCGCCTTTTGTACTTTGTTTTTAAGCAAGGTACATTCTGCCACCTAACATGTTGTTTTATCCGATAGTTATGTTCTTAAGAAGCGTACTAGAATATGAATAACCCCGGAGTTGCATCCCCGTTTAAAGCTCCCGTGCAGGAGTTGCTTCAATCCGCCGACATTCAAATCGAAGGTTCCCGTCCGTGGGATATCCAGGTAACCAATATTGGATTCTATGGAAGGGTGATCCGGGAACTGGCTCTTGGTTTGGGCGAATCGTACATGGACGGATGGTGGGATTGCGAGCATCTCGATCAGTTCTTTTACCGGCTGCTATCCGCTAACCTGCAGGAAAAAGCCGGCAAGAATAAAAAGATGATTGCGTTCAATCTCCTTTCCCGGCTCACGAATTTGCAGACGCCGCCTCGTTTACGAAAGAGCGTCGGTGTGTCCTATGAGCGGGGCGTGGAGCTTTATGCCGCCTTTCTGGATCCCTTTTATCAATACTCATGCGCCTATTTTAAGAACACCGACGACCTTGCAACAGCCCAGAAGCAAAAGATGGATCTGATCTGCAGGAAACTGCGCCTGGAAGCGAGTGATCAGGTTCTTGATATCGGCTGCGGATGGGGCGGGCTCGCAAAATTCATCGCGGAAAAGGTCGGCTGCAAGGTTACCGGCATCAACATTGCGCAGGAGCAAATCGCGTTCGCCCGCGATTTTTGCCGGGGGACGAATGTTGAAATACTCGAGCTCGATTACCGTAACCTACTACAGGAAGAGTTTCAAAAAAAATTTAATAAGATTGTGAGCGTCGGAATGATAGAACATGTCGGCTATAAGAACCACCGCGTGTATATGCAAGCCGTGAATAATTGTCTGAAACACGACGGCATGTTCCTGCTCCAAACGATTGGAAGCAACATTTCTGCAAAAGCTGCAGATAAAAATCTTTGGATCGAAAAATATATTTTCCCCAATGCTATAGTGCCATCGATACCGCAACTCGCCTCCGCCTCGGAAGGTCTTTTTATCATTGACGACATCCATAGTTTTGGGTCATACTACGACTTGACACTGATGGCATGGGCTAACAACTTTGAAAACAATTGGGCAAATCTTCGTTCGCATTACGATGAACGATTTCACAGGATGTGGAGGTATTTTCTGTTATCATGCGCCGGAGCGATGCGTGCGGGTTATAACCAGCTCTGGCAAATTGTGTTCAGGAAAATCGGCACACAGGGCTTGTACGAACCGGAACGATAAACAGCGTCTAAATAAAAGGGCGCTCATTGAGCGCCCTTTTGTATTACTTCCCTTCGAATTCTGCTCGAGATATTTGATACTATTTGATTAAAAGCATTTTCTGCGTTTGTGTAAACGCTTTGGTCGGATCAGAAGCGCTGACAGCGTTGAGGCGGTAATAATAGACGCCGCTTGCGACTCCGCCGGCATTCCAGCTTGCAGATTTTACTCCCGCGCCCTGCATCCCATTTACCAACGTTGTGACTTCCTGACCGAGTGCGTTATATATTTTTACAGTCACATAACTCGCTGTTCCCAATTGATAACTAATTACCGTTGTGGGATTGAAAGGATTGGGATAGTTTTGAGCCAACGCATATCGCGACACAACCTGCGGATGGCTCATCACCCCGAGAACAACAGCAGGATTCAGGACAACATTAACGGACTGAACGCTGTTTACGTTATCAACGGTAATATTTCCAATTTGGGAAGTCCCGAAGTCGAGCAGTCCGCTGACTACTGTATAATTTCCGGGGGTTAATCCGTCAATCTGGAAGGAACCATCCAGATCGGTGATTGCGCCGCCGGCAATATTTCCGCTCTGGTCCGTAGCATAGACAAGAGCGCCGTCTAATACCGCTCCTGTATTGCCGGCTACACTTCCTATGACCGATAAACTATCGCGCACATGATGGAGATTTTGAAGCTTGAAGTTGATATTTCCCACCACGCCGCTGTCAGTCACCACAACGGAATCGGCTTGCTTCCAATCGAACGTGGGCGTGCCGTCGTAACGGAAAAAGGACGGTTTATATCCCATTGACCATGCCAGAAGAATATATTTTCCGGGAATTACATTCGTGAAGCTGTAATCACCGGTTGTGGTATCCGTGCCGACAAAATATTTCGTATGCATCCCTTTATTTCCATGCGTATTGTACGCATAGACATACGCGTTTAACGGGATGGCGCCGGAAGAATCTTTAACGCTGCCGCTCATTCCATTTGCATAGACAGGTTTTGCGCCGAGAATGAAATTAATATCGGTAACATTCCCGGTAATTGGAATTCTATCGGCGGCGTTAAACGTGGTTTTATTATTCCAAAATTGCGGCATCAATGAATCAATCCATGGATCGGCATAAATGACGACGGTATCGTTGGCGTTGAACATAAACTTATAGTTGCCGAGTGAATCTGTCTTTGTCCAGAATGATCCCCGTCCCCAATTGTTCCAACTGTTCGGAGGGTTAATCCAGCCATGATCTCCTCCGCCCCAGGGAGGCAGAGGTATCGGCCACCTGTGATTAATAATAAATGCAGTCATTAACGCTCGCTGCGGGTTGCCCGATCCGTCTTTCACGGAGCCCGTGAGCGAATAGAAAACCGGAGGCGTTATCTTCTTTAGACCGATATTAAACGTAAGGGAATCATTCGCATTGAGGGTCACTTTGGTTGCCTGGAGAATCGAGGATACATTGTCGTAAAATTCTCCAACATATCCCTTCGCCCCCGAAAAGATGTAATACTGCCCTGCCCGAAGTTTAATTGTAAAGAACCCGTTGCTATCTGTCTGCGCCTGCGGCATGAAGGGCATCATTCCAGAAGCTGGAATAAAATTGACCATACCGCCGGCAATCGGCAGTTTGGTAGAATCATCGACGAGTGTGCCGCTAATTTTCCCGAAGGTGATAACAGGCGGAATTGTTTGAACTTCAATGTTGTTCGATGAATCGCTCTCGCTATGGTTGATGAGCGCGGTGACATAATAGGAGTAGGTATTCCCAGTCTGCACAAAAAAATCGTAAAAGCTCGTATCTATCGTTGTGAATATTCTATTATAATGGTGAACTGTATCATTGAGTCCGCCATTCTTTTTATAGATATTGAATCTCACCGAATCGCCCTTCAAAGCATAGTGCCAGGTCAGATTTATGGACGAAAAATGTCCCATACCGCCTATCGTGCCGACAAGATTCGTCGGCGGAACCGGTTGAGAAAAAGCCGGGATGCTTACCAGGAATAGAAGCGCAACAGCAACAAACATGATAAATTTCATAAGGACCTCATAGTATGTAAATAAATTTAATCAACTATTAAATATGAAAATTCGTTGGGAAAATTCAAAACGATCTCATGCGAATTATCACATCGAACACTAATATTGACACACATTTATGAAATTGGGTTTAATTTTTAAGAATTTTCAGCCCTTTATTCTTGTGATATTCGTCACATAAATTTTCGGCAAGGCATAAAGTCATGATTTTAATGAAGTAACTACGGCATCCTTACATAATCGGGTAATTGAGATACAGCGATAAAATAACAGACGCCAAATTAAACATCTTTCGAAAATTCAATTTATCCACCACAAGTCTTTAACCGATTGCTTCACCTCGAAGTACCGACGTTATCCGTTCCTGCGCGAAACGAATAATACCGTGGAATCCATTGCGCCTTCTTAATAAGCATTTCAAGTTCATGGTCGCTCACTAATCTGCCCAAGCCGGAATCCCTTGCTTCTATCGCCACAGCTTTGGCAACTTGAGCGGAAACGTTTCGAATATCACCAAGATCCGGCAGAAGCATATTTTGCTTCCGCATATCCCCGGTAACCATTCCGCTGATTGCCTCGCTCGCCCTTAGAAACATCTTTGTCGTAATCTTTGCAGAATTGCTCACCAGAGCGCCCAAGCCAAGACCCGGAAAAATAAACATATTATTGCACTGTGAAGTTTTGAATTTTTTTCCACAATACTCAAAGGGCCTATACGGACTCCCGGTGGCAATTAATCCTTTCCCCTGGGTTGCGATGGCAACTTCTTCAGGTGTGCACTCCGATTTGGAGGTAGGATTGGACAAGGCAAAAATAATGGGTCGTTCGTCATTAACTGCCATCTGCTTCAATATTTCCGCATTGAAAAGTCCGGGGGTTGCTGTGCCGCCGATGAGAACCGTGGTCCGGGAATTTTGTATGATATCCATTAATCCGATTTTATTGGGGGAATCTAATTTCCACCCCGCAACCACGGAACGTTTTTGGGCAAAGGACATCTGCGATGATGTTAATCCCGGAGTATCTTCCAATAACAATCCGGTAATATCGTATGCATAAATCTTGCTCCGTACATCTTCAACGGATAATCCTTCATTTACCAGCATGGTACGGATATTGGAAGCAATTCCGGCGCCGGCTTGCCCCATACCGACGACAAGAAAGCGTTGATCGGCGAACCGTTGGTTTTTGATTTTCATCGCTGTCATCAACGCCGCTGCGGTCACCGCGCCTGTCCCTTGAATATCATCGTTAAAGGAAAGGATTCTGTCCCGATAGCGTTCTAATAAATTAAATGCTTTGTGCTTGGCAAAATCTTCCCATTGCAATAAGGCGTTTGGAAAATTCCGCTTTACGCCGAGAACAAATTTTTCGATGAACTCGTCGTATTCATCTCCTATCAATCGTTTGTTGCGATATCCCAGGTAGAGAGGATCGTTCAGCAGCCGATCGGTGTTCGTCCCGACGTCCAAACAGATTGGTAAGCAGCATGCGGGATGTAATCCTCCTGCCGCAACATACAGATTTATTTTTCCGACCGGGATTCCCATGCCATCGGAACCCAGATCGCCGAGACCGAGAATCCTCTCGCCGTCCGTAACAACGATCAAATTCACCTGTGGCAGCGATACATCCTGAAATATTTTATCGATGTTGGCAATATTATCCGGACTAATATAAATCCCGCGAAACTCGCGCGTAATATGGCTCAACATCATGCACGCTTTGCCAACCGTTGGCGTATAGACAATAGGAAGCATCTCGATGAGATTATCGGCAAGAAGACTATAAAAAAGGGTTTCGTTTCTGTTAAGCAAACTTTGAAGAAAAATATATTTTTCGATGTCGTCCTGTTTGCGTATGAACATTTCGTAACTGCGCTGCCGTTGCACCACGATATCGGAGATATTGGAGCGGAGTAACCCGCTTAAACCGAGGTTATGGCGTTCTTCCTGGCTGAAGGCGGACGCTTTGTTCAGAAAAGGATCATTCAGGAGCTGTTGACCGCGCGTGTAGACTTCAAAATATTCTTCGCAGGTCAGGGGATCAATTTTTAAGGAAAAGGTTTTCATAGGTAGTGTTGAATGTGATGATAAATTTAAGTCAGGGTTAAAATAATATTAATTTACGAATTTTTTAAGCTACGTTCAACATGAACGATACTTCGTCCCGCTACACAAGGCGGAACCAGGAAATGCTTCATCAAAATTAAAAAGCCGACCCAAAGTTTGAGTCGGCTTTCTTGTTGTCTTATTGATCTACTCTATACTATACTACTTATTTCATTACTATGAATTTCTTAACATCCGAAAAATTATTTGCCTGCAACCGATAGAAGTATACGCCGCTGGGCAGGTTGGTTGCGTTAAACGATACCGATTTGTATCCCTCATTTTGAAATTCGTTTACCAATGTCGCTACTTTTTGACCCAGGAGATTAAAGATGCTCAGATTTACCCTGCTCTCTTTCGGCAACTGATATTGTATAATCGTTGCCGGGTTAAATGGATTGGGATAGTTTTGCTGCAATGCATAATCTTTTGGCACCGATGCTTTTGTTGTAGTCATGGGTTTTACGAGAGATCCACCAGGATTCGTATTAGCTCCAGCGACCGAGAGCATATCTGATAGATGTTGAATGACTCTGGGATTAAATCTGCCAATATCGGGCGTAAGATCGCTCAATGCCTGAACGGCTTCCGATAAATTTCCCTGCGAGTAGAGTGCAATGATTTTCTGTGTTTTACAATATGTCCACAGATCGTTATTGGATGTATTGGAGGCAATATCATCCGCGAGTGACGCCGCATTGAGATAATCTTTCTTATTCATTTTCTCTTGAATGCGGAACGATGAAATTAGCGATTTATATTTTCCCGGACGGGCCGCTCCTTCCAGATGATTCAGAAAATCTTCCCAGGGAACGCTGATTAAAGATTCATACCGCTTACCGGGACCGGCAAGCTCTGATAATTCATGGAGGGCGATAGACGCAGAATCTGGACTGTGTTTAACCAGGTACTTCAGATATTTTAAATATTTTACCGTATCATTGTCAGATCTGCCGCCGTTAATGGTAGGTGATTCACTACCGGGGTTGATATGAGTATACGCAGTTTGACCAGGTGTATAAACCGAACTGCACAGGGGATACGATACATTAACCGGACCGGATAAGGCGCCTGAGGGGGGTGCGCACGGCAGTATTGTATTTCCCCAATATGTGTTATTAGCATAAATTCCCAAATTTGTCGCATCGTTAACAAAATAGCCGGAAAAACTGTAACCGGTGTTATAAATATTATTATACCCGCCATTCTTTATTTCAGGAATCGGTACCCACACGCAGGGATTCATATTGAAAAGACTCAATTGATCCATTTCGCCATCGCATTGCCAGTAACCTCCTGCCGGGATATAATGACCAATCAATATTTGACCGCTTTCGTGAACATTTATTTCACCGGCGTTTTGAAACAGAGTGTTGTTACCCGCAGCAAATCCATCCGGGGAAAGGTATGCGATGCTGTTGATTCCGGAGATATCAATACCATTCCCGTAATTATATTGAATACGCGAATTTCCCATGAAGAGAATAGAATTACACATTGAAATTCCGGGACCGGCGTTTCCCGTTCCGTTGCTATCGATCTTGGATTGATAAATATCCGCTCTGGCAGATATTAGAGATAATCCTTCCTGCCTGTTTTTTGATATTAGGGAGTACCGGATGTTTGCGGCGGAATTATTTACATCATTGTTTGATATATCAATTCCCTGTTGGCTGCAATTTTTTATCGTACAGTATTCAATAATTGATTGACCATCCGGATTCATTAGCCATAATCCCTTTGTTCCATATTGGATATCACAATAGGAGAAGGTATGAGGTCCACTCTTATCTCGGAGTAATATATTATACCAATCCCCGGGGGCAGGTGATGAATTAGCAGAAGTGAATGTGATATGTTGACTTGAAGTACCGGTTGCGTTCAGAGTGCCATCAACTAATATTGAAGCATTATGACCGATTTTTACTACTGAACCTGATTCGATAGTTAAATTCGTATATTGTTGTACAGTTAAGCCATTATTCAATATTATGTTTCCACCTTTAATTGAAACCCAACCCCATGCAAATGGATCATCTCCTATCTGAAGATCACCATTTACATTGAAAGTGTTGCCGTTGTCTATGAATAATCCTGAAGAGTACGTGCCCCCATACATCATAAAAAGTGTGCCACCCGGAACTATAAATTGGTTAGCACTTGATAACACACAGTTCCCCACAAGTTGGAACTGTAAAAATATATTATTATCAAGACCGGAAATATCCGGCATGATATCGTTTGGTAAATCGGTGCCTTGTACTATAATATCACTTTCGTTATCCTTGAAATGGTTTCCTTGAATGATGTGGTTCCAATGTCCATTAACATCATTTTCTATGAGATATAAACCATGAGTCGCGTTCTGGATAATCGAATTTCTTATTATTAGACTATCGTTTTGATTATGATACGAAGCAGCAATTCCTGACCAATGCTCACGGTAATTTCCATACCCAATACCCTCAAATTTTATACTATCATTGATACCATTCCCTCCGGCTGAGACAAATTTACCACTACTTAACGAGATTGATGCGTCTTTAATGATATCCCATGTAGAACCCGGGCTGATATTAATATTTTTCGGTAAGTCAAAAGTTAGCGAACCATTGACGAAGACATTCCCCGAAAGTATTCCATCTGGTACTTCATTAGCAGAAGAGAAAAAATAATTATATAATGGTGGAGCGTTAATTTGATAATTTACGTTAAATGATACTTTGTGATCATTCGGATTTACTGAAAATGCGTTTAATGAAATACCGGTCATTAAACTATCTATAGAATTGGTATTTGGATCGCTGTTCTGATTAAGATCCGTACCGTGCTGGGGATAAAAATCGTTTGGATCACCGGGTGTGTACCTGATTCTCGGATAATTTTTCACCGTTAATATTAGATTCTTAAGTGCCTCATTGCCTAATCTTCCGGTTCCAAAATAGTAACTTGCTGAATCCCAGTTTAATGCTGAAAAACTTGAATAATGCCAGATTAAAGCTCCTCCCGTGAATCCTTGAGGTGGATTGATTCCACCGGCAAATCTATTAAATCCTTCGCGCTGCCGATTTTCTACAACAAAATATTCGCTATGTTGGTAATTATTATTTCTTCCTGCATCCCCATAGACCGTGATAAGAGCCACCGTATTCACGCCGGAGACTGGCACGGCGTCAAGAGGAGCCAAGGAGATATTTGTTGTGTTTGCATTAATACGAACAATTGATGCTTGCGGAATCCAACCTGCCCATAATTTATGAATTGGATTGGTATGGGGAGGACAAATGTGATATATCGGTTGAAGACTGCCCCAATGCATTATTTCGTACGAGCCACCTTGGATATGAGTAAAGCCCATTAAGTGACCGTATTCATGACAATACCCAAAGAGTGGGGAGAGTATACTGGTCGAATAAGTCGCTCTACTTTCTTTCTCAGAGAAGACAATATATGTGCCAGGCACGTCGTCCGCATATCCCCCAAAATGCGCATAGGTATAATCAAAACCTCCGGCGCCTATGATTACTATCTTTCCTATATGGTTATTCTTGAAAGAATCTATATCAAAATCGATATATTCAGGGTTACCAACAGTATGCAATGCTCTCAACTTTGCAATGACATCCCCGTACGGATTGTTATTTTCATAGGTGGATCGTGAGTTAGGTAAATTTATCCAATGTATATAATGTTTGCCGCCTATATTATCAATATTGTTGACTATTCCTGTATGGTATTTATCCGAACCGCCATTGTGTGTGGGGTATGGTGTGATAATGTGATTTCCATAGCTTACCTCCTTCCAGTACTCCTTAACGCTCCCATACAATGTCATGTCCATAGTAATTGGTCTTCCATATTCATCAGAGCCGGCATTTCCTTGATGGCTAAGCCAATCAGGGTTCCGCTGACCAACCCAGGTATTATCCGAAAAAAATTGATCCCAATAATCTTCATAAACATATTTACGAATTTCCATAAACATATTGCCCAGACTGTCTTTTTCCCATCCGAGACTTCCCACTGAGTTCGCGCTGACATTATTCGCAGGATCATTAATCTCTACGATAGTGCTCGGCGGTTGTCCGGAGGGCAATCTGCCATCCGAAAAATCTACATAGACAAGGACGAGATTGGGATTAGGGTCGTAAGTAAAGTTTGTTTTGCTCATTTGTTGGGTGAAATCCATACGGCAGAAGCCATCGATACCGGCTGAGAGGCAAAACCACTGCAGAAGAAGGATGCAGACGGATATTGAAACAATGTATCGCATGATAATCTCCTAAATTGTATGTGATATTATTGAATTGAATGAACTGAAGCTATTGCAATCTTACCGAATAGTAGTTTTAATTTTTCTCCTTATCTGATATAACTCATCTTTTTTGATTGCGCATAGTTCTTGGTTTTTATCTGGTAGAAATAAACCCCGCTGGGCTGGTTTGCCAAATCGAATTCCAGGGTATACTTTCCCGGGGCTTGATGTTCTTTATGGAATCGTTCTATTTCCTGACCAAGAATATTGAAGATTGCAATTTCAACATCTGTGATTTCAGGGAGAAAATAATCGATTCTGGTTATAGGATTAAATGGATTAGGATAATTATCAGATAGTGAATATGATAAAGGGAGAATTATATTGTCGATGCGTACTTCGGTAATAATTCCCAAACTCCCATTTCTTCCTGTATGCTTCGCTTTTATCCATCCCTGAGTTGTCCAATATGAAATGATCGCACCGCCCATATTGTCTGAGGCGAGAGAAGGAAAATAGGCATTCGAGGGATCGGAGATTACGGTGAAAGAATCGGGCCAAAGCGGGCTGCCGGAAGTATCGAATTTTTGCGCATGACCGCTGACAAAAAAATATAAACCTAATTCCCCTTTGGAAGAAAACGTCATTGGAAATTCTTCACCGTGGATATCTAAACCATAATTCCGCCAATGTCCTCCATTTTTATCTATTCTTTGAGCGCGAGTTCTCCCGACCCCGGATGTATCCTGAAACGACCAAACGAAAAATACCCCCCCTAAATGATCTGGTATCAATGGATTCAATATACCAGCGTATCCACCGTTTGTTGGTTCAAAATGAATTTTGTATTGGGCATTCCACAATGAATCCCCACTGTTCGAGATTTTTGTTATCTGTCCCAAAGTATAAGATTTTCCAAGACTATCTATGCCGGATCCAACATAAATATTATAGTAGCCGACACTATCTCTTTCTGAACCCAACATACCACGTCCTGTTATAATTGTTGGTGATATTATATTACCATCCAGATCGATCTCCTTCATACCACTTGTTGATTGAATGTAAACCCGGGAGCCAATCCGTTTAACGTAGTCGAACTGGATTTGGCCCATCACTGAGACGGTATCATATCCTTTTTGCCAGAGCTTGTTGCCGTTAGCATCATAGCGGGCGCCCCACACCGTCTCCAAATTTGTCGAGCCCGTGTCCCCGAAGTTGTCTTCCTCAACTATAAAGATAACGCCGCTGGCTCCATCGGTTACGCCGTAAGCGTATTTTCGACCTCCTTGCAGCGGTCCAAAATTTATTCCTCCGGCATGCCACCGCACATTTCCATTCTTATCCACACGCTGAGCATAGAGAGCCCCATTATAGCAATAAGTCCCAGTTTCGTATGTGACACAGTGAGCGCCATGCACATCAGCCCACCAAAATATAACTCCTCCGTCGTTGTCGGATATCAGCGGGATATATTGGTATTGTGAACCAGCAGAGTCGTATTGTGCCAACACCGGTTGAGACCAAATATTTTTACCATAGGGATCGAGCTTTTGGAGATAAATATAATCATTGAGGATCCCGGAAATGATGCAGCTCCCATCGTCATACGATACTATCTGTGAATATAAACCAGGAGTAACGATCAACCCGCTATCGGCAACTGGGGAGGTAGACCACTGCCCATAACATTGCGCCTGCAATAAAAACCATAGCAATGCGCCTGCATTAAAAAAACTTAGCTTGGTAAATCGTATTTTTATTCGCATGACACCGCCTCAAATATTACCAAAAGTTACGGAAAGATATTTGGAAAGTCAAGTAATTTCATGGAAAATTAAAAATATTTTTCACAGGAAGGCATTTCCAATAAATCTAACTTTATAATTAACATAACTTTATGCCATGCCACAACAACGAACAGGAAATGCTTAAATATGAGGGAGTAACAGATAAGAGACAAATCGTTAAATCTCAAACGAGATTGAAACATACGCTCTTAAAGTGGAATGAACCACGTTGCAAAGAATTTGCCCGGTTGGTGCGTATATTTTTTCAATTTAATTACTCAATTTAAATACTCGCCGCGTTGTTGATACTTCCCAAAATTTCTCTTACATTGAAGAGAATTTAATTGATACATTATTTTGTTGCCATATACGTGAAGGAAACAACAATCCATCTATGACAGTGGAACCATCGATACAATTACAGGAAGAGAATAACCGGCTGCGTAAGGCAGTGCAGGAGTTATCGGTCCTGAACGATCTCGCGCGCGATATCAGCTCAACCATGAGTCTTGACGAGGTGATCCAGAATATCGTCAAGCGGTCGGTGCGCGCCCTCCATTGCCAGCAGGGCACCATTACGCTCGTCAACGAAGAGGTGCGCGATGAAATGAAAACATTCATCCGCACCAACGATTCCACCGCCAACCATGAGCAATTTCATCTCAATCAGAACATCCTCGGCTGGATGATGCTGAATAAAAAACCGATGGTCTCGAACGACATCAGCACCGACGCGCGTTTTCAGGGCATTAAGGTCGATTCGGGCATGAAGTCGATCCTCTGCGTTCCCCTCCTCATCAAAAACGCCCTGATAGGTATCCTGACAGTTTTTAATAAAAAAGATAATACGGAATTCGGCGAGGATGATAAGCGCCTGCTAGCGATTATTGCCGCGCAATCGGCGCAGGTGTTGGAAAATGCGCGTCTGTACGACCAGGAGAAGAGCTTACTTGCCATGCAGGAACAGATGAAGCTTGCTCAAAAAATCCAGTACGATCTTCTCCCTAAAAAATCTCCGGAAATCCCCGGCTTTGATATCGTGGGAGCCACGTTTCCGGCTCAATCAATAGGCGGCGATTATTTTGATTTTATTCCGTTAGAATCCCAGCGGTGGGCGATTTGTCTCGGCGATGTTACCGGCAAAGGATTGCCGGCTTCATTATTGATGGCAAACGTGCAAGCGACATTGCGCGGGCAGGCAATCGTCAGCACGCCGCCAAGCGAATGCCTTTCCCGCTCGAACCGGCTCCTGTACGACAGCACCAGCCCGGAAAAATTTGTGACCCTTTTTTACATCGTCATCGATCCGAACAATGATCACGTGGTGTTTTGCAATGCGGGACATGACCATCCGTATCTCCTAACCTCGACGGATCAAATTATCCGGCTGAAGACCGGCGGTCTCATGCTGGGAATTATGCCGTCGTATCCGTTCAAAGAAGAAACCATTTCATTCAAACCCGGAGATACGCTGGTGATGTATTCCGACGGCGTTCCCGAGGCAAGGAATAATGTCGGCGACTTCTTTGGGGATGAAGCGCTAGAAAAAATATTAATCGAACACCGATCACAATCACCCGCTCATATTCTTAGTTCTGTTATCGAAGCCGTGAAGAAACATGCGGGAACCCATCCGCAATCGGACGATATTACGATCGTTGTCATAAGACGGACTCCCTAAAAATCAAGAACTCCAAATCAGTTCCCCGCTGAAGTAGTCCCCTCCCCCGCCCGCCGTTAGTATCAAGGTTCAGTCTGAACCGGCGGGAAAGTTGAAATCTTTCTTCCACTCCATTTATTACCCGCTATTACACTTTAAGAATAATTTAATGAGGGAGATTACGAATAGTTAATCTCCTATGTTGAATAATTTCAAGAACCTAAGTTGTTCACCGACGAATCCCTTCTCTAGCAGGGTGTTGAAAAAGTATCGAATTAGGACGGGTCATTCCGAACTTGTTTCGGAATCTGTTCATTTTTAGACCCTGAAACAAGTTCAGGGTGACTCGGATTGGGTTTTTCAACACCTTGCTAGTAAGCAAAAAATAGATTCCCACATCCCTTGGAATTCTTCATACTTCTTGTTAGATTTCAGACATAATCCTCTGATTTATAAAGATTTATAGCATCATTCAACAAGATACCGGACGCTCGACCTTATAATTGACGCATCAACACTAAGCAGGATGTGCCAAATAAGATAGTTACAGGGCAATAGTTGCCCTCGTTACCCTGAAAGATCGTTAAAACATTCGAAACGAATAGAGTAAAAGTGGGGTTTAATATCAGTGTAACGATTAAGGAAGTATTGTTATGTACATGAGATTGGTTGAAATGAAAGTTGATCCGGTAAAATTACCGGAAATGCGGGAATTCTACGAACGGACGGCAATTCCCGCCCTTCATGCGGTGAGAGGATGTTTGTTCGCAACTCTCATACAAAGCAATGAACATATCGGAGAGTGCATATCAATGACGCTATGGAATACTCAAGCTGAGGCGGAAGAATATGGGAAAAGCCGCATCTATTCAACCCTTGCAGAGAAGATTCGAACGTATTTATCCCATTCCAATGAATGGAAAATTGAGCTTTCAAAAGATTTAACACTTGAAATGGTTCCAATACTTGAAGAACCTATTGTGAAATCGTATCCAATAGGAGCATTTGAAAATGGGATAAACACGCCATCCGATACGCCGCAATTATTATACGTCAGGATAGTTGGACCTAAAATTCGACAAGGCATGTTGGAGGAATTCAAACAAATTTATGCGAGGGAAATATTGCCTGTCTTAAAAAAAGTGCGCGGCTGCCGCTATGCTTTTGTTACCGTGGGTGGAAAAGATAAATCCGACGTCATGTCGGTGACGGTCTGGGATAGCCAAGCTGCCGCTGACGAGTACGAGGCAAGCGGACTCTTCGATCAGTTAAAAGAAAAGTTGATGCACACCTTCACAGAATTATACCAATGGAAAATGGGTCTCGATAAAGACACGGATACAAAAACTTTCACAAGCGACGATATGACCGTGAAACATTATCAAGTGGTTACGGGCGAAAGCTTCCGGTAGCGCAACACCGCATAATCCCGATTGCCTTTATCATTAGATACCCGCACCGGGCGTAAAAACCCGACGGTGAATCAACAGAATCGAACTTCTCATTGTTATTACTTGTTATAAGTTAAATCATTACAATCATTAAACATACGTACGGTTATGGTCGGCCAAATCCCGAAGGGATCACTTTCGTGACAATATCCCAGTATAAGATTTTAGAAAAACCCAGCCACAAAGACGGCGGGCAAGTCGGCGAAGGCGGCATGTCCCAAAATCACCCACGCGCGTTTTTTGCAAGTGGTTATGATTTTGCGGATCTCCCGTTGTTTGGATTCCGCTTTGACAACGGGATTCCAAAAAGCGGAACCGTTGAGCGAAGCGAGAACGGGAGCCCACTATGATTGGGCAGACGATATCTCACTACAAAATTCTTGAGAAATTGGGAGAGGGCGGAATGGGTGTTGTCTACAAAGCCCAGGATACAAAACTTGATCGCTTCGTCGCGTTAAAATTCTTATCTCCTCATCTTGCCTCTTCGGAACAGGATAAGTCCCGTTTCACCCAGGAGGCGAAAGCCGCAGCGGCGCTCAATCATCCGAATATTTGCACGATCATCGATATTCAGGAAAATGACGGCGTCATGTTTATCGTAATGGAATTTGTTGATGGTCAGACATTGCGCGAGAAAAAGGCATCCATCACGTTTAAACAGGCAATCGATATTGGAATTCAGATAGCGGAGGGTTTAGGCGCGGCTCATGATAAAGGCATCGTGCACAGGGATATCAAACCCGAAAACATCATGATCCGAAGGGATGGCATCGCGCAAATAATGGACTTTGGACTTGCGAAACTTCGCGGCAGCGTTACGCGGCTGACAAAAGAGGGGAGCACAATCGGCACGGCAGGATATATGTCGCCGGAACAAGTGCAGGGACAGGATATCGACCACAGGTCGGATATATTTTCGTTTGGAGTTTTACTGTATGAACTTATCACCGGTCAGCTTCCGTTTAAGGGCGTACATGAAACTGCATTGATGTATGAAATTGTGAATATGGAAGCGCCGCCGATGTCTTCGATTAAACCGGACATAGAGGCAACCCTCGACGCGATTGTTCTGGAATGTTTAGAAAAAGATCCCAACGAACGAACGCAATCTGCCAAGCAGGTATCCATAGATTTAAAACATTTTAAACGCGAGTCAACGCGACAGCGGGTCAGCCGCATCACAACGGCAAAGCCGGTACAATCATATTCAAATGTTAAGCAACCGGAACCGCAGAACATCCAGCTTTCCAAATCCACCGGATTGGCAGGTAAAATACCCTGGTTAATTTCCATCGTCTGCCTGATTGGGTTCTCAGTATTTGCCGGTCTTTATTTGAAGCGCCAGAATATTGATCCCCAGATGGTACAGTCATATATTCTCCCGCCCGAAAATTCCAGTTTTGCCACCCATTCCGGAAACACGGGAGAAGGACACCTTGCGCTTTCACCGGACGGAAGCATGCTCGCCTTCGTGTGCGCTGATAGTGCGGGCAAAACTCACTTAATGGTCCGCCCTTTAAATTCTATCGATGCAAAAGAACTTCCTTCGACCCAGGAGGCGGGCTATCCGTTCTGGTCGCCGGATAATAGATACATTGGTTTTTTCCAGGGTGGAAAACTGAAAAAAATTGAAGCGTCCGGCGGACCTTCGTTGACGATATGCGACGCAGCGGACGGACGCGGCGCATCATGGAATCAAGATGGAATAATCATACTGGCGCCAAACCCGGCCGGACCAATTTATCAGGTATCCGAGGCAGGCGGAACCCCTGTCGCCATCACAAAATTTGACACCACAAGACATACCCACTCGCACCGCTGGCCCTTCTTCCTGCCGGATGGAAAACATTTCCTCTATTTTTCACGATCAAGTTTTGGCGGCGTTGAACGGGAAGAGGACGCTCTTTATACCGCCTCCCTGGACGGAAAAGATAATAAACGACTTATACCTGCAAAGGCAAATGTGGCATACGTTTCGGGTATGTTGATCTATTTAAGCGATAAAACGCTAATGGCGCAACGCTTCCAACCTGATAAACTTGAACTTATCGGGGAAGCCAAGCCGATAGCCGAACCTATTGAGTATGACCTGGATTATAATAGAGCGATTTTTACTGTGTCCCAGAATGGCATCCTCTGTTATCAATCACGAAGCACAAAAGTGGGCTGGCAGTTGGAATGGCTTGACCGCAAAGGCAATTTGGTGGGTAAAATTGGCGAACCTGCCCAGATAGGATCTGCGGCGCTATCACCCGACGAAAAAAAAATCGCCTATGATGTCTATGATCCTCAATCAAAAAATAAGGATATATGGATTTATGAGCTCGCGCGGGGAATTAAAACAAGATTTACCTTCGATCCCTCTGTAGACGAATTGCCAAATTGGTCGCCCGATGGCAGCAAGATTATATTTCATTCAGATCGAAAGGGACACTATGATTTGTACCAAAAAACAACTGACGGAGAAGGGAGCGAGGATGTACTCCTTGAATCTCCAGAAGCGAAATTTCCTTACGATTTCTCGAGCGACGGTAAATATTTCACCTACTCAGCCAACGATTCCCATACCGGATCGGACATCTGGATTCTTCCACTCACCGGCGACAGAAAACCAATCAGATTAGTGCAATCGGAATTCGATGATGATGTTTCACACTTTTCAAGGGATATGCGGTGGATTTCCTACCGGTCGAATGAATCAGGCAACTACGAACTTTATGTCCGACCATTTCTGGATGCTGAAGGGAAAATAGCAACTACCCAGGCGCGTAAATGGCAAATATCCGTGAATGGAATCGCGGTCAATTCAAGTGAGGAATGGAGCAAAAATGGGAAGGAATTTTATTACCTCTCCCAGGATAATAAATTTATCGCGGTTGAGGTCAGGACAAACGGATCATCGTTCGAGATTGGCAACTCAAACGAATTGTTTGACGTCAAATCGAATACCGCTATTTCTTTTGTCGATGCAAGCGCTGACGGAAATAAATTTCTTTTCATCGTCACTGTAGGCGGAGAGGTTCATCCTCCCATTACACTGGTGACAAATTGGGATAAGGAACTTAAGAACCAATGATTGGTCAAACCATCTCACAATACACTATTATTGAAAAGCTGGGAGAGGGCGGCATGTCCCAAACTTTCCCACGAGCGCAGCGAGTGGAAGAAAGTTTGAGGATCTCCCGTTGTTTGGATTCCGCTTTGACAACGGGATTCCAAAAAGCGGAACCGCTGGAACACAGTGGAAGCGGGAGGCGTGGACTATGATTGGGCAGACAATATTTCACTACAAAATTCTTGAGAAATTGGGAGAGGGCGGTATGGGCATTGTTTATAAAGCCCACGATATAAAGCTGGATCGTTTTGTTGCTCTAAAATTCCTTCCCCAGCATCTCGCCGCTTCACAGCAGGATAAGAGCCGGTTTGCTCAGGAAGCAAAAGCCGCAGCAGCGCTCAATCATCCTAATGTATGTTCCATTATCGACATTCAGGAATATGATGGACCCTCCTCCGCCGGGGCTCCGGCGGGCAAGCAGATGTTTATTGTTATGGAGTTTGTGGATGGCGTCACCCTGCGGGAGAAAAAACAATCCATCAGTTTCAAACAGGCAATTGATATCGGCGTTCAAATCGCCGATGGGCTCGCAGCCGCGCATGAGAAGGGCATCGTCCACCGGGATATAAAACCGGAAAACATCATGATTCGAAAAGACGGCATCGCTCAGATTATGGATTTCGGGTTGGCAAAACTCCGGGGGAATATCACCCGGCTGACAAAGGAAGGCAGCACAATCGGCACGGCGGGGTACATGTCACCTGAACAAGTTCAGGGACAAGACACGGATCATCGTTCGGATATCTTTTCATTCGGCATTCTTCTGTATGAACTTTTTACGGGAGAATTGCCCTTCAAAGGAATCCATGAAACAGCGTTAATGTATGAAATTGTGAATGTTGAACCGGCGCCGATGTCATCTGTGAAACCGGAAATTGACCCATCTCTTGACGCCATCGTTCTGGAATGTTTAGAAAAAGATCCGAATGAGCGGACTCAGTCGGTAAAACAAGTCTCTGTTGATCTGAAACATTTCAAACGTGAAACGAGCCGTGAGCGCTTAACCCGGACAATTAAAACAAAACCGCTACAAAAAGACACTGGCATTGGTAATACTGACCGGAGCGAATCAGTACAAACACCCCGCCGCAATTGGATCTGGCATGGTATTTACGGATCATTATTACTTGTACTTTTAATATATGTGTGGAAGCCATGGAACAAAGACCCAGCCGCTCTTCCTCCTCCCATGCATTTTAATGTGGACGTGCCACCTCGAGCTCCTTTGATAGGAGGCAGCGACGATATCACTATCTCTCCGGACGGAAAAAAAATTGTTTACGCCGGCTCGAATCCCTCCAATCCACAATTGTTCCTTCGGAAAATTGATCAACTGGATGTTCAGGGAATCCCTAACACGGAAGGAGCAGATGAACCGGTCTTTTCACCTGACGGACAATGGATTGCTTATGTTCAGAGCGACAAGATCAAGAAGGTTTCCATCCTCGGCGGCGCCCCCGAAATGTTATGTGGAACTCAAGGTTTACCCAGAGGTCTGTGGTGGGCTGAAGATAATAATATTTACTTTGGACACATCAGCCGGGCTTTATTTAAAGTACCTTCCGCAGGCGGTACACCAACCCGGATCACTACCCTCGACAGTGCAAATGGTGAAATCAGTCACCGGTACCCCCAGCTTCTGCCGGATGGAAAAACCATACTCTTCACCATTAAACCGAATAACATATCTTCATTCAGCGACGCCATGATTGCCGTTCAACGATTGGGAACAAACGAGAAGAAAATATTAATCCACGGCGGAACCTACGGTCGTTTTCTCCCATCCGGGTACCTGGTTTATGTTCGTGAAAATACAATTTTTGCGGCGCGATTTGATCCGGATCGGCTTGAGATTCAAGGATCACCCCAGCCCATAACTCAGGGCGGGTGGCTCAACGAAGGTTCCGGAAGCGCTGGAATCAGTGTTTCAACTGCAGGAAATCTCATCTATGTTCCAGAGGGCTTGATTGATTTAAAAAATACCGCTCTCGTTTGGATGGATCGTCAGGGAAAATCGTACCCGCTGCTTGATTCACTGGGTTCCTATGGCGGAGTAACGGTTTCACCTGATAACCAAAAAATAGCTTTGAACCTACAGGCGGCAAATGATGATATATGGATTTATCAAATAGCCCGTGGGACACTCACACGCCTAACATTCGGGGGCGGTAATAATAATTTCCCAATTTGGACTCCTGATAATAAGTATGTGGTATATAATGCTGAAAAAGGAAAATCTCCCAATATCTACAGAAAACCCTGGGATGGAAGCGGGGAAGAAGAACGCCTGACGACAAGTGATGAGGCGCAATTTCCTTCTTCGATTAGCCCTGATGGTAAACTCCTTGCTTTCATCCAGAATTCCGATATATGGATATTACCGCTTGAGGGTGACCGGAAACCCTGGCGCTTTATCCAGTCGCAAGCCACTGAAGCAACTCCTATGTTTTCTCCCGATGGCCGTTGGATGGCATATGCATCAAACGAATCCGGAAAATTTGAGGTCTATGTTGTACCCTTTCCTAAACACGAAGGGAAGTGGCAGATATCAAACGGCGGCGGCAATGGACCCATTTGGTCAAGAAATGGAAAAGAATTGCTCTATGGAAGCGGCACGTCTATGATGGCTGCCGAAATTACTCCTGGGCAATCATTCGATTTTTCCGTCCCCAAAAAAATATTGGAACTAACTTCGTCAAATGCTGTCGCATACGATGTAACCTCCGATGGAAACCGTTTCATTGTTGGTTTGGCTCGTAGGGGCATTTTTACGATTAATCATTTTAACATCATTCTTAACTGGACTACGGAGTTAAAAGAAAAATTTGCAGAGAATAAAAATTAATTTCTCACCAATTATCCGATGATCGGAAAAACTATCTCACACTACAGGATTCTCGAGAAGCCCCGCCATAAAGACGGCGGGCAAGTTGGCGAGGGCGGAATGTCCCAAAATCACCCACGCGCGTTTTTTGCAAGTGGTTGTGATTTTGCGGATCTCCCGTTGTTTGGATTCCGCTTTGACAACGGGATTCCAAAAAGCGGAACCGTTGAGCGAAGCGAGAACGGGAACCCCCTATGATTGGACAGTCAATATCTCATTACAAAATCCTTGAGAAGCTGGGAGAAGGCGGGATGGGGATCGTCTATAAAGCAGAGGATACTAACCTCAAAAGAATTGTCGCATTGAAATTTTTACCCAGCCATCTTTCTGCATCGGAAGCCGACAAAGCGCGATTTATACAGGAAGCACAGGCGGCATCCTCGCTTAATCATCCCAATGTCTGCACTATTCACGATATCCAGGAACACGACGGGCAAATGTTCATCGTGATGGAATTTGTCGACGGTCAAACATTACGGGAAAAAAAATCATCCATTACCATGAAACAGGCAATCGATATCGGCATCCAGATCGCTGATGGGCTTGCCGCCGCACATGAGAAAGGGATTATCCACCGGGATATCAAACCCGATAATATCATGGTCCGGAAGGATGGCATCGTTCAAATTATGGATTTCGGGTTGGCCAAGCTCAGAGGTGTCTCGAAATTAACGAAAGAAGGAAGCACAATCGGAACTGCAGGGTACATGTCGCCTGAACAAGTGCAGGGTTTAGAGACGGATCATCGTTCGGATATATTTTCTTTCGGTGTACTTTTATTCGAGCTTTTAACGGGACAACTCCCATTTAAAGGTGTCCATGAAACAGCGATTGCATACGAAATTGTAAACGTCGATGCTCCCCCTATGTCATCCATTAAACCTGAAATCGATTCAGCGCTTGATGCTATTGTTCTGGAATGTCTTGCAAAAGAACCTTCGGAACGATCCCAATCAATTGCGGAAGTTGCTAAAGATCTGCGGCGGTACAAACGGGAATCAAGCAGGCAGCATCTGAGCAGGTCATTCCCCGCGCAATCTGCAATACGTCAGATAGGCGCCGTGACTTCTGCCCCCACTGTTGCGATCACTCCTCAACGAAGCATTCTTCCGTGGGGAATTGCAGGGATGCTTCTCATTGTAACATCCATATTGCTATTTCGTCAATATTTCGCCTCGGCTGAACGTCAGCCCCTATTAATAGCTTCCATCGCTCCGCCCGATAGCGTATACATTCACTCGTACGGTCAGGCAGCAGGTCCCCCGGCAATTTCACCTGACGGCAGGACAATCATGTATTGTGGAGTGGCTTCTAACGGAATTACCCAGATTTATGTTCGTTCGCTTCATGAAAATGTTACGCGAGCACTGGATGGAACAAACTACGCGCAATATCCATTCTGGTCGCCGGATGGAAAACAGATCGGATTCTTCGCCGGAGGGAAAATCAAGAAGATAGAGGTCGATGGCGGTTCTCCTGTAACGGTTTGTGTTGCCATCAATCCCCGCGGCGGGACATGGAGCAGCGCTGGAGTGATTCTCTTCGCCCCCGATTACCAATCGCCGATCTCCCGGGTATCCGCCGATGGCGGGATTCCGGAGCCATTAACGAAATTAGACACCTCGCGCAATGAAGTATCGCATCGATGGCCCTTTGCTTTGCCTGATGGAAAACACTTTCTCTATTTTTCGCGTATAGCTAACAATTCCGGTCCCGCGGAGGGTCATGCCGTCTATGCTTCGTCGCTCGATGGAAAAGATAACAGGTTGGTTCTCCGCACCAATTCCAATGCCGTCTACGCCGCCGGGTACTTGCTTTTTGTCCGGGGATCGACATTGATGGCGCAACAATTCGATCAATCCTCCGTGCAGCTAAAGGGCGATCCCGCTCCATTGGCGGAAGGTGTCATTGATGATCCCGGATTTAATCAATCGGTTTTTTCCGCATCGCAAACGGGGATCCTGATTTACCAGCCAGGAAATGTACGAGCCGGAGCAAAATTATTAATCACCGATCTCAACGGTAAAATAATTTCAACCCTAGGTGAGAGCATAGAAAACTTTCGCGTCCGTTATGCTCCTGACGGAGAGCATATCATTGCCAGCATTTTCGATCCTAAGTTGTTGCGATTAAATATCTGGGAATATGATCTCCATACCGGCGGTAGGAACCGGATCACCTCAGGCACCGGCGAAGATAACGCGATCCCCTCTCCGACCAGCGATGATATTATTTATTCTTCCCAGCGAACCGGCGTTTGGAATTTGTACGAAAAATCGATGAGTGGTCAGGGTGGTGATTCAGCCCTTCACCCATCCCCAAGCTATGATTTATCTCTTGATTGGTCGCGCGACGGTTCCCTTGTATTATTTTCGAGAGTAGAACCATCTAAAACCCAAGCAGATTTGTGGATCATGCAAATGAAGAATGCACATGAACAATATCCGGTGGTAAACACGGAGTTTGACGAAGTTGGGGGGCGGTTCTCACCCGATGGTAAATGGATCGCTTATGTTTCGAACGAGAGCGGCGACTACGAAGTTTATATAAAATCAGCCGTGAAAACGGAAACTCAAAGTTGGAAGATTTCATCAGCAGGCGGATACTTTCCCTGCTGGGCAGGCAGCAGCAATGAATTGTGTTATGTGAGCAGTGAGAATAAAATGATGCTTGTCACTCTCCGGTACAAAGATAAGATGGTCGAGGTTGCGAGTATCCATTCTTTATTTAGTGTACCCGCATTTTTGGAGAGTTATGATATCTCCCCCAATGGAAAAACGATGGTAATCAATCGCAGTCTTGAAATGCAAAAATCGGCGCCGCTGACTATGCTCGTCAACTGGCAGGAGGAGTTGAAACAGAAATGATCGGAAAAACCGTTTCCCATTATAAGATTATCGAGAAGCCCCGCCACAAAAACGGCGGGCAAGTCGGCGAGGGCGGAATGTCCCAAACTTTCCCACGAGCGCAGCGAGTGGATGAAAGTTTGAGGATCTCCCGTTGTTTGGATTCCGCTTTGACAACGGGATTCCAAAAAGCGGAACAGCTGGAACGCAGTGGAAGCGGGAGGCGTGGACTATGATTGGGCAGACAATATCTCATTACAAAATTCTTGAGAAATTGGGTGAAGGCGGCATGGGCATCGTCTATAAAGCCCAGGATACCAGACTTGATCGAATTGTCGCATTGAAATTTTTACCCGTCCATCTGACTTCGAATGAAGCCGAGAAAGCGCGTTTTTTGCAGGAAGCAAAAGCCGCAGCGACGCTCAATCATCCTCACGTCTGCACTATCTATGGTATTAGCGAGCATGATGATCACGAGGGTGGTATTCAGCAATTTATTGAGATGGAATATGTGGACGGCGAAACGCTCCGCAAAAAAATACCACTTGCCAAAACCGACGATGCGTATAAGTATGCAATACAGATCGGCGATGCGTTGCAGGAAGCGCATTCAAAAGGAATTGTTCACCGTGACGTGAAATGCGAAAATATCATGGTGAATTCAAAGAATCAAATCAAAGTAATGGATTTCGGCCTGGCGAAGCTCAAAGGATCGTTAAAGCTCACAAGGACCTCGAGCACGGTCGGCACGCTTGCGTATATGGCGCCGGAACAGATTCAAGGCGGTGATGTGGACGCGCGATCCGATATTTTCTCATTCGGTATTGTTCTGTTCGAGATGCTGACGGGCAAGACGCCCTTCCGGGGTGAACATGATGCGGCGATGATGTACTCCATTGTGAATGAAGAACCAGAGACGGTTGCGAAATATAAACCAGACGTCTCACCCGAGGTGGAACGGATTATCAAACGAGCTCTCGAAAAAGACCCCGATGACCGGTATCAATCGGCGGCGGATATGGTAAGTGAGATCCGGCGCGTCCAGAGGCAATCAACGAGAATCCTTCGTCCTTCAATGGTTGATATGCCGACGCTCCATCCAACTTTTTCTCATGAGAACCCGGTTGCGAAGTCCACCCCATCATCGAAGAAGAAAACAATTCTCATTTCTGCACTAATAGGGGCAGCACTTATTATTGCCCTTGCAGTCTACCTATTAATGGGGCATCAACAAGCAATCGGATCGCTGGCGGTGCTGCCATTCGAGAATGTCGGCGCTTCGCCGGATCAAGAATATCTTTCCGATGGTATCACAGAAAATATTATCAACAACCTGACAAAAATATCCTCCCTCAGAGTTGTTCCGCGCAGTACGGTTTTCCGTTTTAAGGGAAAAGAACTCGATGTTCAGGATATCGGTTCTAAGTTAAATGTTAATGCCGTGCTCACAGGACGAATCACCCATCGCGGACAATCTCTCGATGTTCAAGTAGACCTGATTGATATCAAAAGGGAATCGCAATTGTGGGGCAACAATTATCAATCCTCTGAAGCGGAAATTCTCTCGCTCCAGGAGCAAATCACCAAGGACGTTTCGTCAAAATTAGGATTAGGACTCTCCACAGATCTTCGCGAGGGACTCGCAAAACGCTCAACCGATAACACACAAGCATATCAATTATATCTCCAGGGACGTTACTGGTGGAATAAACGCACGAGTGAGTCTATAGATCGCGCCATCAATTTCTTCAATCAGGCAATTGCGCTCGATTCTACGTACGCTCTCGCTTATGCAGGTTTGGCAGATTGTTACATCATCCAATCTCAGTACTCCGGAATACCGACACGGATAACTATTCCCCTGACAAAAAATGCCGCCCGGAAAGCCCTCGAACTCGATAATTCATTGGCAGAAGCGCACACTACGCTCGCATTTTGCCTTTACGAAGCATGGAAATACGATGAGGCAGAAAAAGAATTTAAACAGGCAATCGCTCTTAATCCCAAGTATCCGACGGCTTATCACTGGTACAACATAATGCTCGTAAGAACCGGACGAGCTGATGAAGCATGGAAAATTATTCAGCAAGCTCACGATCTTGATCCATTTTCACCGGTTATTACATTAAATGTGGGCGCTATATTTTTCCTGCGCGGGCAATTTGAAGAAGCACTCACCTATCTTAAAAAAAGCATTGAGCTTGACCCGTCATTCGCCCCGGGATATGCCTGGATTGGATTAACCTATGACCGCATGAATAACGTAACAGAGGCTCTTCCTCAACTCGAAAAAGCATTAGAGCTATCCGGCCGATCGGCTGAATGCATTTCGTATCTCGGATATTTTTATGGTAAAAGAGGAATGCGTGATAAAGCAATCGAGTTATTAAAAGAAAACGAAGAACGGTATAAAGCAGGCACCGGCGCTGCCTACAATATCGCTCGTATCTATGCAGGGCTTGGCGACAAGGATAATGTTTTAAAATGGCTCGAACAGGACGTCGCCGATCAAAGCACCTGGACCGGAGAACTCAAAACCGATTATGTGTGGGATAGCGTTAAAACCGATCCGCGTTTTATTGCATTATTACATAAAGTTGGATTATAGAAATTATGACCGGAAGTATAGGTTCAAGCAAGTATGGTGTTATCAACAATACGCGAGAGAAAAATAGGAGAAGTTTATGATAGGTCAAAGTATTTCACACTACAAGATTTTAGAAAAACTCGGAGAAGGCGGAATGGGGGTCGTCTATAAAGCGCAGGATTTAAAACTCGACCGTGTCGTTGCCATTAAATTTCTCCCTTCCCATCTTTCTGCTTCCGCAGACGATAAGGCGAGATTTCTGCAAGAGGCAAAAGCGACCGCAGCGTTAAATCATCCCAATATCCTCAATGTTTATGAGATTGATGAACGGGAAGGCGGGATGTTTTTCGTTATGGAATACATAGATGGAAAGACTTTGAAATCTCATATCGCGAATCTAAAATCGGGAGATGGTATTTCTGTGAAGCAAGCTATCGACTGGACCATCCAGATTGCTCAGGGGCTAAAGGCGGCTCATGAAAAAGGCATCTTCCATCGCGACATCAAAACCGAGAACATCATGCTCACTATGGATGGCAATCCAAAGATCATGGATTTTGGAATTGCCAAACTGAAAAATAGTACGGGTCTTACAAAGACAGGCACTTCGCTGGGAACGCTGAGTTATATGTCGCCGGAGCAGGCGCAAGGGATGTCGGCAGATCACCGCTCGGATATTTGGGCGCTCGGCATTGTTTTTTATGAAATGTTGACGGGCGAGGTTCCCTTTAGAAGCGAGCATGAGGCAGGATTGATTTACCTAATTATGAATGAGCACGCGGTGGCGCCGAGTTCCCATGATAAGAGGATTCCACACGTAATAGATTCATTTATGATGGAACTCCTCGAGAAAGACCGGGAACGAAGATTACAATCAATGAACGAAGTAGTTCTCCGAGTTCGCGAAATCAGCGGCGAAATTGAAAATACAGGCAAAACCGGTAAGACGAAAGCAATTGCTCTCCTCCCCTTTGAAAATATCAGTCCCGATAAAGACAGCGATTATTTCAGCGATGGTCTTACCGAAGAATTGATTCTAAGTTTATCACGGTTGAAAGATATACGGGTTGTTTCAAGAACAAGCACCATGCAATACAAGGGAACGCGGAAAGATATTAAGACGATTGGCAGAGAACTTGGCGCCCGGTACATCCTTGAAGGGAGCGTAAGAAAATTCCAGGACGATTTGCGAATTACGGTGCAATTAGTGGACGTCGAAACTGACGCCCAGCTCTGGGCTGCAAAATACAAAGGCAAGCTCGCGGATGTGTTTGATATTCAAGAACAAGTGTCGGAACAAATCGTTGATGCGTTAATGGTGAAATTAACTCCGGTTGAAAAAGTCGTTCTTGCGAAACGATCCACCGATAATCCGGAAGCGTTCGATCTCAATCTCCGGGCAAGAAATTTCCTTACGCGCTATACTAAGAACGATATTAACGCTGCCATTCAACTGTTCAACCGTGCGATCGAACTGGATGTGAGATACGCCGCGGCGTATGCCGGAATGAGCGAGTCTTACGGCTCCCTCTATTTTTTTTACGAGAGAAATAATCTCTGGCTTGATAAATCCATTGAAGCAGGACTGAAAGCCCTCGCGTACGATCCCACACTCTCTGAGGCGTATGCTTCGCTGGCGCTTGCCTACTTCAATCAGAAATCTATCGATGAAGCCGTAAAGGCAGGACACAAAGCCATCGAACTTGATTCGAATAATCATATCGCTTATTGGATTTTGGGCAGAATATATCATAGTACCGATCGTGACCGCGAGTCGGTCGGATTGTTTAAAAAAGCAATATCACTTAATCCGGAGTTCTACTCCGCCTATGGCGATCTCCGTATGGTCTATGAGCGCCTTGGCGAGATGGACAATTGGAAGGAAACCCTGCAACAAAGCGCACAGATGTTTCCGCGTTATCTATCAAAACACCCCGAAGATGCGCGCGCGCATATGTATTATGGTCTCACTCTCGGGATGGCTGAGCGAATCGGCGAGGCAAAACAAGAGGCGGCAAAAGCGCTTGAGCTTAACCCATCCGATCCACTCATGTTATATAACGCCACCTGCTTTTATGCCCGGCTCGGTGAAAAGCAGTTAGCGGTAAATACCTTGAAAAATGCCGTTACCGCCGGATATGAGAATTTTGAGTGGATTAAGCGCGATCCTGACTGCGAGACTCTCCGCAACGAGCCAGGCTATCTTGAATTGATGAAAGGAAAATAAATACGTGATAGGTCGGATAATATCACACTACGACATCATTGAAAAATCCCGCCATAAAGACGGCGGGCAAGTCGGCGAGGGCGGCATGTCCCAACATCACTCGCGAATTGTTTTTACCAGTGATTGTGATGTTGCGAATCTCCCGTTGTCTGGATTCCGCTTTGTCAACGGGATTCCAAAAAGCGGAACCGTTGAGCGAAGCGAGAACGGGAACCCACTATGATTGGGCGAACAATTTCTCATTACAAAATTCTCGAGAAGCTTGGTGAAGGCGGGATGGGCATCGTCTATAAAGCCAGCGACACGAAGCTCGACCGTATTGTCGCGCTGAAATTTTTACCCCAGCACCTGACGGAAAATGACGCTGAAAAAGCCCGCTTTATGCAGGAAGCAAAAGCTGCCGCCACATTGAACCATCCTCACGTTTGCACGATCTATCGCGTCGATGAATTCGAGGGCCAACAATTCATCGAAATGGAATACGTAGATGGTGTGACCCTTCGTCAAAAATTGCCCATTCAGAAACAAACTGACGCAATCAGTTATGCTATACAGATTGGGGACGCTCTTCAAGAAGCCCACGGCAAAGGAATTGTTCATCGCGATATCAAAGCCGAAAACATCATGATCAACTCCAAGAACCAGATCAAGGTGATGGATTTCGGTCTGGCAAAACTTAAAGGATCGATGAAGTTGACAAAAACATCGAGCACGGTAGGAACACTTGCTTATATGGCGCCGGAACAAATTCAGGGCGGTGAAGTCGATGCGCGAAGCGACCTGTTCTCCTTCGGTATATTGATATTCGAAATGCTGACCGGGAAAACTCCCTTCCGCGGCGAGCATGAAGCGGCGGTTCTCTATTCCATTGTTAACGAAGTTCCGGACTCAGTTCTAAAACTCAGGCCCGACCTATCTCCTGAACTTGATCGGATAATCGGACGCGCCATAGAAAAGGACCCGGAGGATCGATATCAATCAGCCGCAGATCTTGTAAGCGAGTTAAAAAGAGTCCAAAAACAATCCTCGAAAGTTTCAAGATCGATAACCCACGAGATAAAACCTCCCGTTGCTGAGGAATTTCGTCCCTCATTTTCCCAGTCGGTTCCTTCATCCCAACCTAAAAAGGGAAGCCGGATATTCATGATGACTGGAATTGTACTTGTTTGCCTGATTGCGGCAGTGATCGCATACTTTTCATTCTTTGGCAAGCATCAATCAATTGATTCAATCGCCGTGCTCCCCTTTACGAATGTGAGCGCCGACCCCAACTCAGAATACTTAAGCGACGGAATCACGGAAAGCTTAATCAACTCGCTGTCTCAATTATCCAATCTCACCGTAATGTCGAGAAGTTCTGTGTTTCATTACAAAGGGAAAGAAATCGATCCGCAGAAGGCAGGTAAAGAGTTGGGCGTGAAGGCAGTACTTACGGGCAGGGTCGCTCAACGTGGCAATAATCTCCAGATCAGCACGGAGCTTGTAAACGTTTCGAATAACAGTCATATTTGGGGCGAGCAATATAACAAAAATCTTTCCGACATACTTGCCGTGCAGGAAGAGATATCGAAAGAGATTTCTCAGCAACTGAGCGTGAAATTGGTCGGTGAAGATGAAAAAAAACTTACCAAACATTCCACGGAAAACACGGAAGCGTATCAACTCTATCTGAAAGGAAGATTTTATTGGAATAAACGCAAAGCGGACGATCTCCAAAAAGCTATCGACTATTTTAATCAGGCAATCGAGAAAGACCCCGGCTATGCGCTTGCCTATGCCGGATTGGCTTCCACCTATGCAATCTTTCCGGAATATTCAGGATTACCGGCAAAAGACTACCTCCCAAAAACCGAAGCGGCTGCGCGGAAAGCCCTTGAACTTGACCCGACCCTCGCTGAGCCGCATGCCGCATTAGGTTTAAACAGGTATGCCCACCAATGGGATTGGAAAGGCGCCGAGCAAGAATTGAAGCAAGCAATTGAGCTTAATCCGAATTACCCAACTGCTCATCACTGGTACTCCATTTGCCTGAGACAACAGGGCAAATTTGAGGAATCGTTAGCTGAAATACAACGCGCGCAAGAACTCGATCCTCTTTCACTTATTATCAATGTGAATGTTGCAGAGGTTCTTCTTGTCATGGAGCGCTATGATCTCGCATTAGAACAGTTTAAAAAAACGCTCGATCTGGATCCTAATTTTCCCGGAGCGCTTCAGGGTCTCGGCATTGAGTATATGCTCCAAGGCAAATATGATGAGGCAATTTCCGAGCTGCAAAAAATCAGGCAGATTATGGACCCTAACAATCCTTTTGCGCTTGGAGATTTAGGTTATGCGTATGCGAAAGCAGGCAGGAAAGATGATGCAATCAAAACGATAAACCAATTACTTGGATTAACAAAACGCGGCTATACACTCTCAGATCAAATCGCTCTTGTGTATGCAGGATTAGACGATAACGATAAGGCGTTTGAGTGGCTCCAGAAAGCGTATGACGAGCAAGGCATAGGTCTTGGTTATCTTAAAATTTCGAAAGCATGGGATAATCTCCATTCCGATCCGCGTTTCACAGCAATGCTGAAGAAGATAGGTTTAGTTCAATAATATGAAACTCACATTATAAAAGGACAGGAATAAGCGAGGTCAACTATGACAACGGTTAGAAATATCATACAAGCTAAGGGGAGCAACGTCTGGGCGATTGGTCCCACGGCTTCCGTGTTTGAAGCCCTCAAATTGATGGCGGAAAAAAATGTTGGGGTATTACTTATCAGGGAAGGAGAAGCGGTGGTGGGGATATTATCGGAGCGCGATTACGCCCGCAAGATTGCCCTAAAGGGATTGACTTCGCACAAGGTGTTAGTTAAAGAAATCATGACAGCGAAGGTCATATCCATCGCGCCAGAACAATCCATCGACGACTGTATGGCTATTATGCTGGAAAAACATATCCGCCATCTTCCTGTCATGGAAAACAACCTTTTAAGAGGGATCGTCTCGATCGGCGATGTGGTTAAAGCTATTGTCGCTGAACGGGAGCAAACAATTGAACACCTGACAAACTACATAACCGGAAACCGGTAGGCAATGATCGGTCAAACAATTTCCCATTATAAGATTCTTGAAAAGCCCCGCCACAAAGACGGCGGGCAAGTCGGCGAGGGCGAAATATCCCAAAATCACCCACGCGCGTTTTTTGCAAGTGGTTGTGATTTTGCGGATCTCCCGTTGTTTGGATTTCGCTTTGACAACGGGATTCCAAAAAGCGGAACCGTTGAGCGAAGCGAGAACGGGAGCCCCCTATGATTGGGCAGACAATATCTCATTACAAAATTCTTGAGAAATTGGGTGAGGGTGGAATGGGCATCGTCTACAAGGCAGAAGACACGCGTCTTCACCGGATGGTGGCTATAAAGATATTGCCGACTCACCTCGCCGTTCACGGCGAGGAGCGTGAACGCTTTACCCTTGAGGCGCAAGCGGCTTCAGCGATTAACAATCCGAACATCTGTACGATTTATGAAATTGATGAAACGAACGATGATACGTTTATCGTGATGGAATATGTCGAAGGGAGTACGGTTCGCGAATGGATTCAGAAGAAACTCAGTGAAACGGAAGGATTCCGCAAGACGGGACTAACAGAAGCGATTCACCTTGCTATCCAGATTGCCGAGGGACTTGATAAGGCGCACGAAAAGGGAATCGTTCACCGCGATATTAAGTCGGAGAACGTGATGGTCACCCCGGATGGCCGCGCGAAGATCATGGATTTTGGATTGGCGAAACTTCGCGGCGTCAGTAAGCTTACAAAAGTAGGCAGCACGGTCGGAACACTTGCCTATATGTCTCCCGAGCAGATCGAAGGACTCGAAACAGACCACCGCACAGACATTTTCAGTTTCGGCGTCCTGCTCTATGAAATGATCACGGGGAAACTTCCGTTTCTCGCCGCCCACGAAGCGGCAATCATGTACGAGATCATCAATGTGGTGCCGCAGCAACCCTCGCAGGTGCGCCAGACCGTCGACTTGGAGCTCGACCGGATAGTCATGAAGTGCATGGAAAAGAATCGTGACGAACGATATCAATCGTTGAAAGAAGTTGTCGTTGATCTTCGACGATTTAGCCGAGACTCCTCAGGTAAAACGATGGCTCGTCCGGCTACCATGAGTGATCACGCCCACCAGAACAAGAGTGCTTCTTCACCACGGTCATCAAGAACGAATATTGCAGCGATTGCAGGCAGCGTAATTCTTATAAGCGCTTCACTCTCATATTACTACTTCACACACCACCCATCCTCAATCGATTCGCTCGCAGTGCTTCCGTTCGTCAACGCCAGCCCCGATTCAAGCATGGAATATCTCAGCGATGGAATCACCGAGTCTCTCATCAATTCTCTCTCGCAACTCCCGGACTTAAAAGTGATGTCGAGGAATTCGGTTTTTCGTTATAAGGGAAGCAATGCCGATCTTCAAACGATCGGACGGGAAGTCGGCGTCCATGCGATACTATTGGGGCGCGTGTTGGAACGTGGGGATAATCTCAGCATCAGTGCCGAGCTGATCAATGTATCGGATAACAGCCATCTCTGGGGCGAGCAGTACAACAGGAAATCTGCAGACCTCCTCGCCGTTCAGGAAGAAATAACACGCGATATTTCAGATAAATTGAAGCTTCGCCTCGCCGACAAGGACGAAAAACATTCCGCCAAAGCATCAACCGAGAACACGGAAGCATACCAATTGTACCTGAAAGGTCGTTATCACTGGAACAGGCGTTCCGCCGACGAGCTCCGGAAAGCGATTGATTACTTCCAGCAGGCGGTTGAATCAGACCCAAATTATGCCCTCGCCTATTCAGGAATTGCAGATGCATACGGAGTCCTCGGGTGGTTTGAATATGGCATAGTGTCTCCGCGCGATGCGTTCCCCAAAGCCAAAGCCGCAGCGCTCAAAGCCGTGGCAATCGATCCGGGGCTGGCTGAAGGATATGCCTCTCTTGCCTTTGCGTACCAGCACGATCATGACACACTTGCCGCGTCTCAGAACTACAAACGGGCGATTGAACTTAATCCTTCATATCCGACCGCCCATCATTGGTATTCCGAGGAGTTGATGAGCGAGGGGAAAAAGGATGAATCTATCGAAGAGATAAAGCGCGCGCTCACCCTCGATCCGCTTTCGTTGATTATTACCCGCGATGTGGGCTGGATGTATTACTTCGCCCGCCGGTACGACGAAGCGAGTGTATACATTCAAAAATCGTTGGATCTCGATTCGAATTTTTCGCGGGGCCATCTTCTCCTTGGTCTGTGCCGCATCCAGCAGGGAGCGCTTGGCGATGCCATAACCGAATTCAAAACAGCTTCGAAATTCTCGAACGAGACTATCAGTACCGCCCTCCTTGCCTATTGTTATGCTAAAGCTGGAAAAACCACCGAGGCAAAAGATATTCTCCGGAGTATGCTTTCACTTTCCTCATCGAAGTATGTTTCGCCCGGCGCAATTGCGCTGGTCTATATGGGCCTCGGAGATCGGGAAAAGATTTTCGAGTGGCTTAACAAAGCTGTCGACGATCAATCGGGAATTTTTGGTTTTGTAAAGGTTGATCCGCTCTTTGATGGCATCAGGAATGATCCCCAATTCGTCGCATTGCTGCACAAGGGAGGGATCCCTCTATGATCGGACAAACTATTTCGCATTACAAAATTCTTGAGAAGTTAGGTGAAGGCGGCATGGGCGTCGTCTATAAAGCCCAGGATACAAAACTTGATCGCTTTGTCGCGCTGAAGTTCCTCCCCTCCCAACTCAATGCCTCCGAACAGGACAAGGCGCGGTTCACGCAAGAGGCGAAATCCGCGGCAGCGCTGAACCATCCGAATGTCTGTTCGATCATCGACATACAGGAACACGATGGAACGATGTTTATCGTGATGGAGTTTGTGGATGGCCAGACCCTCCGCGACAAAATGAAGACCGCCGGAAGTGCGATTGAAGGTTCTACACTTCCCTTGAAACAGGCGATCGATATCGGAATCCAGATATCAGATGGGCTTGCTGCGGCGCATGAAAAAGGAATTGTACACCGGGACATCAAACCGGAAAATATCATGATCCGCAAAGACGGCATCGCGCAGATTATGGATTTCGGATTGGCAAAACTTCGCGCGAGCGGCAGCAAGATAACCCGTCTTACAAAAGAAGGCAGCACGGTAGGCACAGCAGGATATATGTCGCCGGAGCAGATTCAGGGACAGGACACCGACCCCCGCTCGGATATTTTCTCTCTGGGAGCGCTGTTGTACGAACTATTTACGGGGGAATTACCCTTTAGAGGAGTTCATGAAACCGCGTTAATGTACGAAATCGTCAACGTTGACCCGGCGCCATTGTCGGCGGTGAAACCGGAAATCGATTCTTCACTCGATGCAATTGTCTTAGAGTGCCTTGCCAAATATCCCTCGGAACGGTTCCAGTCTGTCGCAGAGGTTGGCAAGGAACTGAGGAGATTCAAGCGCGAATCATCACGGCAAAAAGTTAGCAGAATAACCTCTGCCCGCCCGGCATACGTTCAATCCGCAACCATTCCGGTAATGGCGCCAACGCCTGCTCCTGTTCAGATTCAACAACAGACCCGTCTGCCCTGGATTGTGAGTGGACTCCTTTTTCTTGTTGCTGTGGCGTCAATCATTTTTCATTTCCTTACTCCCCCTTCACATGTGGAAAATCGAGTCACGAGATCATTGATTTTACCCCCCGCGAAAACAAATTTTAATATGCAGGTCGGCGGGCACCTTGCCATCTCCCCCGATGGCAATAGCATCGCATTTGTTGGAACCGATTCCAGCGGCGTCGACCACGTTTGGGTCCGTCCAATCAATTCGTTAACGGCTATCTCGCTCTCTGGAACAGAAGGCGCAACATACCCCTTCTGGTCCCCCGACAGCCGCACAATAGGATTCTTTGCGGGCGGCAAGCTCAAGAAGATCGAAGCAACAGGCGGACCTGTTCTTACGATCTGCGATGCTTCCGATGGGCGCGGGGGAACATGGAATGAGGCGGGCATTATCGTGTTTTCCGCTGGTCCGAGCGATCCGCTCTCCAAGGTATCATCAGCCGGAGGAATCCCGGCGAGGATAACTGTATTGGATACTTCCCACCATGAAAATAGTCACCGCTGGCCCTGGTTTCTACCCGATGGAAAACATTTTCTCTATACGACTCAATCTCAGACGACAGGCGGAACGGATAATGACGCAATCAGAATTTCAACCATCGATTCCTCCATGAACAAAACATTGATCCCTGGCAATTCGAATACGTGTTTTGTTAATGGGCATATTTTATTTATCCGGCAAGGGACATTGATGGCGCAACCATTTGATCCCGGAAAACTCGAAATGACCGGTGACGCTATTCCAATCGCGGAACAAATCCAATATGGAGCGGCGCGCAGCAGGGGGATGTTTTCCTCATCGTTGAACGGAGTGCTTATTTTTCAGAGCGGCGAAAATCAAACGCAACGGGTTGCCATATTCGACCGCACCGGCAACCGGACGCATCTTGTTACCGATCTCAATGCGTCTAATCCGAAGTTTTCACCGGACCAAAGTCACATCGTCTACCATATTATTGATCCCCAGTCCCGCAACGCCGATATCTGGGTTCACGAACTTTCGAGGGGAGTGAGTTCCCGATTAACATTTAACCCTGCGTTTGAAATACAACCGTTTTGGTCTCCTCACGGGGACACCGTTGTTTTCGGCTCCAACCGGAAGGGCGTGTACAATCTCTACATCAAAAGCGCAAACGGTGCAGGCGATGAACAACTCATTTTGGAATCGAACCGCGACAAGTATGTCAGCGACTGGTCGCGCGATGGACGGTATTTGGCATTCACCACGACCGGAGATCCAAAAACAAAAGCTGATCTCTGGGTGCTTCCGTTTTTTGGCGACCGGAAACCGATACCTTTTGTCCAAACTGAGTTCAATGAAGGAAACGGCAGTTTTTCCCCGGATTCTCGCTGGATTGCCTATCAATCCGATGAAAGCGGAAGAAGTGAAATCTATGCCCGCTTACTCGATGGTTCCGGAGGAAAGTTCCAGATATCGACAAATGGCGGTAGAAAACCGTTCTGGAAATTAGATGGCAGGCAGCTCTTTTTCACCTCAACCGACAGAAAATTACAGGTTGCGTACATTAAGGAAAACGCATCTTCCCTTTTTGTCGACAGTGTAGCCACATTGTTTGATTTTGAATCGCGCGGTATCATAGCTAACAATATCGACGATGTTAGCAACGACGGCAAGCAAGTTCTCGCCCTAGTTACGGACTCCAAACAAACTTCGACGCCCATTACACTTGTCGTGAACTGGGACGAGGAGTTGAGGAAGAAATGATCGGTCAAATAATTTCACATTATAAGATTCTTGAAAAGCCCCGCCACAAAGATGGCGGGCAAGTCGGCGAAGGCGGAATGTCCCAAACTTTCCCACAAGCGCAGCGAGTGGATGAAAGTTTGAGGATCTCCCGTTGTTTGGATTCCGCTTTGACAACGGGATTCCAAAAAGCGGAACAGCTGGAACGCAGTGGAAGCGGGAGGCGTGGACTATGATCGATCAAACGATATCTCATTACAAAATTCTTGAGAAGTTAGGTGAAGGCGGCATGGGAGTGGTCTACAAAGCTGAAGATACGAATCTCAAGCGCATCGTCGCCCTGAAATTCTTGCCTCATCATCTCACGACCAACGACGCAGAAGGCGCGCGGTTTATCCAAGAGGCACAGGCGGTTGCCGCGCTCAATCATCCGAACATCTGCGCGATTTATTCTTTCGGCGAGCATGAAGGCACCCACTTTATCGAGATGGAATTGGTGGAGGGAGTCACTCTGCGTCATAAGCTGCCGATCCAGAAGCAGGCCGACGCCGTGAGCTACGCAATTCAAATCGGCGAGGCACTGCAAGAAGCACACAGTAAGGGGATCGTGCACCGCGATGTTAAAGCTGAAAATATCATGACGAATACCAAGAACCAGATTAAGGTTATGGACTTTGGCTTGGCGAAGCTCAAGGGATCGTTGAAGCTCACCAAAAAGTCGAGCAGGATCGGCACGCTCGCTTATATGGCGCCTGAGCAGATTCAAGGCGGAGAAGTGGATGCGAGGAGCGACCTGTTTTCGTTCGGTATTGTGGTGTTTGAAATGCTCACGGGCAGGACGCCATTCCGCGGCGAGCACGAGGCTGCGACGATTTATTCGATCGTGAACGAGCCGCCGGAGTCACTCTTGAAACTCCGGCCGGACGTTTCGCCGGAGCTTGAGCGGATCGTTCACCGCGCAGTTGAAAAAGACCCTGAGGACAGGTATCAATCGGCCGCGGATATGGTGAGCGAACTGCGGCGTGTGCAGAAGCAATCGACGAAAGTTTCGAGAACGATGGAGAAGGGGATTGCTCCGGCATTGACATCCGAAACGAGGCTCGGTGCAGCAGCGGCATCGGATGTGGCGACTTCGCCGAATCGAACCCGGCAATTCATGATCGCCGGAATTGTCCTCGCGGTCATCGCCGCCGTGATCGTTGGGTATTTATTGTTCTCAACCAAGCGTCAGACAATTGACTCGCTTGCGGTTCTGCCGTTTGTCAACGTCTCGACCGATCCCGAAAAGGAATATCTCACTGAAGGCGTCACGGAAAATATCACTAATAAACTTTCACAGTTTTCCGGACTTCGGGTCATTCCGAGGAGTTTGGTTGCGCGCTATAAAGGAGCAGACGTTGATCCCCGCGCCGCCGGTGCGGATCTGAAAGTCGGCGCAGTGTTGACGGGAAGAATTATTCAGCGCGGTGACTCACTCGATATTCAGACCGAGCTGATCGATGTGCACAATGTTTCGCAAATTTGGGGTGAGCACTATAACCGCCCATCGTCCGATTTAGTGGAGATCCAAGATGATATCATCAAGAATATTTCTGGAAAAATCAAAGGGGAAGCAAGCGCGGAAGAAAACAACCGCCTCATTCATTCCCGGGCAGTCGATCCCGAAGCGTACAAACTTTATTTGCAGGGGATGTATTTTTGGAACAAACGCTCTGCTGAAGGCAACAGAAAAGCGATCGAATATTTTGAGAACGCTGTTGGGAAAGACCCCACCTATGCGCTCGCGTATATCGGCATCGCGGACGCGTACATATTGGCGGCTGTCTTAAGCAGTCATCCTGCCGATTTTCGTGAGCGCATAAAGGCGGCGGCGTTGAAAGGGTTGGAGTTGGACAGCGCTTTGCCCGAAGCGCATGCTGCGCTGGGCGATGAACTGGCCTATTTTGAATTCGATCTTAAAGGCGCGGAACGGGAGCTTCGCCGGGCAATTACGCTCAATCCAAATTATGCGACCGGTCATCATTGGCTCGGAGAATTTCTTGTCGCCGTGGGTAAATACGACGAGGGACTTGCGGAATACCGGCGCGCAATGGAACTCGATCCGGTATCGCTCGCCATCAGCTCCGACTACGCGTATGGCTTGTATTTTGCCCAACAATTTGACCGCTCTATCGAAGAGTTGAAAAAGATTATTGAAACCGATCCGAATTTTGTTCGCGCGCATTTCTATATCACTCTTCCGTATCTCATGAAGGGGATGCCGAAGGCAGCGTTCGACGAATTCATCAAAGGGATGGTTGCAGAGGGAGACAGCGCCGCAACAATTGCGGCGATACAACATGCTTTTGCCGTCTCCGGTTACAATGGGGTTGTAAAACTGCAGTTGGAACTAGCGGACACACTACCCATCGCTACTGCAATCTTTGACGCCGCAAGATGCTATGCCTTTCTTGGCGATAAGAATAGCGCTCTGGCGACATTGGAGAAAGAATACGAGGAAAGGCAATATAGCGCCCTAGGAATACTCGTCGAACCGATGTTTCACAATCTGCGAAAAGAACCAAGGTTTATCGCCCTGTTCAACAAGCTGGAAAACAACAAGTGAACGGCAACATGTTTCTTCAAACGTTCCATACGCTATGATGAGCCACACGATTTCCCACTACAAGCTTCTCGAGAAGCCCCGCCATAAAGACGGCGGGCAAGTCGGCGAGGGCAACATGTCCCAAACTTTCCCACGAGTGCGGCGAGTGGATGGAAGTTTGAGGATCTCCCGTTGTTTGGATTCCGCTTTGACAACGGGATTCCAAAAAGCGGAACAGCTGGAACGCAGTGGAAGCGGGAGGCGTGGACTATGATTGGGCAAACAATATCTCATTACAAAATTCTTGAGAAGTTAGGCGAGGGCGGGATGGGCGTAGTGTACAAAGCCGAAGATACCAAGCTCAAGCGGGTCGTCGCGTTGAAGTTTTTACCGGAACATCTTTCTGCATCCTCGGTGGACAAGGAAAGATTTATCCAGGAAGCACAGGCGGCTTCAGCTCTGAATCATCCCAATGTTTGCACGATACACGACATTCAGGAACACGATGGAAAAATGTTCATTGTTATGGAATTCGTTGACGGGCAAACACTACGGCAAAAGAAGGATTCAATATCCCAGAAACAAGCAATTGAAATTGGAATTCAGATTGCCGATGGTCTTGCCGCCGCGCATGAAAAAGGAATTGTTCACCGCGATATCAAGCCCGAAAACATTATGATACGAAAAGATGGCTCTGCCCAGATCATGGATTTCGGACTGGCAAAACTCAGAGCAAGCGGGAGTAAAATTACCCGCCTTACAAAGGAAGGCAGCACAGTCGGAACCGCGGGCTATATGTCGCCGGAACAGGTACAAGGACATGAAGTTGATCATCGCTCTGATATTTTTTCTTTCGGTGTTTTGCTCTATGAACTGATAGCAGGTCAGCTTCCATTCAGGGGCGTGCATGAAACAGCGTTGATGTACGAGATTGTCAATGTCGATCCTGCGCCAATTTCAACGATTAAACCGGAAATTGATCCCAACCTCGATAGTATAATTCTTGATTGCCTTGAGAAAGACCCTAAAGAACGCTGCCAATCAGTTGCCGAAGTTGCCAGGGATCTCCGCCGGATAAAGCGTGAATCGAGCCGGCAGCGCGCCAGCCGCATAACTTCAGTACGACCAATTTCGCCCAAACAAACGCCTATAGTTACGCCTTCTGCCGCGATGCAAACGAAACGCCAGATAGTGTGGCCCCTGCTCTGCGGTATCCTGGGTGTTGCTCTCCTCGCATCGATCTGGATTCTGGTGAGTAGAGGGAAATCGTCACATCCCATTATACGGTTGGGAATAACATTACCGAAGGGCGAATCGGTGGAGTCGCAATATTTCTCGGCTATTGCAATTTCTCCGGATGGTACGCAAATTGTTTATAGGACGAATGGGAGATTGTATAAGCGAAGCATGGATAGCTTCACTCCGGAAGCTATTCCCGGCACAGAGAACAGTGAAAATCCATTCTTCTCTCCCAACGGTAAATGGATCGGTTTTTTCTCAGACGGGAAACTTAAAAAGGTATCGTTAAGCGGAGGGACACCGTTGGACGTGACCGATCAAATGGGAAATCGCGGCGCGGTCTGGACGAAGGATGGAAAAATCATTTTTGCACCCACAGCGCGGCAAGGGCTTTTTTGCATCAATGAGGACGGCAGCGACCGCCGGCAGCTTACCACTGTTGATAGCACGAAGAATGAGCGCACTCATCGGTGGCCCCAGATCATGCCCGATGGAAAAACCATATTGTTTACCATAGGCACAATGGACAGCCCCGATTATTATGAGGACGCAACGATAGGCGCTGTAAACATCGAAACCGGTGAGCGGAAAGTTGTCATGAAAGGAGCGAGCACGACCTACTATCTGGGCACCGGAGATCTTCTCTATTCACATGCAGGGATTTTGTTCGCTGTGCCATTCGATTCTAAGAACATTGAAGTCAAAGGAACCGCATTCGCGGTGCTGGACAATGTCTCCGGCGACCCGACAACAGGAGCAACCAATTATTCAATTTCCGATAATGGAACGCTTGCATATGTTCCGGGTTCAACAAATCTTCTCAATCGAACCCTGGCTCTTATCGATCGAAATGGAACAACTTCCATTCTCCCGGCTCCGAGCCAGAATTATATGGAACCACGCATCTCTCCGGATGGTAAACAGGTTGCCGTGGTTATCGGGTCTGCAAAAGATTACGATATCTGGCTGTATGATATGCAACGACATACGATGAGCCGATTTACCTTCGGGGGAATTAACCGTTCTCCTGTTTGGTCGCCCGATAGCAAGCGCATCGCGTATTCATACAATGAAACCGGAAATCGGAAAATTATCATCCGACAAGCGGACGGCGGCGGGACGCCTGAAGAAATTAAAATGACCTATGATCGAACCTATGTACTGTGCTGGTCGCGGGACGGTTCGTCGATTATCTTTAATGGGATCCGCGCTTCTACAGGGTACGATATACTTGTTCTTCCCGTAAGGGGAAATCACCAGCCATGGGCTTTTCTTGATACTCGGTTCGATGAACGGGAAGCGTCCCTTTCACCCGATGGCAGATGGATCGCCTTTACCTCAAATGAGACCGGCTCACAACAAATTTACGTTCGACCGTTTCCCCATGGCAACGGAAAATGGCAGATCTCAACCGATCAGGGAGGAGATGCAAATTGGTCACCGGATGGGAAAACGCTCTTTTATCAAAGTCAATCCGAGCTTAGGGCTGTTTCGATCATCGGCACTACCTCGTTGGTTGTTGGAGAATCAAAAGTTCTTGTGAGAGATTTTCAGAGAATCTTTGTGGAAAGCGGAATTAATTACGATCCCACTCCGGATGGGAAATATTTTCTATGCACGAAACCTGCAGAAGGGGATGATATGCTGCGACAGATCAATATAGTGTTAAACTGGTTCGATGAAATTCAATTAAAGGCAGGCGCAAACAAATGATAGGGCTCTGTGATATACAGCATAATGGAGTAACAAAAATATATTTAATATATTATTATAAACAGAGACCATATTGGTTGACAATGAGCGTTCAACATGACAAAATGAGAAATATCAGAGAAAAGGATCGGTGATGCTATGCCTTACGGACATCAACTTTTAACTCTCATCAAGCAATCGGATACCATGGATCGTGTTTGCAAAGATCGGCTGCAATCAGGCGATTGGATGCTCATCCAAACCCGGAATTCACGCTACTCTATTCATATTGGCGGCGATGGCTGGTGTGAGATATCAGGGGGATGGTTCGATAGGAAGGGAAAATCACACGCGAGAGTTCGGATAAACGGATGCACCTGGGGCGGCTCGGCGATCAATTTACAGGTTGCGGCTGCGTGCGGACTTTGCATTGAATTCAGCAACCGCGTTGTAACAAGTCCCATACAACGGATAATTTTCTTTCCCGGGTTCACGATGAATTAAGTTCAATAGAAGAAAATCGATGAAATGAATATGAAAAGCCGGAAGATATCCGGCTTTTCATATTTTACTTCGACCCATCAGAATGCATCTCCCCCCTCCCGATTTCAACCCATCAAAACATTTGATGTATTCCAACCCAATACCCTCATAATGGCTAATATCATGGTAACGATATCATGAAAAGTGCAGCTACTTGATGTATTTTTTATTATCTATAACAATGAAGGGATTCAAAACGGTTGTAAATTGTGAAAATATTCGGCAAATTAGTGTCAGCAGTTAATTTTCTCGCATGATCTACAATTATTTGGCTTTGGAGAATCTACTATGAAATCTTTGCTTACGTATGTGTTGCTCGCCTGTTTTTTTCTTCCGGGTTATGCTTATAGTCAGAGTGACCATACCCCTCCTGAAATGAAAGACCTGCGATACCGGGAATCGCAGCAATACAAAGCAATGATGAGAAGAACACTTGACGGGGTTGCGTCTGAAGACCGCATCGATGTAAAGTATTACAGGTTAGATATTCAGATCACCACTTCGCCTCAATACCTCGAAGGCAGCGTGTTGATGACCGCGCAAAACCTCGTGGACAACCTTACTTCCATAACGCTCGATCTTATGCAAGCCATGACGGTTGATTCCGTGAAGGTAGGCGGGACTCTGGTAAGTTTCACCCAGCATCCCTCAAATTTCGATATTCAACTTGACAGAACATACAATCATGGCGAGGCGATGACGATGGAAACATTCTACCAGGGTCATCCGGGAAGCAGCGGTTTTGGAAGCTTTGAATATTCATCCCATGGCGGCTCTGCAACACCCTGGGTTTGGTCCCTCAGCGAACCGTTTGGCGCTAAAGATTGGTGGCCCTGCAAAGATCATCCCTCGGATAAAGCAGATTCAGCCGATATCATCGTAACGGTGAGCAACCAGTTCAGGGTGGGATCGAACGGGAAATTAATTTCAACGCAGGATAATGGCGACGGCACCGCCACATACCATTGGCATGAACATTATCCGATTTCAACTTATTTAATTTCGGTCACCGTAACGAATTTTTCAACCTTCTCCAATTGGTTTCACTATACTCCGACTGATTCCATGGAAGTTCTTAATTATGTCTTACCGGAACATTTATCATCGGCAACGTCCTTGCTGCCAAACGCGGTTGACGGATTGCGAATATATTCAAATCTATTCGGGTTGTACCCCTTCATTCAGGAAAAGTACGGGCACTGCGAATTTGGCTGGGGGGGCGGCATGGAACATCAAACGATGACCTCGCTGGGGGGATTCGATGAAAGTCTTGTGATGCATGAACTCGCCCATCAATGGTTCGGCGATATGATAACCTGCCGCACCTGGCCCGATATCTGGCTGAACGAGGGGTTTGCCACGTTTTGTGAATTGCTTTATGAGGGAGTTAAATACGGTCAACCATATTATTCATCGGGTATTAACAGCGATATGACCAGCGCAAGAAGCGCCGTTGGAACTGTTAGCGTGAGCGATAGCGGAGCCACACTCTTCGATTGGAATCTTGTTTACGCAAAAGGCGCGGTAGTTCTTCACATGCTCCGGCATGCAATCGGGGACACGTCGTTTTTTCATGGTATGCGTAATTATGCGAACAATCCCGCCTTACGATTCGGGACTGCATCTACGGCTGATTTTCGCGGAGAATGCGAAGCTGCTTCAGGGCAGGATTTAAATTATTTTTTCAACGAATGGATTTACGGAGAAAAATATCCAACATATTACAAATGGTCCAATATTGATACGACAACCACCGGCTGCAGCGTAGCAATTCACCTCGCCCAAACGACCGGCACGTCAAACCCGACCTTCTTCACCATGCCTGTGGATTTGAAGTTCATCGGTACGGGCTGGGACTCAACCATCACCGTTTTGAACATCGCGGCTTCCCAGGATTTTACATTTGATCTCCCCAAGGTTATTACCTTGGTGCAGCTCGATCCGCAAAACGGGATATTGAAAACTGTTCACGACGACGATTACACTATTGGACCGGATTCCCTTGATTTCGGGGACGTCATCTATAGCCAGCAAAAAACAGATACTATAACAGTTACTAATACGGGCGCTAATACATTTAACGTGTCTTCTGTAATCTCCGATCTCCCTGATTACAAGATAACACCCACAAGCGCAGCTATCCCTTCAGGATCTAAGAAATCCTTCGCAATAGCATTTACACCGACCGCTTTTGGAACAAGAACGGGTCATTTAACATTCGCAATCAATAATTTTAACATTGCATTCCCGACCGTAATAGGAATAACTGGACATGGCACGGCATCATCAACATTATTTTCACCATCGCCTGACTCTTTATATGTTGGGGACGCCCTCATGGCAAAATCCAGATTAGACAGTATTACCATAACAAATACCGGGGGAGATTCGTTGTTAATCGCTTCGGCAGCATCAGATATAAGTTGTTTTACGGTCACGCCATCCGCAGATACTATTCTTCCCATACAGAGCAAAAAGTTTTATGTGACATTTACACCAACCTCCATCGGAATGCAAACAGGACACATAACATTTATTCACAACGGCACAAGCTCACCCAACCGTGTTCCGGTTTCTGGCTTCGGAGATTCGTGGCGTTTTTTCATGTACTACAATCCGAGTTGGAATCTTCTTTCCGTGCCGTGTAAACTCGGTAATTATCAGAAAGATTCGGTATTTCCGGGCGGCAGCTCACTTGCATATACCTACCTTTACCCGACCGGTTACGTTTCACAGGAATCGTTACGCAATGGCGTGGGTTACTGGTACAAGTTTCCCATTGATAAACCAATCACCATAACCGGCGTTCCGCTCATACTCGATACGATCAAGGCGGTGAAAGGATGGAATCTCATTGGTTCCATTTCAAATGCCATAGGAGTGAACCAAATTTATTCCGATCTTCCGGGTACTATAACATCAAGCTTTTTTGGATATCGGAACGGATATGTAATCGTTGACTCCCTGCAGCCGGGATACGGCTACTGGGTGAAGGTAAGTAATAGCTGCAATCTGATTCTTCCATCGCCGACGCTTCTTTCATCTTCTGCGGGAAAGATAACTATAAGTCCTTCATCCGAACAACCACCGGCGCCTCCTGCTACTATAATGCAAGATATCAAAAATATTCCGGAAAGTTATTCGCTTGAACAAAATTATCCCAATCCCTTCAATCCAACTACGATCATACGATATAATTTGCCGGAGCAGACAGTGGTAAATCTTGCGATATTTAATGTGCTCGGCCAGAAAATTGCCACCCTTGTGAATAGCGCACAGAATGCAGGATACCAGGCAGTTCAGTTTGACGCTTCACGGCTACCCAGCGGTATTTACGTTTATCGTTTGACTGCCGGGAATTTTACGCAGATGAGGAAAATGGTATTGATGAGATAGGATTCAGTGGAATGAGGAATGGCGTCCTCCACGAGCTAGCCTGTCGCCAAACAAGCGTAGAAAAAATATTTAACACGCCGATCGGTGATCGGCTACTACGCTGATTGATTTTTCACACCGATCTTGCAAATAGAGGGTTATACTTTAAACGGTGCTCCAATTAGATAACTTTATCGGCTAATGCCGGTGCAAATCTTTGTGCATAATTCGCCGTGTTTCATCCAACCGGTCGTCAGCGGGAAGATCGGCGAGGCGGCAGTTCATATCTTCGTCATTTTCTGCCTGCAAGAGCTTTGCGATATATTCGATAACACTGGTGGGAAATATTCCATCGCGTTCATAATACTCCCGTTTCTTCAGCAAAATCCTGGAAGATTCGATGCAACTCTTCGGCAGGGCTGGAAGCGACCGGAGAAGTTTCTCATCCTGAAAAATATTTCCCGAAACATAATGCTTCGCCGCTATATCAAGCGATTGTTTATGCGTTAATCCCCATTCCGCGGCAATGGTTATTCCAGCAAGCAACAAGTGGATTACAGCGCTCCCATCAGGACTTCGCAGCTCAACAGTTTGACGCCCCTCGTTGTCCTGAAACGGAGTTGTTTGCTGGGGATTAAGAAACCGCGAGAGGTTGTCCACCTTCGACCATCCGAGCGGGACGCGGATCATTGCGCTCCTGTTCATATCGCTCCAGCAGATACGGGTTGGGGCTTCCTGGTTTGGAACGAGCCGCAAATACGCGGAAGACACTGTGTTGCCGAAAGCGGTCAGCGAATCGGCGTAGGTGCATAAACCGCCGATAATTTTTTTCGCAACGCCGGATAATTTTCCGTCTTTATCCGTCATCATGTTTTTGCCATTCTTTGTCGCCGCGCAATGAACGTGCATGCCATTGCCCGCAACCCCCTCCTCAATCTTCGGCGTAAAGGTTGCGACACAACCATGTTTGTAAGCCACATTACGAATTAACCAGCGGGCAAGAACCAGATAATCCGCCGCGTCTTCAATCGGCGCCGGAAGAAATTCTATTTCCAATTGTTCCGCTTGTTTGTTTTTAATTTCGTCCAGGTAGCTTCGTACGCTTTCAACATATCCCACCTCGCTGTGTGCATATTTAATGGCTCCCGTGATCTGCGAGATATATTGCACCATCTCATCGAGAATAAGTCCGCTTTTGACAAACGGCGCAGATGCATGGTAACTACGTTGTTTACCCGCGCTATAGATCCGGGACACGGGATCACTGATAAGAAAAAATTCCAACTCGCCGAGCGCAGTAAATTCCATTCCGGTATGATGTTCAAACAGTCGGCTTGCTTTATGGAGAATCGCGTCGAGCGTAAACGGCGCCAACTCACCTGCGGCGGTCAGATACCGGCAGGTGAAATCCAGACTACCGTCGTCGAATGGATTCAGGAAGGCGCTTTTATACACCGGCACAACGTATAAATCGGATAACGACGTATCCACCAATCCCTTGAATAACGACGAGCCGTCAACACGCTCACCTTCCGCCAGGATACGTTCTGCCTGGGTACGATTAAACACTGGTATTTTTAATTCCTTAAACTTCCCGTCCAGTGCCGTGTAGTGAAATGTTATTTTATTAATCTCTTTTTCTTCGATAACGCGAAGCATATCTTCCCTCGTGAAATCTTCACGGGATTTATCGAGGATGACAGACAATGGATTGGTGAGCGAGTATCCGGTATTCATTCTATTTCCTTCTTCAGATTCATCATTTATGGAATAATTTTTAACTCAATCATATTCCGCAAATGCCATGCCATGGATACTATAGCGAGGTGTATATAAAAGATGCCGAAATGACTTTAAAATTCAAGAAAAAGCGATAAAATAACCGTTTCGACTGGAAACCGCAACGATTGCCACCCCCCATTTTCTCACGATTGAGAGAACGTTAGAATTCGTTTACTCCCCGAGGTGGGGATCGAAGTATCCCGGATTAATTTTTACACCCACATAGAATAGGTTCTCAGCGACCTTAAATTCTTCCGGCTGGATGTCGCCGAGAGTCATTGTTTGCCACGTTGTTGTGGGATAGATAAATTCATATTTATCTTTTGACGTTGTCACTTTTACCGGCATATGAAAATCAGCGGCCGACGCATTCCACCGGTACCGCGCCGTTACGTTGTCTCCTTTTTTCCGGATGCCAACTTCGAGAACCGGGATTTTCGGGTTGCGTAAATACTGATCGAAAAAATATGTATAATCTTTTCCCGTTTTCGTATTGATATAATGAAAAATATCTTCCGCCGTCACCGTCTTATATTTGAATGTATCCTGGATTCCATAAAGAATCGAGAACCACAGATCGTCGTTATTGATAACACTCCGGAGGGTGTTCAGAACAAGCTGTCCCTTATCGTACATATCGCCAGACCCCTCGTGCTGCACATTGTATATCCCGATGATTGGTTCAGTGTTGCGGACATTTTGTTTCTTGCCGTTGATATATTTCAGCGCCTCCTCTTTCCCGTACTCATATTCAACATAGAGCGCTTCGGAATACGCGCCAAAGCTTTCATGGATCCACATATCGGCGATGTCTTTTGCCGTTACGCTATTGCCCCACCATTCGTGGGCGCTTTCATGGATGATGATAAAATCAAATTTCAGTCCGACATCGGAGGACGCCCTCCCTTTGTATCCGCCCAGATATCCATTCCCATACGCGACAGCGCTTTGATGCTCCATGCCGTTATGTGGACTTTCAATTAATTTGTATCCATCACGGATGAAAGGATAAGGACCAAAGTATTTATAGTAGCAATCCATCATCTGCTTAACCTGTTTGAATTGCTCTTTTGCTTTGTCCAGATTCTGCGGCAGAACATAGTAATCCAGCGTGAGCTTGCCATCGTCGCCATACGTATCGGTAAAGTGCGCAAACTTTCCGATGTTTACTGTTACGCAATAATTATTGATGGGATAACTCACGAACCAATCGTACCTCGTCCAACCATCCGGCATTTTTGTTGCCGAACGCAATCTCCCGTTGGAAATATCCTCCAATCCGTTCGGTACAGTAACGCTGATCATCATGCTATCGGGTTTATCCGTTTGATGATCTTTGTTGGGCCACCAGAGCGAAGCCCCCGTTCCCTGGCAGGTCACGACAACCCAGGGGTTTCCCGATGAATCTTTTGTCCAGGTAAACCCTCCATCCCAGGGTGGATTTTTTGCGACGACCGGCTTTCCGGAATAATAAATCCGAATCGAATGATTGGAATTTTTCTCCAACGGATTGGGCATCTCAATGAACACGGCGTTGAATTCGCGGTGGGATATCAAATCTGTAGTTCCATCAAGAATGATTTTCCCGATATTCATATTTTTAAACAGATCAACCTGCATCCGACTGAATGTTGAATCTACTGTGAACGTTATTGTATTGCTTCCGTTGATTGAATCGGTGGATGGATCTATTTTTACATCGAGGTGATAGTACCGGACATCGTAGCAAGTCCGTTCGGGCGAAAGCATACCCCTCAGAGAATCCGCGCGGGTAAATACCGGCGTCTTTCCGGTACTCTCACCCTGCGAGTAGACCTTACCGGCAACGGATAAGAGGATGAGGAAACAATAAGCAAAGACATGGACAATCGAATAAATATCTTTCATCATGGGTGATTACCAGGGATGTTCAGATTTGTAATAGGAACCCTTCGGCAAATTAAACGAGAGATCGTCCACGCCCATCAACCGAAGAGCATCCCAGATTGTTTTTCCCTGGTGGGAAAACGCCACCGCGGTATGGTGCGGAAAACGTTTTTCAATAATCGCATGGCGGTAGAACCTCCCCATCTCGCGGATCGCGAAGACCGCAATACACCCGAACGATTTCGGTTCGATGTTCAGGATTTCGCCTTCGGCGACATAGGCATTTAATTTTGCCTCTGCGGTTCCCTGCAGGCGGAATATAGTAACATCACCATCGCGGATTCTCCCTTCCAGTGTGCCCCGGGTGATATTAGGATCTAAACCCGGCTCCATCAACCGGTGCATGATAAGCTGGTATTTCATCATCGAAGTAGCCATGCAGCTTGAGGAAGTATTGCCGCAATGGAAACCCATAAAGAGATCGGTATTCTTGTAATCGCCCACCGTCTTTTTGGATTCTTCATACATATCGCGCGGAACGGTATTATTAATATCGAGGATAGCGGCAGGCATTTCGGTCGCGCATGACGCGATATACTCGCTCAAGGCGCCGTAGATATCCGATTCGCACGAAATCGGTATGCCGCGGGTGGCGAGCCGCGAGTTGATGAAACACGGAACGAACCCGAAGAATTTTTCAAACGAGGGCCAGCATTTATTGGCAAAAACCGCGTACTTGGACGCGCCAAGATTTTTTTCCATGAAATCGAGCAGCGATACTTCAAACTGGGCAAGCTTTTCAAGCATATCAGGATAGGTGTTTCCCTTGCCAAGCTCTTTCGCCATATCGGCTGCGACCGGCTTGATGCGCGAATCCCCTTTCGCGGAAAGATACAGATCATACATATCAAGCTCGCTGTTTTCCATCACTTCGATGCCAAGATCGAACAACGGTTTGATGGGCGCGTGGCAGGTGAGGAAATCGTACGGTCGGGGACCAAAGGAAAATATTTTCAGATTTTTTATGCCGAGAGCGATTCGCGCAATGGGAATGAACTCCTTTATCATCCTTGCGATTTCATCGGGATCGCCGACCGGGTACGATGGGATATGCACTTTGAGATTCCGCAAGCCGACATTGTACGACGCGCTGAGCATGCCGCAATACGCGTCGCCCCTGCCATCGATAAGGTCTTTACCGCTTTCCTCCGCAGCCGCGACGATCATGACCGGACCGTTAAATTTCTGCGCGAGCAGTGTGAGGGGTCCTTCCGGACCGAAATTCCCGAGAAAAATCGTCAGCGCGTTGATTTTTTTATCATGGATTTCAGTCAGCGCTTTCCCGATATCGTTCTCGTTCTCGATAATAGTCTCAAGTTCGATGGCGGGGATTTTCCCCTTTTTGCATTCCGCAATCACTTTTTTCCGACGTTTTTTCGATAGCTCGGCGGGGAAACAATCTCTGCTTACGGCAATCACGCCCATGGAAATGGATGGTATGTTGGTCATAGCGGTTATCTTTCTACATTATTTAACTGTCACGATTCAATACGATGCGCTTCACACAAAATGGAATAAACAAGAGGAACGTCATTGCGAGTCCACCTCCCGCCATCTTTTTAACGGGAGGCGGACGTCGCCTGCCCGACTGCGTCGTTCGGGCGGGCAATCTCCTTACATCGATTTCTGTTCATTGCGATAACAGTTCGATAACAAATCAAAGGACGAAAACAAAAATCAAAGAAAGAATCTGGAATTATACTTCTGTCTTAAAAGATAGGGAAAAAAGACGTGCCAGCCAAGTCAAAACACACGATGCTATTTTCCTTCGTAGTCCCGTAGGGACGACATTTCTCTAGCATAATAGGTTAACACTGGGAGCGAAATATTGGAAAACATATCGCACCTACGGCGCTCTGATGGGGGTAAAATTTTATCCTATAGACATGCCGTCCCTACGGTACTCCTTACATTGTACAATAATGACTCAGTTTCAGCGGTTTATTTCTTCAGGAGATCGAGCAATGGTTTATTGATGAAGAGATGGTATTTCCCGACGTAGCTATCCTTGAGAACTTTTGCTTTCACCAGCTCGCTCAAATATTTGCTCGCGGTGCGGTAGTGAATCTCTAATTGCTTTCCCAAACTTACGGGGGTAATAATAGGATAGGAAAACAAGATCTCTACGAGTTCCGCCGTGTATATCTTTTTATGGTGTGTGCGTATGTAGTCCCGTGTTTCACCCAGCATCTTCATCAGCGCTACAAGTGTTTCCGTAGTATGTTTCGCTTGAAGATGAAATCCGTTCAGCATATAGAGAATAAGCTCATTCCACTCGTTGTCGGATGTTATTGCTCTTAATCGACGGTAGTACTCGCTGCGATTTTTGTTGATATACCCGCTGATATACAAATTGGGAAACGTAAGAAATCCTTGCTCGATTAAATATAACACCATCAATATCCTTCCCGCCCTCCCGTTCCCGTCATTGAAGGGATGAATCGCTTCGAACTGGTAATGCGCGATGGCGCATTTGATGAGCGGGTCAATTCCATCGTCTGCGTGGAGGAAGTTTTCCCAGTTTCCCATCAATCCGGAAATCTCATTGGCAGAGGGAGGCGTATAGAGTATTTCACCTGTTGCGCTATTCGAAATGGCATTCTGTGTTTTGCGGAAACCGGCTTTCGATTCGGGGATGAGCTTTCTGTGAATTCCGGAAACTAATCTCGTCGAGACGGGTAGTTTTTTCAACTGTTCAAATCCCCAGTAAACGGCTTCCCTGTATTGCAGGACTTCTTTATCGGGCTGCCGTTGTTCTGCTTCGGGAAAAAGCTGCATCTGGAGAACCTGCTCAACCGTGGTATTGATGTTCTCAATGTTCGAGCTTGCAACGGATTCCCGGATCACCGCGGGAGAAAGCAGCAACATTGGGTTGGGAACGGAATGGGAATACCCGTTGAGCTCGCCAAGCGCTGTTCTGGTTTTCAGCAGAATATCGAAGAAACGCGCGTGCTTAAAGTCGAGCGCAGGAGGCAGCGGCAGCAGCGAAAAGGGAGTTTTAGGGTCAAATTTCATATGTGATAAAATACGAAAAAAAGTGCTATATCGCCACTGATATGTGAACGCGGTTCATATATCGAAATGTGGGGAGTATTTCCGCTCCATTCGATTCTCGGGATTTTAAACGCGCTTATTCTCCCACGTTAAATTTGAAATGTGATGGGAATCCCCGGTTCTTAGATCGTCGAAATACAAAACAACACTTTCCTTCGTAGTCCCGTAGGGACGACCTGTATCTAGCACTATAGGTCCCTCCTTAATCTGAGCTCCAGCGGAACGAAATGTTTAAAATATATCGCACCGACGGCGCTCTGATGAGGGGTGATATTTTATCCTATAGACATTCCGTCCCTACGGGACTATGCCATTAAGCGAGGTATGGTGCGAAAAGTAGAAAAAAGTGCTATATCGCCAATGATATGTGAACGCGGTTCATATATCGAAATATGGGGGAGTGTTTACGCTCCGTTCGCCTCAGCGGGATTCACTGGGATGGATTTCAGTATTGTTGAAAGAAAGGGACCCTCCTATGACGCCTATATAGGCGCCATCCATGAAGGAATGAAGAAGAACTATGCCCCGATGGCTTCAATTCTCTTGAAAACGATTGTGTAATCAGTGCCTGGAGTTGGTTACGGCCTTGTTGAACTTCTTCCTCAACATTGCCGATGGTTTTATCCCTCGATAAGTGCAGACGACAACGCGAAAATTGTGGCTGTTTCTTCCCGCTTCCAGGGGTCTTTCAATTTGGGGTTTGCCGATGTGATGGATTTACGAGATTTTGTCATAACATACTAAAATTGACATAAACAATCAACCCGATGTTTAATCATTTCTGATGTGCTCCTACTCTCAACGTAGTCCCGTAGGGACGGTATGTTTATAGCAAAATAGATCCACAACCGATCTAAGCTCCAGCGGAGCGAAATGTTAAAAAACATATCGCACCATCGGCGCTCTGATGAGGGGTGATATTTTATCCTATAGACATTCCGTCCCTACGGGACTATGCCATTAAGCGAGGTATGGTGCGAAAAGTAGAAAAAAGTGCTATATCGCCATTTATATGTGAACGCGGTTCACGTATGGAAATGTGGGGGAATGGGCTAAGGTCAGCCGGTAATTGTCTTCGATAGCTCCCAACCAGAGTCTTTGGTTAGTTTATCGGGTTGATGTGTGGTTCTCGAGCTTCATTCGCTTATTAGGAAAATATTTTGTCACTAGTTCTTTTATACTCTGATTATGTTGAAATATGTTTGAATTTAAATGAATATTTAATACATTATTACTTTAATGCAGTGACAGTTGAGTTCACTGTCATTTTCTTTTTAAAAGATAATAGGTGTAATAAATAATTATAGCATCTAACGAGGAGCAAATGCCAATTGATGATATTTTGCGGAGAAATCTTACAAATGAACAATACCTTGCCGCAACAGATACCGCTGAAGAAGTACTTTGTCTAGCTTGTGCTGGTTCAGGAAAATCTAGAACATTAGCGTTTCGAATCGCTCGCTTGATATCGGAAGGAGAACCAGCTGAAAGCATTGTTGCTTTCACCTTCACAGATAAAGCTGCCGAATCTATTAAACGAAGTGTAGCCATGGCACTACGGGAAGCAAATATTGAACCAACAATATTAGGTAAACTTTATATAGGAACGATTCATTCTTACTGTCAATACTTGCTTGGACAGATGGATGCACGGTATAGGCAATTCGATGTGTTAGATGACAATAAACTTCGTTTGTATTTGATTTCCAGATTCTATTCACTTCACTTACGAAACATACAACAAATAAAAGGAGCAAGATATTTCGATACGATCAATCAGGTAGCAAATGCCTGGACCACCTTGAATGATGAACTTTTAACTATTGGGCAGATAACTTTGCATGATGAGTCTTTAGGTACATTTCTCGATCACCTCTCTTCAAGGTTAGATGAGGATGAATATATCGATTTTTCATTAATGGTTCGCTTGGTCGTGGATGCTCTTAACGCAGATAATCCAAATATTCTTAGAACTATCACACAATTGAAACATTTGATGGTTGATGAATATCAAGATGTAAATCCAGCCCAAGAATCCTTGATTAGGAAATTACATGCTAGATCCAGATCTCTGTTCGTAGTTGGAGATGACGATCAAGCTATTTATTCATGGCGAGGTGCAGATGTTTCAAATATTATTGATTTTAATCAAAGATATATTAATTGTTCGTCTCATACCCTTTCGATGAATTTCCGGAGTACTGCTGCAATTATCAGTTCTTCGAACGAATTCATTGCAAATCAACTTGGACCGTCGAGAATAGATAAACATCCAATATCCAACCCAAATGGGATTGAAACTCCTCGCGATTACAGCGTGTTATTTTTTAACAATCGACTAGATGAAGCATCCTGGGTTGCTCGGAGAATAGAACTTCTTCTCGGCACTGAATATGTTGAGAAAGATGGATCTGTGAGAGGCCTAACACCAGCCGATTTTGCTATCCTCATGCGATCAACTCGAACACCGGAACAAGATGGCAACCCAAGGCATGCCGCTTATTCGAACGAATTAGAACGCTTTGGTTTAAAATTCACTATCGAAGCAGGTGGCGGGATATTTGATAGACCACACGCCAGAGTGGTTAGAGACACACTAGAATTATTGAGAGATGGATCACCAAATCGCCAGAACGTAACTGATCATTTTAGAAATAATGTAACAATTCATTTCCCTGATGCAAACTTGGATGCTCTCATTAGTGTCCTGACTGAATGGGGAAGACTTATTCATGAACCAACAACTGGCGCGAGAAGGAAAGTTTATCCACAACTTCTAATTCATCAGATTTTGAGTGCGTTTGGAATACAACGGACGTCCTTCGATGATGCTATCATGCAAGATTTAGGAGTTTTCAGTAGCATTATCTTAGATGTGGAAGCTGTCTATATCAGCATTGATTCTCCAGGACGCTTTTCAGAGATACTTAATTTTCTCCAGAACATCGCAGAAACAGGATATGATATTAGCACTCTCGATGTTTTGCGAAGACCGGATGCTATCACAATATCAACTGTTCATAAGATGAAGGGATTAGAATACCCTGTTGTTTTCGTTGTTGATGTCGAAAAAGGTCGATTTCCTGGAAACAGAAGAAATTACGAGGGATGGCTTCCCGCACAAGTTATAAATCACGCCGTCGCAAGGGGGGCATATTGTAGCACCCATAATGGTGAAGCAAGGTTGTTCTATACCGCTATCACACGAGCGGAGAGATTCCTTTATATTACCGGGAGTATGAATTTACCGGGAGGCAAGAAAAGACGAAGTCAATCTCCATATGCGCTACAACTACATAGCGATGAAATTTCTAACGATCCATCTCATTTTCCGCTCAATTTATCCCAACACGTGAGGATAAGAAGAATTGATGAAACCATCGTTCCTACTACTTATACAGATATTAAGTATTACCTAACTTGTCCGAGAGATTATCTGTTTAGAAAATCATATGGATTTAGTCCACCCGTACCCGAATTATTCGGTTTCGGATTATCTGTTCATACCGCGGTGGGGAAATTACATGAGCAATTTCCCACATCTGCACCGACACAAGAAGAAACAGAAGAATTAGTTGAAAATATATTTCACCTTAAACATACATTCGAAAGTAATGATCCAGAAAATCACCCTGGTCCATACGAAAGGGCTCGTCGGAAGGCATCTGATATCGCAAAAACTTACACACTAAATTATGCAACTGATTTCAGTAGAGAAAGACAGGTCGAGGTTCGATTTGAAATACCAGTTCAGCAAGCTGTAATCACTGGTGCAATTGACTTACTGCTTAAAGAAGATGAGAGTGGAAATATACTAGATGCTAAAGTCATTGACTTCAAATCTATGGATGAACCCGAGGAAGAGAACCGGCTCGCTTGGACAGAACTCTCCCTCCAAGTTCAACTATATGCAAAAGCCGCACGAGAAGTACTTGGTGAGAATGCGCGGACGGGATCGGTTCATCTTCTAAATGTAAATCAAAGAATTGATATTCCTGTAACCGAACAAGCGGTTTCCGCCGCGGTTGCAAATGTTGAATGGGCAGTAAATCACATCATCCAGGGTGATTTTCCGCAAAGACCATTTATCACTAAATGTAACAAATGTGATTTCAAATTACTATGTTCTAAAATACCCGGGGATTTTTCGAGCGCCGAAACACCTCCTGCAATTTTAACCCCTATAAATCCAAGCCCTCAATATGCAAAAGCTTTCAGTCAATTTGAGCCCAATGTCTGAAAAGAAAACTAAATATTACGCTGTAGATTTATTTTCAGGGTGTGGCGGATTATCACAAGGATTGTGTGAAGCTGGTTTCAAAGTCCTTGCGGCAATCGAGATCGATCAAAATGCTTCATTTTGTTATAAGTTAAACCATGAAAAAACAAAAATCATTAATCGGGATATACGAAAGGTAACCTCAACTGAAATAAAACACATTATGGGGACCCGGTCCATCGATTTACTAGCTGCATGCCCTCCATGCCAGGGATTCTCAGCAATACGTAGATTAAATCGAAAAAGATCAAAGAAAGATAAACGGAACAATTTGATTATTCATTTTCTGCGTTTTGTGAGGAGATTGAAACCTTCTACAATCATGATGGAGAATGTCCCTGCACTTAAAAATTATTATCTATTTCATCATCTTAAAAAAACATTAATATCGATGGGTTATGAAATCGACTATAAAGTTGTAAATCTATCAAAATATGGAATTGCTCAGCGTAGACGCCGTTTGGTACTCGTTGGTTCTCGTTTAGGCCCTTTAAAAGTCGCTCCGCCAACCTATGAATTTAAAACCGTTCGAGACGTTATTGGAAACATTGGAGCAGTAAAAAATAGTAACGATAAACTTCATCATATAGTCGCCGTTCATACACCATCAATTAGGAAACTTATTTCTTTAATCCCGAAGAACGGTGGAAGTCGATCTGCCCTCCCCAAAAAATACCAATTAAATTGTCATAAAAAAACAAATATTGGCTTTAATGATATATACGGACGATTAAAATGGGATGATGTTTCGCCTACAATCACAGGCGGTTGTCTGAACCCATCAAAAGGTCGTTTTTTACATCCTGTTAAAAATAGAGCTCTTACAGCAAGAGAAGCTGCGTTGCTTCAATCATTTCCAAAGAACTATAAATTTCCTACAAATATTTCCAGAACGAACATTGGGATTTTGATCGGGAATGCATTACCCCCAAAATTCAGTAGAATTCAATCGATGAATATTATCCGTCATCTCCAAGGACATTAATGGTAGATATCTTCTCTAGAAGAAAGCGATCCGAAATTATGAGAAAGATAGGACCAGAAAATTCCTCAATTGAATTAAATATTAACAACATACTTAAATCATTATATTTTTCATTCCACTCCCATGACAAGTCTCTACCAGGAAAACCCGACTTTGTATTTCTCCTTAAAAAGAAGATAATCTTTGTTAATGGGTGTTTTTGGCATGGACACCAGAATTGTCGACGAAGCGTATTACCTACGACAAATAAGAAATTTTGGAAAGATAAAATTTCCTCAAATATCCTTAGGGATAAATCCAATTATCGAAAGCTTAATCGTATGGGATGGTCTTATAAAGTACTTTGGCAATGTCGATTAGTGAAAAAATCTAACAATGAGATAGCTCATATCTTAACAAAATTTCTAAGATGAGTTATATTGAGCTTTTATTTAACAAAGACCCAATATCAACCCCACCCATCTCCTTCCCACCACCCCCATTCGTTTGCTTTCCACGCGGATTTTTGATATTTTTATATATAATTCAATGAATTTTCAGCAATTCTGCCCACACCCCCTCAACGATTAATACAGATTAAGCAATACGCACCGATGATAACATCCGCAGATTATAGTGTGGGCATTCCCCGCTTTTCACAGCTTCAAAACGCAGCATTATAACAGACAATTTGGAGCGCACGGAAAGCTTGAACAACACGACAACGAACATTTACTGGAGAACAGCATGAGTATCAGTCAGTTAGCCCGAAGCATACTTGAATCGCCGACCCTGAAACTGAATGAAGAAGCCCGCATCCTGAGGGAAAAGGGCGAAGCGGTCATTCACCTCGGCGCAGGCGAGCCGAAAAACAAAGCGCCGATCAACGCAATCCTGAGTTCCGCGGCAAAACTCACCGCCGGCGACGTGAAATATACGCCAACCGACGGCATCCCGTCGCTCAAAAAAGCGATCATCCGCTACACCGAGGAACATTACGACCGCATCGTCAAACCCGAAAACGTTATCGTCTCTGCCGGCGCGAAGCAATCGTTGTATAATCTTCTCTACACGCTCCTCAACCCGCAGGACGAGGTGATCGTCCTGGCGCCCTACTGGGTGAGCTACCCGGAGATGATCAAAATGGTGTACGGCGTCCCGGTAATTGTCAGGCCGGAAGACGGCACCTTCTTCCCGCGCATGAAAGAGATTGAACAGGCGGTCAGCTCGTACACCAGGGCAATCATCATCAACAGCCCGAACAATCCCTCCGGCGCGGTGTACCCGGAATCGTTTATCGAAGAGATCGTCCACTACTGTGAGAAGAAAGGGATTTACTGCATCATGGACGATATCTACCACAAGCTGTTGTTCGATGGCAGAATGCCCATCTCGGGGTACAAATACACCGATAAGGACGTTGAATCGAGCAAGATCATCGTCATCAACGGCATCTCGAAACTCTACGGGATGACGGGATTCCGCATCGGCTGGGTGGTAGCGCCCAAACCGATCGTCGACGTTATGATCAACGTGCAGGGGCAAACAACATCGTGCCCCGCGATGCTCACGCAGGCGGCGGCGGAAGGCGCGCTCACGGGCGTGCAAAGCGGCGTCGATAGTCTGCGGTTAATGATCGAAAACAACCGCAACGTGATGGTACAGGAGCTCCAATCCTTTACCGGCGTGAAGATTACCAAGCCGGGCGGCACATTCTACTGCTTGCCCGATTTCCGCGCGTACAGCAATAACTCGGTCGAGCTCTCGGCGTTCTTGCTGAAAAAAGCGCTGGTCGTTACCGTGCCGGGAAGAGAGTTCGGCATGGAGGGGCATCTCCGCCTGAGCTACTGCGGCACCATCAAAGACATCAAACTTGGAGTCGAGAGAATTAAGTGGGCACTCGATCCTAATTCACCAAATGAAATATTCATCGGCGAACGAAAGTTAGTGAGGGACTGGTTATGAACAATATCCTGAATATTAAATCGCCCGCAGAGGGCGAAGCGAAAGCGCTGAAAAGCGATTACGGGCTTGCCAATCACGGTTTGTCCAATCTCAACATGGTGTACTGGAATCTTTCCACGGAAGCATTATACGAGGAAATAACGTTCAGGAGCGAAGCGCGGATCACACAGTTGGGGCCCATCGTCGTAAACACCGGCAAGCATACAGCCCGGTCGGCAAACGATAAATTCATTGTCCGCGAAGGCACAACGGAAGGACACATCTGGTGGGGCGAATATAACCGTCCCTTCAGTCAGGCAAAATTTGACGAACTGTTCGCCCGGATGCAGGGCTACCTGCAGGGGCGCGATCTGTTTGTGCAGGATTGCTTTGCAGGCGCCGATCCTGAATACCGCATGCCCGTCCGTATCGTCACCGAGCATGCCTGGCATAGTTTCTTTGCCCGGAACATGTTCCTCCTCCCCAAAAACGCGGAAGAATATCATCGTCATATTCCGGATTTTACAATCCTTTGCGCGCCGGGATTCAAAGGGATGCCGCAGATCGACGGGACCGCTTCGGAAACTTACATCGTGCTCAACTTTGAAAAGAAGCTCTGCATCATCGGGAATACGGCGTACGCTGGCGAGATCAAGAAGTCGGTCTTTACCATCCTGAATTACCTCCTCCCGCTCGAAGGCGTTATGCCGATGCACTGCTCCGCGAATATCGGCAAAGCGAAAGATACTGCAATCTTTTTCGGATTATCGGGAACGGGGAAAACAACCCTTTCCGCCGATCCCAACCGGTTGCTTATCGGGGATGATGAACACGGCTGGAGCGACCAGGGGGTATTCAACTTTGAAGGCGGGTGTTACGCAAAGGTGATTTCGCTTTCGCCGACTGCGGAACCGGAAATTTATGAATGCACGCGGAAGTTCGGTACTATCCTGGAGAACGTCGTTTTCGATCCGATCACACGTAAGATCGATCTTGACGATCCGACCATTACGGAAAACACACGGGCATCATACCCGCTCGATTATATAGCGAACTCGGTTCCGGAGAAAATGGGAGGACATCCTAAGAATATTATCCTCCTCACGTGCGATGCCTCCGGCGTTATGCCCCCGATCGCGAAGTTAACGCCAGATCAAGCGCTGTATCAATTTATTTCGGGATATACATCGAAAATTGCCGGCACAGAAGTCGGCCTCGGCAAAGAGCCCGAAATGACTTTCAGCACCTGCTTCGGCGCGCCGTTTATGGTGCACCATCCGTATTTCTACGCAGACCTCTTAAAGAGAAAAATATTGAAATACGGTGTGCATTGCTGGCTGGTGAATACGGGATGGGTTGGCGGAGCATACGGGATAGGCAAACGCATCAGCATCCGGTATACCCGCGCGTTGTTGAATAACGTGCTGGATGGGAAACTGCTGAACGTGAAATACTTCAAAGATCCCATCTTCGGCTTTGAAGTGCCGCTGACATGCGATGAAGTGCCGTCAAGCGTGCTCAACCCGGCAGATTCCTGGCCCAGCAAAGACGCGTACATGCATAAGTACAAATCGCTTGCAGCGCGGTTTATTGAAAACTTCAAAAAATTTGAAGACGGTTGCGCGAAGGAAGTTATAGAGGCAGGACCGAAGCTGTAGTTTCTTCAGAAACGCTGTAAAACAGAACGTCCCGTTCCGGTAATTCCGGAACGGGACGTTTTTATTTCTGACCCCTTTTGTGTGTCTTACGATTCTATATTAGTCGCCGAAATAGTAGCTGGCGGTCATATACCCGAAAGTGGGCAGTGATGAATTGCCGATTAATCCGAGTGCGCTGCGGAGCGCTGATTCGCTTACCGTAGCATCGACAGCAAGGCCGCCGAATTTTAACCCGACTCCCATGGTAACTAACTGATCTGCGCCATATCCGCCAATGCCGACATAGCTGCCGGCGGTAATAGAGTTTTGTTCGCCGACGTAGTCATCTGTTGTTCCTGGAGGAATGCTCGCTTTATTATAGCTGTATTTATAGCTTGAAGTCATAATAGAGCGATAATAGCCCATGCGACCTGCGAGCCAATCAGTGATAGCCCATTCACCACCGATGTTGAGAACCGGGAATTGTTTGACCGGCGTCTCAATGGTGCTTGCTGTGCTCAAGGTAGTGGTCGTTGTGGTCAATTCTGTTTTATAGTTCGTGTATTGATAGCTCACACCGCCAACCAGTAGGATGCTCTGTGTGCGATATTCTCCGCCAATTCCAAGAGCATAATGCAGATAGCTCAATTTATAGGAATTCAGCGTGGCTGGGGTGAGGGTAGCGCCCGGTTCGACCGATGGAGGGGTATCCTCCGTCGGCTGCGAAGACCAAAGAGCTAACTCGCCGTACGGGGTGAAGGTGAATTTATTGTTCACTTTGTTTATCCAGCGGGCGTTAAACTGCAATTCTGTCGCAGTGGCGTTGTATTCGCCGGTATAGCCCGCGACGGGATTGAAAATTGCCGTATCCGGAGGAACATTTGTGTATTTATCGTGCGCTTTATCCAACCGGATAGCGGCAGCGAAATCTAATATGGAATTATTGCCCATATCGTACTGCATTCCTGCCCTGAGCCCGAACACACGTCCGGAAACTTCATTGGTACTATCGTGCACGGCTGCTCCGTTATGCGAAAGCGTGCCGCTTCCATCATTGCCGGACCAACCATACATTAATCCAAAGCCCCACGTTATTTGATTGCAACGAGTGGAAACAACTGCTTCCATTGCATCAGCGATAGGCGGAACGTATTGTGCCATTCCGAAGCCGCGACGTTGAATATTGGCGATCAAAGGGCTTATTTTGCTTACATATGAAGGATCATAGCTGAGGATTAAGCCGGCATTCCAGGTATCATTCAAACCAATCGATAGGGCTGAATTCTGATAACCGTATCCATCGGCGCCGGCAATATTCGCTAATCCATAATCCTTATATTTCGCCTGATAGGCGGGGTTAATATACATCCATGTAGGATCATCGATGATGAAAGGATTCATCACAAGGCTCGTCCCCTCCATTGAACCGCCCAACGCGATCTGGCGGGCTATTCCGCCGGGTTTTGCCTGTGAAAATCCTATGCTCGATATGAGCAGGATGAACATGAGAGATAGTACAAGAGTTTTCATTTTACTCTTCCGTATATAGTTGAACATTATTGATTTAGATTTATTGTCTTTGATGTTATTATAGGTTCAATCAATTATCACTTAAGTGGTAATTAAGTATTTATCTTAGATAAAAAAGTTAAACCAGAAGATGAAAAACATCGATGGATAGTTATTAATATCATCATCAACTTACATTCACATCATTAATTTGATGATACCGACATTTAGAAAATATCCCCAAACAGCGTCGATATTAGGGAATTATCCATCAACTTTGATAGGTGAATTTAAATAATAATTCTGGATTAGTCAAGTTTTATCGCGAGTCGCAATTCGTAAAGCTTAGCCGCTTTGTTGGAATTTTTAACCAGACATTACAAGAATGGCTTAATTGACCTGTTTTATGCGTTTTTACTAATGACCTAAATTATATACATCACCAAAAAAATAAATGTCCGAAATTGTAAAATCCGGTACGTTATCGATTTCCCTGTTATTGGATGACTTCAGAGACCAAAAGAAGCGATTGGCGCTGGGCATCAACAATCCGGCATAATATTGACCGAAAAAATATTTTGGAATAATTCAGCAGCTTCAAAATGAAAAGAATTCGCTAACATGTTTAAAGATGGATTATTAAACTTATCCACAATCCGATTATAATTTATTGCGAAAAGAGTATGACATTCCGGCAATTTATTTTGGCAAGCGATATCCCATTAAAGAGATTAACATCAATGGTTGAGTAAAATCAGCTCCATGTTTGGCATTCGCTCTGTTTAAAAAAAGTTGATTGGGGGGCAGTCCAAGGATAAATTAAAAAATGTTGTTCAATTCTTAAATTCTTCTAATATAAATAAGGATAATACAACCTGAATATGCTATTCTTTTATTATTGTTCAGTCAAAAGTATGCTACACTCTATGATTTAAAACCGGCCTGAAAAAATTTGCCCCGACTGTAAGGAAGAATACCAGCCCACCAATGACGAAATGAATCGATTAGGGACGGGACAGTTTGTGACATTTTATAAAGGAAAGGGGTGCGAATCCTGCGATGGAACAGGTTATCGTGAACGGACCGGGATCCATGAAATTCTCGTTATCGACGACCGGCTGCGCGATCTCATCTACCGCGAGGCGTCATTCATAGAAATTAAGGAAGCCGCATACGCGGCCGGATTTGAAGATATCCACGCCGATGCGCTCAAGAAAGCAACTACGGGAATTATAACAATTGATGAAGTGCTGAGAGCGGCGCGATAATGAGTTTATCACACCATTGATTTTCTCAAGGTGTGTTTCAATTTGTGTATCCGATCCCGTATCTGCTTTAACTGCGCATAGTCCTTCCCGCTAATAGCGGCTTCACGCTGGACTTTCAGTTCTTTAATCTCAGCTTTAATTTTTCTTTTATTAATCCCAACAACCTGATGGTGAACATGCCAATCGATGCCCAGCGCCGCGCAAAGAGCAGGAACTAACTTTTCCTTATGCATGGTGCTATGCCCCTTTACCGCCTCATGATCGATGCCATCTGCAATCTGCCGTAGTTCAACTACGGTCATGGAGTTTAATTGCTCAAGTGTATATGCCAAGGGAGGATCTCCTTTCGTATGCTGATTTTATTTTTCAATCAATGAAAAGAACCAATTGAGTATTTAACGAATTAAGAATAAGATGAATTTAACGAGAAATGGTGGAAAGATCAAGGGCTCAAGATTAAAATGGCAGGGGACAAATTAATTTCCGACCTTAATTTTGACGAAATTAAGCCGATTTATCCGGTTGAATTTTTCTCTACTTCCTGTATTTTGAAATAAATTCCTCAACTTCCGGCACGCCGCCCTGAAGAATCAGATAACCATTGCTTGTCTCACGTTCGGTGATTTCCCCGGCGATAGGCGTAAGCATAATCTTTTTCACTTCCTCAAGATCGTTCGACTGACCGAGAGCCCACCCTAATTTCACATACGCCACTTCCGGAAGCATATTTGCAGTGGGTATTACTCCAAGCTCCATCATATCACGCCCGGTATCGTATACATACATTTGAACATATCCCCAGAGTGTTTGGACAGTCATGTAGACCGCAATATTTTTTTCTTTTGCGCGCTTTAGCGCCGGGTACAACGGTTTGTTGACATGACCGAGTCCGGTTCCGGCGATAATAATTCCTATATAATTATTATCGATCAACGAATCGATGATATCGGGTTTCATGTTGGGATAATAATAAACTATACTCACCCTATCATCAAACGCCGTGTTGATTACGACATTGTTATCCGTCCGCCGTCGTTTGTAATCTTGACGGAGCGGCGTGATTGTTTCTCTGCTCACCATGGCGATGGGTATATCTCCTATCGTCCGGAATGTTGATCTATAGCTTGAGTGCATTTTCCTTACGCGCGTGCCTCGATGCAACAATCCATAAACATCCGATGTGGGACCAAACATGCACACCATCACCTCGGCGATATCGCTTTCCGCTGCGGTTTTCACGCTGTGCATCAGATTTAACGCGGCGTCGGACGAGGGTCTATCGCTTGATCGCTGCGAGCCAACCATAACGATGGGAACGGGAGAGTTCTGCACCATAAAGGAAAGAATTGCCGCGGTGTGGTGCATTGTATCAGTGCCGTGCCCGATAACGATTCCCTGAATCCCTTTTTGAATTTCTCTCCCGATTGCTTCTGCCGTCCCTTTCCATTGTTCCGGACCCATATTTTCACTGAATACCCCGTACAATTTTTCCGTATTAAGGTTGCAAATATCGGCGAGTTCCGGTACTGATCCGTATAATTCGCCGGGAGAAAAAGCAGGGATAACCGCGCCGGTCCGGTAATCAAGCCGGCTGGCGATGGTGCCGCCGGTGCCGAGGAGTTTTACATTCGGTTTCTTAGGATCAAAAGGAAATTCTTTTTCGGGAATTTTATAATGGGCTTCTTTCCGCCCCGAAATGGTAATTGATTCAACATGCCGCGCCGCGATGCCGATATTGTAGCCCGAATTCAATTTAATGACGATATGGAAATGATCGGCAGTCTCGGAACGGGGCAAGATAATTCCTTTATACGAACCTTTGTTTGTTTTTATTTCCACGTCGCACCATACCATGGCGCCAAAATTTTTTAATATTTCCAGGGCTTCTCCCCGATATCCTTTATATGAATCATTACTCGACATTATTTCATTTCCTTTTTATCAATCCGACTTTTTCAGCAACTACCGCGCCATCAACCTTACCCCTCATCTTTTCCATTACGATTCCCATCAGTACCTCAAGTTTTTTCTCAGAATTAAATAAGTTCACAGAAGATAATTCACGTTTCGATTCGGCTATAATCCCGTCCAATTCTTTTTTCGGGCATGGCTGAGGAATCCTCCACTTACCATACGCGGCAGCATCCCGCATGCTGAGAAAAATTCCATCCTTCGGCAAAATTCCATCCTTAAATGCCTGAAAAATATCTTTTATTTGTTTTACGTCTATCAGTTGATCCCGATACCGGCAACCAAATATCCTTTTTGGAAATTGAACAAGCGCTACGCTTGCAAGTGTGGGATGGATCTTCCACTCTTTTACGAACATCTCAAATAATTTTGCATAAGGCGATATGGATAGAACGGGAATAACGTCCGATGGAATATGCAGCTCTTGATACCACTCCTCGTACTGCCAGAATGGTTTGGGTAAGGTCACTTTTATCCTTTGAAGCCGTTCTTCCGTAATCTTTTTCGGCGGCAGATCGGTATCGGGATACATTCTATCCGGACCGGGGAGAATCCGTTCAAATCCATTCGTACCATCGCGCAGCGCCTGCCGGGTCTCGGATGGAATGCCGATCGTTGCTTCTTTTGCGCGGATAACAATTTCTTTTGCCCCGGTATCGGCGTCACGCTCATCACCCCAGACGAGAACTATCGAATCATCGGTCGTTCCGCCAAGAACTTTTTTTATACTCTGCCATTCCGACGTTGAAATAGTCTCACCCGGACTATCTGAATGGATGATGTTTGGCAGCGTGGTAAGACACGCAATCACACGCACACGATCGGACATCTCGCGGGAAAACAAAGTTCCGGTCTGGGTTTGCCAGGTTAGTAATCCTTTGAAGCCCCGCAATAACACTGCATTGACAACCATTCCCATATCGAGTGCATTTTGAATCGGTTGAAAGCGCGTTTTCCTGAGAAGTTTAGAAACATTTTCGACCTTCGATTGGAACGATTCAGGTTTAATCCCGCGCTGATGAAGCTCTGCTCGCAAACGAAGCAGGTTATACTGACGCATTGCTTCATTGTATGTAAGGAGAGGAATTTTTGAAATGAGGGGCACGCCCTTGATTTCAATTCGTGTTCCGCCCGTCACACTCACATTAACATCTTCTCGCGCAGATCCGATTCCGGTACGTACTTTTCCGGTACTCCGAAGAAGTTTACGGCAGATTTCTGCGACTTCTGCAACTTCTTGCGGATTTCTCATATCCGGACCGGTAACGGTTTCGATGAGCGGCATGCCTAACCGATCCGTCAAATACACACGCCGATGTCCAATATCGCTCACTTCACGGCATGAATCCTCTTCTATTGAAAGCTGAATGATGCGTATTTGATGATCCTTATAAGGGATAGAACCATCCAGCGAGACAATTGATGTCCGCTGAAATCCAGTAGGGATGCTGCCGTCCAGGTATTGTTTACGGGCTATATGGATTTCATCGACAGGAGAGCTGTTATACATCATTCCGGATCCAAGGGCAATATCCAATGCATCATCATTAATCTCGAACGGCGGGGTATCATCCATCTCATAGGTGCAAACAGTCTCACGGTTGATGCGATAAATAATCTCTTTTTTTGTTTTAAACTCCATGAGCGCGGTGCCATCATATTCTCCTAATTCGGATAATGTCGGTCTCATGTGCCGAAGAATCTCGGCGTCGAATTTATCGGCATATTTTCCTGCGGGGCAACGGCAAAAAAGCTTTTTGGCAGTAAGAAGCTGCTGGTGTATTTCCAAACCCGATTTAAAGCCAACGGCGGCATAATCCGCATCGGTCATTTCGGAAAATGGTTTGAAGATAAATTCGGACATATTATATTGAGGTCTTAAAAAATATATTGGAGAATCACATAATCACCTATCAATGCAGATTAAAACGTCTCATCGAAGGAAAAATTATCTAAAAATATACGCCATTTGTGTTTCACAAGCAATTTGAGACAAGGGTTCACGAATTAGGGAAAAAATCCGGATCAGATTATTGTTTGTTCCACATCAAATTTCTATATTTTTACTATGGCGAATAAATTATTACTCATCGTCTTTTTAATGACCATCTATCCAACGGGTTTCTTGCTCGCTCAAAATATTTCGGGTATTGTGAGAGACGAACACGATAAGCCGTTCCAGGGGGTTAATATTAGCATTCGTTCTTTAGGGAAATACGCAATATCGAATCAAAAAGGAGAATACACTCTTTACAAACTTTCATCGGGCGTCTATGATGTTGAATTTTCGATGATCGGTTATAAGACCACAATACTTCCCATCACTATTTCAAAAAACGATACAATCTGTAATGTAATCCTCCAGCCAAGCCCGTTAGAATTTCGTTCAGTCACAGTAACTGCCGATCCCATACCCACGGATGTTCTTGATACCCCCTCCCCGGTAAGTGTTGCGGAGGGAAGACAATTAGAACAAACCCGCGGTCAAAGTATCATGCAATCGATAGAATCCCTGCCGGGAGTGGCTCTTTCTTCCAACGGACCACTATCGATGAAGCCGGTTATTCGCGGATTAGGGGCTCAGAGAGTAGTCGTAGCGGAAAATGGGCTTCGGCATCAAAGCCAACAATGGGATGACGACCAAACCCCTGAAATCGATCCTTTGGACATAAACCGCATCGAAGTATTGCGCGGACCAAACAGCGTGTTGTTCGGCTCGGATGCGCTTGGCGGCGTGATAAATATTATAAGCGTCGATCCCCGAAGTATGAACGATTTTTCAAATACACTGGCAGGAAATCTCATCGTAAACGCTTTCAGCAACAACAAACAGGGCGCCGGAGGTTTCTCACTTGCCGGAAAAAATACAGACGTTGGTTATAAAGCACAGCTTGACTTCCGGCATTCCGATAATATTTCGACGCCTGCCGGAGAACTGCGCAATACCGGAGAGAGTGAACTTAACGGGAAAACAATGCTCGGTGTAGATAAAGAGTGGGGTTCGCTTGCTCTCGAATACTCTCATTTTGGCCAACATTTTCAAATCCTTCCGGATCCCGACTCTCCACCCGATGCAACCCCCTACCAGGATGTATCACACGATAATATCGCGCTGAATTTCAATCGTGCAGTATTATCATTGCGTACAGAGTCGCACCTACTCTATCAACAAGATGAAGAAACCGAATTCGATGAAGCGAACTCGCCGACATCAAAAGTGGACCTCAAGCTCCAAACATTGACGTGGGATCTAAAAGCGCATCATAATCCTATCGGTCCGTTTTTCGGCACCTTCGGTTTCTCCGCAGAAAACCAGAACAATTACACCCTCGGCGTCGAACCCTTAATTCCGGGATTTAACCAATTTAATGCCGCAGCGTTTCTCCATGAAGAGATAATTCTTTCCCCGATAAAGTTCTCGGCAGGAATCCGATATGACAACCGAAAATTGCATGTAAATACCAATCCGGAACTTGATGTAACCGATCAAACGAGGACCTATCAAGCTCTAACGGGAGCTATTGGCGGGGTTTACCACATAAACGATCAATTCGTCATTGCTTCAAATCTTGGTCGTGGTTGGCGGGCGCCGATTGCAGAGGAGCTTTTTGTCAATGGCGTCGATCAGGGAGGGATGCGATACAAAACCGGCAACCCCGACTTGAACGCGGAATCATCGTTGAATCTCGATTTATCGCTACGATATGTATCACCTCGCTTCAAAGGAGAAATTTCAGTATTCCGAAATACCATCAGCGATTATATTTATTTATCATCAACAGGATTGCGGGATTCGGCGTCGGGTTTGATCAAATATAGAACCATACAATCGAACGCCATCCTCACAGGATCAGAGTTTAGCGTCGAATCGGCAATTACCGACAATTTGAATTTTGATTGCGGGATAGATTTCGTGCAAGGAAAAAACGACGAAACCAGGGCATGGCTTCCCTCCGTGCCGCCCGGACGACTCAAAATAGATTTGCAATTCCATAGACCCGGAACATTGTTCTTCAATGAATTATACATCTCCCTTCACTCGAAAGTTGTAGCAAATCAAAACCGTGTGAGTGATTTCGAAACACCGACGGGAGGTTATACGTTATTCGGAATGGGATTTGGGGGCGAGATAACGCACAAACCTTCCTCAATAAATGTCGACTGCTCAATTGAGAATCTTTTTAATAGAGCGTATGCCGATCATTTGAGCAGATATAAGAACTACGCGCTTAATCCGGGAAGAAATCTCATCTTTAAAATTTCAGCTCCGTTTGAAATTATTGAATAATGAGGGGAATGGAGCAGAAGGAAGTTGTTTTATCGAAACTCCACAAAACAATTAATGCCTTTTTGTTGAAAATTGCAGCTTGAGTTCCTGTTCGAAAGCGCTGAATGCCTCATCGTCATAGAGGACAAACCGAATAAGTTTGAGAGTTTTCGATCTAATGAGGCATTCGATCGCTTCGGTGAGCATGATCTTTGCGCAGTGAAAAATTGAAAATCCACCGACGCCGGTACCCAATGCTGGTACGCTTATTGAGGTAATCCCATGACGTTCCGAGAAATCAAGCGCATTACGTGTAGCTGATTGAATAATATTTGCAGTGGTATGAAGATCCTGACCCATCACGGCCGCATGGATGACATGTTTTGATTTCAGCTTGCCCGCCGTCGTCATAACAATTCCGCCAAGGTCAACGGGACCTTGCGCCATTGCCTCCTTTTCAATAATTTCACCTCCCTGACGTTTGATAGCGCCAGCGACGCCGGCGCCCATCCACAACATATTATTCGCAGCATTCACAACCGCATCGGTATCCTGATCGGCGATATTGCCTTTACAGATTTCAATAAATCCATGGCTGACGGCAATTTTCATGGTGGCAACATAGATGAAGTTTTCTATTCACCAGCCGGGTTCGGCGGGAGAATAGGTAAAAATAATTTGATTGTTGTTCCTTTTCCTAATTCACTTTCAATTTCAATTGAACCGTGATGATCATCGACAATTTTCTTCACGATTGCCATACCTAATCCCGTTCCATGTTTTTTGCCGAAAGTCACAAATGGTTCAAAAATTTTTGCTTTAATCTCGGGAGGCATACCGGTACCGGTATCTATAAATTCAACAACTACATTGCTATCGTGTGCAAATGTGTTCACCATGAGATTACCGCCGTTTGGCATGGCATCAGCGGCGTTCCCCGCAATATTATAGAAGACCCGCATCAGCTTATCGGCGTCAACCATCACTTTCCCGTTGAATTTTGGATTCAGTGCAAGTTTTATGCTTCTTTTGGTAAGATCCTTCTCTATGAATATGAAAACCATATCCATCAACTCGCCGAAATCGGTTTCCTGCAGGTTCATCGCGCTGACGCCCCGTGAAAAATCCAAAATTTCCTGCGCCATATTTACAAAGCGGTCCACCTGACGTATCATTTCATCGGCGAGTTTTATTACCTCTTCATCTCCCGCTTTTTTACGCATAACCTGCGCGTATACCCGCAGAGTCCCCATGGGGTTTTTGATATCATGGATAATCGTGCTTGCCATCTTACCAACCGCAGAAAGCCGCTCGTTCGATACCATCTCCTGAGCAAGCTGTGCATTCTCTACCGCAATTGAAGCGTGCACCGATAGCGCATCAATATATTCTTCATCATCTTTGGTAAACGCCCCCTGAATCTTATTCAATAGCTGGAATACACCGATAACTTTATTGTCTCTGTTCCGCATAGGCATACAGAGAATCGTTTTTGTGCGATAACCCGTTTTCTTATCGAAATCCGGATTAAATCTTCTATCGGCGTAAGCGTCCGGAATATTGATTGTTTCTCCCATTGCCGCAACATACCCTGCGATTCCTTTCCCGATCGGGAGACGGATCTCCACCATTTCCTTACCCTGAAGAACTTTAGACCAGAGTTCCCCCTTTATTTCATCGATGAGATATAACGTTCCCCGGTCAGCTCTCACCGTTGCCGTGGCGGTTTGCAAAATAATAGATAATAATTTATCCGTATCGAGCGTGGAGTTAACAGTTTTTGACGCCTCGATCAACTTGTGCATTTTATCGATTTGGAGCTGAAGCGCCGCAACATGCCGCTCGGAATGGAGAATAACCATTTGATCGCTCGTCCTCAACCGCAAACTCAACATCCTGAGGAGATTGACCATAAAATTATGATCCCGTTTTAGAATATCATCGAATTGCTGCTGATACAGGATTGCTACCTTGCAGTGAGAAATGGCTACGGCACGGGCTGAACGGGGGCGTCCATCGATAAGTTCAAGCTCTCCGAAAAAATCTCCCGAATGAAGAATAGCGAGAATTGCTTCATCACCTCGCTTCGTTATCTTGGTCACTTTCACGCTGCCGGTCAGCAAAAGATAGAGGCATCCGCCGCTGCTTTCATCTTCAAAAATAATTTCTCCTTCCCGGACGCTTAACACTTGAATATTTTTCAGGATTTCCCGGAGAGTTTCCTCGCTTGCGGTTTCGAATAGAACATTATACCGAATGCTGTTTAATAATGAAGGGTCTTCTGCCATTTCAATGTAATAGAGTATTTATGCATCGTCAGATGTTCTTTGAAAGTTAAAATAGATAATCTTAAAACAATAAGCAAGAATAGAATTTATTGAGTCCTTGAATAAATGCTCCGAACAGACTATATTAGGTAGTAACAATATGAAATTTTATCGTCACATACTGCGCGCGCACATAGGCCCATTCACTTTTTCCTTCATCACCATTATGTTCATCTTCCTTCTCCAGTATGTGATGAAGTATATCGATCAATTTGTCGGAAAGGGGCTCAGCGGGTGGGTTATTGCAGAGCTCATGGTGTTAAACCTTGCATGGATGGTCGTGCTTGCAGTGCCGATGTCGGTCCTTGTCGCTACCCTGATGGCATTTGGCGGCATGTCTTCCACGAATGAAATCACTGCGATGAAGGCAAGTGGAATGAGTCTTTACCGCATGATGGCTCCTGTGGTACTTGCCGCAGTTCTGCTGACCTATGGGATGATCCAGTTCAATAACGACGTCCTCCCCGAAGCCAACCACATGGCAAAGACCCTGCTCATCGATATTCGTCAGAAGAAACCAACGCTGACAATCGTCCCCGGATTATTCAACGACGATATTAGCGGCTACAGTATCCTGGTTCGGAAAAGATACGAGCAATCGAATGATTTGGAGGGAATAACCATTTACGATTACACGAATCCCAATCTGAATGTGGTCATTACAGGCGATCGAGGTAGGGTATCCTTCACGCCGGACTACCGCAGATTAATCATGGATATTCAGAACGGTGAAATACATCAGGTTGAAATTTCCAATAAGAATACTTACCAGCGGATGAGATTTGTGAATCATCGTATCGTTATGAATGTCGAGGGGTTCGATTTTGAGCGATCCGACGAAGAGCGGTATGGCCGCGGCGATAGAGAATTGAGCGCACGAACAATGCAGAGCTTTGTAGATAGCATCCGGCATACAAATTCAGTTGCAAGGAATCAACTCAACGTCACTGCGTCGGAACCATTCAATCCTTCTCCTCCGCCTCCCGCCATCGCAACCCCGATCTATTACCAGGGGCAACGGCAATCCTCGACTCAACGTGCGCTCACGCAAGCCAATAGCATTTTGAACTATATAAACAGTCAGGTATTATATTTCAAAGATAACGAAGATCATGTGGATGCATATCTTGTTGAGATATATAAAAAATATTCAATCCCGGTGGCGTGTCTCGTTTTTGTCTTCATTGGCGCTCCGCTCGGCATTATGGCAAGAAAAGGAACTTTTGGCGTAGCAGCCACATTGAGCATCGGATTTTTTCTTCTTTATTGGTCATGCCTTATGTGGGGTGAAAAACTCGCCAAGCGGGGCATGCTTTCCCCCTGGCTGGGGATGTGGATCGCTAATATTATTCTTGCACTGCTGGGAGCATATTTAACGATTCGCATCGCACAGGAGAACCCTTATATACGCTGGGAATCGCTACGAAAGTTTATCCCAAAAATCTTACGATCATCTGAACCCGATCCGGAGTAGGATGATCGAAGAAAAAAATTTATCAAGCTTAATGTGTTCGGATAATTATCCCTCTACGCTGCAATGAAACGTATTGATCGATACATATTGCGGCAATTCATCCTGACGGCGATCTTTGCGCTCTTTGCATTTACTATAATCTTCGTAGTGGTGGATCTGATGGAAAATTTGGACGACTTCCTTGATCATAATGTCAGTTTTTCCATTGTCTTCGTTTATTATATCTATTTTATTCCGGAGATCATCAAGTTGATGATACCGGTTGCGATGTTGATGTCGGCGCTGTTCACCACCGGACGTCTTTCAACATTTAATGAACTCACGGCGCTTAAATCCGCGGGCCAAAGCTTGTATAGATTTATGGCTCCTCTGCTTGTTTTTTCACTAATAGTAAGCGGAGCAATGGTATATTTTAACGGATGGGTGGTGCCTTATGCAAATAAAAAGAAATTTGATATTGGGCGTGTGTATTTTCAAAAGAACATCGAAGATCTGGCGAATAATAACATATTCATCCAGGATAGTCCCACGCGAATCCTATCCATCGGTAGTTTCGATGGAGCTCACAACACTGCCTATAATGTGAGTATACAGGATTTTTCTTCCGATGATCCGACAAAACTCCGAACCCGTTATGATGGAAACCGGTTGCAATGGGATGAATCCGTAAAGACATGGTCGCTCATGGACGGCATTCGACGCGAATTTACAGATAACCAGGAACATATTGAACGGTTTGTATCCCTGCCAATTCCCAACCTCAACTTTTCAGCGGATGATATACGAAAGAAACAAGAAAAACCCGATGAGATGAACTATCCCGATCTACAAACATTCATTAAAAATCAGCAACGCGCCGGACACGACGTATCGCAATGGCTCGTTGACCTGTATGGCAAGATCGCGTTCCCCTTTGCAAGCTTTATCGTTGTGCTGTTCGGCGTCCCGTTTTCATCAATCAAACGGAGAGGAGGATTGGGAGTGGAATTCGGTATTGCGGTAGCGATTTGTTTTTTATATATGATTTTCCTGAAGGTTAGCCAGGCGTTTGGCTATAATGGCGACCTTAATCCCATGCTTACCGCATGGCTGGCAAATATAATATTCTTTTGCGCTGGAATATATAATTTATGGAGGGTGCCCAAATAACGTAAAGTGGGTCAGATCGCTCGAACGGCGTGACGCCTCCGACCCCATAGAGATGGAGGGAACAATGAATACATTTCATCGATCACAACTCCCGGTTCCGGGGAGAACGATTAGCGCTACCCTATCAAGGATCTAACAGGTTGTTGAAAAATGTGGGTTTCGTGAATAAATATTCATTGTAAAGATTTATTTTAGTGGAATTGACTGATCGCGAAGGATGACCAGTTTTGATTTTGTTTCGTTTGAACCCCCACCAAACACTTCGAGCAATTGTTTG
>JBIOHP010000006.1:0-200733 GCA_044449065.1 Bacteroidota bacterium
CCTCCGAATCCCCCTCCGCCAAATCCACCACCACCGCCGAACCCGCCGCCGCCAAAACCACCCCACCACCACGGAAACGTTGAAGTGTAACCGCGCGAGCCGACGACATGTTTCCTGCCTGTCATAAATATCCGGAAAAAAAAGTTCGCAATCATAAATAAAATGAAGATACTCAAGGGATTAAACCTTCTTCTCGCGCGTGGGTTTTGCTCTTCTTCCCCTTTATACTCGCCTTTTGTTACATCGATGATTGCCTGCACCCCGGCGTTCAATCCGCCGGCATAATCGCCATCCCTGAATTTGGGAGTAATAACGTTCCGGATGATTTCGCTGCTCAATGCGTCGGTGAGAGCGCCTTCGAGTCCATACCCAACCTCGATTCGCATTTGATGCTCATCTTTAGCAACGATGAGGAGCACCCCGTTATTGCGCTCTTTTTTTCCCAATTTATTTTTTTCAGCAACCTGCATCGAATAATCTTCCAGACTCTGCCCTTCCAGCGACGGAATCATGAGAATCACAATTTGATTCGACGTTTCCTGTTCAAACTGCGCAAGTTTTGCTTCCAGCGCCTGAGCATCTCCGGCAGAAAGAGTCCCGCTAAGATCTGTTACCCGCTTGTGAATTTCAGGGATAGCCAACTGCTGATCTCCCGCATAGCACAAACCACCGCAGAGAAGAACGGCAAGAATGAGGATAGCCGATTTATTCATAATGCATAATGATAGAGGGATGGAGACATTAAAAACTCACTTTAGGCGCTTTCTCGGCGCCGGCTTCCGCCTGGAAGTATGGTTTTTGCGCAAAACCCTGCATTCCTGCAATCATCGATGCCGGGAACATACGAACCCTGGTATTATACTCCTGCACAACTTCGTTAAACCGTTTGCGTTCGACTGCGATGCGGTTCTCCGTTCCCTCTAACTGCGATTGAAGCTGGAGAAAATTTTCATTCGCTTTCAACTGGGGATAATTCTCGGCAACCGCAAGGAGCCGTGATAGCGCAGAACTTAACGCGCCCTGCGCCGCTTGAAATTTTTGAAAAAGCTGGGGATCGTTCAACACCTCTGCCGTTACGGTCATTTTGCCGACGCCCGCGCGCGCTTCCGCGACGTCGATAAAAACTTTGCTCTCATGCGCCGCGTACCCTTTTACCACCTCAACGAGATTAGGAATTAAATCCGATCTCCGCTGGTACTGATTCTGCACCTGGCTCCATGATTGCTTCACCCCTTCGTCAAGTGTGACAAACGAGTTATAGGTGCGCGTGTACCATCCCACAAGACTGAACGCGATGAACAGGATGACGGCTAACACTCCCAAAATGATCATTGTGCCGCGTTTCATTCAAATTTCCTTTCTTTTAATGATATCTAATATACGAAAATTAATGGGTAGTTGATTCATGACCGGATCTGCGAAGATCTTTCTAAAATCCTTACTCCATAATATTCATACGATTGACTTTTTCATGAATTTTGTTATATTATTTTACGATTCGTTTTCCTACAGGATACTTTCAACGAAAGAAAAATAATATGAACAAATACAATAGGTGTAAAATAATAATCTTCCTTCTAACAAATCTATTATTACAAACAACATCAGGTCAAACATTAGACCGGGCACTCTCCCATGTGTATGGATCACTCAATCGATTTCATTCCACCTTGAATGATGAGGATAGTTATGCAGCAGCGCCAAATAATACTGGCATTCCCGGTGATAATTATCCGACCGCACAGGGAAGCACTTTATTATCCGGATTAGGAAGCTTCGCTATCACCGCGGATACTCATCCAACAGAGACCGCCGGTACGTTCGCCCCGAATATTATCTACTTTATCAGCAAAGGATTTGGCATTGGTTGAGTATGGGCGTAAATATTGGAGGTGGGAGCGTAACCACGTCTTCACAAGGATATTATGATCAACAAATCACTACAACAACAACCCAAACCGGAACTATTCTAAAATTTGGATTTTGGTTATTAAATCGGGTTGGCAAAGACTGGGTAATACCCCTTGAAGTAAGTTATCTTATGGGATATATTGAAGGGGGTGAGTCATCAATTTTGACTATCAGTATCGGCATCGGAGGATTTATTTATTGAGGATAACCATCGCAATACTTAATGAAATAAATTGTATTGCAAACCCATATTAATAGACTGGACAGCCGGATTTGCACCGACTCTCGTTAAACTTGCGGAAAGATTGTAGTAAATATTATTTTCGATATAAAATAAAAATGAGGCGACGGCTTGATGCGTTCTGGTCGCATCGCCATTGGGCGATTTCCAGTAGGTGAGAATATAACTTGTCGTGAAATTGATCCGGCTCGACAACTCGTACAGATAATCCGCTTCGCCTACAACCACCACGGACTTTGTGAAAGAGCTGTCCATGGGCGAATTTACTTTCACGCTCGCCCTTGCCTGCATCGACCAATCGATGGGATATGCATAATGCCCGGCTAACGAAAGATTGGGAGATTCTGTGGTATCCATGCGGTTCATAAACGCATACTCCACTCCCGCGCTCAGGTCCCATCCGTAAAAGCGGCTGTTGACAATTTCCGTGTTTTGCAGCGGCAGCAATACCTGCCGGATGCGGTACAATCCAATCGCCCCAAGATTTTCACCAACAAGCAGCCCCGATGATTTTATCTCTTTCTCAATATCCGCAAACCATTGTACCTCATACGTTGTGCCGTACAGGTTGTTGTACTCATCCTGACGCTCGATGATATTCGCGATCTTAATCATCGATTCTTTCGGCAGAAAATCTTTGATCACTTTCTCCGTCAATAAATGATCTTCGATTCTCACGGCTTTGGCAAGCGCGGTCGCATCGATATAACGTCCGTACCCGGCTGCAACACGGGCGCTGACCTCCGGTTGAATATCGCCGTTGTTTTTTTCAAACGTGATTGTTGAAGACCCGAACCAGTCCATATCGTCCCAGATATATTTTCTCACCTCGCCGTCGATATGCGATGAGTACAACCAGTTGGAATCTAATATCTTGTACGTCGAACCATAGGCGTTTAAAAACCAGGCAAACGGCAGGGAGCTGTAAAATTTATTGAGGGTAAGAAATGAATAGAAAGAATTTCCGGTGGGGATATTTCCCGCCTGCGACCAGTTCCAGTTCGCATCCACGCGAAGTTGTTTCGCGGAGCTGATTGCGGGTTGATAATCGGTTGTGGTGACGTTTTGCGCCTCAACCGCTGCACACAAAATTAAATAGAAAAAAAGGACAACCGAACATCTTACACAATGATTCATGCTACATCCTTTCTTATAATAGAATAGTTGAAACCGAACCTTCCCGATAATACTCTCCATGACTTGCTGCCGCGTTGCACGGAAAGTTGATAGCCGATTACTGTGCCAATTTCCCCGCTTAAATAGTGGTGATTTACCCCTTTACGATATAATTCATCGCTCCAAGTTTTTCAGCGGTTTTTTTCCGCTGATCGCCCTGGATTTCTATCTCCAAGCTTTTTACGGTTCCGCCTGCGCCGCAATACTCTTTTAAAATTTTAGCAATCTCCTCCATTGTTTGAGGATTGTGCTGAAAGCCGGATATCACGGTGACGGTTTTTCCTTTCCGATTTTTCTTCTCCAGACGGATGCGAACGATTTTTCCTTTGCCGTCGTGCCCGTTATGTTTTTCTTGGTGTTCCATTTTTCGTAATTCTTCCTGGATTGCCTCAGGCAGGATGCTTCTTAAATCGGCAAAATCGTTCATACGCTTTTCAGATTTCATGGACAAGGGGAACCGTAAGAGGGACTATTGTCTTATACCGTTGGATCGTCGCTGATTTCAGTTTTGGACGGTTCATATAATTCCGGAGGATTCTGAACGGGTGATGCTTGCACCTCTTTTAATTTCCTTTCAATCGCGCGCGAACGCGTCGCCGCGCTTTCGATTGTGTTGCTTGCCTCCTGCAATTTTTTCTGAGTTTTATCCAGCACGTCGCCGAATCTGCCGAATTCCGTTTTCACAGTTGCCAGCAGCGTCCAAACCTCGCTCGAACGTTTCTCGATCGCCAGTGTGCGAAATCCCATTTGCAAACTATTGAGCAAAGCGGTAAGCGTGGTCGGTCCAGTAATGAGGACGCGATGTTCTCTTTGGATAATATCACACAAGGCATTGCGCCGCAGCACTTCGGCGTATAATCCTTCGGTGGGAAGATACATGATGCCAAAATCAGTCGTGTGCGGCGGATCAAGGTATTTTTCTTTGATTGATTTTGCTTCCAGCTTCACCCGGTTCTCAAGGTTTTTCCCCGCCTCATCGGCGAGGACGGGATCGGCAAGCTCCTGCGCTTCAATTAATTTTTCATAATCCTCGCGCGGAAATTTTGCATCGATGGGGAGCCAAACATTTTCACCGTTTGCAGCATTCCTTCCGGGCAGTTTGATGGCAAACTCGACCCGGTCGTTGCTTCCCGGCTTGGTTGCAATATTCCGGGCATATTGTTCGGCGGTGAGAACCTGTTCCAACAGATTTCCGAGCTGAATTTCACCCCACGTTCCGCGGGTTTTTACATTGGTCAGCACTTTTTTCAGATCGCCGACGCCGGACGCCAGAGATTGCATTTCTCCCAATCCGCGCTGCACCTGCTCTAACCGCTCGCTGACCTGTTTGAACGATTCTCCGAGCCGTTGTTCAAGCGTTGCGTGAAGTTTTTCATCCACCGTTGAGCGAATCTGTTCAAGTTTCGCGCTGTTATCATCCTGGATAATTTTCAAACGGGATTCGACTGCCTGGCGGAGCGTTTCAAATTTTTGTTCGTTTGTCTGGGTGAGATTTGTCAGCTGAGATGAGAATGTATCGAGCTGATTTTTTTGAAGCCCGGCTATTTCACTCGTACGTGAGAGTAATGAGTCCGTGAAATCTTTGATCGAGTTGCTCATTTCGCCTCTGTTTTTCGCCAGCTCGGCAAGGAGCAATCGTTCCGTCCTCTCCCCGCTTTCTTTCAGCGAAAGTATAAGATTTTCGGTTTTATCCTGCGACCCGATGCGTGAAAGACGTGTATAAATCAGGAACAGCAACACGCAATTCGCGATCAACAACAACCCGCAGATAATCAGAACAATATCAGACACGATATCAACAAATCCTTTGAATAATTTACCTAATGTAACGGTTTTAGGTGTGAAAACAAAAAAGACGAGATTCAACTCGATTGTCTATAATTAAATGGTGAACTTGCAACACGAGGTATTAATTTATTCTAATTTAGCACCGTACTCTTGACAAGAATCGAAAATACAATTAAATTAACAGGATTCAAGTATCGGGTATAATCAAGTGATAACTCCATTATTATCTGCATTGGGGGGAGAATATCCGTTGATATCATCCTTTAACTACATTAGAACGAATTCATATTTCTCACATTTTACGACACGGAATGGATATATCTCCGTAGAGATAAATCTATCCCGATAACAAAAATGCATTATTTTAATCAATAATCAACAATGAGTAAAAAAATTAATAACATACGTCCGGGTAACTTTTCATCCATTATCCTGAGCGTTATTCTGACTTCTCTTCTATTATATAAGGTTGTACCAAATTTCTGCCATGCCCAAACGAAGTCGAAATTACAAAAAACAGTTTCAGCGCTCCAAAAACCCAAACAAATGATGAAAACAGTCAATCCACTTCCCTGCTCCGATCAGGTGGTCTTGTTATCTCCGGAAGATGCACAGATGGTTTCCGATACATTGCCTACGCTCTCGTGGGAATACGACGTTATGAACTGCCCTAATGCTGCGAGCAACACCGATACGCTCACCTTAATTAATAAAGAGGGAACGATGCAGGGGACAGGCAAAACAATTATTAAGCAAAATAAACCGTACAATTATTTTTACTCCCCTTATCCGAACAATACCTCGTTCACGTGGCAGTTGAAGATAGCCCATGTGGAGAAAGGGCAAACCCCTCTCGACGCGTTGAATGGAAATACACTATTAACCGACGTCTCGCTCACCAACGCAATTATTCAGAAATGGACTACCGTTCCAAATCCTGCCGCAATCACATGCTCGTTTAATTTTAGCCAAATTCCTAACCCGCCGGCATTTCACAATCTGGATACCTATGCATGGAAAGTGGTTCTCCACCCGGTCAATACGAAACTCAATACAAATTATAAACTGGTAGAAAGCAATATCGGCACATTTACCATCAACACGTGGTATTTTCTTGTGGAAGATATCCGGAAATTGCTCCTGGCAAATCAAAACATCGATCTCGGTACTCCCGTTGATGACTGGTCCGGCGGCAACGGCATTCCTTATTTTCAGGTTCTCAATAATAAATCAGCGTACAATAATTCAATCGAGATGCAAGCTGACGGAAACATCTATATTTCCTGCTCCCCGGAAAATCTTCCGATACGGTATAATTCTTATTATGCATACGATCATGACGGAGAAAATTGGGCGTGGGATAATACCACGCCCGCTCCAAATGGAACAGAACTTAAGCCCTTTCGGCTTCTGCATCTGGAAACAAAAGAAAAGAGGAAGTATACGCTTCTCCAGTATGTTGGTAAAAATCTTTTTAACATAAGGGACGAAAAGAATTTTAAGGTAAATGGTGATTCGACATTTGCACAAATACAGGAGAATAATAAACATCTCGAAAATTGGAAACCCCCGCAGGTCGTCTATCCTGCCGGCAGCGGCTTAAGTCCGCAGCCGAGGTGGTTTGTATTGAAGTTACCGGCAAAAGCGCATATCTGGGGCGATCCGTTATACGATTGGGAAATATTTCTTAATAATCAAAATCCCGAGGAGAACGAAGAATCAAATTTATTCAAACACCAAACGACGCTCTTCCCCAACACAATGGCATATTCATTGAATGATTATACTGTTCTTTCGACATGGTCATTCCTTTCTATGTTCGCAGGATTTCCTGTAATCAGCCGCGGCGGCTGCGGTGCCCTTAATGACGGCGTGTATCCGACAAATGCCGATAAACTTATGGGTGGTTGTCCGGAATGGCAGACAATTTTGCCGATCAATGATCCGCAACATGACTACGGCCAGAAAAACGATGGACACGGCAACCCCTATAACTGGGACATGATCATGTCGGGCACACAGTTAATTCAAGATCCAAATCCGACATTGAAAAATCTCGCATGGAACGGACATCCTAACAATGACGATCGGGACAACACCATTCCCTGGACCAGTTCATACGTAGAAGGCATTGTAACGAATAGCTGGTTATCCGGCGGCGATTACGCCGGGGATCATTCGGGGTTACCTGATGGATATTGGACCGGAAGTTTACCCTACTTGTATGCTTGGAACGGATGCGGTATGTTCAACACTGAAGGAGGCATGTGTTCCGATTGGTGTTTTTTCATCAATACCGATCCGGAATATAACTTTATGCGCGGTGGAGTATACGGACAAGGGGATGAGGATGAAATAGATTTCCTCCCGTGCGAGATAGAGACCTGGTGCATCCCGACCGATTACAGGCCCGAGCCAGGCGATCGCATAACGGCTGCGGGACGCTGGATCGTCGACGTGGGTCATACAAGTTTTCATACCGAACTTCATCCTATCGAAATGTTTGTCAGCACTCACATTGCCGACAAAAAATCCGAAGCGAAAGTGGTTGTGACCGGAGCATGGAACGGCGGAACGATGCGCTTCGAGGTATGGCCCCCTCCGCGTTCAACCGCGTCAGACGGTTTCCGTTATTCGCGAAATGACGATATAGTGCAAAATATTTGCATGCGAGAAACGCCGGAACCGCAGGATAATCCCAATCACCTCCTCGTGGTGGTCAACGCCGAACCCCAGCAGAATCACACCGGCGGACTCGGCGATGTCACATACGATAGTACCAGAAGAATTGCAACAAAATATTCTTTGTGGTGGAATACACCGCGAAATATAAGACCCTCCAATTCTATGGCGGCTTCACATTTTAATAGCGGTATAATCCAAAATGAGCCCATGCGTAGTATGATGGATCCAGCAAAGGTAAATTTAATTACGGGAGGTTCCAGCCATGGAACGGCATTAAAGAAGGGTATTACTGAAAATACCCCGCTGAAACCATTAACGGGATCGTATGTCAAAGGGAAAATAAGCAATAGTACTCTCGACCGTTTAAATGGAGGGGAAAGTTTAAACCTCGGCGATACTCTCTTTTCTTCGAAGGGTCAATATTGCATTGTCTTGCAGGGAGATGGGAATTTCGTGTTATATAAAGATTCCAATGTTGAATTATGGAGCGCAGGTTTGCAATGTTTGCCCGTTCAGCAGGTGCTGATGCAGGAGGATGGAAATCTGGTGCTCCTCGCTCCCGATGGAAGCGCGGCATGGAGCAGCAAAACCGATAACCATCCCGGCGCTTACCTCAAAGTTCAGGATGACGGGAACCTTGTCATCTACGGACCCGATGATGTGGCAATTTGGTCAACGGGGACGCAGGGAAACTGACTTGCCAAATATTTATTTCGTCATCCTCTTCCCTAACTCCTCGAACACCGAGGTGATAGTTATATCTTTTGCTTCGAGTAAGACCAGCGTATGATAGAGGAGATCGGCGGCTTCCTCGATGCACCGCTGTTTATCATCGTACTGGGCGGCGATGGCAAGCTCTACGCCCTCCTCGCCGACTTTTTGTCCGATCTTCGCGACGCCTTTAGAAAATAATTTCGCTGTGTATGATTCGGAAGGGAGTTTCGTCTTTCTATCGCGGATTATTGAAATCAGTTTCCACAAAATTTCAATTCCGGAACCAGTACCTTCATCGCCAAAACAGCTTTGCGCGCCGGTATGGCACACGGGACCGCGCGGTTTTGCAAGTATCAGCACCGCGTCCGAATCGCAATCCTCATGGATCGCTACCACATCAAGAAAATTACCGGAGGTCTCCCCTTTTTTCCAGAGGCGACCTTTTGTGCGGCTCCAGAATACCACCTGCCGTTCGGCGGTAGTCCGGTCCAACGCGTCGCGGTTCATGAAACCGGTCATCAGCACCGTGCCTGTTTCCGCGTGCTGGACGATCGCGGGAATGACGCCGTTCATTTTTTCAAAATTTAATTTATCGAGCATGAATTCTCCTCAGATGCGAATGGGTAATCCCTTTGCAAGAAGGAAATGCTTCAGGGTTGGAATTTCGATTTCATGAAAATGAAATATGCTCGCCGCCAATACTGCGTCGGCGCATCCTTGCGATAACGCTTCAAACATATGTTCCATCGTTCCAGCCCCTCCCGAGGCAACAATCGGAACTTTTACTGCGGATGAGAGAGCTTTCAATAACTCGGTATCATAGCCCCCTTTCATGCCGTCGTTATCGATAGAGGTGACGAGTATCTCGCCGGCCCCCTGCCCCACAACTTTTTTAGCCCATTCAACCGCGTCTATCACGGTTTCGGTCGTTCCGCTTCTCGTATGAATAATCCATCCGCGGTTATTTCTTTTGGCGTCGATTGCGGCAACCAACGCCTGCGAGCCGACCCGGTCAACCGCTTCGCCAAGCAAGTTCGGGTTCTGCGTCAGTATCGTATTGAGCGAAACTTTATCGGCGCCGCAATGGAGCACATTCACAATATCATCGAGTGCGCGGATGCCTCCGCCTACCGTAAGAGGGATTGCAACTTCTTTTGCGATTTTCGTTACGATTTCAAAAAATGGTTTGCGTTCTTCCAGTGTCGCCGAAATATCAAGCACAACAATTTCATCCGCCCCCGACCGGGAATAGAGCGACGCCAGCTCAACCGGATCGCCCGCGTCGAACAGATTTTTAAACCGGCGCCCTTTAACGACGCGCCCGCGCAAAACGTCGAGACAGGGTATGATTCTCCGGGTCAGCATCAGGATTTCCAGAGAGCGTTAATATCGATCCGGTTTTCATAGATTGCCTTGCCGACAATCGCGCCTTCGACGCCGGTTCGTTCCAGCGATTCAATATCCTCGATGGATCGAACGCCGCCCGATGCGTACCATTTCACTTTGGGATATTGTTGCACCAAATTTTTATAGAGTTCTATGTTCGGACCTTCTAACATTCCATCCCGCCGGATATCGGTCGAAAGGAATCTCCTGATGCCGGCAGAAGTCATCGTCTTTACGACGTCGCCGAGGGGAGCAGCGTCGGTTTCAATCCAGCCGTTCGTGGCAATCTTTCCGTCCTTAATATCCAGCGCGATAACAAAAACAGAACATCCAATCCGGCGAACCCAATCTATTATAATACCGGGAGATTGCACCGCGAGACTTCCTATAACAATGCGTTTAACGCCGAGTGATAACAATCGCTGAATATCGTCGTACGATCTGATTCCTCCCCCAAGCTGGAGATGGAGATTGTTGATGGAGCAAATTTCAGCGATAGCTTTCCAGTTCACGATACGTTTATTTCTGGCTCCTTCCAGATCAACAACATGAATCCACGTCGCGCCCGCTTGCTGAAATTCCCGCGCTTTTTCCTTTGGGGTAATATTATACGTTTTCGTGTTTGAGAAATCGCCTTCGCTCAACCGGACGCAGGTATTATCGATAATATCTATTGCGGGGATTATTTGCATAAGCCGCAGAATTTCTTTAAGAGCCGTAAACCCGCCTCGCCCGATTTTTCGGGATGAAACTGAACGCCGTAATAATTCCATTCCTGTACCATGGAAGCGAATGAAATACCCGCTTCCGAAATTGCCGTGGTGTAGCTATCGGGCGAAACATAATACGAATGCGCGAAATAAAAATAACCGACGTTGCCGATCTCATCAACCAGAGAATTTTCTCCCAGGCAATGAACATTATTCCATCCCATGTGCGGAATTTTTTGAGTTTCAGAGTTGAATTTTTTAACCCGCCCGCTCAACAATCCGAGACAGGGAGTATTCCCTTCTTCGGACCTTTCGTAGAGAAGCTCCATGCCCAGGCAAATTCCCAGCAAGGGCACGCGGCAGGATCGAAGGAATTCGGCGAGATTATTATTTTCAATCGATTCCATCGCCTTCGGCGCGGCGCCCACTCCCGGAAGAATAATTCCGCTGCATGTTTCCAGTTCCGCGCTTCGATTCGAAACTATAAACTCCACTCCAATTGCAGCCAGGGCATTCGAAACGCTGGTAATATTTCCGGAAGCGTAATCGATTAATCCGATCATAGCGTCCCCTTTGTTGTTGGCAATAATGATCGCGTGCGGGAATCGATCCGCGCTGCCGAGCGGAGTGCAAGCGCCACGGCTTTGAAGATCGCTTCGGCTTTATGATGTTCGTTTCTCCCTTTGCAGGAAATATGAATCGTCGCGCCCAAACCATCCGCAAACCCCTTAAAAAAATCTTCTATCAGCTCGGTAGGAAGTTCGCCGATGTATTCACGCTTGAAGGCGCAATCGAACGAGAGATGCCTCCTTCCGCTCAGATCGATCACAACGGATGCGAGAGCTTCATCGAGCGGAGCTGCAAATGCGAAACGGTCTATCCCGCGTTTATCGCCCAGCGCCTGCCTCAGCGCGTTGCCGAAGACGATGCCCGTATCTTCAACGGTATGATGTTCATCGATCCCAAGATCGCCTTTGGCACGAATAGTGATATCCATTCTTGAATGACGCGCCAATTGCGCGAGCATGTGATCGAAGAATTCAATCCCCGTCGAGATATCGTAAACCCCTTTTCCATCGACCGCAACGGTGACCGATATTTCCGTCTCATTAGATTTTCTTTCAATTGTTGCGTTACGGGCTGACGCTGCAATATACGCGCATGCTTGATAGGCATCCGGAGTTTGGTATTCCGGTTTAGATTTGATTTTACCGGCGCCGATTCGCACAGAGCGTACGCAAAGATTTATGGCGAATTCAACATCGGCATCACGGTCTCCGAGGACGAACGAATTCCCCTTATCGATCTTATTTTTTTTGACGTATCCATCGACTAATCCGGTTTTTGGCTTGCGGCAATCACAGCCAACATTAGCGTGATGCGGACAAATAAATATCTTTTCGAATTCTATTCCTTCACCGCGCAGCAACCCGATGATTTTCTTCTGGACTTCCTCAAACGATTTCCGGGGATATGATCGCGTACCCAGCCCGTCCTGGTTGCTCACCATGACGAGAGCGAAACCTGAATCGGCAAGGAGACGCAAACCGGAGATGATGCCGGGGATAAATTCCAGTTTTTGGAGAGAATCGATTTGTTTATCCGCCGGTTCGCGAATAATGGTTCCATCTCTGTCTACGAAGACAACTTTCTTCATTTCATCTCCGAAAGAATTTGAGTGAGCAGAATATTTTCTTCTTCAGATCCGATGGTAATCCGCAGGCAATTTTTTAATCGTGGCTCGACTCTTCTTCGGACAAGAATTCCTCCTTGAAGAAGTTTCTCATATGCACGCTCGGCGTCGCGAAATTTAACCAGAATGAAATTTGCGTCGCTCGGATAAATATGGACGACGTCTTTATAAGTTCGAAGGATGTTTATTAACTTCTCTTTTTCTTTCCTGATGGTCGCAACCGCCGTGCACATAAAATTTCCGGATGAAAGTACATTCAACGCCAGCGATGAGGTTACGGTATTTATATTATACGGCGCTTTGATCCGGAGAAGATACGCAATAAGATCGGGATGACCGACGCAATAACCGAGACGGATACCCGCAGATCCCCATGCTTTCGAAAGTGTTTTCAGGATAATGAGATTTTCCTTGCTCGCGACGTTTTTTGGTTGAATAACCTGATCGGCATCGGCAAATTCCGCGTACGCTTCGTCGATAACGACCATGCAGCCCGCCGCATCGGCAAGTTTCATGATATCGTTTTTGTTCAGGAGGTTGCCGGTCGGATTGTTCGGCGTACAGCAGAAAATAAGTTTCGTCTCGCTTGTCACCGCGCGGAGTGTTTTCTCGGTATCGATGTGGAAATTTTCGTTCAGCTCAACATCGATGCGGCGGACATTGTTTAAAGCAGCCGATACGCCATACACGCCGTACGTGGGTTGTAAAATAAGAACGGCATCCTTCCCGGGCTCGCAGAATAAGCGAATGAGGAGATCGATAATTTCATCGGAGCCGACGCCAACAAAAACGGATTCCGCATTAACTTGATGGCTTTGAGCAAGCGCGTCGCGTAATTCTCTTTGATACGGATCGGGATAACGATTGAGTTTCAGTCCGTTAAGCTCAACGGGACTACCAAGCGCCAATTCATTTGCGTCCAGAAAAACAAACTCGCGGTCGGCGCTTATATCTTTCATCTCGCTTCTCGCCGATTGATACGGCTTAAATTCCCTGAGATGTCCTCTCACCAAATCCTGAATCATAACGCGACCCCGCGGATAAGCGCTGCGTTCTTATGACCATCCAAGTTTTCCGCTTCCGCAAGCACGGAAACTGTTTTGGCGATGTTTTTCAATCCCTGCTCGGTTACTGTTTGAAAAAATACGGGTTTCATAAAGCTTTCAACGGTAACGCCGCCGGAATACCGCGCGGCGCCATTGGTGGGCAGCGTATGATTGGTGCCGGATGCGTAATCGCCGAAGACCGCCGAGGTAATGTTCCCCAGAAAAACCGAACCGGCTGATGTGATCCTGTCTTGATATTTCTCCGGATGTTCTACGGCAAGCTGGAGATGTTCGGGGGCGTACCGGTTCGAGAACTCAATCGCCTGATCGATCGTATTCACGATAAGGGAGAAACTTTTTTCCAATGCCTTGCTCACGATTTCCTTCCGGGAGAGAGAGGCAGTTTGTTTGATCATCTCGGTTTCAATAGCAATTGCGATTTGCCGGGATGTTGCAACGAGTATGACCTGTGAATCCTCCCCATGTTCTGCCTGGGCAATGAGATCGGCCGCTACCCATGAGGGCTTTGCGTGCTCATCGGCTATAATCAAAACTTCTGTGGGACCCGCATGGACATCGATGGCAATGTTATAGGGCGGCTGGGTGACCGCTAATTTCGCGGCGGCAACATACCTATTGCCCGGTCCGAAAATTTTATCGACCTTCGGGATCGACTCGGTGCCCAACGCCATCGCTGCTATCGCCTGGGCGCCTCCCACTTTATATATCTGTTTGATGTTCAGAGTTTCCGCGGCAAATAAAATCGAAGGCGAAATTGCGCCGGAAGGGAGCGGGGGCGTACAGACAACGATGTTCCGGCAACCGGCAATTGTCGCGGGAATTCCAAGCATTAACAATGTCGATACTAACGGCGCGGTGCCGCCCGGAATATACAAACCGACATTGTTGATCGGTTTCCAGACCCTAGAGCAAGAGACGCCGGGCGTCGTTTCAACGGTAATCGGCAATGGAATCTGTGCCCGATGGAATATTTCAATGCTTTTTGAGGCACGGGAGACGGCTTCCTGTAAATTCGCAGGAACCATCCGTCGCGCATTTTCCCGTTCGTCCTGGCACACCTGAAATTTTTTGATGATTGCTTTATCAAATTTTTCCGTAAGCTCGCGCAGCGCCGCGTCGCCGTTCGACGCGACCTGTTTCAGGATGCTGTGAACCACCGTAGGCACATCAGTATACGTGGTGGACGGACGAACACACAGGTTTGCCAATTCATCAGGCGATAGAGTATCAAGGTTATAGGTTCTCATACGCTACGCGATGAATTTTTCAATCGGTAAAACAACGAGATCGGTTGCGCCGACTTTTTTCAATTTTTCGATAACATCCCAGAAGACGTCTTCTGCAACCACAGAGTGCACCGCTACCATTGCAGGATCGGCAAGCGGCATGATCGTGGGACTTTTCATGCCGGGGATAAGGCGCTTGATCGATGAAACCGCTTCAACAGGAGCGTTCATCATCACATACCGTTTGCCCCTCGCATCGAGAGAGCTTTTGAACCGCGTGAGGAGCCGGTCGATGTGTAGTTTCTTTCCTGAACTTTTCAACGACGCTATGTTCGCGATCAGTACCGCCTGCGACTCGATGACGGTGTGAATCACCTCAAGCCCGTGCACACGGGCGGTGCTGCCGGTGGAGATTATATCGCAGGTGGCGTCGGCAACGTCGAGAGCGGGAGTAATTTCCACGGAGCCGCTGATTTCAATCACCTCTGCCGTGATGGAATTTGAAGCAAGAAACCGTTTGACCGTATGCGGGTACGACGTTGCGATACGGCGTCCCTTTAAATGCGCGATGGAGCGGATCGCGCCGGAATTCGGCGCGCAGATGACGAGCTTGCAAAATCCAAAACCCAACCGCTCGATAATTTTTACGCTCGCGTGTTTTTCAATGACAATATTTTCACCGACAATGCCGAGATCGCTCACCCCGTCCTGGACATATTCCGGTATATCATCATCCCGAATCGATAGGAGATCGAGCGGAAAGTTTTTGCAGGGTGAAAATAGAGACCTCGTTTGAAATTCGAGATCGAAACCCGCCGCCTTGATGAGCCGCAGCGAGTCTTCGGTAATTCGACCTTCCTTTTGTACAGCGAGTTTTAATCTTCCATTATGAGCGAGCATACTTTAGTATAGTAAAGTTAGATAGTAAAAAAATTATTATTTACTTTTATGAGTTCGTTGGATGGCGAGGCGGTAGCCGCCGGTGCCTTTTTTTACCCAGCGCGCGACCCGTGCCACGGTTGTGGAGCTTAATCCCGTTTCTTTTATGATACGGGTATAGGGGATCCCTTCAGCGAGCATACGGGCGGCTTTCCACCGTTCGGCAAATTCCTGGATTTCCGTTTCGGTCAATAGATCGCGGAAGAACGCCTTTGCCTCCTCTACGGACTTCAATGTGAGGATTCCGGCGTATAATTCGTCAATATCTTTTCGATCTATCTTTCTCATGGCACTTTAGTCAGATAAAGTATACGGAATTTTTATAAATTTGTCAAGTGACGGGGCGCACAGAATCGTTATGGTTCGTTCCTGAGTATATCCTCTATCTATGAATTACCGCTCGCTCCATTAGACCACCCCCTGCCCCCTCCCCGCCTGCACAGCAAGATCGGGCAGGCTCCGAGAGGATGGGGACGTTCCTATACGCATTCGAAGTGAATTCAAATGCCGAAAACAGGTTAACCAGAACATCTGACATTATCAGTTATTGTTGGGGCAACGTAAGACAAAGTCCCGGAGGGACGACATGTCTATAGCCGAGGAGCACCCTGATAGCGGCAGAGCCCCGTAGCGGGCGATATGTGGGGGATGTGTTTAACGAAATATGCGGAAATGTTGGTATTCTCTGACGCAGGAGCGTCTTTCAATGGCTTCCCACCGCTCAAAATTCAAGATCATTTAAAGATTCCGGCAATCCGACAAATTATTTTGACGAACCAACTAGGTTCACTTTTATGGACGTGGACATGAAGCTTTTTGATGTTCGGATGGTTATGATCTGTGAATACCGTATCCTTTAATGAATAAAATATGGATGAATCCTTCATTTGAATGCTGCTACTTTTTGAATCTCTAAACAACCGGCCTGTTCCTACCGGTGTTAGCGACATGGGATATATCAAATTATAGTTTGGTTTCTTCGATTCTCGTTGATCATCTTCTCTGCACAAATCAACAGTCTCGCTCTTTAAAGCAATGGAGGGGGGTAAAATAAATTGTGCCGCAGAACAAAATTTTACTAAATAAACCGAGTCGCTTTCTTTTTTAATAACACTAGTGCCGGCACTGTCAACAAGGACTGAATCTACAATAATCCCGGATTCGACATAATCAATGAAGTAACTATTTTTGTTAACCCACGAAGTCTCATTAGGCTCGTCATAGAACGATATTATATCCCCAAAACTGTCCTTAATCTCTTTTTCATGTGGTTTAATTTCTTTATCCCATCTTTCCGCATTTATCATTACGGGGTCATACGGAATTGGCACCGAATCTATCCGGATATAATCTAACCTCTTTGAGATAGCTGAATCTAAATTATCGTAATCATCGTTTGAAAAAGCGATAATTGTCCCCGGAGGCCACCAATCTGAATCACGTTTCAATTTTTGGATGAATTCTAATCGAGTCATTTCAGTATGATTATTTACCAAATCCTCTCGGCCATGTTGTTCAAGATAGATCGTCGGGATAATATAAGTCGAGGTCGATTTGTGCTCACGATTCAAAATCAGATACTTCACTTTAGTTGTGTCGCGAGTGATTTCAACTAAACTATCGAAGGAATTATCAAAACGAAATTTCAAAAATCCTGAATAATAATATGCTCTTCCTTGATTATATTGCTGCCCAACAGTCCTAAAGTCACTAAATGGATCTTTATCCTTGTCCTTTGCACAATAATGATTTTTATTGTAATAATAAATATAGGTATAAGGCGATATGCTCGCCAGGTCAACCGTCCCTTTGTGCAAGGCTATAAGCAAATCCTCATAATCAACCCCCATCATTTTCATATCAAATTGATAGGTCGAAGCTAAAGGTCCAAGAATCTTAGATGCAGAAACGACAAAGGTCGAATCACGTTGACTTAGTTTGCCGCCCGTCGAACTAGTATAGTTGGTTATCCCGAGAACAACTCTCTTTTTTATATGCTCGGGATGGAACAGACCGTTCAACGATACACCCGCGAGAAAAATTGTTAATAAGGGCATGATAATTTTTATGATAACCATCTTTGCTTGACGAGAACGATTTTTTTGGATCATCCAGCCGATAAGCACAACAATCGATAGGAAACCAAAACTAAGCAACAGACGCTCATCTTCATACATATTCCATAAACGGCGGAAAGCGAATACGGCGAATAATCCGATAATTACTACGACGACCATCGTTAGAGTGGGCAACTTGATAATTTTCCTATCACGATCCCATAAGAAAGATAGCATCTTTTTGAAGAATGCCTCAATTTTTTCCCACTCGATAGAGATTTTCATACCCAATATTCCTTCATGAAAATAATAATGATGCCGACATAAAATCGATAATCACGCTACCGTTCGGAATTTATCTTGAATCCCTGTGCAACTTCTTTAAGCGTCTTCCCATCTATGCCCGGCGGAGGAGAAATTCCGAGCAGCTGAGCAAGCGTGGGTGCAATATCAACGCTGAGAACTTTTCGGTCAATCTTCATCGCTTTGCCTCCGCCTGCATATACGATGAGGGGAACATGTGAACAAAACATCCCGTGATTGGCCGGATAACTTGTGTCCGTTAAGAGATATTGATTCTTAAAATCGATTATGAAATCCGGACCGTTCATCGCATAATAGCTTTTTTGAAATTCCTCAAGATGTGCGCGGGCTTCATGTCTGGCGCCCACAAGGTCGCGGCGGAAAAAAACGTCCTTTACGAAATTAATTTCTCTCAGAACACTGTAAACCTGTTTCTCGAAATCCGCCGGTTTGAATCCCGCCTCCTCGGCAGCTGTATATTCAAGAAAACCTCTCGGATCGATGAGCGTTTCTTTAACATTGAGTCTTTGCTTCAGGATGCTGTCCGCTTTCTGGATTGCCGGTTTGACGTCATATTCATCAATTATACGCTGCATGTTTTTATGCAAATACTGAGTAGAATATTCCGGCAGCGGATGGATACTGTGGTCGCTTGTTAATATCACCGCGTATGTACCATTCCCCATGTGGTTGTCGATAGCATCAAGGAATTTTCCAAGGTACTTATCAAGGCGCTCAACCTGGTCGCACATTTCCACCGAGTTGGGCCCAAAGTAATGTCCTATATAATCCATACAGGAGAGACTGATGCAGAGAAGATCGGGATACTTATTGCGACCGAGTCCCATTTGTTTAATTCCTTCAAGGGCGAGCTCCAAGACGAGAGAATCACCGAATGGCGTGAACTGGAGGAGTTTATTTCTGGATTTCTCAGGCAGCTCATGTGGAAAAATAGTACTTTTGCCAAGCCACCGCTTTTCTCCTTCCATTAAATCAGGCGAAGTCATTGCATCGCAGTCGGTCGGGAGTTTTTCCCAGCTCGGAGGGATTGAATCCAGAAAATTACTCTCATCGAAGCGTTGAACGAATTCCGGCAGATGTTTACCGTAATAGGAAGAGCTCACAAACTTTCCGCTATCTTTGGAGTACCAGCAAACAACATCCGGGAGATGTCCTCCCATAAGAACAGCGGCTCTGTCTTTTAGGGACAGCGACACAACCCGAGAAAGTGGCGAGACCTCCTTAAGCCAGTCGCCAATAGTCGTAACTTTTAAGTTTAGAGGCGAACAAAATCCCCCGAGACCATCAATAGGTTTTGCAGACGAGTCTCGAACGCAATAAATAGAATCCCGGGTTCGCCGGTTACACCAATCGTTTTGATAAATACCATGCTTGTTTGGGAAGCAGCCCGTTGCCATCGTCGCATGACCTGGACCCGTTTCTGTGTAGGCATAATCCAAGCTGCAATTACGATATACAATTCCCTTTGTGTATAATCTATGGAAGCCGCCTTTCATTTGGGAAGAAAACCTAATGAAGTATTCCGGCGACATTTGATCGACCGAGATCAGGATGGCAAGTTTTGGGGCATTCCGAGATTGAGAATTACCGTTAAGATTCAAAATCAGAAATACGAATGCGGCTACGAGTATATTCCGAATCTTCATATATTCATCCTTTCATTGATAGGCAAATCACCGCGTTAGAAATAGCATTTCAAAATGTTGTTGTCCTATTGATTACGAAATGTTTGTGACGCAGTATCCGCGATTATTAATTCTTATAATTTTCAAGATAAGGCAACCGTCGCCAGTTAGAAGGTTAAAGAATTTTCAGGAAATTGTCAAGTATATTCATTTCATGCGCCAAGATATCGGGAATGAAATATCATTTTTGAGAGAAAAAGCGTCTTTTTTACTCATGTAGCGAGGTGAAAGAACTCTGCATCAACCTAACAGGTTGAATCCGGAAAGGCAATTAAAAAAGGGTTCAAGAAACTTTATTCCTTAAACCCCTTCTAACATTTTTCAAGTATCCCAACGTTACGCGGTGACGGTCTGGCCCTTCACCACTTTTTCAATCCGCTCAAGCGCTTTCTGTATGTTCGGGATGGAATTCGCGTAGGAGAACCGGAGGTACCCTTCGCCGAACTTTCCGAACGACGTCCCCGCAAGGCAGGCGACGCCGGCTTCGTATAGCATCACATCCGCAAGCTCGCGCGCGAGTCGTCCCAGCCCGGTAACATTCGGGAAGACATAAAATGCGCCCAACGGCTTATGGCAGGTGATGCCGGGGATGGCGTTGAGTCCGGCGACAATGGTATCGCGGCGTTTCTTGAACTCGCCGACCATCCGCTCGACTTCATTCTGAGGTCCGGTCAACGCTTCTATTCCTGCAATCTGTGAAAAACTCGCCGTGCAGGACGTCGCATTGGTTTGCAGCCGCGTGATTTTCTGCGCAAGCTCTTCGGGCATCACTCCCCACCCGAGACGCCATCCGGTCATCGCGAATGTTTTGGAGAAGCCATCGAGGATCACGGTCCGCTCCTGCATGCCGGGCAGCGATGCTATGCTGAAATGCTTATAGCCGTCGTACACGATGCGGTGATACACCTCGTCCGAGAGGACGATGATATCGTGTTTGATGGCAAGCTCGGCGATCTGCCGCAAATCTTTTTCGCTCAGCACGCCGCCGGTCGGATTTTGCGGCGAGTTCAGGATCAGCAGGCGCGTTTTCTTCGTGATTAGCTTTTTCAGGTCTTCTATATCGAACGAGAATCCTTTTTCTTCCTTGAGCTGCAGGGGAACGGCTTTCGCCCCCACAAACTCGATCACGGATTCATAGATCGGAAAACCGGGATTCGGATAGATCACCTCGTCGCCCTCGTCCACGCATGCGATGATGAGGAAGAACATGATAGGTTTGGCGCCGGGTGTGATGACCACGTTATCGGGCGAAACTTCTATCCCGCGCGTCGACGCCGTGTACTTTGCAATTGCGGCGCGCGCCTGGGGCAGCCCCGCGGCGGGTCCATAGTGCGTGTAACTTTCATCGAGAGCTTTTTTTGCAGCGTTGCGAATATTCAGAGGAGTGTCAAAGTCAGGTTCACCAATTTCAAGATGGATAATATTTTTACCCTGCGCTTCCAGCGCGCGGGCTTTCGCCAGCACTTCAAATGCAGTTTCAGTGCCAAGGCGACTCATTCTTTCGGCTATATGAATCATCGGTAAGTCTTTCAAATTATTACGGTTAAATTAAATAATCGCTTATAAAAATATACGAAAATGCCCCCTGATTCCCAAACCGAGTGAGGGAGGATATTGACGTAAAAACTATAAATTACCTCACAGGAGGGCAATTTATTTTATCTTACGGACTGTAGTAGGAGTCATTGCGATCCCGACAGCAGTCGGGATCGCGATGACGGTTTAAACTATCTGAGAACCGTGGGATAGCAATATTCTCTTTACATAATCATTGTGGGAATCTCCTGATTCCTAAACCTGTAAAACACTACGGCGGCTGTTACGAGTATCAGGGAGGCAATGGACAGTGCAATGGTCGCTTCGCGGGGAAGCGGAAACCGCGCATACGCATGATGGAGATTTGACAATACCGCGCAAACCATAATAATCCAGATCAGCGCTTTATTATTTTTAATTTCCTCGGCAATGATTAACCCCGTTAAGGAATAAAAAATAACGGAAGCCGGAGCCATTAACCGTTCGATATTGAGGCCGAAAAAGGTCGAAACGATCACCAGCAGCATAAAGACAAAAGCATACACATGCCGGCGGAGATACTCCACTGTTCTCTTATAATAGAGAACCGGTATCAGCGAAAGCGGAATGAAAGAGTTAATCAAAAGACGAAACCAGGTTTCGGGGGAAAATGTTTTTCCGGAGTACATTGCGAAAGCATCCCATATCGTATTCCCTTCCGTTGGAACAATCAAAACACGCATCATGATCGTCGAACCTATCGCCGGGATAATGGAAAGAAGGAACAGCCGCCAATCTGTTCTTATGATTTTTTTCTCAATGAGAAATACCAGCGTAACCGGAATCATCAGCATCGGCGTCTCGCGGGTGAGCGAGCCAAGAAACAACACGACACCGTACAGCAGCCACCTCTGGCGCTCCATGTTCCAGAGCAAAAGGATTATTTCAATAAATGAGAGAATATCATCGAGTTGAAAATAATTCCACACCGGAAATCCAAACAGATATTTATTGAGAATAAATACGCAGGTCATCAGGCAAGCGATTGCAGGATCGTTAATCGATCGTGATAGATACAGAAAAAAAAGAACCGCCAGCAGCACAGCGGAAAAAGATGTGAGGAGATGAAAGCCAAGACCGACCGGAACGGGCAACAACCCGGCGAGAAACGGTCCCAGGAGCCGGTAGATAAATGGCTGCCTGACCGACAAATCGAGATGGGGAGACGCCGCCGCCATCCGGCTGTAATCGTGCAATTCCCATGTGGAATAGGCAGGATTCGCATAATCGATACTGCCGTATGTATAGAGCGAAAGAGCGGCAAGAACTATAACGGGAATCAAATATCGGAAATATCCGGAGTTTGATTTCCGCAGTTCCTCGAAGTAATTCAAGAGCGTATCTCCGTTACCGCACGAGATTTTAAAATAAAATTCAATTCGAGGAGAACAAGGATGATGATAGGAAGATATTCAGCGATCTCGATAAGCGGCGATAGATGCCATATTTTCAACGCCTTATAATCGATGACGACGATATTGGCGAGATTTACAAGCGTAATATACGCCACTCCGCTCCACCGCATCACCAGCGGCAGCATCAACGCGAGCCACGTAACATACCAGGGATGCACCGTCGCCGAAAGGAGAAAAAATCCCATAAGCGTGAAATATATCTTCTCGATAAAAATCCATTCACGCGTGTAAACATATACCAGCCAGAGGATAAACAGGCATGCGACGAAAAGATGCGCGGCTTCATTGCTCTCGATAACAAGATGAGCGAGATCAAACACGGGTCCGTTGAAATACCACCGCGAGGAGTAGGCGCTTAACGCCTCCCACGGAGAGCCGCCCCCTAAGATATACGGGAGATAGCTGAGAACCACCACAATGAACGACCCGAATAACAGTATGAGCTTCCGGCTTCTATCTTCACCTCTCAAAAGTAACGGGATGAATAAAACCGGAAGCAGTTTGGATATGATCCCGAATCCCAGCGCAACGGACGCGTGCAGAGGTTTGCGTTTCATCCACAGGAGAATACAAAGGAGCACAAACGGAAACGCCAGCGCGTCCATGTGGGCGTCGATCATGAACTGCATGATCGGCAGCGGACAGATTAGATAAAAACCGATGTAGGCAAGCGGCTTACGGATTTCTTTCAGAATCAATATCAAAAGCCACGCAGTGAAACATTCGGCAACGAGGAGGAAAAATTTTATTCCGAGCGCATTATCGCCGCTGATGGAATAACCGAGAGTAAAAATCCATTCCGAAAACGGCGGGTAAATCGTTCGCATTGCATGGTAATCCATGGATTGGAGCGAGGTTCCCGAAGACAATCCGGTTAAGACGCTGTCGGCCGGCGGATGCGCATACGGATTGAATCCATGAAGCTGCACCTTGCCATCCCAGAGATACCGGTAAACATCTCCGGAAGCCACGGGATTTATCCAGATCACGGTAAGACGGAATATAAAAGCCGAAGCGATTATAATTACCGGGAGATTCTTCGTTAAAGCGTCCACGTTGTAATGAATAATCAGGCAGATGAGAATATAAAAACAGGAAGCGATGATTGAGACGACAATGAAGAGTATGATTTGCGTCGACATGCCTGAAAAAAGCATTCCGTAGGCAATTTCCGAAAGAAGGAGTAGCGAACTGACGATTAACAAAATTTGTTTTGGAGTGAACATGAGGGGAGAACGCGTTTATGTTAATCGGTGAATAGTGTCATCGGAATCGAAGAATTTAATTTTCAAAGGTACCGAAAGAAAGCTATAATAGCAAGAAATGCGGACGGAACTTCGTGTCTTAGCAACCGGTGGCAATAAAAGTTTGCAATTTGACCATTTATCTTCTATAATAAATGGCTGTTGATCACTAACAATAAACTACATTGTGACGCTGCCGGCTCGTTTTCTTAAAGCATTCGCGTGGAACCACATAGGCAAATTGGTTGAGGCATGCCTGGTGTACGTCTTTTCCGTGATGATCGCCCGTAAATTAGGAGCGTTTAGAAACGGTGAATTCGCCCTGTTTTTAAGCATTACCCAGATGCTTGTCATTATCTCCTCCCTTGGAATGGAAAATTCGATCACCGCATACTATCCCCGGTTATTAGAGGAGCTTTCGAGTGAACATATCGGGGGCGTCTTCAGACAGATGCTGTTATTTCGGGGGGCAAGCATTCTGGGTCTGGGGTTGATTGCTTCACTTCTGAAAGATCTGTTTTCTTCATGGTTCTCCCTTCCCAAGCAGATCATCGATGTATGGTACGTGATGATCTTGTATTTTGTCCTGAGGAGTTTTATATCGCTCCTCACCTCATATCAAATCGCAAAAATACAAACGAGAGCCATCGCCCTGATCAATATTATCATCCGTTCAGCAGAATTGATCGGCGGTTATATCCTCCTCGCCGGCGGTCATGGCTTGAGGACAATCTTCATTTTCTTAGTGATCACCGCTTGCGGACAAGCTGCAGGTTACCTCATATCTCTCGAAGAATTATTTTACGGTAAATCCAAGGAAACATCCCTCCAACCTCTTCATGATTTAAGTTTGAGATTTTGGTTGAATTCCGTCGTGGAGTTCATCCTGGGCAAACAAACCGATATTTTGCTGTTGAGTTTCTTCCTCATCGGCACACAGTTTATCGGCTATTACGACGTCGCCTTTTCATTCGTTACTCTTATTAACATCGGATTAACTACCGGGATGTACGGGTTGGTCGTGCGGTCATTTTCTACGATGGAAATAACCAGGCGCGAATCATTGCCCGCGTATTGGGAATTTCTCACCCACGCGGTTATCCTCACCGTCGTGCCGATTTTCGTCTTCACCTGTTGTTTCGCAACTCATATATTGCCGCATATCTATTCTCAAAAATACCAATCGAGCATACCGTTATTCCAGATATTGAGCGTATTTATGATAAGCACCCGGCTTCTCGGAGGCGGTATTGCCGGCGATTATTTACAAGCGTCCCGGAATATCAATCTGCTCATCAAGTCAAGCGTCATCAGCGGCATTACAAACCTTGTCCTTGCGCTAATACTTATTCCGCGTTTCGGTGTGTTGGGCGCTGTGTATGCCACGGGATTCTCCGCGCTGGTCCTTGCCGGATTACAAGGATATTATTCGGGAGCATTATTGCGCATTCATCTCCCGATTTCTACAGGAGCAATAGCTATTCTTGCGAGCGGTATGAGCGTCCTTGTTGTTGAAATGCTTTATCCGATGGTTCTCAACCACAATATAATAGCCGCAGCATTGAGTTTCGAAATTATCTTCCTCATCTTCTGTTATTTCATCAAGCCGCTCCCGATGAAGGATATGGAATTCCTCGATTTTCTGCCCGGCACATTGAAAAAATATTTCACGCTCTTGATGCGATATCCGTTCCACATTAAATCGAAAGACGGAAATAAATATCATCTGACTGACCGGCGAAAAATCGCTTATTGGTGGATTCCGGAATCAGCCATCCTCCTTGATTTATGGTCATCAGATAATGAATTTCACACTGCTTTTCAAAGTAAAGTCGAAACGATTAATCGGTATAACGAGGATGTAGAAATTTTATATAGTCTTGATTCTAAGACCCGCAAAAGAAGCTCTTCTGTAATTATCAAACAACCCCTTCCCTACGAAACCGCGTCGATGGATAGTGTTTTATTCATTGACGATTTTAAGCCGAGCCGTTGTGAAGCGGAGATATTGAACGAGATAAGCCGCGTTCTGAAACCCGGGGGCACGCTCATCCTCTCCGTTCCGAACAGGAGAAAATTCAAACGATTGAATTCCAAAAATATTAATATGATGTCCCGGGAGCATCTATCGCGGCCGCTCGAACATGTGCCTTCTTCCGATTCTCAGCTCATGAATTTGATCGGAAGCAGATTCCGGTTTGTCCGCCAACATCGCGGAGGACTGATCCTCTTTCCCATCGCCCGATTTCTTAACAGCAAGTCAGAAATATCCCGTCATCCCCGGTTGAGCGGCATTATTCAAACAATCGGAGATTGGGATTATACTATTTCATGGGGATCGTTAAGCAGCAATATAATCGTCCAATTTGAAAAATTTTAAATATGAACGATGACGATTGCTTTTGATGTGAGTTATATTCAATCCCTGCGAGCGGGTTACGGCCGTTTTTCTCTTGAACTCTTACAGGGGCTTTTGAAGAACGATCAACAAAATCGCTATCTTCTGTATGGATGGTCGTTTTCCCTGGATAACAAGGTGTTATCCGGATTTAATTGCGACAATGTCGAATTGAGAACATTACGGATTCCCGGATTTGTTAAACGGCTCCATTGGAATACAATCCGGAGCCCAAAATTGGAGTCTTTGATAGGTAATTTTGATATCTTCCATGGAGCGGAACCGCTGCTGCCGCCGACAGCCAAAGCAACAATTGCCACAGTCTATGATCTCGCTTATAAAAAATATCCACAATATTTTGAATCCAATGTGCTGCAATGGGATAGTTCTATACAACGATCTCTAAATGGCGCAAATGCAATTATCGTTCCATCAGAGAACACAAAGAATGACCTCATAGTGTTCTTTACGATCTCTCAAGACAAAATCCACGTTATTCATCCTCCCGCATCCGATAAATTCTCACCCAATAAATCAGAACGGGATGAAAAAATTAAGGAGCGATACGGCATTAACGGCGAGTTTATCCTCTTTACCGGAACTTTTGAACCCCGGAAGAATATCCCGTTTCTCATCAGGGGATTTGAAAAATTTCAGGAAAATCATAAAAATGTTCAGCTCGTGCTCGTCGGGAAACCGGGTTGGCTGGACAAGGACATTTTTCAATCTCTACGGCAATCAAAAGCATCTTCAAACATCAAGTATCTCAATTATATCGAGGAGGATGATCTGAGCGCGCTGTACCGGTCTGCGATATTTTTTGTGTACCCTTCGTTGTATGAAGGATACGGGTTCCCGGTGATTGAGGCGATGGCGTCGGGAACGCCGGTGATCACATCAAAAACTTCCTCCCTCGGAGAAATCGCCTGCGACGCTGCGCTCCTTATTGATCCCACAAATTTAAACGAGCTCGTTGACGCAATGGATGCCCTCTACCGGAATTCTGCGTTGCGGCTTGAACTACGAGATAAGGGAATTTTAAAAACAAGTCATTTAACCAGAGAAACTATGGCGCACACCGTCATAGATATTTATAAATCGATACGTAGCTGATGAAAGTCCTTGCCGTAGATCATAATGCCCTCGATCCGACCAATTTATCGTTCTATAATGAACTGAGCCGGCAGCCGGATATCCAATTGAGATTGGTAATTCCGGACCATTGGTACGACAACTATGCTATGTTACGGAGCGATGGAATCCAAGGGACTTCGCGGTACAAGATAATTCCATCAAGGATGTTATTCGCCAATCGAACTCACCGCCTTATTTATTTGTCTCTTGATGAGCAGCTCAGGTATTTCGAGCCCGATATTCTTTTTATGAATTCGGAGCCGGAGAATTTTCAAACGGTCCAGGGAGCGCTGTTGTTAACGCTCCAGCATTACCCGGCAAAACTCGTTTTTACGTCCTGGCGCAATATCGATCACTCGGTGGTCGGATATCCCTATAAATTTCAATTTCTCAATACATTGGCGGAGAAAATTGTGCTGGATTCCGCTGCACACGGCATCATGTTCAACGAGGATGCGAAACAGATTTTCAACCGGAACGGCTTCCCCGGCACCACGGTTATTCCACCCTGTGTTGATACCTCCATTTTTAAGAAAAACGCATCCCCGAAATCCATCCCGGGTACCGGGAATTCTTATACTATCGGCTATGTCGGGAGGTTGACCCCGGAGAAGGGAATCGACACGCTTTTGGAAGCGGTTTCCGGATTGTCATTCGATTATCGGGTGATTATTATCGGCGAGGGTTCGGTGAAATCCGTTTTGCAGCAACAGGCGGCTAAATTGCAAATCTCCGACCATATCGTATGGCTGCCTCCACAACCCCGCGTAGAAATTCCTTCGTACCTCAGTGTGATGGACACGGTTGTTCTTCCCTCGAAGACCGGAAAATATTGGAAGGAACAATTCGGTAGAATTCTCATCGAAGCGATGGCATGCGATACTGCGGTCATCGGCTCCGATTCTGGTGAAATACCCAATGTTATTGCAGAGGCAGGATTAATTTTTCCGGAGGGAAACGCCGGCGTCCTAAAAGATCACATTACCGCTCTTCACGATGACGTCGATATGAAATTTTCCCTGATCTCCAAAGGAAAGTGGAGAGTCAACGAATATTATTCACAAAAAAATGTCGCAGCGCGATATGGCGAGCTTTTTACACAACTCATGAAAACAAAGAAATAACCGCACGCAATCTCCCGAAGTACTCATCAGGATTTTTAATCAAACGAATTCGTCATGTCAACAACACCGCCCTCTCACATCTCGCAGAAATAGTTACCTAACGCGCTCAATATTGAGTAAGAGGTCATTCTCTCGATCTTTAAACCTTGATTCTTGATCAACCCTTGCGTAGATTATTATAACATTATTTACTCCGTGATTCAAGTTCTTGCTAAAATATGGCTTAATTGGTTGATTCGAAGACATAACGGACTAACCGGAAAGTACGACGCTGCCTCACCCATGCGATCAATTCTGTTCGTAGAATTGACAAAATTTGGGGATGTGATCAGCATCATACCTGCCATGTATGCATTTCATAAATCGTTTTCTGAAGCATCATTTTCGGTTGCCGTACAATCGCAATTTGCCCCAATTTTTAGATACCTGTCTTTTCCGGTGGAAATCATCCCTCTGCGAAAGAATAGGACCATCGGAGGATTCATCGAATCTGTGATAAAAATAAAGAAACAACAATTTGATTTGGCGATCAGCATGAGCCCGGGGATACGGAACGGAATATTGACACTAAGCACATCCTCAAAGGCGAAAATTGGTTATTTTGAGGCAATAGACACAATTACCCCATTCCTTGAAACGACAACGGTGAGAGGATTTGGGACCGTATTGAAAAGTGAAGTACACTATAGCCGCGAAAATATTTCCATCCGCGCAGGTAATATATGCACGGCGTTGGGTATTCCAATGCATGAAAAAAACGAATTTTTAAATACCGATAATCTGGAAAAAACGATTACGAAACAATTACGCGTGCAGCGAGAGTCAATCGATAATCCTATAATCGTCCTCCATCCTTTTGCCGGGTGGAAATACCGCGAGTGGAAACTGGCAAACTTCCTTTCGCTTGCCCATCAACTTGCCAATGAACGATCGGCGCGAGTGGTCATAATAGGATTGCAGGAAGAGCTAAAACGAATTCCAAACGAATCGATAATAGAAAAAAGCATGCAGTTATTCTATTCTGAAAACGTCGAAGAGCTTCTTGCGCTTTTTAAACTGACTTCGTTGTACATTGGAAATGATTCGGGTCCGCTCCATCTTGCCTCCATGATGGGGATACCATGCATTGGATTGTACGGACCGGCCCCGCCCCATCTCACCGCGCCGGCGAATGACGGGAATATCTATTGTTATCATAAATTTGAATGCAGTCCCTGCGATCAGAAAAAGTGTGTACATCCCGAAAATCCCTGTATGGATTCGATCACTCCGGATGAGGTGTTGAGAAGTATCCACGGCTTATTGAAACTTCACGCTGCCGCCTCATGAAAATCGAACGGATCGATATTTTAGGCGTGAACGTAAGCAACATACATTCAATTGATCTTCTAAACGCGATTGATGATACTGTGCAAATCGGCAGTAAGGGGGTATTTGCTTATGTGAATATTCATACGGTAAACCTGGCAAATCGATTTCCCTGGCTCCGGGATTTTTTGAATAATGCCAAAATCGCTTATGCCGATGGCGAAGGAATCCGGCTCGGAGCGCGCATCCTCGGATGTTTCCTGCCCGAAAAAATTGCATTAACCAGGAATATATGGGATATCGCGCACCTGTGCGAACTTAGGGGATATGGAATTTACCTGCTCGGAAGCACCTCCGCTAATGCCAAACTGGCTCAAGAAAATTTAAAACGAAGATTTCCGGCGTTACGGGTACATTCGCACCATGGATATTTTCCTCTTGGAGAGAATGATATGGTCGTCGATGACATTCAAACCCATGAGCCGAATGTGCTCATCGTCGGATTTGGATCGCCAATGCAAGAAGAATGGATACATAAATATCAAGACCGGCTGAACGTCAATGCGTTATTACCCGGCGGCGCTTGCATCGATTATGCGGCTGGCGCAAAACCGGTATGTCCCTTATGGATTTCCCGGATAGGCCTCGAATGGCTCTTCAGATTTACGTATGAACCGGGAAGGTTATTCTATCGTTACTTTGTCGGTATACCGATTTTTTTATTGAACATTCTAAAACAACGTATCCGTGGCGGGAAGCATCCACTCAGATCAATCGAACGATTATCGGCAATCATTCTATAACATAAAACATACTATCCATCGACATTCAATGCGATTATTATCAGTTATATCGATAGTTACTTTCCTGTCCCTGTGCGAGCTTGCAGATGCTGCCGTTCTTACGAAGGTACAATCGAATCACTCCACACCGGTTAAAACATTTTCCGTTCAGGAATCAAGCGCCGACGCATTGATCATCGATGTTACGCCGGGAGCTATCATTGAACATTTTATTGATGTAGACGGGAAACAGATGAAACAATATACCGGAGCCGCATCCGGCTGGACGTCTGAGACCGGAAAACCTTCGCTCCCCATCGAGGGGTTTCTAGCCGCATTACCTCCGGGCAGAATTTCCGTTGTCGACGTCATCGAATCGAAATTCGATATTATTGAGAAAGAAGACATTGCGCCCGCTCCATCGTACACATTTAACGAGAACGGAGAAGCCGACCCCCAATATCATATCGATCGTTCGTTTTACGCAACGTTTAATCAATTTTATCCCTCCACTCTCTGTGAGATCGGAGAAAATGCGCGAATCCGGGATCTCGCCGTCACAAAAATTCTTGTTTATCCGTTGCAATACAATCCTGCGACCAAAGAGCTTAAACGATACAGTCATTTGAAAATCAGAATACGGTTTCAACAGGATATTTCAAAAAACTCGCAGGCATGGCTGCCGGCGCCGGATGCGGATTCCTTGTTCGATCCCGCGTATAAAGCGCTTGTAGTCAATTACAAAGAAGCTGCTCAGTGGCGCACGAGACCGGTTAGTTCCGTGCAATCGACAACAATTGATTCAACAAGGGCATGGTTCCAGCCCGGCAGGCAGTACTACCGTGTTCCGGTGATAAACGAGGGGATTTATCATCTCTCGTATACAACGCTTTTAACATTTGGAATCGACCTCAACCAGATCGCGACGTCAACGCTTGCATTGTACAACAAAGGCGTCTCGGTTCCTTTTACGGTTCACAATGTCGATACCGCAATACAGCAATCCTATCTCGAATTTTACGGCGACCGCAACCACGGGATCATTTCCTATTTTAATCCCTATAACGACACCAACACCTATTGGCTGACCTGGAACGACAACAACCCCGCTCGTTATTCGAACGCGGCGGTCATGACGGCTCCGATCGATACCATTGCCTGGGCAATGAATACAATATGGAATGAACAGGATTTAAATTATTTTTTTGGTGTCACGCAGGATGATCTTCTCACGACATACGATCTTCCGGGTAAAGGATGGTATTGGGCTGACTTCGTTCCCGGTCAATCGAAGTCATTCCCATTCGCTATCGATACGATTCAACGAAAAACAAATATCCCCGTTACGCTGCGTGCGCGGTTTTTCGGTATGACTGTTTGTAACGGTTCCGGATGTGTCGCTCCATCACGGCATACGGCATATCTTATATTGAATGGCATCGTGATCGATTCTGTACGATGGACTCAAAATACAGAAGCGATATATAACGGTAGCTTTCCGGATTCCCTTCTCAAAACCGGCAGCAACGCCTTGCAGATCAATTCAAAAGCGTGGACGTTGGCAGATTCAAATATTTCAAAATTTTATCTCGACTGGTTTGAGGTGAGTTATCCCAGACCGCTGACCTCGATAACCGGTACGCTCAAGTTTACAGCTCTCCCGACGGGGAACCCGGTCACTTCATACGTCGTCAACGGCTTGCCGGCAGATAGCGTTACGATCATAGACCTGACGAATGAGCGGGTGATAACAAACTCTGTAAAAATCGCGCCAACGACATTCACATTCACCGATACGGTAAATTCACCCCGGGTCTTTTATATTCAGACGCAAGCGAGCAAATTCCAACCCTCTTCGATGAATCCGAAAACATTTACAGATCTACGCGCAAATCCGGTCGGGGCGGATTACATCCTCATCACCCATTCATTATTCCGCAGCGAGGCGGACCGGTTAGCTCAGTATCGCAATACTCATAATAAGCTGCGGACAGCGGTGATTGATGTGCAGGATATTTATGACCAGTTCAATTACGGATTGCTGGATCCTGCGGCTATTCGATCATTTCTTAAGAACGCCTATTATCAGTGGAGGCATCCCTCGGCGACGTACGCCGTATTCTTCGGCGACGCCACATGGGATTTCAAAAAAAACCTTCCAACAAGTGTGATGAATAATTATGTGCCGTCGTTCGGGAATCCCCCCAGCGATAATGCATTCGTCTCTTTTGATTCTGTCTATTACTACCTCCCGTTTATGTTTACAGGGAGACTTCCTGTTAAATCACCTCAGGAAGCAGCTTCCGTTGTCAATAAACTTATCGGGTATGACGCGCCTCCATTATCAGATTGGAGCAAGTCATTCCTGTTTATCACCGGCGGCACGACTCCGGGCGAACGATTGGCGTTTAATTATTATTCCGAGGATATCATCAGCAGGTATGTCTCCTCTCCGCCGGTCGGGGGGATTATTGACCGTGTCTATAAAACGTCGGATGCGTATATCGACGGCGAGAATAAGCAGGTAATACAGAATTATATCCAACAGGGTCTCGGATTTATCAATTTCATCGGACATTCAGGGGGAAGGGTATGGGGAGTAGATATCGGCAGTCCGAATGATTTGCAGAACACGGATGGTAAACTCCCCTTTGTTTCCAGTGTGAGCTGCAATGTCGGATTTTTTTCAGACCCCAGATCGAACGTTCTTTCGGAAGATTTCCTGTTAGCCGATAATAGAGGAGCCATCGCTGTGTGGGCGGCGTCCAGTTTGGGGTATGCTACGATCGGTCACTTTCTTGTGTCTCAATTCCTTACGCTGGCAACCGAGGACTACGCGAGAGATTTCGGTCAACTTACCACGCTCGCCCGGATAAACTTTTGGATATTCAACAACAAATATGCTGCGCCATTAGTGGTGGAATCGCTTAATCTCCATCCTCTGATTGGAGATCCGGCAACGGCTTACGCTCTGCCAACTCTGCCGGATTTTGAAGTGCAGCCCAACGACATTACCCTGCTGAACAATCCGCCATTGGACGACAGCACGGTGACGATGCAGGTTAGGATACACAACTACGGATTGAATGCCGGATCGCCTATACTTGTGTCTATCAATGATTCGTATACAAATGAAGCCGGATTAACGAAACGCGTTTCCGACATTGTCCCCCGGTTCTATATACCGGATTTCCCGCAAGAAGACAGCTTCCTGGTTTCATGGAATGTTCAGGGAAAACCCGGGAACCACGTGATCACCGTGACCATAGACCCGATGGACAGTATCAGTGAAGTTCGCAAAGATAATAATTCGGCTCAACAAGCATTTTACATCTATAGAAATACTATCTCCGTGGTTTCGCCTATTCCCTTTAGTTTTATATCATCGCTCACTCCCGTACTATCTGTGACAACCCCGTTTGGCAGGGACAAGACGGCGCTTACATACTACTTTGAGATTGACACAACATCAGATTTCACCAGCCCGGCAAAAATAAGCTCGGGACCGGTTATCCCGGGAAATGTCTCAGCCAAATGGCAACCGGGCTCGTCTTTACTGCAAAATCATACGTATTATTGGAGAGCGCAGAATACAGCTTTGATCGGAAGTTATCCAAAACAAGGGGCATGGGTAAATGCTTCGTTTCAAACCACACAGACGGCGGTACCAACCGATACGACGATTTGGCTTCAATCGCAACGGCAATTCCGTAGTAATGTACTCCTGCAGGCGACCGTTAACGATAGCGGTGCAACGCTTTTATACTCCGATACCACCATACTCTACGCGCGATCTCTGGGTTTCCGGGCAAATGCAGATAAGGATTATTATAGCATCATTAAAATTAACGATGTCACGGCATTGGGGCATTGGTGGGAAGATCCCTACAGCTACCTTGTAGCCTGGTATAATCCCGTCGATGGATCGTATCAAAATAAAGGATTTAATTTACTCGTTCCCGGCGCGGTCGGGGGTATGATATCGTTTTTAACGAGCATCCCTTCGGGATACTATGTAATACTGTCTTCTGTCTGGGATGGTAAGCAAAATGTCACGGATTCGTTGCGACAGCAAATCAAACTATTAGGAAGCACAAAAATCGATTCATTGCAGCGGGGTCAAAGCTGGATGCTCATTAGCAGAAAAGGTTTCGGCGCCTTAGCTGAATCATATAATACTACAATCGCCGAAGGCGCCGTACAAGTCGGAAATACCTATCACCAGGGCCCTGCGCTCATTACATCTCTTCCGATAGGTCCCGCACAATCATGGAACAACGCGTCGTGGGATGTTTTTCTCCCTCATGCGAACGTGAATAGTGTGATAAGAGTTTTTGGAATGAAGAATGACACAACATTGGATACGCTCATGAATCTTCCGGCAGGCACAACATCCGTCGATCTTTCCGGTATAAACCCGATAACATATCCCAGGATCAAACTCAGTTGCTTCCTTTCCACTTCTGATGGTACGACGAGCCCGGTCTTGCGCCAATGGAACGTCCATTACCTTCCTCCCGCCGATCTTGCCGTCAGTGCATGGAGTGTAACTCCACAGGTGGACACAGTGTATCCGGGAATCCCATTCAGAATTGCGATCTCTGTGTATAATATCGGTCCACAGAGTTCCCCTGGGGCAACGGTATCATGTTTCTTGTTGAATGATACAACCTCACGCGTTGATTCGGGAACTCGCAGCATCGCGCCCGGATCAAACCGGCAACTCACTGATAAGCTGACAATAGCCGCCGGCACGACCGGGAACTATAATATCATCACTCTTGTAACTCCAAAATCCGGACAGAATGATTTAATCGCAGAAAATAATACCGTGATTTCTTCTGTCTATCTGAAGGGTGCGATAGAGAGTAAAACAACATTTAGGGTTTTGTTTGATAATAAAGAAATTCATAACGGTGATTTTGTTTCTCCCAAACCGATCATCGGTATTGAATACCCCCAAAATTCGCTTCAGAAAAACGGTTCAATGTATTCCGTTGCTATCGATGGGAAGGAGATCATCCGCAGATCTCTGGGAGGTTCAGCTTCCGGCATTGCGTCCTTATCGACCAACATCCCGGTTAGCGAGCCGCTTGGAGACGGGTATCATACGCTGGAGATAAAACCTGTGGATAACCAGAATAATCCCGCAATCGAGAAAGTGCAATTCCAGGTTGCCTCAAAATTAAGCATTCGGGATGTGTTCAACTATCCGAATCCTTTCCGTGGAAATACTTTTTTCACGTTCGTTTTAACGGGCAGCCAAGTCCCCGGTCAAATTCATATAAAAATATACACTGTTGCCGGAAGAACAATTCGTACCATAACATTGAATCCGGGCGCTGTTCAGATCGGCATGAACAAAATATCATGGGACGGAAGAGACGATCTCGGCGACGAGATAGCAAATGGCGCGTATTTTTATAAAATCAACATGGATTCAGGCGCAGAATCGGCTGAAGCGATACAGAGGTTAGTTAAAATACGTTAATGTTTGCCAATGGGCTCAGATTTTTGAACCGTTTGATAAATCCTATTGTTATATCCTCAATAATTGCCCGCCTATTGATGTATTATTGATTCAGAGAATAATACATTAAAATTAAACCTTAACACACTGTTTATTATCTAACTATCATAGAGATTTTATGAGAAGGTGATAAAATGAAATTGTATGTATAAACCATGTAAACTTTGTCACTAACATTAAGGAGTTAATCAGCGTTATGAAAACTTTATATAAATTATTTCTTGCTCTGTCGATCATTTTCATGATTGGTATTGCCGGGTGTTCCAAAAACGACAGTTCAACGAACCCTGCTCCCGTAACGGATGAACAGGCATTGCAATCGCAAATTGTGCATTCAGATTCGCTCGCAAATTTTATTAATTCGGAAGGAGTGAGTCTTGATGACGGCGCGACTCCCCAGAACCCCGAATATGGAATTGGGAAAGTAAATACGTTGGTGCCTATTGTTCGTTACGGTCGTTATATCAACTGGAATAACGCAACACGCGCCTTTCAATTTGATAAACAAGGCGATTCGGTAGTTATCGTTACGGTCATCACGACATTACCGGGAAATCTAATACTTGCCGTGGGAAGCGATACTTCCGTAGTCCCCGACTCCCTAATTCGTAAACCGTATACTGAAATTAACACCCGGAAAATACGGTTTGTTCGAATTGCCAGCACATCCGATCCGGCGCAGAACTGGCTTCCGGTATCAATGACGCTAATGGCGGGATCGACGTCTCCAAGTCCCAGCGCTTCATTTCACATTGTCTCGGTCGAATTTACCGCAAGCTCGGATACCATTATCACCGATCCACTGAATACCTGGTTTAAATTTGGCCGCCCGTTCCATTCCGGAATTCCGTATGTTCTTGTCGGCGATACAGTCACCGTTAGGGTAACGATTCAAAGCGCCTACGATTCGGCAGAAGTCGTTCATCTCAGGCATGGAATTGACGGCACGGAAATCCTCGGCGGTAGAGTATTGATGTATCGCGAATCATCTTCTTTTTCCGGAGGAATTTATACGCGCACCTATAGACGTAAATTTGTCGCGCGGAATTTTGCAGTGAGTCATCCTCAAATTAAGATAGCGCGGTTCAGCGCAATCGTTGATGTATTTTCGTACGATTCGATTCATGATGATGTTGCGCCATTTCAGAACGAAGTTTGGGGAACTCCTTACATCACTATTAAATAAAAAGAATTGATGTGCGCAAGGTAATCGGAAGGCGATTCCATTAATTATTATGGAATCGCCTTTTCCGTTTTTGTATGGATGAAATGATTTCTGGAGATTTACATCAGGCAGATATGGAGATGAGATATCCCCCGCACCTTACAATGGATAATCCCCTAAGGAGATAGTGTGTTACTTGCCCGGCGCTGCGAGAATTAACTGTCCCCCCTGGGTAAGTTTAACCCAATACCCCTGAAACGGTTGAAGAGTATCTGCAATAAAATATCCATGGTTGTATCCATAAACATCGCCGGTAATAATGCTGGCCGGGTTTGTAACAATGTTTTGAACGGGCACCGGAGAGCTTAACGAACCGAACATAATCCAACCTGCAGACACATTGATCGTATCTTCAACCAATGGGTTGCCTTCAAATTCTTTATAATCCGCTCGTGAAAATTTTAACCAATATGCTTGACCCGGGTACATACTATCGGTTTGGAAATACGTCTTGTTAAAATTATAACCAAACGACGACGACGTTGCATTTGGAAATAATATCGTCTTTTGTAAATCGGGGGGAATGACCGGCAAAGAGACGAGCATCCATCCTTTGATTATACTCCATAGACCGGGGAGAACTATCATACTATGTCCTTGGGAAACCCATTTCCTTTGCGCGTTCAAGGCATTCGTGATAAACTCCAACGAATCCGATCCACCCACAAACGCAAATCCAACTTCCAAATCTCCTCCCCCGTTCAAGGTGAAGGCGCTCGATGTAAAATTCGAATCCGAGAAGCCGCCCAGGGAAACGATTGTGCAAAGGTCTTCTTCAATCCCAAAATCGCTGTTTGGATAAATACTCCGCCGGCTATTCATATAATTATATTTGTTGGCTTTAGAAAGACCGCCATTGGGAGCTGAAGGAAGAATTTCATTGGCTATAGACGCAATGCGCGCGGCTTTGAATTTTGATTGAGAAAGGGGAATTAGTCCCATGAAAGGACCGGACGCTGTGGAAGCCCGTTGATACGCAATTTCTACAGGAAACGGCACTCCCCCGTTCAATGAGTCAATCTGCTGCCTGACGGATATTATTCTGCCGCGGTTAGCGTTTGGTGAACCTCCAACCTGCCAATCGACAAACCAGCCGGCGAGTAAATTCGATAATGTAAAGCGGGTATTATTATGGATGTTCATCTGCAAAATAAGGTAGCCGTTATTGCCGGGACCCCCATACGTTGAAGTAGTCTGCCTAATGGAAACTCCCAGCGGACGCGAGGGCGTGCCGGGCGGGAGGTTAGCGCGGCTGTCGTCAAAAGCAGTTACCTGAACAGTTGAATCCCCCCCCGATGTAAGCGTTACAATACCGGAGAGCGATTGAAAATCGTGATCCAAATTATCCTGCGCCATTCCCAGGATGAACCGGGCTGCATCCGATACCCTGGTGGTGTCAATTCCGATCATAAATGACGCTTCCTTCAACTGCTGAATTCCCTGCCACGAAAATCCGGAGTCTCCCGGTTCAATCATTTTCGCCGGTACGCCGATATTGCCTTCGTTTGTGGAAGCGGTTGAGAGGTTAGACGTAGACATGCCGGAGAATGTATCGCTAATTGATTTGGTAAGAGACAAGCCAACCGTCAGCGTTGAATCCGCTTCAAGTGTGACGATGGTGTCGGCGTTCGCATAATAAAGTTTTCCGGCATTAATCTTAATCGGACCGGCGTGAATATTGGTGAGAGTGAAACTTCCCGCTGCGTTTGTTACGGTTGAAATATTTTGCCCATCGATACTTACGGTAATTCCGCTCCAATCCGAAGTATCCGGCAAGCTGCACGTGCCATCAATGGAACCTGTTTGCGCGAATGCGAGATTGCCGAGAATGATGAGAAGAAAGAAACAGTTAAGAATATATTTAAAGCGGCAGGGTGAGAATAATAATTCTTGAATCCTGGAAAATTTATCAGATGAATCAGGATTTTCATCCTGTTTATTTCTCACATCAACTTCCACGTATAATTCTTTCACCCTCGTGCAATATCTTCTTCACCGAATCTTTACTCAATGCTTCTGAATATATCCGCACCAGCGGTTCGGTGCCGGAAAATCTGATCAGCAGCCAGCTTCCGTCGGCGGTGATGAATTTGAACCCATCGCTCGTTTTGCTTTCAACGATTTTGTTTCCAGCAATGGTTTTCGGAATATTATTTTTAAGGTTTTTTAAAATCCCTTCTTTTGCTTCAGGATCGATGATGATATCGATGCGGTCATAATAATGAGGACCGACTTTCTCGAAGAGACGTTCCAATAGTTTTGAGGGCTTCAATCCCGTTTTGCACATCATATCAAGAAAAAATAAACCCGCCAGGATACCGTCGCGCTCGGGCACATGCCCTCTGAACGCATACCCGCCGCTTTCTTCGCCCCCGATAAGCGCGTCCACTTCCATCATTTTCGGCGCCACATATTTAAATCCGACTCCCGTTTCGTGCACGGGAACATTATACAATTTCCCGAGCAGATCGAGCATCGATGTTGTCGATAGTGTTTTCACAATCGGTCCGCGCATCGAGCGGACGTCCAGGAAGTACATCGCGAGGAGCCCGTACACACGAAGCTGATCGATAAATTGCCCATGTTCATCGCCAATTCCAACTCTATCGGCGTCGCCATCGGTGAAGATGACAACATCGGTGTGAAGCTCCTTTGCGCATTTTAACCCGGCGTCTACATTCGGCGGAATCGGTTCCGGTCTTTGCATTTCCGGGAACGATGGATTCCGCTCGCTATGAACCTCGATGATCTCGGTTTTTCCACCGCCTAATAATTTTTGAAACCAACCTGCTCCATTTCCCCACATCGGATCGATGAGAATTTTCATCCCCGCGTCTCGAATCGGCTGAAGGTCGAGCAGCCGGTTTATCTGCCGCATATATTGCGGATCGGGATCAAACGGCCGAATCAGTCCCCGCGATTTTCCATCTTCAAATTTAACATATTTTATGTCGCCGATAGTGATGGGAATCAATTTTTCAATTTTCTTCAGGTTTTCAGGTGGAATGGCTCCCCCGTATTCATCCCTCACTTTAAAACCGTTATCGGTCGGAGGATTATGGCTCGCGGTAATATTCACGGCCCCAATCGCTCCGCGCTCTTTTACGCTAAATGATATTTCCGGCGTGGCTACGCCGCCGCCGCAGAAATGAACAGGAATATCATTTCCGGCAAGCACTTCTGCCGCTGCCGATGCAAAGTGCTCTGAACTGAATCGTCTATCGCCTCCGACGACGATTCCGCGTCGAACTTGATCGGGAGTGAATTGCTCCTTGAGATAATCTGCAAAACCCTGGCTGCAACGCCTTACATTATCGAATGTATATTCCTCGGCGATTCTCGCCCGCCATCCATCAGTGCCAAATTTAATTTCAGTTGCCATTATTGATCGCGTATTGAAATTGTAGTATGAAAGATTTTACATTAGTGTCCTTTTGCTGTGTAAAATCTGCTCGAAGTTTTGTATGCTCCAGAGGATACCAGTTCCCACCCGCAGAGTAAAATTCCAGAATAGGTTTATCCGGGTAATAATTCCTGAAATTTTGGTAATAGCCGTATCGATCATAACGGCCCGCGATCTCCACATCGGTGAAAAGGCGGTGTATGATATCCAGGTCAATACCTCCGTATGTCGCCACGTTGTCCGCGACGCCATTAATACCCTCGTATTCCACAGTTGTATTTCCCATCAGGATAGAGGCATTTGCCCCCACAAGCATTAATCTATCATTGACTATGGAGAAAATATTTTCATTCGGGAGCATGTTGGCAAAATCATTATAGTCGTGTGTATACGCTATGCTGCCGCCGACCGTTATTTTTATCTTCTTGCCGGTGTCCTCGCCATCGTAGATGAGTCCGGAAAATTTCCCGGTCATGAGGGAAATAAGATTATCGTGGGAATTGATACCCGACCCGTTGAATATACCGCCCGCTGCTGAAAATCGGTTGCCGACCGATGTATAACTCACCTGAGCTCCCTGCTGCCGGAAGACACCCATCGAGCTCGCAACTAATGAACGGTTAACGAACGTGAGATTGGCGTCGTTTCTTAAAAATTCATTTCCAAACGGCGCTTTAAATTGCCCGAAATCAAAACGAAAGATATGCGATAATACATAGGAGAGCTTCATATCGAGCAATTTAAAATTACCGTTAACGTCCCCTTGCAAGAAATACTGGAATTTCTCTCCCGCATTCCCGCTTAAATACAACCGAACTGCTTGAAAGGAAAAATAACTATTGACAGAATCTGAATTTTTATTTACCTGCGCGTTAAACTGTCCTAATATGCCGGGGATGGGAGCATTTTCTCCAATGATCGTCTTGAATAACGATGAAACGCTTGCTGAATCAGAATTATCGCCTTGAGCATAACTGGATACGCCACACACGACAATCAGGAATAAACAAACAATGAAAGAATGTTTCATGATGTTTCTGTTATAGTTGTTGGGGGAATGCTTTGATTCCTGGGTAGATACCGTTTGTATCAAGCTCTTCTTCGATGCGGAGAAGCTGGTTATATTTTGCGATACGGTCGGTGCGGCTGGCGGAACCGGTTTTAATTTGTCCAGCGTTTACCGCCACGGCAATATCGGCGATGGTGGTATCCTCGGTCTCGCCGGATCGGTGGCTGATTACGGTTGTGTAACCGGCGCGTTTCGCCATTTCAATACAATCGAGTGTTTCGGTGAGCGAGCCAATCTGGTTCACTTTAATGAGAATGGAATTTGCAACCCCCTTATCAATACCCTTTGCGAGCAGCGACGTATTGGTAACAAAGATATCATCACCGACAAGCTGCACTTTATCGCCAAGCGCTTCGGTAATCATCTTCCATCCGTCCCAATCGTTCTCCGCCATTCCATCCTCTATAGAGATGATGGGGTATTCCTTAACCCATTTTTCATAAAACTTCACCATCTGCTCCGGCGATTTTGAAGATTTATCGGATTTTTTGAAAACATATTTGCCCTTCTCAAAAAATTCGCTGGACGCTGGATCGAGCGCGAGGAAAACATCTTCGCCGGGCTTTAATTTTGCTTTCTCAATCGCTTCGAGGATGACCTCAATCGCTTCGACGTTGGATTTCAAGCTGGGAGCGAAACCTCCTTCATCGCCAACTGCGGTGTTGTATCCTTTTTTATGCAGCACGCCTTTCAAAGAATGGAACACCTCCGCGCCCATTCTCAATGCCTCGGCAAAATTCAATGCTTCGGCGGGAACAATCATAAATTCCTGCAAATCGACGTTGTTATCGGCATGGCTACCGCCGTTTAAAATATTCATCATCGGCACCGGCAGAACTTTCGCGTTAGCGCCGCCGATGTATCTATATAATGGCAGGTCAAACGATTGCGCCGCGGCTTTTGCAACTGCAAGAGAAACGCCAAGAATTGCGTTAGCGCCGAGCACGCTCTTGGTCGGGGTGCCGTCAAGCTCAATCATCAGCCGGTCGATGCCAACCTGATCGACCGCGTCAAAGCCGATAAGTTCACCGGCAATTTTTTCGTTCACATTCTGAACAGCATTCAAAACGCCCTTGCCTCCATACCGCATCTTATCGCCGTCGCGCAACTCAAGCGCTTCATGTTCGCCCGTCGATGCGCCGCTCGGCACTGCTGCTCTACCGATATAGCCAGATTCTAATTCGACGTCCACTTCAACGGTAGGATTACCGCGTGAATCAAGTATTTCTCTCGCAAAAACATCAATAATAGTTGTCATAATCTAATGTTCCGGTATGATAATTTTAAAAAAGTTATTAAATATCGGCAAAATACGCGTTATTTCCAAAAGATCCACTTCGCACACAAAACACATTTGAAGCATTCTCATACCTCGACTGCATTTACTCACCCCGCTCTCTTCTCCACCTCCTCAAACACTTCCTTCACGGAAAGCAGTTTCATGCATTCCATAAATTCCGCGCCGGAACGGTTGCAGAAATCAAGGTGGCAGGGATGGCACGGGACGTCTTTGCGGAGAGCGATGTGGCCGGCTTCAGCTTCATAATACGGCGGCGTATACGGAAACCAGATATCATCCTCGCCGGGACCGAAAATGCCGATTGTTTTCGTCCCGACCGCGACGGATATATGCATCGGTCCGCTGTCGTTGGCGACATACACATTGAATTGCCTGATGACCGCGGCAAGCTGGCGGAGCGGCAGCGGATTTAACACAACCACATTGCCGACCGCCGCTTTTGAAATTTCGGCGGCAAGTCCCGCTTCCTTCGGTCCCTGGGTGATGACAACCTGGCAGTGCAGTTTCGCGTTGATCAGGTCTATTAATTCAACGAACGATTCTTTCTGCCACATTTTCGCGGGCCATGTAGCGCCGGGGTGCAACCCTATGACGGGCTTCTTCAGATCGATGTTCTGCCATTGTAAGAATATTTTCGCCTCGCGGATCTCGGCGTCGGTCAGATAAAGTTCGGTTTTCCGGTACTTCTGGGAAACGTCTATCGGTTCAACGTACCGGTAGTGAAATTCAATCGCGGTTTTCTTCTTCCCGTCGTCTCCGATGCGGTGGGTATAGAGATTTCCCCTGCCCGGCGCATCCTTGCCGATACGGATGTTCGCGCCGCTCAGGTACGCCAGCAGAGCGGTTCGCGGATTTGAAAAGAGGTCGATGAAAACGTCAAACTTCCGCTTCCGCAGCGCGAATGCCATGCGGGTTTGTTCTATAATATCGGGACGGGAAAAATCATACTTCAGGATTTCATTGAGATGGGGATTGTTCTCTAGCAGCGCCGCTCCCTCATACTCTCCCAAAAACGCGATAAAAGCGTCGGGGTACCGGTCGCGCACCGCATGAATGACCGGCGTCGTCAGCACGATATCGCCGATAAATTTCATGCGGGATATCAAAATCCGGTTTATGGCTTGCGTTTTCATTTATTTCGAATTGTTCGAATACCAATCACAGCGGTCGATTTGTTCCTCAACATGGTGAATGGAAACTCTGTTGGTAATATAATTGAGCGACTGCCAGTAATGCGCCCGCGCCGGCTGGTATTTTTTCAGTTGAAAATAACAGAGCGCAATCCACTGTTCCCTTGATGCGTCGAGGATGCCGTTATCTAATCCCGGTTTAACCGATTGAAATATATCGATTGCCTCCTGATATTTTTTTTGCCTGATAAAATATTTCGTCTTTACATAGCGGAAAACAGGATTTGCAGACGTAATTTTTCCACTAGCGAACAATACATTCAATGAAGAATCGGAAGAAATTCCAAGAAAATATCCTTTCAATACAAACCGAAGCGTATTATCTTCAAGAACCCGAAGCCGCAGCGCTATGGCTTCATCGTATCGTTCCGATAAATCGATTGAAGCAATTTTTTTATATATCATTCGTGCGGAGTCGGTTTGCCCCCGGTGCCAGAGCGCGTCGCCATAATAGAGCAACAAATTTGAAACCGACGACGAATCAGCGAGACGCTGCGTCATTATCTGAATAATCGTATCGAACTTCGCGGCGCGATAGGACGATATCACTAATCCATTGAACGCTTCGGTATTCCAGCTTGTCCGAAGCGAATTTGAGAAAATTCCCATCGCATTGCCCGGTGATTGCTCATCGAGCGATTTCCATCCCGCCTCATTCAGCTTCGCTACCGTACGAGCGCACTCCTTCGCGAAGATGGAGGGTCTGTTAAAATAGTATCTAACGTGATTTTCCCATTCATCGGGAATTTCAATCCGCTCCAGAAATCGCTCCCATTCATTTGTCAATTGAGTAAATGTGACGCCATAAACCAGCGACGGAGATTTGCCGCCATACAATTGTTTAAAACGCACCATGCCGTAGCGAGATATTAAAAATTTGCAGAACGAGCCCATCAGCACATAGCTTACCGAAGAGGCGTGCAGCATAAATCCCGAGGGAGTAATCAACGCGCCCGGATCGCGGATCAATCCGAATTGTATCATTGCCGCCGCGTATTCATGAAGAGTCCGGTTGCCATAATCTTCCTCAAGCGACATGGCAAGCCCTTCCACAAGTCCGATATTCACATTCGCTTTAATGAGGGGCATGCCAAATTCGCCCGCCATAACGTGAATAAGCTCGTGCTCCAGCACTCCTTCCCATGATTCCTTATTGATATGTATCTCCCTCCGCCAGGGTTTGGCGATATTTGTCGATCCTGCGCCGATGAATTCCCGTTTCACCTCTGCATTCGGATAGATATAGGAATCGATTACATCGTTAGAGGATGTTTGTAATACTCCCTTGATGCGCTGGTACCGGTATTCATGTTCTAACGCCAAATTCACCGCCTCTTCATCGGTGAATGAACCCTTTGCATAATGAATTCGGAAATGTTCCGTCCGTGTTACATTATCTAATTTTTTCGTAATCGCCGAGACGGGGGATTCAAATCCTAATTGAACTTTCATAAACCAGCAGATACTAATCACAACACCAAAAAAGATGATAGCGATTGAAATGGGATCGAATGAAAAAAGGCGCTTGGGAGAACTTATTCGTTTAAGCAAAGAAGAGCCGGGTATTCCATACTGTAAAAAAAATATCCCAAGCAAAATCATGAACACTGAAACGATCAGCGTAATCAATCTGAACACAACCAACCGCGAGGAAATCTCGATCACCTCGTCGTAAGAAAATCCCGGGAAGTAACCGTAAATAAAATCGTAAGAATATATTTGCGGCGTGCGCCACCCTATAGAGAGGGGATACAGGAGCATCAGGATTAAGAAGAAATAATACATGAGATAGTGCCTTCGCCATAACACGAAGCATAATCCGGCAAGAGCGCATGAAAACACCACGGTAACAACCGGCAGCAGCAGAAAGAACGCCAATCCTTCCGCGTACGAACAATTTTTGATAAAGAAAATGTTGGCGGTGATAATAACCAGCGGCAGAAGAAGAAGAAGCAGGTGGCGCCTTATGCTTGAGAGAACATACCTAAGATATGAGCCGGAATCAGAATTGATGAACGAAGAGCTTGATTTCAAACCGGCGATCGTGGATGGTCCGCACAACCAGGGGACAAGCAGAGCAATTGAAATTGAAAATTCATACCCGAGATAATTGAAGAGAGGAAGCCGACAAAAAAGAATTGCCGCAGTAGAATAAATTCCGGCAATGACGTATGAGAGCCGTCGCATTAAATAGGTTGAATTATATTGGATGCGAAATAGATCTTAAAATGCTAACAAAGAATCAAGAGAGAATAAAGTCAATATACAGGAAACTGAAGGTAAATGCAATGAAATGACATGTCTACAGGATGAAAGTCATTCAGAAATAAACGCGGTGAATTAATTTCATCTCCGGAAGTTGGTGGTTAGCATGAAATAATAATCCGGGAATAATCCGCTTTGGAATAATTGTCATACCCGGTTTACTTCATAAATTATTTGGAGCGTCTCCGGCGCCGCGATGGGAGAATTATTTTCAATGGTCCTATGGGAGGATTCAGCGTGAGAATCGTTTGACGAGCCCGTTCCGGTTATCCTTCTTTTTTCAAAAAAATGCACAAATTCAATTGATTTTATCGATTTTTCGAAATTTCCTAAACAAAATTACCTTCCGTTACGTATATTATTAAATAAATGTATTCGCCGGTTTATTGTTGGGTTAAACCGGATTGTAAATAGTGGAATTCCAACATGAAACTGGATTGACCATCGCAGTCAAGGATAGTAAATGATATTGAACCTTACGGCATTTCGTTCTATCAGCTCAGGATTCCCTTATACACATAACTAATAGGCAATAAGAACTTCACAGAAATTTTTAATTCAACCATTACATCAGAGGTTAACCATGTATCGAAAAATATTTACCACCTTGTTTTTACTTCTCATAGTGTGTACTGCACTTGAGTCACAGACGATTACCAATATTAAAGTGAATGGCGTTGCCAATAACTTTAGCGTCCCTCAAGGTTCTCCATTCACATGGCAATTTAATCTCCCCGGAGGAGATTCTGCACATATCGAAATATGGATCGATATGAATAACGACGGCTACCCCGATGGACCGGATAAATTACTCTATTCATTCGATCAGATTGACGGCGATACTACGAGCCGACCGGGCCAATTCCCTGATCCCGATGATAACACGAACGGATTTATTTCTTACTCGTTAAATGAGTCTTTTCCGGTCGGACATGCCATCCTGATTAACTTTATGTATCCCCCATTATTGCTGGAACAAACCGTAATCAAAGGATATGTTACACAATTAGGATTCAATCCTTCCATCATTACCGGAAGCGTGACGGCCCCGCAAGGAAAAAGTTCCAGCACGCTCCTGGTGAAGGTGGCTACGCAGTCGGAAAGTTCTCCCTTTGCGTGGGACGCCATCACAGACGCCAATGGATTTTATCAATTAAATTTCGGAACCATGTTCCAGATTCCGAATTATGCCGTCTCGGTTGAGGAGCCGTTTTCAGGATACGTGCCCGATCCTCCGCACTTTTATATGAGGATCGAGGGTTCTGTTCAGGTGGGAAATGTTAATTTCAGTTATGAAAAAGCGACAGCGAAAGTCACGGGCCATCTTCGCGACGACGCCAACAACCCTTTCCGTTGGACTGAAGTCGATCTTCACAATTCTGATGACACAAGGATTCGAAATTCTTTGACCGACAGTCTGGGATGGTTCTCGATAGGAGTAGACTCGTCGGATATGATTACAGGACCCTTTACTCTTGAAACGCCGCATGAGTTTGAATTTTACACGCACGCTCTCGCTCTCGTGGGCGCGATTCATGCAAATGACAGCATATCGAAAAATATGACCGCGTACACCATTAATTCATCCATCAGCGGCAGCGTCACTCTAAACGGTTCCGGACCCGCGGATGGAATCCCCCTTACTGCCGTTGCAGCAGGCGACAGCGGATACGCGAAAACAACCAGCGAACAGATAACCGGGTTGTTCTCCATCCCTGTGTCAAATAAAATTTCCGTTTATCACATCTCGCCCGATGGATACATTTCTCCGCCGGTCGTTGCCGGTCATCCCGGTGATACCGGCATTGTCATAAGCATTGTAACTTCTGTGAAAGAACGGGAAACGGGGATCCCCTCCGGATACCGACTCTACCAAAACTACCCGAATCCTTTCAATCCTTCGACAGTTATTAATTACGATGTAGCCAATACCTCGCACGTTCAAATGACGCTGGTCAATGTGATCGGTCAGGTTGTGGCTGAATTGATTAACCAGAATCAGCAGGCGGGAAAATATTCCGCCACCGTGGACGCTTCAAATCTCCCAAGCGGAGTGTATTTCTACCGCATGGAAGTTCTGCCGGCTCAGCCAAACTCGCAGCCGATTGTCTCGACAAGGAAAATGGTGCTGTTAAAGTGACCTGAATTGTTTTTATATGAAGCCCCGTCATCCTCGTGGTGGCGGGGCTTTGTTTTTATTTCGCCCAATCACCTAAGTTCAATCTTTTCATTCCATTAGGAGTTATTTATCGTGTCAATTCTTATATTTATAAATGATAGATTTAGTAAGACATCCCTAAGTATGAAAAAATATTTATAAATTAACTCAAAATTCCTTGACTTTCCTGATATCTTTCCGTAGCTTTTGGTAATATTTGAGGCGGTGTCATGCGAATAAAAATACGATTTACCAAGCTAAGTTTTTTTAATGCAGGCGCATTGCTATGGTTTTTACTACAGGCGCTTTGCTATGGGCAATGGTCTACCTCAACCAGCACAAGTAATGCGCTGTTTGTTTGCCCCGGTTATTATTCCGGCATATTAACATTTAATGATGGGAGTTCCATAATCCTTGGTGCCTTATCGGGATATATTTATGCGCAAAAGCTTGATCCAAAAGGATACAAGATGTGGAGTCAGCCCGTAATGGTTTTCCATAACAATAACAGTGCGATAGGGACATCTGCATACCCGCCCTTCTGGCAGTGGGGAGACTGGGTGAGCGATGATGACGGCGGGATCATTATTTTTTGGTATGATTATCGAGACGCCTATAACACATCAACCGATTTTATGAATAACGCATTATATATTCAGCATGTCGATAAGAACGGGATAATAAAATGGGATTCCAGCGGGATCTTGGTGCGCGGAGTGGAAACAGGATTAAAAAGCGCGGCAATTGTACGGGATGGAAGTGGCGGATGTATTTTAACATGGAGCGAGAGCGGATTTAATTATCCGGGTGCACCAAATGTGGATCATATAGTCTCATCGCGGTGGTCTAATAATGGTCAAAAGTTGTGGGAAAGAATTATTGATTCAAGTGCAACTAAAGGAATTATCGGCTTAAGCAGTCTCAATAGAGCTGGTCATAAAATTTATACAAATATCATTCATAATTCTAATCCCGTAACAATAATTTCTACTGTTGAGGGCCTATCAGATTCATTGGTGTTTTATTATGAAAAAAGTAGTAATTATTCTTGGAAAGATAGCATTTTGTATCGAATAAGAGCCCTTTCCGATGTGTACCTATTAAAAATTGGTTTCTTAGGGGACACCATTTGGTCCACCAAGATTATATTGCCTCAAAATTGCCAACCCTTTTCCAATTTTAGAAATTCGCCATATTTCCCGGATGACCATGGTGGATTCTATTATCTATATATCTGTGATAATGATACAATTCACCATTTTGATGAAAATGGAAATTTTTATCAAACATATTTCAAGAACATTACTAAATTTGGAGGATATTATTTTCATGATGGTAAAAATGGAATCGTAAATTCAAGTGATAATTGCGATGCCCAGCGATATGACGAGATGGGAACCTCATTGTGGGATACCTCATTCGTGTATTTACAGGATTCTTTCAATGCATATTTCAAACGATATGAATCTGACAATAATGGAGGGATCATTACATCGTTCTGGACCACCACGGGGGGAATTTATGCCCAGCACACGGGCAGACATGGAAGGGTCGGCATTATTACCGGAATAACAAATTCCTTTTTACAACCGTCTGGATATTCACTGTCACAAAATTTTCCCAACCCATTTAATCCAATAACGACTATTGAATATAGGTTGCCGACCCAGTCTCGTGTTATGGTATCTATCTATAATTCTCTTGGTCAGATGATACAAAATCTCGTCGATGAAATGGTGGGACCTGGCACACATTTCGTAAAATGGGATGCAAGTAGATTTGCGAGCGGGGTATATTATTACCGGATTATTACAAAAGATTTTGCGCAAACAAAAAAGTTAATCCTTATCAAATAAGATTATAAATCATGAGAAAAATAATACTTATACTTTCCGTCTTATCGATCGTTTTTTCACAGGCAGGTATAGCCCAATGGTCAACCTCAACACGCACGGATAGTGCACTCTACGTTTGTCCGGGATACTATTCCGGCATTTTGACATTCGATGATGGGAGTTCCATAATTCTTGGTGCCTTATCGGGATATATTTACGCGCAAAAGCTTGATCCAAAAGGATACAAGATGTGGAGCCAGCCCGCAATGGTTTTTCATAACAATAACAGCGCGATTGGAACATCAGCCTACCCACCTTTCTGGCGATGGGGAGGATGGGTGACAGATGGAGATGGCGGTGTCATCATTTTTTGGTACGATTATCGTGATGCATATAATACCACAACGGATTATAAAAACAATGCTACATATATCCAGCGTGTGGATAAATATGGTATTGTTCGATGGGATTCGACTGGTGTTCTTGTGAGTGGAGTCCAATCCGGAATGAAAGGAGCAATTATGGTCGACGATGGTGGTGGTGGTTGCATAATCGCATGGAGTGAGAACGGTTTCGATTATCCAAACGCACCGAATATTGAACGAATAAGAATGAAGCGATTTGGGGGAGATGGCACCATTCTTTGGGACTTAACAACCGATACAAGCTTAGCGTCAGGCAGTTTGAGTATTTATTCTTTCCAGAGGTTCAGAAATATTTTAATTATGGAGCGAAATATTAACAATAAAATCTTTAGCATTAATGGGGATTCATTAAATATACCACCGTTGAATAATTACTCTGAATATATCAACGATGGTGATTCTGTGCTTTTCCAATCAATTTATTTAGGTAACAGACTTGACACAAGCAACCAAAATTATCTTCAATTTAGAACAAATGCCATTTCAGCTAATTTTGGAATTATCTGGAGCGTCAATGATGAGATCAAAGATGAAGCTGGTAGGTTGGGTTATTTTACCTTCCAAAATCCGTTAATTCCAGATGGTCTTGGTGGATTATTTTTTGTATGGGGATATGCTGACAATAATGATAAAAACTTTATACGAGCCATGCGAATCAATTCCTACGGAGATGTTTGGGATACCAACAAGATCTACATATCTAATGAGTATCCAGCTTTTTTATTTGGAAATCCAGGAGAATTGGGAATATGCTTTGAATCCGGAAGATTCCAATTATTTGATAGTTCGGGCAATATTATAGTAATGAGCAATTCAACGATATTATCGGATGCGGGAAACGCTTATTTCCAAAATTATGCATCAGATAACAACGGTGGATTGATAGTCATATTTTGGACGACAACAGGAGGAATTTATGCACAACATTCTTTCGGCAAAACCACTGGGGTAATAGATAGATCAGTATTAGCTAAAGATTACTCGCTTAGACAAAATTATCCCAATCCTTTTAATCCTGTTACTACCATTAGATACATTATTCTTAAAAAATCCAACGTAGTTTTATCGATATATAACTCACTTGGACAATTAATACAATTACTTGTTAATGAAATACAAGAACCGGGAGAACATTCTGTAAGATGGAATGCTAGCAACTTCTCGAGTGGAGTTTATTATTATCAAATAATAGCAAAAGATTTTGTGCAAACAAAAAAGTTAATCCTTATCAAATAATATTTCATGAAAGGGAGTTTCCATGAAAACGCTATACTGTTGCATCATATCTCTTCTTTTCTGCTGCTCGCTCGTCCATGCTGAGGATTGGAAATGCGGCAATAAGGACACAGCTTCAAGTGTCCAAACTATACAAAATCAAACCACGCCTCTTATTGTTATCTTTATCGATTTTCCTGATGGAAGAATCCAGCCGGGAAATATCGTTCCAACACAAGATAGCGATACATTGAGTGTGATTAATATCAATGCTGTTGGCGGAATGGGATATGTACGAACAGTCCCGAACAATCCAAATAGTCCGTTGAGGAAAAGCATTCGTAAATACGTTTATGAAGATTATTGGAATATGTATTTTTCTCAAGGAACATATGCTGAGGATACATCAAGAAATTACCATCCCCATCCGGATTGGAGTTCACACAATATCAGCGTGTATGGAAGCTTAACGGATTACTACAAGGAAGCAACATACAACAACATCCGGTTAACTGCGGAGCCAACGCATCCCGGAGGATCTGATATGTACCACACCGGCATTGCAAATCGTATCACCACGGTGAACGGCAAAAATTATATCCAATGGATAATGATGCCAAATAACAAGTACACCTATGATACTAATGGATTAAGACTCTATGTTAGTGATCTGGTTAATCTAAAAAATCAAGGGTTAATCGATTTTGATCCAATCGCGAGCAACTTTGAAGCGAGAGGAGGAAGAATAATTACTGTTAATGGCGGTTTTAGCCTTGGCGGAATTTCACTTGATTACTCAACCGCCGTTAGAGAGAAACGCTTAGCCAATACAGATAATCAATCTACTCTTGACGGAATTTGGGTTTCCGCTCATGAGTTAGGTCATACATTCGGTGCGCATCACACTCTCACAGGGTATTATGACGTCATGAATTATACATCCCGTGGAGCGTGGGTAACCGAATATTACTGTCCGCAGCATTTTAATCCATGGTTTAAAATTGATAAGGGTTGGATACCGGCGAATAATATCCAAATAGTCGGGACAAACAACTATTTGGCGTTACCTCCAATTACAGATTTACCAAATGGAAACAATCCAATGGTAAGCATAATCAAAGTGTATGGTGACGCCGGAAGAATACTAAATGGCGATCCGACAACAAGATTCGACCATAGCGAATATTTCATCATTGAATATCGTAAACGGACCGGTTTCAACCGACTCGCCGGGGGTTTGAATGCGCCGTCTAATTATCAAGGTGGAGCGTTGATATGGAATTATTCTGCATGGTCTGGAATGTCCTTTGATAATAATATTACCCATCTTGTTCCTAAATTTGGACCGGCTCCGTTAAACGATGATGGAGGCAGGGTCGGAAGCACCGATGATCTTTTTCCGACACGAACTTCGCTGGACACAAGTACATGTCCGAGTTGTTTGCCTAATTCAGGTTCGTTCGACAACATGACAACCGGAATCTATCTCTCAGATTTCACGGTGTCATCTGACGCCAGTGAATTGACTTATAACGTAAACTATCAAATTGCCGCTGCTCCCAATTATGATTATGTTTACACAGGTGGCTATATTCCATCTCTTTCTGGCAATATTTTAATGAATGGTAATATGGACATTAGTTCTTCGACAATTACGATTAGCCCGGGTGCAACTCTAGATTTTGTTCCCAACATGTTTCTCTATGTTCATGGTACAGGAACAAAATTCACTGCTCTTGGAGGTAGCGCTGCTTCAGATAGTATTAGATTTCGGGGTGTCGGTTATGGAAATTACCGGGCTCAGTGGTTTGGAATTTCTTTTGACAACCGTGATCAAACCGATAGTGTTCTCATTAGAAATTCGGTTATCCAAGATGCAATTGCCGGGTTGATTCTGGATGAATCCTTTTCCAACGGATCTTTGATTCCATTCAATATTCAAGGAAACCGATTCAGTCACAATAAGTGTGACATTAGTTTCTATGGTAAATTAAATTCAATCTCACCAATACCGGATATTTCCGGCCTTGATAATAATATATATTCAAAGTTCAACTTGAAGGGAAACTGTGTACTATCAAGTGCTAACCAATTTGTAATTCCCAGTGGCGCCCTCCTTCTAATTAATGGCGGCACAAAACCTTCAAGATTATCTATAGATAATGGTAAATCTCTCATTGTAAATGGTAACCTTCAAATCGGGGATTCTGCATCTTGAAGCGGTTCTGTCTTTATAAAGGGTGGGAATATAATATTGAATCATGGTTTGATTGTCCAAAATTATACGGATTTCACGCTTGAATCAGGTTCATCGATATCAATTGGTAATAACGCTTCAATTTATGTTTACGGTTCTCTGAATGCCACCGGTACAACAAGTCAGCATGTCACATTTACATCCGCTAACTCATCTCCCTCCCCGGGAGATTGGTATAATATATATCTTCAAAGCAGCGTGCCTGATACATTTCAGTATTGCGATATCCAGTATGGCACAAAAGGATTATGGTTTGTCAACCCGACAGGTCAATCGCTCATTGATCATTGTACTATAAAGAATTGCAGCCAACAGGGAATTGAGATAGACAATAATGATATTAACAATTCCGCCGCATTGATCCGGTACTCCCTCATATCAAAAAACAGGCAGGAAGGATTATATTTATCCGCATCGAAAGCAGATCTGATTCAAACAAAAATCGATAGCAACGGAGCAGGAAACGTAAATCCGGGCATCTCTTGCTGGAATTCCATTATTCACATGGACAGCTCGCGTATTCAATATAATATTGGCAGAGGAATAGACGTCTTTGGGATCTACAGCATCGCATACCTTACTCCGGATGGATTTTTACCGGGCTACAATACGCTGTTTCAAAACGGCGGTGAAATCGATACTCATGATGGCGGGGTGCTCTTTGCCGGGCAGTATTCTCCTGCGGGTGGTTACTGGCAATGCGATGGTGGAATGGATCAAGTGACTACTTTCAATATGGATCCCTGCACATGGATACCCACTCCCGAATTTACCCACGGGGGGTCAAATAATATTTATAACACCGGTTATAGTTTCAGCGGCAGATATGTTAACAATGAAACAAATTACATAGTATGCGCGCATAAAACTTATTGGGGAAACTCGTCACAACCGTGCGCGCCTCCCTCCGGGGCGTTGTCCGGTCAGATTGATGCATCATATCCCCTATGCAGCTCGGTTTATACGCCCGGTCAAACTGCGTATACGCATATCAACCCCGGCAGTGAATCGCCTACCATCAACGGGGGCAGATCTGACAATGATACGGTAAAATATTTAAAATATCTGAAGTACATTGTTAAACACAGTCCAGATTCTGCGTCTATTGCTCTTCATGAATTATCGGAGCTCGCCGGACCCGGCAAACGGTATGAATCTCTAATCAGCGTTCCGTGGGAAGATTTCCTGAATCATCTGGAAGGAGCGGTGCATCCGGGAAAATTTAAATCGCTAATTTCATCGTTCCGCATTCAGGAGAAAATGGATAAAAGAGATTATCTCAATGCGGCATCTCTCGCGGATGATATTGCCTCCACATCATCCGATAATGATTTATGGGCATATTGTCAGTATCAGAAAATCATCGCAATGCAATCGCAGGGAAATATTGCAGGAGCAGTTCAGGCATTGAATGGGCTTGGGTCCGATATAAGCCGGTTTGATCCGAAAGTCATCCAGCATCTATCGGATATGCTCTCGGTGGCTGGAGCTAATCCAAATCCCGGTGGTTCGCTCGTAAAACCCATAACTACAACAAAAGCATCGGTGCCAAAAGATTATGCATTGATGCAAAACTATCCAAATCCATTCAACCCGGCAACGATTATACAATATCAGTTGCCGAAAGAGAGTAAGGTAAATCTGAGCATCTTTAATCTCCTGGGTCAGAAAGTTGCATCATTGGTAGACGAGGTTCAAAATGAAGGATACAAAGCGGTATCATTCAATGCAACCAACCTGCCCAGCGGCGTGTACTTCTATCGGCTGCAGGCAAATAATTTCACCGATGTGAAGAAATTCATAATAATGAAGTAGTATTATAGTAGTTTCTTATTACAACAAGAACGCCGGCTCGTAATTTGGGTCGGCTTTTTGTTCCTTTAAACGCTCTCCTTGAGAATGATCTTAAATATATTGGTTGGACGTTCATCTGCCGCGGAGAACGCCCTTTTTTGTGTAATGTTTCTCGAGAGCACCAACATTGAAGTAATTGCAGGATTTTCGTATTATGAGAGAACACATCATCGGTAAAAACTGGTTTTATACTACGAGAAATTTCCACTCTTTGAAGGAACATGATATGGAACAAACAGGCACAATCCCCAACCCGCCCATGACGGCGGCGGAAAAACTTTACACGCTGAAAAATTATATCAACGGCTCGTGGATCGATTCAACCGGAACGAAAACCGTCCCGAATATTAACCCAGCCGATACGCGCATGGTCTTATGTGCGACGCCCTTATCATCGCGGGACGACGCAAAGCATGCTATCGCCAGCGCGAAGGAAGCGTTTCCCGGATGGAAAGCTACCCCGCCGCCCAAGCGGGGAAAAATCCTTTTCAACGCTGTGCGTCTTATGGAGGAACGGCTTGAACATCTCGCCACAACGCTCACAAAAGAAGAAGGAAAAATCATCAGTGAATCGCGGGGAGAAGTCCAGCGATCAATTAACATTGTTGAATTTACCGCCGGCGAGGGCCGCCGATTGCGCGGCGCCACCATCCCATCGGAGCTGCTGAATACATTTATTTATACGATTCGCCAGCCCATCGGCGTTGTCGGCATTATCACGCCGTGGAATTTCCCGGTTGCCATCCCGATCTGGAAAATAGCGCCGGCTCTTCTTGCAGGAAATACCGTTGTCTTTAAACCCGCGACTTTTACCCCGTTATGCGCGGTCGAGATTGTTAAAATATTTGAGGAATCCGGTCTGCCAAAAGGCGTTTTGAACCTCGTGATGGGAAGCGGAAACCTTGTCGGAGACGAAATTGTTAATAATCCCGACGTTCATGCCATCTCCTTTACGGGATCGACAGACGTCGGTCTCTCGCTGTATGGAGCAGCATCATCCCACGGCATGAGAGTTCAATGCGAGATGGGGGGAAAGAATCCGTTAATTATCCTTGAAGACGCCGATCTCAACCTCGCATTGGAAGGCGCAATGTCGGGAGGATTTGGTTCTACCGGTCAGCGGTGCACGGCGTCCAGCCGGGTAATAGTTGTCGATGCTATCGCTGATAAATTTACAGAGATGATGCTTGCAAGAATGGAAACGTATAGGGTCGGCAACGGACTTGATCCGCAAACTGAGATGGGTCCCTCAATCGATGAAGCCCAAATGAACAGCGTTTTAAATTACATCGACGTCGGAAAAGCGGAAGGCGCGCGTCTATTGAAGGGCGGCACAAGATTAATCAGCGGCAATTACAAAAATGGATATTATGTTCAACCCACGCTCTTCGACGGAGTGAAAATGAATATGCGAATCGCGCAGGAGGAAATATTCGGACCGGTGATCGCTCTGATAAGAGTAAAAAATTTCGAGGAAGCCGTTCACGCGGCAAATGATGTAAAATACGGTCTCTCCGCCTCGCTTTATACGAACGATGTTTCGAAAATTCTGAGATTTGTCGAAATGGCGGAAGTCGGCAAAGTGCACATTAATAATCCCCCTGTCGGCGGCGAGGCGCAAGCGCCATTCGGCGGTATCAAAGCAACCGGCGTAGGTCCCCGCGAGCAGGGGTCCGAAGTTTTTGAATTTTATACGGAACTAAAAACCATTTATCTGGATTATACTGGTAAGAAGAGGGCGACTAATATCTATTAAATTGAAATAAACGTCGAAATTTACACAGATACGACGTATATCATTCTATATTAACAACAATAATTTAACGAAAGGAAGTCATATGATGTCAGAGAAGGAGATGTTTCTCCAATCATGGGAACGGGAGTATGGGACAACGATGAAAGTATTGAAATCGTATCCGAAAGATAAACTCGACTTAAAGCCGAGCGAAAAATCCCGCTCCGCGCGCGATCTCGCCTGGGTTTTCGCGGGCGAAACAAAAATATATTTTGAAGGATGCCTCACCGGGAAATTCGACTTTGAAAATTTCCCAAAAGCTCCATCCACCATGGATGAGATCATCAAGGGGTATGAAAAAAATCACAGGGAAATGGCGGATAAAATTAAAAAACTCAGCGATGCTGATATGAACACGCCCATAAAATTTTTCACCGGACCCGGAAAGATGGCGGATATGCGCCGCGCCGATGTAATGTGGGGCGGTATGATGGATATGATCCATCACCGCGGACAGCTTAGCGTCTACGTCCGGTTGGCGGGCGGAAAGGTTCCATCGATTTACGGACCTTCTGCCGATGAACCCTGGATGTAAATCCATTTTCTCAGTTCTCTTCCAATGGGATGTCATTAACAAATGGCGTCCCATTTTTTAATAATGTTGAACGAGATTTATCTCGTTCACTTTTAATAATCGCATTATTTTTTGGCTAAATGCAGCTAATTTACTGAACGAAATGAATTTCGTTCAACAGCTCTAATTGACCCTTTCTAAATATTTGCCTACTTTATGTAACCAGATTTTAAAATAATGTAAGATTCACCTATTCAATCAATTTTGAGATAAGAAGTATAACCCTTCTGTATGCTTGAATCCTGTTAATCAAAGAATACGAGTTGAAAACTATTCCCCTCGCTCTAGGTCAGACTTGCAGAGAATTCATGTATTGCAAATCCTAAGAAATGCCGATTCCGCCCATCATAAATAATTTATCAATCAGGATTCAAATGCTCCGCAAACGCCCTATCAGACTCCGCATGAGCGGAGCATTGATATTATCGATAGCATTTCAATGGACTCTATTTGCCGGTCAGGGACGAACTATCGGCGATATAATGCTCGATCATGTGAAAAAAATCGAATACCAGAATGAAATCGGCAGGCGGCAGTTTATCAAAGACAAATTGAAAGAGTTCGGAGTTTCTTTTTCGGTGATGGGGTTCGACACCGTTATGTTTTATAACGGCAAAACCTCCGATATGAAAGGCGAAAACATTATCGTTTCCTACGGCGATGCGAAGAATAAAATAGTTGTCGGCGCTCATCTTGACGCTATCTTCGGTATGCCCGGGGCAAACGATAACGGGAGCGGCGTTGCGGTGCTCCTTGAGTTAATTCATGATCTGCAATACCGGCATTTTCACCACCGGATTGATTTATGTTTTTTCGATCTCGAAGAACCCGGCCTCATCGGCTCTTCTATCTATGTCCGCCGTTTTGACGCCAATTATACCCTCACCGGTATGATTAATTTGGATGTCGAGGGGAGCGGCGATGAGATTTATGTCGGTCCTACCGCCGGGGAGCACCATGCGATTCTTCTCAAATATATCCATCAGGCAAAAGATGAAACAAAATTTCCATACTATGAAGATCAAATATTTCCCGAGACCGACAACGAATCCTTTGGGGATGCGGATTTGGAGAATATCAGTATTTCCGTCGTTCCCGGCGGCGATGGAAAACGGATCTCGGATTTCTATCGCATCCCTCCCGCCGGTAAACAAAAAATGGAAAAATATCCCCTCATCTTAAAGATTATGCACACAAAAGATGATACATCGGCTCTCGTAGAACCCAAATCACTTGAGATGGCATATTCGTTCGCAATGAAAACTCTTCTTCTCCTTGATGACGGTGAAAAATAGACCGGAGGAATACAGTGCCACGGGGGAAGAAAATTACCAAATGCCGTTGAGCAATCCTGTTATCTCGCGCAGCGCGGTAATTTTCTGTTTATTTCTCATTGCAATTCATCTCGCGGCCTATTTCTTTTTTACGGATTTATCATGGGGAATTAATTATTTTTATTTTCTTCCTCCCTATCTCCTTATCCTGTACTGCGTCGCTGGAATCCTTGCAATCATCTGGAGTTTAAACGGCTCTCCGACGCGGCTTCTGAAACCTATCCTTGAATTTTGGAAAAACAAACCCGTTCTATTCGGCAGTGCGATGATAGCGATGTTCATCTGCGCCGCATGGTTCTTGCGAGTTCGCGTCCCGTTGCTCGGAGATAGTTATGTCATCGTCAACAACATTCAAAATTCGTTGAACGGCGTCCATGATCTGCAAACCTACCGGGAACCGCTTTCAGTTTATTATTTTTATTGGTGCGTAAAGCTCCTCGGCGCCGGTAATTACTATGCCATTTTACAGGGATTCCTCGTGGGCGAGCTAATTCTTGGAACGATCTATATCATCGTCTCCGCAATGATTGCAAGATGTATTCTCCGTGAACAGACGCATCAATTATTATTATTTGTTTTTCTCATCACCCTTCCTTCGATGCAGATATTTTTCGGATATATCGAGATTTATGCAGTTGTCCTCGTTTGCGTTTCCCTTTTTATTCTTGCGAGCATCTATTATCTCATCCATGGGACGCATTTTTATTTAATATATCCCGCTTTTGCGCTGATGGTTTCAGCGCATTTCCTTAGCGTAATCCTCATCCCCGCGTTTCTTTATCTAACGATTATTGAATACCGCGCGCACGGAATTAAAAACATTTTCTATAGTTTGTTAGTAGTTGCGATTGCGGGCACAGGTTTATTCATGTATTTGGGAGGAAATATTTCACGATTTCTCCTCCAGGGAGAGCATGCTCACTATCTCTCAATATTTTCACGGGGGGATAGTTATCAGGCGTACTCGCTGTTCTCCGTATTCCACCTAACTGAATTATGTAATCTCGTATTTCTGGAAACACCGGTTGGGATATTTATAGTTCTCATGGCATGGAAACTCTTGAGTAAAAAACCATTGATGAATTCACCACTCATATTCCTTATAATTTGTTCGGTCCCGTTTGTTTTATTCCTTCTTACCGCAAAATTCGACCTGGGTATGGCAAAAGATTGGGACGTCTCTGCGCCCTTGTTTTTCATTTTAAATCTAACGCTGGCAGTATTTGTATTCACCCAGCCCGATTTGATCCTCGTGAATGATTTCATTTTATTGTTGGTTGTCGCAGTCCTCGGCGCCACGCCATGGTTTATTCTGAACGCCATGGAAGAACCGAGCGTTCAACGAACGGTGTCCCTGCTTGACGATAGAATTTTATCGCAGGATGGATACTTCCAAACCACCTTTCATCTTTCGTCGGCTGCTTTATACCTGGATGATACAACGTCATATATCCGGACGTGGGAGAAATTCACAGCGAAATATCCCGGCGTCGGAAAAGGATGGAAAAACCTCGCCCATGCGTGTCAGATAAAAGATAAAGTTGATTCTAAAATCTTTTACGCGTTCGATCGGTGGCTTGAGGTTGAGACCGGGAATAAAGACGCGCGCCATGAATACGCGCAATATTGCTCCGAGCTCGGTAATGCTTTCTTCCAGAATAAAGATTATCATAACGCCGAATTATATTACTTTAAATCGATATCCATCGATACTACATACATTGTAGTTTATAATAATCTCGGTTATTTTTATTCGCAGATTGGGTTTCCGGCTAAGGCGGAATCACTTTTCCTCAATGCGATTCATAGATTTCCAGATTATGAGGATACCTATTTGAACCTTGGAAATTTATATAACGGGCAAGGTAAGTATCCTGAAGCTGTGGGAATCTACAATAGAGCGATCGCACGTAACCCGAAATGCGTCGGGGCATTTGAAGGGCTGGCTAATCTATATTTCAAACTGAAGGACCGAGAGAACACCATTGCGGCATTGCAGCAAGCCGCGCGATTGGGGAGCAGGTCTGCCCAACAGACACTTATGAAGGATAACGGGAAATGGTAATGGTTATCTATTCTTCGAATTCATAGCCCGATATCACCGCAAACTTATTTTTTGAGCCGATTAAAAAATAGATTATATTTGTATCCACAAAACAATAGCAGTTTTTTGAACCGCCGTCGAGGTCAAAGGCAATTTATGAAAATATTATAAAATAAAATTACCGAAATGAAATCTCCCTACGTAACCGTTGCCCTTGCGTTCGCATTGGCATTTGCAGTACTCGATGCGGCGGGATATTTTTTCCCCGGCAGTATGAACTGGGGTTATCATTTTATCGGGTTTCTTCCGCCGATCTATGCAATTGTTCTTTTTATGGTTGGAATCGCGGGTGTTACAGCGGCGCTGAATCGGGATATTCAACCATGGATAATGCGCGGTCAAATGTGGATGAATAATAAACCCTACGAATTTTTAATCGTAACGGTCGTGTTGTTTATAACCGCCGCCACAATTTTCCGGATTACCGTTCCTCTTCTCGGCGACGGTTTTTATATCGTTAAACATTATGCAGACGTCAGTCGCGGAGATGCTCCGTTAGATCCCCGCAATGAACCTCTTGCGACGTTCCTCTTTTACACGTTTATGAATATTCTGGGAAAGCCCGGCTACCATACTCTTTTAGACGGTTTTTTCTACGGCGAGATGCTTCTTGGAGTTGTTTTCCTTTTGACGTCGTATGTGATCGTAAAAAATTTATTGAACGATTCCCAGCCGCGATTGTTGGCTTTTATATTTTTGGCGACACTTCCCTACATGCAATTATATTTCGGGTATGTCGAAAACTATTCCCTTGTGCTCACTCTGCTTGCGCTCTATATAGCATCCGCGGTGCTTATTTATCGGGATAAGATTCCTTTTTATGCGGCAGCGGTTCTTTTCATTCTCAATTTCTCAGCCCACTACCTGACATTGCTCCTGTTCCCCTCGTTTATCTATCTTATGTATTGCTGCTATCAGCGGAAGAAATACCGCGATGTATTGATTGGAGACGCAATTATTCTCAGTTCGGTAGGATTGCTGGTGATTCTCGTGGGAGGCGATGTTGCCAGGCTCATACCATCGGCGCCATATCATCATTATCTTTCGTTATCAAAGCCGAAAGAAACTTTGGAACAGGCAAGCCAGGCATACATATTGTTGTCGCCATACCATGTGCTGGATTTATTAAACTATGCTCTTCTGATGACGCCGGCTATTTTCGCGTTGATTGGTATGCGAATAGTGCAAAAGGAGAACTATCTCTCCGGTCCGCGAAACAAAGAACATAAATTCTTAGGCATTGCATTGATTCCGATTATCCTTTTTCTCTTCGTCGTAAAATTTGATCTTGGCGCTGCTCGCGACTGGGATGTTATCGCTCCCTATTTTTTTATAGCGGCAATTCTTGCCCTGAGTATGTTCTACGAATATCCGGTAACGGGCGGGGAAAAAGCAATCACAATTATTTTGCTCATCTCGGTTGTTCAATCGATGCTGATGTTTTCGCTTAATTCGACTTCGGAGGCGAGCATTAAGAGATACAAAAGTCTTTTTGATCGAAGAAATACTTCTCAGAACGCGTATTATAACGGTTCACTCTATTTAGCATATTATTATCATCAGGTGAATAATACAGATGGAGCCATTACTGTTTGGAAAGACTATTCAAATGCATTTCCCCCCGATGAAAGAGCTTATGCAAATATTCTTACCAATGTCGGCAACCTCGAAAATCCTTCCATGGATATTATCCTTGCTACGTACAAACGATGGCTCGCGCTTAACCCGGATAACGCGGGCTTAAAAAAAGAATTTGCTGATTTACTCAATAATGCAGGCAACGCTTGCTTTGAAAAAGAAAAGTTGCGCGAGGCGGCTGCGTTTTATCTTGAAGCGCTAAAAATCGATTCTCTGAGACCTGTCCTCTATAATAATCTTGGAAGCGTGTACGCGCAGCAAGGACATACGGATGATGCGATCGGCCTTTTTCAGAATGCTATCCAATTAGACACCACATATGCAGATGCTTATTATAACCTCGGCAATGCATTTAGCGATAAGAAAGAAAGCAGTAAGGCGAATATTTGTTATCAATTTGCCGCGCAATATGGAAATCAGGATGCCGCGAAGATTCTCGAAGAAAAAAATTCAAAATCGCAGCGGAAGAGTCAAATTTCCAAGCCGGATACCGCTGCCAGCCGGCAATAATTTACACTACCAGAGTATTACAGAAAATATATATAGTATTATTTTCCGTGTTCTCGCAGCGTCAACAGGCGATCGTAGTTTATCGAACTGGATAAAACAGATTCCGCCCCATTAATCTGGATATCATCCTTCGCGCTCATAGCGATTCTTCCCTTCTCACCCGAAGAACGAGTCGCAAGCTCCGCCATCAGCTCATGTTTGATTTCACTGAGATGCTTCTGGAACGCATTCACCTTTTCATTTACAAGTTCTCTTTGCAAATGCTCAATCTCGCTCCGTACCGATGAACCGTATTTTTCCATGCCGGCAATTTGCTGTAATTCTAATACCTTTTTCTCTCCATCATCCTGGTAGGTGAATCCATCCTGTTCAATGAAATTTTTAAATTGTCCGAGAAGCGTCGAATCGGTTTCAAACGCGTTGAGGTCGTTTTTATGCAATCCGGCATATTTCGTCGCAAACTTGAAGTAGATAAGTTTACGCAATAATTCCCGGTTCAACGTGCTTGCCTGGGGGAGTTCTATGATAGAATCTGGAGTAATGCCTCCGTGCTCGTATACATGCCTTCCCGAAATAGTTTTAAATTCATGCCGTGCGCTGTCGGCGGTTATGGCAAATGATCCATTTGTATCCCGGCGAGAATAATCGATCTCCTGAATACAGCGACCGCTGGGAGTGTAATATTTTGCCGTTGTGATTTTTAATTGCGTGTTGTACGGAAGCGGCGTTATCGTCTGCACAAGTCCCTTTCCAAAACTCCGTGTTCCCATAATGACGCCCCTGTCAAGATCTTGAATCGCCCCGGCAACGATCTCGCTCGCGCTGGCTGATCCGTGATTGGTGAGAACGACCATGGGCGTGTTGGGGAGGATCGGATCCTCGGTTGAAAAATATTTCTTCTCGGATTCCGGCTGCCGTCCCTTTGTGCTGACAATGAGACTTCCTCTCGGAACGAATTTTTCCACCACGTCAACGGCGGCGTCAAGCAGTCCGCCCGGGTTATCCCTCAAATCTAAAATTATTCCATTGATGGGACCCTTCAATTTCAGATCCTGAATCGCCATTCGAACTTCCTCGCCTGCGTTGCGTGAAAAATGCTCCAGCTTGATATAGGCGGTGCCCTGTTCAATAAAATCCGCGTAACTGACATTTTTCACCTGAACCTGTTCGCGGATCACGGTAAATTCCAGCGGCGCGGCTTCTCCATCACGCTCGATCTTAAGGTGAACTTCCGTGCCCACTTCACCGCGGGTCATGGGGCGGATGGCGTCGGGTTTTGTGCCGATGACCGGTTTGCCATCGATGGCAAGAATGCGATCTCCGGGTAAAATTCCTTGCTGTTGCGCTGAGTATCCCTCCATTACGGACATGACAGTGATATAGCCATCCCGTACGCCGATTGTCACCCCGATACCGCCATACGCACCGTTGGTGATAAGATCGACCTCGTCGCCTTCAGTTTCGCTGATGAAATTTGTGTAAGGATCGAGCGTCGCTAATAAACCATCGATTCCCGATTCCATAAATTTTGACGGATCGACGGCGTCGACATAATTTATCGAAATTTCTTTATACACATGACCAAGTATATCCAAACTCTTATTGACCTTGAAAAAGTAATCATCCTGGGCAGGTTTAAACGATACCGTGAGTATCGAAACTGTAACTATCGTTAAAATCAAAAATAGCGTTCTGTGTTTGCTGATCTTTCCGATCATTTGCTTCATAATGTTAATCCTATATTATTATATTCGTTAAAATTCTGTTTTTCATACTGAGTGGCCGGGGTCGTCTGAAAAGAAAGTATTAGTCATCCTGAACTTGTTTCAGGATCCAATAATTGGTAGAAAAAGATGCTGAAACGAGTTCAGCATGACTCAGTGAAATGGGAGAGGTTCTTTTCAGACGACCCCGTTATTTCTCTGCCTTGAAGGAGAACCGCGAGGAGACAATCTGCCAGATATGTTCATGCACAACTTCGGTTGATTTGTTCCCATCAATAGGAATAATTCTCTGCGGCAGCTCCCCGGCAAGCGTTAGATATCCTTTACGAACCTTCTCGTAAAACTCGCTCCCCGAGGATTCCATCCGGTCTGCCTTGATGCCCGCTCGGATTTTCCTTTGTATCAATTCATCCATGGTCACATCAATAAACAACGTTAAATCAGGCGTCGTTCCGTCGGTGGAGATTCTGTTGATTGCATGAATTTCCGCAAGATCAAGCCCCCTGCCGTACCCCTGGTATGCGGTCGTTGAATCAAAAAACCGGTCACAGATGACAACTTTTCCCTCGCGGAGAGCGGGTTGGATGACCTCCGTAATAAGCTGAGTTCTTGCCGCGGAAAATAAAAAAAGCTCGGCTTTCATGCTCATAGCATGATACTTAGTATCAAGAAGAATCTCGCGGACTTTTTCCGAGATAACTGTTCCACCGGGTTCGCGCAAAAAGACCACCTGTTTTCCGGTTTGTTCAAGCTGTTTGGCAAGCAAAATTGCCTGCGTGGTCTTCCCCGAAGAATCAAGTCCTTCAAAAGTGATAAACATACTCAATGTATTTGAAAAATGGTTGAATTTTAAGTTAAACAAAAGGGGATAATATATCAACATTTTGCGTAAAAATTCCCCCTTGTTTGCACGTCTCTCATTTTTTCCGTACTTTGACGAAGTTTAGATTAAATCATTAGGTAAATGCCGTCGAAAAATAGGAAACCAACCCGTCGCGTAGCCAAAACCCGTCTCCGTGCCCCCGCCGTCTATCCCATCCCGGAGCATAAACGAGAATCGCGGAACGAGGATATCGAGCTTATCCACGCGGCGCTGAAAGGCAACCAACCAGCGTTCCGGCGCCTGATGAAAAAATATTACGCTTCGCTCTATAATCTCATTTACCGGTTGGTGCGCAATAAAGACGAGGTGGAAGACCTCACGCAGGAAGCGTTCGTGAAAGCGTTCGCCTCCCTCAAATTCTTCAACGAAGAATACGCCTTTTCCACATGGCTCTATAAGATCGCTTCCAATAACACCATCGATTATATCCGGAAGAAAAAATTGGAAACATTTTCCATCGATAAGCCCATCGCCTCGGACGACAGCGATTACAAATTTGAATTGCCTGATACTACCTACGAGCCGGATAAGGACATCATCCGCCGGCAGCGTTCCCTGCTTATCTCGCAGGCAATTGAAAAACTTCCCGAAAAATATAAAAAAGTCATCCTGCTGCGGCATGTTGACGAGTATGACTACGCCGAAATAGCCAAAATGCTCAAACTCCCCATCGGGACGGTGAAAGCCCATATCTTCCGTGCGCGGGAACTCCTCTATAAAGCCCTCCGTGATTCGATCCATCACTACTGAAACATCGGACTTTCTTTATCGTATAGTAAAGATAGAGTCATGACACAATCGACAAAATATTCAATAATTGCCCTTCTTTGCTGCATTTCCGCCATTTGTCTATTTACTGCGCTGCGGTTTTACAACAGTAAATCTTCTAAAGTCATCCAGATGAAGGATGAGCGGGAATTGAAGGTTACCATGGAAGCCGGGTACGGAAATCTGTATATTTCGAAGGGACAAAGCTCAATCGTATTGAACGCCGATATGGAATCGGACAGCAGGATCGATCTTGAAAATTGCATCGATTACAGCGTGAGAGACCATGTCGGCTATTTGAACATGTCGATGGATTGCAAGCGGAGCGGAGATGAAGAGCCGGTACGCCATCATAAATCGATTCATTTCGATAACCTCGATTCGCGAAGCTGGTATTGCCAGTTCACTGACGCTGTCCCAATCGCGTTCGATATTGAGCTGGGACTTGGAAAGGGCGATATCAACATGACGGACCTCGACGTGAAGGATTTTAGTCTCTCGACGGGCGCAAGCTCGGTGAAGTTGAAATTCACAAAACCGAATAAAGAAACAATCGAGGACATGAACCTTGAAGCGGGCGTGAGCAAGTTTACCGCGGAAGGTTTGTGCTACGCACGGTTCCATCATCTGCGGTTTGAAGGCGGCGTGGGAAGCTACACACTCGATTTTGGGGGAGACCTTGATAGAGAAGTCGACGCCGATCTTGAGGTCGGATTGGGAACGTTAACCATCGTGATACCGGAAAATATCGGCGCAAAAATCTATTACGAGAAAAGCTGGATCGCTCACCTCGATCTTCCGAACGATATTGAAGAATCCGGTCGGGATGACAACACCTACTACAGCCCCAATTACGAACGCGCTCACGGAAAATTAAACCTGCACATCGACGCCGGCATGGGAAGCGTCAAAATTCGCAGGTCAAACGACTAATACCCTTCCATAATCACAGCCGGTATGAAAACGCCAGGCTGTCATCCAATCTAATTTCAACGTAATCCATTTTGCATTGAGGTGAGGAGATTGTTACTCCCGACTGCGGTCGGGATCGCAATGACGATCCCACTAAGTTTGTCATTACTTCCCGAATAAATAATATAATCCCCACTGGCGGGGGGATGAATATTCATGATCCGCCGAAAGTTTCCTCATTGCCTGGGTATAGGCGTCCTTCGCGCTTAAGCCATTCAATAATCCTGTATAGAATAATTCTCCAAAATATTTTTTGCTCTTGTGGTCTCCCTGCCAGAATGTGCCTATGAATGTCCCCGATCCGTTTACCAGAGATATGAACGGCACATACCGCGCCATTCCTCCGGGGATTGACGATATATTGCTGAAGAGCAGCGTTCCGGGCGGCGTGATGGAGAATAAATTGCCGATAGGGATATCCTGCAATCCCGAATTCGTCGTTCGGTCGGAGAGCGTGAAGCTGCACCCTTCAGGATTTGCCGGTATCACGGTGAGGTCGCTGCAAATATGCAGAAGATCGCAGGTAACTGAACTCAGATTCGCGAGGGTTGCCGATGTGTCAAAAAATAATTTTGCGTTGGTGGTAAACGCCCTGATATCTTTCAGCTCATACTCCACGTCCCACCCGGTCCGTCCCGGGTGACCGATTCCGGCAACTTGCTCCGTCCTTCGTTCAGCCGGAGAATCGAACAGCAACACAGCCGAACTCGGAAGATAATGGACATCGAATTTCCCGATGAGGGGGCCGGATTCGCCGCGCAGTGTGTGTACCGGCAGCCAACTCAGAGATTTGTTTTGAATGAAATAGAGTTTTGTAATCCCGTCGATCACCGGCAGAACAGGCGATATGAAATGCGAGTAGAGAATTGCGGAGAGAGAATTTATTCTTCCGGTTGCACCCTGCAGCGCCGCCCTGGTCATATTTGAATCCGTTGAGCCGGTCAATCCTTCGTACTCATTCACTAGCGAGCGGAGGTATTCCCGTTCCACGACCGACCTCCGGATGAACGATGTATCGTGTTTAACCACAATGGCATACAGCGCTTTGGAAAGAGGAACATAAACGATAACTGCGGCATCCTTCGGCAGCGAATCCTGCGTCTGTTTTATCGATAACATCTTCGTGTAAAATAACCATTGGTATTTTTCGGGCAACGAATGTTTATCGCTCGGAGCCGGGTTTGAAGTATCGGGAACGGCGCCATCCCGGTCTGACAAGTTATGTATGCGTTCAATATCGTCGGCTCCTCCCGTCTGCAATTCTTCCAAGATTTCCCTCTGGGCTAAGATGTGTTTGCAATAGTTCCATTGGAGTTGAGTGATCTCCGTACTATAACCGGCGTGGTTTGAATTAACCGGAAGCTGCAGAAAAAATTCCCGAAAATCCTGCAGGTTATCTAGTTCCGCCAACTCAAATGCATCCTGAGCATTTCCCACCGAACATAAGATGGACATGGGGGCATCATACCAATCCGAGCGTTCTTCCTCCATGAATGCCGCCATCACCGATGAAGCGATCCCCTCGCGGGTTAACATGGGATTCCGTTTAAACCCATCGAACGCTTCGCGGTAGTGCCGGAGCGCCGCCAGAAGCAGTCCGCGATTCTCCAGAATTTTTCCCGTTAAAAAATGTCCGTAGGGTTCTCCCGTAGCGCAGCCGTTCTCCTTGTATTCGCGGATAGTTTTTTCGCATTCTTCGTCATACCTCGTGGAATCGCGGGATTGTTTCCGCTGGTTGAGCCATTCACATGCGATCGTTTGCAGTGAAAGTATTTCTTCCACCGGTAAATAATGGATTTTTTTTGCCTGTCCCAGGGCGTCCAGGTAATATCTTGTGGCATCCTCGATTTTTCCCGTTCTCATCGATAAATTCCCTAAAGAGGCGAGCACTTCCAATCTCATCGGAGTATTCTCATAGAAATTTAATAACGATAACGCCTGTGTATAGGATCGCAGCGCGCTATCAAGCTGGTGCTGCTCCTGTTTCACGTCTCCCCACAACAATAACGTCCGGAGTAATGATACGGAATCGTTTCTCATAGCAGCCGTCAGGCGCCATGAGCTGTACAAACCTGTTAGTTCATTCAACCGCTTGGACTTTAACAGCAAATCAAACCGGGCTTCGTACAAATTTCGTTCTTTGGCGTTGCCAAGCCATTTTCGGTTGATTGAATCGAGCGTATCCAGCGTTCGTTCTTCCTCCGGATATTTTCCCATAGCGTGCTGGGCGGCGCGGACAATTTCGAACGAGGCAAACGCATTTTCCCAATCTGAAAGCCATACGCTGATTGTTGCAGCGTCGGACGCGTTGGAGATCGCCTGTTTATGGAGATTTGCCTTGAGATAGAATTCCGCCAGCGATAATTTCCCGCGGCTTTCTAATTTCCTGTCACCGCTGGAATGCGCGATAGATATCGCCTGCTGGAAAGCGGGGGCAACGCTGTCATATTCCCCCATCCTGTCATTTATATAACCGAGGAGTAAATAATCTTCCGTGAGTGCGGAATCTTTTTGTTGTTCGATGTTCAGCGAGATTGAATTTTGGAGGAATTTTTGCGCATCCTCATATTTACGTTCTCCGATTGAGGCAACCGCCTGCCGGTACAACGAGTCTGCGGTAGTATCATTCTTCTTCCGCCAGCAGCCGGTTAGCAGGAAACAGAGACAGATGATATAAGATACATGCCAAACTCGCATCAATTTAAATTCCTGCATTTCGTAATTTTACCGCATTATTGGTTATGATAATATCCACTCCCGCTGAAATCAGTTTGCGGAATACTTTCGGTTGATCGATAGTATAAACCCCGATCTGGTAACCATGTTCGCGCAGATCATAAATCATTCTCTTTCTCAGCGATCTCCGGCTGCAAATAAAAAAATCCGCATGATTAACTTTGACGAGCGAAGAGGGTTTGCGGCGGAAACCGCGAAGGGCGTGATATAAAACACCCGTGGTAATATCCGGTTCCAGATGCTTTGCCTTCCTCACAAACGTGTGATGAAACGAACTGATCAGGACGTCGGAGACGGCATGGTACTCCCGGACTGTGCGTATACATCGCTCCACAATATCGTATCTTGAAGGGTAAAGTGGATTTTGTTTTATCTCGATATTTAACCCGATGCGGGAGTTATTCATTTCAAGAACTTCCCAAAGAAACGGTATGCGTTCGGTTGAATACTTCCTGTAAAACCATGCGCCGGCGGAAAGCTGCTTCAATTCCATTGCAGTTTTCTCGCGTACTTTTCCTCTTCCGTTTGTCGTCCGGTTCAACCGCGAATCATGGATGACGACTACTTCCCCGTCGTTCGAAAGACGCACATCAAATTCAATAGCGTCGGCTTTCTGTTCTATCGCTTTTTTGAATGCCGCAAGCGTGTTTTCCGGCGCGTCCGCAGACGCGCCTCTATGCGCCACGATGAGGGGATGAGCGTTGTGAGATTTCCAGGAAAACATTTCGCGCCCCCGAAGTAACTATTTATGATGAAGCTCGTCGATGATGGCGTCGGTGATAAATTCAATTACTCCCTGGGCTTTCACCGTGCGGAGAATCCCCGACCGCTGGTAATAATCTTTAACCGGCGCGGTGGATTCCATATAAACTTTTAACCGTTTTTGAATTGTCTCCGGCTTGTCATCATCGCGCTGATATAATACGCCGCTGCACTTTGGGCACTTTTGGGGATCCGCTAACGTATCAACAAGCAAGTTAAAAACGGATTTACAGTTTGAACAGGTTACCCGCTTGCTCAATCGATTCACAAGTTCTTGTTCGCTTGCCTCCAGGCTGATAACAGAATCTATAGGACGCTGTAAATTTTTCAAAACAGTATTCAACGCTTCTGCCTGGGGGACAGTTCTGGGAAAACCGTCCAGGATAAATCCATTCTTACATTTATCAGATTTCACAACGTCGGTTATGATGCCGATCATGATGTCGTCAGAAACGAGTTTGCCGGATTCTATGATCGATTTTGCTTTTCGTCCTAATTCAGTATTTGTGGCGACTGCTTCCCGGAGTATATCACCCGTTGATATATGAGGAATTGAAAGTTTTTGTGCGAGGCGAATTGCCTGGGTGCCTTTACCCACGCCCGGAGGACCAAAAAGAACAATGCGCATTAGTCGGTTTCCTTGTTTGAGTTATGAGAAGCTAATTCTGAATTTTTTCAATCGATTCTTTTGCAAGTTTCACAAGCCGCCCATCGCTCTCGGTTGCGGCGCTTTCACGAAGCGGTTCAATCGCTTTTTTATTCTTGAGCGTGCCGAGGATTTCCATTACCGTTCGGCGGACGTGAAACATGGGATCATGAAGCAAGTTAATCATGCGGGTAATAACGTCATCTTTATCCTTCCACACTCTGCTCATGGTCCATAACGCGTTGATGCGAACGTCGCGGTCGGTTCCATACTCTGTATATTTTTTTATGGTGTTAAACGCTTCGTCACCGCCGATCTCAGCGAGCCGCGCGATTGCCGTGTTGCGGATAATTTCATGGAACGATTCGCGGTGCAAGCCCTTATCACAATACTCTTTTGCATGCGCTGTATCAATTCTTGTTAAAGTAGTTAGCGCCGCTGCCGTAACGCCGTAACTTGAATCATTCTCAAACGCCGATTTTGCCAACTCCTGAGCTTTTGCATTTTCAGGATAATTTCCCAACGCTGACAAAACAGCCGACCTGACCCTTGCATCACGATCATGATACGCATTGATAAGATCTTCAATTGGAGGAGGAAGTTTCGCGCTGCTGAGAGTGAACGCTGCGTTTCTCCGAACATCCCAAAATGGATCATGCAGCATCGCGTTTGTTACCGCCCGCACAACTATTGCCGTATCGATATATCCGCGCAGATGGTCGATCGCAATCGATCGATCTATGGCGTCGGCGGCATGCTCAAGCTGATAGAGCCATTCATCGGTGGACTTATCGGTCGAGATTTTTTTCAGGACAGTGCTCCCTTTATCGAATAATACTAACTGCGGACGCTGTTGAGCGGGAAATAAAAAAGTATCCGATAACGACTTAACAGTGATGCGATGGAGCTCCGGTTTATCCGCACTCCAGATTTCGACGTCCACCGGAACGGTAAACACACCGGTGAGGGAATCGATCTTTTGTATCTGATTAATTTCCAGCGTAACCTGATGCGCTAAACTATCCCACGACCAGGAGACATCAAACTCCGGAAATCCGGGTTTATACACCCACTCATTGAAAAACCAATCGAGGTTGTACCCGGTAGCTTCCTCTATGGCAATTTTAAAATCATTGGTCTCGACATTTTGAAAAGCGTATTTGCGAGCGTAATGATTGATCGACTTCCAAAACAACTCGTCGCCCAGATAATTTCTGAGCATATGAAGCACGCACGCGCCTTTTCCGTAAATATGCCCGTCGAAGAGCTCAATGGGATGAACGTAATAGCCGCTCACTGTTGCTCGCCGGTGATTCCCCGCATCGACAAGGGTCATCATGTTCTGGTTATCATGAATTTCTTTCAGCGCCTCGTCTCTTCCCTTATCGTACTCTTCAAAAAGAATTTCGAAATAGGTCGCAAATCCCTCGTTCAGCCACGCATTCGACCAATCGCGGCAGGTGATGAGATCGCCCCACCACATATGTGCAAGCTCGTGCGCGACAAGTCCGTCGCTGGAGTTATCAAGATGAGCGCGCGCGTCGTGGATGGTGGCGTCAGTCAGCGTAACCGCGCTGACATTTTCCTCGCCGCCGTAAATAAAATCCTGCACTACCGATTGCGCGAATTTCTCCCAGGGATACGGATAGCCGATTTTCTTTGAATAAAACTCTATCATCTTTGGAGTTTTAGAAAAAGAAAACATCGCCTTATCTTTTTGATCCTTGTAGACATAGTTATCGATGGCAAGCTTTCCCAGCTTTAACGGTACATCGATATACTCCCCCGCGATCACGGAGATGAGATATGACGCGTGTGGTTTGCTTTCATACCAATGGTAAGTCTTTGTGCGCGACTTGCTGTTATTTTTCACATCGATCAGTTTCCCGTTGCTGATGAGGGTAAATTTCTCGTTCACCGTTCCAATAACCTCGCTCGTGGCAAAATCATTCGGGTAATCATAGCATGGAAACCAAAAATGATTATCCTCCGCTTCGCCCTGGCTCCAGACCTGCCATTGTTTTCCCGGATAACCGCTATCGGGTTTCACAAAATATAATCCTTTTTTTGGCGATGAAAGATCGTATGCCACATTAACCTTCAGCGTATCCGATAGACCGTATTCTCGTCCGAGAGAAATTGCCAGCGTCTCGCCTTCGGTATGAAATTCAAGGGATTTACCGCTGAGAGTAACTTTGCGGATATTCATTTCCGCCGCGTCTATGTATAATGTTTGAAACGCGGGACGGAGAGGAATGAGCGTGATCGTAACGCTACCTGAGCATGTTTTTGCTTTTTCATTCAGCGTGATATCCAATTTATAATGGCGCACGTCGTACGACCGTTCGCGGGTGCGATGCATTGACGGGCCGGTGTTATCCTCGGCAAAACATATCCCCACTGCCATGAATAGAACTAGGAAAATTTTCATGTGTGTTATACTGTGAGAGATTCAGACAAAATGGTGGATGGATTTTTTTCGATTGCCCTTTTTCTATTGACACGAACCGCAAGCTGTCCGCATGCAGCGTCGATATCTTCACCCGCGCTGCTCCGGACAAAGACAGTCAATTTTGCCGTTCTGAGTTTTTCCGTAAATTGTTCGATTTTATGGGAACTTGCCGGCTGTAATTGGTTAGCGTTATCGGTTCCCAACACGTTTTTAATATCATGAAATGGAATAATATTAAATTTTGAGGGAATCGATTTCGATAATTTTACCAGCCGGGCGATATCCTCATCGCCGTCGTTCCACCCTTCGAATAAAATATACTCAAACGTGATACGCTGCTTCACTTTGCGATAATAATAATCGACGCATTCAAGGAGCTGCTTCAGGGGATGTTTCCGGTTGATCGGCATTAGCTCGCTTCGTTTCTTATCATCGAGCGAATGGAGCGACACCGCCAATTTTACCCGGCGTTTCTCATCCGCCATCTGGCGGATTTTCGGCGCCCATCCCGCCGTTGAAACCGTGATCCGGCGAGCGGCAATATCCATGGAGGTTGAGATTATCTCAACCGAATTCATCACATTCTCGTAATTCAGGAGCGGTTCCCCCATGCCCATATAGACGAGATTTGTTATTTTTTTTCCCGAAATCTGCTTTGCCTGCATCACCTGATCAAGAATTTCGCCGCAAGTGAGATTCCTTAAAAATCCCATCGAAGCGGTGGCGCAAAACTTGCAATCGAGCGCGCAGCCGGCTTGCGTGGAAACGCATAACGTCAGGCGCTGCTGCTCGTCGCGGTCGTTCGGATCGTTTTTATCCATGCTCGCGTACGTAGTGCGCGGAGGAATCAACACGCTTTCGATGCGTTTGCCGTCTGGCAGCTCAAAGAGAAATTTCACCGTGCCGTCGCGTCCCGATTTCTGCGACTCGATCAGCCGGGATGATTCGATACAGGCAATTTTTTGGAGTTGGTCGCGGAATGGCTTTGAGAGCGTGGTCATTTCATCGAAGGATGACGCGGTCTTTCCGTAAAGCGCGTCATACAATTGAGCGGCGCGAAATTTTTTTTCGCCAATGGAGAGGACAAAATCCTCCAATCCTTTGCGCGTGAGCCCTTTAAGATTGCGTTTTTTCATTTTCAGGTAGGTATAATGTAACAAATGACGTGCATGGTTGCAAGGGAGGGGCGGAATACGCATTCAAGCATGCGTGAATCGGGATCTTCGATTTGACGAAAGGAATCTTACGATCGGTAACCCATCCCCGACCCCTTCCCTTTTTGAGGGAAGGGGCATGGGGTTGGGTTAAGAAAATACGGCGATAATAGTCGGTACTCTGATTGGAGTGACCACGTCGCCAGATGAAATACAAATTCACATCACAGCAGATTGCTTCCCAGATACAAAACTCCCTCGCTTTCGGCGATCCCCCTTTAACAAGTGGGACGCCTCCAAATCGACATGTCGCAAATCGATTTAGTAATCACTCCCTTGCCAGTTCAAGGTCACAAATTGTGACCTTGAACGCATAACCATCAGAATGCTTTTTTATTCAATCGTATGTCAGCGTTTTCTTCTTCCTACCACGGATGAAACGGAAGGTTCTTCAAGCTGGAAACCTATCTTGTTCTTCGATTTTTCGGGCGGCGCAAGTAGCTGACGAATCGCATCAAATACTGCGCTGAATTGCCGGTCATATTTTTTTTCCAGAGCTCCCATTTTTCGCGCAAGTTCTGTATTGGATGCAAGCAATTCACGCAGGCGCACAAACGTCCGGACAATTTGCACGCTTGCTTGAACAGCCCTTTTACTATTCAGTACATTGGCTAACATTAGAGCTCAATGCTCTGTAAAAGCGAATGGAAGATAAGGAGAGAACCGGAGGTTTTTGAGGTGGTCGCAATTTGCGACCACCTCGTCTTTTTTCTTTTCAGTAAGTTCGAACATAAAATCATCCGGAAACCGATCGAGGTTGCGCCGCACCTGTTCTTTGAGGCGTTTTGTTGTTACACCATACAACAGCGCGAGATCCGCATCAATCATTATTTTTTGTCCCCGGATGAGAAGAATGCGTTATTCAATTCGTTCCAGGGATATTAGAGAATTATTTTTCGCTATGGTATTTATTTTATGATTATTTTCTTAAGACTCATATATCCCGTCATTCGCTTGCTATTTCTTCATGTCCGTTATCACGGTGCCAGGGAGTCACAACCGCTTTGAACATACCGAGAATTATTCGAAGCGTACCCCTGGCTGGCGAGATCAAAGATTCGGTAGGGGCGTTCAATTGAACGCCCCCACGTTAAGCCGCCATCAAACAATCTCAATCACCTTCTCTTTCCCTTTCTCTCCCCGGATGATTGTAAAACAGCGTTTCGGTTTATCGAAATATTCCGACAGCGCCTCGATGATCTTTGCGTTAGCTTTTCCTTCGATGGGGGATGCGGTAACGCTCACGAGATATTTCCCTGGCTCGATTTGCAAGACTTCGTTTTTACGCGCGTTTGTTTTTACACGGATGGAGATTTTCATAGAGAAAATATACAAATAATTTGGTTGGGATGTTGAGATATTTCTCGTTTTGATTCCGGTTGTAGGGATGAAAAATTGATGAATTGTTTATTGCAATTCATATACAATAATGCTCTTATATTATTTGTTAAAATATTTTCGGCTCTTGACCTGCTAATTGATTACACAATAGAAATTAACTAAATTGCAACAACATTTGGAGTCCAAAATGCTTGTCACTAGCATGTATTGTGGTACAGTAACGTATTTGCAAGCAATTGCAAAGCTGTTTATAGTCGCTTTCGATCAGTGAGGATAGATGACACTGATTAAGGTTTCCTACCCAGATAGGGGATTTGCCAGGATTCATCCCTTAACCCATAAATTCGGGGAATCCATCAAACAACAATGTATTAGTCAATTATCCAGCGTTTATGAATTTGAAGAGAGTGGTTCAGATATTTGGCTCAGATCAAGAGAACGCAAAACTGGTCAAGTTATAGATTTTATCGAGGAGCTTGCTCTTATTGATGCCGACAATAATCATGATGCTACTTGGATGAATGGGGTTGAAAAATATTACAACAATTTTTCAAACCAAATTGCAGTGCCAGATCATCCAGTTGAAATCATGAGGGATATCGCGACTCAAGATCTGGCAAAACAAATTTACCAATCCTCATTTGCATTATTTCACACGCACAGCAGTCTCAAAGCTGCATTTCTAAAAGGCTTTTACTTTCCGTGGTTTTTCGGTCTCTTTCCTAAGGGAAAAATTCTAGCACTCAAACTTAATCATAACTACGAAAGTCGTTTAGCTCTATTACGTTTAGGAAACATTTTCTCCATTTACGAAGAATCTGAAATTCCTCAAATTATAAATCTTCAAGACAGAATCCGAACTATGGCTGATTTACATAATACGGGAATAATAAATGTTAAACCATATTTTTTAGCGATTTCAAATCTTTTCTTTCCCTATGGAAACACATATGTGGTAGGAAGTTATGGTTATATTTTTATCTTGTTCACAAATCAAGATGACATGCTTGATCGTGGTGCTTATCCGCAATCAATGAATGTTTTGCATGAATCTTACGATCTCATGAAGGGAGATATGCCAGATTTACGACAACCTCATTCCATCCGTGATGGCTGGTATGGCCGTTATGTTCCCCCGGCACATTATTCTGCCGATGATCTTGTCACACTTTTTAGGCATTTCATTACACGATATAATCATAATCTCCGGATGAGACTGGATCCAACAAATTATCGGATAGACAATGATATCGATTTTGTAGCAGCATTTGAAGAGTATTTAACATTTGATAGAATTACGTTAGAGATGATTAATTGCCAAACTGCGACTAAAGGGTATGGTGCTCGATCATCCTCATTTGCTATATTGGATAAATTTCAAGAATTACTTGAAATTCCTAGTGTTGGGCGAGATAAAATATTTCACGCATTAGTTGGAAAACCATATCAAACACAACATCTTAAACCCATCCTAAAAAATTATCCCGAACCATTTTCATCCTTTTTTCAAAATGAAAGTGATCGTATCTACGATAGTCTCTACAAAACTATTCTAGGAAATGAAGGATTATGGATGACATATCGTCGTAAATCGACAGGAATAGCCACGCGAATTTGGGATGGAAATTTACACATGTTTACTGAAAATAGTGATTTAATTAATGATGACGAATTTGTCGGAGAAATTGTTCGCGTCATTCGAAATACACACCATGGGTATTTATCTGATCATGATAAAAGAAAAAGGGTTGCTATTTTTTTGTCGATGCACAGTTGTAAGCTACCCGATGAATTTACAGCAATTCCACAATTGATTTGGCTCGCGGTAATCCAAGATCCTGAATCTACGATTCTACCTAATTGCATCTCCGATTATAAGTTGACATCTGCGTTGATTTGATTAAAAATATTTTCATTGCGTTATAAATACTTCGCCCCGTACGGGGCTCTACCGGTATCCGGCTCGCTCCACAGCTATAGACATGCCGTCCCTACGGGACTTTGCCTGAATAGGAAGAGATATTCCACTCCCCTCTGCAGTTTCTCTGCGCCTGAGAATTAAGGACGCCCGGAATATTTTCAACGAAGACCGTTACCATGATCTAATGGGATGAGAGCGATTAATGAAATGAATGGAGTGAACGGGCGCGGAGCGCCGCTAATATCATTCACATGGAAACAAAGTGTAGGTAAAATGTCCAGGCATGGGTAGCCGCAGGCTTTAGCCTGCGATTTTAAGAGCGGACGCGCAACTTGAAGGTTGCGGCTACCCGGGTTTATGGGCTCTTCATACAGTCTGAGACCGTGGGAACGAAAAAACAAACATATATAAAATAACAAGCCCCTCTTCCGTTATGGAAAAGGGGCTGATGATTTGGTTAAGCATCGGATGTTTTTCTTGCGGGATTCTAAACAATCCCCGCAATAATTTTATTTCTCGAACAAGTCGCTTGCCTTAACGACTTTGGAATTTTTTACATTTATTTTCAACGGAAACACTTCAATCGTTTTATCCTGGTCGAGGATTTTTTGCGCCGGGTTCGAGCTGTATTTTATCGGCGAGGGAGTGTTGTTCTTCAACGCGTCGAGGAAGTCCTTCCCCTTCCCCTCGTCGACCACAACGGCAAGTTTGATGTTTTTATCGTTGAGGTATTTCTTGATCGCGGCGTTCACGTCGTCAACCGAAAGCGTGGAAAGCTCCTTCTCGATCCGGTCGATGTAATAATCGGAGCCGTAAAATTCGCTGTCCATCGCGTAGCCGAGGCGCCGGTTCATCGTGGACGCCCAGAGTTTGGAATAATTGACGACGAACTTCCTCGTGGATTCAAAGTCGTCTTTCGAGAGCCCTTTTTCAACCAGGTTTTTCAGTTCCCACAACGCGTTGCGGATGGCAAAGTGGGTGTTCTCCGGTTGAACGGGTCTCAGCCAAATGCTGAAATATTGCTGGCGGAGCGGAGTATTCAAATCCGGGAACGGGCCTCCGAGACCGCCGACAAACTTCTCGATGTACGAATAATCGCCGTAATTCAAACCGCGGTCGCCGCGCAGACGGTTCATCAATACTCCGTTGAACGTCCGGTGCTCGCCGAAATAGGAGTTTGCAACCATGAGCGCATAATAGTCTTTATCTTTGCGTGTGATGGAGATCGGGTACCCCATCGAGACTGCGTACGCCCGCGTCGGTTTTTCCACGATAAGCGCTTCCACGTCTTTAATTTTTTCGGTTTTGGCAAGAGCAACGTCTTTATGCGACCCTTTCGGCAGAATGGAAAAATCTTTTTGCATCGTCTCAGCCAGCGTAGATGGATACCCGCCGGCAATTCCGATCCAGAGATTTCCCTGTGTGTACATCTTCTTATAATATGCCTTCACATCATCGAGCGTAATGGATGTGATGCCCTGAACCGTTCCCGCTTCTAATTTACCGTAGGGATGTCCGTGGAACATGAAGGTGCACAGAGATTGTTTCCCGAGACCTTCGTCATCCGTAGCGCGAAGAGTGTTTTTAATATAATTGAGCTGATCGTCTTTCACCCGTTTAAAATCTTCTGAATCGAAGCGGGGATGCAGGAGAAGATCGGAAAATATTTTATAATAGCCATCGAGGTTATCGACGTGAATATCGCCTACGAAGGTCGTTATTTCCGTTTCCGGCTGGTAATCGATTCCCGCGGACCAGGGATATAATTTTTCAACGACCTGTGAATAGGTCAGGTCTTTTGTGCCGCCGCCCGCGATAAGAGCCGCGGTAAGAGCGTTCAATCCTTCTTTACCCTTCGGATCGTTAATAGAGCCGGCTTTCAGGATAACACGGAAGGTGATGAGCGGCGATTTAGCGCTTTGCAACTCGGTAAATTTAATATTTTGTGCGTTCATTACAGTCACTCCAGCAAGGACGAGCATTACTGCGAATATGAGAGTACGTGGTTTCATTTTCCACTCTCCTCCTGGTGCAATACCAGGACAGTTCTGTTATTTGGCGTGAAATATTTTTTCGCCGCGTTCATGATATCGTCCGGGGTAATTTTATCGTATATCGCATACACCCGGTTCGCCGATTCCGGGTCGCCGGTGAGCGAGATATATTCCGCTGCAGTTCCGGCAACGGAGTTAGCGTCGTTCAATCCCATAGCATACGCGTACCGCATGTGCGATTTCACTGCGGCAAGCTTTTGGGCGTCGACCGGTTTCGTTTTAGCTTCTTCCATAGCGGCGTAAATCATCTCGCGGACCGTATCGATATTCTTTATGTCTTTAATGCGTGAAAATATCCAGAACAATTCCGGATCGCGGTGATCGGAATTATTGGCGGCGATAAACTCAACAATTTGTTTTTCCACCACAAGTTTGCGGAAAATATCGGACGTCTGGGAAAAATAAAGCTGGGATAAAAGATCGAGAGCCGGCATATCGACCAGACTATCGCTGAATGCCGGTCCGTGATACGAGACGGTCAGGATCGGCAGCGTTTTCGATTTCCACGGCAAGTCTATTTTCTTTTCCTCGGTCTGGGGAGGTTCGGCGGGAATGTCCAATTTGTAATTTCCCGTCTTCCAGTCGCCGTAATATTTTTTTGCAAGCGTCAGAAGATTATCATGATTGAAATCGCCCACGATCACAAGAACGCAATTTTCCGGGCGGTACCAGCGGTCGAAGAACGTCAAACTGTATTGATACTGATTCGGCATATCCTGAATGTCTTTCAGGAATCCCATCGTCGTGTGTTTGTAGGTGTGGGTTGTGAACGCGGCTTCCCGGACTTTTTCTTCGATAGCTTGAAATGGACTCGATGAGTTTTTATTATATTCGCCCAGGATGGCGCCCGCTTCGGTTTTGAAATCATCCTCCGAATATTTGAGGTGCATGAAACGATCGGATTCAATATCCATCATCTGTTCCAGCGCCGCTGAGCTCGCAAACGTATGGTAGATCGTTTGATCGTCGGATGTAAACGCGTTATTATCCGCGCCGATGGATTTCAAGACGTCGTTGAATTTATCTTTATCGTATTTTTCAGTTCCGCGGAACATCATATGTTCGAAGAAATGCGCGAAACCGGATTTGCCCGGTTCGACCTCATTCCGGGAGCCGGTTCGAACCACTGTATAGTACGCGATGATACCGGGACTATCGAACGGGATGGAAACAATTTTCAATCCGTTCTCCAGTTGGTCCTGGTAAATTTGATACGGAAAAACTTTGGAGCCCGCCGCCCCTTTATTCTCCTGAGCGAACATTACTGCCATGGGAAGAAGAAAGAGCAGAATGGTTCCGAAATATCGGATCATAAGACCCTCCATAAAATTCTTGAATAATAATTGGTTTGTACGTGTGAATACTTGGGGTGAATCCCTGACCGGGACTCCCATGTTGTTTCTACTTTACGTGATTTAGGGGTAAATGTTGCTCTTAATGTACTAAAAAGAGGCGAGAGATGCTAAGGTGAAAGAGGTCTCCTGAAATGGAAAATCAAGTTATCCTGTATCAATGATAAGATTATCCCGGTGCCTTTAAGGTATTTCGTCCGTCTGCAGATGAATTTCCGTGTACTGTGTGGAAATCCAAGTTTTACTGAGATTTGCTCGCCTTTTTCAGATGCACGTCCCCGTTAATCGTTTCGATATGAATTTTGTTTTTTCCACCGGCGATGGTTCCCTTGCCGTAAATATATTTCCGGGCAGAGCCGTGATCGCGCTCCCACGTATCTGTCTCATCTTTCTTCAAATCGAAGTCGCTGATGATTTTGGGAATTGCTCCCTCACTCCATCGGTCATTGTTTTTTGTATAGGCAAGCGAAATATCGACGTCCATCGAAAGCGCATCGGGCACAACGAGTGTAATGTCGCCGCCTTTCGAGCTAATATAAACGTCGCGGTTACCCTGCACCGGATCGCCGACCATCGTTGCGGTAACATTCCCGCCCATTGTTTGCGCGTTGATGCTGCCGTCGATTGTATCGATCTCGATATTTCCTCCCATCGTCTTTGCCTTTACATATTTTTGGACCGAGTGAATGGAAATATCGCCGCCCATGGTATTCACGTTTGCGCCGAAGGGAGCATGATCGACGTTTATTTCTCCACCCATAGTGCTTATATTAACTTCCTTGCCCGTGCTCTTTCCGGCTCTATCCGAAACATTATCATAGGTGACCGAGCCGCCCATCGAGTGGCCGCTGACATTTCCCGTCACATCCCGCAGGAGCACTGTTCCGCCGTTCGTTTTCACTTCGCCGTCAACATCCGATTTGGTGAGCGTGATGCTTCCTCCCATAGTTTTCAGATCGATAGCGCCCTTAAGATGAGTGAGATTTAACTCCCCACCCATCGTGTTGCCATTTATTGTTCCTTCGATATTCTCAAGCCGGATTTCTCCACCCATGGTGTTCAATTCGAGATCGAACTTTTGGGGAACCTTAATACGAAATTCCAGATTCGAGCTCGAACTTCTCCGGCGTCGTTCATAATCGGAAACAATGCTTACGCCAGAGGATACCTTCTCGATATCGACATGTGTATATTTCGCGTCCCTCCCGTTCAAATCGACTTGAACCGAGACTTTCTCTTCATCCCATCCGGTGACAATGATTGCGCCGCCGGTTCTGAGGTCCATTTCCAATTTTTCACCGGATTTGACCGTTATTTCTTTTTCTATATCCGCAGCATATAAAATCGCAGAAAAAAGGGTGAAAACAGCAAAAATACTAAAAATATGTTTCATAGAATGACCAGTCTATAAATGATAAAAAGATGCGCTATTCTTTTGACGTATGTATCGCTCAAAAGGTTGTACCCTGTGGTGGGAAGTTCTCTATATAGTGATGTGCCCGGGAGGGTGGACGAGATGGAAAAATTGGAGATTACAGGGGATGTTAATCCTTCATTTTACACATCCGTTCGTAATCTTCTGGAGTATTGATATTGTTGATAACAGAGAATCCGAATTTGTTTACGGTGTTGTACGTCGATACGGTCAAGGTTTTCATATCTTCGAGGCATCGCGATACGGAATACTGTTTTTCGCGGAGATGTTTAACCACAAACGGAAAACTTGCCCGGGAATAAACAGCGCATAACGGCTGTGCGATTTTATTATCCGTGGGGAGTATAACATCCGCGTCAAATCGTTTGTCCGCCAATCTCTCAATGAGTTTCGCTGTGACGAATGGCAGATCACAGGAAATCACGAATATATGTTTCGCCGATGATCTCACTAACGCCGCGTGAATGCCGCCTAATGGACCGGACTCTTTGATAATATCCGATTGAATATGCAGCTTCAGAAATTCATACGGCTCTTTTTGGTCTGTAATGATTGTAATAGTAGTGAAAAGTTTATCTAAGGTCGATGCGATACGCTCGATGAAGGGTTTGCCGTCGAGGTCAAGCAGCGCTTTATCCTGTCCCATGCGGGTGCTTTTGCCGCCCGCAAGGATAAATGCAGGAATTTCGTTATAGATTTTCATTATGTGTTACGCCCCTTTCTATTTCTCTGGATATTGTCCCAACATATACCTGGCAATTATATGGGGGGTTGCTTCAACTGCAAGAGGATACAAGCAGGACGCTTATCCCGCCGGCGTTCCGAATCCAACAAGATGATGCGTATATTTTTGGACATAACCAGGTTACTGAAAGTTTCAGCGATTGTTATCTTCGTGCTGGAGCTTATGGTATTGCGTTGATACCTTTCACAAGTGCGGTTGTGATGGTAGAAGTTCACCTAACCCTATACTTAAAGTTACAATTATTTACAAAGGGAATCAAACTGCCGGAAAATCTTAATGCTATGCGTCACATAAATTCGATAGGCGAAAGATACCATCATCCGAGCTTGGCTTAAAGTTTCCTCGCTAACGTTACATAGCTATTATTGACCATTATTCTTTGCATCCAACATTCTTTTTCACTAAATTAGATTTAAACTATTTAAATTTAAATTATATATCTTGGAAACAACTAAAAAATATGGAAAAAAGGCAGATATTGCATTGAGCATGTGGGTCAAACTTGCACGAGCTTCTCAGACCTTTGGGAAACTCACGCAAAAACATATCCAATCATTTGGTTTGACCGAACCGCAATTTGGCGTGCTTGAATGCCTTGGACATGTGGGTCCGCTGACGTTCGGCGAACTATCCCGCAAACAGCTTGTCAGCGGGGGTAATATGACCTGTGTCGTCGATAATCTTGAGAAGGAAGGTTTGGTTGAACGTATCCCCAGCAAGAAAGACCGGCGCGCGATCATTGTTCAGCTTACAGACAAAGGTAAAAATCTCTTCGATTCAATTTTTGTGAAGCATGCCGAGTATGTCGCCCAGCTTGCCTCGGTGCTCACCGAGGACGAACAAGAAAAATTATCGATCCTCGTGAAAAAACTGGGAGTGGCATTGCAGGGAAAATCGTAAGCATTCGGGCTGATCGCATTACAGTTTCTTCGTCCAGTATTTTAATGCTTTAGAAAACTCCTTCGGAGATGTCGAACCCGCCGATTTTTTCAACGCGATAGATTTTCTCGCGTCCAACACGTCGAAGGTATCCTTCTCAAACAGCGTCGAATATTTTTTAAACTCTTTCAACGATAAACCGTTTAATCCGATTTTTCGCGAGGCGCACTCCCGCACCATAGCTCCCACCACTGTGTGAGCTTTCCTGAACGGCATCCCTTTCCGCACAAGGTAATCAGCGGCTTCGGTTGCGAGGAGAAAATCTGAATTCAATTCCGTTTCAAACCGCCCTGCGTTAAACGAAACAGCTTTCAGCATCATCGCGCACATTTCAAGGGAGCTCACGGTTGTATCTGCCGCGTCGAACAGCGGTTCTTTATCCTCCTGCATATCGCGGTTATAGGCAAGCGGAAGTCCTTTCATGATCGTCAGAATTGCCATCAGGTCGCCGTATACCCTTCCGGTTTTACCACGGATCAGCTCGGCTATATCGGGATTCTTTTTCTGCGGCATAATACTGCTGCCGGTGGTAAACTCGTCCCTGATCTCGATGAAGTTCCACTCTTTCGTGCTCCACAAAACCAATTCCTCACATAATCTGCTGAGGTGCATCATGATTATGGAGCAATGGCTGATAAATTCAATCAGCACATCGCGGTCGCTGACCGCATCTATACTATTCTCAATTATTCCTGAAAAACCCAGCATTCGGGCAGATGCGTTTCGGTCAATAGGGAACGAGGTTCCACCCAATGCGGCTGCGCCAAGCGGCGATTGTTCAATCCGTTTTTGACAATCTGCCAACCGCTCCTTATCGCGTTCGAACATCGAAACATATGCAAGAAGATGGTGACCGAGAAGGATCGGCTGGGCCCTTTGCATGTGAGTGTAGCCGGGCATGATAACCGATGAATATTTTTCTGCGCGATTCAGCAAAACCTTCTGGAGCGAAACCAGACGCCGCATCAGGAGATGCGCAGTTTTTTGAAGATAGAGCCGTCCATCAAGCGCTATCTGATCGTTCCTGCTGCGCGCGGTATGAAGTTTTCCGCCGATAATTCCGACTTTTTCTATCAGTCGTTTCTCAATCGCCATATGAACATCTTCGGAGGTGAAGCGTTCTTTTTTGCCGGATGCTATATGAAAAGAAAACTTGCCTGATTGTATTTCCCGAAGAATTCCGTTTAAAGCAATTGTAATTTTCTTTGCTTCTGCAGATGTGACGATGTTCTGCCTCTTCAGCATCGTGATATGCGAAATGCTGCCATGTATGTCTTCAGCGTATAATCGCTTATCGAAGTGAAGCGAAGAAGAAAATTTTAGCGCCGCGGGATGTAAGTTTTTTCTGAAACGTCCTGCCTGAATCGGCATAGATATTTTTATAGTCGGTAACGGTTAATTGAGATCTGAATTTTTTTTAAAGTACGCTGAACTACCGGATGCTATGTTCAGTACTTTCAAGATACAAAATTATTCAGAAACTGTGTTGAGTACCGGTTCTTTTGGGTGTCCGTTATTTTTATGCTGCACCTGGTAATATGTTTTCAGGGGCAATCCGAATATTTTAATAAATCCTTCCGATGCCCGGTGATCGAACGTGTCCTCAGCGGTATATGTTGCAAGGTTAGCATTATACAGTGAAAAATGAGACGCTCTACCAGCAACAGAAACGGTCCCTTTATAGAGTTTTATCCTCACAATGCCGGAGACCGTTTTCTGCGTCTCATCAAAAAATGCATCGAGGGCGTGACGGAGCGGCGAGAACCACAGGCCGTTATAAATTAAATTGGCGTATTCCTGTGAGAGCTGCGATTTCATATTGAACACCGATTTATCGAGCGTGAGACGTTCCAGTTCGGTGTGCGCAAAATGCAGAATGGTGGCTGCAGGCGCTTCGTAAATCTCCCGCGATTTTATTCCCACGAGCCGATTCTCAACAAGGTCGATTCTGCCGATACCATGTGATCCGCCGATTTCATTCAATTTTTCAATCAGAGTAATGCAATCCATCTGCTCCTTATTTAGGCAGACAGGAATACCGTTCTTGAACTCAATTGTGACATACACCGGGACATCGGGAGCTTTTTCCGGTGACACGGTTCGCTGGTAGGCGTCCTCAGGCGGTTCAACCATTGGGTCTTCAAGTATGCCGCATTCAATGCTCGTCCCCCAGATATTTTCATCGATGGAATAGGGAGATGCGACAGTCGCAGCAACGGGAATGCCATGTTTCTTCGCATACGCTATCTCTTCCTCTCGCGATTTGAATTCCCACTCGCGCAGAGGGGCGATGACTTTCAATTCCGGCGCCAGGGCATTTACTGCAACTTCAAACCTCACCTGGTCGTTGCCCTTCCCGGTGCAGCCATGAGCCACTGCGGTTGCGCCTTCCAGCCGGGCAATATCGACGAGATATTTTGCAAGCAGCGGACGGCCAAGGGAGGTCGCCATCGGGTATGATTTTTCATACAACGCTCCGGCTTTTAATGCCCGGAAAATATACGATTCGACAAATTCTTTGGTAAGATCGTGAACATAAGCACGAACGGCGCCGGTGCCCAGGGCTTTCTCTCGAACTCCCTGAAGTTCTTTCTTCTGTCCAAGATTCCCTGTCGCGGTGACGATATCCACACCATGAGTATCCATCAACCATTTAATCATCACGGAGGTATCCAGACCGCCGGAATAGGCAACTACTATTTTATTTTTATCCATTATAATCCTTCGTTGAGTTTTTGTTTGAGAAATTCGAGTAAATGCTTTGTCTTATCGATGGAGGTGGGAATGACAAGCAGCGTATTATCCCCGGCGAGCGTACCGATAATATTTTTATTATTCAGCGCGTCGAGAAATTCCGCCACGACACTCGCGCAACCCGGGAGTGTTTTAATAACGATGATGCTTTCATTAGCATTCACAGCAATGATTTGCTTCGATACTATTGGACGCAGAATATTCACCTCCGTCGCTTCGGGTTGGATTGTGTAGTGAGCGCTAACGCCGTCAGATATGCGTCCCACGCCAATGTCCCTCAAATCTCGTGAGAGAGTTGCCTGGGTGACATCGATCCCTCGCTTTTTTAATTGAAGGCGCAATTCATCCTGGTTTGCGATCTGCTTGTGTGTAATAATATCCTTGATTGCAAAATGTCTCTTATTTTTCATGTTCGTTTATCCTTCCTGATCCCTGGTGGGAGTTTCGATTAAACCGAAATCCGTTCTGCGGCATTCTGGGGCGAAAAAGTTAATGTTGTGCCCATTGATTTAGCCGAACTAAGCCGGCGTAGGATGGCATGTTTCTCGCGCCCATCGATAAAATGAACCGTTTTGACGCCGCCATGAAGAGCATTAAAACCCGAGCGAATTTTTGGAATCATACCGCCCTTAATTGTTCCATCCTGTATCAAACCACCGGCGGTCTGATGCGTGAGGGCAGGATATACCTCTCCATTAACCAACACTCCCGGCACATCGCTCAGAAAAAGGAGTACATCGGCTAGAACCGCTTCAGCTATTGCCGCGGCGGCAACATCCCCATTAATATTATAAACCGTTCCATCCACGTCGACTCCCACGGGCGCAATGATTGTAAGAAATCCGTTATGAAGAAAAAACTGGAGTATTGTGTTGTTAACAGCAGTTATCTCTCCGACCAAACCGAGATCTTCGTTTCCGTCATTAAGCTTTTTCACGCGAAATATTCCACCGTCGATTCCCGATACTCCGACAACGGTATCGGAGAATTTGCTGAACCCCGCAACAATATCTTTATTCGTTTTACCCGCAAGAACCATTTGAACCACTTCCATCATCGGTTGATCTGTGAAGCGTTGACCGGAAATAAATTTCACGGGGAGACTTAGCTTATCCGCAATTTCGGTAATCTCTTTACCTCCTCCATGAACAATAATAATTTTTACGCCGTTTTCGCGGAGGAATTCAATATCGCCAATAAAGGAAGTCTTCAATTCGGTGTTCACCATTGCCGCGCCGCCGTATTTCACGACAACAGTTTTTCCTTTCCACCGGGACACACCGGTAAATTTTTCCCGCGCCTGTTTGTAGTTTGTGTTTAGCGTAAGAACTTGCGTCATTTTCAGGTCCGGTAATTGGCATTGATTGAAACATATTCTTTGGAAAGATCGCACGTCCAGAAGGACGCTGACGCCTCTCCCTGGTGAAGATCAACCGTAATTTTGATTTCTTTTTTCGTGAGAACTTTTTTCGCCTCCTCTTCCGAAAAATTGATGACGTAATTCTTACGGAGAATAGGAACGTCGCCGAAAAATATTTCCACGTTCGCGGGATTAAAGTCAATGCCGGAATATCCCACCGCCGCAAGGATTCTTCCCCAGTTGGCGTCTTCACCATTCAGAGCGGTTTTTACAAGATTCGAACTTGCAATCGCTCTTCCCGCCTGGACTGCAATTTCTTCAGTCGCGGCGTGTTTAACCTCCATCTCGATGAATTTCGTGGCGCCTTCGCCGTCCAAAACGATCATTTTTGAGAGTTTTACCAGAAGATACTCGAGCGCCTGGTAAAATATTTCATACCCGTGATCAGCGGTGTTTTCGAGAATAGGACTGCCCGACATTCCGTTTGCCAGACATAGCACCATGTCATTAGTGCTGGTATCGCCATCCACTGTAATGCGGTTAAAGGAATAATCGGACGCTTTTTTAATAGAGTACTGCAGCAGACTTTGAGATATCGCCGCGTCGGTGGTGATAAATGCCAGCATCGTTGCCATATTTGGGGCAATCATTCCCGAACCTTTCGCCATTCCGCCAATTGAAACAGGTATTCCATCAATAGTAAAGGTGACCGCAAGTTCTTTCACATACTTATCGGTAGTCATGATCGACATGGCTGCGGGTGTATTGCCTTCTTTTCCAAGCATCATCGCCGCCTCTTCAATCCCGGCATTTATACAATCCATGGGGAGATACTGACCGATAACTCCTGTGGATGAAATCAAAACCTCACGTTGATCGACGCCAAGAACCTCGGCGGTTCGTTTCACCATATGGAGCGCGTCATTATAACCGCGATCTCCCGTACATGCGTTCGCGTTGCCGCTATTAACCAGAATAGCCCGAAAGTTGGAAGAACGCCGCAGTTGAATTTTATCGATCAGGACCGGAGCAGCAGCAACTTTATTTTGAGTAAAAATTCCCGCACCAATCGCCGGTATATCCGACACCACGAGCGCGAGATCTTTATTCATTCGCTTTATCCCGCAATGCACGCCTGAAGCGCGGAAACCAGCCGGAGCGGTGATTCCTCCGCTACACTCTTCGAGCTGAATTTTTTCAGCGGGTAGCATTATTTCCTGATCGATATACATTCCTTATAATCCTTTCGATTGTGAAATGCCAAACATGATATTCATATTCTGGATTGCCTGACCCGCAGCCCCCTTTACCAGATTGTCAATAACGGAGATGAGAACGAGGTGATTTGTTTGTTCTTCAATCGTGATATAAATATCACAATAATTTGTGCGGACAACATCTCTGATATTCGGTATATCTTTTCGAATACGGATAAAATGCGCGTTTTTAAAATAATCATTGTAAAGTTCAACAATCTGGCTGCATACGGCAGGAGTTGTTAGTTCTGCGTGAATCGTGGTATAAATGCCTCGCGTAATCGGTACCAGGTGCGGGATGAATGATACGGTTACGGCGGTTCCCGCAACTCCTGATAACACCTGTTGTATTTCAGGGATATGCTGATGAACGCCGATCTTGTATGCCCGGATATTTTCATTGATCTCGGAAAAACTCATTTCTACATTGTTTGTCCGCCCCGCGCCGGATGTTCCGGAAAGGGAATTGATAACGATATTATCAGGTGCAATCAGGTTGTGCTTCAAAGCCGGAAGCAAGGGGAGGGTCGCCGCGGTCGGATAACAACCGGGATTCGCAACCAATCTCGCAGTCTTGATCGACGTTTCGTTCAATTCCGGTAAACCATAGACTGCCCTACTGAGTAAGTCGGGAGCTGTGTGCGCGTGTTTGTAATACTGTTGATATAAATCGATCGAAGTCAACCGAAAATCACCGCTTAGATCGATCACACGCACTCCTGATGAAGAGAGACTCGCAACAGTTTTCATCGCTTCGCCGGAAGGAAGGGCAACGAAAACGATATCGAGACCTTCACCATCGAACCCATCGACTGGTTCAAGGAAATGATCTACAACCCCCGTGAACACCGGATATAATTCGTCAACCGATTTTCCGGCAGATGTATGGGCGACTAATTTTTCCACGGAAACATCTTCCCGCGCAGCAAGGAGCCGGAGCAACTCCGCTCCGGAATATCCCGACGCACCGATAATTGCCGTTTTGATCATATATGAATTTTCAGACTCATTTTTAATTTGTATAATTATACAATATTTTGTATTATTATGCAAGAGATATTAAGAAGAATTAATCTTTGATTGCCATACTTCTTCAATAATTAATTTCTTAACTTTTCTCTGATGATGCGATGATATGAGAGAAGGGATTAAACGTGGGCAGAATTCATCAAAAATAGGTAAAAGAAAGGAATTCTATGAGTTTACAGGATCGGGAAACCGCAACTTTTTTTCACACCTATAAACGGTTGCCGCTGGAGATAGAACGCGGAAACGACGTCTATCTCTTCTCAAAAAACGGCAAACGGTATCTGGATATGTTTGCGGGGCTCGCCGTCAATGCGCTGGGATACGGGAATCCGGCTGTGCTCGAAGCGATCCGCAAACAGAGCGAGAAGTATATTCATCTATCTAACTATTTCCTGCAGGAGCCCCAGATTAAACTTGCCGAACTGTTGATAAAATATTCCGGGTATTCCCGCGTCTTTTTTTCCAACAGCGGCACCGAATCTATCGAAGGAGCATTGAAGATTACCCGGAAATGGGGAAAGATGAATAACAAAAATGAGATCGTCTCTTTCTCCAATGCATTCCATGGGAGAACCATGGGAGCGCTTTCCATGATGGACCGGGAAAAATATCGTGAAGGATACGAGCCGCTTCTGGAAAATTTCCGTATTGTCGAATTCAACAATCCGAAAGCGCTGAGGGCGGCTGTTTCGGATAAAACAGCGGGGGTCATTATAGAATTTATTCAGGGAGAAGGCGGAATCTGCGTCACGAGCACCGATCTTGTTGAGGAACTTTGTACTCTCAAAGAAAAATACGGCTTTCTACTCATTGCAGATGAAATCCAATCGGGATTGGGACGGACCGGAAAGTTTTTTGGTTTTCAACATTATGCAATTCAACCCGATATTATCACCATTGCCAAACCATTAGGGGGCGGTTTACCTTTGGGAGCGATTCTTGGGAATAATACCGTAGGCGAGGTGCTCCAACCGGGTGTTCACGGTACGACTTTTGGCGGCAATCCCGTTGCCTGCGCCGCGGGTATAGCAGTATTGGAACAAATCATGGAACAGGACATGATGAAAAACGCTTCCGCGATGGGATCACTGCTCATATCAAACCTTCAAAAGCTTAAGAACGAGTTTCCCTCAATCATCAAAGAAGTCCGTGGATATGGATGTATGGTCGGCATGGAATTGACGCGCGATGGCGAGGATATTGTCTCCAAGATGAGGGATAATTACGTGCTCATCAATTGCACGAACCAAAACGTTCTGCGTTTCCTCCCGCCGTTGATCATTAAAAAAGAACACGTCGAAGAGACGGTAATGAAATTGAAAGAAATATTGGATGCGGTGAAATAAGAAGAACTTACTTCTCGCCGGGACTATCAGGTCATCCCCTTCACCATGATGGATACTTCCTGCGCGACACGATGGTTATACTGAAAGGCGATTGATTTATAATTAACCAGATCCACAATCGTACCGATAAAACAGAGGCCCGCGGTCAGAACGTATAAAATTCCCATACCCATCTGGTTAACGATAAAACGTTGCACGCCCGCTACGCCGACGAATCCGATCAACGTAGTTAATAAAATAAGCTGCGGATCCTTACGGCGCGCGCGATAGATCGTTCCAAATTGCTGCGCCTGATTATCAGAAAGATCTTTAATTACTCCCTGAACAAAAATCATTTCATCGCCTTCAAGCTCGGGTAAAATTTGATAGATATTTGGCATGATAGTTCCTTTCGATTTACGAAGTGAATAAGATAGACTTAGTGACTGATGGTCGGATCAAGGTAATAATCCGATGAATAAGAATGGGGACGGCTGCGATTCCCAGCGGATGGGAATGAAACGATTGCGCAAATTGGCCGTGGAGCAAAAAAGAAATCGAATGACCCAATCCGCAACCAGGGCAATATTTGAATCCAAGGTTTTTGAAGAGGCATAAGCTGAAGTGGGAATCGGCAGTTGGATTCATCAACCCCATATAGAGGAGCGCAAGCAACCAAATCCATGCTTCTGGTTCTATTTTAAGGATTACATTCCCTAACCTGGTGGATGTCATTAATATCGTGTTTGATACGGTTGTATTGATAATATTGCCAGCGCTGAAAATATAGGAAATCTTATCGTTCTAATCAATTTAACGAATTAATCAACCTTTTGTTTCATTGCCAATCAAGCAAGATTTTATTATACTAACGAATAACAAATTTTAATATCAATGGAAAAAAATCACCGGCACGAATACTGGATGGAAATCGCTTTGAAAGAAGCTCTGGTTGCCGCGCGCCGGAAGGAAACCCCGGTCGGCGCCGTCATTATCCACGAAGGAACGATCATTGGAAAAGGATCGAACCAGATTGAAATGCTGCAGGATCCCACGGCGCATGCCGAGATGATTGCGATTACGGCGGCGGCGGCATATCTGGAAAACAGGCGGCTTGAAAAATGTACGATGTATGTTACCCTGGAACCATGTGCGATGTGCGCAGGCGCAATCGTTCTCTCGCGTCTCCCCCTGCTGGTGTTCGGCGCCTATGATCCTAAAGCCGGCGCGTGCACTTCATTATATATGATTACGAACGACTCGCGATTAAATCATCGCGTTTACACGATCGGCGGCGTTCTGGAAAAGAAGAGTGGAGAGTTGTTAAAAAACTTTTTCCGGGAGATGAGAAAACAAATTAAAACATAACCCCCTCGGGGTTCAATCCGTGTTACCCTGAAGCTTTTCAGCTTTATCTGCGATTTTTAATTGTTCAAGGAGGTCCTCGATTTTTCCATCGATAAATTCTGAAAGATTGTATAATGTAACGCCGATACGGTGATCCGTTACTCTGTTTTGAGGGAAGTTATACGTGCGGATTTTATCGCTTCTATCCCCGCTTTTCACCATGGACTTACGCTGTTCACTGATCGAAATGTTTTGTTCCTGAAGTTTTTGTTCATAAAGTTTAGATCGAAGCATTTTCATGGCTCGTTCGCGATTTTGAAATTGAGATCGTTCCTGCTGGCAAGCGACAATTATTCCACTTGGTTTATGAGTTATCCGGACAGCAGTTTCAACCTTGTTGACATTTTGACCGCCTTTACCTCCCGCACGATATGTTGTAAACTCAAGATCCGCCGGGTTGATGGTAACCTCGACGTCTTCGACCTCAGGAAGCACGGCAACGGTTGCTGCGGAAGTATGCACTCTGCCTTGCGCTTCGGTTTCCGGCACGCGTTGAACACGATGAACACCGCTTTCAAACTTCAAAGTGCCGTATGCTTTTTTCCCTTTTACGGAAAAACTGATTTCCTTGTATCCGCCCATTCCGGTATCGTTCCAATCGAGAAGCTCAAGTTTCCATCCCTTGCGTTCAATGAATCTTGAGTACATGCGGTATAAATCGGCGGCAAATAACGAAGCTTCATCGCCGCCCGTGCCCGCCCGTATTTCAAAAATGCAATCCTTGTCGTCGTTGGGATCTTCCGGAATGAGCAACCCCTTCAATTCTTCTTCGCGTTGAATGAGATTGCGTTCAGCGCCTTCAAGCTCGGCGCGCGCCATTTCCGCAATTTCCGGATCGCCGGGCTGGTAGGCAAGCGATTTAAGATTTTCGACGTCGTTCCTTGTTTTTTTATAAAGTTCGTAGATTCTCACAATCTCCGCAAGATCATTATGTTCTTTGCTGAGGTCGCGGAATTTTTCCTGATTGGAAATAATTACGGGGTCGGAGAGAAGACGCGTCAACTCTTCATACCGGGCTACGATATGTTCCAAACGATCAAACATAATTTACATTAGAGGGCGAGTTCAGAAACGCGCTGAATTTGGGTATACGGAACGGTATTATCAATTCCGAGGGCGCACCGGATCGCGACGAGGGCAACTTCAATCTGCGAGGAATTCGGTTCCTGCGTTGTGATGCGTTGAAGCCAGAGTCCCGGCGCGACAAGAATCTTACCGACAGCTGACGTGCTCCGCTTTGCAGACCATCGGATAAATTCATAGGATATTCCTCCCACAATCGGAATCGACGGGAGGTGGGTCAGCAGCCGTACCGGCAGCGTTAGTTTCCCGAGCCACAGGATCATGAGCGAATCGAGCAGCGAGAACAGTATCATCGACACAAGCATGACGATGAGAATAAAACTGGTGCCGCACCGAGGGTGAAATCTTGTAAAATTTTTCGCCGAATCGACGGTTAACTCCCCATGAGATTCAAACGTAAATACTGCTTTATGCTCAGCTCCGTGATATTCGAACAGCCGTTTCACATCGTTCAGGAGAGAAATTCCAAAAAGGTAAGCGACTAAAATACTCAGGCGGATTCCTCCTGCGGTTAGGTTGAACCAGAATGCATCTTGTTCCACGTTAAAGAATTTTGTTGTGACAAAGAGAGGCATAACGAAAAATATTAACACACCGAGAACAAGAGAAAGAATTACCGTCATGGCGAGCTTTATATTGGAATTTGATTTTTCCTTCACTTCTTTTTTCCCATTGCCATTCATATTCTTCGCTTCTTCGATATCGCGGAAGGCGATTTCGCTGGAAAAATTCAGCGTATCAATTCCAATAAACATCATTTCTATTAATCCAACTGCGCCTCGCAAAACAGGAAGTTTAAGAAGAGAATACCGTTCCGCTAAAGATGTATACTCTTTTATTTTTACTACAATCTCGCCGCTTGCGCGGCGTACCGCGGTCGCAATCCTGCCGGGACCTCGCATCATTACTCCCTCAATGACCGCCTGACCTCCTACCTGCAGTGGTTTGTTTGGGTTATACTGGAATGCCGGTTGAGCCGATCCATTCCCCTTTGTCGAATTTCGGTTATTATTCAATAATTTTAATCCTTTTCAGCTATTAATATACGGAAAATCCCGGCTACACCCCAAGATTATCGTCATCTTTCCTTGTGGCGCCGTTTACGGGAATACTCTTTGTCCCCTTCCTGAACAAATTCAGGATGAGATTGATTTCATTCTCACTAAAGAATTTTAAGAGGTACATGAGGATAAGAAATGCTATGGTAAGGCAACATTTTATAATGAGTGGGTTGATGGTAAATGGCACATAATAATACACCAGCATAATCGCAGCAGTTGCCAGCGCTATTTTTGCCAGTCTCCCGAGTTCATAGGGGATTGGATAGATTCTTTTACTCATTTGATACAAGATGATAGCCATGACGAAATATGCCAGGAACGTCGCAAGCGCTGCGCCGGTGATTCCCATAACCGGAATGAGCAGATAGTTGGCAATGATATTTACCGCCGCGCCCGTGATCGTGACGACCGGCATGAGATGTGTCTTCTTTTTGATAAATATCCCCGCCGATAAATTATTGGATACACCCAGGAACATGTATCCCAGCAAGACAATCGGGATTATATTCAACCCGCTCCAGTAATCGGGATGAATAAACGAGTGTCCAAATATCCTCACCTTCACCAGGTCATTAATGAAAAGGGATACGATGATGAACAGCGTGCTCATCACCAACACGAAATACGTTAACACGCGGGCAAAGATCGATCTGGCGTCTGGGTCTTTTTCCATGGAAAAATAAAACGGACGCCATGCATAATCAAACATTTGAACGACGAGCATCATGAAAATTCCCAGCCGATAATTTGCCTGGTAGATTCCCACTGTGGCGTCATCAGTCAGACTGCGAAGAATGGGACGATCGATCACCTGGATGGCCTGCGCAGCTAAACCCGACGGGATAAATGGGAGACCGAATTTCAACAAAGAGTATAGCAGGTGTTTATTAAACGAAATCGTAAAATGCTTCCAAACGGTCGGCACTAAAAGAAGAAACGTGAAAACCGAGGCGATGAACCCGCTTATAAATATCCCCGTCACTCCCATCCCAAACACGACTAACAATACAATATTTAAAACGACCGTGATAAAAATGTTGATAAACTTGATAAGGGCAAATGTTTTTGCCTTTCGCTCCATCCTCAGAGACGCAAAGGGAACGAGACTCAGTGTATCGAAGGCAAGCATTCCTGCTGTAAGATAGATCGGCATTGTAAAATTCGAGGAAAGATTGAGGAGTCCTTCTATCGGACCCGTAAACAGGACGATGAATATCGTAAATATTATAGTTGTGAAAACGAGCGCAACAAACGGGGTGCTGAAGTTTTGTTTGGGATTCCCTTCTTCGAGTGAAGAGGAATATTTAAAATATGCCGACTCTAACCCATAATTATAGATAACGGTAATGAAAGCTATGATTGAATAAACATACGCAACAAGTCCATATTTACCGGGATCAAGAACATTTGTATAAAACGGCACCAGAAGAAAATTAAGCGACCTTCCGATAATGGTGCTGATGCCATAGATCGCAGTATCGGTACCAAGCCGTTTGATTTTATCGAACATGAGTTCGAGAGTATGTCATATCTTGCGTGTGGCGGGCGATGATATCTTGAGAGAAATATCGAGGGCTTTGGGCGAGTGCGTTAACGCTCCGATGGATATAAAATCTACCCCTGTTTCAGCGATTGGACGAACGGTTTCGAGAGAGACATTTCCTGATGCCTCAATTTTCACTTTGCCATTGTTCATTGCGACGGCTTTTTTCATTTCCTCGACGGGAAAATTATCAAGCATAATCCGGTCAACAAACGTGAAGTGAAGCGCCTCCTGAACTTCCGGCAAATTTTTTGTCTCGATTTCTATCTTCAATTGAATATTATGTTGTTTGAGATACGCGATGCACCGCTCCAAAGCTTTGGAAACCGAGCCGGCAGCTTCGATATGATTATCCTTAATGAGAACCATATCGTCCAATCCGAACCGGTGGTTTACGCCGCCGCCCATTTTTACGGCAAGTTTATCAAGTACGCGGAGCCCCGGCGCCGTTTTTCTCGTATCGGTGATTTTAGCACTCGTACCCTCAACACGCCGGACAAACCGTTGGGTAAGCGAGGAGATTCCGCTCATTCGCTGCAGAATATTCAAGGCGGTTCGTTCACCTTTTAATATCGACGATAACGGACCGTGCAAGGAGGCAAGTTGCGTTCCGGCTGTGAGTTTTGCACCGTCCTCGACCAGGATATGAAACTTGATGGTCGGATCGATGATTGCAAAAACCGCCGCTGCGATCTCCAAACCCGAAACGATACCGTCCTCTTTCAGGAGCACCGTGCCGGCGCCGACTGCGTTGGGAGCTACAATAGCATCTGTCGTGATATCGCCCGTGCCGATATCTTCGATGATAGCTTCTTCAAGAATACGGTTTATCCTTCCATCATCAAGGATATCGTCCATATCCCTATTGCTTTGAGGATTCTTCATCGGGAAGCATAATGGGAATATCGTCCTTAACGCGGTATACTTTTCCGCATTTCTTGCATGTTAGGATATTTTTCACCGGTTCATATAACAATTCACCATGACATTTTGGGCAGCGTAGAATTTTAAGAAGTTCACTAGAAAGCATGGTTTGTCACGTTAGTCGTTAGATAATACATTGAATTTGTTCTTGAACGTAAAGTACGTCATCGTGTTATATGCGGAGAAATTGTTTCTCCACTACCTCGATGAAATCGCGCGGAGGGCGGATCGGGATTTTTTTCCCGATTTGCACAAAGGAATGGATGGTATGACCGATGACAATCGGTTCCGATAAGTCAGCGCGGAAAATGAGGTATTTAATTATCACTTTCGCCTGCGGTATCTCTTCGAGAATGGTCCGCACGGTAATCTCATCATCGTAAACAGCCGGTTGGCGGTATTCGGCATGCGCTTCTATCACGGGAAGCATAAACCCCATTTTTTCGATTTCAGGATACGGCATACCGATCTGTCGCAGGAGATCAGACCTTCCCTGTTCAAAATATTCGAAGTAACGGCCGTAATAGACTATTTTCATTTGATCCGTATCTGCATATCGAACCCTGATTTTAGTTTCCGATGAAATCATCGCAACAACTCTCGTGATCTTGATTCTCTGGAATTAACCATGCAAATCATTCTTCCCAATCGCCCATTTTAGAAAATTTTTCGACTCTCTTATCGATCAATTTATCCGGTTTTATTTTATTCAACTTTTTTAATTCATCAAGTAATGTTTCTTTCAGAATCTGCGCGGCTTGCCCGGGATTCCGGTGCGCCCCGCCAAGCGGCTCCGGAATTATCCGATCGATGATTCCCTGCGCTAATAAATCGGGAGCCGTTAATTTCAACGCTTCCGCCGCCTGCTCTTTATAATCCCAGCTCCGCCAGAGAATGCTTGAACACGATTCCGGGGAGATAACCGAATACCATGTATTCTCCATCATTAACACACGGTCGCCAATTCCAATCCCCAGTGCGCCGCCTGACGCCCCCTCGCCGATAATCGCTACAATAATCGGGACGGGTAGCCGTGACATTTCAAAAAGATTTCTCGATATTGCCTCCGCCACACCGCGTTCTTCAGATTCAAGCCCCGGGTATGCGCCGGGAGTATCGATGAGCGTAATAATGGGTTTGTTGAATTTTACTGAAAGTTTCATCAGGCGAAGCGCTTTACGATATCCTTCCGGTGTCGCCATCCCGAAATTACGGTAAAGATTGCTCTTTGTATCTCTACCCTTTTGCTGTCCGATAATCATTACCGGCTCATTATCCAACCGAGCAAATCCGCCGACAATCGCTTTATCATCACGAAAACTTCTGTCTCCATGCAATTCAATGAAATCCGTAGTCATCAGCTCGATATAATCAAGCGTGTAGGGACGATCGGGATGGCGTGCAAGTTGAACTTTTTGCCATCGTGTTAGTTTGGAATATATACTCAGGCGAAGCTGCTCAACCTGGCTTTCGAGCTTCCGTACCTCGTCGGCAATATCGAGACTTTCGGAATATTTCCGCATTTCGTCGATCTTTTGCTCGAGTTCGATGACAGGTTTTTCAAATTCTAAAATACTCTTTGCCATGTCCGTTCGTTAGTGTTTCAATAAATGAAGAATTGATTTCATGATGATTTCCAGGTCAAGCCAGAGTGTTTGATTTTTCGCATAGTAAAAATTATACTTTTCGATATCTTCCGCGGTCGTGTCGCTATGATTATTGATCTGCGCCAGACCGGTTAATCCAATTCTCCCCCAATACTGGATTTCATGCTGCGTTCCCAGCCGGGAACCGGCTTTGTCATAAAACGGCGGACCGACAAAACTCAAAATTCCACGGAAAACATCCGGTACCAATAATATTTCCAGACCAAACTTGCCGGGAGTCTTTCCGGATTTCTGCCGAATCCAAACCCATGGATAAAAGATAAAGAGCGCCAAACACGACGCCATGATATCGAATACCCGTTTAACCAGGCGGTGAAGCGGCCGATGGATATTATATTCTATCTCAATAAGAGGAATATCATCAAGCTCGTCAATATGCGTCTTTCCAATGATAACCTCCATACTATTCGGCACCAATCGGTAGTTTAACGATCTGTGTCTCGTTTTCGCTATAACCGATAAAATTGTGGTGTACGAGAGAACATCCATCGAAAATATCACCTCCGAAACCCGCTTTTCCCGGGCGACCTTACTAATATTGTCAATACTTCCAAGAATTTCAAGCCCGGATATTTTTTCGCCTATGCGTTTTTGATTCAGATCAATAAACCCGATGACGTCGTATCCATCATCAACACGGGTTCGGAGCTTTCGTAAGACCTCCTGCGCTGATTTTTCGACTCCCACGATGAGTGTCCGTCTTCCAAATATACTTTGACCGCCACGTTGCGGCGATTTCGCTCTGACAAACAATCGCCAGCCCGGTAATACCATAAGGTTGATGAATCCCGAAATCAGGACAACCATACGACTGAAGCCGTATTGCTTGAAAAAAAACACAAGAGCGGATAGAATAATATACCCGATGATGACCGATCCCATCGCGCGTGAGAGCGAATATTTTCTGGTGGTATAGAGACCCATCGCGAGCATTGTAGACGCTATGATACACCAGGGAACGGTGAATACAATTGGATATGCATATCCCGGAAAGTGGAAGATATTACCAAACCAGATATACTCTCCGAGCAGAAAAGAACTATCAATCACGACTGCATCAATAATTGCCGGTTTTAATGGGCGCGCGGTTCGGGCGACAAATGCAAACCATTTTCTCAAACCGATACCAACGCGGAGAATAATACTGATAAAGACGCCGCGCTGAAGATGTTTATTGACAAATACATACATGGCTTCGTAGAAGATTTTCACTTCATCGATATCGCTGCGACGCGCACTTTCACCTTTATAGTGAATGATTTGCGTGGAATGGACATAATAAACTTTCCAGCCAAACTTTTGAACACGATAACACAGATCGAGATCTTCGCCATACATAAAGTATTCTTCATCGAATCCATTAGTTTGTACATATACTTCCCGCCGGAGAAACATAAACGAGCCGCTGATAGCATCTACTTCATAACTTTCATTCGGGTTCTTGTACGTGAGGTTATACCTTCCAAAAAGGGGTGATCCCTGGAATAATGAGCTCAACCCTGAAACTTTGGTAAACGCGACCCACGGTTTCGGAAAACTTCTCCGGCAAGCAAGCTGCAGCGTGCCATCGGGATTCAGCACTTTACACCCCGCAATTCCAACCTCAGCATGTTCGCCAAAAAATTTGATCATGACCCTGACGGTATCTTCCTGAACTATTGTATCGGGGTTGAGCAAAAGAATAAACCTCCCCGTGGAACGTTTCATGGCTGTATTGTTCGCTGCTCCGAAACCTGCATTGTATTCATTGATGATAAGCATAACTTCGGGGAATGAAGATCGAAGCATTTCAATGCTTCCATCCGTTGATGCATTATCGACGACAATAATCTCGGCGTCAATGCCGGAGAGAGCTTTACGAAGGGAGTTAAGCGCGTTCTCGAGAAATGGGCGAACGTTATAGTTTACAATGACGACGGAGACTTCCATCCGCGCTCAGGAAAGCAAACCAAAGATTTTTTGAATTTTCAATTTCCATACCATAAACACGGCTTCGTAAACAATTCTCCTCGACATTTTCGAAACCCCCGATTGCCTGTCGACGAATATAATCGGATGTTCGCACACCTTAAATCCTTTGGACCAGACTTTAAAGTTCATCTCGATCTGGAATGCATATCCATTCGATTTTACCTTTTGGAGATTGATAGCTTCCAAAACGGTTCGCCGAAAACATTTAAAACCGCCGGTCGCGTCTTTGAGATTCATTCCTGTTACCACCCGAGTGTAAACATTGGCGGCATAACTCAATAACAACCTGCGAATGGGCCAATTGACAACTCTCACTCCGTTCGTATATCTCGATCCGACGACGAGGTCGCATGACCGTATTTTGTCAAGAAACTTAGGAATTTCCTCAGGATTATGAGAAAAATCTGCATCCATTTCGAAAACATAATCGTATTTATGAGTTATCGCATACCGGAATCCCTCCACATACGCAGTCCCGAGACCCATCTTGCCGGGACGACGGAGGAGGTGTATCCGGGGATTTACCGATTGCAATTTTGCAACAATATCTCCGGTTCCGTCCGGCGAGTTATCATCGACGATGAGCATATCGATCAATTCACCCTGCCCGAGGACTTTCGATATGAACAGCTCTATATTATCAGCTTCATTGTATGTCGGTGTTACGACGAGTGTGGTTGCCATAAGATGAATTTTCTATTTAGTCAATAAATGGATGTGAGGGAATCCATGGTTAAGAGTCAGGTTAATGTCCCCTCCCTGATAACATCACAAGAATAGTGTTGAGGAGAATCTTAAAATCCATCCGTAAAGAAATATTCTCGATATAAAATAAATCATACTCTACTTTTTTCCTGACGTCGTCGATGCTTTCATCGTATTTATGTTTTACTTGCGCCCATCCGGTTATCCCCGGGCGAACTTTGAGCCGTCGCGCGTAAAGTGGAATTTCTTTAGAGAGTTGTTCGACGAAATATCCGCGTTCGGGTCTGGGACCGACAAGACTCATATCGCCGTCCAACACGTTAATCAGTTGAGGAAATTCATCAAGCCGGGCTTTTCGTAGAATTTTTCCCATGCGCGTAATCCGTTTGTCTTTTTTCTCCGCCCATACCGGTCCGGAATATTTTTCCGCATCGTCATCCATCGATCTAAATTTGATCATTTTAAAATTCTTCCCGTCCTTCCCAACTCGATCCTGCACATAAAACACGGGTCCATGCGAATCCAATTTGATTGCGATCGCGATTATGAGCCATATGGGTAAACCGAGAGTAAGCACCGTCGCTGCAACCGCTATATCGATAGATCGCTTTACAAATCGTTCCCAGGGCGTCAGCAAATTAGGCATGATTTCAATCAGGGGGAAACCGTATATCTGGTTTGTCCTTGCTTGACCGCTGATGATATCATACAGATCGGGAACAATTTTTATGCTCACGGGATGCGAATTGCAGCGGGCAATGACGTCGAGCAGCTTATCATGTTCGGTAGAGTCCATTGCAATAATGATATCTTCAATCTTATATTGATGGAGTATCTGCGTAATCTCGTTGAGCGAACCGAGCACGGGGATATTTTTATAAGAACCGTTATTTTTATCCATTGATAAAAATCCCACCACATCGTACCCTAATGCAGGATACTGCGTCACTGAATCATAGAGAAATCTTGACCGGTCTGTCCAGCCAATGATCAGAGCTTTCTTTAAACCGACGCCGGCTTCGAGCAATCTCCTGTGAAACGTATGTTGTAAAAATCTTCCGCTGCCGACGAAACACACCAACAATGCCCAATACATCATGATAAGGAGGCGCGAATGCATGGGCGATCCTCTTCCACTATCGTCAATGAATATGGCAAAGAACAATAACAAAACGCCGAACGTAGCCGCTTTAAAGACGGTGCTAAATTCGTCGAAACGGGATTTTGCGTACCACGACCGGTATAAGCCATAGAAGAAAAATATCAGAAACCAGTAAACACAAATGACGAACATCGGCATCCATAACTCCATCGCCATCGGACTCGCGAACCATCCGCTCTTCACCCGGAGATAATATTGCGTTCCCCATGCGAGGTTGATGGTGAGGAAATCGCTCAAAAGAGTTAAGGATTTTCCTTTAAAAGATTGATTCATTAATCGCTCTGTATCATTCCAGTGTATAAATGTATAATTTCATCAATCATTATATCCGCATCAAATTCTCTGGCAATCTCATCTCTACCATTCGAGCAATTTTTAACGAAAGTATCATATCCAAGTATTATTTCCTTAATTGCGTCATATAACTCGTCGCGGTGAAGAGGAGTCACCAACCTGCCATTCAAATGATCATTAATTACTTCCGGAGAACCGTCGAGATTGTAACTAATGACCGGTTTACCCATAAATAATGCCTGGGCGATAACCCTCGCCAAACCTTCATGGAGGGAAGTATGAACCACCATATCCATAATAGCAAGGTAATTGGGTATATCTCCAGGTGAAACCATTCCTGCAAATATAACACTTTCTTCCAATCGAAGTAATTTAACAAGCTCTGTTAACTCTTGACGTATTTCGCCGTCGCCAACAAATAAAACTTTGATCTTCGGAAATTCTGCAATCAGCTGCGGCATTAATCGTATTATATCCTCATGTCCCTTAAGGCGAGAAAGTCTGGAGATCTTCCCGATAACAAAATCGGTGCTTTGAATACGAAGAGCCGATTTGAGTTGTGAGGTATTTCCACTTGCCCCTTTAAAATTCTCAATATCAAACCCGCTTCGAATAACAATATATTGATCCGCTTTTCCAACCTTCGCTTTCAGCGCGTCAGCGACAATTCTATGGGATACGGCAATGAGCTTTGAAGTAAAACGAGCGGCAAATCTCTCAATAATAATATATAGCTTTCGATTGATCGTGCGCTGATATTCATGAAATGGCAAACCATGAATCGTATGGATAATGCACTGAATTCCTGCAAGTCTCGCAGCTAATCTCCCTATTATTCCCGCCTTAGAACTATGTGTATGAACTATTTGATAGTCGCCTTTATTTATGAATCGCGTGAGTTGAAAAAGGGCAATTAAATCAAAAATGGGGTTAATTTTTCGCCGTATGGAAGGGAATATGATTACTTTGAGCGAGGAAGTCTCTGCCTGATCGAACATATTTCCCTCAGATGGAATATTAGGACCTGTTAAGATACATACATTGTAGCCATGTAATTGTAACCCATTTGCAATCGAGACCACTGTTTCGGTAGCCCCACCGATACTAAATAGAGTTATAATATGAAGCACCCGGGGGTTCTTTATGGCCGAAAGCATACCAGATCCTCATACGTCTTAATATATTGAGGGGCAAGGGTTTCCCACAGATACTTTTGTATATAACCTTCGATAAAATTTTCACGTTGAACTTTATCGTTATCCTCAAGGCCGGCTTTCACTGCTGCGAAGAATTCTTCATCATCATTAAGGTCGAAATAAAACGCCGCACGGGAAGCAACCTCAAGACTCGTGGGAATACGGCTCGCGACGATACAGGTTTTACAATACATTGCTTCAATCAAAGGAATTCCAAATCCCTCGGTAAGAGACGGCAAAAGCACAACATGAGATGTTTTATATAACTTCACCAAATCAAAAATATTCGGACTCTTAACCCATTCAACAATTCCGTGAGAGTTATAAATTTGTTCTCTGAAATATGGAAAACCAAACCCTTCGTTTCCTGCAAGAACTAATTTTAATCGCGGTAGCGCTCCGGATTGAACGCCTTTAAGAACAGTTGGAATTAACCAATGTATATTTTTCTTCGTGGATAAAGTACCTACAAATAATAGCGTAGGAATGCTTGTTTTGCTTTCATTTGGAGTTTCTCTGACTGCCGCAATGAAATTCTCCGATAAGCCGACGCCGAGCGCTTTAATCTTGTTTCTCACACCCGGATACCGTTCGCAGATTAACTCCAACACAGATTCTGTAGGAGTGATGATCTTATGGGCATTCTCTATTGTCCGGCTTATTATGTAACGATAATATAAGCGATATGAACGTGAATAAGTACTCGGAAAATTTACTGCATCTAAATCATAGATAGCCCCGATCATCATAACCCTCTTCTGAGGTTTTGGCACAAAAACGTTTGTGAAATGGACAACGTCCATTTGTTGGTAACCGTGCGCCGCAAGTAATTTCAAATTCCAGAGATATTTTATTCTTCGAATGGAACGAAATTGCTTTGATGGAGAACTTGCTGGACTTTCACAAACCCGGACACGGCCTCTTCCATATCGTCGTAATGCCTGAATCAATCCGTCGCTCTGAATTCTAATCCCCGTGTTGGGGGGAGCATTGCCTATATCGATCATCACGTTTAACATCCATTACCCATTCAACATAGCGATAGACGGTCGAGTTTCGTTATCGAGGTTTCCCTTTGGTGTTATTGCGATCTGAGTTAACAACAAAAGCATAATATTAAAATCAAAATTTAAAGAAGTCAACGGCGTAGTAAAGAATGATATAACTATGACAAAGATCGCGACAGAATAAAGCGACAGGTTAATCAAAGTGGGACGCCTTCTAACCATTTGATGAATTAACTCAATTATAAATCCCAGCAATCCGCTCAATATTGCCATACCGGCTATTCCGTAATCGTAGTAATAGTCCCAAAAAAAAGGGAAGGTATTGAATCCGCTGATCAAAAATGCCCTTTCATTAAGATTAAAATATGACGCCAGCCAATGTTTCAAACCTGATATCGCCATGAGAAAATCGAATGTAAAATATCCGAATGTATGATGTTCAAGGCGAACCACCGCATGGGCAAAATTTTCAAGGTTCATCACGATGTACATATAGGGACCTGTGAGAACCGCAAATTGAGGTGCATACCGCATGCCAGAAACAACATAGAGAAAATTTTCTGCGTACCGTACTTCTCGATAGTATTGAAGGAGCGCCAAAAATCCGATTCCGAAAACCATTACAACTACAACATAACGAAGTTTTACATAATTGGTGGAATAATAGAAAAACCCGAGCAATAATATCAGGTAGTACACAATATAAAGTCTATTGAGCAAAAAGAAATAACTGAGAACTATGCTGAAGAAGATTAGCCATAGCAACAGTTTCCTCGCTAAAGTGATCTGGGCAAAGAGAAGATACTCGCTGATTAAAAAAAGGATAATCGGCATAGCGCCAACAAATAAGTGAATGCCAAAAATGGGGAATAACGTTCGAGCCATATCAGGATAAGCTGCGAACAGCGGGAGACCTCCACGATACCACCACTCAATAATATAAACTAAGAAATAACTGATAGAGAGGAAGAAAATGATACCGCGAAGCCGATGCTCGCGGATTTCGAGTTTTCCCATTCTCTCTCGTATTTCCTTGATGGACAACATTGCCCTACCCTGATGAATAATCCGAACGGAGTAAATACCCAGAAGAAATGAGCTGAGCGCAATCACGATGGTGATCCACGCATAGGGTTGCCAATCGTGCTGGAGTTTGCTTAATTTTAGATCGGCAAAACCTATCGCTGTCGCCCAAACCGCTACAAACACGCGAGTGGGTGAAAATAAATCGTTACCGCGTCGGAATGATGCGACGACGACAATGCCGAAGACTATGAAGCAAAATAACGAGATCAAACTCATTGAATAACGATTTTATATACTGGAGGATTTTTGAGGCGACAAAGAATATCCTCGCCCTTTATACTGTACGCCGTTCATGTAATCCATAATACCGTTCCATGCCGCTACAAACATATCAGGTTGCGTAATTCTCCAAATCACTAATTTTAACGTGAAAACACAATAGAGATAACCAAATGCGATAATTTTTCGCCATCCCTTCATGTGCAAATGGGCAAAAAATAATCTGTTACGAACACTATAATATAACTTGTGTGGAGCGTCGCGTTCGTTAACCACTTTATGAAAAAGTTTTGCCCCCCGGACATAAAGGAGATGATAACCATTATCCAGCAACCGAACGCACATATCTGTATCTTCAAGATATAAAAAGTAACGTTCATCAAATAATCCAACCTTTTTCAATGCATCGGAACGAAAAAGGATAGAACAACCCGAAACAAATGTCACTTTCTCTGAATTATTGACATTGTCAACCTGTTCAGGCAACTCATGACGGCTAAATCCTGATGAACGGATGTAACTTATAAAACCACCGGCAAACCAGATTTTTTGAACATCCGGGTAATAAAAGATTGTGCCAGCCGCGGCGCCCGCAATCTGATGTCCTTCTAAAGATTCGATGAGAAGACGAATATAATCCTTGTCAACAAGCGTATCGCCATTGATAATGAGAATATATTTTGATTGTAGCAATAACGCGTACTTGATACCGTAGTTGATGCCGCCTGCCCAACCATTATTTTTTTCCGTTCGTGCAATTTCAATATTGGGATATTCCTTTCGAATTGTTTCAACCGACGAATCAGGAGAAGCATTATCCACAACAACAATTCGCATGTTTTGATACGATGAAGAATGCAAAGATTGAAGACACTCGATGGTATCGGTGGGAATCATATAATTTAAAACAATACAAACCAATGAAGGGGATTGTTCCATCTCACCAACCAATCTTCGATAATGCTAACACTTGTTTACGTTCGTTTTTATCATATCCGAGGAAGAACATCGTCATCGGGAGAACGCCGATGATCAAAATCAAACCCACAATGAACGAATCTGATTGAAATCGCCACAAAGCGAATGAGAACGCGGCGACAATGGAAATCGTTATAAGAATCCTGCTATCGGTTAGAATCGTAGCGTCAAATGAGTGCCGTTTTACGGCGACAAGATATGAAATAGCGGTAAAGGAATTCGTGACCAGCGATGTAACTGCCGCGCCCATCATACCATATTTCGGGATAGCGTAGAGATTGATTCCGAAATTAATTACTGTCGCCACAATAGCTATTACCATTCGAGAAAATTGGTTTCCGGAAGTGGTAAGCAGTAAAGCAAAAGTCTCTGCGCCAAACCGGAGTACAAGGACCATCGCAAATATGCGCAGCACCGATGCCGCCATCGCGTAATTTTCCGATCCATAAATCAAAGAAAGAATTTGCCCGGGATACAAAAGAAAAATAACCCCGAATGGCAAACTAATATAAAGAAATGTTTTCGCAAGAAATTTTCCCGATGCGACCCATCGGATTCTATCCGAAACGTGATACCTGGATAAGACGGGCAGAAGGGCATTGTTAATAATGTCGGTCAGGAGAAACACAAACACAATGAGTTTCATCACCGCCTGATAATTTCCAACGGTCTGATCCCCGCGCATGTAGGATAGGAGTATTGTATCTAATTGAAAGTACAGCGACCCGAACAGCAAGTGTATGCCGTAGGGCCAGGAATATCTCAGAACCGAACCAAAATTATGGTGCGACAAACCAAAGGACCGCGCGCCAATCTTCCGAATCGCAATTTGCCAGATAACGATAAATCCGAATATCCGCGTTAGCACAAAAAACATCGCCAGATAAACGATCGGCGCATGAAGATAGCCCAGAATCAACAAACCGCATATTAAGATCAAGTTCTGAATAAATGACGTCCATGTCTCATGCTGAAAATTTTCAAGCCCCTTAAAGAGCGAAAAAATGCTGCTCGAAAGCGCATTTCCGATTATTCCAACACTAAAGACAAACATCAAAACTTTTGTTGTCGGGCTTACAGGCGAGTAGAAGCCGATCAAGCACATGAGGAAAAGAGCGCCAAGAGAAAACACAAACTTGAGGGGAAAAACTTTTCCAAATATTTCAGCTATCCTTGATCGATCTCTGGCAATTTCAGTTGTGAGAAATACGTCAAACCCAAAATCAGCAAGCAAGTAAAAAATCGTCAGATATGTATGTGCTGTTGTGAATTGGCCAAACGCCTCAGGACCGTAGAACCTTGCTATTCCCACAAAAAGGAGCATATTTGCCCCCAGCCGGATTGCAGAAGAGAGAAACGAGAAGAACGAGTTCTTCCGTATGCGTGACCGTTCACCCGTCATTTATTTTGAGCCACTCTTCCTGAATAAGCCCGGTCGTAATCCAAAACCGCTAATCACAGCAGCAAAGCGCACCGGATCGCTATCTTGCACCATACCAATTCCTTCAACCGTAAATATGACCGTGAACGCAACAATTGTTGAAAGAACAAACGCCAGAAGGAGATAAAGCGATATCCTCGGCTTCGCCTTTCGTTCGGGTACGGATGCATTATCCAATATAATAACCGAAGGCGTGCTCCGTTTTTCTTCGACTTTTGCTTGTTCGTAAATTGGAGTAATATATTGGAGAATTTTATATTGGATTTCGGCATTACGATATAACCGGAGGTATTCCAGACCCAATTCCGGCGCCTGCCGGAACGGCACAAGGATTTTCATCTGATCGCCTTGAAGTCCATCGCCGGAATTCATCATCTGCAGTTGTTTTTTTATCTCCTGAATTTCGATTTCTGCCGAGCGAACTCCCGGATGATCAGGAGACAATGTTTGTTTCAAGACGTTAAGTTCGATTTCTTTCACATTTAACTGAGTAGAAATCTCCGCCCCGGCTTTTATAGACGCCTCCACCTGTTCCGGCAACGCAATAACACCATGCTTCAGCTGGAAAGATTTAAGAAACTCTTCAGCACTATGCAGATCTTCAACATTTTTATTATATCGTTGTTCGATAAACTCCCGGCTGCTTTTCGCGTTTTGGGCATGCATTTCACTGTTAATATTGTTTAAAATCGTAACGAAATAATTTGCCATATCGGCGGCCCGTTTTGGATCTTTATCATAAACGGCGATATCCAGATTCCCTTCATCCCTTACGTCAAACTCGACATTTGATAACAGCTCCTCGATTGTTTTTTCATGAGGATAACTTGTAATATCATAAACTTTAATCAAATCAAACTTCTGGATTACATTCCACAAGGCATTGTCGCTCTTGAGAATGGCCATATATCGATCAGTCTCCGACGATCCGGATAAAGAGCTGAGGGCTTTACCTCCTCCAAAACTTTTTACCAGAGACGAAACCCCCTCGAGTCCGGCAAACAAATTAGTCTGTTCTGCGGGAAACACAGAAGCTGTCGCTTTATACCATCGCGGCAGGAAAAAAGTAACGACGCCGGGAATGATTGTCGTCCCCAATATTGTGAAGAGTAGAAATCTCTTCCATCTTACTATCACACCGAGGAATTCTAAAATAGTAGTTTGAACAAACGAATCAGGGTTCGACAATTCAGACTCTTTTTTTCGGGTTGGGACTTTATTGTCTTCCATTCTCTCTCCTTATTTCGTCAATTGCACAATTAACACGCCTATCCCGATAACCACGCTCAGCATGCTTGCCGCCTGACTGCCGATGGTCATCCAGTACGCAAACGGATGATCGGGTTCTCGCGGAATCCATACATAATCGCCGTCCTCAATCTGGGTCTTATCGGGTTCAATCCACTGCTGCGTGCGCGCCTTGATTATTCGGATGTCCCCTTTTCTCGCCCGGTCCGTATAGCCGCCCGCTTTTTGAACATAGTACTCGTACGTTTTTCCTTCAACAAGTGGAATATGTCCCGGCAGCAGGACCTGCCCGAACACGTACACTGTCTGGTGCTGGATTGGAACATTAATAACGTCTTCAGTTTGCAGAATCACATCCTGCGTCGAATCATGCTCTAAAAACAGCTTCTTGAAATCGATGGTTACAAATTCTTTCCGCAGCCGCAGATCGGTTTCCATCGTAAAATCGACGCTGTCTTGCGACGATATAGACCCTCTCAGACTCATGAGACGCTCAAAATTAATTTTATCCGGCGATAACGTCCGTCGGATAAGCTCAGCCGTTCCCAACGAGGCGTCTGTTGTAAAGCCGCCTGCCTGCTTAATAATCTCTGATAAATGCGTTTGGTTTTTCGAGATCGGGTATGTCCCCGGATAAACGACTTCGCCGCTTACATAGACGCGATAATCTTCACGCAAATCTGCGTGCGCTTTCACAACAATACGATCACCCGGCTGCAACGGTATATCGGGAGATGTTCCATCCTGAATTTTCTTTAAATCAACTTGTTGGGAGGTGATTGAAATTCCATCGGCGCTCAGCCGGGATAATTCTATTGTGTCCGTATCCGCGATGCGTGTGAATCCCTGGGCAATCTTGATCGCTCCCAACAAACTATCGCCTTCTACAAACTCGTACCTGCCCGGCGAGTTCACCTGACCGTAAATTCCGAAGACATTTTTTGACGATGTTCTTGCCGGCACGGTGATCACGTCGCCTTCGCGTAAATACGGGTTCCATGTATCTTCTTTGGTCGCCAGGAATTTAACAATATCCACTCTCTCTTCCGAACCATCCTTGTGCTTAACCATGATGCTCCGTTGAGCCATGGAATTTATAATTGCGGAAAGCTGATCTTCGGAACCGGCGCGACGCGGAGTATTTGCCTCTTCCACGGCTTTATTTGTGCGATCAACAGCGCTCATTGTGTAAAGACCCGGATTGAGAACATCGCCTAATATTGTCACAATAATCGGCCGCGGCTTCACAAGCGTTGCCGTTATCTCGGCGGTGAGATATTTTTTCCGGATCGTCTGAATGATTTTTGTTTTTGCGTCTTTTAATGTAAGATCGGCAACCATCAATTCACCTACCGTTGGAATAATCAAAGTGCCTTCCGGCGTAACAGTTAACGTAAAATTCACCGGCGGACTCAGCCAGATATTTATGGATAAGACATCGGATGGACCGAGAAAATAAAGTTCGGGATTGACCTTCGATTCAAGCGCGACCCCGCCCGATTGAATTGCCGACAGATTTTCCTGTTTTTTTGCCTCAAGAAGATTCTCCATCGAGGGCGATTTGGATTCTTGCGCAATGCACCTGCCCCAGACGATAAAAACAGCGAAGATACCTGTTGCGAGAAGACGGAGTGAATAAGGAATTCGCGACTTTGGAAAATTCTTCATTTATCGTCCTTCATACATTTTCTGATAGTACTTCATGTAATCGCCGCTGATAATTCGCCGCCACCACGATTCGTTCTGCAAAAACCAATCGATGGTTTTTCCTATTCCGGTTTCAAAAGTGACTGCCGGCTTCCACCCAAGGTCGCGTTCAATTTTTGCGGCGTCGATCGCGTACCGGCGATCATGACCCTGCCGGTCTTTTACAAAGGTGATGAGCGTTGCCGGTTTGTTGAGTTTTTTCAGCAAAAGTTTAACCATATCGAGATTTTTCCATTCGTTGGCGCCGCCGATATTATAAATTTCGCCGTCCTTTCCCTTGTGCAATACCGCGTCGATAGCGCTGCAGTGATCCTGAACAAACAGCCAATCGCGGACATTTAAACCGTCGCCATATACAGGCAGCGATCTGCCATCGATGGCGTTGGCGATCATGAGAGGTATTAATTTTTCGGGAAACTGATATGGTCCATAGTTATTTGAACACCGGGTAATACATACCGGCAACCCGAATGTATTCCGGTAGGCAAGCGCAAGCATATCGGCGGACGCCTTTGATGCTGAGTAAGGGCTGTTGGGATGCAGGGGAGAAGATTCGGTAAATTTTCCTCGCGGTCCCAGCGAACCATACACTTCATCGGTTGAAATTTGTATAAATCGTTTTACCTTAAAATCGATCGCAATTTCAAAAAGCGTCGCGGCGCCGGATACATTTGTTTCAATAAAAATCGACGGTCCGGCGATGCTTCTGTCGACATGAGATTCGGCGGCAAAATTGATGATGCTTTCAACTTTATATTCTTCCATCAGAGAAATAACCAACGACCGGTCGCATATATCACCCCTCACAAAATGATACCGGGAGTTATCGTCAATGCCTTCTAAGTTTTCCGGATTTCCGGCATAGGTAAGTTTATCAAGGTTCACGATAGTATAATCGGGATAATGATCTATCATATACCGGATAAAATTGCTGCCGATAAATCCGCAGCCGCCTGTAACGAGAATCTTCATCGCACTTTTCTGAAATAGTACAATAAGTTATGCGGCATAATTCTCCTGTAGAGGCAGACAATGATTATAAGGGAATGTAAGTTCAATGTTTAAATTAATGGAACCGTTCACGTACCCGTTGAACAGCGTTATGTTCGAAAAACATCGAAAAATGAGTTTTTCCGCGTAATTTTTGATAAAGTGAAATTAGTATAGAGGATAAATCTACGAAATTGAGGTTCTAAAGTCAATCTTTAGAACATTATTGTGAAATGTGAAATTTATCTCGTTCCGGACTCAGATGGATTCAATAGTTTCACTATTTATCCATCCAATTTTACCGTCCAGCAGGCGTATTTTCCGCCATTCGCCGACAGAATCGAGGATTTCCACCTTGACGCCCTCATGGATAACGAAAAGATCGGTGCTCTGAGGATCAGGAGCGCTTTTCGCTGGAGTTGATTGATTAAAAACTATTGCTTCCTTATCGCTTAGCTCAATTCTCTCCCGTTGAACGACGCCAACATAGCACAGTATTCCGATAAATACTGCGAGAAAACCAAGTAAAAATGCCGCTCTGCGGATGAAAAATGATCTGACAACCAGGAAAATCATGCTGAAAATCATTACTCCCCAGATGGAAACGATACCGCCGATCGCCCATCCATCTGCGGATGCTACGTTGACGAGAGATTTCCACCAATCCATTAAAAATAGCGTTGGCACCGGTTCTATTTTATCCACGACCCTTAAGTTCGCAAGACGGAGGTTGTAGGTGATATCTTCGTCATGCGGGGCGAGCCGCTTGGCTCGCTCATAGTTAATGATCGCTGCGGGAATATTCTTTAATTTGAAATATGCATTTCCCAAATTAAAAAATAATTCGGGGCTTCCATAACCATTCTTAACGATTTGCTCATACATGACGGCTGATTGTTGGAATTCGCCGTTTCGATAAAGTTGATTTGCCTGATCAAATTGAACAGAAACTTCATCGGCATATGCGGTTTGGATTATGCACACCAGTATGAGTGCCGCGAACCACCTCATCGAATCTGCTCCTCTATACTGGATATCAGATTGACCGTTTCCGAATAAATCTCATCCATCTTTTGGGAATCCTGGGAGGGGGCAAACCGGGCAAAATCACACTGCTCAATCGTCGTTCCTAATTTTGATACCAGCTCTGCTGATATTCCCCGCTGCTGTAATTTTAATTGAATGTGTTCCAGCGTAAGCTCTGCCGCCGGAATTCCAAGCTTATCGGATGCATATCCCCAGAGCGCTTTGGAGATCGATGCATAAAAATCTTCTTTCTTCTGGGCGTGAAGAAATTTTTTCGATTCTTCCAACCTGCGCTGGGCAATTTTCCGTGCCTTGCGATTGCGAACAAGGCGGACATCGCCAAGAAATTTCTCCCGTCTTCTCATGTAAAAGACAAATCCGAAAAAGATAAAGAACGGGCTAATCGTCAATACATAAAATTCGGGAGAACCGGCTAACCGGCTGCCGCTTTTCCGGATTGAGCTGTTTCCGCTTTTGATAAAACGGATATCCTCGCCAAGCAATTTCACATCTTCTTTGCTGAGGCCGGATGACGCGGAAATAGCAAGGTCGTTTCCCCGCTCAACCTTGAGGGAATACTCCGGGCTTCGCAAGGTTACATATGAATGTTTATCGAGATCGAAAAAGGTAAATGGAAACGAAGCGATCGTTAAATCACCCGGATGACGGGGAATCAACAGGTACTCGAACGTCCGGCTACCGCTGATTCTATTCCCCTCGTTCGAAAAATTATCGGAGACCTTCGGATCGTACCTCTCCAGATCGGGCGGGACGGTTATTGCCGGACTTTCAATCAGTTTCAGGTTGCCCTGTCCTGTAATTTTCACTTTCAACGTTACCGGATCGTTCGTTTTTGTTTCGCGCTTATCGAGCCATGCCTCCATAGAAAATTTTCCAACCGCGCCGTTAAACCCTTCCGGGACATTTGCAGAGGGAAGCGGGTTCACGGTGATTTTCACGGGCTGGCTGTGAGCGACATACTTATAATTCTGAACGTTGCCAAAGAATGGATCGTTGAAAAATTGATCGAAGATATCGTTCGATCTCCGCCGCGATTGCATTTGGACGACACATTCCACGTCCATCGGATCGATTTGCAGTGTTCCGCTTCGCTGCGGAAAAAGCGCAACTTTTTTTAGTACCCCGACGCGATATTGTTTCCCATTGATCGTTTCATTGGTCAGTTGTATTTCTTTGGGGACGCTCAGGTCTTCGCTCCAAAAACCGGTTAACGATGGGAGCTTGGTAACATTGTAATTTACCACGCTCACACGGGTATAGATTTTATATGTCACGGTGATCTGCTCTCCCTGGTAAATGTTCGTTTTATCAACGACAGCTTTCAAGTATAAGTTATCGCCGATCTGCTTTCCAATGTCGCTGTTGTCGGAATTGGGCGCGTTTTGCTTGGGTTTGGGGGCTCCTTTTGAAACGACGATCGAGATCGGCTGAGTCTGGTATCGTTTACCGCCGTAATCTATCGATGCAGAACCGATGGTAAATTTACCCTCGGTTTTTGCCTGCAGGATGTATGCATAGGAAATCGAGCTGGATATGGCGCCGTTGAGAATTTGCATATTCGTCGATTGATTGGGACCGGAGAGAGGATAAAAATCATTAAAGGAGGGAGGCCGAAAATTACTCCCTCCTTGCGATCCTGTAAACGTAAATGTTAGCTGAAATTGATCTCCCACCGCTACATGGTCGTTATCTACAGACGCGGTGAACGATCCATTTTGCGCAAACGCTCCGGCGGAGAGAAAAATAACAAAGAGCAGATAATGCAATAAATGTTTCATGATTATTACCAATCTTTCTCGACCTTAATACGGACGGGCACTTTCTTCCGCAATTTTTTCTGGGTATCCTTATCTTCGTTCTTGAGGGCTTCTAAGATCCGCTCGGCGTCCTGTTTCGAAATCTGCTGCTTCTTTTGCTGCGGCTGCTGTTGCTGCTGATCCTTCTTCTGTTGTTCTTTATCCTGTTGATCTTTCTGCTGTTGATCTTGTTTCTTCTGGTCCTGCTTCGGTTGATCCTGCTTTTGTTTGTCGTCCTGTTTTTGTTTGTCGTTCTTCTGGTTTTTGTCTTGTTTTTGCTGCTGCTGTTGTTGTTTCATGAGCTGGCGCGCATATTCATAATTATACTTTGTGTCTTCATCGGTCGGATTTAGCTTGAGGGCGTCTTTATACGCGTTTAAACTCTCTTCATATTTTTTACTCTTGAGGAGGGCATTGCCGTAATTGTGCAGCGCCAGAGCTTTAAGCCGCGGATCGTTTGTCTTATCGGCGGAATTGCTGTATTGCTGTGCTGCTTCATCGTACCGCTCCTGCTTATAAAGAGCATCCCCAAGATTGAAGACGCCTTCTTTTATTCCATTATTTTTCTCAAGCGCTTTCCTGAAATTTACCTCGGCGTCCACGTATTTCTTGTCGTTATACATCCGGTTCCCGTCACGGACCAAGGAACGCTCAGATTGCGCATGGAGGCAAGAAGTTCCGGTAACGATTAACAATATCAGTAGAATAGCAGATATCTTCATAATGTAACTCCTTCCCGCTCAGATTCCATCCTGAAGGAAAATGGTTTCGTGGCAAGCGATTTCCATTTCGCAAGCAGCAGATTTTTCCTTTCTGAAATAAAAAATTCGATAACGATCAACAACAACACGGGGAACAGAAAATATTGGAATCTGTCTTCGTACTCGGTGACAACTTTCGAGCCAAATTCCTTTTTTTCCATCGTGGAAATATCGTTAAAAATGCTTTTCAGTTCATTTTGCTGGCTTGTTCCCAAAACAAATTTTCCACCGCCGGCTTCCGCGATCTGCTGGAGCGCCGCCTGATCGAGCTTTGTCACAACGGTATTGCCTTCGTTGTCTTTTTTAAATCCCACCTGAACATTATTCTGATAGATGGGAATCGGTGCGCCAAGAGGAGAACCCATGCCCACCGTGTGAACAATAATTCCTTCGGCGTTGGCGTCTTTGGCGGCGGCGATGGCGTCGTCCTCGTGGTTTTCTCCGTCGGTGACAACGATGATTGCCTGATGTTTTTTCTCCGTCTGAACGAATGATTTCATCGCCAGCCGTATTGCAGATCCTATCGCTGTCCCCGGAACCGGCACTGCATCGACGTCAATCGTCGATAATAATAACCTCGCAGCGTCATAATCGGTGGTTAGAGGTAGCTGAAGATAACTGTCTCCGGCAAAGACAATCAATCCTATCCGATCATTCTGGAAATTATCCAGCATCTCGCTAATTTCTCTTTTTGCATTATCGAGCCGGGTGGGCTTTATATCTTCCGCCTTCATGCTTTCAGAAACATCAAGGCAGATAAAAACATCCACGCCCTCCCTTTTCACTTCTTCCAATTTGCTTCCGATCTGGGGATTTGCGATACCGAAGATCAGGAATCCAAACGCCACAAACAACAGGAAAAACTTGATGCTTCGTTTACGCTTACTGCGCGATGGCATCAGGAGTTGCAACAGTTCGATATTCCCAAACCTTTCCATGGCGCGTTTACGCATACGTCCGGAGAAATAAAATATCCCCAGAAGCACGGGCAAAAGTATCAGCAGGTACAAATATTCAGGATGTGCAAATTTGACTAAATTCAAGGATTTTTCCTAAACCATGTCTGTGATAAAAACAATTCTACCAGTAAAAATAATCCGCCGAACATAGCCGCGGAGTAAAATTCTTCCTTGTACCGCCGGAATTGAGTCACTTCAATTTTTGTTTTTTCCAATTTATCGATTTCGTCATAAATAGTTTTAAGACTGCGATTATCCGTGGCGCGGAAATATTTACCTCCGGTCTGGTCGGCAATTTTTTTCAGAAGGGCTTCATCAATTTCCACCTGCATCTGCTGGTACTGCACGCCAAAGGGTGTTTGGACGGGGTAGGGAGCAAGCCCCTCTGTACCCACGCCAATTGTATAAACACGAATCCCGAACGTCTGAGCGATACCCGCCGCAGTCAACGGATCGATAAAGCCGCGATTATTTACTCCATCGGTCAACAGAATAATTACTTTGCTTTTCGCTTTGCTCGTTTTCAATCTGCTCACCGCCGTCGCCAACCCGTCGCCGATAGCGGTGCCGTCTTCAATCATTCCGGGTTTTATTTCTTTCAACAAATTTTTTACAACAACATGATCGATCGTCAGAGGGCTTTGGGTAAATGCGACTCCTGAAAATACCACAAGACCAATTCTGTCGTTTTCGCGACTATCGATAAAATCCGCGGCGACTTTCTTTGCCGCTTCAACGCGATTCGGTTGAAAATCTTCGGCGAGCATGCTGCCGGAAATATCGGTGGCTAAAACAATATCAATACCTTCGGTGGAAACATTTTCTCCACCGGAAGTCGATTGCGGTCGCGCGAGGGCAACCGTTATCAAGGCAACTCCGATTATCCGTAGAATAAAAAGTATGTGTCTCAATCGCTGCCGCCACGATCTGCCTGCATACCGAAACACGGTTACGGTGGGAACCTGGAGCTCCACGTATTGGCTGCGATATTTTTTCCAGTACCAATAAATCATCGCCGGAATAGCGAGGAGGAAAAAGAAATATTCGGGATTAGCGAACTTCACACCCATCATGCCTTCACCTCGGTCAATGCAGTTTCAGCTACTATGGGTTGCTGCGCGGTTTTTCGCCACGTCCCCTCGACGAAGTTGAATGCTAATTTCATGCTTTCTTCATTTTCCTGCGGTCCGGGTTGGAATTTGGCAAATTTCGCAAAATCAGCCCTCACAAGAATATCCTTTAAAGCATTTTTCATCTCTTTGGATAAGCCACTCGAGTCCAGCGATGCCATCACTTCATCCGTCGTCATTTCCATCGCCATCACGCCAAAGCGTCCCTCGATATACACGCGGAGAATATCGGTCAGCCGGGTGTGATATTCCTTGATCATCCCGCGCTGCCAGATATGCTCGGATTCGATTGAACGGAGTTCGTTCAGCGCTAATTCGTGCGGGGGCTTTCGGGGAGCTTCGGGAATAATTTTTTCTCCCCGTTGTTTCTTTTTCCAGATATAATACGCCAGCCAGGAAAGTCCGCCGATGACAATTATTCCGACGATGTACGGCAGCAATTCCGCAAGGGTGATAGAAAGACCCAGCGGTGGTTTAATGTCTTTAATATCTTTAGACGTATCAACGGCAACCGTATGAACGAAGATGGGGATGGGAGATGTTTCCACCACTTTCTTCGCAGTATCACCTTGGGATGAATATTGAAACGGCAGCGGAGGCACAATTACGGTTCCGGAATCGAACGATGTGATTGTCAGCGTCGTTGATTCAATGAGATCATCGCCGGATTTTTCTGTATGGATGGTATCCCTCGAAAGAACATCGATTCCCTGGAGTGAATCCGCTATCGAGGGCCAGTGCACGGATATACCTGCCGGATGTTTAACCTCGAGATGAAGCTTGAGCCAATCGCCGATTTGAATATTGTTTGAATCGACCCGCGCATTTGCCTCAATATTCTGGGCTTGGAGTTGAATGGTTCCACAAATGAGGACACATAGAAGTGTCAGGACATTTTTGGAACGCATCATTGTTTGAGCGATTATCTCCGTTCCTACCATCTCTTCTCCCTCAATCGAAAGAAGGCAACCAGCGGCTGAACATACGGCTGATCGATTTGAATATCAATAAAATCGACCCCACTCCGTTGAAAAAGTTTTTTCCGCGAATCTTTCTTTTCATTCCACCATTTCGAGTAACCGCTGCGAACGAAAGCATCATTGGAATCGACCCATAGCGGTTCTCCGGTTTCGGAGTCCACAACGCGGAAAAGACCTCCCGGCGGCAATACAGTTTCTCGAGGATCGTAGAGATGTACGCCGACCAGGTCATGTTTCTTGGCGGCAATTTTGAGCGCGTCATCATAATTCTCTCCCAAAAAATCGGAGATGAGAAAGCAAATGCTACGCTTCTTAATAACGCTCGTGAGATAGCGGAGTCCTTCGGCGATATTCGTTCCTCGATGCGAAGGTTTGAAATCAATCAATTCACGGACGATCCGCAGGATGTGTGTTGTTCCCTTCTTCGGCGGGATGAATTTTTCGATAATATCGCTGAAAAAAATAACACCGACTTTGTCGTTATTTTTAATGGCAGAAAACGCAAGCACGGCGCACAACTCCGCGGCGATGTCTTTTTTCATCTGATGGACAGTCCCGAATTCTCCCGATCCGCTTACATCCACCAGCAGCATCACGGTTAATTCCCGTTCCTCTTCAAATATCTTGATGTAGGGATGGTTGAACCGCGCCGATACATTCCAATCGATAAGTCGAATATCGTCACCGAATTGATATTCACGCACTTCGCTGAATGTCATGCCTCTTCCTTTGAACACGCTATGGTATTCGCCGGAGAAGATATGATTGACAAGACCCTTGGTGCGAATTTCTATCGCACGGACTTTTTTTAACAGTTCGGTAGTATCCACGGATTAATTAGTTATTGATCGAAGCATGGATAAAATTTTAGGGCACCTCAATGGCATTTAAAATCTCATCAATGATTTCCTCGGAAGTCACGTTTTCCGCTTCCGCCTCATAGGTAACGGTGATGCGATGACGGAGAACATCATGGCACACGGCGCGTATATCTTCGGGTATCACGTACCCCCGACGTTTCACGAACGCAAATGCTTTCGCCGCAAGGGCAAGGTTAATACTGGCGCGCGGTGAACCGCCATAGCTAATGAGGTTTGTCAATTTATCGAGTTTGAAGTCCTTTGGTTTACGCGTCGCAAAAACGATATCGAGAATGTACCGCTCGATCTTCTCATCCATGTAAACTTCCGAGACAACTGAACGTGCCTTTAAAATATCTGCGGTGGAAACAACCGCTTTCACATCTCCATTCAAACCGGCAACATTTTGTCGCATGATCAACTGCTCTTCGTCCCTGGTGGGGTAGGTGATATTTACTTTCAGCATGAAGCGGTCGACCTGGGCTTCCGGTAATGGATATGTTCCTTCCTGTTCAATCGGATTTTGTGTGGCGAGGACAAGGAACGGTTCATCCAATTTAAATGTGCCCTCGCCTATGGTCACCTGCCGCTCCTGCATTGCCTCAAGTAAAGCGCTTTGTACTTTTGCCGGAGCCCTGTTGATTTCATCCGCTAAAATAAAATTAGCAAAGATGGGACCCTTCCGCACTGTAAATTCGCTGTTCTTCTGATTAAAGATCATCGTACCGATGACGTCAGCGGGGAGAAGGTCGGGTGTAAACTGGATTCTCTGAAATTTCGCCTGGATGGCGCTGGCAAGAGTTTTGATCGATAATGTCTTTGCCAGACCGGGCACGCCCTCAAGCAAAATATGTCCGTTCGATAGCAGCCCGATCATCAGACGTTCCACCATATATTTTTGTCCGACAATGACCTTGCCGATCTCCATCTGGAGTAAATCAATAAATGCGCTTTCGCGCTGAATACGTTCATTAAGTGCTTTTATATCCATTCTATTTCGATCCTTAATAAATGATATAGTGACGAATTAAAACGCGGGCTTGATATAACCTTTGTCCAACTCTGTATACAATTCTACGATAATTCAACCGATTGGTTTAGAACATTCCGTTCGATAACTATTTGCCCCATGGAAACAATTTTTTGAATAAAACCATGTTAAATTTAGCAAATTTAAGCAAAAAATCAAAGTTTTCACCTCAAAATCCATGTTAACCCAACAATCAAAATAGGGGTAAATTATGAAAATTTCTTGACTCCCAGGTTAAATCTTATTAATGAAAGATACTCCTTTTTTGAATTTCGATGCGTATATTATTACTGTAAGATTTATCCAGATCAAAATTTGTTGGGTCATGAAATCTCTCTTGTTCGTAATGTTGCTTTGTTGCTCGTCAATGGGATATACCCAGGGTACATACCCGCGTGGGGTTGGCAATCGGTGGGAGTATGGCGCTTTCACAGGATCGGGCAAGTTGGCATTCGAATATTCCACTGAAATAACCGGAGATACCATCATGTCTGATGGCGCACAGTACGCTGTCCTGCAGTCTTCGAATGCCGGAGATACGTACCTCCGGCAGGCAGGATATCATGTATATGAATATATTTCTCCCGGCACAGAGTTGATGATCTGCAACTTCGATTTATCCTATCGCTGGGGAGATACCGTTAATATTCAATACCTGCCAAACGATACCCTCATCACCACGGTTAATAATCATCGTGGAGTCGTTTTCGGCAGGTATGGATGGATCTGGAGCTTCCAGACCTATTCGCCGCGAACAAAATATTATCGTACAATAACAGTCGCTGATTCCATCGGGTGTATTCAGATTGATGAAAGCGGTCAGCCCACATTCTATCTCAACAGCGCCGTTATAAATGGCAAGAGATACGGGACACCTCTCACCGGCGTTAAGAATTCTTTCCGGCTGCCGCAAACTTTTACATTGTTCCAAAATTATCCCAACCCGTTCAATCCGGCTACGATGATTCAGTATGATCTTTCGGAGCGGAATTTTGTGAATCTAACTATATGGAATATTCTGGGAGAGAAAATACAAACTCTTGTGAACGCGGAAACGAATCCCGGAGATTATACGGTTGCATTTGACGCAAGCCGGTTTCCGAGCGGGACGTACCTCTATACTTTGAGAGTTGGAGATTTAATAAATCAAAAAAAAATGCTCCTAATTCGATAGAACCTTCGCCTCTAAAAGGGTGTTCAGAAACCCAATCCGAGTCACCCTGAAGTTGGTTCAGGGTCTGAATCTGATTAGATTCCGATCCCGATTTCATCGGGACGGAATGACTCATTCCTTTTTGATACTTTCTCAACCCGCTGCAAAATCGTCTATCGATCATCGTTGTGTTACATTTTTTCCGGGGCGGTTATTCCAAGAATTGCAAAACCGTTGGCAAGAACGGTTTTGGTTGCGTTGCAGAGAGCAAGGCGCGCGGCGGTCAGGCGCTGATCTTCGGTAACAACGCGGCAGTTATGGTAAAATTTATGAAATGATCCTGCGACTTCGTGCAAGTATTCCGCAAGACGGTGCGGCTCATATGTTGCAGCGCATGATTCAATTGTATCGGGAAAATCGGTAAGCATTTTCATCAAATCGATTTCGTCTTTCTCAACAAGCAATTGAATATCGGATTGTTTCGAGAGATCAATTCCCTGGCTTTCCGCAAAACGAATAATGCTTGCGATCCGCGCATGAGCATACTGCAAATACAGCACGGGATTTTCTTCCGATTGTTCTTTCGCCAATTTCAGATCGAAATTCAAATGGCTGCCGACCCCGCGCATAAGAAAAAAATAGCGAACCACATCCGCTCCAACTTCATCGATCAATTCATCCAGCGTGATAAAGTTCGCTTTCCTTGTGGACATTTTTACCACCGCGTCCCCCTGCATGATGGTGACGAATTGATGGATCAACACCCTGACGCCGGATGTATCGAACCCAAGCGCCTGTAGTCCCGCAATAACATCGGGATATGTCGCCACGTGATCTGCTCCCAGGATATCGATAATCAATGAAAATCCCCTCCTGATTTTTTCCCGGTGATACGCAATATCGGGCAAACGGTAGGTCGGCTCGCCGGTGCTTTTCACGATGACTTTATCTTTCTCTCCGCCAAACACGGTCGACTTAAACCAAATCGCCCCCTCCTTATCATACGCCAAACCCTTTGCTCGGAATTCTTCGATGACCTCTGTTACTTTTCCCGTTTCATATAAAGTGTTTTCATTGTAAAAGACGTCATGAATAATGCCGAGTCGGTTTAACGTTTTTTTAATATCGCCGAAAATTTCTCCCTCTGCCTGCGCTTTAAAAATACCTTCGGCAGGTTCGTTTCGCAAGGTATCGCCCTTTGCCTCGATCAGGTGACGGGCAATATCTTTAATGTACTCTCCCTGGTAATACTCGTCGGGAAATTCAATTTGATCGCCAAGTTCTTCCAGGTATCTCAGCCGCACCGAATCGCCCAGGAGTCGCATTTGCCTTCCCGCGTTATTAAAATAATACTCGCGCGTTACGTCGTATCCCATCCATTCCAGCAAACGCGCGACCGTATCGCCGTACACCGCGCCGCGCCCATGTCCCACCGTCAGCGGTCCCGTTGGGTTCGCGCTGACAAATTCTACCTGCGTTTTTTGTTGGTTTCCTTTTTCATGGCGTCCAAAGGTTTTGCCTTTTTTAAGAATCTCAAGCAATTCTTCCTGATAAAACACCGGCGTGAATCGAAAATTGATGAATCCCGGTCCCGCGATCTCCATCGACGCAATAAACCGCTTGTCAATCTCTACTTTGGCTACGATTTGCTCTGCGAGTTTTCTGGGAGAGATTCCCGCCTTCTTCGCCGCCACCATGGCGACATTTGTCGTCAGATCGCCATGTTCTTGCTGGCGGGGTTTTTCAAACGTAGGAATAGTACCATCCTGCACATCAAGAATTTTGAGACATGCGGTAATTTTTTCTCTCAGATAGGATTTCATCACGCTCTCTTGCGGCCTGAAACTTTCTTTGCCTTTTTTGTTTTCTTCACCTCGTCCGCCTCGTCGCTAATCGCTTCAATCTTGGCGTCTCCCCAGAGTTTTTCTATGCCGTAATACTTTCGAATTTCCTTATGGAAAATATGAACAACGATATCGATATAATCGAGCAACACCCACTGGCGCTGCGATAATCCTTCCGCATGCCAGGTTCTGACGCCGAGTTGGTCGGTTCCTTCAGTAACCGCGTCGGCTATCGCCTTCACCTGGATATCGGAATCGGCGGAGCAGACAATGAAAAAATCCGTCATGTCCGATACCTTGCGGAGATCCATGAGAACGACATTGTGGGCTTTTTTGTCTAGCGTGAATTGAGCAATTTTTTTAGCAAGAGTTTTGGTTCTCACCATCGATCCTTTCTAACGGGACATTTTTAAATCCGTATAATCTTTGCCGATGATAACGGAGACATCGACATAATAATCGGGATTGATCTGTTGAATAATATTTTTGTCGTCGATTCCGAGCGCCCTGGCTACCTGTTTGGCGGTTTCCAGGTTGCCCACGCGGTCGACGACCATCGTTTGATTGACGTGAAAAGTTTTATAGTTCTTCATCTCGACGACGTCGAAACCGCTGCCGCGGAGATACGTCGTGATTTTACTGCCGATGCCCTTCGCTCCGCAACCGTTTAAGACGTCAAGTTGAACTACGCGCAATGGTTTTTTCGGTTGTTGTTCCGATTTAACGGGAACAACCGGAACGGGAGCAGCAGGTTCGTCCGGGTGAATAAAGTATTTATAGGAAAAAATACCGGTAACCATCAGGAGAAGAAAAATCAATCCATTCAGGGTCCACAAAAGTTTTCCCCTGGACGCAGCGGTTTTGGATGCTTGGACGGGTTCGGGAGATGAATTACGTGAAGTTGGCAAGCGGTATCTTATCGTTCAAAAAAAAGAGTTAGTCTCATGATATTGACTAACTCATAAACAATCGTAATCCAACCACAGAAAGAATATTTATTAATCGGTTAATGGTCTCCCGGAAAATACGGCGATCGGTAATACCCAAATGGATCCGACATCAACCATTGCGAGTATGGCAATTGCTGGTACCGGAATTGAAAAAACATGTTATTGTTCAGGCGGTAGTTCAACTCGGCGTTGCTGATATAGAGTTTATTGAGATTCGATTGTAAATTTGATCCGTAATTTCCGAACGGGGAACCTTGTAGCGTGAAATCCATCCGGATATTGAGCGGATCGGAAATTTGATAATTCATGCTGTTCGTGTACGATGCTAATGAAAGTCCGGAGCCGCCGCCGGTAAAATATCCCATCGAAACGTTTTGCCGCATCGAAAAACGATTCATGTCCAACAATCCGAGGAAATTTGATGCGGAGAGAGGTCGGAGCATCGAAGAAGCCGCGTTTTGTTGCTCATCTACCTGGCTCTTTAGCTGCGCGGAACCAGTTACACTCACGATCAAGATTAAAATCAGCAAAATTGATGCGAATTTCATAACAATACCTTTAACCATCACATCTATTATAAATAAAAAGCCATTTATTGTCAATCTTTTCACGCGTTCTTTGAAGCTAAGAACACCGTCTGTGCAGTTTCAAGCTGTTCCAGGGTATTGATCCCCATAACTTCAATAGGATCAACAACTTTGACGGCAGAAACACGCCAGGCGTTTTTCCAAAAATTTTCAAAAACATCAGTGAGATAATACTCACCCTGAACATTATTCGGTCTTAACAGCCGTAGAGAATCGAACAATTTCTCCTTATTAAACAAGTATATACCTGAATTAATTTCCTGTATTTTCAATTCTTTAGGAGAGGCGTCTTTATGTTCTACAATTTTCATCACGCTCGAATCGGCGTTTCTCACTATCCTGCCATACCCCGATGGGTCGGTCATATCGGCGGTAAGAATGGTCGCGTATGCTTCCGTAGTGCGGTGATAACCGATAAGCGCGTTCATGGTTTTTAACGAAAGAAGCGGAACATCCCCGGAGAGCACCAGGACATCGCCCGAATAATCCTTCAGCGTGGTTTCGGTTTGACGCACTGCATGACCCGTTCCGAGTTGTTCATCTTGTTCAACAAATTCCACTTTCGGATAGAGAGCAGTGATATGCTCTTTGACTGCTTCTTTCTTCCAGCCGATGATAAGGAGTGTTCGATCGGCGAGTATTTTGGTCGTTAGATCGATGACGTAATCCACCATGGGTTTCCCGGCAAGAGGATACATCACCTTTGTCATTTCCGGATTTTTCATGCGCGTTCCTTTTCCAGCCGCAAGAATTATCACAGCCAACGTTTGCCGGGGAGTCTGTTTTGTTGCCATACGTTAGGAAATATTTATAAGAATATTATCAATCAATCGGGTTTTGCCTATCCTTACTGCCATGGATATCAACACGCTGCCTTTTGATTGTATGTGTGGAATTTCGTGAAGCGTTTGCGGATCGGTGATGGCAATATAATCGATCACCGCCGATCTCGCACCGAGAATCATGGATTGCATCTCCTTGATAATGGCGTCCGATCTCCGTTCACCGGCTTTAATCATGGTCTCTGCATGCTTCAATGATCGATTTAAAACAACACTTTCATCTCGTTCAACGGGCGAGAGGTATACATTCCGGGAGCTCATCGCCAGTCCGTCATCTTCGCGGATAATCGGCGCGATGACTATTTCAACGGGAAAATTTAAATCTTTCACCATTCTCCGGATGACGACCGCTTGCTGAGCGTCTTTTTGTCCGAAGACCGCAACGTGAGGTTGAGTAATGTTGAGCAGCTTAGCCACTACCGTTGCCACGCCTTTAAAATGCGTGGGACGAAATTTCCCTTCCAGCACGGTTGTCAATTCTTCGACATTGACGTACGTGAAATAATCTTTCGGATACATTTCTTCCATCGCAGGGATGAAGAGATAATCTGCGCCGGCTGCCTCGGCAGATTTTGTATCCCGCTCGATATCCCGCGGATATTTTGTGAAATCTTCATTGGGACCAAATTGAGCGGGATTGACAAATATTGTCATTATAATTATATCCGCTCTATGTTTAACGATTTCCACAAGACTGAGATGCCCCGCATGGAGATACCCCATAGTAGGAACGACCGCAATTGTTTTGCCGTTTTTCCGGAGATCTTCTGCGATCTCCTGCATCTTTTTAATTGTGCTGATTATTTTCATTGAATCTTATATTTTAACCCAATTGATAAATCGATTCCGGGCGCGGGATACCCGTCCCATAAATAATACGAGGTATTTAGAATATTTGCAATGTCCAGGGATAAAACGGCGTTCGGGATGACCGTTGTTGATACTCCCGTACCGAACAACAGCGTGCTCGTGAGTTGTTTCGCTCCATTTAAATCGATATTGCGGGGGCTGGTATAATCGCCGGAGAAATATATCTTGACCGGTAATGTGAGTCCGAATTCGCCTGTGCCATGAAGAGTAACCAGCGGCGTCATGGGAAATTGTGTGTCGCCGTCTTTGGGCACAGCACGGTTGATCTTACCGGAATATTTTAACGTCATCAACTTGAACGGTAAAAGCGATCCTTTAAATTCAACGATCGATTCGACCGCATCAAGATACGCAATCGTCATTCTTCCGTGGTCGGAGAGAGTCACCGGACGGTTTGAACTCTGCTTCAACGATCCCTGGACTTCGAAGACCATATACGGTTCGTTAAACCAAAACGAAGCGCCGATATTAACCGGCGTACGGATTGGACGCAAAACTAATTCCCGGTCAAGATAGGGATTATCAAGAGTTAACTGAGCATAACTTTGCAATTGAAGTTCGGGTTTCCACCACACGGTAAATTCCCGTGCGGCGTCGATATCCCAGTTCATGACCGCCGAGGGCATGAGGATTGTTTTACTTCCGCCGTCGCTCGCAGTGCCATATCCATAATAACCCCCTGCTTGCAGGAACCACCGGTCTAAAACCTGCCATCGTAGTCCTGAAAACCAATTAAGCGACGTCGGCGATTGTGTGGGATGTTGATAATTGAGAGAGCTGCTCGCATATTCCAGATCTGTCACAAAACGGAATCGACCAAAATCGGTTGCGAGAGTTGTTTGGATTTTTGGCGAGATTAACGATACCTGAGAATCAGGCAGCGAGGTTCTGGCGTCGTTTATATTCCAGTTGTTGACCGACAGATTAAAATCGAGCACTGTTCCCTGCCTGTTGACCGATCCAAAACCGCCGGTGAGAAATGAATTTTGCCGTACGCGGTTCGATTCCACCCCGTCGATCCCGAAATAGTTATATTGCTCACCAAAAAATTTCGACGCCACGAAGAACCGCAGCGTTTTAAGAAAATCATTATCGGTGGGGAGCAATGTCCGGATATCAAATTCGCCGTGAACATTATTTGCGGAGGCGTTCATTGTTGGAGGATGAGCGGCGAAAAAATTATCAATCGACCTTCCTCCGGTTGCAAGAAATCCGCCGGAGCCATAAAAATCCCATTGCTCGGATTTATAATTTACATACCCGTTCCCGCCCGCAGTCGAAAAACTTCCCAACGAACCATCGACGGCAACTCTCCACACGTTTATCCGCTCTTCATATTTATTGTATTGTCCCACCGGCAACGGTAGTATGGGCCGCGTGAGCAGGATCGAAGAATCCGGCGGCGGGGCTTCATACACGTCCACATCGAAAATTTCGCCTTTGCGGGCAAAGGGCAGCGTGATCGCTTTTTTACCGACAATCGTGATTTCAGGAATCTCAAGTTTCGGCATCTCGCCCTGTATTTTGGATGTATCCAGCGCCGCTGGCGGAGCAACAACCTGGGCGGTTGCAAATAAAGGAAGAACAAGGAAGCTCAATAGTATCAATATTCTCATGTTCCTCATCGTTTTATCCTCTTCAACCGGTTGGTTGCTTCCCTTTTGACCAGAGAGTCGATGGGGCTTTTGAGAATCTCCTGATATTCAAGCCGCGCATGTTTTCGATCGTGTAATTTCTCATAAGCGGAACCGGCGCCGAGATGCGCTTTTTCTATCAGAAGTGGATAATCGGAATATTGCGTGATCACATCCTTATACGCCTGCAGCGCGTCTATGTTCTTCTTGGATAATAAATAATTATCCCCCATCATAATAAGCGCTTCAGCCGCAATGTCGTCGCTGCGACGATTGGCTATACCGTTCAGCGTATCGATTGCAGTGGAATATTCTTTTTCATCCTGGTATATTTTGGCGATAATCATTCTGCTCCTCTCCGAAAAAACATCGGTTGGTCGCTGTGAGATGATCTGCTCAAATTGGGATTTAGCTTTTGCCCGGTTTGGCATCAGGAGATACGCTATGCCAAGTCGATACTGCGCTTCCGGAATTAACGGGGATGCGGAATACTTTCCCTCGAATTTCTGAAGGAGGTCCACCGCGGCGCTGAATTCTCGTTCCGAAGTGCAAGCGATTGCAAGAGCGAGCGCTGCGCGAGGGGCATTATCCGCGGTTGGAAAATCTGAAAGAATTTGTTTGTAGTACGCGCGGGCAGACGATGTATCGCGTTTCAGCTCATAGATGTGCCCAAGCTGCTCAAGAGCTCTGGTATACGTTCCCTGTTCCGGATGCAGGGCAATCAATTTCTTATACTGGTCGATAGCGCCGTTTAAATCTCCCTGACCGAATAAAATATCCGCTTTATTAAGAAGAAGATTTTGCGTTAAACCCGTGTCCGCCTGACTCTTCATATACTTATCGATAGTCGACAACGCCTCCATCGGTCTTCCCTGCGCCTGAAATGTGTATTTCAAGCCGCTCATCGCATCATTGGCAAGGGGGCTTTTTGGAAATTGCTGAATAACTTGTTCGTAATATGTGCGGGCGCTGTCATACTGTTTGGTATTATAAAATGCGTCGCCGATATTAAAGAAGATGCGGGGCATTAACTGACTGTACGGAAATTTTCTGGCGAGGAGTTTCAGTTCGATGATCGCCTGGGGATATTGCTCCATGGTGTAGTATGTCCAGCCAATATTAAATTGAACCACCTCTGCATAAATTGAATTCGGATAATGCAATTGAAAATCCCGGAGCTGTTCGATTCCGCGCATCGATTCGCCCCTTTGAATATAGGACATCGCGAGTTGAAACGCGGCGTACTCAGTATTTTTTGAGCTATTTTTCTCTGCGGCAAGCGATGCGTACATCGCGCTGGCTTTATCGTACTGTTTCATGAAGAAGTAGCAATCGGCTCTTCGAAGAGACGCGTCAAGCGCTTTATCGCTGCCGGGGTATTTGCCGGTAAATTGCGCGAAGGCGTCCGCCGCATGGGAAAACTTTTTCTCCTCAAATAACGACCAAGCAATACCATAAGCCGCCAGAGACCGTTTCTCACCGTCCGACAACAGGTCAAGAGCTTTTTTGTATGCTGCTTCGGCTTCATCGAAACGCGCATCCTGGTATAATGCTTCCCCCTGCCAGAGATATGCTTCGGGGACGCGGGGATCTTTCTGATATGCGTTCAAAAAATCCTGAAACCGTTCGGCGCTGCTTTTAAACCGGCCTAAATGGTAGAGGCAAATCCCTTCCTGAACCATCGCCGGAGCAAGAAGATCAGCCGGCGCTCCCAGACGCCGCAATTGGCCAAAAGCGTATTGTGCGTTGGCAAAATCACTCAAAGCAACACTCGCCTCGCCAAGCATCCGGTACGATTTCATGCGAAGATCGCTTTCCGGGAACAGCCGGGTAATAATTTCGAAATTTTTTCTCGCTTCCCGGTAATGCTTCGAGCGGTACAGATCCATTCCCATCTGGTAATACGCTTTATCGGAATATATTTCGTAGGGTGATTTATCGATGAGAATACCGAAGCTTTTCATGGCTTCGCCCGAACTTCCATTCAATAGAGATAAAGCCCCGCTTTGGTAGAGAGCGTTCAAACTGAGAGTATCCGAGCCGGTCCCGAGGGAATCAAACTGAAGCTTTGCCGATTGGGGTTCGCCATTATTCAGGTATGCCCATGCCAGACCGAAACGGGCTTTGGTCGCGAAAGGACTTTCAGGATAGAATTGCAGAAATTTTTGGAATTCATTCTTCGCCGCCGCGTAATCATTCCGTTGGAGATGCGCTTCTCCATACAGCAAGCGGGATTCTTCCCGCTGGGTGCGGGACGAAAGCTCTAAATCTTTCAAAAAGTCCAGCGCGCGCCCGGGATCCTTTTGCTGCAAAGAAAGAGACGCTAATCGCAGGCGGCCGTCGTTTGCATATTTGCTTTCGGGAAATTCCTCCCTCATTCGCTGAAGCAGCTTTATCGCTTCCGCAAGCGAGCCATGATGTTCAAGCGCGAGCGACCAGCCGATTAATGCCCGGTCGCGTTGATCAACGGAAATAGTATCGTTGTACGCCTGCCGGAAGTCATCTTCTGCGAGATTCCATTCATTGTTCTCAACATCCACCAGACCGCGCCAGTAATACGCTTCTCCGCGCATGTCGTTGGTCGGCAGCGAAAGATAATAATTAAGCAGGGTAAGAGCCGTGTCCAAACGATCGGTTTGATAGGCGCTCAATCCTCTATAATAGAGGATTTTTGTTCTCCGTCTGTCGTTTGGATACTCCGAAATAAATGTAGTCGACCACTGGTATGCTTCCTCATAATCTTTTCCATCCACAGAAGTCTGAATGATGCTGTAGATAAGATCAGACCTGCTGCGAATCGAAAGGGCATACGGCAATTCATGTTCCAGTTCATGCCGTGTGACACTGTATGTTCCTGCGTCGCTCCATCGATCTATTTGGATGGAGCGGTCCGGAAGAACGGTCGGGATCACCGTCGAAGTCTGCCCAAACGCTTGCAAAGCGAGAAAGAATACTGCCAGAACAGTTGTTTGGCTATAATTAATTTTTTCCATGAATCCTATTAAATTTTTCTGTCTTCTAATGCCGTACTCTTTTCGAATAGAAGTTAACGATATCTATACGTAAAACCGGTCGGCTATGATATCGAGAGAATTTAATATATCACTGTTCCGGCACTATATCAATAATAACTGTCCTATTATAAAATCGTTCCTCCGGTAATTTGTTATCGAACGGCGCGCGCCGCACGTCCTCGCCAAATCCGTAGGCGTCGAATTTCACGCGATTTTTTCCCGCCGCCCGGAGTTCCTTCTCTATTATCCTTTGGGTTTCGTGAGCGCGATCTTGCGAAAGCTTCAGATTGTGACTCTCCTCGCCGACGATATCGGTATGACCGTGGATAATAACGCTGCCGCCTTCCGGAATAAGAGGCGTCACCGTCTGTGTGAGGAAGTTCGCATATGTCGCAACAGTTTTCGATTCGTCGAACTCAAAGAGAATGCTGAAGCGGAGTCCAAGGGATTCTTCCGGAATCTCGGATTTTGCCAATCTGATCGTTTCTTCTTTTCTCACCGATTGACCGCCTTTCGTTTCACCGATAAGAGCTACGGTATACGTGCCTTCTTTTTGGGCGCCAAGAATTGATTTTCCTGAAATTCTCTCCTGGTCACCGGTAAATGGACCAAAATGTTCAACATGGCCCGAAGAGTTCGTCACTTCCACATTCCAGGAAGCGAGAAGATCGCTTGCCGACCCTACATTCAATATCACATCGTTATCGAGCGGTTCTTCCTGCAATGAGATAATCTGAATGGGGGCTAAGATTTCGAGATTATGGCTAATGATATCAACCCGGTTGTCTTCCGGTCGTACGAGATCAAGTTCGCGTGTTCCGCCCGGTTGTGCGGAGGGGTGTTCCGGTCTCAGTCGTCCCTCCACTGTTATACGGCCGCCTTCAATTTCAAAAACCTCGGTAAGATATTTTTTAATCGATGACGCCATCGCCTTGCCTTCCGCGTCGCCCTTCAGCGACGCGCCGATGAGAGTGACTGATGCAGCCGGATATTTTCTCAATCGATCTCCAAGGATGTTGATGATATCGTGATAGACAGTCAACTGCCTACGCGACCGGCCAGTGAGATCCTGCGGCTGAGGCTCCAACAATTTGTCTTCGGAAAAACTTTTTGCTTCCTCGGTACTCAGGCGGGTATACCGCTCAGGAATTTCCGAAGAATTTTCACCGAAGAAAACGTAATTTCTTATTGGAAATGTTTCTTTCACCCTGCGTTCATTGGCGATAATTTTGGGAGATTTGATTGTAAATTGAATTTCTTTTTCAACCTTCTGATGCAATTCCGTGGTAGTTCCAAATTTTAACGCTACCCCGATGCGAAATGTAGTCAGCGACCAGCTTTCCACCGACCGGGGACCCTGACCGAAATGCATAGAGAAAAATGGAGATAATTCAGTTTGAGTTTTGGCATCCGGATCACTTAACATGAGGTCATATCCCACGCCAAGTTGTCCCGTGATAACCGTTCCTCGAATATTGTCCCATTCGCTTTCAATCGTCGGATTTCCGGTCGATTCATACGTATATGATTTCGAGACATTAAAACCTAATCGTGGTCCCGCAAAAAAATACAGGGTGTTTTCAAATGGCGTAACCCTTACGCTCGGTTCAATGGATAGATAATTTATTGAAGTAGATAATTTCTGCGTTACATTGCCCGTTGTGATATCATCAAAGGAACCCCGGCGGCTATCGAATCCCAGTGAAAGAATTCCACCCCACATTGGGTCCGGACGATATTCCAGCATTGGGGCAAGAAATAACCCCAAACCCGATCCGCTCGTAAATGAAGCCGGCGGGATCGGGGAGAGAATCGATGCCGAATACAAATTAAAATTTACGCCTAATGCGCCCCCGAACCACCACTCGGGTTTCAATGGCGCCTTCTGACTAATGGCTAAACTTGTAAATAAGCAGATGAGAAACCATGAGAATGCAATTTTCTTCAATATTTGATACATAACGGCTTTCCTTTCTTATTACATTATTCCAATTTAAAATTAAACGTCACTTTTCCTACTTGAGTTTTTTGTTCATACTGGCTGGGCAGAGGGTCAAACCGCCACGTCCGTAATGCGGAGATTGCCGCACGTTCAAGAAGCTCGTCGCTTTTCCGGAGTGGAATAACGCTTGATACGGAGCCATCCGGCAGCACCGAAAATTGCAGCGCTACCGCCATTTCTTTCGTCGTTCCTTCCGGATATCTCGGCAGACTCCCGCTAAGTAAATTACGCGAACCCATTCCGCCCCAATCGATTGAATACCCCGATGATTTTCCGATACCGCCGCCGGAGCCGCCACCCATACCGCCGCCGCTACCCGGACCGGAACCGCGCCGGTGCTTCGTCGGCAAATTCGCCCCGAATAATCTTTCCACCTCTCTTTTTTTCTTCTTCTTCTCTTTTTTCGGTTTCTCAACATGGATAACGGGAGTTCCCTGATTCGAAAAATCTTCTATCTTTATCCGGCTGACGGTGAATTTTTCCGTCCGGTAGATATCTTCCGTGGTCTCAGTTTGATTGCCTGATTGCGGACCGAACTCAATCTCGTAAATTTTTAATCCGCCGCCCCCTCCTCCGCCCCGCCAATCAAGATCCATTAAGTGTGCGAACCCCGGAACATGTCTTATTAGAAGAAAAAGGACGCTAAATAATAAGAAATGTGCAATCGTACTGCTGAGAAGCGCGATTAGGCGGATGCGTTTGGATTCTTTGTGCGAGAGGGAGATTTTTCTCATCGGTTACCATCCCCTGGATGAATAACCGTCTTCTTCCTCTTCTGGCTGTTCAACAGAACCAAAAATAAATTTTCCCCGAATACAATGCCCGCGTATGCGAATTCATCGGGATGAACCACAATACCACGAACAAGAAATAGGTAAAAATTTCTTCTTCGCCGCGGTAATTGTTTATTTACCAATACCAACAATCTATCGAAAGGTTCAATTCTGTCTATTTCGCGTATTTAATTATTTGTGATTCTATTATTTAACGTATAAAACGATTAAAATGTTTCTACTATTTTGCAGCATCATACTGCCGCACTCAGTATCAGGCAACCATTTTCAACAATTTTGAAATAGTTTCTTTCATATCTTTCCGGTGCACGACGATGTCGACAAATCCGTGTTCAAGTTGAAATTCAGACCGCTGGAATCCATCCGGGAGATCTTTCCCGATAGTCTGCCTGATCACCCGTGGACCCGCGAAGCCGATCAGAGCATTTGGTTCGGCAAGATTGAAATCCCCCATCATGGCAAAACTCGCAGTGATGCCTCCTGTTGTAGGGTCTGTCATAATGGATACATATGGAATTTTTTTTTCCGCGAGCTGCGCGAGTTTTGCATTCGTCTTTGCGAGCTGCATCAGCGAAAGCGCGCCTTCCATCATTCGAGCGCCCCCACTGGCAGAAATAATGATGAGCGGGACTTTATCCTTCCGCGCCTGATCGATAGCGCGCGCAACTTTCTCGCCTACTACCGAACCCATACTTCCACCGATGAACGAAAAATCCATGCAGGCGAGTACTACCGCCATGCCGTTCAGCTTGCCTGTCCCTGTTCGCACAGCATCATTGAGGCCGCTTTTGATAATGGTATCTTTTAACCGGTCTTTGTAACGCTTGGTATCGGTAAATTGAAGGGGATCGGTCGATCGCATCTTCTTATCCATTTCTTTGAATGATTTCTCATCAAGAAGGATAGAGATATATTCTTTGCTTCCGATTCGGAAATGATAGTTGCATTTCACGCACGTAAACAACTGCTGTTCAAGCTGGGAACGGTGGATTATTTCACCGCAACCCTCGCATTTAGTCCATAACCCATCGGGCAAATCTTTCCGTTGGGCGTCTCCGGTGATACTCGCCTTGGAACGTCGAAACCATGCCATAGTGCGTTATCCCTTTTTAGTTAGGTTGTGAAAGTGTATAAAATTCTTTCAAGTATGCCGGTTCAATCGATGCGAGATCGGCAATAATATTTTGATGAAGCAAACTATTTCCCAATGATGCTATATGAATCGCATTGCAACGGCGTTGCAGCTCGGGCAGCACGTTCAATTGGAAACGCGCTTGAGATTCCTTATTACAAAAATCAACAAATTTTCCAGCTCCGTTCCCCGTGACAACAAACTCGCTGTACATTTCACAAACATCGGCGAGCTCGCGATAACGCATATCCTTAGGGGGAAGGATTTCAGTAAGCGTTCCACCGTTAATGCGATAGATTGCTGAGAATAATTCATCTCTCCTCGACTCCAACACCGGAAGAATTAATTGATCCTCAATATTTCGAACAGACATTGCCCCTAAAGCAAGCGCTTCGAGGGTTGAAACGGCAACTAATGGCTTCTCCGATCCATATGCCAGTCCCTTCGCGACGCTCAATCCGATTCGCAAACCTGTGAACGATCCGGGTCCGATGGAAATTGCAATTCCATCGATAGAACGTATGCTTTCACCGGAGATGTTCAACACTTCATCTATTAATGTCACTAATTTTTGTGAATGAATCTGGGGCGTATCGAGATTTCGTTCATACCTTCGCTCATTATCAATAACGACTGCCGCAGAACATACCGAGGTTGCTGTTTCGATTCCCAAAAGTTTCATGCCGGCTGCCCGACAATTTCCTCGATTCGGAGCTTACGGGTATTCTGGTCGCTCTCTAATTCCAGATAAATTTCAAACCTGTTTGGAGGGAGCAAGGGCTTGGCTTTCTCCGCCCATTCGATCAGACAAATATTATCCGGTCGGAAATAATCATCAAAACCCAGGTCGATAATTTCTTGAAGAGACCGAACGCGGTAAAAATCAAAATGATAGACGGTCCCGTTGACGATGGGATATTCATGAACGATAGTAAACGTAGGGCTTGAAACATGTTTCAAAATACCCAGACCCTCGCACACGCCTTTAATGAATCTCGTTTTGCCCGCGCCTAAATCTCCGTAGAGCGCTGCGGTCGATCCCCGCATTAACCGGGCGGAAAATATCTTGCCGAGGTGAATCGTTTCCTGTTCAGAATGAGTGATAAACTCTTCCATCATTATGATTTTGGCACGAGTTTGATAACAGGAAGAATCATCTCTTCCATGGAAATCCCTCCGTGCTGAAAACTATCACGGTATTGATTAACGTATTTGTGATATTCTGTCGGATACACGAAATAGAAGTCTTCTTTCGCAATGATATAGTTTAATGTAACACTTCTCCGGGGAAGTTTAAAATCGGCGGGATTTTTGATAAAAATCGCCTGCCGGTCGTCGCATTTCAGATTTCTGCCATATTTGTAGCGTAGATTTGATGATGCTTCTTTATCGCCGATCACTTTAGCGCTTCGTAAACTGCGGATCGCGCCGTGATCGGTCGTGAGGATGATTTTGACATTTTTCTGCCGTGAGAGAGTTCGCAGCATTCCGAGCAGCGATGAATGCATAAACCATGAGTGGGTCAGCGAACGATATGCGGATTCATCGGGTGCAATCTCTTTTAAAATACTCGAATCTGACCGACCGTGCGCCAACATATCCACGAAATTCACTACGATAGACGTCAGCCGATTTTTCGTATAGGAAAGAATCGATTGTTCGATGTTCCGACCGAATTCCGGATCGAGAATTTTTATATATTTCGATTCCGGCTTAAGCTGTATTTTACGCCGCTGTAAGAGATTATCGAGAAACGGATGTTCATATTTGTTGCGGCTGTTATCGTCGTCTTCCCACTTCTCCCAGATATCGGGAAAACGCTTTTCGATCTCATCCGGATATGATCCGCTGAAGATCGCATTCCGGGAATACGGCGTCGCAGTGGGAAGAATGGAATAATAAAAATCACGGTTAACATTGTAATACTCGCGCAGCACCGATTCCATAACAAGCCATTGATCGAGACGGAGACAATCGATAACAAAAAAGAACACCGATGAATTGGGATCTGCGAGTTCAGGAATAAGATACTTTTCAACGATATCAACCGAGAGGACCGGGCGGTTTTCTTTCTGTTCAAGCCAACCACGGTAACTTCGTTCAACAAACTTGGAAAATTCAACATTGCACTCGCGGGTTTGGTCGTTCAGGGTTTGCCGTAAACCGGACTCAGGATGCGCATCCAATTCCATCGCGGAATCGGTAAGTTTTCCGTAAATCGATATCCAATCGTTTGCGTCCGGACTCGATTGTAGTGCAATGGATATCTCGTTAAATTCCTTGATATAATCCCGCGAAACGTAATCTTCGGAGATTTTCTTTCCCTCGAGATATTTTTTACAGGTAAGCAATACCTGGCTTGGATTGACCGGTTTTGTTAAGTAGTCGCTGATCTTCGTGCCGATCGCTTCCTCCATCAAACCTTCATCTTCATTTTTTGTCACCATCACGACCGGTATCTCCGGTTTGATATCTTTGATGATGGTTAATGTTTGCAGCCCGCCAAGACCCGCCATCATCTCATCGAGGAAGACAAGATCGAAATTCCGCGCTTTCACAAACTCGATTGCGTCTTCTCCGTTTGTTGCGGTCTCCACGCTGTATCCTTTTTCGCTTAATAACATTATGTGGGCGCGGAGAAGATCAATTTCATCGTCTACCCAGAGAATTTTTCCTTTTATTTGAGACATATGTTTATCGTATAAGAATAAATAAAAATAACCAATTCACACTCTATAATCAATGTAAACGGCCTTTGATTGGAATGTTATTGGATGGATATATTAATATCAACACCCGCCTCGCTGGTCGAGGTTCCAAAAATCGTCGATCCTCCTTCGTCCGGCTTGATCGATGTATACCGGAAGAATAATGAAGCGGTCACGCGCGAGCTCAAGCCGTAGCGGAAACGCGGTTCCATCGTTGTCCGGGTTGTTCCCTCAAGCGGCGTCCCGTCGGGCGACGCCTCTAAGAGGTTCGGATCATAGAGACGCCTTGAATTTTTTGAAAGGGAATACGTGAATGTGATGTCGACGTCGTTGACAAGATTCACTCCGAAAAATGGGAGCGAAAAACCATGTCTGCCATAGTTTAATGCAAACGAAATATCCTGGGTCGAAGTCTCGGTGATGTTTTGAGCCGAGAAATTAAGATCGTAGATAGTCGACGTGCCGTATTTAAACGAGCCGGAAACATTACCGCCCAGCAAATCCTTTGGTGTTCCCGTAAGTCCGACAAGAGGATTAAATGCGTACGTTATGCGCTCGGTGTTGGTGCGATTTGTTCCATCGGGATTTCCGACGAAATCTTTGGAAAATGTGGAATTGTACGAATGGTCCAGCGTAAGTTGTTTAAATGCCGATCCCAGGAAACTGATTTTCTGCAATCCATCCCAGCGGAGAGTCCAATTTGCCCGCGGCACATATTGACCAAGAACTTTATTAAGGAAGGGCGCAGCTTCCAGCCCTCGTTCAAACGCATCCGTCAGAGCGATATCCGAGGGCTCAATATTTTTCAGTTCACCGAATTTTTTTCCGACATCCTGCAGATTGCTGTTCAAATATTTTAAGAAAAACACGGGGGGCAGCGTGAGAAACGATCTCTCCACATGGCCCGAGGTGAGCACGCTTGAAATCGAATCGACTCCAAGAGCGTTGGTATTAATTATCGTTTGTTTATTATAAGACCAGCCGACTTTCCAGTTAACTTCCAACGATGCGCCTTCCCACAACGGGCGCGTCGTGTGCAGCGCGATGGAATTGCTTTGAGAATATTGATCTGTCATTGATCCGAGTGGCGCCCGTAAACCGGGAATAGTAGTCCAGCTCAAAAATGGGAATTTCGATGATGGATGGAATTCCAGGAACCCGCTGGGATCCGATATCAATCCCAACTGATAAAGACGCGATGGTCCGTACTGCAATGTTGAACCCTGGAACGGCGATCGCAGCCAAAGATTGCCAAACCCTGTCGCCCCCAGGATGCCGCCATTTGCAGAGCTATTCTGTTGTGAAAATTGAATTGCTATTGTTTCGTAATCGAGAAAAGGAATTTTTATTAAATATTTTGCGCCTTTTTTGAGAGGCGCGAGCAGACTCTGTCCCTTCTTAGCGGTTGAAGTAGTATCCTTCGCGCCTTTTGTGCCTTTTGTATCTTTGGTATCTTTTGAATCCTTTAAATCCGAGGGTGGTTTAGCTGTAGTATCTTTTTTCACCGGGGCGGCGGGCTGGGCAACCTCCGGTTGAGATGGTGTATCGAAGGATCCAAACCATGCCTCAGCGAGCGATTTTAACCGAAGCGTTGTTGATAAGGTAATGTTATTTCCCCAATGGGCGCTTTTACCGAGGTCCCCGCTCTGGAAAATATTTCGCCAATCGTAGTTAACGCCGTACCCCGCCGACAAATCAAAATATTTTGGAATGTCAAAAATATCGGGAATTTTTGGGTGTGGAGTAAAAGTAATACGTTGACTATAACTGCCATCGCGTCCCCCAATAAACATATCTCTCATGATTCGCGAAAAACCCCTGCCGGAAGAATCGGTATCAAGAAAAAGGAGATCCCTCGCAATTGACAACCCGTAGTCACCCGAAAGATTCAACAACCCTCCATCGGTAGTTCTCCATCCGAAACTAAACGTTTTATTCGCATTGAAAGCCCTCGATAACGTCGGTACGATATTCAAGTCGCGATTAATTGAAACTGAGGAAGAACGCGTTGCATCAAGACTGGTGGAAAGAGACGAGATTGGGATGTAATATAATTTCCACTCCTTAAAACTATCGAAAAAGGGGACTCCACCAAAAATTGATTTGAACGGTTGAATAGACGGGTCGCCGGGGATCGTTATGCCATACGACATTCGGTACGCCCATGACCATGCTTTACTGGACAAGATAGTAGGATTCCGGTCGCTGCTTTTATTATAGCTAAAACTGTAGCTCAATTTATTGAATGTCTCATCGATGTACCACACTTTCCACGGGAGGACAATTCTAAAACTTCCGATGGAATAGGAATCTGAAACATGAAGCGATTGAGATTGAACAGTAACGCTGTCTCCGGCATTTGCCGCCCCCGGACCGCTTGCGGTTGCACTGGCGCTTTGTGCGGCAGCCGAAACAAGAATATCGGTGCCGGGCAGATATTTCGGTTTTGTAATCTGTTCCTGGTGGGAATAGGCAAGGGAGAGCGAACTCCCCTGCATCGGAGTTGGAAAATATTTATCAAATGAGAAATTTGTATTAAGCGCCCAATTTTGGTGCGTTATACGATCGCCGAGACGATCTTCTATGGAGTGGAAATTCGGATCTTGATATGCGTAATTAACACTCACATTACCCATATCTGAAAGCTTCAACTGGGTATCGAAATGGTAGGCATACCCTGTCGAGTTATCCACATTCACAAGACGAAGTTCATTCACCCAAACCACAGCGGGAATTCCGTTAAAGGTACCCAGGAAAGGTTTTCCATTCGGCGCCACAGGGTTATACACGCCAACGGCAAAATACAACACCGAGGTTAACGCTGGTCTCCCCCGGATTCCATAAGGTCCCGATCGATACAATGAATCGACCCTCGCATTTTTATCATGATCACGCACCGATTTGATTGTTGTTAACTGGCCGAAATCGATCGTCATCTCAAACCATCCCGGTTGGATCGGCAAACGATATTCATAATAATTGTTGAGATCGGCGCCAAACCTCAAGTAGACTTCTGCGTCGTGATGCTGCGGCGTAGAGAGGAATGAATTATCGCCATGGACAAACATTTTCATCGTTTTATAACTGAACACATCTATGGCTCTGCCTGTGTTGACTTTTACCGCAAGCCGGTCCTGCCCCTGCGGCACGCCGTATAACAATAATGATAACGATTGTTCGTTTCCATACACCGTTTGATCCGGGCGGGTTCTATCAAGCGGACGGATGACGCCGGGTGGGCTTGAGTATTCCGGATTATCTTCTATATTCACAACTGAAACTTTAAACGTCGAATCGTTCGGCACGGCTTCTGCCCATTGGTTGCCAACAAGGTTCATTTGCGCTATCCGGAGAAGGAGAGGTTTTTCAAACCCCGAGAACCAGAACCTCACGTATTGAACATTCTGCAAAATCGCATCGTCGGTTTGCGGATTGCCCGGAGAAACAAGGCGCGTCTTGTTCCTTAATGGGATACGAAGCTGGTACCAACTCGTTTTGGGGTCATTCGTACTGGATAGAGAATCATAAGTTCCTCCGACCCAATAGGGATTTGTCCTTTTAACATTTGCCGAATCTATGTAATCGTGCGCAAGAGGCACTTCATACTCTAAATAGCTGTTGACCTGGTCAAGATAACTATTACCGTTCAAATCCTCCGTATCGGGAAATCGCCCCGCAGGGCTTCCACCTGTATAATTATTTTCTGTGCCGTTATAGTGTGTGAAATCGGTTCCCCCTGTGGCATACGAAAAATCATCGCCGCTCGGATCATTCGGATCGACATCGAGATCGCCCTTATTGCTATTTACGAAATTGGCGAATACAGTTCGCTCCTGTTCGTCAGATAACATGTCGAGTCCCAAATCAGCCCCAGGCTGAACTCTTCCTGTGGGTATTCCTGTTGGATTGGAAGGAGTTGGAATGATGTCTTCTGAATTTAATACTCCATTCGGAATGATGTCTTCGGATATCCGTCCGAGATCAACATAGAGTCTCCCCTTTCGAAGATCCAAAGAAGTATCGCCCTGCGGGTTCACCCAAATTTCCAGGTATTGCATATTCTGACCGACGAGATCGCCCGTGGTTGTGCCGATATATTTCATTATTCCGTTCCAATTTTTTCGGCGCTCGTTTACATTACTATATTTGGGGCTGGTCGAGCGATGGAGCGTTGAATCGAGGTTCGGGGAGTAATTATACATTCCCCGCCTGTCCGGATCATAATTAAGATTAAGAATGCTTATAAATTGATCCTGGGTTGCAACGCTTTTGTTGGGCCAAATTTCGTGCACATTTACCTGGTCAACGCCCGTTCCATTATTATACCAGAGGAGACGGCATTTAGAATACGTTGATGGAGTGTCGGGTACTATTGCCCGTTCAATCGTTGTATCCAGCAGTGAATACCATGGCGGGCTTGCCATGACCCAGCTATTAAAACTGATGGGAAACGGGATGGTTCGTTTTGAACCTTCAAAATCATCAATATAGGCGACGCTTTGATTATTATCTCCCTCGATCGTGCTCGTGCGGGTATTGGCATTGGGGATTATATACGCGCCTTCACCGCGGAAGCTTATAGTGGACATCTCCCGCGCATGGATCAAAGGAAGAGCATCCAGCGCAGAGGTTAGAAAAGGAAGATTCGAATTAAATCCCCCGTCGACGCCCATAATTGTATTTTTCGTCGGTTCCTCTCCAACTCTCACTTTATCGCTCAACGACGCCTGGGTAAGATTCATAATCGTAAAGCCCATGTTGACGTTCGGAGAGATATCGAGGACTCCCCTAGCGCCCATTAACGTTTTAGAGGCAAGCTGAAACAGGTCGTTCTGTTCATACTTAACAGAAATATTTGCGCCGGGCTGCAACGCACGCTCGCTTTTAAGAGTTACCTCGCCTACGATATAATCAACGGTGTAATCTTCGCCCGGTGTCAACGGCGATCCGTTGAGCAAAACCTGCACGCTCCCTTCAACGATATTAAACCCGCCGAGCGAGATACGGCTTTGCACTGCCGTAGCTGCGACAATTTGCATCACAAAGAAATTCTTTTGAATATACTGGAGAGAAACTTTTGTGGTGTCATATATCTCCGGCATGAGGAGCGAATCCGTGAGCGTGATATGTTGATTCACGGAATAGTAATTCTTTAAATCGGTATCAAACGGACGGAGCGTCGGAAAAATAATGTTGCCGAACGCCTGATCTATCGTGATTCCCGGGATAAAATCAAATTTACCATCGGGCGTCGGAGTGCTGCCATCGCTGGCATATTTATCGAACCCCACCGCTTGAAGAAGAGCCACATTATTGAATATCCTATTGTCAGTCGCGCCGGGCTGCCGGTAGATCACATCAAGCGAGAAACCATCTTTTTTAATATCGGGACCAATATTATAAATATTTTTCATTTGCATATCCCAGGAAGGTTGATAGCTTGGCTGAAGATTTCTCGGTTTGATCAGTTTAAGAATCAACGGCCTGGTTGTGTCGGGAGTAAAATCTCCGTAAACGGTTTCATCGTTGGGGGCGGAAGTAATCCTATAGGATACAGCAACCGCTTGCCCATCAATGCTGTTATCTTTAAACTCGATGAATCCCGCCGTTGCATTGAGCTTATATTTATCAGTCGTTAATCTCGTAAAATATCCCTGTTCAGCTCTTCCGGAAGAGATATCGCTCTGATTCACCTTGAGAAAGCTGCTGTCATATTGTGTACCGATGGGGTGGGGCGGTAAATTAATCAAAGCAACTGCGTTTCGCCGGTCCTGGTTTGAACTAAATTGCTGCTGGGTCATCCAAACGCTAATCTCAACAATTTGATTCGCTCTCATGGAATCATTTAATTGTGGAACTACCTGCGCATATAGTCTATTAAAAAACCTCCGGTAGAGCGTATCAATGAAAAAATTGTTTGTGGCGTAGTCTTGCGGACGGATTTCTATCGGTCGCTGGGAGGATCCTCCGCTAACATCCACCTCTTTTGTCTGTCCTTTCTTTTGAGAAACAAGGGCGGTGAGACTGAGCGGACCGGATTGCAAACGCGTCTTAATGCCGAACAATGCCTGCCCGCCCCCTATTAACGACGGCGTATTGGTGAGTGAAACGTTGCCGGCTTCGATGCTTTGAACAACCTCGTCGTCATAACCGGTATAATTAATTTTTAGCTGGTTTTCATATTCGAATGTTCGCTGTGTGTTCCAGTCGGCGCCAATTTTCAATTTATCGCCGATCAATCCGTTCACTGTGATCTGAACCTCCTGGTTGAAATTAGGCGTACTCTGCGATTGATCCAGGGATGATATTGTTGTTTGATCAGAACTCTGTTTTTGGAAAGCGGCGTGGATTGCGACTTCGCCATTCACGTGGAGATCTATTTCATTCTTGCCGAAGATGCTAAAGAGCGGATTAGCCGGAACAGGGATTGATATATTTGTAATAGTTCCGAACAGCCCGGCAAGATCATCCCCCCGTTTGGAAGTTTTATACTCATGCGCCAGCGTTCGCCAGTTGTTTGCCGATTCCTCCTTAAATCTTCGCTTCACATATTCATCGAGAGGAACTGTTACGGGGACTTTGATGTCGACGCCGTTAAATTTTTCATGCACCGTGACAAAACTTCCGGTGGTATCCAAACTAACGGTACGCTGATAGGCGGGAGAATTAAAATCTAAAAATAAGGGATATTGTTCGTGCGGAAAAAAATCACCCGCCGGCGAAGGTGTTCGGCGATAATGAAATTGTTTAATCCTGTTGGTGGAATCCTTGAATACCACATACGTCGTTTCAGGTTTTTCGGTGGTATCCTTGCGTGCCGTAAGAGTATCGAGACCTTTAGAAAATCTTGCATGTTCGCCTTTTGTTCTTATATTGCCGACCGTATCCTGACTATGAATGAGAGAATCTTCCGATTCTTCATTAATGTTTTCTTCAGGTTGAATTTCTGTGGTATCAACTTCGAGATCGTTGTTTTCTTCAGGTGATGCCAGAGTATCGGTATTTACTTTCCCGGGGGGCGGTACGGTGTCCTGGGGGGTACTGTGATTACCTGATAAGAATTCGAGCGGCGGGGGCTGCTCTCCACGAAAAATCTTACTGTTTGGCGCAGGATACCGAAATGCCATTAAAGAATAGAGCGACCCAATAGACGCCATAAAAACTATGAAGCGGATTATTTCCCTGGAAAGAGTTGTACGGGATGGATAACGCGGTGTTGTTGCGTCGCCTTTTTCCGGAAGAAAATGTGCCACGTTGATTAAATCGATTCTTTCAATAATAAGTTATAGCCGGGACTGTAGAGACACCCGCACCTTTAAACTGCGATCAAGAATCGATATCAACTAGCCTTTCTCGAAAAAACAACATCGTGAAATTTGGACAAATGCCGGTTACTTCCGGTTTAACTAATTTAAAGTCTTACATTTAACTTCTAAAAAGTATGAAAATCATGTCTTAAATGCAAGTACTGCCGTCACGTTAATTAAATGTTAACGACTTTCTCTATTATATGTGTAATTTCGGCATTTTAGGCGGTTTCGGATTTTCTTTGTTGCCTGAAACTTCCACTTTAATATTTCGTAAAGTAAGGAGGTGAAATGTATGCATAATAGCCCAAAAAACGCTAATTGGGAGAGTCGATTCTCGCTCCTTCTGGTTTTCTTGCTTATTGGAGGTATAGCGAATACTTCGTATTCCGGCGAAAAATTAATTATTCAATTGAAAGATTACACTCGAAATGAAGTAAAAACGGGTGGATTTACTTTAACCGGCGATACCCAGCTTAAGATTCACGCTCTGGGTGCAGGAGTGAATGAACGGGGCATATTTTCAGGTAGCGACGATCTTTTTGCCTATGGATGGATCATCAATTCTGAAACCCGGGAAGCTGTGTGGGAAATGCGGAGATCAAATACCTCTTCTTTAAAATCGGATAGAGTTTTCGATGGCGACATAAATTTACCCGCTGGCAGTTACGAAGTATATTTTACCGCTTTCGCCTTTTCCGGAAATTCTCCCTTCTCTTCATTCTCTATAAATATTGACCGGCGCAAGGAACCCACCGGATCAGGCAAAGTCGATCATGAAGGATTTTTTACATGGTTGTATAAATTCTTTGGAGAAGATATTGATAAAGAGTGGAATCATCGCGCGAAGGAATGGGGAATTGAGATTTACGATGAATCCCCCGGCAACCGGGACATACTCGCGTTCGCATCTCCAAAGGAATTTCCCCGAATCCTCTACAAATCCGTAAAGATTGGGGAGAACGAACATATTGTCCAGGCATTTACGCTCGCCAAGCCGATGCCGATCCATATCTACGCCATCGGTGAAATGGGCACAAGCCGGGAACCGGCAGATTATAGCTGGATACTCAACGCGACCACGAGGGAGCGTGTGTGGGAAATGAACGCTGAAAATACCACCGGCGCCGGCGGCGCAAGAAAAAATATGAAATTCGATAATACAGTAAATTTTTCGGCTGGTGAATATGTTCTCTATTATATTTCAGATGATTCCCATTCCTTTCTCGATTGGAATCAAGCGCCGCCCTACGATCCATACAATTATGGCGTCACGTTAATGGCAGCAAACGAAAAAGAGGAGGATGCATTTAAACTTCACGCAATAAACGAGGAAAAAAATATTATCGCGCAAATCATCCGCGTGAGAAATAATGAAACGCGTTCCGAAAGTTTCACGTTGAAAAGCGACGTCAAAGTTCGTATTTACGCATTGGGCGAGCGAGCAAGCGCACGCGGGCAAATGGCGGATTTCGGCACAATCATAAACGCTAAAACCAGAGAAAAAGTATGGTCGATGGACGCTGTGGCAGGTGAGTACGCCGGAGGCGCGTCAAAAAACCGTTATGTTGATGAAATTGTAACATTGCCAAAAGGCACCTATACGGTCAATTATCAAACCGACGATTCCCACGCATATAACCAATGGAACGATTCTCCTCCCTTTGATCCTGAACACTGGGGCATCAGCATTTATCTCGTCGATGAAATGGATTGGAACAAGGTTGAAAAGAATGTGACCCCCAAAATGGAAGGGGTGATCGCTCAAATTGTGAAAGTTGGCGATAATGCAAACAAGACGGAATACTTTACGCTCAATAAACCCACCCATGTTCGTATTTATGCGCTCGGGGAAGGACAAAATGGAGAAATGTACGACTACGGGTGGATAGAAAATGAAGCGAGCGGCGAACGGGTTTGGGAAATGACCTACTCAATGACATTTCACGCAGGCGGCGGGCGGAAAAATCGCCTCGTGAACATCACAATACTTCTTGATAAAGGAAAGTATAAACTTCGATATGTTTCGGACGATTCGCATTCCTATAACAATTGGAATACCGATCCGCCGGAAGATCCAACAATGTGGGGAATTACTCTTTATGAAAATGAACATCAACAATAAGCAGGAGATATAATCATGAAGAATATTGTTACTGCCTTTCCGGTTTTATTTCTCATTCTCTTTATTTGCTTCACAAATCCCCTCAAAGCCCAGGATCAAGAAGGTCGTGATTTCGATAAGCGGCTCGATTCTACACTCCAAAATATCTACCGCTCCATTGACGAGCAGATGGGAACCTACATCTTTACCGATGAACCGCAATCCCGGCAGTATAAAGAAAATTCCACTGACGATGATACTGATAACCCTATAAATGTTAATAAATACAACCGGCGGTATTCAAGATTATCCTCTTATCCTTACACTACAACGACAAAAGATTTTTATCCTCCTTTTTTAAGAATTAACTCGCTGGCTTATTACCCATGGGAGAATATGAGCGACGATCTCCTCTTCAGATATAACAGAGTAGAAGGTGTTTTCCTTGGGCTTAATTCTCCTAAAAAGTATCATTGGGATAGCCACCATATCGATCTCTTTGGTTCGGGCGGTTATGGTTTTGCCAATCATCGCTGGAGATACAACGGCGGAATTGCAGAACAATTCGGTACGGGCGAGCATATGTTTGAATTCGGCGTCGAGGGTCATAGTCTAACCGACACGGAAGACAAATGGATCGTCAGCCAGATGGAAAATAATTTTTCATCGATAGTAGCCCGCGACGATTACCGCGATTATTTCGGACGCGACGGATTTTCCGTTTGGACAGGGTTTTATCGCGAACCGTCATCCTGGGGGTATCAACTGGAGGCGGCGTATCAGATCGACCGGTATGAATCGATGGACCGCAGAACCAACTGGTCGCTGTTTGGAGGAGATAAACTTTTTCATGATAATCCCCCTATCGACGAAGGGCATATGCGGAGCATTCTGGCAACGTTCGAGATACAACAATTGCAGACCCATAAAATATTTTCAACTGGATGGTCTGCCGCCCTGAGCGCCGAACACGCAGGCACGGAGCTTAGCAGCGATTTCGATTTTAACAGGTACCAGATCGACCTCAGACGATACCAGCCGTTCAGCCGTTATGATAATCTGAATCTCCGGCTTCGCGCAGGCGCTTCCAATGGCGGCGTCCCCCTTCAAAAACTCTTTTATGTCGGTGGAATCAGCACGCTGCCCGCTTTCGGATACAAAGATTTTTCCGGTAACCGGCTGCTTCTTGCAAATGCCGAATATCTCGTGAACGGAAATTTATTCGATGATGACGACCTCTTCCCATCCTGGCTATTCCGCAATGTGAATTTAATTCTCTTCATGGATGCTGGATATGTCGCCTCCTCGCCCGAGAATTCCATTATCAGGGGATTTGAAAACCTCAATCATTCAACCGTAAAATCGGATTATGGATTCGGGTTTGGGACCCGCGACGCAAAATTCCGTATCGGATTCGCATGGCGAACCGATCTCGCCGAACCGGTGCATGTGTTTATCCGGTTGGATAGACCGTTTTAGATTCTCATCTTTATTCATAATTATTGAATCCCAATTTCTAAAACGGAATTGGGATTTTTTTATCCCTTAAAAAATTGCGTCCACATTGATTTTCCCCTCTCTTCTCCCTACATTAAGCAATCCATGAATGGTTCAATAACCGTCTAATAACTATTCGGAGATTAAGACATGACAACGATGAAACGTAGAGAGTTTATCAAAACGTCGGCGTTGACCGGCGCGGCGGCAATAACCGGCGCCATGCTGCCCGCTGAAAAATTGTTCGCGGCGCAATCACAGAATACAGGCAAGCCGATCGCAATCTCAAGCGGAAACGGCTCGAAAGCTCTTGAAAAAGCAATGGGAATGATACAGGGGGGAAGCGACGCGCTCGACGCGGTCATTGCCGGAGTCAACATCGTTGAAGACGACCCGAACGACCACAGCGTGGGATACGGCGGCTTACCGAACGAGGAGGGAGTTGTTGAGCTTGATTCCGCCGTGATGCATGGTCCCAGTTACCGGGGCGGCGCGGTGGCGGCGATCCGGAACATAAAAAATCCCTCGAAGGTGGCGCGCGTGGTGATGGAACGAACGAAGCATGTGTTGTTGGTGGGAGACGGCGCGTTGAAATTCGCGGTGGCGCACGGCTTCAAAGAGGAAGATATTCTGACGGATGAAGCGAGAGAGATTTGGTTGAAATGGAAAGAGAATTTAAGCAGCGAAGACGACTGGCTCCCCCCTCACAAAATTGAAGATCTCAATATCGGCGAAGTATTTGACAAATACCTCCGCCATTATGGAACGATTCATATGAGTGCTCTGGATCAACGGGGAAATTTATCCTGCGTCACAACAACAAGCGGACTCGCGTTTAAAATTCCCGGCAGGGTGGGCGATTCACCCATCATCGGCGCCGGATTATATTGCGATAATGAAGTCGGTTCCGCCGGTTCCACGGGGCTCGGCGAAGCGAATCTTTTAAATCTCAGCTCGGTCATGATCGTTGAATGGATGCGGAACGGCAAATCGCCGGAAGAAGCATGTCTTCTTGCCTGCAAACGCATCAATGATAGAACGCGGGAAAGACGATTGCAGGATGAGAAGGGCAGATTTAAATTTGACGTCAAATTCTATGCGATCAATAAACGCGGCGAACACGGAGGGGCTTCCATGTGGGATGGCGGTAGTTATCTAATTCATGACGGCTCCGGCGTGAAAACTATTCAGTGCCCATATTTGTTTAAAAACGAGAAAAAATGAATAATTTACTCGTTTTTGAGGAATAAATACCTTCATTTGCAGAGTGAATACCTTGCGTTCTCTCATGCTTTTCACTATTTTATGTATCAAGGACGTTTTGAATCCAGTGGCAAGCGTCGTGAGAATTATTCAATTTTCCTGACATAAAGTTCAGTTATTAAATATCCATCATTTTCGTTCCAACTCTCTTGACATCCAAAGAAGATAAAATTCGTACGGTTCATGAAGAATACCAGCGGGAAGCAGTGCCCCACATGGATATCCTGTATAATTATGCGCTCCGTATGACCGGCAATCAGGATGATGCGGACGATCTCCTGCAGGAAACTTACCTTAAAGCATATCGCTTTTGGGATAAATACGAAAAGGGAACTAACATCCGGGCATGGCTGTTCAGGATAATGAAGAATTCATATATCAACCGTTACCGGAAAGAAACAAAAGAACCTGATACTGTAGATTACGATAAGATTCAGAATTACTATAGTTCCATCCGGGATGAATCATCCGACCCCAACGATTTACAAGAAAAAATCTTCGGCGGATTGTTCGAAGATAATGTTGCACAGGCGCTCGAATCTTTACCCGAAGATTTCCGAACTGTAGTCATCCTTTGTGACATTGAAGGATTGACGTATGAAGAAATCGCGGAATTTGTTGATTGTCCCATTGGAACAGTTCGATCCCGGTTGCACAGGGGTAGAAAAATACTCCGAACAAAATTATTTGACTATGCCCAGAACCGGGGCTATGTGACTAACGAAAAACAATAAGGACGAAACATCGGAAATTGATAAAAGGTTTATGCTAAGTGGAATGTGAGAAAATTCTTGAATTAATAACTGCGTCGCTTGACGGCCAGATCAACCAAAGTGAACGATTGGCTCTCGACGCGCATCTCCCGCGGTGTCCTCGATGTAAAATTGAATCAGATCTCGAAGCAATTACAAAAACGGTAACAAGAAGTTATTTACCGTGGAAGCAAACTCCTCCTGATGTAAGCTCCCGCATTTCGCACCTGATAAATCAGCGGATATATTCCCCTCTACCGGCGTCAAGTTCAATATGGAGCACTGTTTTTACTATTCCGGTGCGCAAAACTATTTTCGCGCTGGGAGGATCGATTGCCGTATTTGTCCTGATTCTGAATCTCATCCCGTCCAATATCCATCACACGCATGGATCTCCTAAAGATGGAAATATCATCCACCAAACCTATAACAATTATGATGGTATTGTGGAAGGAAGCTTTGCTCCCCAGGTAGCATCCGACGATCCCGGCGTGGTCAAATCGTTTTTTACTGATAAAACGAACTTTAAGGTCAGCGTTCCACGCCTCAAGCATTGTACCCTTATCGGCGGCATGTCGTCCTTTTATGATGATGAATGTGTTGCTCATGTCGTTTATAAATATGGAAACAATGTCGTCTATCTTTATGAGACTCGCATCGATTCCGTTATGAACGGCTTGAACTGCTCCTTAAATCTTCCCGATAACGTCAAAAACGATCTGAGGAAAACGGGATGGTACGTGGAGTCTCATGTCCCGGATTGCACGCTCATCATCTGGCAACCCGACTCCACCACATTATGCTGCGCCGTTGCCGAGGTGGATCAGGAACAACTTTGGTCGTGCTTAAAGGATGAGAACTAATCCCGTTCAGTTTTTTCTCCGGCGAATAATTTAAATCATCTGCCTAACCTATTCACTTTCAACCGAACATGAAAAAGAGCATATTCTTCCTTCTTACATTACTTAGCTTTACTTATCCGGGCTGTTCCAACAAAACAAACCCCGGTAACGATACAACTTCATCAGCAGCGAAGCAGACGTCTACTGTGGCGGAGGTAACAAGCGTCGAACGCAGGGACGGGAAAGCCCCTAACTTTTCATGGCAGGATTCCGGTGGGAAGAAAATCGATTTTACATCGGTGAGCGGTAAACTTACTTTGATAAATTTTTGGGCGACCTGGTGCGGTCCCTGCAAACATGAAATGCCCGATCTGATCGCCTTGAATAAAGAATACGAAAGCCGCGGACTGACAATAATCGGCATCTCCGCCGACGTCGGATCAAGCGCTATAGAGGACGTAAAATCATTCGTTCAGGAACAGGGCATCCCGTACCGTGTGCTTCTGGCAAACGAAGATATTAAAGAGGCATTCGGGAACGTCAACATGCTCCCCACGAGCTTTCTCATTGATAAAGATGGAAAAATTCTGGAAACGCTCATCGGCGCGCGTTCCAAAGCATCTTTTGCTCAGGTAATCGATAAACATTTGTAAGATATCGGGCGGAAATCAACGTGTTGGCTGGCCCGCCCGCGCTAACTTTTGTTTCACCCTCGTAACCACGGTCTCCGTGGTTATGAGCGTTATGGCGCTCTGCGCCATTAGACGCGGAGCGTCAGGCTCGCATTACAACGCCGGAATGGTGATAATGAATTAAAGCCCACCCCTGACCCGCTGTGGCGGGTCCTCCCCTCCCTTACAGGATGGGAACGATTGTCGACCCGCGTTGTCACTATTTTTGCGGTTTCTTTCCTGACATGTAAACTACGTCACCCCTCCTGTCAGAGTCTGTGTGAAAAGTTATTGCGAAGCGTTTTTTGCTGTAGCAATCTCCTCCTATCGATGCTAATCGTTTTGATTTAAAATTGATTTAATCAGTGAAATAGAGTTTTCACACACCTTTATCTCGTTTGGGTTGAATACTGATGGCATTTCCATGAACGAAATGAATTTCGTTCAACCCGTGATTTCAACATTTCGCCCCGCCGGGGCTTCGCTATCATCATGCTTCCCGGCTATAGACATAGCGTCCCTACGGGACTTTACTCGATAGATGATGCTATTCGATAACCGTTCCCCTCCCTGTACGTCCCGCTCAACCGCTTTGCCCGATATTGGGAGCTGCTTTCATTGGCGGGACGGACGTTAAGGGAGGGGATTGAGGGGTGGGCGCTTTTCCCGACCCGATGTTGGCAATGTTCGACGCTCCCGCGTCTAATACTTTCACAAAGATACCTCGAGCTACCGGGGGTTCAACTTAAAAAAATACGGAGCAAAGCTGGAGCTTTGCTCTACATCGAAAACATCCAACCAAGATATCTCCGGCAGGCATACCTCCTGGCTATAGACTTGGCGTCCCTACGCTTAAGACCACCCCCCAATCCCCTCCTCCGAGAGGATGGGAAACGCCGAAGGCGAGAGGTGGTCGGGCATTGATTCTGGAGCTAATCTTTCTTTCGGGGTCGTACAAAAAGAAAGAATGAGTCATCCCGAACTTGTTTCGGGATCTAAAAATTAGTTAAAACAGATGCTGATCCCGACGCTTCGGGACAGCATGACTCAGTAAACTAAGTTATGTTCTTTTTTGACGACCCCCGGACAAAATGATTGATATTATTCCGAAATCAGGGTCACCGAACTGAAAGAACAAAATTGTAAAAATTTCCCTTGCTTTTTTAACTAAAAGTCCTTATATTATATGTAGCATATATACGGTAATATCATTAACATCGGGAATATGATGCACGATTGCGAACCCATACTTGACCCCCTTCGATAGGAAACAACTATCGCGTCCCTCTTCAAAAGGAGGACAAACGCAACGCTGGAGATATCATGTGAGAAGAGCGCGAAATAACTGGTACATTTGTGGTACAAAACTGGTACAAAAGTGGTACAGAACTGGTACAGTTCTGGTACAAAAGCGGCACGGAAAATTGTCACAAATGGCGAATAAATGCGGCGCTGAAGATTTTGAATGTTAGAGGGAAAATATGTGCCAGTTTTGTACCACTAATTTTCTCTCGTTCCGCCGCTCCAGCCGTCGAATGCCGAAGCGGAGCGGGGGAGGAATCAGCGCATCTCAATCTATAGGCGAGTTATAAAAATGCTCTTATAGCGCGGGCGTTGCGGTGAACCTCATCAGGCAGTAAATGAATGCCTGCGTTTTACCGGCGGGTGTTGTATGGGTTTCGGCGCGGGATTCTGTTAGTTGAAATTCATCGCCAAATTCTTTCAGCATTCGTTCCGGAGTATACCGGCAAACTTCCAGACCGCTGCATTTCTGCGGTCCATTGATTGAGAAGGTCGCAAGCAAAACGAAGCCGCCGGGTTTCATGGCATGGCGAACCTGCTCGACGTAATTTTTTCTATCAATGGCGTCTATTAAAAAATGAAACACAGCCCGGTCGTGCCAGAATTGGCAGCGATTTTTCGGCAGGGTGATTTCTAAAATATCGCCGGCGATCCACTCCACATTGTGAGCGCGTTCGGCAAGTCGTTTTTTGGATATTTCCAATGCGTGCGGAGAAATATCAACGACGGTAACATTGCGGTATCCCCGGTCAAGCAAATCATCGGCAAATGTCGATGCGCCGCCGCCAATATCGATGATGTGATCGTCTTGAGAAATTTGCGTTTTGGAAAACAATTCAAGCGATTGGCGCAGGTGCGGCTGGTGCCAGCTTTGATCGGCGGAATTCTTGGAGGAGTAAACGCCCTCCCAGTGTGATCTCAAATCACTCATGAAGTGCGCAAATTTGAACAGTCAATTTTTTTATAATCAAGAAGAGGATTACCGTTTTCCATTTTTCCGCTGCGTAACATGGTTTGTTGCGACTATCACTAACTCGATGAGGCGTTCGGTCGCCTTATCCGGATGAAGCCGGAGATTATTGAGCGCGCATATGGTTTGAATTTCTCTCAAGTATTTCCGGATATCGCGCCTATCGGCGGTCGTGATCCAATCAGTGAGTTCATCTTCAAGATATTTGTTGTAATTTTGTATAAACATATCTGCGCGGATGTATCTGCGGGTACGCGCGCCAACGTCGGGGAAGACTTCTTTGAGATCTTCGATATATTTTTTTACGCGCGGGTTAACTTTTTTCTGTATCTCGAAGTATTCCGCGACGGTGGATACAATTGCTTTATACGATTGCGTATCGTCATACCGCGCTTTCAGCGGACGGTGTTCGGCAAGACGTTCTTTTCGGAAAATATGATCGATGAAGTTCAGTTTTTTCAATGCTCCAGGCCAGCGGCGGTAACGGGTCTTCCAGTGCGACGCCGGATTTACCCACACCGCAAAGGTTTCCGCAAAATCCTCATCGGGATGTTTTTGCGCGTAATGCGGGTGCCCGACAAAGTGAAGGCAGAGCACGAAATCTTTGCTATAAGGATCGTAGTGATAAAACTCAGTATAGCGTTTGTGAAAGTTGCCGAACAGTTTTTTCCAGGCGGGGCGCTTCCATATTTTGTACGCGTAATTGATGGCGTGTCCCACTTCATGACGGAGATGCATCATGATCTCTTCGTTGGAATAGCTGAGATAATATTTTTCACCGATGCTCCGCAATTGCTGGTTGGCAAGATAAAAAGGAATTTCGATCGATCCGGTTCCGTCGATGCATCCCCACGGTTCCTCGCCGAAATAGAAATGCGGAAAATACGAAATACCTTTATTTTTTAACTCGCGGCGAAGCTGGATCAGGCATGCCCGGAGCGTATCGGAGGGTCGAAGCTCCATCTCTCCGATTTTTTGCGTCAGAATTTTTTGAAATGATAGTTCCTTCACAAAGGAACGATTGGCTAATTGATTCATAGAGTCTCAAAGAATACAAAACCCCCTTCCTTGATTGCCCGGAAGGGGGCGTTAATTACTGGTTAAAAGACCTTACTCCGCAGATCATTATGTATCGGCGGATCGGAATTGCTATTCCGCTACGAGACGCTGGCGTCGGGCTGCGTTTCAGGTTTCGGTTCGGGCGTTTCCTTCGCCGCCGCGTGTTTCTTTCTCGCGGGATTTTTTTCGCTGAAGGTTAATTCATCCTTTTTAGCGTTATATTTCACGTAGACAACGCTTTCATCGCCGAACTTGTTGCGGAGAATTTCTTCAGCGATGCGATCCTCAAGGTATTTCTGGAGCGCGCGCTTCAACGGTCTGGCGCCAAACGCAGGATCAAATCCTTTATTGACGAGAAATTCTCTCGCCTGCTTGTTCAGGTGAATGGTCAACTTCATAGTCGCCATACGCTGTACCAGCTCGCGCATCTGGATATCGATAATCTCGTCAATATGTTCGCGGGTGAGATTATGGAAGACGATCGTTTCATCGACGCGGTTCAGAAATTCGGGATTGAACACGCGTTTCAAAGCGTCCTCAATGGTGCTCTTCATGTTGGAATATTTATCCTGAACAGAATCCATCCCGAAGCCGATATTACCGCCGGCTTTTACGTCCCGTGATCCAATGTTCGACGTCATGATGAGGATGGTGTTTTTAAAATCGACTTTTCTGCCGAGGTTATCGGTAAGGAGACCATCGTCAAGAACCTGGAGCAGGATATTGAAAACGTCGGGATGCGCTTTCTCGATTTCATCGAGGAGCACGACCGAGTACGGTTTGCGGCGAACTTTTTCAGTGAGCTGTCCGCCCTCTTCGTATCCGACATATCCCGGTGGCGCGCCGACGAGACGGGAGACATTAAATTTTTCCATGTACTCGCTCATATCGATTCGGATCAACGCCTCATCGGAATCAAAGAGGTATCGGGCGAGCGCTTTGGCTAATTCAGTTTTCCCCACGCCTGTCGGTCCGAGGAAAATAAACGAGCCGATCGGGCGTTTCGGATCTTTCAAGCCCGCGCGTGTTCTGCGGATTGCTTTGCTCAGCTTTATAATTGCTTCATCCTGACCAACGATCATTTTTTTCAGCGCTTTATCCATGTTGAGCAGCTTCACGGATTCCGATTGGGCGATTTTATTCACGGGAATGCTGGTCATCATAGAGACGACGTCGGCAATAATTTCCTCGGTGACTTCATAAACGGTTTCCTGAGCTTTCAATTCCCATTCTCTCTTAGCCACTTCAAGATCGCTAAGAATTTTTTTCTCCATATCGCGGAGCCGCGCCGCTTCTTCAAAATTTTGATTCTTCACCACATGGTTTTTTGACACGCGGATTTTTTCAACTTCGCCTTCCAGGTCGAGAATCTCTTTCGGAACGTGAATGTTGGAAAGATGGACGCGTGATCCTGCTTCATCAAGCACATCGATTGCCTTATCCGGCAGGAAACGGTCGGTAATGTATCGGTCGCTCAACCGCACAGCAGCTTCAATCGCGGGATCGGAGTAACGAACGTTATGATGCTCTTCATATTTATGCTTGATGCTTCTGAGAATCTGAATTGTCTCATCGACAGATGTCGGATCGACCATAATCTTCTGGAACCGCCGGTCGAGTGCGCCGTCTTTTTCGATATATTGACGATACTCGTCGAGCGTGGTCGCGCCGATGCATTGCAGGTCGCCCCGTGCGAGCGCCGGCTTGAACATGTTGGAAGCGTCGAGCGATCCCGATGCGCCGCCAGCGCCGACAATTGTATGGAGCTCATCGATAAAGAGAATAACATCTTTCGCCTTCTCGAGCTCGTTCATAACGGCTTTCATTCGCTCTTCAAACTGACCCCGGTATTTCGTGCCGGCAACAAGAGCTGCGAGATCGAGTGTCACTACGCGCTTATCGTGCAAGACGCGGGAAACTTTTTTCTGGATGATGCGAAGCGCGAGACCTTCGGCTATGGCTGTTTTTCCCACGCCCGGTTCTCCGATAAGAACGGGATTGTTCTTTTTACGTCTGCTTAAAACTTGCGCGACGCGTTCAATTTCTTTTTCCCGACCAATAACAGGATCGAGTTTGTCTTCAATCGCAAGTCTGGTGAGATCTCTGCCAAAATTATCCAGCACCGGAGTTTTGGATTTTTCAACGCGGCGTTCCGTAGCTGCCGCAGGCGGGGGACTTGACGGTTTACCGCTGATAATATTATCGAGTTCATTCCGTACCACATCGTAATGGACGTTGAATTGGTGGAGTATCTGTGCAGCTATATTGTCGTCATCGCGGAGAAGAGAGAGTAATAAATGTTCCGTTCCTATTACATCGGATTTGTAAAGCTTCGCTTCCAAGTAGGTGATTTTCAACACTTTTTCCGCTTGTTTGGTAAGCGGGATATTACCGATTGTAAGAGTACCACCGGACGTCCGGACTGTATCTTCGATGGCTTTCTTCAATTTATAGAGATCGACGCCAAGGTTACGGAGGATTTTTACGGCAATACCCTCTCCTTCGCGTATAACCCCCAGGAGAAGATGCTCTGTCCCGATATAGTCGTGTCCAAGCCGTAGGGCTTCTTCACGACTTAACCTGATGACGTCTTGAACGCGGTTTGAAAAATTTCCTTCCATGGTCGAAATCCCTTACTAAATTGCATAAACTCTTGAATTATGGGCTTATTCGATACTTCGACTGCACCACTGTATAAAATATAGACAAATCGGTAGGATTAGTCAAGAAGCCGAAAACATTGACAAATCTGCAAATTTTGCCTATATTGTATACTGTTTGATCGTATCCTGATAACATTTCCTTTGTAAGTTAAACATGGAAACAAGGATAATCATTCCGCAGTAGCTCAATGGTGGAGCATCCGGCTGTTAACCGGAGGGTTGCAAGTTCGAGTCTTGCCTGCGGAGCAAAAAGAAGATTTAGAAACTCATCACCGGAGAAATACAAATATGAGCATCCGGCTGTTATCCCGTTCCCAACGGCGGAACGGGATGCAAGTTCGATCCCGAATTTCTCGGGACTGCGGAGCAACGAACCCAGTCATTTGATTGGGTTTTTTTATATGGGATACTCAGTTTATATATTATATTCTCCAACTTCCGACAAATATTATGTCGGTCAATCCTCAAATCCAGAACGGAGATTGGATTTCCATAATACCATTGAAAAAGGATTCACCGCTCGTTACCGTCCTCGGAAGCTTGTGTTTAAGAAAGAATTTTCATCGAAGACCAAGACGAGTATTGTTGAAAAGCGGATTAAGGGTTGGAAGAGCAAAAATAAGAATAAAAAACTTATCAACGGGGAAATACAGATATGAGCATCCGACTGTTATCCCGTTCCCAACGGCGGAACGGGATGCAAGTTGATGCACCGAAAAAGCCCCATTTGCATTTCTCAAAGATTATGATTTACGTTCTCGATAGAGGTGTAATCGGAACTGACTCTATGTGAAAGGAGAACATATATGAAAATAGGTATTCTTGGCACCGGCGCTGTGGGAAAGGCGCTGGGAACGGGTTTTGTGAACCTGGGACACGATGTAAAGATGGGATCGAGGGATTCGAACAATGAAAAGCTCAAAGAATGGGTGAAGAAATCGGGAGTGCATGCATCGGGCGGGACATTCGCCGAAACTGCCAAATTCGGTGAAGCCATCATCATTGCGACATTGTGGGTCGGGACTGAAAATGCGCTCAACCTCGCTGGTCCTGAAAATTTCCGCGGGAAAGTTGTTATCGATGCCACTAATCCGCTTGATTTTTCGAGCGGGAAGGGTCCGAAACTTGCAGTTGGGCATACTGATTCGGGCGGCGAACAAATTCAACGCTGGCTTCCCGGCGCAAATGTGGTTAAAGCGTTCAATATCGTGGGGAATGCACACATGGTTAATCCTCAATTTCCGGGTGGACCACCTGATATGTTTATATGCGGGAACGACGCTGGAGCAAAAAAAGTTGTAATCGACATCCTCAAAGAATTTGGCTGGCCTGCAATTGATATCGGCGGCATCGAAGGGGCGCGTCTGCTCGAACCAATGTGTATCCTCTGGGTGTTATATGGTGGAAAAACACGACAATGGAACCACGCATTTAAAATGTTGAGGAAATGAAAGATTATGTAATGAGTGATTTTCGGCGACAGTATTCTGTTTCATTTTTATCGGGACTTAACAACGATTTATGATATCGGCAGACGAAGCGTTAAAAATTATTAAAGAACGAATTCAACCGCTGCAAAGTGTTACCATTTCTCTTCCACGAGCGCTGGGGAAAACACTAGCGGAAAATATCATCTCAAACGACAACGTACCACCATTCGATAACAGTGCAATGGATGGCTATGCGGTTCGCGCCAGGGAGATAGCCGCAGCTCCCGTTCTTTTAAAAATCGTGGGGGAAATCGCTGCCGGCACGATCTTCTCCGGGAACCTCGATACCAATCAAGCGGTTGCGATAATGACGGGGTCAAAAATACCCGTCAGTTGTGATACTGTTGTACCACAGGAAATGACGGAGCGGTGTGGTGATGATAAAGTGAAAATTTTAAATTCCCTGCCGGTCGGAACGAATGTCAGAAAAGCTGGGAAGGATATCCAGAAGAGCGAAAAAGTTTTTGGTAAGGGACAATTGCTTCGTTCTCCGGAGATTGGCGTTCTCGCATCATTGGGGCACAAATTTGTTAACGTTCGACAAACACCAACCGTTTCCGTTTTAGCAACCGGAAATGAACTCGTAGAACTAGATAAACAGCTCACTGATGGACAAATTAGAAATAGCAATGCGTATTCGCTCTGTTCCATTATCCGGGAATCAGGTTGCGAGGCATTTAACATAGGTATCGCGCGGGACAATCCCGAAGATCTGAGAAATAAATTACGGAAGGGTCTGGATGCAGATATGCTCCTGACCACGGGCGGGGTTTCGGTAGGGAAATACGATCTTGTACAAGAAGAATTAAAGGCCCTCGGGGTTGATATTCATTTCTGGAAGGTAAATATAAAACCGGGAATGCCGCTGCTGTTTGGCACCTGGAATGGAAAGGCGATTTTCGGTTTGCCTGGTAATCCCGTATCTGCGTTGGTAACATTCAGCCATTTTGTTCGACCTGCGTTGTTTGCGATGATGGGACGGAATGATTCACCGATGAGATTTCAGGCGCAGATTCTACATGATATCAATAAAAATGACAGAAAACGACATTTTATGCGCGGGATTCTGGAAGATATTAACGGTGTACTATCTGTAAAATCGACCGGCATGCAAGACTCAAATATTCTCACTTCCCTCACAAGGGCAAATTGTTTGATCATTATTCCGGAAGAGAAAGATGTTGTCAAAGCGGGCGAGCAAGTGGAAGTCGAATTGTTATGATAACGGTTCAAGTAAAATTGTTCGCCTCAGCGCGTGAAATTGCCGGTACTGAATTGTTGACATTATCTCTTCCCGATGGATCACGGGCATCGGTGGTTATTGATTCATTGATCGAAAAAAAATCAGAATTTTCAGCGTGGAAAAAGTATCTCCGTCTTGCAGTTAACCGCCAATATGTACTGAACGATCATCCGTTGAAAAACAATGACGAAGTCGCAGTTATCCCGCCCGTTAGCGGAGGATAGAGAAATAATGATTCAGATCGTTGAAGAAAAGATTAACATCCCGGCAATCATTGAATACATCTCACATCCGGAAGCCGGTGGAATCGATATTTTTATCGGAGCAACACGGAAACACTCGAATGGAAAAGAAGTGCTGTATCTCGAATATGAAACATATCGAGAAATGTCGTTGAGTCTTATGGAAAATATAGCCGTTCAGGCGAAAGATAAATTGAAAATCGAAAAAATCGCCATCGTGCATAGGGTTGGTAGAGTTGATATAGCGGAAGCAAGCGTTGTTGTTGCTGTTTCAGCCGTTCATCGCGGTGAAGCTTTCGAAGCCAGCCGCTTTGCCATCGATACGCTAAAGAAAACCGTTCCGATCTGGAAAAAAGAGTATTTCACCGATGGAAGTAAATGGGCGGAAGGATAGGATTTCCATGAATATTTTATCACGATCAATCCTTTTAGAGTTCCACCTTAAAAACCTCTTTGCCAACGGCACATTCCGAACATCGTTCTTCGAGGCAATACAACTTATATAATTGCAGGGCGCCCTGTTGATCTTTTGCGGAATCCATCGTAAATTTTTGTTTCAACAATTGAGCGCCGATTGTTCGCACAATAGTATTCTCTGAATGCGGGGGACAACTAGTAAACATATCCAACACAGATTGTCTGACTTCTTTATCTTTAAAGATTCGAGCATATAATAAACTGATGGGGAAAAACACGTTCAGGATAATCTCAGCTGCGCGATTTTTGCCGATGAGTTTGCTTAAGGGCTGCGATGATTCCTCGCCAAACCGGTAATGAGTTTTCCAATAGTCGTCTGAAGAAGTGATAAGCAATGATTCAAATTGATGTAATTTTTCTAGGGGTGCAATATCCCGCCTCTTAGTTATTTGAATCATTAATTTAAGAAAATCTTCTTTAAGCATCCGTGTGATTAACCGCGCTGCGCCGGCAATCCGGATTGTCGGAAAATTTTCAGGCCGCAGCCGGAAAAACTGCCATTCAGCCTGATTGAGACTTTCTTTGCCGATTAATTTCTGGTTTTTATCCCACATTGTTCTCATCTGGTTAACACGTAACGCCGTGGCTTTCTCCGGAAACGAATGATGCGTCGGCAGCAATCCCGCCGCGCCGAAGAGGATCGATTCAATGAAGAGTGTGGGATTGTTTGTCTTTACGTCCTTCAGCGTTTTACTTATTTTCTGCAATGATATATTTCTTGAAAGTTTTAAAAATGGTTGTTGATTTTTCGAATATCCAAGCGCTTCCAGAATTCCCTCATAGAGCAGTTGTTCCCAGGGTCCTGATTGACGAAAATCGCTTTCGGAATAGACTTCACCCGGAGATGGCAATTGTTCGGGATTTAGACCAAACGGAATTTCACGATAGGACGGAATGTCTTCCTTAACATGCTTCGATTGACGCTCTTCTATCAATTCAATCAGTCGATCCTCAAACCGACGGACTTTCAACTCGAGCCGCTCAATGGCTAATTTATCAAGCCAGTTTCGGAGATATGTCGGGGGAACAGAATCATTAACCGGAAAACATTTTATCGCATTGAGACGTTCTGCCCTCTCCCCGAGAATCATTTTTTCCCATAACGAATGATACGATGAGGTAAGATAATTTTCAAGGATTAAAACAGGGATAACGCGGTTGCTCTGAGTTGTATGAGGGACGCCCGAATCCTTTCCATGAAGGATTACGTGGAGAATTACACTGTTATATTTCGGATCAAGGTGGTGTTCGTGTTCGTTCCATTCTTTGACGGATTTGTGAAGTTCAATATCGCCCCGGTAAAGGATTCCTCCTATACGCAACCTGGCGTTGATAAAGTCCGGTCCCCCGTCATGATTTACAGTTCCGGTGGAGAAAATTTCAAGGGTTCTGCCATCGGTGGTTTTTAGCGCCGATGTGTCAAAATATTTAAACTTCCAGAGCTGGCGTAGAAACCGCTCTGGAATCATCAGGGAATCGTTTCTCAGTACCATAATTTAACCTCGTCCCTTGTTTAACTTTGAACTGAAAATTAGGTTTGACGCTATTGTGATCGTACGTCACTGCGGGGAGACATGTTCCATTACATTGTTATGCTCCACTTCACAGGAAGACGGTGTAATAAAGGTAATTATCCGAAATATTTCTCTCTATAGATGTTTATCATTTCACGGTAATTCAAAGCAACGGAGCGCGCTTTTTCCGCAAAATCTTTTCCGTTGGAGGCGTTGAGAATTGCCCTGCCGACATTGATAATGGCGAGTAGTCCGTTCTTATCGCAACCGTTTTTTACCGTTAATTCGAGGTCTCCCTTCTGTGCGCCAATTCCGGGAATCAGGATCGGCATATCGGGAACCATCCTGCGAATACGTTTTAATTCTTCGGGATGCGTGGCGCCAACAACGAGACCAAGATTTTTTTTCGTGTTCCATTTCTTTGCCTTCTTCACCACCTCCTCGTAAAGAGGTTTGCCGTTAACTTTGAGGTATTGAAAATCTTTGGCGCCGGGATTTGAGGTTAACGCAAGGATGAAACCGCATTGATCTTTGCGTTTTATAAAGGGATCGATGGAATCTTTCCCCATATACGGATTAATCGTTGTGCCGCTGAATTCCCAATCATAACACAGCAGACGCGCCTGCCGCTCGGCTGAATTGGCAATATCGCCGCGTTTTCCATCCCCGATCGTGACAATCTCTTCAGGGATGCGAGCTAACGTTTGATGCACCGTGTACCAACCGTGCTCACCCACTGACTCATAAAAAGAAATATTGAGTTTATATGCGCAGACAATATCTTTTGTCGCGTCGATAATGCGGCGGTTAAACTCGTACTGAGGATCGCCAAACGCGTTTAAAAATTCAGGAACTTTGAGCGGATCGGTATCGAGACCAATACAAAGCAACGAATTGTTCCTTCGCTGAATATGTTTAAGTTTTTGAAGGAAATTGACAGATTTTCTCATAAATTCTGATAAGTGAAAATTATAATGAATCGAATACTCATTTTTGTACGGTTACTTGAGATACCCGGCGAGCCATTCAAAGATCGTATTATGCCAGAACTCGCTGTTTGCAGGCTTCAGCACCCAATGATTTTCATCTGGAAATGTGAGAAATTTTGAGGGAATTCCTTTCCGTTGTAGAGTTGTAAATAACTGCATCGCTTCAGTGATCGGTATCCGATAATCCTTCTCGCTATGGATAATAAGCATCGGTGTTTTAAAATTCTTCGCATATTTATGCGGCGAATATTTTTCGTAGTCTTTCGTTTCCCACGGTATACCGTGTTCCCACTCATCAAACCAGAGTTCTTCCGTCGAACCATACATGCTTGTAAAATTGTATACTCCATCATGGCAGATGATTGTTTTGAATTTATCGGTGTGTCCTTCAAGCCAGTTCATCATATACCCGCCGTAGGATGCGCCTGCCGCTGCCATTTTATTTTTATCGATATAGGGATGTTTTTCCATATATGCTACACCATTCATCACATCCGTATAGACTTTTCCACCCCAGTCCCGGCTAATCTCATCTGTAAATTTCTGTCCAAATCCTGTGCTTCCGCGCGGATTTGGAAGAGCAAGCACATAACCCTGAGCGGCCCATACTTCGGGGCACCAGCGGTACGACCAACCATCCATCCATGCGCCCTGGGGTCCGCCGTGCACCCAGTAGACGAGCGGATATTTCTTCGCGGAATCGAACATCGGCGGCTTAATGATCCACATTTGGACTTTGGCTCCGGCTGCGCCAGTGTACGTTACGCTTTCGGGTGCGATATAATCTATTTCGTTGAAGAGATCATCGTTAACAGTTGAAACCTGCTTTACGTCCTTTCCTTCTATAGAAGAGGTAAAAATTTCATTTGGTCTTCGGAAGGAGTTGCGCGAAAAGGCAAGCATGCTTCCATCCGCTGCGAGAGTCATATCGCCGTTGACCGATCCGCCGATCAGTTTCTTCACATCATTTCCTGTTATACTGACTGACCAAAGTGGTTTTGTTCCCTTCTCCTCGGCGTCGAAAATAAGTGCCTTGCTATGGTTAGCCCAGATAAAGGATTCAACGCCGGAATCGAAGTTTTTCGTGAGACTCGTGATCTTTCCGTTGCCGCGATTGAGAAGCATTAACTGCCAGCGATCGGCTTCGAAATCCGGTCTCGATTGAGCGCGATAAGCCATATACTTACCATCCGGCGAGTAACGGGGAAAACCATCCGCCGCAGGATTGGTGGTGATTTGTTTTCGTTCGCCAGTTGTTACGTTCACCGTATAGATATCGTGATTCGTGTGCCAGGCTTCTTCACGTGTTGGCAACGGAGTTGCCGTGTAAGCAAGTTCTGTGCCGTCCGGAGAGAAATCAAAATCATCTCCGGCTGAAAATGTCGATGAAGTAGGCACTGCATCCCGGTCGCCCGGCGTTACATCGCGAGGATCTCCTCCCTCTACCGGAATAACAAAAATATGCTGCCGGAGGTCGTCGACCCAGCTATCCCAGTGCCGGTACAGTAAATGTGTGAGAACCCTAGCTTTCACTTTGCTCTTCTCTTTTGATTCCATCTTTTGTTTATTGAGCGCGTCGCTCTCGTTGTATGGTTTATCGGAAAATTCCGGATAGACCGATGATACAAACGCGATGTATTTTCCATCGTGCGACCAGACTGCCTGGGATGCTTCGGTGGAGATTGAGGTCAGTTGTTTTGTATCGTCTTCTTCGGGTGAAATCAAATAAATTTGGTATGACCCGTTTCGGTTGGATTCGCACGCGATCCATTTTCCATCAGGAGACCACCGCGGGTGACGATCCTGTTTTGGGTTATCGGTGAGTCGTTTCGCCGATCCTCCTGTCGAGGGCATTATCCAGATATGGCTTTGGGTAGAATTCGCATCCTTATCCGGAACGGTGATGGTAAACGCGATCCATTTTCCGTCGGGAGATATTTGCGGGTCGGTCACACGTTTGATCGCGAACATATCGTCAAGCGTCATCGCTCGTTTTTCCTGTGCGATGAGAGCACAGCAGGGACCTAATCCCACTACCAGAATGATGAAAATAAAAAACTTTTGTAAATGCGGATTTTGAATATACATTGTAATTATCCTAAAATTAATTTCTGGTTGATCATTCAATCCATTATTGATTAAATTTTTTCCACATCATCGAATCGATGGGTTTGGCCGTACGTTTGGAATATTTTGCGTCTGTTTTTTTATTATAAGGGACTTCTATATCCCCGCTCACCTCAAAATAGATCAGCTGTCCTATCGGCATACCTGAGTAGATACGAACAGGTTTCTTAACTGATATTTCAAGAGTCCACGTGTTGCAGAACCCTATATCGCCCTTCCCTGCGGTCGCATGGATATCGATGCCTAATCTACCTATGCTGCTTTTTCCTTCAAGAAACGTGACGTGACGGTGTGTTTCAGTATATTCCTTCGTGACTCCTAAATATAATTGGTGTGGAAAAAGTACCATACCCTCGTTGGGTATGCGGAAATTATGAATAGGGTTGTGTACTTTCGCATCAAGAATTTCATGAGTGTAGACCGCCAACCAATCCCTGATATGAACATCATAGCTGTTCGATCCGAGATATTTCCGATGGAAGGGTTTTATGCCTATTGATCCGGCTTGCATTTCCGCCAGAATCTGCATATCTGTTAATATCATCGGATAATATGGAAGTTGATTGAACTACAGAATGGATTTACTGTCTTCTCAATTTAGCAATATTCAGGAGATAATCAAGGAATGCGGATTTATCATTAAATTTCAATTTTTTCATGCTGGATCTACCGATGGAATATCTGATGTTATCAGGTGTGGGTGATTTACTCTTCTACTCGTCCTTTTAGATATTTGGCGAGAAATATTTCCGCTTCCTCATAAAACTTCAGCCGGTTCGCAGGATTATTCAACTCGTGCCCCTCATCGGGGAAAAGCAAATACTGTACAACATTGCCTTTATCCTTGAGCGTTGTTACAAATTGATCAGTTCCGGACTTTTGAACAAATGGATCATTTACCCCTTGTGCAATGAATAGAGGAATTTTTATTTTACCGACAGATGAAAACGGGGATCGTCCAGTCAACTTGTCAGCATCTTTCTCCGGATCGCCAATCCTGAACGACAAGATTTTTTTCATCAAATCGTTATTTGAGGAAAGTTCCCGGATATACCTGGTTAAATCGGCGGGACTCCCGATGGATATTGCACAAACGTATTTATCCGGCATCAATGCCGCCGCCGCAAGTGCAGCATATCCGCCATACCCCTCACCCATGATCGCAATCCGTTTGGGGTCGATCACTTCATCGGCTACGAGACTTCGAATAGCGTCGATAATATCTGTCTCCATTTTGGCGCCCCATTCCTTGTTACCCGCTTTAAAGATTTTTTTCCCGTAACCGGTCGATCCACGGAAGTTTAACTGAAGACACGCGTACCCTCTGTTCGTAAGCCACTGCACGTCGGGATTGATTGCCCATCGATCGCGATTCCATGGTCCATCATGCACGAGCACAACCATTGGCAGGCTATCGGGATCAAGTCCACGCGGCAATGTTAAATATGCGTGTAACACCAAGCTATCTCCCGTGGTGTATGTTACCGGAGACATATTGGCAAGTTTATATTTTTCTAACGCTGATCTTTCACTGAACAAGAATGTGAGAATTTTCGATTTGATGTTGTAAAGAAAATATTGATTTGGATAATCATCTTTGACAAGCTTAATGACCCAATAGGGCCCGGCGTCCGCCCGGCTGGTTATATACATATCACAGTGATTAATTTCCTGAAACCGAAATGTCTTTGTGATATTCGTATCGATAAATGTCCATTCCTCGCGTTCCCGGTAAAAAGAAACTGCCTCGAGGTGCCGGTCGGTAGGACTGATGAGCACATTGGAAACATCATATTCCAGATCGGATGCAAGAACTTTCGTCGAGGCATCTTTCACTGATATTTCAACAAGCCCGTTCGTATTCGAATTTCTGCTATCCTCAACGAAAAGATGTTCATTATCTGCTGTAAAACCATCGATGCGGGGAATACATTCATCGGACGACCAGGTGACGAGATCCCGCCAGGGCTTGTTTTCATCTTCCCGAACCCGCAATATATATCCTGCATCGGGTGATAGGGCAAGCGCCGCCCTCACGGTTAAATTAGAATCGACTGCCCACGAAATAACATCGCCGGGATTTTCGGCAACCAGAGTTTTTTCCCCAGTAATAACATCAATTGAATATACATCATGATACTTCTTATCTCGAAGATTGATTCCGGCAAGAACCTTTGTAGGGTATTTAGGATCGGCCCCGATAATTTGCACCTGAATTCCTTCCCCCGATATGAGGTCTTTCATTGAACGATCTTGAATATTGATAACTCGCAGGCGATAATTTTCATCTCCATTATTATCCTGCAAATAGAGAATATGCCTGTTATCTTCAGCCCATGAATACTTTTGTATACCCCGAATCGAATCGGTCGTGATTACTGAATCATTTGTCTGGTTCACGTTTCGGACCCAGATATTCATTACTCCCTTCCAGGGCGCGAGGTACGATAGTTTTTTACAATCAGGTGAGAGCAGGGGTAATAAATGATCGGCATTGCCAAATAGAACCTTTCGGCGGATCAATGGCGTCAATCCGGCATCCGTTGTACAAGTGAAAATAATAACCAGGATGAACATCAATATAAGATCATTTAATAAAGGGCGATGATGGTATTGCATGTTCATGAATTAAAATTCTGATGGATGAGCACTTTGTTATATCTTAGTGCAAAAAGTAACGAATCTTTAATCTTTGGATAATTCATTCCATCGTTGTGAATATTGGGTTAATTTTAGATCAACAAGATAATGGATGGTTCCTTTTGCAAAGGATCCGTCTCTGAGTTTATTCCCTGCGCGCATTCCTGTTAGCAGCTCAAGTCCTTCCTCAATATGTTTGATCCCGTAGATATGGAACTTCCCTTTTCTTACAGCGTCGATAATATCATAACGAAGCATCAATTCGATAGAATTTTGATGTGGAATGATGACTCCTTGTTTTCCGGTCAAACCGCGAGTTTTACAAACATCGAAGAATCCTTCGACTTTTTGATTGACGCCACCGATGGGTTGGATTTCTCCTTTTTGATTGATCGAACCTGTTACCGCCAAATCCTGCCGTAATGGTATTCCCGCGATACTTGAAAGGATAGCATAGATTTCTGTAGAAGAAGCGCTATCACCATCAACACCGCCGTACGATTGTTCAAACGCAATGCTGGCGCTCAGTACCAGTGGTTTATTCTGGGCATATACGCTGCGAAGATAACCGCTTAATATTAATACACCCTTATTGTGCGTAGGTCCGCTGAGAGCCGCTTCACGTTCTATATTTATTATACCCTGCCTGCCCAGGGACGTCTTTGCGGTAATCCGCGAGGGTTTTCCGAACATATAATTTCCCATATCATATACCGATAAGCCATTTACCTGACCAACCTCCGCACCCTCAGTATCGATAAGGATTGAACCATCGATAATCATTTCCTGTAATTTATCCTCAACCATCTTCACCTGATCGATGCGTTCTGCTATTCCCTTTAGAACGTGTTTCGCGGATATCATTTTTGCTTTGTCTTTCATCGCCCAGTAACTGGATTCCCGCGCAACATCCGCTACAGCATTGAAGCGCGTCGATAACTTTTTCTGGTGACCTGCAAGGCGCGCTCCTTGTTCGAGGACCGCGGCAATTCCCGTGGCGTCGAATGGGAGGAGATTATCATTTTCACATATTAATTTGATAAATCCGATGTATTGAGTGACGGTAGCTTTATCCCTCGGCATCTCAATATCAAAATCTGCGCGAACCTTGAATATCTTTTTAAAATCGTCATCTTGCTCATAGAGGATATGATAAATTTCAGCGTCGCCGATCATGATTATTTTGACGTCGATATCAATCGGCTCGGGTTTCAGGGCGGAAGTCGCTCCGAATATGCTCGAATCAGGGGATTGAATTTCAAGCAATTGATTCCGGAGCGTGCGTTTCAATGTTTGCCATACGTACGGTTCGGTAAGCGCATCGAGTGCGTTCAACACGAGGAACCCTCCGTCGGCAAGAAGCAACGATCCCGATTTGATCTGAGTGAAATCCGACTTCCACATCCCGTTCCGATCAATTTCCCGTTCGATGGTGCCAAAGATATTTTTATATTTTGGATTCGTCTCATGAATGATCGGGATGCCTTTCGTTTCAGAATTATCAACGACGACGTTGACTTGAAATTCGATAAACGGATTTTCATCGCGCGCCGCGGAGGCAACCTTCTCTTTAGATTGATCCTCTTGAGGACGAAACCGGTCGAGGCCGCCAAGAATTTCTTCTGAAAGATCGGAGAAATATATTTTCAGCTTTTCATTGTTGTATCGGCGGCTTACCTCATCAATAGCCGCTTGCACAAGGGGGACAAGCAACCCGTGTGTGAGTTCTTCCATCGATTCTTTCGCTTTACGATCGATATTACGCAATTCGCGCAGCACGAGGTCCATATTGCTTTCGAGTCCGGCTCTGTCTTCCATCATTTGCTCGAACTTCTCTTTTGTTACCGTTCCCTGTTGAACCAGTGCATCGAGCTGTTCAAAACTCACCGGTGCGTTTTCGACTACAGGTGCGATATCGGGTCTGGCGCCCATTCCACCTTGAACCTGAACAACTTCAAAGCCTTTGCTTTTGACTTTCTTCTCAAAATCTTTGAGCACGCTTCTTTGCCTGCTCTGGAAATGTTCGAACAACCGTTTTTTTTCATCCTGGAATCGTTTGCTTTCGAATGCTGCGGGGATATCTTTCAATAACTCCTGAAGAAGATCCTGCATGTCTTCGCTGAGTTGGATTCCTTGTCCGGCGGGAAGAGTTACAAACATCGGCTGGTCTTCATTTCTGAAATTGTAGAGATAGATACGATCACGCAAGGGTACGGTTTTATTTTCGAACTCGGAAAGCAGCATCTTGATCATGGTTTTTCTCCCCGTCCCGGTGTAACCGGTGACGAAGACATTATAACCGGCATGTTTCATCTCCAATCCTAAACGGAGTGAACGAATCGCGCGGTCTTGTCCGATAATGACTCGTGAGGATTTTACATTTTCAGTTGAGCGGATTCCCAGGCTTTTGGGATTGCAATGCCAGCGAAGTTTTTCAGCAGGAAGTTCTAATTTATGTTTGTTGGGCATAATTTAAATCGAAGTTGTGGCGGTGTGTATGCTTTCGTTTAGTCCGGTGTCCCTAATTATTCATCACTAAGATCCATCCTAGGTTATGTATCTGCAAAATACTATCTATTTTAGCCATCATTACTCTATATGTATAATGAATATTGCAAAATAACGCGTTTTGAATTCCATGTATAAAAAAATAAGAATGTTCTGAATCAATGGCAAAATTCTGCCCCCCACGTGCCAAACAGCAGTTAGTATTCCTTTCGATTCGAGTACATATTCAAAAGCAATCCTCCCATCATCAGGTTCGTGAGAAGATTGGAGCCACCGTAGCTCATGAACGGCAGCGGCACACCGACGACGGGAAAAATACCCATGGACATACCGACGTTAATTACTGTATGAACAAGCAGACAAGAGGTAACCCCGATTGCCACTAAACTTGCATACCTGTTTTTTGCCGTTTTTGCTATATAGACCCCCCGTAGAAGAAGAGCCGTTAGAAGTGTAATAATTAACAATGCGCCAACAAATCCAAACTCTTCGCAGGGGACACAAAAAATAAAATCTGTCCATTGCGCCGGTAAAAAATTCAATTGGGTCTGAGTTCCCTGGAGATACCCCTTGCCAAACAAACCTCCCGATCCAATTGCAATTTTAGATTGCATAACATTATAACCGGCTCCTAACGGATCCATGTCGGGATTCATGAAAATGAGAATACGTTTTTGCTGATGCGGTGCTAACTTACCGAAGATCACCTGCACCGATATGCCAACGAGCACGGTTGCAGAAAAAGAAACCGCTGAGAGAAAATGATTTTCCCGGAGGACTAAAAGGGTTATCAGCAGAATAACGACGACGATGAGGAACGGCGTTGTCCCATAAAGCGCTGCAAGGGCAGCAATCCCAGGCGCGGTCACCGTGATTATGAAAAATGTCGATATTCCAGCCCAAAACAAAATGACGATAACCATACCGACATATATGACTGCGGTTCCCATATCCGGCTCAAGGAGAATTAAGATTATCGGTACGATCGCGAACGAGGAAGCCCGAATGATTTGATAGAACTTATTGAGTTGCACTTTCGGTCCCGATAGGTACGACGCCATCGCAAGCACCGTTGTCGCTTTGACCACTTCCGAGGGCTGAAGTCCAAACCCTTTCACTCCAAACCAGCTTGTAGATCCGGCTATCGTTTTTCCAGCAATCAAAACCGCAACAAGTCCAAACAACGAAAATATGTAAATCGGGTATGAAAGCAATTGTAATGTCCTGAATGGAATCATCATCACAATCAACATCAACACGATTCCGATCCCCATCCAAACCAGTTGTCGGTAAAAATATTTCGACGCTCCAGCATCGTATGTCGCGCTGTACACTGAGAGCGCACCCATTACGAGAAGGAATATGATGGAGAAAAAAGTGACAAGATCAAAATTTTCTTTGAACCAATCTAACATGCTTGCACTATTTAATCATTGCCTGAGGAATCAACTTTAGCCTGCGCCGGTAATGGAGATTTTACCTGTGGCTTTGTTCTAATAAGTTCTCCATAGATATATTTTTCAATGCACATGCCTGCGATAGGCGCCGCTACTACTCCGCCGAATCCGGCATTCTCAGCTAAAACGCAGATCGCTATCTTTGGATGATCGAGTGGTGCGAAACCGATAAACCAGGCATGTCCTTTCCCATGGGGATTTTCTGCCGTTCCCGTTTTACCCGCAACGACCACCCCTGATACTTTAGCCGCGTTTCCTGTGCCGCCGGAAAGGTTCACACAGCGATACATTCCCTCCTGAATAAGATCAAACGTGTGAGAAGAAATACCGAGGTTCCGTGTTTCAACCGGGGCATCAAGGAGTTGACCGGATGCTTTATCTCGGATACGCCGAACCACATGCGGTTTATGATACACTCCTTTGGTCGCTAATGCCATAGCATAACAGGCCATTTGCAAAGGTGAAACGCCAACTTCGCCCTGTCCAATCGCCAGACTGATGAGGTAACCCTGGGTCCAGCCTTTTTTTCCGTAGACTTTATCGAAATATTCTTCTGATGGAAGGAGCCCGCGATCTTCCTCGCCGATATCAATTCCGGTCGGAGAGCCAAACCCAAATTCCCGCCCATAATGATTCCACCGTTCAAATCCCACTCTCAGCATCGTAGTATAGAAGAAGACATTGCAGGATCGTTGTATTGCTTCTATGACATTGGTGGAACCATGCACGTGCAAATCTTTAAATACTTTTGTTCCGAAACGGAAAGCGCCGGTACAATTCACGCGCCAATCGGGGGTTATTTTATTTTCTTCTAGTGCTGCAGCAGCGAGCACCATTTTAAACGTCGATCCAGGTGGATAGCGTGTCAGTGTAGCTCTATTGAACAGGGGTTTCTGCGGATCGGTGTTGAGCGCTTTCCAGTCAGCCGTCGATGTATAACCGCTCAAAATCTCAGGGTCAAAATCCGGTTTACTGACGAGAGCGAGAATTCCCCCGTCATTGGGATCGATTGCCACCACTGCGCCCTGCCTTCCGGTCAATAACGACTCTGCAAGACTTTGCACACCGGCGTCGATCGCCAGATAAAGATCATCCCCTTCTTTTATCGGCATATCATTTTTTCCCTCGTTGTAATTTCCGAGGATTTGTCCTTTTGCGTTGACAGTCATAAACTCTATTCCGCGTTGTCCCCTCAAATAACGTTCGTATTCCGCCTCAAGACCGGTTGCTCCGATCATGTCACCCGGTCTATAATCTATCGGATTTTCCGCGAGTTGGCGTTCTGATATTTCTTTCGTGTAGCCGAATAAATGAGGCGACCTTGCATTGGTCGGATAAAATCGTTTCGTTTCAATTTGATAATCAACACCGGGAAGTTTATCGCGGTTCTCCTCGATGAGTGATAGCGTCGCAAAATCCACGTCGCGTTTTACCCTGATGGGAGCAAAACGGTTGTACAAAAAACCTCTTTTGAGTCGGTCAACGATAAACTGTGAATCAACGCCGAGGATGACTGAAAGGTCATGGATGTATTTTTTAGGAAATTCCGCAGGCGTGATTGTCACCGAATACGAAGGACGGTTATCGACGATAAGTGTTCCGGTGCGATCGAAGATATAACCGCGGATCGGTTCGCGGGTAATTGGACGCACGCTGTTCTCTTCCGATTTTTTTCCATAGATATCTTTGTATAGGATTTGAAGCTGCAATAATCGCATGAAAAATATCAGGAAGAGAATTGCAATCCCGACAGAAAAGATCTGGTCTCTACGCGATATTTCCGGGAATGGCGACATGTCACAGAGACGGCTTTCTGGAAATAATCAATACCGGAAATAACGTTATGATGGAAGTATACAGCGCGGTGGTCAGACCGAATTGAAAGATAGCATGGAGAAGATCAATTTCGGAGCCTCGCGTAAAAATCACGAAATAAATAATATTTTGAACCAGCGTCACGAAGAAAACGATGAGAATAAACCGGTAACTCCCGAGCATCATTTTCGTCTTGTTTTGGTTGAAAAAATATCCGGCAAGAAATCCACAGATTGTCTGGGATAAAGCAGAGAGCCCGATAAAGTCATGCGTGGTAAAATCAAACAACAGCCCGATCCCGAAACCCCAGATCGTCGCTTCCATCTGGCCCGTCATTAACGCAATATAGATGATCCATATTGCGAGGAGATCAGGGACAATACCTTCAAGGTTTACAAGGTGAACCAGCGTTGTCTGAATCAGAATTAACCCGAGAGAAATCAAACTGAATTTTATATACCTGTTCATTAACGGGTTCCTGAGGCTTTTTGTTCCAATTCCAATCGTTCGGGGTTTGGAGTCTCCATTATCACAAACACCTGTTCCAGCGTCGCGAAGTCTGTTGTGGGTGTTGCTTCAACATCTTTAAATAAACTCCCCGGCGCTTCGACGACATTGATGACCGTGCCAATAACAATATCTCTTGGATACAAAATGCTGTATCCGGATGTCACAACCACATCGCCGATTTTTACATCCTGTTTCTTTGAAATATTTTTCAGGTGAACGGAAGTCCCACCGTTCCAGGTCACAATACAATCCACCCGGCTCCGCTGAATAACTCCGCTCGCCCGAAAATCTTTATTCGGCACAATCTGGCAAATCGCATAATGGCTGCTAATCGCTATCACGCGACCTACGAGACCAGCGTGAGAAATAACCGCCATATCGGGTTTAACGCTATCAGCATCGCCGACATCAAGCGTGAGGGTGTTCCGCATTAATTGAAGATTCTTTCCGACAATATCTGCGGGGAGGAGGTGAAAGGGGCTTCTGTCTCTTAAATTTAACAGTGAGCGGAGTCTCACATTCTCAAGCCGCGCTTCACGCAGTCTGCTAACTTCATCCGTAAGGTTCACGTTCAATTCGCGCAGAATACGGTTCTCTTCCCTCAATTGAAAAACATTTGGAATCGCAGAGAATGCATTTTGCAGTAAACCGATCGCGCCGACAGTATAAGACCGGATCGCGCGCACCTGCGTGTTGTCATTAATAGAGAGCAGCCAGAACGAAATTAGAACGAGGAGGGTGAAAATGAAATATTCTTTAAAGAATCGGATTATGTCGAATAATCGCAGCATGGATCGTAAGTTTAGGACGAAGAAGAGAAATTTTTCCCCACTCTTCTTAAAAGAAGAGGTCTAAACCCTAGTATCTCCTTGTCTTGATAAGAACCTTTGAGTAATGATTCAGGTTCTCGAGAATTTTTCCTGTTCCCCGTACAACTGCGGTGAGTGGATCTTCCGCGACATGCACTGGTAAGCTCGTTTCCAGACGCAGACGTTCATCAAGCTGCTTCAATAATGCTCCGCCTCCGGAGAGCATAATCCCACGGTCGAGAATATCGGATGCGAGTTCGGGGGGCGTTCTTTCCAGCGTTAGTTTTACCGCGTCGACAATTTGTTGGATCGGTTCGTTTAATGCTTCGCGGATTTCAACCGAACTTGCATCGGTTGTCTTTGGAATGCCATTTACCAGATCGCGTCCTTTTACCTGGATAGTAATTTCTTCCTTCAACGGCATGGCTGAACCTACCTCGCATTTAATCGCTTCGGCAGTTCGTTCTCCGATGAGAATGTTATGATTTTTCTTGAAGAACTGTATGATGGCGCTGTTCGCCTCATCGCCGGCAATGCGAAGCGATTCCTCATTCACGATGCCGGAGAGGGCTATCACCGCTATCTCGGTCGTACCACCGCCGATATCAACGATCATATTTCCGATTGGGGCGTCAACATCCAAGCCGATACCTATCGCTGCAGCCATCGGTTCGGCGATGAGATGCACTTCCTTCGCGCCGGCATGTTCAGCAGAATCGCGCACTGCCCGTTTTTCCACTTCAGTGACGCCGCTGGGAACACAAACGACAATCCTCCGGCTAGGCATCCAGCTTGAATGGATTTTCTTAATGAATTCCCTAAGCATACCCTCCGCGATTTCAAAATCGGCTATCACGCCGTCCCGCATTGGTCGGATGGTTCGAATATCGCGATGCGTCCTCCCAAGCATTTCACGGGCTTCGTTTCCGATTGCCACAATTTTCTTTGTGTTGCGGTCGAATGCAACGATGGAAGGTTCATTCAAGACGATGCCTTTTCCCTTCATGTAAATCAGGGTGTTGGCTGTGCCGAGATCTATCGCAAGATCAGTTGAGAGAAAAGATAACAAGCCCATAGTTGGTAAATAGCCTTATACGATAGTGAGAAAGAACATAGTGATTAATGTTTAAAGTGTCGTATTCCGGTGAAAACCATTGCGACTTCATTTTCATCGGCTGCCTGAATAACTTCGTCATCGCGGATGGAACCGCCCGGCTGTATGACAGCGGTCGAACCCACTTTTATGGCTTCGAGCAAGGCATCCGCGAAGGGGAAAAACGCATCGGACGCAATAACCGTTCCTTTGAGGGGAAGATTGCCTTCCTGCGCTTTCATGACCGCGATGCGTGAGGAATCGAACCGCGACATTTGTCCCGCTCCGACTCCGATTGTCCTGTTTTCTTGTGTGTAAACGATCGCGTTGGATTTCACATGTTTCGCAATTCGCCAGGCAAATTTCAGAGCAGTTAATTCTTTTTCTGTCGGCAATCTTTTGGTTACTACTTTAAGATTATCCAATTCGGAAATACAGCGATCGGGCGTTTGCACGAGAACGCCGCCTGCGATGCTCTTGATATCGAACCGCTCTACAGTTGCAACGGGCATCCTCTGACGGATCAACCGCCGATCTTTCTTTTTCTTTAGTAGAGTGAGGACGTCCGGAGGAAAGTCGGGCGCGATAACTACTTCAGTAAAAATTTTATCCAGCTCTATAGCAGTTTCTATATCAAGCGGACGGTTGACGCACACAATCCCGCCGTACGCAGATTTGGTATCCGTGAGAAAAGCGTTCCGGTATGCTTCCACAAGCGTTGAAGCACTTGCGGCGCCGCATGGATTCGTATGCTTGATTATCACGGCAGTAGGCTGTGAAAATTCTTCGGTTAACTCCGCAGCGGCATGAATATCGATGATGTTATTGTAGGATAGTTCTTTCCCATGAAGTTTCTCGAAAAATTTTTCCCACTCACCGTAAAATGAAGCCGATTGGTGCGGATTTTCTCCGTATCGTAAATTGAAGGTCTTTGGGAAATTCAGTGAAAATTTTTCCGGCAGAATTCCCTGCGCCGTATGCCCGTTGAGATTCAGGAGATATTGCGCAATGGCAGTATCGTAGTGCGAGGTGTGCATGAATGCTTCTTTTGCCAGGAGAAACCGCGTTGAGGATGATACCCCTCCTTCACGCTCCATCATTTCCTTGATTATCATCCCATATTGAGCTGGTTTCACCAAAACGACGGTTTCTTTGTAGTTTTTTGCCGCGGCACGCACCATGGAGGGACCCCCGATATCAATCTGCTCAAGGGCTTCATCGAGCGAAGTTTCCTTTTTCGCGATGGTTTGTTCGAATGGATAGAGATTGACCACCACAAGGTCGATAGGCGCCACATGATGTTCTTCAAGTTGACGCCGGTGTAATTCGTTTTCCGTGACTGCAAGAATACCCGCATGTATATTTGGATGCAACGTTTTCACGCGCCCATCCAATATTTCCGGAAATCCTGTTATATCGGATACCGATTTTGCGTTGATACCAGCACCGCGTAGCGCCATAAGCGTGCCTCCGGTCGAAATAATATCTACGCCGAATTGCTCAAGCTGCCGGGAAAATTCTACAATTCCTGTCTTATCGGAAACGCTGATTAATGCTCGCCGTATGCGAACAAATTCCATGTACTAAGCTCCTATAATAAACACTTGCCTGCCGTTAATCTCAACCCGTCCGGCGGCAAATAATTTTAAAACTTCAGGATACAATTCATGCTCGATGCGCAATACCTTCTTGGCGAGCGATTCAGGCGTATCATCACATGCCACCGGGATGCTGCGTTGAAGCACGATTGCTCCATGATCGTATTCATTGTCAACTAAATGCACCGTAGCGCCTGTTACGGCGGTTTTTGCGGCTAATACCGCCTCATGAACATATCTGCCGTACATTCCTTCGCCGCCAAAAGCGGGAAGAAGCGCAGGGTGAATATTAATGATCCGGTTTTGATACTCTTTGATAATACGAGGATAAATTTTTTTCATGTAGCCGGCAAGAACGATAAAATTAACTCCATGTTCATGCAGCAGCGATTGAAGCGCTTTCGTGAAATCCTCATCAGAGGCATATTGTTTGCAACTGATATGGACGGCGGCAATATTATGATCGCGTGCAAGCTGCAATGCACCCGCCGATGAGTTGTTGCTAATAACAATAACAATCGCTGCCCCGGGAATTTCTCCACGTTCGATAGCCTGGAGTATCGCAACAAAATTCGAACCCCTGCCGGAGGCGAATACAGCTATTTTCAAACCTTGTGGTTTCTTCATTTCCCTGTTAATTTTATGGAATTTAATCATATTCTCAAGAATAATCAATTATTTGTTCAAGTTTATTTTTATCTTTTCACCGGAACACTGTGCAATATAAAAGGTTAGGGGTGGCACACGCAACATTATCAAAAATTAATCCGGATTTTATTGACTTTGTAACACCATTAGTCTACATTATTTCGTCATTCAAACCAAAGTCGCTAAAAACCTTTAATTAATAGAAAGGATATTGCTATGAAGAATTTGATTATTATCGCTGCTCTTGCTTTGGCGTTTATTGTAAGCACTCCACGTTTGCTTGCGCAGGATTCGAGCGGTGCAGCCAAAGAAATAAAGAGCGAATCTCTTGAAAAAGCAGGAGAACATAAAGAAAAAGTCGGCAAAATGATGGAAGGAAAAGGAGAAAAAATGGACCGGAAGGGAGCCCGGTTAGAGCGAAAGGGAAAACAGGAAGCAAAAGTCGGCGAAGAAGTTGAGAAGAAGGGAGAGAAGATGGGCAATGAAGCCGTAGAAAAGAAAGGTGAACAAATGGAAAACATGGGAGTAGCAAAGGAAAAGATTGGAAAGCATGCAGTGAAGAAGGGGGAAAAAATGGAAAAGCTCGGTAAACATAAGATACGCAAAGGCGAACAGATCGAAAAAAAGGGAGAAAAGATGGAAAAGGATACGTCGAAACAACAGCCGTAACCCAAGTTAGGATGTTGAAAGGTTACCCTGCTTATATCGTAAACAGAGTAAGAGATAAATATTGTTTCTACAATACTGTAGTAGCCGGTCATAAATTTGATAAGGTCCTCTTTCTTATCGAATCTCTGATTGGCTACTACTTATTTTTTTAAACACTCAGCACAGTACTTATCCCACTCCTCCCTCCAGAAACTCAACCGTTCCTTCTGCTGTGTTGATTCGCGCTTTGACACCGATGGGAATCGTGAGCGGATTTTTTACATGCCCGTACTGAATATGCCCCATAACGGGAATTTCATACGGCTGAAATACATCCTGAAAAATCTGCCCGAGTGAAAGCGACGGTTTCCCAGGCGAGGGTTCGCATCCGATAAATTTTCCGAGAACCACGCCGCCTGCCGCGTTGAGGAATTTCGTCCGTTTCATCTGCGCAAGTATCCGGTCTATACGATATGGTTTTTCATCGATCTCTTCCAATAAAAGGAGATGACCTTCCTCCCTCGGCAGGAAGCGTGAGCCGACGAGCGCAGCGATCATCGTGAGATTTCCCCCCAAAACACGACCCGACGCGTTTCCTTTTTCATAGATTGTCCGCTCTCGCGGCTTAATTTTTATTTCTCCGGGAGGCCGGGTGGAAGTTAAGCAATCCCACAACTGTTCCTCGGCGTGTCCCTTTAATCCTTCAGCCATTTCTACCGAGACCATTGGACCGGAAAAAGATATTAATCCGATTTTTGAAAAAAGCGCAAGCTGCAGCGCGGTAATATCGCTGTAACCGAGGAGAATTTTCGGGTTGCGGCGGAAAATATTGAAATTCAGGTACGGAAGGATTCGCAGCGCTCCATAGCCACCGCGCACGGTAAAAATTGCTTTTACCTTCCGGTTCTCAAATAATTTGTGGAGATCGGAAGTGCGCTGCTCATCGGTGCCGGCGAGATAACCCCTGCGGTGATACAGATGGGGACCGAGTTCAATCCTGTATCCGAGTGATTCGAGGTAACGAATTCCTTTCCCAAGTTCATCTTCGGATGCAGGAGGGCTTGCTGGCGCGGCTATACCAATTACATCGCCGCGGCGGAGTGGTTTTGGTTTGAGAATTGCCATACGTAAAAAAAGATAGTGACTTTATCGTCATTATCAAAATCACAAAAATCTGGAAAATCTCAACCGGAATGATTAATAAAAAAGCGAGAGATTGAATACCCCAATACTCAACTCTCGCTTCTAGGAGGATACGTATTTGTAATTATATGTCTTTCAAGCGTAAGACATTTTCTGTTTTCACTAATCCACTGTACCTCACTGAATGCTGATAAATTCTTCTTTTTGTGTCAAACGGTTCATATAGAGCGTGTACCAATTCTGCCGATCAATCTCGTCAAGAAGAACATAGTAATAGTAAACTTGTTCCTTATATGAAAGCAGCGGTAGATAGTATAGCTTTTTCAATGTTTAAATTCCTTTGTGTCGTTAAACGATGCTACAATATCGTGTAAATCTTTCAAATTGTTGTGTGTTTGTAGTCACGAAGTGAGGAAGGTCACATCACTAAGAGCTATCGTTCGATAAAAGGGATTTGGAAAAAAATTAAAGTGACATGGATCAAATTATTTCGGGGTAAAGGAGATGATTCTATTCCTCGAATTCAACCGACATTGAAATATTTCCGTTAGGAGATAAAAGAATAGTGAGCAAATTCGGTCGACAGCAAACGGCGCAATCTTCAGTATAGGATTGCTTTGAACCGCCGGTGATATCGATCAGCGTTTCATTTTCTTCGCCACAATATACACATTCATAAGTAGCGGGGATGAGTTCGTTCTTATGCGCGTATCTATATGTCATTACAAGCCAAAAGAAATCGTATATTATTACCGTGATACTAATGAAAAAACACCAAAAACGGGAAAAAGAATTCCGCTATTTTCTATTTTATAAACCCTACGGCGTCCTCTGCCAGTTTACCGATGAAACCGGAAGAGATACCCTGGCGAACTACGGACCTTTCCCAAAAGACGTCTATCCGGTGGGACGGCTTGATTACGACAGCGAAGGACTTGTTCTGCTTTCGAATAACGCTTCCCTGAAGCAGCTCTTACGCGATCCGCAAAACAAACATCCACGTACATATTTGGTTCAAGTGGAAAACACACCGGATTCAAAACAACTCGAGCAGCTATGTAACGGAGTGATAATAGGCGGATATAAGACCCGTCCGGCAAAAGCGCGGTTATTGGATATTGAACCCGAATTACCGCCCCGACCTGTCCCTATCCGGTTCCGAAAACTTATTCCGACCGCATGGCTCGAGATAACAATGTATGAAGGAAAAAACAGGCAGGTCAGAAGAATGACCGCAGCGGTGGGACTTCCTACTCTCCGCCTTGTCAGAATTAAAATCGGGGAGCTGACGCTGAATGGATTATCGCCGGGAGAGAAAAAAGAGGTATCCCACGGTGATATTGAAAAATTATTTTAGTGAAGAGATTGCCGATTCAACATTGATGCAGAGTATACCCCTCAGTTCTACGCTGCTATAAATTGTAAAACTTCAGATCGACTCCCTTTTTCAATTTTGTAATGTAGATGATCTGACCAAGATGCTGTGCAAAATGTTCCACCACATGCGAAAGTGCGTCCAGACAAGTCACATCATATTTCTGGATGTGGCGGATTTCCAATAACTGCTGAACATCAAGTTTCTCCAGCGTCTTGTCAACATCAGCCATCGTCTCCCGTAAAATTTTTAACAACTGGTCTTTGGGGGGGTTTTCTCTTTCCGAAAATTCCTTCGCGCGGTCGCGTTTATCGGGCACGTTGCCCAATCCGCTCACGATCCACTGGCGGGCATTGCCCGAAAGATGCAGAACCAGGTTGCCGATGCTGTTATCGGTCTCATGCGCCCTCCACCAGATTTCTTCCTCGGTGAGAATTTCAAGACAGCGCTCGATGCGGGGAAGAAATTCCTTCACCAACCGTTTTCGTGAATATTTGACATATTCGCTTCCAATAGTGATATTTGTATCCATTGCTTTGACCTGTTAGTAGTATAACAAAGTTTTTATTCCATGCATTTAGCTACGCGACTTCCTTCACAATCGCTATAAACTTATCCACCTCATCGGCATTATTATAGAGATGCGTGGAGATGCGGATGGAATTCAGGTGGCTTTCAGGCACAATGCGGATGCGGAATCCTTTCTTGCCGGCGTGTTCGTTGAATTTATCGTACGGCATATTTTTTAACCTGAACCCGACAACAAAGCCACGGGACCGCTCTTCGGTGGGAGTCAGCATCTCTATCCTGTCGCCCAAATCCATCAATCCTTTTTGCAATCTGCCGGAAAGCGCCCTACCCCTCACGATAATGTTTTCCATTCCAATCTGATAGAGAAAATCGACGCTGGCTGCAAGCCCGATTTGCAGCGCGGCATTCTGCGTGCCGTAATCGTACCGGTGCGCAGTGGGAACATAACCCTTAAACTCGGGCGGGGTTGTCGTAACGTCCCATCCGATATCGGAGTAACCCCCGACCATCTGAGCTTCGACAGTATCGAGAAGTTCTTTTTTAACATAGAGGAAACCGGTGCCCTTCGGTCCGCACATCCATTTATGTCCGCAGGTGGCGTAGAAATCGCAGTTGATATCTTTCATATCGAGCAACGTTGTGCCCGGACCGTGCGCACCATCGAAGAAAACCCACAATCCTTTATCATGTCCTAATTTCGCAATTTCTTTTATCGGAAAAACCTGTCCGATTGTGCACGTAATGTGCGGGATAGCGATGACCCTGGTTTTGTTTGTGATGAGATCGTTAATGCGATTGAGGTTCTCCTCCGCCGTCATCGCCGGCTTGAGCGCTTTGATAACGATCCCATCATGTCTCGCGCGGTTGAGCCACGGCAGCGCGTTGCCTACGTGCTCATGCGTTGTCAAAATAACTTCATCGCCCCGTTTGAGCGGCAATCCCAGAGCAATAATATTGATCCCCTCGGAAACATTATGCGTCATCGAAATTTCCGATTCATCCGCGTTGATGAATTTAGCAATTTTTTGGCGGGCATATTCCCCGCCGCCGTACTCGCCGGTCGCGTCGATATTATCAATGCCAGATTTTAACGCCTCGCGCACAACATACGGCGATGGTCCGATTGTGCCGTTGTTGAAATACACACGGTCGTGGGTGAGGGGAAACTGCTGGCGGACTACTTTCCAGTATTCATCATCGTCGGGACTGATTGTTTCATCACGCGAAAGAATATACCGTGCGCGGGATTCGGCGGGTATGGCTGTCAGCGCCCAGGCGCCGATGACGCCTCCGGTCACTGTGCGGATAAAGCTTCTTCGCGATGGCTGCATGTTATACTCCTTCTGCCAATGATGGAAAATGATCCCAACCGGAAAACGGAAGCGCTTCCGGCTCTCCGTTTTCCCTGACCAGCTCGATGCCTTCCGATTGTCCGGTCATCCTGCCGATAATGGTTACATCGGAGGTGAGAGATTCAAGTTTCTCAAACTCCTTATCATTCATGGTAAAGAGCAGCTCGTATTCTTCGCCGCCATACAGCGCGTAATCGGTTGGGTGATCCGAAAATTCACCTGCTATTGTTTGTGTGATGGAATCAAGGGGCAGATTATGTTCATAGATTTTCGCTCCCGTGCCGCCTGCCGCGCAAAGGCGATGCACTTCCGATGCAAGCCCGTCGCTGATGTCGATGCATGAATGGGTCGAGACCTTGGTTACCAGCAGGGTTGAAATATCAATTCTCGGTTTCGGCATAAGATGTTTTTCAAGAGCAAAGGCGTACGGTGCGAGGTTCGGTTGAAAACTCTGCGGTTCGGCGGAATCGAGGAAACGCTGTTTTTCCCGCTGAAGAATTTTCAAACCGGCATGGGACGCTCCAAGATGCCCGCTCACGCAGATAAGATCGCCCGGCTGCGCCCCTTTGCGGAAAAGAATTTTTCCTTCGGCGGCTTCGCCGGTCATCGCGACGGTGATCGCGATGTTGCCGATTGATGCGGTCGTATCGCCCCCTGCGATTATACAGCCGTATTTTTTGCAGGCGGCAACTGCTCCTTTATAAAATTCTTCCACCATTTCCACCGAAACTTTTTTGGGTATCGATATCGTGATCACGGCATAACGGGGATTTCCGCCCATGGATGCGATATCGCTAACGTTCGCAGCCATCGCCTTCCAGCCAAGATGCTGAAACGAGGTAAACGTGAGATCGAAATGGATTCCTTCGATGAACGAATCTGTGGTAAGCAGTGCCAGCATTCCCGGGGTGGGACGGTACACCGCAGTATCATCGCCGATACCGAGAAGAAGATTTTTTTGCAGCGTTTCGTCATCGGATCGTACCGTGACAATTTTCGCGATCCGCTCGATAAGACCGACTTCTCCCACTTCAGCTATGTTGGTTTGTCCTTGCATTGAGGTATTTTATTTTCAATCAACTTACAGAATAGGGGATAAAAAAACAAACCCCGTTCATGAATTATTTCTCGTTCCCCCGGTCTCAGACCGTGTGAAAAGTCATCGCGAGCAGCATCACCGCGTCGCGATCTCCTCATATCGATGCAAAATGTGAAACTTTGAATCTAATTTAAACGACGAATCGGAGTTTTTACACACTCTGCGGAGCGGTGGAACGAGAGAACACCCGGACTTGAATTCCATTACTGGTACAAAACTGGTACAGATTTTTTATTCAAAGAGTAAAACCCAATACATGGCTGAATTTAAAGATATTTTATGTTTTCCTGTACCACATCCGTACCAGAAATGTACCAGTTCTGTACCAGTTTTACACAATTTCGCTCCGCCTCGACAGGATAGGTAGCCGCAGGCTTCAGCCTGTGATTAAATGAAAAATTAACATAATGATATTACAGTATATGTGCTATATACAATATAAGGACTTTTAGTTAAAATAGCAAGGGAAATATTTACAGATTTCTTCTTTCTTTTGTCTTGAGACAAAATGAAAGAAGCAAAGAAAAACTCAAGGCTGTTGAATTCCCATCGAACATCTTCGCTCGCTGTGCGGGAACGAATCAAACTCGCCCCGTCTTCAAAAAACGAAGCCGGGACTTAGACAGCGATTCGTTCTTATCCGCTCCACTCGCTTCGATATGCGTTCGACGCGAATTCAAAGGCCGAAAGCTTGGTAATCAGTTGGTATAGGGCATCAGAAACAATGACGCCCGGAATAATTGCGTCGCATAAATTAAGAACAAACGCTGTCTGATCCCGTCAGTGTCATAATGGGGTGACACTGACGGGAGAGTTCGTTTGTTCGCAAAAAAGACGCAATTATTCAGTCATTGTTTCTGGAGCCAAGTTTTCTTTCGTCCTTTCTTTTCAAAAAGAAAGGACGAATTAAATTCTTTGACGATATTTCAGAGAGATTTTAAACAAACATGTTCCAAGTCGATCATTTATTACTAAAACTTAACCATAGTTGTATTAAACCAACAAAGAACTATCCAAAATATGACAAAATCATATCCGTTTTGTCCCGGATTTTGGAGGCAATGTGATCTTCTAGTAAATCACGAGTCAGAGAATTTGCCAGTACCATAATATGATGCTGGCGGATTTGCATTATGTAAAGTAATTTTCCACGATTGCAGGCGTTGTTAGTCAAAAACGCGTATTGACAACGCAAGCAAAATAGAGGTAGATGACCGGTGTCACCTCAATTTGATATAAATGATAACCCCACGTGTCAGAGAATTTGCCAGTTGCAGATATAATGCTGTGATGTTCTGTATAGTAGAGCAAAGCTCCAGCTTTGCTCAGTAAAACCTGCCCACCCCCGATAACCTATGCTCGGCGTTCCAAAAACTCCACGCCCCTCCACCCTGACTGCTTTTCAACTGGTCAGGTCGGACAGGGAGGAGTAACACAGTTACAACGACTCAGGCATAATAATGTTGCAACGTAGATTATGCCAGTCAAGAGCCGTACCTCGCCCTGCCTGTCTATATTACAAGCAGGGCGAACTTTAAGGTCGGGGTCTCGATGTTTTTTCTCGAGGGAGCGGGCGAGACAGAGTCGACCCCGTAGCGGGTCGGGGATGGGGATACCCCGTAAACATTATGTCTTCAACTCTTCAACCGAGCTCACTTCTTCTCCTCCGCTTTCCATTTCGTACCAAGCCAGCTTTCATAGATTGATTTTTGCAAGTCGGTGGGGGATTTTGTCTGTGTTACAACATAATTCGATTTGGGAGCAGTCCCCAGTTTTATCGTGAACGTGCGAAGCTGATCGTTCTGAAAGGCGGTGAGCTGCACCGTATCGCCCGGCTTCATCTCGCCGATCCGGTCGCCAAGCGTTGACGAGCGGACGCGGAAACCGTTCAGCGCGAGAATCTCATCACCGATATCCAATCCTGAATAGTACGCAGGCGAACCGGCGGTGATGCGCGTAATCCGGAGCCCGTTGCTCCCATCGGATGTGCCGATCCCAAGCCACGCTTTCGGGACGCTGTCTTTCACGGTTACGTCCAATCCCGCGTACGAGCATGCCTTTTCCCACTCGAACGGTTTTGTGCCGTACACAAAATCGCGGAAGAACGGCTTGCAATCGAACCCCGCTGTTTCCGTAACAACCCGCTGGAAATCGGCAAGGGTGTAGCCCGGACCGGAAAGCGGAAAACGTTTCATCATCTCCCGCATCACATCGTCGAGCGAAACTTTATTCCCGGATTGCTGCCTGATCTCCAGATCGAGCAAACCGCTGAGCATGGCGCCGCGCTCATAATAATCCGCTTCCGAATTATACGCTTGCTGCGTGCCTTTCCAATATTTTATCCAGGCATCGTAGCTCGCTTCCGCGAGTGATTGAACTTTATTGCCGGGCCTGCTCCGTTCATTGCCGATCGCTGCGGCGAGATGATCAAGGTACGCAGCGGGAGTTTCGAAGCCCGCGCGGACAAGAATCAATTCGTCGAAATAGGAGGTCGTCCCCTCCGCCACCCAGAGCTCTTCGGAATAATTCTCCTTCGTGTAATCATACGGGTGAATTCCTTTCGGACGGAGCTGTTTCACGTTCCATGTATGGAAAAATTCATGCGAGATGAGGCCGAGGAACCCCCTGTACGATTCCGGGTTCTTAAAAACGAAGGGTGAAGTTCCGATCGCTGCAGAGTTGATGTGTTCCGTTCCGCCGCCGGAGGTTGGCGTGCATTCCAGCAAAAACACGTACCGTTTATACGGGAAGAATCCCCAAAAATCCTTCTCCGCCTTCACGATTTTGGAAATATCGCGGATAAGCGTATCGGCAGTCCAGTTTCCTTCGCCAAAAATGCTCAGCACGTGCGGCACGCCGTCCACATCGAAGGAAAAATCTTTCTGGTTGCCAATTTCCAGGGGGCAATCGATCAGATAATCGTAATCGGGCGCGGTGAAAATATTTTTCTCTTTTAATTCAAGCCCCGTTGTGACATGCCAATCATTGTACGGAACGACTTCAAGCGTAATGGGAAATTTCCGGAATTTTTCAACGTACATGAACACGGCAGCGCCGTCCACAAATCCGTGGAGATCGTTCAACCCGCGGGTGCGCTGGTTGAATTCGTTCGCATACACCTTGTACCGCACCTCGATGGAGGTTGCACCTTTCGTTGTGATACGCCAGGTGGTTTTATCCGCTTTTTCCCACAGAAGAGATTTCCCTCCCCCAAAAGCGGAAAACTCCTGCACGCCGCCCGCAAAATCGAGCACCAGATACCTGCCGGGACGCCACACCGGAAGAATCACATCGAGCGATTGTTCATGAGAAAAGTTTGAGATCTCCATGCGGACTTCATACAGATGTGTTTGAGGTTCCGGCATGCCGAGCGTGTATCGTATGACCGGTTGTTGAGCCATCGTCATTGTTATCGCAAATAGTATGGTGAGGTTGATGAGGAAAAATTTCATTCTATATTCAACTGAAATAACTGTGAAAGAGTTCTGTGGGTTATTGAAAAGTGGTTCAACATACCGACCACCCCTCCCTTCGGGCTTGGGGCTGTCTAAAAAGTATCATCTTCGCTTCACTGAGTCATGCTGTCCCGAAGCGTCGCGATCAGCATCTATATTTACCACTTATTAGATCCTGAAACAAGTTCAGGATGACTCATTCATTCTTTTTAGACAAGCCCACTTGCCGGTACGATCAGCACGCTCTGCCCGGATATTTCCCGGAATTATTTTTTCGTCATTACAATAAATAGTGGTCTTTTCTCCGTCCATCCATCAGATCATTATACGGATTAATTTTTTTATTATCCGCTTCCTTCAAATCAATATCGACCACGACGACGCCGGTTTCAGTGTTTTTCATTCGCGCAAGAATTTTTCCTTTCGGCGATACGATCTCGCTGCTGCCGATATAGGTAAGCTTTTCGCCCCCGCGGTCTTCCGTCCCGATGCGGTTGGAGGTTGCGGCGAAGACCCGGTTTTCCAGGCAACGCGTCACCATGGCGTCGGGGCAGTGGGGCATCACCAGGTTAGACGGGTGCACGAGAAGCTGCGCGCCCTTCAAGGCGAGGGTTCTCGCTGCCTCAGGATATATCCAATCGAAGCAAATCATTATCCCGATTTTTCCAATGGGAAGATCAAACACGGGAAAACCCAGATTACCCGGCGCAAAGTAGAGCGTTTCGCGGTAGAAAAGATGGACTTTGCGATATAATCCGACAAGACCATCGGGACCTGTTAGGATGGCGGAATTGTACAGCCGGTCGGCTTTCTCGGCAATTCCGTAGGCAATATAACAGTCATGTTCATGGGAATAGGAGGATATTGCCTGATATGTAGCTCCATCAACGGGCTCGGCGAGCGAGGATACTTCCTTCTCATCGATAAAATTATAGCCGGTATTGAATAATTCGGGCAGCACGAACAGATCGGCCTGTTCTACGGACATCATAGAGATGGCTTCCTTGACGTTGGAATCAACCTTGCCGAATGCAGGAGACGTTTGAACAATGGCAATACGCATGATTACTGTAGAACAATAATTTTTATGAAAAAACCGGAGTTGGACGCCCATGCCGGTGGCAAGAGATCGGCATCACAACCGGGGCGCTAAAATGAAAATATGGCGATAAATGAACCATTTGAAGCATAATTGATATTTTTTGAGCGAGAACCAAATAAATAATTACGATTTTTTAATGACAATCTTGGATATGAAAGATAAATTACTTATCTTATAAGCGCAAATAACAGTACACCGTTTTTATCCCGAATGGGATGGCATAATCTTCAGGGGTTGTGTCGCGCTTTTAAGATGAGCTGATGTACCGCAGGAATCCTTCCATGTCCGCTTCGCGCGGGCAAGGGTGAGTGTCGCCAGCAATCCGTAGTTTAAGAGCACAAGATAGTCGGCGTACACCTGTCCCGTTCCCAGCGAGCGGGATTACACCAAAAATACAATGAAAGGATTCGTTCCATGGAAAAGGGAACAGTCAAGTGGTTTAATGGAGCTAAAGGTTTTGGCTTCATTTCGAGAAAAGACGGAGAAGATGTCTTCGTACATTTCAAAGCAATTGTCGGCGATGGATATAAAAATCTGAACGAAGGCGATAGCGTTGAATTCGAGATAGAGCGCGGACCGAAAGGTCTTCAAGCCACAAACGTTTCTAAGGTCTAACGATCTTTAGATACCGTTAGTACGACTCCGCATCGATCTGTTAGAGAACGATGCGGAGTTTCTATTTGTATAAAGTCCTTTTTACGCTTGCTTCTTGTGCTTGGGGTAGCAATCTCTGCAATACACCGGTCTGTTTTCTGCGGGTTTGAACGGCACTTCACATTCTTTTCCGCAATCTGAGCACATTGCCTTGAACATTTCCCTTGGACCAAAATTTCTTCGTGGTCCTCTGTTTCCGGATCTGCCGCCGCCGCCGCTATTCTGATCTTGCATCATTTGATAAAATTCCTTCCTGATAAATTAGATATTATAATTGGATGTGGGATTGATTGGAGATTATATTGATATGTTGACTATGCTAACGTTATTTTTCTAATTGTAGACCCATTCTTGAGGGAATGCTCTCTGCAATAATGTAAACTAATTTTTATAAGAAATCAATTTTTTGTGGGTGTATCTTGTTTAATTTTTAACACCGCCTGCCATATCTTAGTTCTCCCTCTGCCGTAAGTTCAATATTCTTACAGTCTTACGGGCATTATAAACAGCTTTTCTTCTCTTTTCCAGCGTAAAAAAACACGACATATTTATCGTTTTACCTATTGACAAAACGACAAAAATGTCGTATCATTAAGTATGCAATCGACGAATACACTTGAACTTCAACGACCGGCCGGCTGGGAAATCGTCCGCGACAACATCCGGCGGCAGCCCGCAGCGCTTTCTTTGTTGTGCGGCAACTCCGGCGTCTTCACGCTCAGTCTCGCGCTTGCAGCGGCGACGCATGAACCGTTTGCCGTGATCGATGGCGCGATGCGGTTCAACAGCTACACGCTCTCGCGGATCGCTTCTTCCCTTGGCGTCACGCCAAAAACATTGCTGCAGCGGACTCACGTGACGCGTTCGTTCACCGCCTACCAGACCGAAGCCGCGCTGACGATAAAGCTCACGCGCTTCGCGCAAACATCGCCGTGCCGCCTCGCCGTCATCCTGGGATTGCTCGATACGTACTACGATGAACAGGTGAAGCTTGCCGAATGCCGGCAAAGTCTGTGCCGCGTCTTCCGCACGCTGCGGATGCTGACGCGGCAGAATGTCCATATTGTTGTCGCGGATGTGGAAGTGACCGGCGCGCCGGCGGGAAAAGATACGCTCTTCGGGATGCTCCGCAGCGCCGCCGATACCGTGATCATCCTGGAACAAACGCAGAACGGGTTACGCTTCAACACATGCCGGGAACGCCGGAGAACAACGCTATGGGACGAAACAACGACACCTTCACCCTTGTCATAGAAAACAACAAAAGCGCGTGGAGCAAATTCCGCAGGGCGCTGCGGAAGGAAGACCAGCTATTGTTTGATGAGATGTGGCGCGCGCCGAAAGTGCATCTTGCCGCCGGCGCCTTCATCGCGGACGAAGAGCCGCTCGATACCATCATGATGAGCATGCTCCTTGAGCAATATAAACAGATCGGGAAACTTGAGCGGGCTCTCTTTATGCTGCAGGAAGCCCATCACGATCCTCTCCTCGGAGAGCCGGCAAACGAACTGTTGCTGCCGCCGTGATTATTAGTCGAAGCGTGAATGTAATTCATTTGAGGCGGAGTATCGCGCTCCGCGTCGAACAATATCAGGAAGAAGGAGATGCCGCCGGTTCAATGCACCGCGGATCGTTGTAGCGGTTGTTGTTGACGATATCCGATACGACGTACGCGGTAAGCCCGGCGGAATAAGGAATAAGGAGTTCTTCAAGATGCGAATATTTTTTTTCAGCGGAATCGAGCCACCGCTCCACGCCGTCATTGCCAAGAATAACCGGCATACGATTGTGAATTTCTTTCATGACACGGTTGGGGCTTGTGGTGATGATTGCGGCGGTCGCAACAGGTTTTTCCTTTATCTCCGCCGTCCGCCACAACCCGGCAAGCGGAAGAAATCCCCGCTCTTTGCCGATTATGTAGTAGGGAGTTTTCCGGACGCCCTTCGGCAATTTTTCTCCGCGCGGAAGATCACGGAATTCTGTCGGCTTCTGCCACTCATAAAACCCGTCGGCGACGAAGATGCAGCGGTTGCCGGACAAACGGTCGCGGAAAAATTTGTTCTTCGCTATCGTATCATCGCGGATATTGATTTGCTGCATGATTTTCCCTTCCTCCTTTCCGCCCCAGGGAGGAACGAATCCCCACAACATATTCAGGAGATACCGCCTTCCCTCTTTGGCAACGACGACGGGAACAAGCTGCCCCGGCGCGACATTATACGAGGGTTGGTATCCCTCAAAACCGGGAGCAAGCTCGGCTTTGAACCGCTCAATGATGAATTCGACTTTATCAACAGTATGGGTAAAGCGTCCGCACATGATGCTATAATACTGAATTAAATGTGAAAAATAAAATGCTCTGGAATGACAACTTGCGTGTTTTTCAATGAGCTTCAATAACAAATATATTTCATGATTCTCAACGGCTGGTTTTTTGATGTATACCCCGCGCGAAACGGGATGACGGTTTGGCTCCTCGATGAGCAGGGGAACATGCACGCCTGCTTCGATCCATTCCATCCTGTCTTCTATCTCTATTTTACGGATAACGCGAAAAGCGAGAGACAAAAAACCGAGCGGTTGCTGCGCAATCTCAAACTCCCTGTCGTGACGGGAAGTGAACGCAAATTAGAGCTTTTCAGCGGAGTGGATGTTGAGGTGATGAGCGTCACCGTGCATGATCCGCTCGCCTTCAACGCGTGCGTGCGGTCGCTGCAAAAATTTCTTCCACACTATGTGTTTTATAACAGCAACATCCCGCTGGCGCAAATGTATCTCTACGACCGGCAGGTCTTTCCGCTTGCGCGGTGCAAATTTATCGTCGGCAACCCAACAGGGGATTCACCACAACCGCTCCTCGAACGGATAATCCTTGAAGATTCCCACGACAGCGTCAATTACGATGTGCCCGACCTGCGCGTGATGGTGATGCGGAACGGCACCGAACGCTACGCCGCGAAATTCACCCGATCCCTTATGCTTGAGCTGAGCTACGAGGGCAAAACGTACACTATCGAGCAGGATAATCCGGCGGATGTTCTTCAAACGTTCAACAATCATCTGCGCTGCTGCGATCCTCACGCCATCATCACTTCCTGGGGCGACGCCACTCTGCTTCCCACACTCATCGGCGCCTCGAAACGCTGCGGCATACCGCTTTTCCTCAACCGCGATCTGTCGCAGAATTATTTCACAACCAAAGAACGCCAGTATTGGACGTACGGCCAGATCATTCACCGTGACGCCGCGCTGATGCTCGCGGGCAGATGGCACATGGATTCCGAGAACAGCTTCATCATGGGCGAATCGGATATTGAAGGAGTGATCGAACTTGCGCGCCTGAGCCAGCTTCCCATGCAAAAACAATCGCGCGCCGCAATCGGCACCGGCTTGGCAAGCATGCAGATGAGCTACGCGTACCGCAACAATATCCTCATCCCCGCGGAAAAAAAAGAGGGGGAAGATTTCAAAACCGCCGATGAGCTGCTGCTCAGCGACCGCGGCGGGCTGGTCTTTATGCCCGATCCCGGCTACCATGAGAGCGTCGCCGAACTTGATTTTGCCAGCATGTACCCCAGCTTAATGGAGATGCATAATATCAGTCCCGAAACGATCAACTGCTCCTGCTGCCATAACGAAGTAGTGCCGGAACTTGGTTACAGCATTTGCGAAAAACGCCGCGGCATCGTCCCCGCCACGCTCAAACCGGTGCTGGTGAAACGCGCTTATTACAAGAAGCGGAAAAAGGAAGCGAAGACCCAAAAGGAATATCAGAAATACGACCGGATGCAGAACGCGTTGAAATGGATGCTGGTTACCTGCTTCGGATATTTGGGATACAAGAACGCCCGGTTCGGCAGGATCGAAGCGCACGAAGCGGTGAACGCATTTTCGCGCGAGGCGCTGCTGACCGCGAAAGAAGTTGCCGAAGGAGAGGGCTATCATCTCATCCACGCCATTATCGATTGCATCTGGTTGAAGAAAGAAAGAGCGACGCAGGAAGATTACCTGAAACTCTGCGCCCGCATCAAAGATGTGGTGGGCGTGGATATTTCGCTGGAGGGGATTTACAACTGGATTCTCTTCCCGTCGTCTAAAACCGATCCCGGCATACCGACCTCGGGTAAATATGTCGGCTGGTACGACCACGGCGAGATGAAAGTGCGCGGCATAGAGGCGCGCCGCAAAGATACTCCCTACTATATCAAGCGAATGCAGAAGCATCTCCTGGAAATACTTGCCGATTGCAATAATGTGCGCGAGGTGAAAGCGCTTACCCCGAAGCTTCTGAGCGAAGCGGCATTTTATCTGGATGAACTGCGCAGCGGGCGCGTCAACCCGAAAGAATTAGTGCTGCGCAGAAGAGTGCAGAAAGAAGTGGACGCCTACGCGAGCAATACCGTGAACGCGCTGGTGGTGCGCGAGTTGAAGCATTTCGGCATAACAGTTCGCGCGGGAGAAACAATCGAGTTTATCATCATCGATCAATCCGGCAAACGCGACGCCCAGAAAGCGAAGAGCATGCTCACCTACGATCTCGCCGATGGGTACGACATCGGGAAATACACCGAGCTATTGTTAAAAGCGATTGAAACGCTTCTCTCGCCGTTCGGATATGATTTGAAGACGCTGGAACAATATTATGGGATTGCCAATAAAAAGCGGCGTGTTGCCAAACCGTCCAGCAGATGCTGTTTGATTTCGACAATGCCCCGCTTCACTCGCCTCTCCCGATATCACAAACGGTTGGCGGAATAACCGCCTACTTCTCGGCGACAGGTCGGGGGTATTCCATCCAGGACGCCAACGTGCTTGGCTTCACGCCGCAGGGATTTGCCGGCCGCTGTATCTATCCCAACAGCATCTACCTTGCGGATCTTCTCATCCGCTTTAACCAGGCACTTACCGATTTCTCGATCATGTACTCGTGCCAGGAACTCGGCTGCGATGACGCTGCCACGATGCGGGTGACTGCTTACATGAACGGCGGTTTCGTAGGAACCAACACGAGGACGGCAACCTTTCCGGGCACATGGCCGGTTGATACGCTGAGCTGCAGCTTCCCGCCCAAGGCATTGCTGCGCCGGACTCACGTGACGCGTTCGTTCACCGCCTACCAGACCGAAGCCGCGCTGACGATAAAGCTCACGCGCTTCGCGCAAACATCGCCGTGCCGCCTCGCCGTCGTCCTGGGATTGCTCGATACCTACTACGATGAACAGGTGAAGCTTGCCGAATGCCGGCAGAGTCTGTGCCGCGTTTTTCGCACGCTGCGGATGCTGACGCGGCAGAATGTCCATATTGTCGTCGCGGATGTGGAAGTGACCGGCGCGCCGGCGGGAAAAGATACCCTCTTCGGGATGCTCCGCAGCGCCGCCGATACCGTGATCATCCTGGAACAAACGCAGAACGGGTTGCGCTTCAACACAGTGCAGCCGAGGGGATTTTATCGGAAAAGGGTTGGGGTTGGGTTAAACAATCTTGTCCCTCACTTCATCCGACCACCCCCTGCCCCCTTGAAAATTGAGGGGGATCGTACCGTCAAGATAGAATTGGCGGATAAACTTCATTGCTGTTTTCGGCATCAGAATTCCGTGCGCGTCAATAGGAAGAAATAATTACATCTGGTATGCAGTTTCTAACCGCCTGAGAATAAATGACGCCCGGAATATTTTCATCGAATCGAATTTATCGGGAAACATTGTCTGAATCCCGTCTGTGTCAAAATGGCGACATTGACGGGATGAGTTTGTTTCCCGCCCAAAGAGATGAAAATATTCAGTCATTTATTCTCGAGTCCGCCTTGGCGGATCCTTTCTTTCCGAAAAGAAAGGACAAACTACTCTTCTGTATATTATTCTATGTCAAAGATAAATAAATATTCTATGTTCCACGCTAAACGGCACAGAGCGCCACCACGATCATCCCCACGGAGACAAACTGTGTGAAAACTCGGAGTCATCGTTTAAACAAGATTCAAAGTTTTGTAATTTGCATTGATATAAGGAGATTGCTACGTCCCGTCAAAAAGAATGACGGGACTCGCAATGACTTTTCACACAGTCTGAGAC